>DATFSU010000046.1:0-6487 GCA_035262465.1 Candidatus Angelobacter sp. | reverse complement strand
TCCCAGTGTCGATGACCGTGCAGCACCAGGGTGCGCGATGCATAGGGCTCAATCGCGGCGAGAACATCTGATGCGTTGACCAGCGCCAGGCCTACGCGGTCGTGCAAAGCGATGGACGGCACGGGGTACTCCACGATCTGGTGATGCAGGGCAATGATCCACGGGCAGCCGGGAGAACTGCGCAGGATCGCCTTGAGAGCGCGCAGCTCCGGCGGGCTGACGAAGCCGATCGCGTTAGTGAGCGAGAAGTGGGTGCGGGCATTCGAGTTGAGCAGAATGACTCCGCAACGGTGGTTTGCCTGCGCGGGTTCGACCAGCGGAAAAATCGATTCCCAGACTCTCTCCATCTCCCATCGGCCGCGCGTCGCGCCCCGTGCCGCCAGGGCACGCAGCCGTTCCATGCGTTTGCCTTGCCTGAGGTAATCGCTCAGCGTTGGTCCGAGCCTGCCGGATGCGCGGTCAACCACGTGGGCCCGGTCGCCCTGAATCATATCCAGCGCAAGAACAACGCGCAGTTTGCGGAGCGCCTGGCTGGGGCTCCAGGGCAGATCAAGACGGGCCGCATTGGTACGGTCAACCGTGTTCACATCGTGGTTGCCGGGCACAAACGATAAACGCGATCTTACCTCTGGACTCCCGCGCAGAAGATCGAAGAACGCCGTCCATTCCGCCCTGGTTCCGGCGTCGGTGATATCGCCGGTCACAAAGATACGGTCAAGAGGCGTCACCGCGTCAATGTCGGCGAGCTTGCGAAAGACGCGCAGGATGCGCCGGTTACCTCGCGGGCCGTGCGTGCCGGCCTCCATGCGATAACCGTAACGTTCCCCTACGAGATGTAAGTCTGACAGATGCGCGATGCGAACCGCGGGCGCTTCCGGGTTGGACGATGCCGGCGCCCAGTCCAGCACGGGACCACTCAGAGTCAGCTCCCGCCACAGCCAGTACAGTGACGCCAGGACTGTTGAGAAACCGAGGATGATCGCCGCATTGCCCAAAGATTCTTTTGCCAAGGCCCAAGGATGAGCTGTCAGAACGTCCAGAATTTGGAAACCAAAGGAACGCTCGACCGCCAACGCCAGAGCGAGGCCTCCGGCGGCAAACAACAACGCGGCAACCGCGGCGCCGATGCGCCGCCCGCGATTTAGCCGTTGCGGAGTAATCGACCTGCCGAGGAGGCGTTCGGCAATCACGCGGAGAAACTCGCGCAGGGCGACGAACAGCGGAAAGACCAGCGTGTAATGCAGGTGCTGGAAGTTGTCGAAGACGGTAGTGACCAGGCGTCGGCCGGACCAAAGAGCAAGTGCCACCATCGCCGCCAGCCAGACCAGCCCCACCACCGGGCTGGTTCCGGCCATCCTCATGGCCTGGAGCATGAGGCGGCCGTACGTGACCACGACTGATGGAGCAATTCCCAGCAGCAGGGCGGGTCCAATGATCAGAGCCAGAAAAAGGACCGCTGCGTGGACAAAATTGAATTCCAGCGCCGCGGAGAGCACCATGCCGCGCAAGCCGCCTTGCTTGGGGCTCATGCGATTGTCGTCGTCATCGCCCCGCCGTAAATCCCAGATACGCCGCACGTCAATTCTCCAAAACTTCTCGTCCCCCAGATAGCGCAGATTCAGTTCTACGACGCAGGCGCTTCTCAGGTTCGCGATGGCTCCTCGCTGCGTTCCGCTGATTCCTCGCGAACGGTGACGCCCATCCGGCCGAGACGATCGAAAATTAATCGTTCGTTCCGGATGGGCCACCAGTCGTAAAGCAGAATCTCCAGCGGTCTCCACATAGCGACCCAGCCACCGATGATCAGGCTCTCGCGAATCAATGCCGCCACCCGGTTCTGTTCGAAGGCGTCCAAGAGCTTGCTGATGGCGAGGGTCACTCCCAGGAAGCTGAGACCGATTAACAGACTTGTTCGGCCCCTCTTGAACATCTGCGATAGCTGCCGCCGAGAGAGTTGAGACTTGTAAGCGAAGAAAGCCTGAACGGATTCTCGTACGATCGGCTGCAACCGGCTTATGTCCGCGGAATCCTGCAGGTAGATCATTAGTTCAAGAGGCGCATGTCGGGGAGATTCCGCCGCGCTGCTCACGATCCACTCTTGGACTGAAGGATCGAGGCCCTTCTTGCGGAAGGGCGCGGGATCCATAGCAGAAAACAGCTGAGCGATGCTGTGCAGCTTGAGGCTGATCACGGCGGTTCCGTTCTTGGAGAAGAAGCTTCGATCGCCGTCCGCAGCCAGGATTTCATCCCCGTCCGTCATCCTTCACCCGCTCTGAGTGTTCACGCCCGTGGCAATTTGGCGTTCTTCGCGGACTATTTTCAACAGCGCGACCAAAGCCGAGAGCACCACCGGACCAGCGATGATTCCGATGGCGCCGAAGGCTTTCAACCCTCCCAGCAAGGAAAGCAGAACGAGCAAGGTATTGACGTTGGCGCGGCGGCCGGCAAACCTGGGGCGCACGATGTAATCGGCAGCGGAGACCACGATTGCACCCCACGCGACCAGTACGGCCGCCTGGATCCACTTGCCCTGTATGGCTAATACGAACGCTCCCGGGATCCACACCAGGGAAGGGCCTAGAAGCGGAATGAATGAGAAAATCGTCGCCATGGCGCCCCATAAGAATGGCGCGGGCAGGCCAACCATCCACCAACCCAGAGCCGTCAGACTTCCCTGGATCAGCCCTACTGCAACCATCCCATAGAGATTGGAAACGACGGTGTCATGCAACGCGCCTGACAACTCTTGCAGTCGGCCGGGAGGCAGAGGAAATGTACTAACAATGGTGCGACTGTACTTTTCCCGGTCGCGCAGAAAGAAGAACAAGAGCAGCAGAGTGAGGATGCCGGTGGTGACTTGTTGCGCGAAGCCCCGCGCTGCCCAGCCCGCCATGCTTACCAGCCAACTCCCGAACTCCTGCGCGCGAGTCGTAAGCGTGGACTTGATCTGCACCGGCGACATCCCCGTCTGCTCGGCGGCCCGTTGCACCGCGTCGTTCAAAAACTCCGAGCGGTTTGCCCAGGCGGCGCCTCCCTGTTGCGACAGGTAACTGTACAGACTCACCGCCTCTGACACGAGCCTGATGCTGATGAACATGAGCGGAAGCATGATTACCAGCAGGACGATTGTTGTCGTGATGAGCGCGGCTACCGTGTTCCCGCGGACACGCCGGGTGACCCACTCGTGTACGGGCATGAACGCGATGGTCAAAACCAGGGCCAGGAACAGCGCCTTAAGGAACGGCCTATAAATAATGTAGGCCATGTAGAAAGCGCCGGCAGTCAGCAACAGCAGGGTCGCATAAGAGCGCTTTCGCTCATCCATCCAGGGTCCTGCTCGCGACGCCGGATCGACTCCCGCCTGCGTCGGGGAAGGCGGCAGTTTTTCCGGTTGCGAACCGACGAGTTCTGGTTTTCCGGGACTCATTGCTCCCCCTGCTCTTCGAGCCAATAGATAAGCAACGCTGGCGAGGCGTTTGGCCGGATCAAGAATGACAACGGTTTATGGACTGATGGGTGTGATGGCGGGCGGCATTTTGGCGGTTGCCATTGAGACCAACATCAGACGAAAGCGCTGCTTTCATGGACTCTCAGAGCGGCACCGCTTTAACAGCCTGGAATAGTCCCTTGACGATGACCGAGAATGGAATCTCCGCCAGCACAACCGGAAACAAAGGCGCCGCGACTGCCAATGCCAAACCCACCAATGTGCTGATGTCAGCAGGGAAGGGCCGCATCCGCTTTATATGCCCGTAGGCGATCGTGAGGTCCGCCAGTGCGCTCACTTCTTGCGCGGTAAAGTGCGGTTCTCTGTTACTTTCACGGGCTGAGAACCACTTATCGTGGAAGTCGACGACGTGTGCCTGCGCCAGGACGCCATACTCCAGCAATGCTCTCTTACGTAGCAGAGTCAGCCTGACCACGAAGAAACTCAGCGGGGCGAGCGCACATATGAACATCAGGACGAACAAGATGATTGCGGGGAGCTTGAAGCTGGACAAGCTTGCTCCGTAGTGAAGGATCTGATTGCGCCAGTCGCCTCCGATTGCGGCCGAAAGCGCGAAAGCAATGGGCGTAAATCCCGCCGCCGAGAGCCCAAGAAATCCCAGACCGCCATGCGCATCCGGATGGGTGGCTACCAGCCTCAGATTCATTCGCGATAGCCTGACAAGCACAAACGACCATACCAGCCATTTCCACAAATTGAGTGCAAGCAGGAACTGGTAGATGGGCAAGCTGACCAGCCAGTAATACCAGCCCGCCTGCGTCAGCCGCGCTACTCCGCCGTCTCTGTAAACGGCAAAGTCAGGAGCAATTGTCAGTTTGCTTTTCCCGACAAGAGCAATTTCAACGATGATCACAGCCACGATCAGCAACTCAGGAAACACAGAATCACGTAACCGCCTGAGCGTGGTCAGCAGCGACTTCACTTTGACCAGATCTTCACCACCGAGCAGCTTCGCATTGCGGATGTGTGCAACGATCGCGCAAGACCTGTCATCCATCAGAAACTGTCCAATGAGCAGCACCGGAACCGCGATCGCGATCCTGGAATACACCGTGTAGTTCTTCAACAGCCCCAGCAGCCGGTCTGGAGAAAACACCGCCGTAAGGATCACGAGCGGCAACCAGGTGATTGTCAGAATGATTGCCACCCTGCGGCCCAGATTCCAGCGGCCGGGTTCGATCAGATGCATGAACGCTTGCGCACGATAAAAGGGACCTCCTCGAAACAACGATATGTCGTCGTCTGTGGAGTCGGCCCCGGATGGGATCTCGATGACCTTTTTGTGCCGAGGCTTCCACATTCGATCTAGTCCCTGTGACACTGCGCATCTTGAGCGGCGGCGTCTTCAACACTCAGCCGCGCCGGCATAGATTGTCTTTGTCCTCTTGGGATGCAGTTGCGCGCGAATCGAGATGCTGGGTGCTGCCGCTCTCAAGCGGGTGGGCCCGCTCGTGTCAAAGTCAGTCGCCTGAAGCAGCACGCCGGGTTCGCGAGCACATCTCATCAGACGGGAGTTGGAGAGCAGCGCGATGGCAACTCAGCCGATATCCGACATTCAAATCGAAGCTGAGCCACAAGCACCCTGGCTGCCGATGATCATTATCGCGATGGCCCAGATCCTGATGATCTTCAATGTCTCCTCGTTGCAGGTATCGATTGAGGGCATCGTCTCCAGCTTCAACACGCCAGCGACAACCGTAGGAACCGCGATCGTTACATACTCGCTGGTTGTTGCCGGGTTCATCATGTTGGGCGCCAGGATCGGAGAGATGTACGGCTCACTGCACGTGTTTCGAGCAATGGTTGCGCTTTTTGGCGTGGCCATGGCGTTGATGGCGCTTAGCCCAAACGCAGTGACCATGATGATCGCTCAGGCAATCGCAGGCGCGGCGGCGGCCGCATTAGTTCCCACGCTGGTGGTGCTGGTGGCTAACAACTATCACGGCGACCAGCAAGAGAAAGCACTGGGGTGGCTGGGCGGAGCCCAGCCACTGGGGATCGTGCTGGCATTTCTAATAGCCGGGGCGCTTTCCACCTGGATCGGCTGGCGCTTCACATTCGCCTTGCTCGTCCTGCTGGCGGCCGCCACCTATGTGCTGAGCGGCAGGCTGAATCCCATCAAGAGCCGGACGGGCGTGAGTATCGACAAGGCCGGCGTAGTTTTGGCAGCCGTGGCGGTGTTCCTTATCAGCATTGGCGCCAACAATCTTACGAAGTGGGGCGTGTTGCTGGCGGGACCTGGAGCGCCCTTCAACGTGGTAGATATGTCTCCGGCGCCGATTATGATCGTCTGCGGCATCTTTTTAGTCCAGGCATTTTTTGCCTGGTCGCAGAGGCGGCAAACGTCGGGACAAACTCCGCTCATTGCGCTCGAAGTACTGGAGACTCCCCAGGAGCGGTCTGCGGTTTTCTCGCTTTTTAGCGTTGGCGCTCTCGGTTCGGCCCTCACCTTCCTCGTACCTCTCTACATACAGATTGTCCAGGGCCGCAGTGGGCTCCAAACCGCCGTGGCCGTGATCCCCTTTTCCCTCGCCAGCTTTATTGCTGCTGTTCTGGTGGTCCGTCTGTTCGACCGGCTGAGCCCGCGGCGGCTCGCGCGCTACGCCTTCCTGCTTGTGACCGCCGGAGTCGGGCTATTGGGCGTTGTCATCCGTAACGACTGGAGCACCTTCATGGTGGTAATCAGCATGCTGCTGGCCGGTGTGGGTGAGGGAGCTCTGGTGACGCTTCTCTTTAACGTGCTGGTAACCGCTTCGCCCAAAGAGTTGGCCGGGGACGTCGGTTCGCTGCGTGGAACCACCAACAATCTTGCAAACGGAGTCGGCACAGCGCTGGCCGGCGCGCTGTTGGTGAGCGTGCTGGGCACGAGCGTCCATCGTGATCTGGTGCACAATCCGGTGATTCCCATCGAGCTCAAGAGGGAAGTAAATCTCGATAACGTGCCTTTCATCAGTAACGATCAGCTTCTCAACACTTTGG
>DATFSU010000045.1:0-2100 GCA_035262465.1 Candidatus Angelobacter sp. | reverse complement strand
CGGCATTGGACACCGGAAACCCGAGCCGTCGTCCGAATCCCTGCACGACGTCAGCAAGCACACGGCGATAGCTCTGGTAAGGGCTCTGGGCTTGCGGCTCCAGCTCAGCGTAAAGCTCCAGAATCTGCGTATCGCTTAGCTGTTGCCCATGGGCTTGCAGAATCGCCCGCAGCGCGCCGAGCAAGCCGCTTTCCCAGTCGATCAGTGTGCCGTAGCAATCGAATGTTATGGCATTGAAGCGATTGAAGTTCAAGGTCCTGAGATTCCTTTCCGGCAAGAATCCTGGGTACACGAGTTTTCGCCAGTTGAGCGATGCTTTCGGGATGGAACAACACTACCTCACCGGTCGCCAGGCAAGAAACCAGTTGTATGCAACTGCGAATTGGAAGTTAGGCTCGCGCTCCGGATGTTTTTAGCTCCGGAAGTTTTTTATCAGTCGGCTTCCTGCAAGGTCTTCACATGCTCCTCCAGGGCGCGCACGTATTCGCGTTCAGCCTGCAACTCCGCCTGCAGCTTTTTGATCAAACCTTCCAACCGCTGAACCTCCACCCTCAACCTGGTTACGTCCAGGCTGCTGGCTGTCTTGCCGGCAGACACCGCTGTTGGTCCCACAGGTCGCGGCTGTGCGGGGTTGGCTGTGATAAATGGCGAGGAAGAAGGCGCGGGCTCGGTTGGAGGCCCAGCGAAACCGGAAAATACAGGTGCTGCGATCGGAGCCGGACCCATGGCCGGAGCGTTGGCCGCAGCGGCGGCAGCAGCGGGAAGCGGCTGAACAGAAGCAGGGCGGGGCGGGAGAGGTGCAGCGCCATCAAAGATTCCGCTGAAGGCTGCGACTGCGCTGGACGCCTCTTCCGGCGTCGGCGCTGGAGCCGGCGTAATCTTCAGCAACTGCTTCACCCGCGCCATCAGGTCCTGTGGCTGAAACGGCTTGCGCAAAAGCTCATCCGCTTTCACGGCGAACGCCTTCTCCGCCACCGCGCGATTGACCACGCCTGACATCAAGACCACGGGCGTCGTCGCCAGATCGGGGTGGGTCTTGATGTACTGGCAGACGTCATAGCCGTCTTTGTCCGGCATGATGACGTCGGTAATGACGATGTCCGGTTTGGCGTTTTCGATTTCCGCCAGAGCGGTTTGCGCATCGTGGTAAGTAACCACATCGATGTTCTCCCGCCGGAAAGCGATCTTGATGACTTCACGCATGGTGGCGCTATCATCGATGAAATAAACCTTCGGTACCGCACCCATCAGAAACCTCCTTCGGCGCTGTCTTGCTTGGCCTCATCCAACTCGCGCAAGGCTTCAAGCATGAGCTCGGTCGCCGACCTGAGCACGGTCCGCGTGGCCGTGCTCTCCCCTGGTAAGAATTTGTAAGACCCAGTTTCCACTCCGTTGCATCGCTGCACGATGTGGACCACGGCTTTGTCACCGATGAGATCGCCGCTTTCGGCGTGGGTGACGACGCCGTTTTCGAAAAACACAATTCCATCGATCACCCCCGCGTTCACATACAAAGCACCGGTGTGGCGCGCGTGCGCCAGCATTTGCAGCACCGCCGGCAGATCCATGTGGGACAGGCTGCCGGCAAGAGCCGCAACCGATGAACCCAGCATCTGCACCGGCTGGAAGCCTTCCGAATTGCTCCGCAAAAAAGTCTTGACCTGCGAGGCAATCAACTGCGGCCCCAGGCGCTTGTCAATAAAGTCGGCACAACCGGACCGGAACGCCTCCATCAGCGCCTGGTCGCCGCCTTCGCCCATGGCGATCACCGGGACGTGAGCCGTCTTCGGGTCGCCGTGAACGATCTTGGGCAGATCGTGTGCGCCCATCTCCCGCAAGTTGGTGGAGCACAGGATCGCCGACGGCGTGTCGTACTCCAGCATCGTCAGGGCAAAGGCCGATTGCGTGCTGTGCACCACCTCAAAACCTTCCAGCTTGAGCGCGTCCGAGATGCGCCGCGCAAAAAACACGTTGGCGTCGATCAACAGGATCTTGGCGTTCACGGGAAGCGTGTTCATGATTTCGCCTCTACCGCAATCAGCTTCTCCAGATCGACCACCGTGATTGTCTCGTCCCCTGCCTCGAGCATCCCTGTAACGT
>DATFSU010000044.1:0-107607 GCA_035262465.1 Candidatus Angelobacter sp. | reverse complement strand
CGAAGACCGGCCCACGGAATCCTCGGGAGATTTGAGCGCCGAAGTTATCCGCATCAGCCCGGATTATTTTCGGGTGATACAAACACCGCTCGTGGAGGGGCGCTTCTTCACCGAGGACGATGAAAATGGCAAGTTGCCCGTGGCGATCATCGATGAGGCGACGGCAAGGCGCTACTGGTGGCCGGATCATGATCCGGTGGGCCGGCGGCTGCGTATCCGGTTGCGTTTCGGCCAGAATCCTGCGAATCAATGGAGCACCGTGGTGGGCGTGGTGAAAAATATCAAGCACGACGGGCTCGATATCGATGGCGTGCCGCACCTCTATGTTCCGTTGAATCAATTTGTCGGGCGGTCGTTGAGCTTGGCGCTGCGAACTTCTTTGCCGGCGAGCACGCTCGAGGCGCGGATTCGCGGCGCGATTCAGAGCGTAGATCCGGGGCTGCCGGTGTTCAACGTGACCTCGATGGATGAGGTACTGGATGCATCGCTGGCATCGCGCAGGTTTTCGGCGAATTTGGTGGCGGGATTTGCGGGTCTGGCGCTCTTGCTGGCCTCGATCGGAATTTACGGTTTGCTGGCCTATATGGTTGGCCAAAGATCACGCGAGATTGGTCTCCGATTGGCGTTGGGTGCCCAGCGAGCGGATATCTTGCGACTTGTCCTGGGAAAAGGTGTAATCCTGGCTGGCCTCGGAATTGTCACCGGCGTGATATTTTCCGCTTCTACCGCCTCGATGATGGCGAGTTTGCTTTACGGCGTTCGCCCACATGATCCGGCTGTGTTTCTGATGGTGCCTTTGCTTCTGCTCGTGGTTGCGATTGCCGCCAGCTACCTTCCAGCCTGGCGCGCGACGAAAGTGGATCCTATTGTGGCGCTGCGGGAATCGTGAGTTCCTTGGGTATGGACGCGTCGAGCGATGTGGGAAAGGCCCGCGGCGCATCCCGGTCGTTCCCCAAAACTCTGTCCGCACTTGGAACCGGCATGATGCAGGCTTTCGGTCTTGATGAGTTGATGACTCTGCGCCAGACAAAACGTCAGGTTGCCTGAGCATTTTTGACAGGCAGTTGTGTTGGGCGAGAATGCCGGAGAAAGGCCGACTGATCTATGTGCGGGGTCAGCCAGGTCGGAGGATAGCCGCGATCCGCGTGAGGCTTCCATTCCATTGTCACTATCAATAGACCACATTTGATTCATGTCTACATCACAGAGTGGGGCTCCGAGGGGTCTCTTCCCTCTTCCCGTCAAACGGCAGTTGGGGGTAGTACTCTTCGGGAAAAATTCAGCTACCCCCTGGCCTAGCTGCGGCTCTGTGGCGCGAGCTGGAGGGGCGCAGAGGTGCGCCAGTCTGGAGGTTTAAAAACGGGTTTATGAGTCTAATGGCGATGTTACTCCAGGCACCGGGAACGGGTGTCCCGAAAGGTCAGCGGGAGGGTAAGCCGCTGTTGGTCAGCTCTCTCACAAGCATCGCACGATTAGCATAGTTTGGTCGTCATGCTGTTTCCCGAAATTGAGAGCTGTCGCGCGCATGCTGTTGAAAAGTTCTGGCAGCTTCTGACTTGCTGACCTGCAGAGTACTTCCTTTAAGGGCGCGATTCCCATTTCTTTTCCGCTTCTGTCCACAACTTCCGTCAGTCCATCCGTAAGGAGTATCAAAATGTCGCCAGCTTGGCAAACTACCTCCATCGAGTGAAATGTCTGGTCCGCAAGAATCCCCCAGGGTGGGTCGAGCGCAGGATACTCCCGAACCTCACCGCAGGACTGCACGTAGTGCAGCAAAGGAAGATGCCCTGCCAGTGTCAGATTGAAAGTCCCAGTCCATTGCAGAGCTCCAACCGTGGCGAACATGTTTGGAGTTTTCAGCGGGTACAACGCACGATGCACTTCCCCCAGCAGTTCAGATGTGGGAGCGTTTTTCACCCCGGTGCGCACAGCCGTCTTGAACATGGCCATCAGCAATCCGGCAGAGACGCCATGGCCGGAGACGTCCGCCACGTAGCCCGTCCACGAGTCCCCATCCCCAGCTACATCCACCAAATCGCCGCCTACCTCCCCGCTTGGAACGGAGATCCCATAGATTTCAAATGATCGATCGGTCTTGTGAATTGGCGGCACCAAAGCTCGATGAATTTCGGCTGCCATGGCAAGTTCGTTGTGGGCTCGAAAGTAGCGCGCACCCTGACTCCTAATGACAACACTGAAAAGCACACAGCCCAACAGCACCGAAACAATACCAATGGTCCCAAGTACCTCAAGTTGCCGGTGCATTGCGGAGCCAGGAGCAATCAGTTGCAATCCCGAGTGCGCGCCAAAGACAGAGAAGAGAATTTGAGAGATTATCAACACAGGGATGAGCCAGTAGCGTTGCGAGAGCAAGACGGCCGCGAAACCAACGACAATTACCCCCGGAATCACGATGTTCAAGAAGATTTCGAGCGGTGAAAGATAGGCAGTGCTCATCAGCAGAAACAGCACGTTGATAGAGGCAAAAAGCAGGAAGATGGCAGCATAAATGCAGATCATTATCGTCCGCGGAGTTGATTTAAAGATTTGTCGCCCCGACAGGCGAAAACTGTGGAAGCGTTCGAGAAAACTCGCCATCAGCACAATCTCCTAACTGTTGACAGAATGCAGGCTACTGCTAATCCGCAAGTGACCATGAGCTGTCATGACGAGAATGATAACCGTTGTAATCAGATGGGATGAGAAGGCCGGTCTCCGACGGGATGCTGTACGCTCCCAAGTTATCGACGTGCTCGAAGCACAAGAGATAAAGGAGACCGGCAATGAAAAAGGGTAGCACCATAGCGGCAACGCAGAGCAGGAATATTTCTCGGCAGCAGCTTACCATCGGCCTGGATCAGGGAGATCGCAACAGTTGGTACTGCGTGGTGGATGAAACGGGGCGCATACAAGCGGAGCAGCGAGTCCGTACCACTGCAAAGAGCTTGCAGGAAGTCTTCAGCGCAATGCCGCGCAGTCGAATTGCGCTAGAAACCGGGACGCATTCGCCTTGGATCAGTCGCTTGCTGAGCGCGTTGGGACACGAGGTGATCGTGGCGAATGCGCGCAAGGTGCGACTGATCGGAGAGAGCGGGAAGAAAGACGATCGTCTGGATGCGCAGACGCTGGCGCGGCTGGCCAGGATCGACCCGCAGTTGTTGTGTCCAGTGAAGCATCGCAGCGCACAGGCGCAGGCGGATCTGATGATGATCCGGGCGCGTGCCGGCCTGGTGCGGGCACGCACGGGCTGGTGAACACGGCTCGCGGGCCGGCGAGCGGATTGACAAGAGTGTGATGTTGACACAACGAACTATGCTGCCAAGTAACGCCTGAGAATATTAAAACCCGGTTAAAGCCTGATGACGGTTCCCCAAAGTTCTGCTATTGTTCTTTGCAACTTTCCCATCGTCCAGGCCATTGTATGTCATCTGCGCGGCAATACGTTTTCGGGGATTTCCGGCTGGATGTAACTGAGCGCGTCCTATATCGCCGTGGTGTACTTGTCCCACTGACGCCGAAGGCCCTTGAAACACTCATCTTTCTTGTCGAGCGCCGCGGTCACATCGTAGAAAAAAGAGATTTGATGCAAGCTGTCTGGCCTGAGACCTTTGTCGAGGAGGTAAGCCTGGCTCGGAATATTTCGGTCTTGCGGAAAACTCTGTCGTTGGACGCTGATGGCAAAGAATATATCGAGACCATTCCAAAGCGCGGATATCGTTTTGTTGGCCAGGCTCAGGAAGGCACCGGGGATACGGGGACCATTTCCTCGTCTATTTCCCCGGCAGCGGATCGATCTTTCTCGCGCCCCCACTGGTGGTGGATGGTAGCTGCAGCCGCAATGATCCTAGCCGCCGCAGGTTTTCTCGCCTTTTCCAGGCGATATTCTGCAAGGCAGAAACCAGAGCCCGCTGGTCGCGTAATGTTGGCTGTTTTGCCGGTGCAGAATCTTACTGGCGATTCGTCGCGAGAGTATGTCTCGGACGGTCTGACCGAAGAGCTGATCGCAGAGTTGGGAGGTATTAATCCTGACCGCCTTGGTGTGATCGCGCGAACCTCGGCAATGAGTTATAAGCGGACGGCAAAGACGGTGGATCAGATCGGCAAAGAGCTGGGTGTTGATTACATACTCGAGAGCAGTATGCGGGAGAGCGGTGGAAAGATCAGATTTACCGCACAGTTGATCCGCGCCCGCGACCAGACCCACCTATGGGCCCACAGTTACGAGCGACCGGAGCACGACACGCTGCAACTGCAGAGCGAGCTGGCGAATACCGTAGCTGGCGAGGTCCGCATTGACTTGTCGCCGCGCCAACTCCAACGGCCTGGCGCACAACGTCCTCCCAGCCCTGACGCCTACGACGCCTTTGTCCAAGGACGCTATCACGCCAACAAATGGTCAAGGCCAGAACTCCACGTTGCCGTTGGATACTTTCAAAAAGCGGTAGAGAAGGATCCCGAATTTGCGCGGGCCTACGCCGGCTTGGCGGACGCCTACGCCCAGCTCACCAGCATGCGCGAGTCAAGCCCCGCGAAAACCATACCCAAGGCGAAGGACGCACTCCTCAAGGCGCTTGCACTGGATGATTCTCTGGCCGAGGCCCACACGTCGCTGGGATGGACCATGGATGTGTTTGACTGGGATTGGGCGGGCGCTGAAAAAGAGTATCGCCGCGCCCTGGAGCTCAATCCTAATGACGCTGGGGCGCACCACCGCTACGCGCTTCACCTGGCAGACATGGGAAATTTTCCGGAAGCCCTTGCGCAGATTGAGCAAGCCCGCCGGCTGGATCCAATCTCTCCGGTCATGATGACCAGCACTGGCTGGATCCTTCTGCGTGCACGATTGCCGGATCCCGCGCTCCTGGAGTGTCAAAAAGCTTTGGAGCTCGATCCAGGATTCGTGCGCGGGCACTTGTGCATGGGAGAAGTTTACGAACAGAAGGGTGAATTCCAGAAGGCGGCCGACAAATTCCTTGATGCGCGCGTAGCGGCCGGTGAGAACCCGGAATTGATGGCGCGGTTCCGGCAAACCATCGCCCAATCGGGCTATAAGGGTTACTTCCGCGCTCGCCTGGCACAGCGACGGCAGGAAGCCAAAAAGGGCTACGTATCTCCCTACGACTTTGCCGATGTATACATCCGGCTTGGCAACAAGGAGGAGGCGCTCAAGTGGCTCGAATTAGCTTACGCTGATCGCTCTTCCTATTTAGCCAATGTACAAATTGAGCCGCGCTTTGACTTCCTCAGACCCGACCCACGCTTTCAGGAACTGGTTCGCCGCGTGGGCCTCGCCGACGTGCGCGTTACTTTCATCTCCGACGACGTGTTGGCGAAGTCGAAACTGATGAGTTCGCAGCGCTAAGTCTGCGCATCGATTCACTGGAACACGTAAACCACCCCCTGGTTGGCAGTTGTCCCTACGGTGGCCAAACCGCCCACGCCGAGGGTGCTACCGTCGGCGCTGATGGAAATCTTCGTTCCAAAAGATTCCGCCGGTGTAACCGATTGGCCTCCGATGGCCGTTCCTGAAAGGGCGCTCAGCCCCTGAGTCTCGTTGAGCAAGCCAAGCCACCCGCCTGGAGGTCTCTGAAAGACGTAGGCTTTCCCGGGGATGCTAACTCCGAAACCAGACGCACCGGCCACAATCGTGCTGCCATCGCCGGAAATGGTGGCAGAGAATCCAACTGCATCTTTGTCCGAGCCATGCTGCGCTTCCAAGGTAGCGTCTGCGGGTTTGGAGGCCCAGACGCTGGGCGCTCCAGGATTAACGAATACAAACGCCGCTCCGGAATGGCACGGCTGTGGTGAGCAACCGGCGAAGTTATACGCGCCACCCACCACCGTGTGGCCATCAGCACTAATGGCTGTCGACCAACCCAAGGAGTCGCCATTCGTGGGTAGTGGTTCTGTCAGAGTGGCAGTGGCGGCGGCGGTAGTTTGCCAGCCGGTGGAGGGCTTGGCAAAAACAAAAACAGCACCCGCCGTGTTGTTACCGGCCTCTGGTCCTGGACTTCCGGCCACGATGGTCTGGCCGGCTTCATCCATGGACAGCGAGAGGCTCACGGTGGGAGTTTGGCTTACCGTCAGTTGTGCATCTTCAGGCTTCGATGACCAACCGGCTGCAGGTTCGCTATAGACATAGACCGTTCCACATAGCAGATTGGCTGCTGTGAAATCACAGGGAGCTCCGACAGCCACCGTATCACCATTCCCGTCCGTGGCAACCGAAAGCCCAATCCTATCGCCGCCTTTTGCTTGCGCGTTGGATGCGCTGAGCGTAGCCGTGGTTTTGAGCGCCAGGGTCCAGTCGGGCCGCGGTGGAGTGGCAGTGTTGTCAGTGGCCACGTAGACGAAGCCGTGTCCTTGGCAGACGGCATTGGCGCAAGAGCCAACCACGATCGTGCCACCATCGCCGCTGATGGCAACGGACGCCAGCCCTTTATCCGTATTGCTGAGCTGGGTCGCCTGCGACCAGTTTCCCTGAGCATCTCTTTGAAACACAGTCGCGAGCCCAGTTGATCCGTTCCCGACCACCGCAATACTCCCATCGGCATCGAGCGCGATGGATTCTCCAGCCGAGAAGATGGTTGGTGAAACGATCACCAGGCTCAATGCCTGGCTGACGGCAATGCGATTCGTCGAATCGGCAACCTGGAAGGTCAAAGTTGTTGTTCCAGTCGCGGTGGGAGTCCCACTCAGCGTTCCTCCAGAGGTAAGAGAGAATCCGGAAGGCAATGTTCCCACGACGACCGACCACGAGTATGGAGGCGTCCCTCCAGTTGCCTGTAACGTGGTTTGCGGATATGGGATGCTGACGGTTCCCCTGGGCAGCGAAGTAGTGGTTACCGCCAGGGGTGATCCCGGCTGCGTGATGTTAACGGTAAAGGAGTGGCTTCCACTCAGCGATGGACTGGAGGAATCACGAGCTTGAATGGTGAAAGTTGATGTTCCTGGTGCGGTTGGAGTTCCACTGAGGACTCCTCCGGCACTCAAGGCGAGTCCTGGAGGCAAGGTTCCAGTGCTGACCGACCACGTATAAGGCGTTGTTCCTCCGGTGGCTTGTAGTGAGGTTTGCGTGTATGGAGTGCCGACGGCCCCGTCCGGGAGCGAAGTGGTCGTGATGGCGACCTGAGGTTGGATTATGGTGAATGTGAAATCCTGGCTCACGGACTTGTTTGGTTGATCTGTGTCAGTGACTTGGATGGTGACAGTAAATTGTCCCGCCACGGTGGGGGTTCCGCCTAGCAATCCAAGTGCCTCACCCGCGCCGGCCTCGGTGGCCAGGCTCATCCCCGCGGGAAGGGGTTTGGAGTTCGCGGCCAACGACCAATGGTATGGTGGCGTTCCGCCCTTGGCTGCCACGCTTGCGTTGTATATCTGCCCCACAGTGCCATTTTGCAGCGTAGGCGATGTAGTTATTGCCAGGGGTCCGTTGTGTCCACAAGATGAGAGCGATAACGCCGCCAGCAATGACAAGATCAGCCTACCTACGGCCGGTGCCCTGCTGCCTCCCGCATAAGTGTTGTCCTTTTTGATGCAATCCATTTCTCCCCTCCGCGCCGAGGAATCTTTTGTCCTACCTTGTTCAATACAGCCCACCTGCGGGAATCTGCCGCTTTAACGGTCGTAACCCACGATGTCTCCACCGACATCCACATAGCCTGACTGGCCATTGTCATTGCCGCTTGCTGTTGGACTGCTCCAGAAGCTGTCGCCCGACTGCAGTCGCATCGCGTTGGCAACACCTTGCTGCTGCAACTGGAGAATCACGGCCTGCCCCAGGCGCTTCCAGAACCTGCGCCCGAGCGTTTCTCCGCTCTGACCCACATTGGCTGCGGCAGGCGATGGTTGGGGAGCGACCCTGGCTCCGCATCGGGTGCAGAAATTGTTCTGTTGCTGGAGCGCGTTCCCACAAGATGTGCAGTACATATCCCTGATTCTCCTTTGTTCCTGCATTCGACTGCCGACGCGAGCACCCGAGTCCGGTAGCTGGCGCTGCAAAGAGTTGCGCGCATCAGGCGCCCGGCATAGTCGCTGAGACCAACCCTTGTTTAAAGCACCGGGCAAAGGCCTGCTAACAACTCGGTTCGGGTTGCAAGGAAATATGAAGCAAAGGCGGGGGGTAAAGTCTTTTCAAAGTCCTGACATTGTTATTACAAATTCTTCGCCAAAGATGGAAGACTGTCGTGGAGAGAGTTGGCTGCGGCCCTCAAAGGCGAGAAGTGGCGTTGTCCTAAAAACTTGCAGAACCCGTTCCGCGTTTGTTCGTTCGCGTAGCTGCTCAACCCGTGCCGTTTCCGTGCTGTTCCGGGAGTGTTACATCCAAAAGAGTGAAGTCTGGTGCCATCTGCTGCGGTGTAAGTTATTGAGTTTACGTTTTCACACGGATTCGAGTCCTACCTGAGGAGCCAATCTTTTTCGGGATTACGAGGCTCTGCGATCCGCCTGCGATCATGGGAATCGGCATTGTTTTGATGTGGGAGTACCACGGATCATCCATTCGACGCAACGAGAGAGCTGGCATCCCAGGTTCCAGCTATGGTTGCGCCCCCTCACCGCGGTATTTGAGGCGCAATCTTTGCATCTTGTTGCGCAAGCCTTCGCGACTGATGGCCAGGATCTCGGCGGCCTGCGTTTGGTTCCCTCCGGTTTCCTGCAGCACCCTAAGGATAAGCAGCCGTTCCATCTCCGACAGGGACATTGGCTTGACTGAGAAACTTGCAGAGTCTTCTTCTGTTTCAATATCGCCGCGGCCAGCAGTGCGGATCCTTTGATTCAGCGCATCAACCGGCAGGTGCGATTCCCCGGAAGAAAGCGCTACCAAGCGCGCCATCTCATTTTCCAACTCCCTGACATTGCCCGGGAATTGATAGGCGATCAGCGCTTCGATGGCATCAGCGCTCAACTTCAAGGCCGGTCTGGCCCATCGTCCTGAATAAGAATTTAAGAAATGTGTTGCCAGCAACGGTATGTCTGGTCTCCGCTCGCGCAGAGGAGGGAGTTGCAAGACTATACCGGAAAGCCTGTAGTAAAGATCACTACGAAAGCGCCCGGCTTCGACTTCGCGCTCCAGGTCGCGATTCGTCGCGGCGATAAAGCGGATATCCGCAAATTCCGGCTGCACGGAGCCAATCCTGGTGAACTCGCCTGATTGCAGAACACGAAGCAGTCTGGTTTGCAAATCAAGCGGCAGCTCTCCAATCTCATCGAGGAAAAGCGTTCCCCGATTGGCAGCGCCCACGATGCCCATCCGGTCGCGTACAGCTCCGCTGAATGCGCCTCGCAGGTATCCAAACAACTCCGATTCAATGAGGGTTGCAGGAACCGCTCCACAATTGAGAACCAGAAACGGGCCCGCAGTTCTCTTGCTGTGGCGGTACAGAGCCCGGGCAACTAACTCTTTGCCGGTGCCCGTCTCGCCCTGGATGAGGACAGGCAGGTCGGTCGCGGAAACCTGCTTAACCGTCTTGAGAAGGGCGATCATCCTTTCGTCCGCTGTGAGAATGCCATCGCCTTCACCCAAGCGCGACTCCAACTCAGACGCTCGTTTCCGAAGACGCTCCGCATTGATCGCTACTTTTAATCGGGGCGAGGACATGGAACAAATCTCGTCCAGAAGCCGGCGATGGTTTTCCGTAAAACCGTCGGCTTCCAGGCTCTCAAGGTAGAGGAGCGCGAAGGTCTCGCTGCTGGTTACCAACGCGGCGCACAACACCGAACGCAGATCGAGGCGGCGTACGCTCTTTTTGTCGCGGAATTGTTCCGAGGACCGGGCATCAGAGATCAGCAGTGTCTTTCCTGCCGCCAGCACTTCTAAAGCAATAGAAGTGCTCACCATCTCCTCAGCCTTGTCTAAAGCTTCGCTGCGAAAGTTGCGTGCTGCCGTCGCCTGCACGTTCGCGCCCTCGCGAACGAGGACGAAACCGCGCGTTGCACCCAGCGCATTGATCGTGAGATCGAGCAGATCGTTAAGCAGCTCACCGTACTCGCACTCACGCAACAGGCAGCAAGCGATCTGATGCAGGAGGCGTAGCTCTTCACTGTCAAAAGCTGCAGCTTGTTGGGGGGCGGCCACGCGGGCACTATACCACGCCGATCAGTCCTACCCGCCTTGGCCTTTGCATCCGGTCTGATTCGGGCAGGCTGGGTCTTTAGGCAGCCAATGGGCAAGGCCGCCGCCTGGACGGAATAAAGTTGTGTCCTGGCCCACTAAAGCGCCATCGGCTGTAAGCCAAGCGAAGGATAGGATTCGGCCGTATTTTTAGCGGCTTGATAGTCGTCACCAAGTTTGATTTGTGTAAACCAAGCCACTACATATGTTTAAACAAATTGACTTGGCTCGAAGGTAGCCTTAGCATTGCCAGTCTATGTCCGGTGCAGCCGCGGGCGCCTGGCGGACTTTCGGTCGCTATCGCATTGATGCGCTATTGGGAAGGGGAGGGATGGGCGAGGTCTATCTCGCCTGGGATCCCCTGCTACAGTGCAAAGTTGCCATCAAATTCATCCATCAGACTGAGGTTGAAGACACATCTTCCCTTGCGACTGTCCTGAAGGAGGCACGTATGGCCTCCGCTCTAAACCATCCCAATATCTGTGCCATCAAAGATGTGGTCGAGGCCGACGGCCAGGCTGGCATCGTGATGGAATACGTTGAGGGTCAGCCGCTGAGCAAAGTGATTCCGACCGGCGGCCTGGCTCCGGAAATCGTGCTGCTGCATGGCGCTGCGATCGCTGATGCTGTTGCGCATGCTCACGATAACGGGATCATCCATGGTGACTTGAAGAGTGGAAACATACTGATCTCAGCTGAGGGACAGGTTAAGCTATTGGATTTCGGGCTGTCGCGGTTCGTGAACGAAATCCAGGCGGGTGGAGCGATACCGCGGTTGCGAAGCTCCACTGGCTCATCCGTGGGCGGAACTCCTGAATATGTCGCCCCAGAAATCTTGCGCGGACGAGTCCCGGACCGTCGCAGCGACGTTTGGTCATTGGGTGCGCTTGCTTACGAAGCAGCCACCGGCAGGTTGCCGTTTGCCGGGTCGACCCATTGGGAATTAGCAACAGCAATCTTGCGCGATCCTCCCGCTCCGTTGCCAACCAACATGCCGCCGGGCTTGCAGGCGATTATCCTGCGCTGTCTGGCTAAAGATCCTGCGCAGAGGTATCAGAGATGCGGTGAGTTGCGCGCTGCATTTGAGGCGCTGGGATCCGCCACTGAACGCAAACCTCGCCGGCTGTCTGTGCAATTGAAGATCCTCATCCTTGTGCTCCTGCTCGCGATTGCAGCAGCCGGGACGCATTACGTCGACACCTGGCTCAATCCACCGCTCGATTCGGTTGCTGTCCTGCCCCTCGCCACCAACACTGTCGACATGGAATACATGAGCCAGGGAATTACGGAGAGCATCGCCGACAACCTGATGCAGCTGCCCAAACTCAAGGTTTACCGATATGCGGGCAAGGAGACGGACGCGAAGCGGATAGGAAACGAGCTCGGAGTGAAAGTTGTTGTGACCGGACAGCTCGTGGTGGGTCATGAAAACATCTCCATCAACATTGAGTTGTCGGACGCCACTGATGGACACGGGCTATGGGGAAAGCACTACGAACGGCCCGCATCCCAGGTTATAGACTTGCAGGAGCAAATAGCCTCGGAGATAGCTGAAAACCTAAGGCTGCAGATGACTGCGGCGCAACGCTCATTGGTTACAAACCGTTATCCGGAAAACTCGGAAGCCTACAACGAGTACATCCTGGGACGTCACTACTTTCGTAAGCGGTTCGCAGGAGGACTGCAGCTGGCAGTGCAACATTTTAATCAGGCAATCCAGGACGACCCAAACTTCGCCTTGGCCTACACCGGCTTGGCCGACTCGTATGCATTTTCCAGCCTCATTGGCGGACCCGAAATCGCCCCACCAGCGCAGGTCATGAGCCAGGCCACGGACAATGCCCGCAAAGCCCTGCAATTGAACCCTTCATTGGCGGAAGCACATGCCTCCCTTGGCCATGCACTACAGAACTATGACTGGGACTGGGCCGGCGCGGAGCGAGAATACCGGGAAGCGATTCGTCTAAATCCCAGTTATCCACTCGCACACCACTGGTACGCATTCCTGCTGATGGAAACGGGCCGAACACAGGAAGCTTTGAACGAAGCCCTTGAGGCCAAAAAACTAGATCCTACCGATATGGCGATCAGTGCAGGGCTATGCCGCCAGTATTTCCTCGCTCGACAGTATGATCGGGCAGTTCAAGAGTGTCTCAGCACGCGGCAGATCGAGTCGACATACTTTCCCGGGCAGCTTGAACTGGGAATGGCTTACGAACAGCAAGGTAAGTTTGACAAAGCCCTGGCGGAATATCAGGGAGCTAAAGCCTCCATTCAGACATTGGCCACGCTCGCCGGAACTCCTTCCGCAGGCGAAACGCCCAGCATCGAGGCTTTGCTTGGGCATCTGTACGCCATAACAGGTCAGACCGCTAAGGCCAAACAAGAGTTAACGGTTTTGCAGCAGATGTCGCAGGCGAGATACGTTCCTCCTTCCTACTTCGCGATCATCTATGTTGCATTGGGCGACAAGAACAGTGCGTTCGCTGCGTTGAACCAGAGCTACGGACAGCGTTCTGAGCATCTCCTCTATTTGAAAGTCGAACCACTGATCGATCCCCTGCGTGCTGATCCGCGCTTTGCCGACCTCGTGCATCGGGTAGGTTTGCCCGACTAAGACGAACCAATCTTGTCCTGAAAGGTCGTCCAGTTGCGCCGACGCCCTGCTTGTCATCGTCGACTTTTCATAGACGTAAAATGACAGAAATCCAGGCTGTTACTCGGCTTTCATTCTTGCAGTGGCCTGCAGCACGAGGGACTCAGCCGCGGACGCAATATCGAGAAGCGATTGGTCGGAGACAAGCCGGTGCATAATGCGCCGGGGATGCTTGACTGCGGCGTGGGTCATCGAATCGCAGAACAAGAGATCGATGGCGCCAAGGTCAGCCGCCGATAACAGTAGAAGTTCTTCCGAGCTGTTAGCTTGCTGCCCTCCATCGGCAGGAGGCGCTGTTTCAGGGGGCAAGAGCTTTCTTTCCGCCATCACAAAACTTCTAGCGCCTGAGCCAGTTGGGTAATCTTTCACCTCGTAATGCCTGATTGATGGCCGTCCATCCCGGTTGTTTGGAGTTGGAAATTCCATTAGAAATGTGTGCAGTGAGTGGCGCACGCCGATAACCGGGGCTAACAAGCCGGTGGCTGTTTTCAGGAATGCAGGGCTGACGGACAGCACTCCGATGGCTGAGGGCTGGCTGAGGCGTCGCACCAGGTCGAGATGGCCTTCTGCCAGCGAGTAGGTGAGAGGAACAATGCATCGATTCCTGGATGGGATACACTCCAGCCCATCTACGAGATAGCAGGGCGCAAGCAATACAGCCCCAATGGCCGAACTCGGATCCTGTTGCAGCCTGGAGACGGTGTACGCCGGAGGGGCCTGCCCGATCGCACGGCGAATCTCTTCGCGCATGAGGTATCCAATCTCCTTTTCCGGCTCGACGATCAGCAGATGATCTGGTGGTTCTGCCAACAACCGCTCGCGGATTCGGGCAGCAAGTTGTTGCAGCGAATAAGCGTGTTCACGCGCAAACCGCACCATGAGATCGATCAAATCGTCCAGGTTCCCAACTTTGCCTCCGTCCTTTTTCACGCCTCCGGCATGCTGGACGGCGACTACCCGGCTGCCGCGCCGGTTCACGAGCCACCCTTCTTGCACCAGGTCGGTATAGACATGGCTCACGGTGTTGTGGTGGACCTTGAGCTGGCGAGCCAATTCACGAACACTCGGCAAGTTGTCACCCATCGATAGCTCACCGGTGCCCATCAGAAAAATGATCTGCTCATGCAGTTGTTCGCGAACAGGCACTTCACTCAGCTTATTAATGTAGATCCTCATCTGGATCATCCGGTCCGGCACGACAGAGCGTACTCCCAATATCATCCTCCGCGCAAACCACCCGCCGGAAAAGCGCAGATGTGACAGTTAAGAAACTGTCACGCGCACCGTAGCGGGACGACACGATGAGCTATTAATGTTGCGCCCGAAACGTGTTCCTGTAATGCAGCGGACGTCGCAGGCTGAGATGGCGTGACGTCGCCTTTGGCAAAGCGCATGCATTAGTCATCAACGTTGGCTGCCACACGATCTGGTAATACTGAAAAATCATGCAGTTAGCAGACGGGTACTACCAGGTTCCGGCAGAGATTCTGGCAGGTACCGCCAGAAATCTGGGCAGACTTCATTGGAAATCGCGGGTTGTTGCGGGATCGAGTGTGTCTGCTCCTTCCATCGAGCGGCAGTACACAGCAGGCTGCGGCGTCAGTACCTGGCGTCCAGTCTCTGCTCTCGCATTGCCAATGGGTGACCAGGGTCCATGCTGACTCGCCTGCTTCGGGGGTCGAGCCTGGAAGGAGGATGTTGATAATGCACGGAAATTCGAAATATGCAGCAGCGATTGTTTCCCAGAGGCGCAGGAGCAGCGGACTGTGCGGAGCCATGATCGTGTTAAGCCTGCTGCTCTCAGGTTGTTCCATCAAGAAAGTGGCAGTCAACAAGCTTGGCAACTCACTGGCAAACAGCGGCACGACCTTTTCAGCCGACGATGATCCGGATCTTGTGGGCGAAGCGCTGCCTTTCAGCCTGAAGCTGATGGAGAGCCTGTTGGCGGAGAGCCCGAAGCATCGTGGCCTGTTATTCGCTGCCAGCAGCGGGTTTACCGAGTATGCATATATATGGGTGCAGCAGCCGGCAGAGCAAATTGAGGCCGAGGACGTGGAGAGGTCACAGGCGTTGCATGCCCGGGCGCGACGCCTCTACCTACGGGCGCGTGACTACGGCCTGCGTGGTCTCGAAGTCAGACACCCGGGCTTCGCGCGCCGGCTTCGGGAAAATGGCAAAGCGGCGACGCTCGGTATCACAGCAAAGTCTGATGTGCCCTTGCTTTACTGGACGGCAGCGTCATGGGGGCTGGCCATCGCGAACGCAAAGGACAATCCCGACCTCATTGCCGATCAGCCGCTGGTCGAAGCTCTGATCGACCGCGCCCTGGCTCTTGACGGCAACTATGACCACGGCGCCATTCACGGGTTCCTGATCTCCTATGAGCCATCACGCCAGGGAACGCAGGAAGACTTTGCCGAGCGCTGCCGCAGGCATTTTCAGCAGCAGGTGGAGTTGACCGATGGGCAGCTGGCGGCACCCTACGTCGCGCTGGCTGAGGCCGTGTCCATTCAAAAGCAGGACCAAGCCGAATTTGAAGCACTGCTGAAGAAGGCGCTGGCCGTCGATGCGGACGGAAGACGGGAATGGCGGCTGAGCAACATCGTTAGCCAGCGCCGGGCGCGCTGGCTGCTCTCGCGTGAAAACGAGCTCTTTCTCCCCAAGGCGGGCGCTGCCAGGAAAGCGCCCGTGGATCTTTCCATTGCATTGCACGGCACATGGCAGGAGGTGCGGTGATGGTTTCGCAGCGAACGAAACGGCGGATTACAACGTTAGCAGTCGTGATGATGGTTGGCAGCTGGTGCCAACTACTGCGGGCACAGACAACCGTGCGCCTCGGCACCCTGGCACCGGGTGGTTCCATGTATGACCAGGAACTCCGGGTCATGGGGCAACACTGGAAGCAAGCGGGCGTCAACTTGGTGATCCACACCGACGGCACGCAAGGCGCAGAACCGGAAATGGTGAGGCGCATGCGCATCGGAGAGATCCAGGCCGCGCTCTTAACCGTGGGCGGCGTCGCCGAAATTGACAGCTCGGTGACTGCGCTGCAGGAAATGCCAATGATGTTTCGCTCCCTGGAGGAAGCGGAATACGTGCGCCAGCAATTGCGCTCCGAGCTGGACAAGCGGTTGTTTGAGAAAGGTTTCGTGGTCCTGTTCTGGGCTGACACCGGTTGGGTTCGCTTCTTCTCGCGCAATCCAGGTATTCACCCGGATGATCTATGCAAGAACATGAAGATGTTTGTTACCGCTGGTCCTGGCGGCGACCATCAAGTCGAGATGATGAAGGCCGGGGGGTGCCATCCGGTGCAACTGGACTGGAACGTGTTGGGTCACGCATTGCAAACCGGGATGGTGGATGCGGTTCCTACTTCACCGATGGTCGCGTTGGCCGGTCAATTCAACCTGGTGACACATTACATGCTTGAGGTGAACTGGGTCCCGTTGGTAGGAGCGTTGGTCATGAATCGAACCACGTGGGAGCACTTGCCCGCCGCAACCCGGGACACTCTGCGGAAGGCGGCCGAAGACACAGGCAAGACAATGCAGACCCGCAGCCGCAACGAGAGCGTGCAGGCTGTTGCCGCCATGCAGAAGCGCGGCATGCAGGTGCATGTCGCTACCCCAGCCGAGGAAGCGGAATGGCGTGCGATGGCGGAGAAGTTGTATCCCAATGTTCGCGGCAAGATTGTTCCCGCCGACATGTTTGATCGCGTCCAGGATTTGCTGGCGAAATATCGTACACCCGGGAGCGGCAAATGACCGCTGCCGCCGGTACCCAGTTCCGGCTCGCTGACCCTTCCGGAGACAGCGCTTCCCCCCGTTGGAGACGGCTGCACGCAACGGAGAATCTGATTCTCACGTTGGTGTTGATGAGCATGGCCATTCTGCCATTGTTGGAGGTGTTGCTGCGGAAAACGCTCCACACCGGCATCATGGGTGTTACTTCGATCGTGCAGCACCTTTGCCTTGCGGTGGGCATGATGGGCGGAGCAATGGCTGCCCGCGACAACAGGCTGCTGGCCCTCTTTACCGTTCGCGAATCTGTCTTGCCGCCGCGGTTTCGTTCCGCCGTTCATCTGTTCACGGGAACCATCTCTACGCTGGTGACGCTACTGCTGGCGTTCGCCGGTTTCCAATTTGTGCAAGCTGAACGCGCCGGCGGGGGCACAGCATTCTATGGCATCCCGCAGTGGATCCTGGAGATGGCTCTGCCGGTTGGGTTTGCCGCCATCGCTTTCCGTGTTTTGATGCATTTGCCCGGCAACAAGGGCATGCGTGCGCTTAGTGCGGTGCTCTCCGCAGCGCTCGTATTTGCGATCTCACAAATCCCAGGATCGCCAACCACGATTGTCATAGGCATGGTGCTCCTCGCATCGGCAACAGTTCTGGGAGCTCCTGCGTTTGTGTCGCTTGGCGGAACAGCACTATTGCTGTTCTGGTGGGTGGACCAGCCGATTGCTTCCATTTCGGTTTCGCACTACTCGCTGGTAACCAATCCCGCGTTGCCCAGTCTCCCTTTGTTCACGCTGGCCGGCTTCTTACTGGCAGAGAGTGGAGCTCCTCGCCGCCTGGTCAGAGTGTTCTACGCATTGTTTGGCAGTCTTCCCGGCGGGGCGTCGATTGTGACGGTTCTGGCTTGCGCCTTTTTTACCTCCTTCACCGGAGCCTCAGGAGCAACCATCCTGGCTTTGGGTGGGCTGTTAATGCCGATTCTGATCGACTCCGGCTACTCCGAAAAAGATGCGCTTGGGTTGGTCACCGGAGCCGGAGCATTAGGGATCCTGCTGCCGCCGTGTCTCCCCCTGATTCTCTATGCCATCGTGGCCCAGATTCCGATTCAGCAGATGTTTCTTGCCGGAGTTGCTCCCAGCCTATTGCTGATGGCTTGTACCGCCGGCTGGGGCGTTTGGCGAGCGCGTCGCGTTGGCGTGCAACCGCGGCCGTTTGTCTGGGGCGAAGCCGCAAAAGCACTGTGGGTGGCAAAGTGGGAGCTGTTGACTCCACTGGTTGCTCTGGTCGGCATGTTCGGTGGCTTCGCTACTCCGGTCGAAGCGTCAGCCATGACCGCGTTGTACGTGTTCCTGGTGGAGGTTTTTATTCATCGTGAACTGAAGCCGTTCACGGACGTCCCAAGGGTTGCGACCGAATGTGGTTTGCTGATCGGCGGCGTGCTTCTGGTTCTTGGTGTTGCTCTGGGGCTGACCAACTACATGGTTGACGCGGAAGTGCCGGCGAAGGCCGTGTCCTGGACGACTGCCGTGGTGCATTCACCCTTGCTTTTCCTCTTGCTTCTCAATTTGTTTTTGACCCTGGTGGGCTGCCTCATGGACATCTATTCCGCCATCGTTGTGCAGGTGCCCTTGCTGGCGCCTTTGGGTGCGGTTTTTGGCATTCCGCCGGTCCACCTGGGAATTGTCTTCCTGGCCAACATGGAACACGGCTACCTGACACCCCCGGTCGGATTGAATCTCCTATTCGCCAGCACGCGTTTCCGCAAGCCCGTACCAGAGGTTTTGCGGGCAGTGCTGCCTATCATCATCCTGCTTACCGTGGTGGTGCTTCTGATCACCTACGTGCCCTGGCTTACAACGGCTTTGCCAAACTGGCTGGGAAAATGAATTTACTCCCGATCGACTCATTCGCAGGCAAAGCGTTTGTATCCTGGACCGAAGGGAGTTCCCAATGAATGTATGGAAGCTGTTGGCTCCGATCGGCTTGCTTTTGTCTTTGAGCGCCTGCGGACCTGAGCCTACCCTGAACCCCCTGTTTAGCGAAAACGACATTGTTATCGATGATGACGTCGTAGGTACATGGGTGAGCAGCGATGCGACCGCGGATAATATGAATCAAGGTCGTACTCTCACGTTCACAAAGTTGGGGAACAAAGCTTACGAATTTATATTCCCTGGGGACGAAGAGGGGAGCAAATTCAGATCCGAAGTCCACTTGGTTCGCCTCGGGAAGTTCCTCTTTCTGGATATGTATCCGGCTCAATCAGATTCAGGCGAAGCAAGGCTAGCAAATGGCCCCCAGGCATCCCCAGAAGCCAACGTGCATTTTTTTGGCCGGATCTGGATCGAGAAGCAGTTCGTGCGCATCGCGCTCCTGGACGATAGATACGCGGAAAGGATTGCAGCCGAGAAGAAACTGCATTTCGTATCGGTGGAGGGTGAGACCGTTCTGGCGGCTTCGACGAGAGAACTGCAAGAGTTCGCCCTTCAGCACGCAGAGGACACCAAGGCATTTTCCCTCGAAGTAGCAATGTGTCGATCGGGCGTGCCGGCTGACGACTGCGCGACGGCCATTTTCAAACAAAAACTCGCGTTAAACGATCCTGAGGCCTGGGATTCTCTCGGACAGAAATATTCGCGCGCGGGACAAGAGGACGAAGCGCTTGCAGCTTTTCGCAGAGCAGCCAAACTTGATCCCAGCGGTGGCAGTGATCTTCATAACTATCACTACGACATCGGTCGGGTTCTCTTGAAAAAGGCGCAATATGAAGAGGCACGCAGCGAGTTTCTGGAAGCACACCGGTTGCGGCCGACCGACTCAACTCCGGACCATCATATCGGCGTCACTTATTTCCTGGAGGGCAGGTTTGAAGACGCTGTTCGCGGATTTAAAACCGACCCCTGGGACGCCTCGTGCGCCGATCAAGGCTGCCCCGCCCGGGCGCACTTTGGTGGCCGTTATCGCGACCATCGAGCGATTCTCGCAACATTGGCCCTGAGGCATCTGGGACGGAGCGAAGAAGCCAGGGCAGAGTTGAATGCTTACATACAGCTGGATCTTGCCAAGTACTGCGAGCACCCAGAGTGGGAGTCGCTATTGCTGAACTACGAGGCAGGCATGGCGACTGAGCCGGAGCTGATTGGCAAGGCCGAAACCTTGGAGGAAAAATCCGACGCCTTCTTCTACGTTGGATACGAATACCTTCTAAAGGGAAACAGGGGCAAGGCGCGAGAATACTTCCAGAAGACGGTGGATACCAAGGTTGCAGATTCCGACGAATACGCCGCAGCGCAGGCCAGACTTAATTTGAACCTAAAATGACGCTGGGAAACGAATGAATACAAAACAAAATGCTAAAAGCCCGAGTGCGGGCTCGCGAGATCCTGACTTCGAAACTCGAGAAAGGCAGGATATCGCGATGACTTTGTTTCCAACACCGGCCGCGAGTGCGTCTGTGAAGCCGCCCTCTAGCGGCTTGCCCCCGGCTGGGGACCGAAGACGAAGTCCGTGGCTCTTGCGACTCGCAGCGGCGATTATGGCTTCGCTTTGTCTGCTCTGCTTTTGGAGCACTCGACATCAGCGTGACAATGGCAGCGAAATCTTGTTGGCATTTACTGCTTCATTCGCCTTTTACTACGCGTTACTCGCAGCCGGCGCATTGACCCGCCTGGAGGGCAAGTCCCTGGTTCCGCGCCTGGGCCGTGTGGGGGCGGTCATGACTGTAACCTCCCTGGTAATGATCGCGGTTGCAGTGTGGGCGACGATGGACAATGAGAACGACGGTTTGGAGTCGATACCTGTTTGGTTCACACCCATGGTGACTGCCTGGGTTGTCTTCAGTGGTGTCAAAGCCCTTGCTCCGACCACGGAAGTCGAGGACTTCCGCGTCTCGCGCCTCGGCAGTTTTTTGCACCGGTTCTCGAAGGGAGCCTCTCGCGTCCTGTTCCCAGCAGCGATACAAGGACTGGGCATGCTGCTGATCTTCGTTGCCCCGTGGCTGGGACGCGACTCGCTCGCAGAATCGTTTGCTGCCCTGCAGTGGATCACTTCCAGCTCATATGTCTCTTGGCAGTGGGCACCTGCGGTGCTGGTGCGCGAATCAGCCGGCAGCGCCGTTTTTGGGCTTGCGTTCGCGTTAGCTTTATTCACGGCGTGGCGTATTGGGCAAAGCCTCTGGCGACGCCGACTACCTCGGCAATCAATGCTTGCCGGGTACTTTGCCCTTTTGTCGGCTTTCCTGCTCTGCTATACGCAACTTGATGCGTTTTATGCGATTTTAGGGCTGCACGAGGTTGCATCGCCGCCCACTCTCTATGCCGCATGGCTGGTCTCTACGCTGGCTTGCCTGGTCATCATTGGCACCGCCGGTATGCATGTGCGGAGGGCAGATTCACAGCGAGTCCTCTACCTCGTCATGCTCGGTTTTCCAGTCCTAATCATCACCAGCGTCTGGCTTTCTGTTTTGGTTTTGGATAGATACGTTGGTGGAGCCGCGACTTACTACCTGGGGAGCGGGGTGCTCGCATGGGGATGGCTTAAGGCAAACTGGGGAGACTGCAAATGCAATCGACATCCGCCACACCAACTCTGAAACGATTCGTGCTTTTGCAACACTGGGGTGTAGCGGGTTGTGCTCAGACATGAGGTATATCGGTGTGAATCTGGAATAGTTCGGCTCCGGTGGTTTCGGCGTGAGGTGCTAACCGTGACAAATCTCGCGATTCTGGTCATTGCAATTGCATGTGCGGTTTGGTGGAGCCAACCAAATTTCGCAGCACCGAGGGTCGGCGGATGGATGCTCTTCTTCTGCGTTGCGCTGACCGTTGGGCAGCCTCTGCTTACATTGACAGTCTTGCTTAATGACCAAGTGATCCCTGGTGCCTGGCTGACAAACCTGGATCTGCTGACCACGTCAACAGTGGTTCTGGGCGCTGTAACTGGCTTCAAGTTGTGGCGCAAAGACCCATCAGCTCTCGGGTGGGTCGTCGGCTATCTCTGCTACGGATTGGGCGCATGTTTGATATTCGCATGGAATCGACCAGCACGAGATTCAGATCCTTGATCGAACCAGGGTGTAACAGGGCAAAGTATCTGGAAACTGCAGGACCGCTTGATCGAATGAGCTGTTGAAATGCGCTGCAGAGCTTGTGGGCGCTATGATTGCCACGGGAGGCAAGCTCGATACCGAAACACAGCAACACATTATTCAGCGTGTAACGCCGAGTGTCTGAGTAGGAGCCTGTTTTGCGCATGCATCCAGGTAGGAGCGCAAGGTCTTGGCTAATTCCGGCTTGAGGCGGAGGGCGTTCGCGCAGTGATAATGGATGATGTCTGGCCCCTGACCCCAGGTAGCGTTGTGCGCCGCAGCCAACAGATGGGCCTGGGCCAGAGTAGCGGGTGCGACTTCAACGGGCACATCCTTCAAACGACGCCAGGATTGTTTCGGGCAATCTAAGATCCGCAGCAGATGTTCGGCTGCCGATGACATCGCGACCATTGTGCCTTCTACCGTGAGGTGACAATAGTCGTGAAATAACCTGCGGTCTGGGAGAGCGCCTCCAAGGTGCTCGGAAAATTGTTTGGGGAGGTCTACAAGCGTGATTCCCTCTTTCGGCGCAGACTTGCGCAGAGTCTGCTGTACGACACCGTAACAACGCGGGGAGCAGATGCCGGGAAGCGAGAGAGACGTGTCGCGCGCCAATTCAAAGAGCTTCCTCGCATCCTCCATCCGTCGCTCGAAGAACAGACAGCGCGCCAAGAGGTTCGGGCCAATGGGGTCGGTTCCGCCCGTCAGCTCCATCATCTGCCGCGCGAGCCGCGCAACCCCTTCGCCATTTCCGTCCTGCATCGCTTCTTCAGCGGCGGAGCGGGCTGCCCTCCATGCCCGTGCTGTTTCAGGAGTTCGAAACAAATTGGGTCCGGCAAACTCCGGGCGCCAGTCCGCCAGATTGAACTCGGGCAGGAGAAAGATGATTGGAAGATTGTGATGTCGTGAAAGATCTCCCAGCGCGCGCAAAATTCGGGCTGCGTTTTCTGAGGTTCGCTCCTGAATCAAGGCGATGACGGAATTCCAGTCACGTGTCCATCTGAGGGTCCGGGCGATCTCCTCAGTCGCGATTGGCGCGAACCCGCGCCGTGGGTGCCAATTATTACCGGCAAAGACGACATAGGCGTCGGGTTGTAATCGCAGCGCGGATTTCGCCAGGAAAAGCAGCTCATCTGCCGATTGATCGATGCAGGCTAGATCAATAATCTCAACTGCATCGATTCCCGCCGCGTTCTCCAGAATCGACCGCAACGCCATCGCCGGGTTAAATTCGGGATCATAAAAATATCCGCGAGCGACTGATTCGCCGAGCAATACGATTCTCTTGCGCCGGCCTTTTGGCTCGATCCGTTCGACGTCAGCCCACAGGCTGCTCTGCGTATCTTTTGCCCTACGAACATAGGCCATGCCGTTGGGTTCGGGCTGCGGAAACCATATTCCCACATTCGCATCAACTGCGCCTTCCGCCATCCCATGTCGATGCGCTGAGGGGTCTTCCTGTAATAGCCCTTCAAAGCACTGTGGCAGTACTTCCAGGCGTGAAGCCGCGCTGACCCGGGCCGCTATTCGCGCGCTCAAATTCTTGTTCTGATCCGTTGGTCGAAGCATGGGCTGCCGTCCCTTTATGCCAGCGTATACACGCTGTCAGTGATTGCCTTCTGCGGTACACGGTTCTCGCGGAACAGGGATTCCAGCGTGTTCAGATCCTCGGAGCGATCAATCAGAAAATCGCCGAGGACGAGGCCGTCCAGACGGGAGCGCACAAAACACCGAAGCGCCTCAGCCGGAGAGCACACAATAGGTTCATCGCGCATGTTGAAGGAAGTATTGAGCAAGATGGGACAACCTGTACGTTGATCGAACGTTCGTAGGAGGCGATAGAAGGTGGGGTTGGTCGCGGCATCCACAGTCTGGATTCTGGCGCTCCCGTCCACATGCGTAATCGCCGGCAAATCGATTGTGGAACGAACCTGGCAAGTCTCCAACATGAATGGGGAAGGATGGTCCAGGTCGAAAAACTGGTTCGCCTTCTCCACCAACACTGCCGGCGCAAATGGACGAAAGGACTCGCGCATTTTGACCAGAGCATTGATGCGGTCGCGCATCTCCGCGCGCCTGGGATCAGCCAGAATCGAGCGTGCTCCCAGGGCTCGCGGTCCGAATTCCATGCGCCCGTTGAACCATCCAAGTACCTTGCCCTCAGCCAGGCGGTCGACCGCAGCCGACAGCAGGTCCTGCTCCCTGCCGCGAAAGTCCTGAAAGCGCAGCGGCGTGGAAGAAAGGAGTTTGTAAATTTCCTCTGCTGAGAAAGATGGGCCAAGAAACACATGACGCAATGCTTCCCGGGGAACACCTTGGCCGGTAAGTCGAGCCTGTGCCACGGCGGCCGCTCCCAAGGAGGTTCCCGCATCTCCTGCCGCCGGCTGAACAAAAAGCTTCCGGAAAGGTCCCTCGCGGAGCAGCCTGGAATTGGCGACGCAGTTCAAGGCCACACCTCCGGCCATACAAAGGTTGTCGCTTTCGCATCTGCGGTGCAGATATCTGATTTTTTCCAGCAAGGCCTCCTCGAGAACGATCTGCAGGCTGCGGGCAACGTCCTGGTGGAATGCGGAGATTTCAGTTTCCCTTATTCGCGGCGGCTGGCCGAACAGAAGCGGGAGAGCATCGGAAAACATCCGGTGTTCGTTGTTGAAATCGAAATACTCCAGGTTCAGCCTGTATTGGCCATCGCCCAGCATTTCGATGAGGTGGTGGAGCTTGGCGACATGAGTCGGGCGGCCGTAAGGAGCGAGTCCCATCACCTTGTATTCGCCGTCATTCACGGAAAAACCCAAGTAGCTGGTGATTGTGCTGTACAACAGCCCGAGCGAGTCGGGAAAAACGACCTCTTCAAAAATCGAAATTCCTGATTGGCCGCCTTCTCCGTATGTGGTGGTGGCCCATTCGCCAACGCCATCTACCGTCAGGATCGCGGCGCGTTCGAAGCCTGAGTAGAAAAAGCTGCTGGCAGCATGAGCTTCATGATGGGTTGCGTATTGAATCGGTCCCATATAACCAAGGATGTCCCGGATTTCAAGCTCCGGCCGGCGCGCGGATCGCCACATCCTGGCCGCTGTGCCTGCATTGATGGATGGCAAACCAGACCAGACCTGTCGTTCGAGTTTCAGCTTCGGCTGCTCGTAGTATGCAATGCAGTCGATATCGGTAATGGACAAACCTGTCTGGTCAAGACAGTAGCGAAACGCAGCTTTCGGCAAGGAAGGGTCATGCTTGTTTCGAGAGAAACGCTCTTCCTGGGCGGCAGCAACGAGTATGCCGCCGCGCAGAAGGCAACAGGCGGAGTCATGATAGTACGCGGATAAACCGATGATATTCAGAGGGTGTCCTCGTGGTATGGACGAACACCATTGAGCTGTGCCGGACTACGGAGTCTTGGCTTTTGCTTTGCTCAGCTCAGCCTCGATCGCACCCCGGAGATTCTGCCAGGCAGGCCCCGGCATCATGCGTCCGTTCACGAACAATACCGGCGTGCCTGTCACTCCCAGTTCGATGCCTTCCTGGATAGAAGAATTAATCTCTTCCGCGGTCGCTTTTGTGGCAATGCAAGTATCCAGTTCCGCTTGATTCAGGCCTTTATCCTGTACGGCTTCCATAACCTTGGTCTTTAGATTCTCCACCGTGATTTCTGACTGATGCTCAAAAACCCAGTCATGAAACAGCCAGAAGGCTTCCGGCTTCTGCCGAAAAATGCAACGTCCGGAAATTGCCGCCAAGGTCGACCATGGGTGGCGGACGGCCAGCGGAAAGTCCTTGAAGACGACCCGAACCTGGCTGGGATATTTTTGCGCCAGGGTGGTGCGAACTACGCTTGCTTCCTGCTTGCAGAATTGGCATTCGAAATCAGAGAAGATTGCAACCACAACCGGGGCGTCTTCAGGTCCGAAAGCGGGCTGGCCGGCGATCCGAAGTTTCGAGCGGGTTGCGTCAAACGGATTCTTCGTTAGGTCCAGAAGCGAACCGCGTATCATGCGCTTCCCGTCCTTCGATACAAAGAATACTTCCTTTTGGCCGGCGGACCCCAGGTATCCACCCACGGTCACTTCATCGAATCCTTCCAACGCAGAAGGTCTGGGATCACTGATTTCTACCCGAATCTCGGGACCCCAGAGCAGCAGGTAGCGAATATATGATTCCAGTGCAGGCTTATCTAACCGTGATTGTGCACCGGCTGTTCCGCAGCACAGCACGGTACTAACAACTGCCGCAAACAAGAAGATGGTTCGGAGCACGCGACATTGTAGTCGGGCTTCCCGTACCATTGCAACCATAAACTAGTACCAGCTATGGAAGAAAAGTAACGTCGGGGCCCGACGCAACTAGCCTAAAGGTTGCACGTCAAGGTTGAGGTCGATGATGCTGTCCAGGGGGTGTCCACTAAAGGTTTGGGCAAGCTTGCGCAAGCGATCGGTCATGGTTATTCGCAGATAGTTATGACCGTACCATATAGGAAATGCCCCGGGAACAATTGCTCTCACGCAGAAAAGTCCGCGGGCTGCAAAGGCCGCATGGGTGATGTTTTTCAGCAACACCGGCAGCCCAAGCGATTCCATATGAGCGGCGATCTGTCGAACCATTTCTCCCAGGTCATCATGGCCGCAAGAATGAAAAAGCGAAGCTCGATCCACATCCAGTGAAGTAAGTTCCGGGTCGGCCCCAAAGTCGAGAAAGGATGTGCGTTCGAATACCTCATCCAGCATGTACAAGAGCCGGTGCTCCTCAGAGTTCACGATCTGCGAGGGATGGGCCAGCAGCTCCAGGGCGCGTTTTCTATCAAATTGGGGGCCAGCGGCCGCCAGCCCGGCACAAATGTCTTTTAAAGCGCTGAAAAGTGCCAGCTCACAACTCGGGTTGGCTGCCGCAGAGTGTACTGTCCGCGGGCCGTCCCCGTATTGCCGTACTGCCGCAACCGCGACTACCGGAATGTGTATGTCCGCGGTGATATGGAAAAGATGGATCTTGTAATTCGGATGGAGGTTACGCACCGCCAGCAGGAGCATCTGAAATGGTTCATAGCTGACCGATTCCGGCAGGATTTGAGCACAACGTCGACGCAAGTACCACATGGCCATATACGCGTCTCGTTCGATGAGTTCGAGCAGCGCGAACAAAGACGCCTCTTCCAGTGAATGCCCCAATGCGCTGCCATTGGTGGTAGGACGGATAAAAAAGGTTTCGCCTGCCAGGCGTCGTGTATTGAACCAAATCTCCTGGGCCGGCACCAGATGCCGCGTGCCTTTGTCAACCCGGTCTGCCCAAGTCCAATAGAGTGGGATCGTTCTGCTGTAAGCGGCGAGATGATTGGCCCGATCCGGCAGGGGCTGCGTGAAGAAAAGCAGCTCCGGATCAATAGCCTTGCTAAGACCGTCAAAAGAGCCGTGAACCAGCGCCTGTCCGGGCGGCTGAAAGATGACCTGGAATCGCTCGACCGCTTCACAGCGTCCAACATTCTTTGCCAGGTAAGGATGGAAGCTGTGTGCGCCGCACATAGCCTGTTCCGATCCCTGGGACCAGGCAACGCGTACAAAAGCACTCGCCAGCGGGGTTAGGGGAACCACGAGATGTTCATTCCGAAGGGGGCCAAAATCCGCTGAGAGCAGGTCCTCCAGCGGTGCAAAGCCAGGTTCACGCCAACCCTGGGAGGCGGAGCGAGACCGCAAGACGAATGGTTCGGAAACCAGCGTGGTATCGGCATCGTTCCTGGCTTCCGGATGAGTGTGGAGAACTGCCGTTCTGATTTCGCCGGTGCGGAAATCCATTGTGGCGACTTCTCCTGGTTTAACCTTACGCCAGAGAAGCAAGATAACGTCCAGGCATTCCAGAGGGTAGGGAAAGATCAACGGCTTACTGGAAAAGTACCGCAGAAAACTATGGAACGGCTGATAAGGATAGTCGTCGATGACAAAACGGCGAAGGGAGTCCAGGTGCGGGCCTGGCAGAGTCATTGGATCGTGGTAGAGAAAAGCCCGATGCAGATCGAGGATCAGGAACCACACCGGCCGGGCCGGGTCAGTGACTACCGAATCTTCCAATCCGAAAAGCGTGTCTACGTAAAAGGGAGTGGGAAGGCCACGATCAACCAACGATCCCAGATATTCACGGAGTCCTCGATGGTGATGGCCTGTGAGCGAAGCGCCAAATGAGATTTTGGGCAACTCAGAACCGGACCTAGAAGGCATCTATGCGCCTCATCCAAAGGTTGCGATCCCAGATCCGGGCGCGGTGCAAAAGCACCCTATGTTTACCGGAAACAGCGAGCGTGTCCTCGCCTTCTTCTACAAGCCGGACAAGAGCGGAGTGGCTTACAAAGGAGGTGAAGTCGGCGCCAATTTGGGGCGCAACCGCCTCTTTTGGATAATAGACAGCCCAAGTGAGAGCCAGCAGCAGGTCGCGCAGAGCCTTTTCGCCGATTAGGGAATAAGTCCTGTGCCCGGACGCTTCATAGGAAATACCGCCATGCGCCACGAGGGTTTGACGGGCGTTCAAGGTTGGAGTTCGAAGACGCAGGATACTTTGCAGGTAAAGTACATCCGCATGACCGGAGTGCACCTGTAATAGGTCGACTGCCTTGCTTTTTTTGGCCCGCTGTTTGCCTTTCGCGAAATGCATCTCGAGAGCCAGCGCACGAGCCGCTAACGGAGAATCGGCGACCGACCACGGACCACGAGTCATGTCCTCCGGTGTCAGCCGCACCACTGAAGAAACTCTTTTCTTCGCATTGCCAAAAATCGCTTGATGCGCGCGCATTGATCGTCTGTTCTTCCACAGCACAAGTTCTCTTAGAAACTCGAGGATCAGCTCATCGTATAAAAGGTCGCTCTTGATCCCGTACCGCGATATGTCGATGCAAAAGATGTTATGGTGCGCCCGAAGAGAAACCAGTGGGCATTGGTTCGCCGGCAACATCGTGATCAGACCAAGCTTTTTGGGGATCTCACTCCTGTCTGAGGGGCTGCGGCCGTTACATTCGAGCAACCGGAGAAGGCTGCCGCGATTGAAATCCAGATGATAGAGAGTGAATCGGCCTGGTTGCGGCGGCTCACTCCAATCCAGACGATTCAACAACCAACGGGCGTATTCCGCGCGGGTTGCAAGTTCGCCATCGTCTCGTTTGTCACGGCAATCCTGGCCTGGTTCAGCGAGAACATAGATTACCTCCCGCGTCTTTGGGCCGGCGCGTATGAGTTCATCCCGCAGATTTTCGGATCGGACAAAATAGATACAGCGGCGCGACTCAGGCGATCGCACGATCGGGCCGTCCAGCGATAGAAACACCTTCTCATTGCCGCACGAGATGACCGTGTGCGGGCGTTCACCGACCCAGGCACCCAGGAACCCACGGCTTGGCCCGTCATCTTTTGCGACACTGAGGGCAGCGTGTGAGACGGCGACCGCGCCGGCAGCTTCGAGCTTGAGTAGTAGATTGGTAGTTGCTTTCCGCAGGTGGTCAGGAACGCGCTTTATCACCTCGTTCAGGCTATTGCTGCCGTTGATATGCGGGCGGAGAGCGAGATACAAGCGGCCAAGGCCGGGAGCGCGCAGCGTTACAACACCACGTCGACTTACAGCGTGAACCTCATCGCTGTCGGCAATCACAGCGGCATCCGGTTTGAAGGAGACGGCTTCGCGCATGTTGTTAACCACTCAGCTTCCCAGCATGAATTCTGCAACACTGGTTTCCGTGTAGTAGTCGCTTGCGATTGTTCTGGCAAAATGGTCGGAGTCGCCACAGCCGAGAGCGCAGCCCCTGAGCCCCATTGCCGCAGCCACCAGATACATGGTCTGAAACAGAGTGCCGGCTTCCAGCAAGATAAGACGGTAAGCGATCGATTCGTATTTCCAGGCCGTTCGCCGGAACCGTGCTGAAATGATCAACAGGACGGGAGGATTCGCAGCAAGGCCCCCTGCGGCGTCCCGCGCATCAGAGAGCAAACGTTGCACGCTTGAGTCCAGCTCTCGAATCGGCACGAGGGCGTGCTCTGGTTCGCGATAAAGATACAGTCCGGGGTCACAGCCTTTGCACGCCGATACGGCAGCATACACGCGGAGCGGGTGGAGGCTTCCGCCGCTGGGATACACCTTCTGTATCGATGCCGAATCACCTTCCCCGTTCGCCTTGGTGATGCTGCAAGTTCGCTGTAGAAATTCTCCCAGAACCTCGATTCGCAGAGGACTCAGCAAATGTGAAGACCTGCGAGTGTGCATCACATGGTTAAACAGAGGTTTATCTACATCCTCAAATGGAGGCCGAGGAAGAGCCAACCATTTGCAGGTGCTGGTTGGCGGGGGACAGATCGGGGGCTCTGGGGGCACGCGCCTTCTCAACCTATACGTGCCTCCTATAGCTTTGTGGTTTCGACCCATTCGGCTGGAGGCATGAAAGAAAAGGTCGTGGACTTCCCAATGGCTGAGCGACGAGGTCTCTTCTTCCGCCAAGCCATCGGCGCCCACTCGGGTGAGTAGTCCAGCGTTGCCGCAGGTTTCTATGAACGATTTCACTGCGGCCCGCTGCTCTTCGGCAACAGCATCAAGCAGGGCGTCCAGCCGCCTGGGTCGATTCAGCGCCTCCAGGATCCTGAAGACCGATGCTCCCGCCACCGGGAACCGCTTATTTGTCAAAGGACTTTCCAAAACGAAGCCCTTGTCGCTGTTCCTGATCAGAACAAAACGTGAAAGCCGGTAGGTATCTTGCCAGTTGAGCATACATACTCCTGTTGCCGGGTCCCTCATTCCTGGCTAACGCGCCGCAGGGTCGAGACAGGAACGTGATACATCCACGCAATACGAGCTGGTTTTGAGCAGGCCAGCATATTACAATATCGCGATTGTTTGAAGGCCGATCCCAAACGTCAGTCGAGACGAACCTGCTAAGGACGAACACAAACGAGGGATAGAATGCTAGGTCAGTTCGTCCGAACGGGATGGTCAATGATCGTGATGCATGCCAGAGGTGCGTGCTGGGGGAAACTTGTCAAGCGGCTATAGCGCCAATGCTCTCGAGACTTGTGTCTGGAAGAACTACCACATTTATTGCACTGACGTGCAATATCTCCTTAAGAGCATCCTGCCGTTCTTGCAGCGAATTCAGCCGCAACTTCAGAGATGTTTCTTTGAGCGCCACTATGCGGGTGGACCCCACCTCAGGGTCCGGATGTGTGGAAGCCCGGCAGAGGTGGCCAGGGCAGAACAAGCGCTGCTTGAAATGACGAAAGCACACTTTGCCGCTCACCCGAGTGTGCACCAGAAGCGCTATTCGCCGGAACAAGTAAAGCTTTTGCTGGAAGCGGAGAATGAAGACATCGACCCTCAGGATCTCTCCTACCACGTCGATGAAGCTGCTTGCCGTCCTTACGAACGGCTGCAGCATCGCTTGGCGTCGGATGCTGCTGTGCACCTGCTGGAAGATTTTCTTCAAGACTCAATGCCCCTTGTGGCCGCCATTCTGAGTTCAAAGCGTGCTCTGCGGGTGGAGATACTCAGGCTGTATTTTGCGCACGCCCTTTGCATCACCGGAGAGGTCCCTCGCGGCTGCGTAGCCTATAAGTCGCATTGGGAAGGATTCGCTTCACTGCTTTCGCAGCGCGCCATCATTGCCAGGATTGAAGAAAGCTACGTTCGCAACCGAGATGCAATCATCCGGCTCATGCAGGATGTTCAAGCCGAATACCAGAGTCGCTGCTTATCCCATGACCCGGTCCTTAGAGAATGGGAGCGACTAAGCAAGGTGTATCGCCAAAAGACAGAAGCAATCCTCAGGAGCGGACAGCAAGTCACGCATCAGCCCAGCAGCGTTGAAGAAGTACGAAACGCGAAGGAGAAGATCCGGGCGAAAATGGTAGTGGAAAGCAAGTTTGTGGACACCCTTTTTGGCGATGAGAGATTCCTGGCGCTGATCCGGTTTCAACCGCGCTTTCTGTGGCCCCGAGTGATGACGAATTTGCTCTATCAGACAGTGTCGGCTGCCGGTCTTCCTGTGATCGAGAAAATGTCTATGTGCTATTTTGCTCACCGTGCAGCGGAAACCTATTGGAACTGCGATTTGACGGAGATGCTCGAGGAAACAATACAGGATGTGGTTTCCTTGCATGCGCACCGGTTAGAAGGCACTGGAGCCTAGCAGGTGGGCGCCAAGGTTCTTACATCAACTCCATTGCACACTATTTGGTGATGGCATTTTGCTAGATACTTCGGGTATACTCACCGGCCAGGAGGACCTAGCATGCAAGATAATGGCTTGCTGGAACTTGATCTAAAGGGCCTCGAAGTTGAAGAGATAGAAGTATTCCTGCAGGAAGGAAGCAAGGGGGTGCCAGCACTCGGTGCATCTTGTAGCACAATCTGTTATTGGCTGTGTTGCACACCCTCATGTAATGCGCAACCTATCGAAGAAGCAAAGCAACAACCAAGTGTAGAAAGCTCCTTGGAAATTCCCGAGGACTAGGTATCCCCAAGCGGCACGAATACCAAGGTGTTCGTGCCGCATCTACATCCTCAAGCCAACACACCCATCCACTGACATCTGTGGCTGCAGAAACGGAGCCCGCCGCTATGATACGTGCGCGGATGGAAGCGTACGTCAGCCTAGATCCTCAAGCGTGCGAGCCAGCAGATAGGCAACATAGGCTTCTTCGGATATCCGAAGTCCAAGCCGATTGTTTGTCATATGGAGGTAGGCAGCCAGGAGATTGTTGGTAGCGGCGGCTTGCGAGGCAGGATGCGAAAAATGCAACCTGTTGCTGAGATACAACGCGCTGATTTCACGCTGAAGCTCACGGGCGTGTCTTTGCCAGTTGTTAAAGAGATATGTCTGTTGACTTTCGGCGCTACCTTCCGTAGATAGCACCCGATCAACATGCTCCCGCAGGGCTGCTGATTGCTGGCCGTAAGCGCGCTCGAACCCCGGCTCCCAGTGATCTCGCGCAGGAAAGAATGTTCCGGTGCTCCACCGGGCGACATAGTGGCGAAGAAAGCGAGCTGATTCATCCGGCGTGGAGTAGAACGCAGTAACGAAATGTAACATCACTTCCATGGCTTTGCTAAGCATGGCCGCCCTGGACCAACCCTGGGCGATCTGAAGGACGTCGAGCACAGTCGAGCTGGAACAGTCAAAGTGGGCTTCCGCGAGGCTCACTCCCTCGGGCCCCCCATAAACTGCGTACTCAGGCTCATAGTCAATATAGTGCAGAGAATTATTGGGATAGATGGGAATTTCGCGGCTGTCGCCGTACTGGGCGAGGTAGGCATCGCGCCCATACTCAGCTTCAAACCATTGCCGCATCATGGGCCCATAAGTCTTCCGGTCTACATCCGTAGGAGAGGGAGATCTCGTGAAAAATTGCCTGATGATGGGCTCGATCGCTTTTGAGATATCCGCGGACGCAACCCCTGAAGCAGGCAGCAGGCGAAGGCGAATGTGCGGCCCTCCCAACCAATAACGAATAAAGAATGCGCGCGAGATGGCGCGATTCTGACGCAGGTCGACAAGCAGCGGCGCAACACATTGGAGGAGGAGGGGGGTCAAATCCGCGCTGTTATAAAAAATGTGAGCGCTCACGTATTTTGCCGCTGGGGACATGGGAAGCTTGCCGACAAGTGTAGCGCAAGCGGCGTTCCGCACAGAATGTAAGTGACCTTCCTTGTCATTTTCTTTGTTCATGCCACAAATAACTAGAGTGATCGCTCCGGAAAGGGTTTCCTCCAAACAGTTCGGAAGTTTCTGTTTGACAACCAGAGCAGAGCTGAATACTATCGTGGCCCACACTTCATTCCAGTGGCCAGCAACATTTCATCACCAGCAGTTGCTATCATCGCCAACCTTTTCCCGGCTCGGCTCCTCGCCGTGATTTTTTCCTCAAAGTTCTGGAAGAGGAGAGACAACAATTCGATTTCGTGGTTTGGGGCTTCGTCATCATGGCTGAGCACTTGCATCTCGTGATCAGTGAGCCCGGCAGAAGAGCACTAGCGACGGTGGTGCAGGCGAAAAGGAGGCTTGTGTCGCGATGAGATATCGAACGATGGAACGAATGGGCTGGAAAGTGTCCGAAATCGGCTATGGGATGTGGGGGATGGCAGGCTGGAGCGGCTCTGATGATGCTGAGTCGATGTCTGCACTCCATCGCTCGGTTGAACTTGGCTACAATTTCTTTGACACAGCCTGGGCGTACGGGGAGGGTAAAAGTGAACGTATGCTTGGCGACCTCTTACGGCAGCACAAACAGACGCGGCTATACGCGGCGACCAAGATTCCCCCCAAAAACCTTCGGTGGACGGGGCTTGCCAATACAGCTATTGAGGATGTTTTTCCATCGCAACACATCCGGGATTACACGTATCGCAGCCTGGAGAACATAGGAATTGAGGCGATCGATTTGCAGCAGTTTCATGCCTGGAGTGACGACTGGGTGAGGGATGAACATTGGCAGCGGTCCGTCACGGACCTAAAAGCCGAGGGAGTGGTGCGGCACTTTGGAATTAGCGTGAACCGTTGGGAACCCACGAACGTTCTACGCACGCTTGAAACAGGACTTATCGACAGTGTTCAAGTTGTCTACAACATTTTTGACCAAGCTCCTGAAGACCAGCTATTTCAAGCCTGCCAGCAAAAGGGCATTGGCGTGATCGCGCGCGTTCCCTTCGACGAAGGGAGTCTCACCGGAATGCTAAGAAGCGATACGATCTGGCCGAAAGGTGATTTTCGTAATGTCTATTTCACCGCTGAAAATCTACGCGAGACGCTGGCGCGGGTTGAAGCAGTCAGAGCGCTCGTGCCGGTTGACTCGGACCTTCCGGATATGTCGCTCCGGTTCATCCTGAGGCATCCCGCGGTCAGCACGATCATTCCTGGAATGCGACGGATCAGGCACGTCGAAAAGAACGCTTTGGCAAGCGATGGCAAGGCGCTGCCGGCAGCGGTCTACGATGCGCTCCGGACGCATCGTTGGAATCGAACCGCAGTACTTCCATGAACAGTGAAACCAAAACGGCATCCGCGAAGGAGACTTGGAAATATACCTGGCGGCAAGCGGTAGTGGTGCAGTTTCCTTTTGGATTCATCGCTAGCGCGATGAACGTCTGCCTAAAGGCCCGCGATTCGCTAGCGAATCGCTAGACGCTGATACCGCTAGTGGTTCAGTTTTTCAAACTGCACCACCACCCGGCCAGCTTCGCGCCGGGCATGCTATTATCATGAAGTAAGGTTGTTCCCGCCTTTTGAAGCCGGAAACTCTCTCGTGGTACCAAGAAGAGCAAAATGATTTCAGTCAGTAATGTGTCCATGCGCTACGGCGCCAAAGTTCTGTTTGAAGAAGTGTCCACGGCCTTCACGCCCGGAAAGCGCTATGGACTTACGGGGCCGAACGGCGCGGGCAAGACTACGTTTATGAACCTGCTCTCGGGTGCACTGGAACCCCAGAAGGGAAGCGTGGTGCGTCCACGGAAGCTCGGCGTGCTCAGCCAGGACCAGTTTGCTTTTGATGCTTATCGTGTGATCGATACGGTCATCATGGGTAACCGGAGACTGTGGGCGGCGCTGGAAGAGCGCAACAAGATTTACGACAAGGCGGAGATGTCCAACGAAGACGGCATGCGGCTGGGTGACTTGGAGGCCATTGTTGGAGAAGAAGACGGTTACTCCGCGGAAAGTGACGCTGCGATCCTGCTGCAGGGCCTGGACATCGCGGATGAGTTGCACGAGCGCAGGATGAGCGAACTGCAGGGCGGGCAGAAAGTCCGAGTGCTGCTGGCGCAAGCCCTATTTGGGCATCCCCAGGCGCTCTTGCTGGACGAGCCCACAAACCATCTCGATCTCGACTCCATCCACTGGCTGCAGGATTTTCTCAACCGCTATGACGGCGTGCTGATTACCATCTCCCACGACCGGCATTTCCTGAACAGCGTTTGCACCCACATCGCCGATATCGATTACGAAACGATCATCACCTACACCGGCGGTTATGACGACATGGTGATGGCCAAGACGCAGATCCGTTCGCAAATCGAAAGCCAGAACGCGCAGCGGGAAAAGAAGATTTCCCAGCTGAACGAGTTCATTGCTCGTTTTGCCGCAGGTACCCGATCGAGCCAGGTACAATCGCGGCGCAAGGAAGTGGAGCGTCTGCAGGTGACGGAGCTGGCCAAGTCGAATATTCAACGGCCGTTCCTGAAGTTCGAGCAGAAGCGGCCTTCAGGTAAACACGTTCTGGAATTGGAAGGCGTAACCAAAGCCTATGGGGACAAGGGGGTGCTGAATGGCTTTACCGCCAGCATCCTGCGCGGGGAGAAGATTGCTTTGATGGGCCGCAACGGCGCCGGCAAAACGACGCTGCTGAACGCCCTCCTAGCCAACTCGCCCACGACGCCCGAAGCTGAGTTGCGCAAGACGAGCGGTTATGACGGTCCGCTGATTGAGGGCGGAAAGGTGATTTGGGGGCATGAAGCATCAGTCGGCTATTTTCCGCAGGACCACCGGGCCTTGATTGAAAAAGGGAAAACGATTTTTGATTGGTTGTTCCAGTGGGATCCGTCGGTGTCGAACGAGGAGATCCGCGGGCTGCTTGGACAGATGCTCTTTGCTCGCGACGAGGCCATGAAGAACACCGATGTTCTCTCCGGCGGCGAAGCGGCGCGCATCCTGTTCTGCAAGCTCATGCTACAGAAGCCTAACGTGCTGGTGCTGGACGAACCCACCAATCACCTGGATTTGGAGTCAATCAACGCGCTGAACATCGCCCTGCAGCGCTACCCGGGCACAGTGTTGCTGGTGACGCACGATCACGACTTGATCGACGAGGTGGCCACCAGGATCTGGCACTTTGAAGACCACAAGATCGAGGACTTCAAGGGCACGTACGACGAATACCAGACCGTGCAGGTGTAGATCAGCCTGCCGGATTGTGCGTCGATCTCCACGAAGGTGCAAGATCGGTTCGCTCATCACCCGGACCACTCCATTCATTGCGTGACGCCCGCCGAAGATTAGAGGGCACTCATGCCGATGTTTAAACGACATGAGTCAGAGATTCCGTTTGCCGGGATTTAAGATGTTAATCTGGCGAAATCCTGCAAGCTCACGTCTCATGAAAAGAATTCCCTCTACGCTCATCGCGATCTTGCTTTCACTTTCAGTGGCCGGGACTGCCGTCGCGCAAGACGGGCATCATCATGCCGGTTCGGTCATGCAAGTCGGCCACATCACCTTTCCTATTTCGTGCTCAAAGCGGGCACAAGAGGAAGTTGAGCAAGGCCTGGCAATGTTTCATTCTTTTCTCTTCGAAGATGCGGAGGCCGAGTTCAATGCTGCGGCTGAAGCTGATCCGGCCTGCGCGATGGCATACTGGGCGGAAGCAATTGGACTTTATCGCCCGCTGGCGTACCCGACGTCTCCCGCGGATATGAAGCGCGGTTGGGACCTGATTCAGAAGGCCGGCAAACTCCATCCGAAGAGCCAGCGCGAGCAAGACTATGTACACGCCGCCGAAATCTTATACCGGGAAGATGCACGGGCCTATGCGTTACGCAACCATGAATACTCGGCAGAGCTGGAGAAGATCCATAAGACGTATCCGGATGATATTGAAGCAGCAGTTTTCTATGCGCTGTCCGTCTTGACCGGGGCAGACAACCAACAGCCGGTCGCAACGGCCGAAAAAACACTCGCAATACTGGATCCGATATTTGCGGCGCATCCTGATCATCCCGGCGTGGCCCATTACGTTATTCACGCGGCCGATACGCCGGAGCTGGCGTCAAGAGGATTGGCGGCTGCAAGGCACTATGCCCAAATCGCGCCTTCTGCGCCCCACGCGCTGCACATGCCCTCACACATCTTTGCGCGGCTGGGGTTGTGGCAGGAGGATATCCAGTCCAATCTTGCATCCTTGCACGCGGCGCAAAATCCGGCGCTTCACGCAGGCGGAGAAAATCAACTTCACGCAATGGAATTTTTGGAATACGCATATCTTCAGATCGGCGAAGACGAAAAGGCGGAAGCAATGGTCCAAATGCAGCATAAGGTCAGGTACGGCCAGGTCGATCCCAATCTGCATAGCTATGTAAATCAAACCTTTGCCAACTCCCCCGCGCTCTTCTATCTAGAGACCAGAAACTGGAACGGCGTGCTGGCGCTGAAACCTGATTCCGGCGCCGAAATTCATAACCAGGCAATTACCTTCTGGGCGCAAGCCGTGGCCGCTGGACATCTGCATGATTTGAGCGCGACGAAGAAAGCGGTTGATGAATTTGACGCCAGATTCGACGCAACCAGCAAAGGGCCGAAAGTGCACATGGCCAAAAACATGCCGACGCGCCGCGATGAAGCCCACGCCTGGCTCCTTCTCCTGCAGGGTCAAGCACGGGAAGCAACCGATTTGCTGCGCAAACGCGCAGATAAACAAGATGGCGAAGGGAAAGGCGAGATCGAGACTCCTGCCCGCGAAATGCTGGCCGACATGCTGATGGAGATGCACCGTACGGCAGATGCGCTTGCTGAATACGAACGGTCGATGAAAATCGATCCCAGTCGCTTTAACGCGCTTTATGGCGCCGCACACGCCGCCGAGCTGCTGGGAAACCGTGACAAAGAGCGCACCTATGACTCGCAGTTGCTGAAGCAATGCGCTGCAGGATCACCAAGGCCGGAGTTGGACCACGCAAGGCAGGTCTTGCGACAGCTCGGGGAATAACAACCGCTCAATGAGCATGCGGTCTTCACGACGGATTCGAGAGTGCCTCAATCCAAGCGCGGCGACTAACGCAGAGATCGATTCATAGCGTCGAACGCAAGCCGGTCGAGGCGCCCTGATGATTGCGGCTCGACCTGCGTGTTCTCACGGCAAAAGAAAAGCCCAGTGTAAACAGTTCTCGTCTGTCTTATATCTTCTGCCATTTGCTCGGAAGCCAGATCGGCAGTCTTTTAAGGGGGCATTGCCGGCCGCTGTTTCGAAGACTGCAAGCGATCCCGTTCTGCGCTCCTCTACCCGAAGTAAAAATCTACCATCGGTGTGCTCCAAGTTGCGTATTTGCTGGTGCAAACACAACCCGCCTGGCATTTGCGCCGTTCGATGGAGACCTCGACTTTGCCCTGCGCTGCTGCCTCCCGGAGCCGGGACTCCGCGTGGGTATAGGCGTTCGCACCTGACTGCAGCTGTCTTTGCGGGTCATCCAGAATGATGCGCGCCCGCCGATTCGGGAAGTCGAGCTTTCCCGAAGGGATCTGAATCGCGGGCATCTTATGGATCTCGTCGGGGCTGAGATTTTGCGCCACTTCTTCTGCATTCTGAAACCATCGTGCACTATCGGGCTCGGTGTCATACCAGTAGGCCGGGCTTCTTTTGGTCACGCGAACCTGGGCGCCTGGAGGCAAGCGCAGAAGAACCTCCAAGTCCAGAACGAACAAAACAGGTCCGAACAAGTTTGGAGCCTTGGTTTGCCCCTGGCGGTCATGGATGTCAACGTGGGGAACAAAGATCGTGTGCCAAATGCCATACTTCTTGTCGAGTTCGTCAGTGGGTTGCGCGGACTGTTGTAGCCCGTGGTCTTCGGCAAATCCACGAGATACGATCCCGCCCTGCTGCAGATAAGTACAACCGGTGATCACCGAATTTGCCTGATGAAGATGCGTGACTCCGATATGTTTCAAAATCCTGTAGATGTCGCTTCCTTGCAACACGAGCCCCCTTTCACATCTGCCGCGCCAAGCTTGACCAAGAACTGCTGCAGCAATGTTATAACGCGGGAATGGCACTGGCCCAGGGAAACGAACTCACGGCTCCGGCTCAGCTTTATCAAGCGCTGGGTGGTGGTTGGCAGCAATGACCACGGGGACTGGCCCGGTACACGGCGCCTGGCGACGGATGCAGCACGACGTGGTTTAAGCGCAGGGCGCAAGTACCACCCGGCAAGAGAGCCGCACTCACTGATTACCCCGTGTTGGGGTTGCCCAGAAAATATAGACGCTTAGTCCCTTTTTTAGAAAAAGAAGCCTGTAACCTCCGCATCCCATTTTTCATGGGGTGAAGAAGTTCAAGCCGAAGAAAATTCCCCGACTCTACGAATGCAGGATTGAGGATTCCATTCAGCGCGCAACAAACACGGTGAAAGATGCCCAAGACTGTGTTCGTCACGCCAAACTAGTGATGGAGGAGACGATCGAACTTGCGCGTAACCGCAGGGCGCGAAGAAGAGCCAAATCGGCCCGAGCATCAAGAGGGAAGTCGAACTGAAGGTTGAAGGAAAGATTCTGAGAGGCAGAGTGTTGCTCCGGTGAAGCGTCATCGGTGCCGGCAGGTTCGCCGATCCGGAGCGCGCAGATCGCAGCCCGGAAGCTCTGGATTGCCAGGCATCGTAAGCGCTTTGCCGGGCTTCCAATAGCGGTGGAAGAAGGCGCACCTAGTGGATCAGTTCGTTCACTGACACTACCGTCTGGTCGCGTGGTTGTTAAAACGATTGCCATCGGCTATGCTGAGATCGCGATTGTAAGAAGAACAACCGCCTGGCAAACCCATCAGAAAGTTCAGCAAACATACCATTCTCATTCATAGCGGGGAGCGACATGACGAAGATCGTCAAGGTGTGGGGCCGCGAGATTCTCGATAGTCGCGGCAATCCGACCGTAGAGGGTGAAGTTGTATTAGAAGATGGATCACGAGGCCGCGCGGCCGTGCCTTCCGGCGCCTCCACGGGAACGCATGAAGCAGTGGAGTTGCGCGACGGCGACAAATCGCGCTACCTGGGCAAAGGCGTGAAGAAAGCCGTGGCGGCGATCCGAGGAGAGATTGCCGATGCTGTGCGCGGCAAAGATGCCACAGCCCAGGCTGAGATTGATAAGGCGATGATCGCCCTGGATGGCACACCTAACAAGAGCCGCCTGGGAGCAAACGCAATTCTTGCTGTATCGCTCGCGGCAGCAAGGGCTGCGGCTGCCGCCAAGGGCCTGCCGCTCTATCGCTATGTTGGAGGCGAAAACGCCCACCTGCTGCCGATGCCGATGATGAACGTGATCAACGGCGGCGTGCATGCCGATAACCCGATCGATTTCCAGGAATTCATGATCGCACCGGTAGGCGCCCCCACGGTAGCCGACGCCATCCGCATGGGAGCCGAAGTTTTCCAGACACTAAAGAAGTCGTTGCATGATTCGGGACAGAATACCAATGTGGGCGACGAAGGCGGCTTTGCTCCGAACCTGAAATCGGCGGATGAAGCCCTGGACTTTCTGATGCGGGCGATCGACAAAGCCGGCTACAAGCCGGGCACGGATATCTGCCTGATGCTGGATCTGGCTTCAAGCGAGTTTTACAAAAACGGTGTTTACGACTACGAAGGCGAAGGCAAGAAGCGGAGCAAAGAGGAACACGCCAAGTACCTGGCGCAACTGGTGGCGAAGTATCCTATCTGGTCGATTGAAGACCCCATGGCGGAGGACGACTGGGAAGGCTGGAAGCTGGTTACGGAGATGCTGGGCAGCAAATGCCAGATCGTCGGCGACGATGTTTTTGTCACCAACGTAACGCGGCTGCAGCAGGGCATCAAGCAGGGGGTCGCCAACTCAATCCTGATCAAGGTGAACCAGATTGGCAGCCTTACCGAAACGCTGGCGACGGTTGAGACGGCGCACAAAGCCGGCTACAGCGCGGTCATGTCGCACCGCTCGGGAGAAACCGAGGACACGACTATCGCGGACCTGGCGGTGGCGACAAATTGCGGCCAGATCAAGACAGGCTCGCTTTCGCGTTCAGACCGCACGGCGAAGTACAACCAGCTGATCCGCATTGAGGAAGAGTTGGGCTCGCAGGCGAAATACGCGGGAGCGACGGCACTGCGCGGGCGGAAATAGCTTCGAACCGGGGTTACATGGCAACGCAGAAATCTTCTCTGCAGATATTTGCTGTGCCGTGCCTTATGGTGCAGATCTTTATTGCGCAAATCTTTATGGTGCAGATCTTTATGGTGCAGATCTTTATTGTGCCGATCTTGGGAGCAATGCATGCCTGATGAGAACGATGACCAGACAACTTACACAGTTGTGGTCAACCATGAAGAGCAATATTCCATCTGGCCAGCCGGCAGGGAGCTGCCACTGGGCTGGAAGGCCGTGGGCAAGAGCGGTTCGAAAGAAGAATGTTTGGCGTACATCAAAGAGGTGTGGACTGACATGCGTCCGCTAAGTCTGCGAAAGAAGATGGAAGAGCAAGGGCGGGAATAGGGGGTAGTGGTGCAGTTTCGTGCTGGATTCATCGCTAACGCGATGAACGTCTGCCTGAAGGCCCGCGATTCGCAAGCGAATCGCTAGACGCTGATACTGCTAGTGGTTCAGTTTTTCAGACGGAACCATTACCGAATAGCCGCAAACTTTGCTGAATCCGCGCTTGTGAGCGCGCCATCAAAATCAGGTCAGCATAGTTAAGTCCACTGATGACGAGAAACCATCCCATTTCATCAACGCCTGCCCAGAAAGCGCGAGGAGAGCCGCATGAAAGTCGTGAATCTTGCCCAGAAGTTTGCTGCCTTCAGTGACCACTACAGCCCGAAGATCGTCGGCGAACTGAACAACTTCCATGTCAAGCTGGTGAAAGTTCAAGGTGAGTTCATGTGGCACCATCATGACGCCGAGGACGAGATGTTCATGGTCATGAAGGGTGAGCTGCATATCAAATTACGCGATGCCGACGGCAGGGAACGCGACGAAGCGATCCGGCCGGGCGAGTTCATTATTGTGCCGCATGGGGTGGAGCACATGCCGTATGCGATCGACGAGGTCCACCTGATGCTGTTCGAACCGGCTACGACGCTGAATACCGGGAACGTGCAAAACGAGCGCACCGTGGCACAGCTGCAAAGAATCTAGGGCGCTTGGCCTCTTCGCTTACGATGCACAAGCGTGTCGCGTTGATTACCTGGGCGGGACTGCCTCAGGGGCTATCAGTGAGCAGTTGCTGTTGCCCGTGCTGGCGGCCAGGGGCGTAGACGCGCGAATGGTCGATTGGCGCGATGCGACAGTGAATTTCAGCCAATTTGATTTGATTGTGCTCCGTTCATGCTGGGACTACCACTTGCATTTCCAGGAATTCACGGAATGGCTGCTCCGCACGTCGCGCGTGACTGGGATTCTCAACCAGGTGAATACCGTCCTGTGGAACAGCAACAAATTTTATCTTCGTGAACTGGAAGTGCGGGGAATTCGGATCGCGCCAACCTGTTTTGTTGCCGGCGGCGAACGGATCAGCGAAGAGTATCGGGCGCAGATGGTGAGCTGGGAACAGATGGTGGTGAAACCGGCGGTCTCAGCGTCGGCGTATAAGACGCAGATGTTTGAGCGCCGCAATCTGCCTTCAGCAGAAAAAATGGCTGCGTTGATGGGAGGCGCAGACTTTCTGGTGCAGCAATTCGTCCCGGAAATCCAAACCAGCGGGGAAATATCCTTTATCTATATTGACGGCGATTACAGCCATGCAGTTCTGAAACGACCGGCGGACGGCGACTTTCGCGTCCAACAGGAACATGGCGGCAGCGCGGAGCTATTTGATCCGCCTGCTTCGCTGCTGCAGCAGGCCCAGGCCATTGCAGACGCCGTATCGCCGGTGGGCGATTCACTCTACTGCCGACTGGACGCGGTTGAGAAAGACGGCAGACTTGTGTTGATGGAGCTGGAACTGATTGAGCCGGAATTGTTCCTCGGCCTGGCGGAAGGAGCAGCGGAAAGATTCGCCACTGCGATCGTCAGAAGGCTGTGCTGATGAGGCGGCACTCACGCTGTTTCCTATTCGCGCAACTCGTATCCGGCCGATTTGATTCCTCCAACCACATGCTCGCGAATGCCTGTGACTTCTTCGTTGGTGAGCGTGCGATCGTCAGCGCCAAAGGTCAGGCGGAAGGAAACGCTTTTCCGGTCTGGCGGCAAAGGGAAGATCAGCAGAAACTGCAATGACACCAGCTGGTGGCCGGCCAGATGCCGCAGCTTGTTTTCCAAGGAGGCAACCGGCTCGCGCGTGCCGGCCACAATCGAGAGATCGAAGGTGCTGGTAGGGAAGCGGCGGAGTGGCCGATATTTTTGCGCAGGCGTTGAAATCATCTGCAGCGCGTCAAGATCTATATAAAGGATGGCGGCACGGCCACGGTCAAGCAAGGCCGGATGCAGCTCAAAAAGATATCCGAAACGCTGGCCACCAACTTCGACATAAGCCGAGCGCTCAGGATGAGCGTTCTTATCCCGAGGCTTGGCCGGCACAATCTTGCAGTCTGCAGAAAGAAACTGCGCCACGCGTTTCATCTCCAGGAGATTGGCTCCATCTGTATCACGCCCGTAAATTGCGGCAGTCAGATGGTTGCGCTCAAACGGCTTGCCATCGCCGGTTTTAGAGTAGACACGGCCGATTTCGAACAAGCGGAAATCAGTAAAGTAACGGCTGTTGTCCACCAGATTGCGGCGAATTCCAGGGAGCAGGGTGGGCCGCATATATTTCTGATCTGCGATGATAGGGTTGGCCACCTGCAGCAGCTTCTCCGTTGGGTAGCCAAAGATCTCTGCATCCGCATCAGAGATAAAAGAATAATTGCTTACCTCGGTAAAACCTTGCCCAGAGAACGTCTCACGGATGGCGCGCTGTTGTTCATGGTCGAGATTGCGCGCGACGGGCTCTGCAAGGACGGCCGGCGCCTGCGGGGTGATGGAAGCATAGCCGACCATGCGACCAATCTCTTCCACCAGGTCTTCCGGAATGGAAATGTCCTTGGTGGCTCGCCAACTGGGAACGGTCAGCACCAGCTTGCGCGATCCGCGTTGTTCCACGGCGAAGGCGAGAGCTTTAAAGATGGTGACGGCTTCTTCGGTCGAAAGCTTGCGGCCCAGCTTGCGCTCGGTCCAATCAAGATCAAGCTCGATCTTCGGCAGCGGCAGCTTGCGCGCGTAATTGTCGATGGGCTGGGCAGCGGCCTGCGACCCGGGAGATATTTCTTTCAGCAACTCCACAGCGCGGGCCAGCGCCCGCACAGTGTTTTCGGGGTCCTGGCCTTTTTCAAAGCGCATGGAGGCGTCAGTCCGAAGCTTGAGCCGTGCCGAAGACTTGCGCACCGGCGCTGCAGGAAAATTCGCGGCCTCCAGGACAATGCGTTTCGTCGAGGGCCGAATCGCGGTGTCATTGCCGCCGATAATTCCGGCAATGCCGACCGGCTTGTGCGCATCGGCGATCACAATGTCATCTTCGCCCAGAGAATACTTTTCGCCGTTCAGCGCCAGGATCTCTTCGCCCTTGCGCGCTGCGCGGACTACGATGGTGTTGCCCAGCAGGTCGGCGTCATAGGCGTGCATGGGTTGGCCGAGTTCGCAGGAGATGTAATTGGTAACGTCAACCAGGTTATTGATGGGATTGATACCGAGCGAGTTCAGACGGACCTGCATCCACAGCGGCGAGGGCGCGACCTTTACGTTCTCGACGCGCTGGGCGCTGAAGCGGGCGCATTGATTCGCGTTGTCGATCGCGATGGAAAGGTCGCCTTTGCTTGCAGGCGCGGGCAAATCACCGACTGGATCGACAACATTCAGGCCGGCGATTGCGGCGACTTCGCGCGCCATGCCCAGATGTCCCCAGAGATCAGGCCGGTTGGTAAGAGATTTATTGTCGATTTCAATGATGGAATCGGGCTCGGAATTTTCGGCGCGCGCCACGTCGGCCACGCTGGCGCCGGGAAAAGCGCCGGGATCGTGCACGCCTTCGCACTCAGCGGTCTTCATGGTGATCTGCTGCGCCAGCCTGGTGACGTCCATCGTCAAGCCGGGGACAAGTTCGCGCAGCCAGATGTAAGAAAATTTCATATCGTCAGAACTGGTTCAAAAACCTGAGATCGCCGCTCTGCATCAGGCGGATATCGTCCACCGCGTAGCGCATCATGGCCAGGCGCGTGAGCCCGAGGCCAAAGGCAAAACCGTTCCACTCCTTGGGGTCAAGACCGGAATTGGAAATCACGTTGGGATGCACCAGACCGCAGGGCAGCAGCTCGACCCAGCCGCTCTGCTTGCACACGGCACAGCCGTTGCCGCCGCAGATCAGGCACTGTATATCGAGCTCAAATCCGGGTTCAACGAACGGAAAATAGCCCGGACGCAGCCGCACCGTGACCTTGCGGCCGAAGATCGAGCTGAGCAACGTCTGCATGAAGTAAATGAGGTGCCCCACGGACACATCGCGATCCACCATCATGCCTTCCACCTGATAGAAGGTGTGCTCGTGCGAAGCGTCCACCTCTTCATTGCGGAAGACGCGGCCAGGCGCGATCATTCGCATAGGCGCGCCGTATTTTATGAGCGCCCGCACCTGCACCGGCGAGGTGTGTGTGCGCAGCAGATGGCCGTCGGTCATCCAGAAGGTGTCCTGCATGTCGCGCGCGGGATGGTCAGGCGGAATGTTCAGGGCGTCAAAGTTGTAGTAGTCGCTTTCCACTTCAGGGCCGTCGAGCACGCGGAAGCCCATGGAGACGAAGAGCTGCTCAATCTCGTCCTGCACCTGAGTTACGGGATGAATGTGCCCCGGCGTAATGCCCTTCGGCGGGATCGAGAGATCAATCCACTCGGCTTTGAGCTTTTGATCTGACTCTGAACCCGCCAGCGCCGCTTTGCGATCGTCCAGGGCTTTCTCCAAAGTGGTCTTGGCTTCATTCAGAAGCTGCCCGGCCCGGGCGCGATCTTCCGGGGCCATCATGCCGAAGTTTTTGCTCATCCCCGCGAGCTCACCCTTGCGGCCCAGCACGGCGACGCGCACCTTTTCGAGATCAGCCAGCGTCGCGGCGGAGTTGATATCGCCAAGCGCCGACTGCGCGAGCTCCTGGATGGTCTGTATCGGATTCGTCTTGGTCATCTGGCTTTCGTCTTTTTAGGGCTCGCTAACAGCGGAAAACGGGTAATCCTAAAATATAGAGGGCGTGAGGGATGGGGTCAAATCGCATCCATTTGCGTGGTGCGTCAGATCTTGGATCCTGGGGCTATGCCTCCGGTGTCTATCCAAAATAGGCAATCTTCGCCATGATCAGAACTAAGAGCCCGATAGGCAGGCGAATGACTGTGTACCAATCAGCCTGGAGAGCTATGGAACGACCAACTCGGGAACGACCAACTCGCCCCAGCGGTTTTGTCTTACTAATAGTCTTGTCGACGGTGACGATCCTTGGCGGATGCAAAGGCCGTACGCACATTACCGGCACGGTCAAAAACAAATGGCGCTCTCCTGTTTATCTGGCCACGGTTACGTTGCGCGACGGAAAACACATGCAGCAAGTGCAGACTTCAGAGGACGGGAAGTTTGATATCACGCTGGAGCACTCGTTCTTTAAGACCGGCTTAACGCTCACGGTAACCGACAGCATCTACAAAACCACCGAACGGTCTTTCTCCTCGGCGGACCACTTAAAAACCATCGACCTGGTTGTGGAAGAACAGCCGGAACCAACGCTCGCCGAGATGCGCAAGCTGCGGCTGAAGGGTCTTTCTTTGAACGAAGCCACCAGACTGGCGGAGCAGATGTGCCGCCAGCTTCCGAATGCCGCCGGGTTTCCCATGAAATCATTTTTAAGCGGCGATGACGTGCATGACACTCTTGTCTTGCTGAGCGGGGTGGCCCAGCCCTGCCTGGTGGAACACCTGGCTGACTCCGGCTGGATGCCCGATTCACGGTCTGAACCTCTGGCTGATTTCCATGCCGGGGATGCCGCTTTCTGGATCCTTGCCGATGCCGGGTTGAACTGGGACATTGTGGTGCCACTCCTGAACCAGAAAAGATGGAACGGCGTGGGCGTCTATGAGTATTTCGATTGGGTGAATCGGGGCAACCATCGCAAAGCGGTGCAGCAGACAGCCAGGAAGTGGCTCCAGGAACATCCTGATTGTTGCGGAACTGCCGCGGACTTTACAGACGCTGCAGAGGAGGCGCCGATCAGCAAAATCTCACCCGAACGCTTCCGAGAACTGCAGCTCGCGTGGAAGCAGCTTAAGCCGGGAATGGATGCGCAGCTTGCACGCAAACTTCTGGGCTCTCCTGAGGCCACGGCCGATACCGAGCGTATGGAAGTAATGGACCTGAATCGCTTCGAAAAGTCAGCGGAGTTCTATGTCGTGGAAAACCGGACGGGCAAAAACGGAACCTTTGATTTCATGCGGCGGGATTCTTTGCGTGACCGCTATGTCATTGTCTTCTACGGTGAAAACGGCAAGTTCATCCGCGCATTTTCCAACGTGGCGGAGTTGCCGCCGATCTATCCCACAAACGAGAAACTCTGGTACGGCATGGTTGTCGCCAGCGAAACAAAATGGCAGGAAGCACAGGAAGAGCAACGGAAATAAATGGCTAAAGGACAAAACCCGCCTTGCGACGGGTTCCGGTTTATGGCCATTTGAGTGAGAGATTACTTCGGACTGCCGACCATCGCTTGATGACTTTCCAGTCGCGGGTTTTCCAGTCTGATAATTCGGGGAAAATGTAGTGCCGGGATTCGACTTCAAAGCTGAGGGCTGTGCGGTCTCGGAATAGGATTGTGACTGCCTGGGCCTGGGGGTCAAGCTCGACTCGTTCCACGACCTTGCCTTTGACTTCGCGGAAGTAGAGAAACCTGCTTGAACGCCGCTCGGGCGAACGTTTACGCTTGTGTGCAGCCATAGGTCGCCTTTCTTGCTAAAGGTGATGTGTGGTTAGGGCTGCGTCAGTGTTCAAGCACTGGCGTAGCCTCTTTTTGTTTATGTCATGAGGCATGCGAGGAAAGCAATGGAAAAACGAGTGGATAGTGAATTTCGAAGATTGTTAAGCGGGAGTTTGGGGAGTTAAGTTTTTAAAGTGGGGAGTATGCCTCTGCGAAGTCCTGTTGGGCCTGTTTTCCTTCGTGATATTCGCATTCTTTTGACATAAAATCTCGCCCACCATGAAAGTGTTCGTTATCGCGCTACTTATGCTAGTTCCAAGCGGACAAGCTCAGAATAATCACTCCAACACCAACAATAAAGCTCACCACGAAGCGCGTGACGCCGCTAACAAATCGACGCTTCAGGAATTGCAAAGTCCCGATCGCCGAGACAGCGGAGCATCTAATCAGCAGGACTATAAGCCCGATAAAAAAACAACAATGTACGGCCTTACTCCCGACGGAATCGCCCAAACTGCTACCGCTATTCTTCTCGCTGTAATTACTGGAATCTATGTGGTCATAACTGGAAAAATGCTCGGCAAAATCGGGGCGCAAGTCGAAATCATGCAAAAACAGGTCGACAATGCTGGGGAACAAATCATTGCCGCCAGAAATAGCAATTACGCTATGTTTCGGCAAGTAAGACAGATGCAACATGCGAATGAGCAAACCAACAGACTGATTGAACAAGCCACCATAAGCGCCCTGGCTGCTCAAAAAAGCGCCGATGCGGCTGACCTTACTGCTAAGAGATTGGCTCAAATCGAGGGTTCTAGAATTGTTCCGACCGTCGATTGGCCGCTTCGCCCATCCATCGTTAACCTTGACAGTCTCGAACAAGGAAACATTGTTTCCCGTACCGGAATCTCTGTTTCGGTTATCTGCAAAAATGAAGGCAAAATAACAGCGTGGATTACGGAAAAGCGTCTCGGCGTTGGATTTTTCGATCACATTCCCCAGAATCCTGATTTTGAAAATATCGAATTCATTTTTCACGGACTGCATGAAGTCCCTAGAGAGGATAGATTCAAGACAGACGAAGGCAGGATTTGTAATGAAAGTAATGACGCTGGAAGCATGACCATGATTGTGATTTGGGGAATCGTCAAGTACCGGGACATATTCAGCGATTCGAGGTATAGCACCTTTGGATATTTCGTGACTGTTGACCGAAAACTCAAGCGCATTAACCTTCCGATTTACAATCAAAGCACATAGCCCTGTCACGGCAAGTGCTAGCATGACGGGATCGGTAGAACTCTCTGTAACGGTATAGCAAAGGGACACATCCTCGGGATGGTTCGACTTGCCATCACTTTCCCTTCGCAAGCTCAGGGTCGTTCCGGCTTCGCTCACCATGACAGAGAGGGGGGATGTAGTCTTCTCCTGAAACAGCATTGAATATTTTTTGTTGCGTAAGGAATGAGGCATGCTAGAATCGTTTTCGTATTTTATTTGCTGTTGATCGCCCGTTTTGCTGCAAGTAGCGCAGCCGAGGGCGGCTGCGGTCCACAATTGGTTTTTAGTTTTTTGACACCCGGCTTTGAGGCCGGGTGTTTGAGTTTTGGGGCTGCGACCCTCTGCTCAACCCCATCACGCCAAAATCGGGCGTGCTGGGGACCCCGGTTTCAGTCTCAGATGATCCCGCGTCGGGACAGGATGGGATTGGATGGGATCAGATGGGATGAATGCCGGGGGAAGGGGTGGGTATCGGGTGATCGGGAGATCGGGTGATCCGGTGATCGGAAAACCAAGGAGTTGGCGCTGATTCACGCAGATGGCGCAGATGGGAACGCAGGTGCAGTGGAAGAATGGAAGGTGGAAGATGAATGGAAACGGAAGCGACAATGAGCCGTTAGAGACAAGAAAGATCAAGCCGAGGAACAGATGGGAAGATCCGCTGGCGACCACGGAATATCGCGGCAGCTGGTATTCGGTGGAGGAGGTTAGGGAACTTGAACGCCGCTTCGAGGAGAGTCAGAAGAACTACCATAGGAAGCTGCGCAAAGGCTGGGAGGAGTCGGAGCACGGGAAGCTGTGCCTGGCGTTTTATGCAGCTTTCCATGCGTACAAAAAGTATTTCGAGACGCATGAGAGGGCGAAATGGGTGCCGAACGGCCCGATTATGGACGCAGCGGAATACGACGAGCACGAACTATTCAAGGAGGGGCTGAGGCTGGCGGAAACGTACCGGCGGGAGCAGGAAGAGATACGCCGGCACAACCTGGAAAAGGCGCAACGTGCGGCGCGGTGCACGCACGTCCACGTGGGCGGGGCGCAATGCGGCTCACCACGGGTGCGAGGCAAGAAGTTGTGCTACATGCATGAGCGGCTGGAAGAGGCCAAGAGTGCGAAGCTGGACCTGGGACCGATGGAAGATCCGGACAGTATTCAGGTGGGGATCAAGAAGCTGCAGGGAGCAATCATCGACGGGAAACTGGATTCAAAGCAGATTGGCCACCTTGCTTACACGATCCAACTGGCGGCGTGGAACGTGATGAGAACGACGATGGCGAACCAAAATTTATATGAACGCGGATAAGGGCCCAATTGACTGCCGCGGTTGGCTTTCTGGGTACCGATGGCAAGACCAGTGCATGGGTAGAACTCCCCGTACATGCATGGCAGGGGACACATTTTCGGGGTCCTTCGACTTGCACTTACTCCCGGCTTCGCCGTGAGCTCGTGCGGCGGTCAGGATGACAGGTCTGAAATACCAAAGTTCTGCGGTGTTCTTAGCACTACTTAACCCTGGCTAATTTCAACGGTTTGCCAAAATCGGTTCTTTATCCGCTGAAATCGATACGTTAGAATAAATTCACTCGGGCAGACGGAGTATTTTTCCCGGCTCTTTTTGGCATGAGAGTCACCTACAAGCGGTTCAGTGTCATTACCGGTTTTGCTGTGCTGTTGTTCGTCTTGCTGATGAACGCGGCGGTGACGCGCCAGCGTCTTGCCGTACAGGACAGCAACCAGGCATGGGTGACGCACACCCAGCAGGTGATGCTCGAACTTACCCGGGTGGAATCGCTGCTGTCGGAGGCAGAAACCGGGCAGCGGGGCTATCTCTACACCGGCGAGCTTCGTTATCTCGCGCCGCACACCGCGGCCCTGACCGAATTAACACCGCACCTGGACAAGCTGGCGGCGCTGACGGACGACAATCCGGAGCAGAAAGCCCGGGTCTCAGCGCTGCGTGTGCTGGGGCAGCGAAATCTTGAGGAGCTGCAAAAGATCATCACGATGTACCAGTCAGGCAAGCGCGACCAGGCCCGGGCGGAGGTGCTGACGGACCGAGGCCTGCTGATCATGCGCGATTTCCGCAACCTGACGGATCAGATGCGGCGGCATGAAAGCGCGCTGGAAGCCACACGGCTTCAGGCCGTCCAAAGCAGCACCAAAGCGCTGATTACCACCTTGTATCTGACGGCGGCGCTGGCCGTGATCGGGTTGACGCTGCTGGCGTTTTACATCCTGCGGGAAATGGATGAGCGCGAGAAACATGCGGCGGAGATCCGGCAGCGGGAAGAATGGTTCCGCGTGACCCTGGGAAGCATTGGCGATGCTGTGATCGCCACCGATGAGCGGGGCATGGTGACCTTTCTGAATGCCATTGCCGAAGAGTTGACCGGAGTGCGCCTGGCGCAGGCTCGCGGACAGGAGATCAAGAATGTATTTCCGATCTTCAACGAGCAGACGCACAAACCGGTGGAGAATCCGGTGGCCAAGGTGCTGGAGTCGGGCCGCGTGATGGGGCTGGCGAACCATACGATGTTGCAGCGCCCCGACGGAACAGTGGTTCCGATCGAGGACAGCGCCGCGCCCATCTACGACGATCAGAAAAGATTGCGCGGCGTGGTGATGGTCTTCCGCGACGTCACAGCGGAAAAACAGGCGCAGGACGTGATGCGCAAAGCCGAAAAACTCGCGGCAGCGGGCCGGCTGGCGGCTACCGTAGCGCATGAGATCAACAATCCGCTGGAAGCAGTGGGCAACCTGATTTACATCGTGAAGAATTCGGGCGGGCTGTCGCAGGAGACGCTGGGCTATCTGAACATGGCGGAGACGGAGCTTGACCGGGTTTCCCACATCACGCGGCAAACGCTGGGCTTCTACCGCGATCCGTCAGGGCCTGTGCTGGTGCACGTGCGCGCTGTGGTGGAATCAGTGGTGCGGCTCTATGAAAACAAGATGCGCAGCAAGGGCATCGTGATGGAGCTGAAGCCGGCCGAGTGCCCGCCGATACTGGGCATGCAGGGCGAGTTGAAGCAATTGATCGCCAACCTGGTTTCCAACGCCGCCGATGCCGTGGGCAATGGCGGCCACATCAGAATCTCCATCAGGCCGGCCGCTCGCAAGCAGACGCAAGGCGTGGAGATCGTGGTGGCCGATGATGGCCCCGGAGTGGCCCTGGAAAACCGCACCCACATCTTTGAGCCGTTCTTCACTACCAAGCAGGATGTCGGCACCGGGCTTGGACTGTGGGTGAGCAAGGAAATTGCCCAACGGCATGGCGGAAGCATTCAACTCAGCACGGATAATCAGCATTCGCTGGGCGGTGCAGTTTTTACCGTGTTCCTGCCGCTGGAAGCGGCCGCTGAAGCTGTGGGCGGAGCGGCCTGACGCGCCGTTGATTTTTTAGAGGTACATTGGATCAAGAGAAAGCGGCCAATGTTCGAGTCCGACCTTAAAGACGCAAGTGCTTCCCGCAAGACTTCCCGCCGCGCTTTTCTGCTTTCATCAGCCGTTGTTGGCGGAGGACTATACTTGTGGATTATGGGCATTTTCTCAAAGAAGCCAGAGACCGCTGAAAGCGCCGGGCACCCGCATCCCGGCAAGGCAAGCGCAACCGAACAGCCGCAGGAAGTCACCATCGTTGAATTCAATGACGCGGGCGAGCGAACCGAGACAGTCCACGTTCCCAAGCTGGTGAAAAGCGACAACGAGTGGCGGCAACAACTCTCGCCTGCTGCGTACAACGTCACCCGCCAGGACGGCACGGAGATGGCGTTCACCGGCGAATACTGGAACAACCATGAGTCCGGTCTTTACCGTTGCATCTGTTGCGGCACCGCGCTGTTCAGCTCAGATACCAAGTTTGAATCCGGCACGGGATGGCCCAGCTTCTGGCAGCCGATTGCCGAGGAGAACGTGGAAGATCTGGACGACAAAACCTTTGGCATGCGCCGCACTGCTGTAGCCTGTACCCGTTGCGACGCGCATCTGGGGCACGTCTTCAACGACGGCCCGCGCCCGACAGGCCAACGCTACTGCATGAACTCAGCGTCATTGCAGTTCGTGAAGAAGGCCTAAGTTCACTATGATGGGATAAGGAGGTGGCTGTGCGTTCGATTGCGAAAGTTGCCGGGTTGCTCACGCTGGTCTTCACTCTTTCCTGCCATGCCTCCAGTGGCGCGGTGAAGTTGCCCAACCCGGATACCGATGCGCCGCTCAGCAAGACTCAAGGAGCACAGACCGTTGTATTGGCGGGAGGATGCTTCTGGGGGATTCAGGCGGTTTTTGAGCATGTGAAGGGCGTGAGCAGCGTTACCGCCGGATATTCGGGCGGTTCGGCACAAACGGCGCAGTATGAAACCGTGAGCACCGGCACCACGGGACACGCCGAATCGGTGCGCATCATCTATGATCCGAGCAAGATTTCTTATGGGCAGTTGCTGAAAGTGTTTTTCTCCGTCGCACACGATCCGACGGAGCTCAATCGGCAGGGTCCGGACGAGGGCACTCAGTATCGTTCCGCCATATTCTTTGCCAATGACGATCAGCGGCGCATTGCCCAGGCCTACATCGATCAGCTCAACCATGCCCGGGTTTTTGCCCAGCCGATTGTGACGCAGGTGGTGGCATTGCGAGGTTTTTATCCGGCTGAGCAGTACCATCAGGATTACGCCGAGCGTCACCCCAATGAGCCGTACATTGCCATCAATGATCTGCCCAAGCTGGAGCATCTGAAGCAAACGCTGCCCGAATTGTATGTCGGAAAATAGGGTGGGAGCAGTGGGGTGATGTAGCTGAACCTGACATCGTTGGACTTCGGGGCAGCTCAAGCGGGGAAACGATAAAAACCCGCGCCATCACCCGACCAACTACGTTGGATGCGGGTACGGTGGAGCAGAGATTCCCAGCATGGCGCGTCTTGGCGCGAAGGCTCACTGCATCTGCAGGCTGTCGAGCATTTTCTGATAAGTCGGATGCATCTGCTGGAAGTCGCGTTCAGGAGAGACAAAAACCAGATACAGCAGGCCTCCCTGGGCGCGAGGGAGCGTTACCAGCAAGTCGCGTTCCGGCAGCGGTTGGCCATTCAGTTGCAAGGGAGAATTCCCGGCAAGCTCCAACGAACGGCCCTGAAGGCCGTTTACTTCCACCTTTTTTACGTCGCCGGAGATGTGCATGCCCGGATTGTCCTGTTGCAGGCTTTGTGCCAGCGTCTTAATCGCGTCATCCATCGACGATGTATTGGTGTTGGGGTTGGTGCCAAGAATCACTCCGTAAGAAATACCGTTCTGATTCGCTCCCGAAGGAGGCACGATCATGGTTGTGTTCTGATCGCCGGCGGTCTTCCAGTTATCCGGGTAGGAGATGGTGAAACCATCTCCCTGCAATTGCGTGAATTTGCCACTGGGCTTGACGTCACGCAGAGAAACGTCGCTCTGGTTCGCGCCGTTCTCAGACGCGGGCGCATTGCCTTCATTCACATTCTGCGACACAGGAGCGTTGGCCGGCACCGCACCATTCTTCTGGTTCTGTTTCGCCCATTGACCGGATTTTGCTCCGTCGGCGATCTCCTGTGCTGAATACGCTCTTACCTTGGCGGCGTTCTGTTTCACGCTCGCGAACTGGCCGGTGTTGGCCGCAAAATTCTTCGGGGGCCAGTTCTGGATCTGCTGCTCGACTGCGGCGGTGCGGTTCCCGGGATTGGGATGGTCGCTCAGAAACTGCGGCCCGCCGTTCCCGTATTTTGCTTGCAGGGTCTCGAAGAACTGGGCCATCGCTCGAGGATCATATCCCGCTTTATACATGATCACTGCGCCCACGGCATCGGCTTGAGCCTCATCTTTGCGGGAATATCTCATCAGCATGGTGCCGGCGCCGAACTGGACGCCCATACGAGCAAGATTGCCTACTCCGCTCTGCGGCAGCACAGCGCCGGCCAGCCCGGCAATGATCTCTGCTGCTGTTGACTTCGGCGCCTGCTTGGCCGAGTGTTGCATGTACACGTGCGACATCTCGTGTGCCAGCACGCCGGCCAATTGGGCTTCATTTTCTGCCGCCGTGATGGTTCCGATGTTTACAAAGATGGGACCGCCGGGCAGCGCAAACGCGTTAATGTCCGACGCCGGAATTACATGAAACTGGTATGGCCACGACTTTTCGGGCGGGATTACCGCTTCGAGCTTTTTCCCCAGTTGCTGGATGTAGCGTGTCTCCGGGCTTGAATCCGGAAGGACCGGCATCTGCTTGTAGACCTCGCCGACAGCCTGCAGGCCGAGCTTCTCCTGCTGCTCCTTGTTCATGCTGGGTGAGCCTGGGTCGGGCAGCTGCGGGCTGGAACTCTGCGCCAACAGCGCGAACGGCTGGGTGAGAAGTACGGTCAGTGTAAGAGCGAGCGCTCTGGCGGAAAACCTGCGTGCCTGCATAAAATCCTCTAAATGTTAGCGCTGACGAAGCGGGCAGGGGGCCTTAAATTCACCGGTTCGGTTAGTTCCTTTGGATGCCGTAAGGAATTATACGGATGCCGTGAGGCATTTTAGAAGAGGCGTGGGAGGGGTTCGCAGCACAGAGGCCGCCTGAGTGGACTAAGGGCGAGGGTATTCTCGCCCTTGTCGATCAGGCCCATTCCCAAATTGGGAGGCAATTTCGCTCCGCGCTGCCGCAGCTTACTTTTCGCGACTGAGCGTGTAGCGAATACCTGCAGCATACGTCGGATGGTAGTACTCGCGCTGGACAACGTATTGCGGGCTTCCATTATAGAAACCGAAGACCTCGTTGTTCAGGTTCAAGCCGTAACCGTAGACCGTAAAGCTGCGCGTTATTTTGTAGCTGGCCTGGGCGTCGAGCTGGTAGTGCGCGTAGAGGTAGTTGTCTCCGCCCGGCCCTTTGGCGCCGCCGGCCGTCACCTCGGCACTTCCGTCGCATATAGTCGTGCAAGGGGGAAGGGGAATGATGCCGTTGGGGCCTGGCTGCAGGTCTTTGAATTGGTAGGCAAAGATCATGGCATCGTTGTACGTCATGCCGACGCGCAGGGAGAACTTGTTGGTGTCGAAAGTCGGGCTGATGTTCCAGGTGTTTGGCGCCTGGCGGAGCAGGGCCGGATGGTCATCGCGAAACAAGCCCTGCAGGCCGTCAGTGGTGGAATTCGTATAGCTGTAGTTGGCGGAGAGGCCCAGACCCTTCATCACGCCGGGCAGGCGGCTTAAGCGCTGTGAATAGCCAACCTCGAAACCCCACAAATGGGCGCTACCGATGTTCTGCACCTGCGAAACCAGAACATACGGCGAGGTAGGAGGGAGAGGTTGATTCTGGAACAGGCTGGGATTCTCAGCGAACTGCCCGTTGACGATCGGATCACCCAGCTGCTTGTAAAAGAAACCGGCCTGAATCATGCCAAATGGGTTCAGGAACTGCTCGAAGAGCAGATCGTAGTTGTTCGAGTGCTCCGCCTTTAAATTGGGGTTGCCGAGCGTGATCGCGTTCGGCGTCTGCGTAGTATCCAGCACACCGTTGGCTTGGGCGATGTCCTGCGGGTCAGGACGTGCAATGCCCCGGCTGAAGACCGCTCGTATGGCGCTGTCTTTGGTCAAGCCAAAGCGCACGGAAACGCTGGGCAGGACGTCGATGTAGTCGCTGCCGCCGGGGACATTGACTGCGTTCGGGACCGGGTTTCCGTTCGCATCCTGCCCATTGTTGAAGCTCAGCGTCGCAACATGCGTGGCTTCAAAGCGCACGCCTGTAACCAGGCGGAAACGATTGGTCAGGTCAATGGTATTCATCAGATAACCGGCGGAGACCCGCTCGATCAGGTTGTAGTTGTTTCCGTTGATGCCCTGGGCGCTAACCAACCCGCTGGCCAGCGCGAAAGCGCGCACCATCTCGTAGTTCGGCGTATTGGTAAAGTGGTAGGTCTTGTCGTAGTAGTTGGAGTCAGTGAAGGTTCCCAGGAACTGTCCTGCTGGAATAAGGGTCGGAAGGGTCGTGAAATCCGCGCTCAGACCCTGCGTGTCGTCGAACTTGTGAGCATTGCGAATCTTGCCGCCGAATTCGAATATCGCGTAGTGCGAACCCAAATGGTACTGCTGGGCAAATGAGGCAGAACCCTGGAGGTTCAACTGGGCGGAAAGACCCGTTGGCGGCAGGGCGAAACTGGAAAGCGTGTAGTTCCTGATGTCGGTGGAATCTGCCGCGCCGGGGACGAAGCATCCAGCGGAAAAAAGCGGACGAAATTGGGTCTTCGCGTTTGCAACGTTGACGCACGTGCCGGAAAGGTCCGGACCATTCCATGTGAAGTTGGCGCCGCCATCGCCGTTCAGCGAACGAGAGCGCGCAACGGAGGCATCCCATGTGAACCAGGAATTGTGGAAAACGTGTTTGGCGCCCAGCACCAGGCTGCCAATCGCAAAATCCGGGCGACGCCAGTCCTGACTGGCCTGAGGGTTGGCCCCGTCATTCAGCGTGTAAACCCATTTGTTTCCCCAGTTCCGGAAAGTGGAGTAGAGTCCGCGCAGATAAATGCCGGATCCTTCTCCGAGCTTGTAATCCACGCTACCTGCCAGCCCCCAGCGCGTGCGGTAGTAGATATAGTCGCGCTGGTCCATGCTGTCATAGTGCGGCGCAATGCTGCTTACAGTGGGCACAGGCTCAATGTCATTGATTCCGCGCCCGTTCCAGTCATATGTCCCGCCAAACAATATGCCCAGCTTTTTGCTTTGGCCAAACCGGTGTCCAATGGTGCCGCCGAACTGGTCAACGCCGCGTCCGCCGATAATCGGCGTGTAGCCGCCCAAGCCGTACAAACTTAGAGTTGGAACGTCGCCTGCCGTCTTGGTCTTGAGATTGACTGAGCCGCCAATGCCGTCTCCATCCTGATTCGCCTGAAGAGTTTTGTTGATTTCAGCCGATTCGACAAGGTCCGAGGCCAGCGTATCCAGCTTGATCTGGCGCACTCCGCTCTCCGGCGACGGAACGTTAATGCCGTCAATGGTTACGTTAGTCAGGCGGGGTTCGGTGCCGCGAATCTGGACGTACTTGCCTTCACCTTCATCGCGCTCAAGGGTGACGGACGGCAGTCGACCGAGGGCATCGGCAATGTTGGCATTGGGTAGCGACGTAATCACATCGGCGGGAATCACCTGCAGGATGTTGTCCGCGTTGCGCGTGCGATTGATGGCTTCTGCTTCTCCGTGGACGCGCGGCGCCGTCACGATGATCTCTTCGCTTTGCGATTTCACCTTCAGCAGCACGTTGATCGGCTCAACCGGGTTGGCTCCGACCGAGATTGCCTGGGTAACCGATTCAAACCCCACATAAGAAATAGTTACCGTATAAGCTCCCGGAGGGATGTTGGTGAACGTGAATTCACCCGACGCATTTGTGGCCAGGAAAATCCCCCTGGGTTGCAGCTCCACGCGTGCGCCTTGCAGCACGGCCCCGGAAGAATCAGCTACTCTGCCGGTGATGATGCCGCCTCTGCCCTGGCCCAGCATGGCCGGAGCAAAAAGCGCAAAGGCAATAACCATCCACAAACCGAATACGATAGAACGATAAAATGAAGTTTGACGGTGCATAAGTCGCTCCTTCGAAGCAGGGCAAATTTTTGATCGAAAAGAGAACAAGAATGCGCAGCTCGGCCGGTTGGGTAAATACTGCCGCCACTAGTTAAACGTGAGATGAACGGATCGTGAATACTGCGTTAAGAAGTACCCTAACGGGCCAACTGAGACGTTTGCTGTAATACTTCAGGAGCGGAGCCGCTCGTCGTTAACACGGTGTTCACAATTCCAATTTAGGGTAGGGTCATGTTTCGTTCGCCAAAGAATCTTCTGCTTCTTTGCACCCTTCTGGCTGCGGGTTGCGTTGCAAGGCCAACACTGCCGGCGCAAACGCAGCCGGTAGATATACGTCTGAGCCAGAGCAATCACATACATTTCATCGCGTACGGCGATACGCGCTTTACCGATCCGGCCGATACCAAGGCTGCCAATCCGGATGCCCGCCGCGAACTGGTAAAGGCCATCGCCAATGCGCACCCTGAGTTCGTTACCTTCGGCGGCGATATCACCTATAACGGTAACGACCCCAACGACTGGAAGGTCTATGACAGCGAAACCGCCATCTGGCGCGAGCAGCACATTCGCGTCTATCCGGCTTTGGGCAACCACGACCTTCACGGCGATCCGAAGATAAGCCTGGCCAACTACTTTGAGCGCTACCCGGAAATCAATCACAGTCTTTACTACTCCGTGAACACCGGCAATGTCCTGATGCTCACGCTGGATAGCGCACTCGACGAGACTTCTGGGGCGCAGGGCGACTGGCTCAAGAGCAAGCTTGATTCTGTTCCGGCCGGCGTGGACTTTGTGGTGATCGTGTTGCACCATCCGCCGTACACCAGCTCGTCCGACGCCGGGAAGTACGGCGGCGGACACTCGGCGCGGCCGGCCGAGCAGGCTCTGGCTCGTCTGCTGGAAGACCGGCAGCAGAAGATGCACGCGCGCATCGTGGTCTTTGCCGGGCACGTCCACAACTACGAGCGTCACGAACATGGCGGCGTGACGTATTTTGTTACCGGCGGCGGCGGCGCCCATGCTTATCCCATCGAGCGCCAGCCGGATGACCCGTTCCGCAGCAATGAAATCAACTATCACTACATCGACGTCAAAGTGGAACCGGGCAAGATGGTGACGACAATGAACCGCCTTAAGTTCAAAGACGGTCGCGCTACGTGGACACAGCCGGACACGGTGACCATCACGGTGCCGGGGCAACAGAAGGCCGCGGCGAGGTGAGAGCAGCCCTGGAAGGGCGAAAGAGTTTAGCCCAGGGCGTAAGCCCCGGGTTGTGTGTGGAATGAGTGAGCGCCGTAGGTGCGGCACAGAATTTGATCTGACATCTGTTAAGCTTCAACTTTCCAGGAACGCCTTGGTTTCCCGCAAGAACAATTCCAGTTGATCGTGATGCACCCAGTGACCGGCCTTCTCCACCTTCACCAGCCGGCAATTGCGGATGGCCTTCACGCGCGGGTCGTTCTCCGGCACCGGGGCAAAGCTTTCCAGTCCCCAGAACAGCAGCGTGGGCGAGGTGATCTGTCCGTAAAGCTCCGCGCTTTCTTCCACGTTGAAGATGAGCGGAGAAAAAGCGCGTACGTAGTTGTCGAATTTCCAGACCAGCGATCCGTCTGCATCCCAGTTGGTGCCGTGCAGCGTCAGGTGGCGCGCGACGTCGTCGGAGAGACGCGGATTGGCTTCCTGCATGCGCGCCACCGCGGCATCGAGATTGGGATAACTCTTCGGCTTGCGTTTTTCGATGCCGCGCACGGCTTCAATCCAGTAACGCAGCCGCGCCGATGCCGGCCCATAGATGCGATGCGTCGGCGGAAAGCCGATGCCCTCAATCGAAACCGCTTTGGCGACGCGCTCAGGATACGTGCCGGCATAGTGGAGAACAATCAGGCCGCCGAGCGAGTGCCCCACCAGGCGCATGGGAAATTCGTTGATGATGTCGAGCAGGGCGGAGAGGTCGAGCACGTGTTCAGCAATGCTGTACATAGCTCCAGGCGCCCACGCGCTGTTGCCGTGGCCGCGCAGGTCGAGGGCGTAGACGTGGTAGTGCTCGCATAGGGAGCGCGCCACCCAGTCCCAGTTGCGCGCGTGGTCCAGGCCGCCGTGGACCAATACCAGGGCAGGCTTGCCATCCTGTCCGTAATCCCAAAACTGCAGCTTCAGGCGGTCAGAATAAAAAAAGTGTGAGATCGGTTCCATGTTTGTGTGTTCAGTTTGAGTTCAAGCTGCAAACAAGCATTCTATCGTGCAGCCAAATCGACAGCTTTGGCAATCCAGGCAATTCACGGGATACAAGACAGAGCGGCGCAAAAGTTGCAACCCCTGCGCAGCCCGCGGCGAAGCCCAGACCTGAGCAAGCGCAAATGTGCACGGCTGACGGGCACTTCCACTCCAGCAGAATGGGAGTCAAGTAAGATGAGTCTATGGACCTCACTCAACAGGATCTCGCGAACCTATTACGACAGGCGGAATCGGCTCATGGTGAGTACGAGCAAAGGCTCGGCCACAGAGACGACAATTGGCCTTCCTGGTATGCCGAATTTATCGTGAAAAAGCTTCGGGAACGAGAAGGCAAAATGGATCGCGCTGCGTAGAAACGGTCACCGCCGGCATCGCTCGTCTTGACACCTGCTATCGCCGGTCTTTAGACTGCCATCCCTCGCCGCTTTGTGCTTACGGCAGATGAATCGCCGCCGTCGTCCGGCTGCGACAGTTGTTCGCTGTTCCGTTTCAAGAGCTCATCATCGCGGAGTTTTCATCACATGGATCTCATCAGCAAAGGTCTCTTCAGCAAGATTCGCACACATGCGAAAAGAGGAGTGAACGATGCCATCACAGTTGTTCAGAAAATTGTCTGTCCTGGCGCTGGTCCTGTTTGTGCTGGGAATGGAGGCGCAGATGCTGCCTAACCCCTATGGACCGCCGGTCGGTTTGGAAGCCGCCAAGAAGGCTGCGGCTGCGGCATTGGCCGAGGCCGTAAAAAATCACTGGAACATGGCTGTAGCGGTGGTTGATCCCAACGGCACCCTGGTCTATTACGAAAAGATGGATAACACTCAGCTGGGCAGCGCCGACGTGTCCATTGACAAGGCCCGTTCGGCGGCGCTTTATAAGCGCCCGACCAAGGCCTTTCAGGATGCCCTGGCCAGTGGCGGAGCGGGCGTGCGAGTGATGAGCCTCCGGGGCGCAGTGCCGGTTGAGGGCGGAGTTCCTCTCATCGCCGACGGTAAAGTCATCGGCGCGATCGGCGTCTCCGGCGCCAACAGTGACCAGGATGGCCAGTGCGCGGTTGCCGGCGCTGCCGTCATTAAATAAGGTGAAGTAAGCATTCAGCACTCAGCATTCAGTCCTGCGGCATTGCTGTACGAGCCCTGGCGCGTCTCTGGAATCCAGCTACTCTGCTTTTGAGAGGCAACAGCTCCTGCGCAAGGATTCCAGTCGCGCGCCGGCCTTTTAATCTGCTCTTAACACCGAAATTTTTTTTGCAGCTTCTCTCTGCGCTCAGACCAGAGCGGCACAACCTGTGCTGCTGAATCTACATCTCAAGCCAGTAACCCTGGTTATGAGAGCGCCATGCCACAGTCCAAGACTTCTTCTGCCCTGATCTCAGTTTTTCTCGCCTCCACTGTTGCTTTCCTCTGCGGTTGCACTGGAATGATCGGCGGTAGCAGTTCCGGCCCATCACAGGCTGTGATCGCGTTCGGCGCCCAGCCGCTAAGCATCGTTCAAGGCCAGCCGACCACGCTCACGTGGAAGGTGACCAATGCCACATCGTTTTCCATTTCCCCGGCAGTCGCTTCCGGAACATTGCCGATGTCAGGCTCGGCAGCGGTTACGCCATCGCAGACGACTACCTATGTTGCGACCGCGACCGACGCAAACGGCCGGCAGGCTTCCAGTTCGATCACGGTCACGGTTGTTGCCGCCGGATCGGCCCCGACCATCAGCCTGAGCTTTGCCCCGACCGTGGTCGGTTCGGGCCAATCCGCGACGCTCACCTGGAGCACGACCAACGCGCTCTCGGTCTCGATTACGCCGTCAGTCCTGTCAGAAGACCAGACTTCGCTGGCGCTTTCTGGTGCGGTGACGCTGGTCCCCACTGCCACCACGACTTATACAGCTACGGCCACTGGAGCAGCCGGAGTGACGGCGAGCGCGACAGCGACTATAAACATGATGACCGTTGGGCTGACAGCCACCCCGCCAAAGATTGGCCCCGGCCAGACCGCAACGCTCAACTGGACGAGCGCGAACGCGACCTCGCTCAGCATCGATCAGGGAGTAGGTGCGGTGAATCCGCCGAGCGGAAGCATTTCTGTAAGCCCGAGCGCGACTACCACCTATACCATCACTGCCACAAACGGCACGGCAACGGCCACGGCTCAAACCACGGTGAGCGCGCCCCTGGGCGTTACGCTTACGGCAAACCCTGCCAACATCGCGCCGGGCGGGCAGTCTACGCTCACCTGGAGTTCACAGGGCGCAGCAAGTCTCAGCATCGATCAGGGAATTGGAACGGTTACCGGCGCAACCGGAAGCGTAAAAGTTTCACCTGCAGCGAATACCACCTATACGATCACGGCTACCGATGGGCAGGGAAATACCACTACGGCCGCGGCCACAGTCAGCGTTGGCATTAACACGGGCCTGCAGGGCATCAAGCACATTGTCGTGCTGTTGCAGGAGAACCGCTCGTTTGACAGCTACTTCGCCAATCTCGGAAACTACGTTGCCACCAGGCATCCCGAGATTGCCAATTATTCGATCAACGCCGGTTACGATCCCAACATTCTCCTGCCGCTCTTCGGGGGTGGAACAGGACACCTGTTCCACGAGCCCACCACGCGGACGGAGAATCTTTCTCCGGCGTGGAATGAAAGCCATTTTGATATCGATACGCAAGCCGACGGCACGTTCAAGATGGACCGCTTTGCCCAAACCACGCACTCTGTTGCGCAGAAATTCGACAACAACGGGCTGCGCGCTCTCGGCCAGTACAACGAAACCGATCTGCCCTACTACTACGAATTGGCAGCGCAGTTCGGCACCAGTGATTCATTCCACTCGCCCATGCTGGCCAACACGGTCACCAACCGCCAGTATGCGTTCTGCGCGACATCACAAGGCAGGATCTTCCCCTCGCCCGGTGGTTCGCCGCAGTGGACCTGTCCTACTATTTTCTCCAGCCTGCAAAGCAACGGCGTGAGCTGGGCCTATTACTATAAAGACGCGATCTTCCTGGCGGGCTTTACCGACTGGAACAATCCCGCCATCCAGACCAAGACGTTTCCCATTCAACAGTATCTCGACATCCTGGCCAGCCCCACTGCGGACACCGACCTCCCCTCTTTTGTGTGGATCGACGGCGGCTTTGGCGCAAGCGGACTGGATGAACACCCGGACAACAACATCCAGCAGGGCGCGGCATTCGTGAAAACCCTGATTGACGCCCTGATGAACAGCCCCGCCTGGCACGATTCGATCTTCATTCTTTCTTACGACGAAGGCGGAGGACTCTATGACCACGTGCCGCCGTTCACGGTGGTTCCACCGGACGATATTCCGCCGCAACTTGGGCCCAACGATGCCACCGGAGACAACTTTACGCTGAGCGGCTTCCGCGTTCCTATCATCGTGATGTCCCCCTTTGTGAAGCCGCACTTCGTTTCCCACGTCAACCGCGATACCACTTCGATTTTGAAGTTGGTTGAGACCCGGTTCAATCTGGCGCCCCTCACCCGGCGCGACGCCGCGGGCGACGATATGACGGAGTTCTTTGACTTCATCAACCCGCCGGTGTTTCTCACACCGCCGGCGCTGCCGGCCCAGCCTACCAATGGTCTGGATGATCCCAGTAAGGAAGCGCCGCCACAGTAATAAAAACGGTGCTTTCACAAAGAAAAAGGCCGCAAAAGAGCGTTGCGGCTTTTTTCTTTGGCATACTGTTTTCCCGTTAGAATAAAAGCACGTGGTGCTTGCTGTTTACATCGTCGTAGTCATTCTGCTTCTGCAGGTTGTCCTTCAGTCTCTTTGCCTCTGGCACGATAGCAAGAAATTCCATGCGCCGGGAAGGTTGGTAAAACTGCCGTACAGAACGGTGCATGTGCAGCAATCTGGCGCAGGCGCCCCGGCGATCATTCTGGAATCAGGCATCACTGCCACTTCGTTGAGTTGGAGCATTCTCCAGCCCCAACTCGCGCCTTATTCGGCCGTCTATAGCTATGATCGTGCGAGTCTCGGATGGAGCACATCTTCAGGGCATGAATGCAAGGTATCGAAGATGGCAGATGAGCTCCATGAGTGGATTGAAGCTCTGCATATGCCCAGGCCATACGTTTTGGCGGGGCATTCTTTTGCTGCCTATATTCTCCGCGTCTATGCGCGCGCATTCCCCGATGAACTTGCAGGCATCATCTTGATCGATCCACTGACGCCCGAAGAATGGATCGGCCCCGATCGTTCCCGGCGATGGCAAATTCGCCGCGCAGTATGGTTTTCCCGCGCCGGCGCGGTGATCAGCGCACTCGGTGTGCTGCGTTTTTGCCTATGGTTGTTGCAGCGCGGCAACAATGCCGTGCCGCGTCGCGTGCTGGGTTCATTCGGCGCAGGCGCAAAAGATACCGTCGAACGTATTCTTGGCGAACTGGCCAAACTTCCTCCTGAGACCGTTCGGCTCATTCGCGAACGCTGGGGACATCCAAAATTTTTCCTGGTGATGGCCCGGTATATTCAAAGCCTACCTAAGTGTGCGGCGGAAGTTTTTGGCTGCGACATACCCGCGCACATCCCTGTCACTGTCATTTCCGGTGGGCACCAGACAGGTGTCCGCCTGGAGGAGCACCAAGCTATCGCCGCGCGTTCGCTGCGCGGGCGCCATATCATCGCTGCCAAAAGCGCACATTGGGTCCATTTGGATGAGCCGGAACTGATCGTTGAGGCCGCTCGCGAGATGCTCGCCGATATCGAACGCAGCTCGTTCACTCAGCCATCAGCATTCAGACAAACCGAGTCAACCGCAGATCTGCACTGATGAACTCAGGATGAGGAAAACACTTAAAATTTTACACCCGTGATATGCGCATGGCCCGATCGCGCTAGTCAACAGACGCGACATACAGTGGGCTTGCAAGCAGGATTCGTTTTGCGTCGGAACCACGGAACCCTTGAGGCCATTTGCTGTCGTGTAAAACTCTTGCCACGAACTCGGTTGATTCCTTGATCCCTTTAGTTTGCGTGGCTGCCAGCCAAGTGCCGTTCGCGATATCGTATTCATCCAATTCACCTTCATCCCATTCAGCCAATCCTTTTGTGGTCTCAGGAACAGGGTCCTGAAGGTTATCCAGGAACCACTGCACCATGGGTGGCGTAAGAGAGTGCGAATGCGCAGTTCCCGGCCGCTGCTCGCCGAGCAAGTTGTACTTCGATCCCGCCAGGGCCATAGCGATTCCAGGCGCGGAATAGCTCCAGAATGTTATGGGTGATTCATCCCCGATTCCGCCGTAGGTTGACCATGTCATGCGAAGGTTCCCGCCAATATATTTCTTCGGCGCATCGATGCTACCGACAGCATCCGAGTCCCGCAAAGCTTTAACCACCTCGTTAAGGCGAGTAACAGAATTCTCAGGAACTCCACGTCCCTGTTTAATTTCACCCTTCAGAACCTTGAGGTCGAACCCGATCGATGCCTCACGGCTGTTCTCAGTTGACGTGGCAATCTGGTTGTACAGCATCTCAATTTTGGAATCCGAAATATAAAGGTAGTACTTCATCCGGGACTTCCTCCAGCACTCGGACGCAAGCGGCCCGAATATAATAACCGTTTGAGACGAACCGCAAGAGATTACACCCGTCTCTTCCATCTCCTGCATCAGCCAATTAAAATGCAGTTCGAGACACTCATGAAAAAAGTTGTTGAGCGTGAAAGAAACAAGAATTATTACCGCGTGCTGCACGTACCCATCTGGATATGGGTTTTCTGGATCCTGCCCGGCCATCTTACGGCCGATCTCTACGCTCACGGCCCTGACCGCCGCCATTGGATCTGGCTCGCCATCGTAACAGCCGTCTGCGCGTGGCGCGGATATGCCGGCCGGCTTCCCGGCGGCGAGCCGCGCCCTTACATCACGCATTATGGCGAACCTAAGCCCAATCTCTGGTATCGCGTCGTCTGCTATACCGCGGCGTGGATCGACCTGCTGGTGCCGTTCACCATCAACCTGATCGGATTGGCTATTAACTTTTTCACCGGACGCTGGATCATCAACGATCTTTACTTCAAGCTTTACTATCCACTTGCCTTTGCGATTGTGATTGCCACCGCGCTCAACCTCACGCCCCGCGCCGGCCGCTCGACGCGCAACGAGGGTGCGGAAAAGGGCTGGTTTTACGTGGCGATCTGGACCGTGGTTCCCACCCAGGTTGCCGGCTGGGCCATGTGGCGCATGGGAAAGCTCTTTGATCTCTCTGCCCAGAACCTGGGCCATCTGCGGCTGGCAACTTTCGTGATCGTCGCCGGCGCTTTTTTGGTGCTGGGTTTGCTGGGTAGGCTGCCTCGCACCGAGCGCTATCACATCGCTGAAGGCGTGATCTCCGACATGCCCGTCTCGGCGGGCTTTTAGTCGCCAATTGAAACTCATCATCGCGACTGCCGTTGAACCAACGCGCGCAGTCAGGGACTCATTTCGCGCCCGGGTCTTGGCGTAAATCTATTTCGCCAGGCAGAACGCAATGATCGTGCTTCCTCGCTGGCCGCCCTTCGCTTCCACTTCTTTCAGCAGTTCTTCTTCAAGGTTGTCTGGATCAGGGACCATCTCACACCCGGCGATCTGCTGATCGCTCGCGCCGTGATAGCAAAGCTCGCAGACACCCAGCGCGCCTTCCGGTCCTGAACGCACCGGCGGCCCAAAAGTCCGGCAGGTCATCGGACGCGATGAGTAGAGATCGCACTCCCCGGTCCTTGGATCGAGCGCGGGACAAGGTTCGTCATTGGCGAAATCGGCAAATTCATCTTGAGCGACGGGGTCTTCTCCGAGAATGCCGTTCGCGCGATTGCCCGGGAAGTTCGAAGAAAGCCTGGCCCACGATTCGCGCGCTCGTGTGCGCACCCGGGCCGCCCGGCGCGGATGGCTCTTCTCCAGATCGCCCAGGCCTTTTTGCAAACGCACAACGTCGAGCTGGCTGATGGGGAATGGTCCGTGGCAGCATTGGGTGCAGCCTTTGCGGCAAACCAGCCACTCGCCGCTCTTGCGCGCGGCTTCAGCCAGCGCGGCATCCACAATCTGGACCAGCTGCTGATCGGCGCGGGGAAGGAAGGTGGGCATAGTCAAAGCATATCTCATAAAAGAAAAGGCGGAGCTCTGCGCTCCGCCTCTGAAAAATCGATTTTCAGATTGATAGCCTATTTTGGCTGTGCTTCTTGTTTCTGCTCCTGGCCGGTCTGCTTCTTTTTGGCCATCATGGTCACTTTTTCCACGTTCATCGAGTGATCAGCCTCGTTCAGTTGGGCTTTCACCTTCACGTGATGACCCTCGTGGCCTTTTACCGCATCGAGATTGGAAATGTTCCAGGCCTGCTTGTCTTTGTCATTGATGAAGACGGTCTTGCCGTCCTGGTCTTTGACCCAGCCGGTCAGGCTCATGGCCTTGCCTTTGGATGCGGCCTTGGCTTCTTTGTTCTCGGCCTTTTGCACGCTCTTGTCGTTCGCGGTCTGATCCTTGGTTGCCGGCTCCTGTGCCACCAGGGCCAATGACGCCGTCATCAGGAATGCAAAGATGAATGTAGCTACTCGTCTCATTTTTTTCGGGTTCTCCTTCCGTCAGTTCTTTCCTTATGCAGTGAGATGCCCGCTGAGGAGCAAAGGAGGGCTGCCATGATTATAAAAACAAATGACTTAGACCAACCCCGATTGAGGCGGAAAGTTGCGCTCAGGCTTTGAGTTTTTCGCCGAATTTGTGCTGGAATTTCTTCACCTTGGGCGCGACCACAAGCTGGCAGTAGGGCTGGCTGCCGTTGTGCGCGAAATACTCCTGGTGATAGTCCTCAGCTACATAGAATTTTCCTGCCGGCTCGAGCGAGGTGACGATCGGGTTCGGGTAGGCATGCGACGCAGTGAGCTCGTCAATTTTTTTCTTGGCTTCGCGATACTGGTTTTCCGACGTGTAGAAGATCACCGATCGGTATTGCGTCCCGACATCATCGCCCTGGCGATTGGGCGTGGTTGGATCGTGGATGCTGAAAAACACATCCAGTAATTCCTTGTAGTTGGTTTCATCGGGATTGAAGGTGATGCGCACGACCTCGGCGTGACCGGTATCGCCGTTGCAGACCTGGCGATACGTGGGATTTTCAACGTGGCCTCCCGCATATCCTGACTCAACCGCGGTCACGCCCTGCAGACGGTCAAAGACTGCTTCCAGGCACCAGAAACAGCCGCCGCCTAAAATCGCAGTTTGTAAGTTTTCCATAGAGACTTTTGATGTTTCCTGCGGCACAAAAGTTCCACGGTTAAGTTTTGTTGCCGCAGCTCAATCAGCTTACTCAGAACCCATTCTGTTGACAACTCCTGGCGGCAAATCTGGTTCTTATTACCAGATCAATTGTGAGCTGAAACCATGAGAGAGGCATCTGTGCGCGGCAGAGCCGCGCTCGTTCAATTGGTATTTTTTGTCTTTGCGGTGTGCGTGTTGCTGGCGGGTTTTCGATTGCCGGCACAAGCGCAGATAACCATCGCTCAGATCAGTGATATACACATGGGCGAGCCTGAAGCGCCGCACGCCTACGATAACCTGCGCCGCACCGTCGACATGGTGAACGCACGCCATCCTGACGCCGTCATCGTCAGCGGCGATATCGCAGAAAACTACGATCAATGGCTCATTGCTCGCGGCATCCTCAAGTGGCTGCACGCGCCGGTCTATTACGCGCCCGGTAACCACGACGTTCACTCGAACGACGTTGCCAAATATCGCGCGGTGTTTGGCCCGGACTACTACAAGTTCAACGTGAAAGGCGTGACCTTCGTGGTGATTGATTCACAGCTTCTTGGCAACTATGACAAGTTTGACGCTCAACCGCTGTTGCCCGTGACCTCTCAAACTGAGCAGGAGTCACAGAAGATGCTTTCCTGGCTGGCCGGCCAGGCCGAAAAGCATGATCATGACGAAGACCGTGGACGAGACGATCGTGACGATCGAAACCGCGGCGATGACGACGATCATGGCCGTAAAATTGTTATCGGCATTCAGCACATTCCCGAGTTTCGCAACGGCAATATTCCGCCTGATCCAAAACCTTACTGGACCATCAATGAGCCTTATCGCTCACGGGAACTGCAGCTCTTGCACAAGCTGGGCATAAAAGACATGCTGGTAGGCCACTGGCATGTGGGAACGGTTTTTCATCAGGACGGCATCACCTGGCACGTGGCGCCCAGCACCAGCAGAGCGCTTCCGTGGAGCGGAAACCTGGGTTTTGCCATGCACACCATCAGCCGCGATGGCGATGTGCAAACGGAGTTTGTTCCTTTGAGCGCGCCTTAACCTCGGCTAGGCCGCGACCAGGTCCTCGTACCCGCGCTCTTCGATTTCCTTCTGGCTGATAGGGACGCTCACCGGCCAGGGTTCGTCTACACCGAGCAGCGCCAGCGCGCCGCCGAGAAGCGCCAGGTTCTTGGTGAAGTTGATCGTCTCGTGCATGCGTTGCTGCGGATCTTCAATGCGCCAGAAATCGTGCATCACCGGCGAGACGCCTCCGAGGAAGGCGGCAATGGTTGCTGCGCCGATTTTCGGCTTTATTCCCAGCAAAATGCTTGTGCCGCCGGCAATGAGCGCGACCCCCGTCGCAGCAACTGCAGCCTCAGCCAGCGGAACGTTCTTCGACTGGGCATATCCGGTATATGACTTGCGTTCTTTAAGATGCTTGACGCCGTTGATTAGAAAAAAGCCGCCGAAGACGAGGCGCCCGATCAGAAACGGAATCTTCATTGTGAGACTGCCTCCCAGGTAGATACTCACAATCTTGGATTCCGAAGGCCAGTTGCGGGTGGCCAGTCGCTCGACGAGTCAGGTTCGCGCCGGCTGCGCGGACAAGCCTCAGTGTTTCATTTTGAAATCTTGCGTTTCCGTTTTGCTTTCACTCAACCCAATCAAAAGTCCTGGTCACGGCTTTCTTCCACTGGCGATACATTTTTTCCCGCCGCGCCCGGTCCATGGCCGGCTGCCAGGTTTTCTCGGCTGACCAGTGCGCACAAAGCTCTTCCTTGCTGCTAAAGAATCCGACTGCCAGCCCTGCGGCATAAGCCGCGCCCAGACACGTGGTTTCCTGGATGGAAGGAAGCACCACAGGCTTGTCCAGGATGTCGGCTTGGAATTGCATCAGCAGGTTGTTGCGCACCATGCCGCCATCGACCCGCAGGACGCCGAGCGCGATGTCTGAATCCTGCTGCATTGCTTCGACTACCTCGCGAGTCTGAAAGGCTACGGCTTCAAGCACAGCTCGCGCCATGTGTCTCTTGTCCGCGAACCGAGTCAGACCGGCAATCACGCCGCGGGCGTTCTCTTTCCAGTAGGGAGCATAAAGTCCGGAAAACGCGGGAACAAAATAAACTCCGCCATTGTCCTGAACCAAGGCCGCCAGCGCTTCGATCTCCGCGCTGTTCCTGATCAATCCGAGGTTGTCGCGCAGCCACTGCACCAACGCGCCGGCGATGGCTACGCTGCCCTCCAGCGCATACCGCGCGGGCTGGTTGGCCAGTTGATAGGCGACGGTGGTAAGCAATCCGTGTTTTGATGTCACCGGTTTTTCGCCGGTGTTCATCAGCAGAAAACAGCCGGTGCCGTAAGTGTTCTTCGTTTCGCCGCGTTTGAAGCAGGTTTGTCCGACCAGCGCAGCCTGCTGATCGCCGAGGATGCCGGCCACAGGAACTCCGGCGAGCGGTCCTTCGGCGATGCGCCCATAAACTTCACTACTGGAGCAGATACGCGGCAGGATTCGCTCAGGAATAGCAAATGCCTTGAGTAGCTCCGGATCCCAATTGAGGGTTTCGAGGTTCATCAACTGCGTGCGGCTGGCGTTAGTGACATCGGTGATGTGCAGGCCGGTCAGCTTCCATAAAAGGAAAGTGTCAATGTTGCCGAAGAGTATTTCTCCCGCCTGCGCCTGGCCGCGCAAGCCGGTGATGTCTTCGAGAATCCAGCGCAGCTTCAGAGCGCTGAAGTACGTGGAAAGCGGCAGGCCGGTACGGCTGCGAAAGAAATCGTCGCCAATCTCGCGCGCCAGGCGGGTTACGTCCGCGGCGACGCGCATATCCTGCCAGACGATCGCGTTGCACAAAGGGCGTCCGGTCTTGCGCTCCCAAACCACCGTGGTCTCGCGCTGGTTGGTGATCCCCACGGCCGCCAGATCGCCTGCCTTCAAGCTGGCCTGGGCCATCGCCGCGGCCATCACTTCTCGAGTGCGCTGCCAGATCTCGTCCGCATCGTGCTCAACCCATCCCGGCTGGGGATAGAGCTGTCGATGCTCCTTTTGCGCGCTAGCCACGATTTTGCCGTTGCGGGCAAAGATAATGAAGCGGGTGCTGGTGGTGCCCTGGTCGATAGCGCCAACGTAATCGCTCATGATTTTTTCCGGAATTACCGTAGCCTCTTGCCTGCGTTTTAAACTCGATGAAATTTAAATTGTCGACTTTGACGTTTGCCGCAAGCCTGAAGAATTTACTGCGGCGCCGCATCACCGAGTATCATCTACTTCGATAGACTTTAACTGAGGACACTCATGCCCCAAACACCACAAACCCTGGCCAACCACACCAAATTCGACCCGCCATTTCATTTCTTCGTGCTTCCCGTATTGGCGATCAATGTAATCCTCATTGGTATCCAGCTTTTTCGCCGTCCCGGCATCCTTGGCACGTGGCTGCTCCTGGTATCGCTCGCGCTGGTGGTGATGGCCGGCCGCATGCGAAGCTATGCCACGCACCTTCAAGACCGCATCATACGCGTGGAAGAACGCCTTCGCCTAGCCGCCATTCTGCAGGAACCGCTGCGCTCCCGCATCGCGGAGCTTGCCGATTCCCAGCTCATCGGCCTGCGTTTTGCTTCGGACACGGAATTGCCGGCGCTGGTCCAGCGCGCCCTCGACGAAAGGCTAAGCCGCGCCGATATCAAGAAAGCCGTAACCGATTGGCGGCCGGATTACTCGCGGATCTGATGTTTCTATTTCTGGCCTTACAGCTCGCGACCGGGTAGATTGAAGCCTTAATCCGGGCCGTGACCCCGTCGACCCAAGCCAAGGCGGGCGGAAAAGCCCCTCCCGGATTCATCCGCGGGCACACGTTTGCGCAGGGATTTCATATACAATTTGCCATTCGTATCTCCTCACATTTGGAGCTTCTCTCATGCGACGTGTCTTCTCCGCTATTTTGCTCTGTTTGATTGCCATGCTTCCTTTGTCCGCTGCCAGCCCGGATGACGAAGCCCTGTACGGATTCACCAGCAGCACTTCGCACACGGAGCGCGATTGGGAGAACACGTTCCGAAAGATTCCTGACCCCGGCAATATGCGCGATTACATGCAGCGCCTGAGCGCGCATCCGCACCACGTGGGAACGGCGTACGACAAGCAGAATGCCGAGTGGATCCTCTCGCAATTCAAGTCCTGGGGACTGGACGCGGAAATTGAAACTTTCGACGTTCTGTTTCCCACCCCCAAGGAGCGCGTGCTGGAGCTGACGGAGCCCACGCACTACACCGCCAAGCTGGTTGAGCCGCCGGTCTCCGTCGATCCCACTTCGAACCAGCAGAGCGAGCAACTGCCCACCTATAACGCCTATTCGATTGACGGCGATGTGAAAGGCCGGCTGGTTTACGTCAACTACGGGCTGCCGCGCGATTATGAAGAGCTTGACCGCCTCGGCATCTCGGTGAAGGGCGCGATCGTGATTGCCCGCTATGGAAATTCCTGGCGCGGCATCAAGCCGAAGGTTGCTGCGGAACACGGGGCCATCGGCTGCATCATTTATTCGGATCCGCGCGACGACGGTTACTTCCAGAATGACGTTTTCCCGCAAGGGCCCATGCGCAATGAGAACGGCGTGCAGCGCGGCAGCGTCATGGACATGCCGACCTATCCCGGTGACCCGACAACGCCCGGCGTGGGCGCCAAAGGCGATGTAAAGCGTTTGGCAATCAAGGACATTACGACGCTCACCAAAATTCCCACGCTGCCGATTTCTTACGGCGATGCCAAGCCTCTGCTTGCGGCTCTGAAAGGACCCGTGGCGCCGGAGAGTTTTCGCGGCGCCTTGCCCATCACCTACCACGTTGGTCCTGGACCGGCGACCGTTCACCTGAAAGTCACCTTCAACTGGGATATCAAGCCGGTTTATGACGTGATTGCCAGGATTCCCGGCTCTGAGTCGCCCGATCAATGGATCATCCGCGGGAATCACCATGACGGCTGGGTGAACGGAGCGGAAGACCCGGTGTCAGGACAAATCGCACTGTTGGAAGAGGCTCGCGCTCTGGGCCAGCTGCTCAAGGGAGGATGGAAGCCGAAGCGCACCATTATTTATTGCGCCTGGGACGGCGAGGAGCCGATGCTTTTGGGTTCAACCGAGTGGGCGGAGTATCATGCCGCGGAATTGCAGCAGCACGCAGCAATCTACATCAATACTGACGGCAACGGCCGCGGCTTCCTGAGCGTGGAGGGGTCACATTCGCTGGAGAAATTTGTAAACACAGTCGCCCGCGACATCAACGATCCGGAGAAGAACATCTCCGTATGGAAACGCAGTCAGGCCGCGCGGCTTACGCGGGGCCGCCCTGAAGACCGCAAAGACGCGCGCACACGCCCTGATTTGCGCATTGGCCCGCTCGGCTCCGGCAGCGATTACACCGCTTTCATCGACCACCTGGGCGTAGCTTCGCTCAATGTTGGTTATGGCGGCGAAGACGGCGGAGGCGGGGTCTATCACTCCGTCTATGACGATTTTTACTGGTATACCAACTTCGCCGATAAAGACTTTGTCTATGGCCGCGCGCTGTCACAGACCGTCGGAACCATGGTGCTCCGTTTTGCCGATGCCGACCTGCTGCCCTATGACTTCAGTGATTTCGCCGACACGGTACACAAATATTCTGATGAGCTCAAGACGCTGCTCAAGAACCAGCAGGATGAGATCCGCGATCGCAATCAGGACATCGATAACGGCGTTTACAGTGCCGTGTCAGACCCGCGCCGGCCAACGGTAGCTCCGCCGAAGGAAGAGGTGCCGCCATTCCTCAATTTTGCTCCGCTCGACAATGCCGAGAATGCTCTGGACCACAGTGCCCAGCGTTATGCCAAAGCGGCCAAGGCATTCAGCAACAGCAACGCTTCTGCCGAGTCACTGCAGGCGCTCAACGGCAAGCTGCTTCTGGCCGAGCGCAAACTCATCAATGACGGCGGCCTGCCTCGCCGGTCCTGGTACAGGCATTTGATCTATGCCCCGGGCTTCTATACCGGTTATGGCGCCAAGACTCTTCCCGGAGTGCGTGAAGGGATCGAGGAAAAGCGCTACCAGGAAGCGGACAAGGAAATCGTCCGCGTGGCGCAGGCGATCACGGACTACGCGGCCGCAATCGATTCTGCCGCGGGCGATCTGGAAAAGGCCGGGCACTAGCGATCTTCGCTTGTATAGGCCACGCTTGTATAGGCCGCTTGTATAGTAGGAAGGAAATCCACTCCGGAGACACTTGAAATGCCTGTAGCCGCTCGCAAGCCGTTCGCGATCGCCATTGCCGTGCTCTTTTTTGCTTCGTTCGCATTCGCGCAATCCGCGCCGGGCAAGGCAGCAGCGCTAAAGTCGATGGACAGCGTGATCCATACGCTGTTCTCAGCCGTCACGTTTGGCCAGGCAGCGATTTCTCCGGATGCAGCGCAGGTAGCGTGGGTAGAAGACACCAGGGAAGGCTCTGCAATTTATGTTTCTGAGAGAGAAACTCCCCGGCCACGGCGCATCACCGCCGGCGGACACGCGGAAGAAGGCATCGGGTGGTCGCCGGACAGCAAACAGATCGCTTTTCTCTCGGATGCCGGCACGCCCGGACAACAGCAGCTCTATGTCGCAAATGCGGGAGGCGGAACGCCGCGCAAGCTGACCAGCGTCAAGGGATTTCTCTCGTCACCGGGCTGGTCGCCTGACGGCAAGACCATCGCGCTGCTGTTCACTGAGAACGCGGAGCGCGCCGCAGGCCCTCTGGTTGCCGAAAAGGTGCAGACAGGAGTGATCAAGGAAGCCGTCACGGAGCAGCGCCTCGCGCTGGTTGACGTTGCGAGCGGCAATCTGCGCCAGATCTCGCCCGCGGATATGTACGTTTATGAATTCGATTGGTCGGCTGATGCCACGCGTCTTGTCACTACGGCTGCGCACGGCAATGGCGACAACAACTGGTACATCGCGCAGATTTATACCATCCCGGCTGCGGGCGGCGACATGAAGTCCATTTACAAGCCCCCGGTGGATTCGCAGATCGCAATTCCCAAGTGGTCGCCGGACGGCAAATCCGTGGCCTTCATCTCCGGCATCATGAGCGATGAAGGCGCCGTTGGCGGCGATATCTTCATCGTTCCAGCGGAAGGCGGCACGGCGAAAAACATTACGCCGGGCATGAGAGCGTCTGCCAGTACGCTGACCTGGCTTTCCGACGGAAAGAAGATTCTTTTCGGCGAAGACGCGGATGGCGAGAGCGGCATCGGCACGGTGGATATTGCGGCCGGCAAGATTGAAACCCTCAGCCGTGGACCTGAGCTGCTCACGGCCAACGGAGGAGGCACTGCGGTCTCTCTATCAGCGGATGGCAAGTCGGGGGCGGTCATTCGCCAGTCGCTCGCATATCCGCCGGAGGTCTGGGCGGGCGAATTGGGCCAGTGGCAGCAAATCACTTCGCGCAACGCCGGATTGAAACCCTCGTGGGGCAAGGCAACAAGTGTTCACTGGCGCAACGACAAGCTCAACCTCCAGGGCTGGCTGCTGTATCCAGCCAATTTTGAGCCTTCGAAAAAATATCCCATGGTGGTGCTGGTGCACGGCGGTCCAAGCGCGATGATCCATTCTTCCTGGCCGGGAGCGCACAGCTTCGGCGTGGCGCTTTCGGGCGCGGGATACTTTGTCTTCATGCCGAATCCCCGTGGCAGCTACGGCGAGGGAGAAGCCTTTACCCGCGCCAACGTGAAGGACTTCGGCTATGGCGATTTTCGCGACATCATGACGGGAGTGGATCAGGTGCTGCAAGAAGCGCCGGTCGATGGCCATCGTCTTGGCATCACGGGATGGAGCTATGGCGGCTACATGACTATGTGGGCCGTGACGCAAACCAACCGCTTTGCCGCCGCGGTCGCCGGAGCAGGTCTGGCGAACTTCCAGAGTTATTACGGTGAAAACCAGATCGACCAGTGGATGATCCCGTTCTTCGGCGCCTCGGTGTATGACGATCCCAAGGTTTATGCCAAAAGCTCGCCGATCACGTACATCAAGAATGCGAAGACTCCTACGCTGATTTTGGTGGGTGATAGCGACGGTGAATGTCCGACGCCGCAGTCGTATGAGTTCTGGCACGCGCTGAAAACGCTGGGTGTGAAAACGGAGTTCGTGGTTTACGAGCATGAGGGCCATTCGTTCGGCGATCCGGCGCACCAGCGCGATGTGATTGAACGCGCGGCGGCGTGGTTTGATCAATACCTGAAATAAAACGACTTATCAAAAAAACCGGATAAAATCTCGAGCGGGTTAAGTCATTCGGGCCATGGATGAGAGCATCTGCCGGTGTAGTCTGAGGGTGCCAATCGTCAATCCACAATCGAGGCAGTGCCCAGTGGCTCGAGCCAAATCTGTCCCCCGAATCCTGCTCGTGAATGGTGAAAACACAGTGCAGCATCTGCGCGCGCTCATGCTGCGCATGGAAGGCTATCACGTAGATACGGCGGCCGACCTGCACGCCGCCCGAGCTGTAATTTCCGCTGCGCGCAAGTACAACCTGATCATCGTGGACGTGGGCCACTTTGCCTCGCCCGGGATTGCTTTCTGCGAAGAGATCAGGACACGGCATCCGCAGTTGAAGGTGCTGATGCAGGTCGACGGGCAACTGTTCCCGGACCGCAGCAGCTGTCCGGACGAAGTGGTGTCAAAGCAGGAAGGGCCGCAACACTTTGTGCGTGAAGTGGAGCGGCTGTTGCAGGCTTCTTAACGCGGCTTCTTCGCCGGCGTCGCCGGGGCCGATGGCTTCCATTTCTCCAGAAAGACGATAACGTCTTCTTCGCTCATCAAGTGCGCGCGTTCGAAGTCTCCGGTTGAGTACAGCACGGCGCCGCGCGGGCTCAGCACGGCCAGAGAGGGCACGCCTTTTTCCAGGTTCACCTTGTAGCGCTTGGCCAGGTCGAGATTCTTGTCATATTGCCCTACGTTGACGTGCACCAGCTCGAAGTTGTCATTGAGCAGAGGAGCAATGCGCGGCTGATGAAAAGCGTTTTCCAAAACATGGCAGTCAATGCACCAGTTGCCGCCGAAGTCGAGCAGCACGCGCTTGTGCTCGCGGACGGCCGCTGCCAGGGCGCGGTTGATGTCGGCAGCTGCGTTCGCATTCTCATGGTACAACTGCGGATTCGGCTGAGCCGGCGCCTGTAACGGCGTCTTCTTCCATTGCGCCGACGCGACTGCGGCGGCAAGAATCCACACCCACGACAATAACCTGTTTCGCTGAAGCATGGCTTCAAATTGTAGACGATAGGCAAGAACCGCGCTTCACTTGGGTGACACCACGCGGCCGTATTCTGATGCTCGCGACACGCGATCAAAGTAGCTGAAGGTGAGCGCGGCAATTTTACGGATCGCAGCCGAGCCGTCTTTCTCGTCTTTGAGATAGGCGGTCATCACGCAGAGAACGTAAGGACGGTTGTTCACCATGACAATGCCGGAGTCATTGCGGACCGCCTCCAATTCTCCGGGCTTGTTGGCGGCGACGGCATCGTCGGGCAGGCCCTGGAGCATCGAGCTTTCCTTGTGCGTGCTCAGCATCTTGAGGTAGTCAGCCGTCATTTCCTTGTTGAGCAGCTTGCCGGTGTAGATGGTTTCAAGAAGGGTCATCATCTCGCGTGGCGTGGAGACATTCTCCCGGCCCTCGCCGGCGGCTTTCAGGTCCATCATCTGGCGGCGCAGACGGGTGGCGTGCAGACCCAGGCTGTCGAGCATCGCGTTTACGTTTTCCATGCCCACGCGTCCGATCAGCACGTTGGTAGCGCTGTTGTCGCTTACGGCGACCATCATGGTGGCGAGATCTCGCAACGTCAGGCGGGTGACGCCGGGAGTAAGGCCCAGCATAATGTCGCTGCCGGAAACCAGGTCTTCCTTGCGGACGACATACTCGTCGGTGAGTTTGAGTTTGCCCTGTTGCGCCTGCAGATAGAGGTTCGCCAGCACGGCGATCTTGATGGAACTGGCCTGGGGCATGATCTCATCGCCGTGGATGAAGAAGGTTTCGCCGGAGGTGAGGTCTTTCACAGCCAGGCCCATTACGCCGTCGAGGTTGTGGTCTACCGTGCGCAGATCGTCTTGCAGTTTCTGCCACAAGGCTTGCCGTTTTTCGGCTGCGGGTTTCTCCGGGCAACACTGAGCAAGAGCAGGAAGCGAACAAAGAAAAGCAAGGAGCAGCAGGCACAATTTTTTGATCATCGCGAGTGCAGTGTACACAGCTTCCCGCGCCCGGCAAAGAACGTTTTTCATCGGCAAGCTGGCGCATTTTTTCTGATTCGCCCGCACAGTTTACGAATTCAGGAAGGCAGCAGCCCGGCGGCGTTGAATCGCCATAACTCGTGGACAATGGCAGGGTGCAGGATCACGTAAAAAGCTTTCCGGCGCCCGCGGGTCTCGACGCGACCACGCACAATCTGTTGCTGACGGCGATTCACGAAAGGCGTTTGCTGCGTTTTGCCTACAAAAATCAAATTCGTATCGCCGAGCCCCAGGATTATGGCCTGCAGAAAGGCGTGGTGCACCTCTTTACCTACCAGGTCGGAGGCCAAAGCAGCAGCGGCACGCTGCCGGACTGGCGCAAGTTTGCCGTTCAGAATATCTCCCGGCTCGAGTTGCTGGACAAGACTTTTGCCGGCAGCCGATCGGTTCCATCACATAGGCATCAGAACTGGGATGTACTATTCGCCCGAGTAGATTAAGTCGCGTTCACACGCGTTTAGCGCTACGAGCGTATACTTTCTGAGCTATGGCAAACATTGACAAGCATCCCGCGGGCTCCTTTTGCTGGTTTGAACTGGCGACGACAGACCAGGCTGCCGCAAAAAAATTCTATACGTCGCTTTTTGGTTGGGCGGTCGAGGACAGTCCTATGGGTCCCGACGATTTCTATTCCATGTTCAAGCTCTCCGGACGCGACGCCGGAGCTGCCTACAGCATGCGCAAAGAGCAGCGTGCGCAGGGGGTTCCGCCACACTGGATGGTCTATGTCGCAGCCACGAGCGCGGACGATGCCGTAAGCAAGGCGGCGCATATCGGCGGAACGGTGTTGTCGCCTGCTTTTGATGTCATGGACGTCGGACGCATGGCGGTTCTGCAGGATCCTACCGGCGCGACTTTTTCCGTGTGGCAGCCCAAAAGTCATGTGGGCACAACGATTGCCGAGGTCGATAACACATTCTGCTGGGCCGATCTGAGCACCCCTGACCCGGAAAGGGCCGCCAAATTTTACTCCGGGCTTTTTGGCTGGGAGATGATGAAGGATCCCAAGGATACCTCGGGCTATATCCATATCAAGAACGGAGAGGATTTTATCGGGGGCATTCCACCGGCCACGTACCGCAATCCCAACGCGCCTCCGCACTGGCTGGTTTACGTTCATGTGGCCTCGGTGGAAGCCGCAACCGATAAGGCGGGGCAGCTTGGTGGAAAGGTGCTGATGCCGCCGCGCAAGATGGAAAATGTGGGAACCTGGTCCATCATCGCCGATCCACAGGGCGCAGTTCTCGCGCTGTTCAAGTCGGAGAGATAGCAGCTAGCAATTAGCAACTGGCAATTTAGCCAGACGTTCAGCGCAACGGACGCAAAGGTCGCAAAGGTGAATTGGGAAATTCTGAATCTCCTTTTTCCCGTTGCATCCTTCGCGTCCTTTTGGCCGTTAATTGCTAATTGCTATTTGCTTCTCACGCTGCGATATCCAGCTTGGTTAATCCGCTCTTGTCCTGGTCTTGTTCGATCTGGCCTTTGCGGCTCTCTTTGGCGAGTTCGCAATTCAACTCCGCGCCTACCAGCATGACGAAGCTGGTCCAGTAGAGCCAGACCATCAGCGCGATCACAGCGCCCATGGTGCCGTAGGTTTTGTTGAAATGGGCAAAGCTGCGGAAGTAGATCCCCAGGGCGTACGAGAGTCCAATCCAGCAGCCCACGGTCAGCACCGCGCCGGGGAGGGTCGCCCAGAAACGCTGCCTGACATTGGGCGCGAGGAAATAGAGCGCTTCCACCGCAAGCACGGTGAAGAGCACGGCGACGGTCCAGTGAATATAAGGCCAGGCCGCGGCCAGAAGCCAGGAAAGGTGCGCGCGCTCGGCCAGCCAAGTTCCAAACTGCGGGCCTACGATCATTACTCCGAGAGCCACCAGCAGCAGCATGCCGACCAGCAGCGTCAAGCCTACAGCCAGGGGGCGCGTGACCCAGAAGGGGCGCTCTTCCTGGACTTCATAGGTAATGTCGAGCGCCTCGATCGCGGCAGCAAAGCCGCCAGAGGCGGTCCAGAGAGTACCCAGAATACCGAATGAGAGCAGCGCGCCGCGGTTGGGTGTCACGACGTGCGAGAGCACCTGGCGCAGCAGCTCGAGGGAATCTTTGGGCACAAAGCCTGACATCAGGGAGAGCACCTGGTCAAAAGGGTGCGCTCCCGGCAGATAGGCAGTGATTGCGGAGAGAAGAATGAGGGCGGGAAAGAGGGAGATCACAAAGTAATAGGAGAGCGCAGCAGCCATCTGCAGCGTGTGTTTTCCAGGCACATCGTCTATGGTGCGCCAAAGCGCATCTTTGATCCGGCCCCAGATCCCGTGCCGTCGCATGATTCGTCCGCCCCTCAACAGGTTAGATGCCAGTTGGACCCATCCGGGCCAAAGCGGCAGCCGCACTGTAATTTCGGACGCCCTGGCCGCGTCTTTGTTATAGGTGAGTGTCAAGATGCCGAGCATCTTTGCGCCAGCACGCTCCGTCCCATCACATATAAAATAAGATTTCGCCCATCTTGCTCATGGATACCCGGAAAAGCCTGATCGCAAAACATCTTGGCCTGCGTGGCGTTGCCCTGTTTGAAGCGGGCAAGGGAGTGATAGGGCTGGCCGTCGGAGCATGGCTGGTTTCTCTGAGGCATAAGGACCTGGCCGACGTAACCGAGCATTTGCTGCGTTTTCTGCATAAGACTCTCCATCTCAGCCCTGACGGACATATTGCCCGTTCCATCATGCACGGCGCGTCACATGTGAATCATCGCAACATTCACATGGTGGCATTGCTTGCATTTCTCTATGCCATCATCCGTTTCACCGAAGGCACGGGTCTCTGGCTGGAAAGAGAGTGGGCGGAGTGGTTCGCCGTGATCAGCGGCTCGTTGTATACGGTGCCCCTGACAGTCGAGCTGATAAAGCACCCCAACCTGTACACCTGGGGTGGCTTCATCATCAATGGTGCGATCGTGTTCTACATGGTCTGGCTGCTGCGCGATTCTTATCGCAGGCGGAAGAGCGCCGTGGAAGTGGTGGAGAGAGAAGTAACTCCCTCTTGACTGATGTTCAGTGCCAGATTCAGATGGGGTCTCTAGTGTCCACAGGACCGGACCGAACCAGGGACGGCTTGAACTAACCTCAGGCCGCTTTCGCCCGAATCACTGCCGTGCGCCGATTGGGTGCTTCAGAAACGCGTCGAATGATTTCGAACACTGCATCCAACAATTGTTCATTCGGTAGTCCTGGGTCGTTGAGCTGGTTGAACGCTCGCGCGGGAACAGCGCCCAAGAAAATATCCGCCATCTCGGGCCTCATCATTTCCCAGATCCGGCGAGCCGCAAAGCCCGTGGCACCAATAGGAATTGGTATTTTCTTCAGCGTTCTCGCAAGCTCGTATTCTTGCAGGACTCCTTCTGACTCGACATTACTTCGGCTGGTTCCCGCAACAAATATCGCAAAGCCGCACTTGGCAATCACATCTTCTCGATACTTTCGATTGAATTCCGCCTCGTTAATCTCGGGAGGAAGGTTCCTTGGAAATGGTCGCAACGTCAGATATTTCTCAATTGCTGGCTTTCCAATTTCATAAAGCTTCAGAAGGGCGCCTTTAACCAGGAAGTCGCCAACCTTAAGGCCCATGCCGCTGATCAATCTGTAACGTTCTGCGACCACTCTCTCGCCCAGCTGCATGCACAGATCTCTCGCCCGGTCTTCCCCAAAATCGCCGAATTCGTGAGCACTACCGGAAACGAAAATATTCTTCAAATAGTAACGGCTCTCAATTTCTTCAAGTATTTCTGTCAGTTCGCCGAAACTTTCAATCAGATGAGTATGGATGCTGTATCGTTGCAAATCTTCGATTTGCAACGCCTGCTTATTCAATTCGTACTTAAATGCCCGGCGGGCGTCTAACTTATCTTTTTTGTGGAGATTCAAGCGGGCCTTTCGTATCACTGCGAAATGCTCGCGTTTACTGTCTTCAAGAAGCGAACGCAGGTGGCCAAGCATGTACTCAAGATGGGGATCAGTAAAACTAAACCCTAGAAACAACATAGTTTTGTTTACCAAATCAGCCGCAAGCTGATTTTGAAACAATTCATGCCGTCGTGCATACCGTTCGTAGTCGTCTTTGCAAATAATGACTTCGTCCGGACTCGCGATATCTCCATGCATCTTGTAGAGCGTGACCTCGCGTTCCTCAACCGCCAACGGTATCTGGCTATCCTTCCATTTCACGTCAACCTGTCTTCCGCTCCGCTCGTATGCTTTTTCAAGCAACTTATCGAAATTCGTGGTCCATACCGTCGTGATGGGCAGTCTGCCTATGATTTCGTGATTCTTTGAAAAGGTCCCAGGCTTATCGAACTCGCTCCTCAGGGTTCGATTCAGCCGCGCGCGGTCTCGGTTTCTACGGTTCAGATAATATTGCGCAACCGCAACCAGATCGTGCTCCTGATCAATGTCCAGCCCTAGTTCTCTTGCGCATTCACGCAAGAGGTTTTTCCAATCGAGAAATCCTGCCGGTCTCGACATCCCTGCCCCAATAAAAAGAGCAGCATCCCCGTCCTGGATGGCACAGACGTAATTCGCCACTAGTTGTTGACGAGTGAGTGACACAATCTTCCCAGAATCAAGCTGATCGACGCGATTCTATTACAACGGATGACCCAACCGGACCAGCAGCCTCTACCAGTGTCTCTATCAGTTTCTCAATCGGTACCCCGCGGTCTTCTATTGTTCCTGCTGATCAAACAGTGGGACATCAAAGTGGGAGATTAGAAAGGAGCTTTTCTAAATTAATGAACTGAGTCGAGAAGAAACGCTGTTACTATGGCTCGAAAAGAAATGAAAGAGCAATGAAGCGGTCTACCTTTAGGTCTCAAACACTTTAGTTTCCTGCTACTTTGCTTCGTACACGGTTTTCCCGCCCACCACGGTGCGCAGCACCCGGGTCTTCAGGATCTCCGGTGGATCGATCTTGGTGATGTCGCGGTCGAGAACTACGAAGTCAGCGAGCATGCCCGGAACCAGCATGCCTTTTTGCGTTTCCTCAAATTCGGCATAGGCCGAGCCGGTGGTGTAGGCCGCGATGGCTTCATCGATGGTCAGCTTCTGGTCGGGAAAATACTCTTTGGTTCCCGCCTCATTCTTGCGCGTTACCGCTGCGTAAAGACCACGAAAAGGAGTAATCGGCTCGACCGGATAGTCGGTGCCGAACGCAAGCATCACGCCATCATTCAGGAATTCCTTCCACGCATAGGAATATTTTGCGCGCTCCGCGCCGATACGTGACTCCGCCCAGTTCATATCGGTAAGCAGGTGGTTGGGCTGCATGGAGGCGATCACGCCCAGCTTTTTGAATACCTGAAAATCTTCCGGCGCGATGACCTGATCATGCTCAATGCGAAAGCGAAAGTCTCTTTTCTTGCTCTTCTGCATGGCATCGGCAAACGCCTCCAGGGCCATGCGGGCGCCCCGGTCGCCAATGGCATGAAAGCCGAGTTGGAAGCCGGCCTGGCTTCTCTCTGCGGCTTTTTGGTCCAAAGGCTCCTGCTCGTAGCGAGGTATGCCCGCATTCTTAGGATCGTCGTTATAAGGCGCGAGCATGGCAGCGGTGCGCGAGCCCAGCGAGCCATCCATGAAGCCCTTGAGCATGGTGGTGTGCAGCATGGAATCAGCAGCCTTGTGATGATCGCGCCTGGATTTCAACTCTTCCACCGGCGCATCAAAGGGAAGCCACTCCGCGATGCGCAGGGTCAGCTTGCCTTCTTTTTCCAGTTGCTCGTAGGTCAGGAAATCTTCCCAGGCAGAGTTGTCCTGGGCGGAGGTGACGCCGTGGCTGGCTGCGTCTTCGAGGGCCAATTCAGCGGCGCGACGCCGCTCCGCAGCGCTGGGTGGAGGAATTTTGCTGAAAACGGCGCCCATGGCGGTTTCACGCAGAATGCCCGTGGGCTCGCCCTTTTCGTCGCGATCGATCTTGCCGCCATGCGGATCTGGCGTGTCCTTGGTGATTCCGGCGGCCTTCAGAGCGGCAGTATTGGCAATGGCGATGTGTCCATCGACGCGGCTGAAGATTGCCGGATGATCGCCGGTGACGGGGTCGATGTCCGCGCGCGTGGGCGTTTCCACCTTTGTCCACAAGGTATGGTCCCAACCGGCCCCCTGAACCCACTCGCCCGCGCCGGCGGTTTTCACCCGCGCAGCGATACGCTGCTTCATCTCGTCGAGCGACTTGGAGCCAACGAGATTGACATTCAATTTTTCAAATCCAGCGGAGCCGAGATGGACGTGGGCATCATTGAAGCCGGGCATGACGAAGTGGCCGCCAAGGTCGACGACCTTGGTCTTGGGGCCTTTCAGTTTCTGTATCTGTTCATCTGAATCGACGGCCATGATCTTGCCATCTGAGACAGCTAACCCACCTGACAGAATCATTTTGCGGTGAAGATCGGAAGCATCTGGCTGGTGAGGAGACGTTATTCCGAAGGTATCTGGTACCGGCGCGGGAACGCCCGTGAAAATTGTTCCGTTCACAAAGATAACGTCAGGGGCGGCTTTAGATTGTTGCGCGGAAGACAAGCTTGCCATTGTGAGCACCACCAGCACAGCAAACAGAATTTTCATTCATGCACTCCGGTAAGAGCCAATAAGACTAACAGAATGCGTTTGAGGCCAAGGTCGCGGTTGCTGCAATCAAACCATTCCCGCAGGGTATGAGCGCCGCCGCCGTCGCCACCGGCGCCGATGGTGGTGGCTTCAATGCCAAGAGAGAGCGGCACGTTGGCGTCAGTCGAGGCCAGCCGGGGAAGAGATTTGACCTGCAAGTGCTTGTCGGTGGCGCGGACAAACTGAAGGATGCGCGCGTGCTCAGGCAGATCCGCGGCCGGACGGTCGCCAATGTTCTCGATTGCCAGCGTAACTCTGGCTTCACCGGCACGATAGGAGAGCGGCGCTTCATTCCATGCTTCAGCGACGCATTCGCGCAGGCGGTCTTCCAGTTTTTGCAGTTCCTCCATGGAAGCGGAGCGCAGATCGACTCGCGCCGAGGCCGACTCGGGGATGGAGTTGACGGAGGTGCCGCCGCTGATCACGCCAATGTTGAAGGTGGTGCGGGGCGATTCCGGAATGTGCACTTCGCTGAAACGAGCAAGCGCGCGCGAGAGCAGAACAATGGGATTGGGCACGCCGAAGTCGCTCCAGGAGTGGCCGCCCGGACCGCGAAAGGTGACTTCAAATCGGCGGCTTCCCAAAGCCTGGTTCACATAGGTGTCAGTGCCGGCGCCGTCGATGACCAGCAGAGACTGGATGGCTTCGCGCCAGCGCGGTTCAGAGAACAGATGCCGCATGCCGCGCAGATTACCTTCGCCTTCTTCGCCGACGTTGCCGATAAAGAGGATGTTTGTCGCCGGCTTGAGCTGTGTGCGCTTGACGGCCGCAACCATGGCCAGTACGGCAATCACGCCGGCGGCGTTGTCACTGATTCCCGGACCAAAGAGACGATTGCCGTCTTCGCGGGTCTTGAGCGCGGTGCCGCTGGGAAAGACCGTATCAAGGTGAGCGCTGATCGCGATCAGGGGCGCTTGTGGCGTTGCCATGAGCAGGCCGAGAACGTTTCCCAGATCATCGATGTGAACCTCTTCCAGGCCAAGCGCAGTGAATCTGGTGCGCAACCACTCGCTGCGGGCTGCCTCGCCGAAGGGAGGCGCAGGGATCTCGGTGAGTTCGCGCTGCCAGCGGCGAAACTCGGCCTCCTGGTTGTGCAGATAAATGAAAGCGGAATGCACGCTGCGCATCTCGGCTATGCGGGCGATCTCGCGTGGCGCCGGAACTGGCAAGGCATTGGAAATCGGTGGGCGGCTGGCCATTACGTCGCTAACTACTATATAACTCCCGGCACAGCGGCCCAAGTCAGGCTAAGAAAAAAAGCGGCCTGCAGCCAAAAACAAAAGCGGCCGGATAAGGGCCGCTTGAGCCTTGATCTGACCCAAAGCTATTTCGGTGGCGGAGTGGCCGGGTTGCTGCCGGAATTCTTCTTGCTCTTTTTGCCGCCTTTATGGCCCTTCTTGCCCGACTTGGTGTTCTCGGTCTTGGTGGTCTTCTCGCCGGTTGCAGGTTTGTCAGTGGAAGTGTTTCCGCCGCTGGTCGCCTGGGCGAAAGAGAGGCTAGCGCCCAACATTAAAGCAAACGCGATCGTGAGTAGCTTCTTCATTCAGTCTCCTTCAAATTGATTCAGTTTTTCGAAATGCTTTCCGGGGGAATAATTGTGGCCTATTGTACGCACACCAGGGCAAAAAAAGAAGCGGCCATTTTGCGGCCGCTTGTCGGAATCAATTTCCAGAAAGTTATTTCGGGGTCGTAGTGGTGTCAGGGGTGGTGCCGCCCTTTTTAGACTTTTTTCCACCTTTGTGGGACTTGCTGGTTTTGCTGCCCTTTTTTCCAGTGGTTTTTGAAGTTGTGGTCTTGGTTGTGGACTGATCGCCAGTGGTACCGCTGGTTGCTTGAGCAAACGACAACGCACTGCCCAGAACCAACGCACACGCGATTGCAAATAGCTTTTTCATTCGTTCTCCTTTAAAGGGAAGTTCAGAGTGTTACTGGTGCAAACCCGCTGGGGGATCGAAAGTTGCGCGTTTTTTGTTGCCCGCAGCCGTGGCCCGTACTAAGTATCCGCCGCGACTTTCTGGCTGCACGCGATTATCTCATCCTCCGTCAGGCACCGGTCTGAAGCCTTGGCCCGCTGCAAGATGCGGTCCACCAACTCATCTGACGCGGTTATTCCCTTGCGCTCCAACCAGAAGATCACATTGGATTTGCCGGACATTGGGCCAATCTCAATGATCTGCTCCAGGCCGAAGTAATGAGAGGGTACACCGGAGTAAACGGAGTTGGCCAGTTCAATATCGCCTTTGCGGAATGCCTTTATGACAGCAGCGGCATGTACTCCGGTCGCTGTACGAAAGGCATCTTCGCCCATCACCGGATAGTTGCGTGGAATCGGTACACCGGTCGCTTGTGAAACCGTCTGGCAGTACTCCTTCAACCTCGTCAGGTCCTGCCCCGACCACGGAGCAATATCCATCAGTTTCAGGTTGACCAGCATCTGGTCCATCTGCGTATTGCCGACGCGTTCGCCGATTCCCAGCGCCGTACCGTGAACGCAATCCGCTCCCGCCGCCAGTGCGGCCAGTGAGTTGGCCACAGCCAGCCCGCGATCAGAATGACCATGCCAATCGACACGAATTTTCTGTCCGGAAGGCTTAACGATCTCATCCAGCACGAAACGAATCAGCGCCTGCGCGCCGCTGGGCGTTGCGTGCCCCACCGTGTCACAAATCACGATAGCCGTCGCGCCACAATTGATGGCCGTCGAATAAAGCCGTTTGACCGTCTCTGGGTCGCAACGCGAGGTGTCTTCCGTCACATACATCACCTGCAGCCCGAGCGAGCGGGCATATGTGACCGCGCTCTCGGTGGTGCGGACCAGAAAATCGTCCGTCCAGTTTTCCGTATAACGGCGGATGGGACTGGAGCCAAGGAAGCACGCAACCTCAATCGGGATCCCGGCCCGTTGGGAGATCTCCGCCACCGGACGTATGTCATTCTCGTGGGTGCGGGCCGCGCAGTTGGGCTTGATCTTGAGCCGGCAGGTGGCAATCTCTCTCGCCAGCAGTTCCACATCGGCTACGGCGCGCGGTCCGGCGCCCGGCAGGCCGATATCGGCAAAATTGATCCCCAGGTCCTCCATCAGATGGAGAATCCGCAGCTTTTCATCGATGGCGGGATCCTTGACCGAGGGCGACTGCAGGCCGTCGCGTAGGGACTCATCGTCCAGCATCACCTGCTTGGGGGGTTTGAATTCAGCGCCCGGAACCGAGTTCCAGTCATAGACCAGATGAGAGTGTTTCAGCGTCACTTTGTAAGCTCCACTGGGCCCCAACAGAACCCGTCTTTGGTTTGTTGGGCGAACCGCAGGGTCACGTCAAACCCGCTTTAGGTTTGTGGGGTGAAACGGTCCGCTACGGAGATTTTACTCTTAGAGAAGGCGCCTGCGGAGATAGCTTTGTGTGCTTTTCCATGCTCCCCGCACCCGATTTGTTAACTTGCGTGCAAACAATAGATCCACAAATCCACTCATCTGCCCGGCGAAGTCCGGGCCATAGCCGTACCACCATAGTTTTTTCATGCGCGGCACATGATCGGAGTCCACATACTTGGGCCAGACCATCTCTTCCAGACCGAAACGCCCGTGCGTGCGGCCGATGCCGCTGGCCTTCACCCCGCCATGCGGTGCTTCGCTGATGCCGAAGCAGGCAATCACGTCATTAACCATGACGGTGCCGGCATCGATGCGTCGCGCCAGGGCTTCGCCGCGCTTGCGGTTTTCCGTGAAGACGCTCGCAGCCAGGCCGAATTCGGAATCGTTGGCCAGCGCGACCGCTTCGTCCTCGGTCGTGAAGCTGCGCACCGGCAGCACCGGGCCAAAGGTCTCCTCGCGCATGACGTTCATGGAATGGTCCACGTCGGCCAGAATTGTGGGAGCAAAAAAGTTCGGCCCTAGTTCAGGCAGAGGCTTTCCTCCGGCCAGCAGGCGCGCGCCGCGGGAGATCGCGTCCAGAACGTGCCCTTCCACAATCTGCAGCTGCCGCTGGTGGATCATCGGACCAATATCAGCCTTCGCGTCGCTACCGTGACCGAGGCGAAGCTTTGCCGTCTTTTCCACGCAACGCTCCAGAAATTTCTGGTAGATCGACTCATGCACGTAACAGCGCTCGACCGAAAGGCAGGTCTGTCCGGCGTTCATGAACGCACCCCAGACTGCGGCGCTGGTGGCGACTTCAAGATCGGCATCCTCCAGTACGATCATCGGATCTTTTCCGCCCAGTTCCAGAACCACGGGCAAAAGTCGCCCTGCCGCCGCGTGCGCCACGCGCTTGCCCGTGGCCACACTGCCGGTAAAGATGATCTTGTGAATGCCGGTGTTGAGCAGTGCGGCTCCGGCGCTGCCGTCGCCGGTGATCACCTGCAGCAGATCGCGGTCCAGGCCGGCTTCCACCAGCAGCCGCTGCAGTTCGAGCGAAGAATATGGCGTGAACTCTGAGGGCTTGAGCGCCACAGCGTTGCCGGTGACCAGCGCCGAAAGCGTCTGCACCGACGGCACGCTGAAAGGGTAATTCCACGGGCTGATGATCCCGATCACGCCGTACGGCTCGCGCAGTAGCGTGCCCTTTTTCAATTTCATTGCCGGATTGCCGTGCGGGATCGCCTCCGGCAGCAGAAATTGCGGCGCGTAGTCGCACAGGTACTTGACGGTATCCAGCACCACCAGGATCTCGGTCGCCAGGGCCTCGGGTTCGGGCTTGCCCGCCTCGCGGCTGATCGCGGCAGCGACCCTATCTTTTTGATCGCAGAGAATTTGTCCGAAACGCCGCAAGATGCGCAGCCGATCGCGCACCGGCACGGCGGCCCAGCGCTTCTGTGCCGTGGCAGCGCCGGCGACCGCGACAGCAATCTGGCTGGTCGTCAGGTTCGGCAGCGTGCCGATGGTTTCCTGCGTGGCGGGGTTGTAGACGGCAAACTCCGCGGAAGCCGAGGCAATTTCGGGTTGTGGAATCGTAGTCATGGCGGATTGTGAATATTCTACGCCGAGGCCCTCCTGCGCTCGCTCGAGATTTCGTTGCTCTGTTTCCAAACGCGATTCACTCTGAGCTCTGTCATCCCGAGCGGATCGCAGTGAAGATCGGTTGCGGCACCACACCGTAAACAAACAGGCGGGTAAACATGCCCGCCGAGTGGCGTGGCGTAGCGGTCTTCTTTGGTTACACTTGTCTACTACAGGCCTCAGAGTTCTAGCCTGAATCAGAAAATGGAACGACGATGAGAACGGATTTGCTGCGATTCAACGGTGCGGTGGAGCGGGATCCCGCCATCGCTGTATAGATGAGAAAGCATCCGGGTGAATTGGGAGAGATTGCACACCAATGGTTTGAGGTGATGCGAAAATGCGGGGACGAAGTCCGGGAGCTTCTGCATGACGGCTGTCCGGTAGCATGTTTGGGAGATGCCCCATTCGGCTACGTCAATGTATTCACCTCGCACGTAAACGTGGGGTTCTTTTATGGTGCAGCGTTGCCGGATCCGGCCCGCTTATTGCAAGGCAGCGGCAGGTTCATGCGTCACGTGAAGCTGAGACCGGGAACGGCCACAAACGCCGCAGAACTAAGCAGGCTCATCGAAGCAGCCTATTCGGACATAAAGTCGCGCGTCGAACACGGCTAGTTCCAAAGCAAGCATTCAGTTGTCAGCATTCAGCCAAACCATGTTTGTAGGGTTGAGGTACATGAATGCGGATCAAAAACCAAACCTGGATCAGTGATGAACACGAATGACGCTCTTTGGAATTTGCTACCCTGAATGTTGATCATAGAAAGGAGAGATTCCAGTGCGAATCGCAAGACAATTCTTCATGTTGTTTTCAGGTGTAATTTTCTTCGTTACGGGTGCTTTTGCCGCTTCATCCAACGCCGCGCAGGCGGACCAGGCGCAGACCATCGAGATGACGGCCAAGAAATACGAATTCAATCCTTCACCGATCCACGTGAAGACCGGGACAACGGTGCGATTGAAGATCACAAGCACGGATCGGGCGCACGGCATCAAAATCGAGCCATATCCGGACGGCGCGCCAACCAAAGGCGAGCCCGGTATTACTTTTACTTCCAAGCAGGACTGCTTCAAGTTTGACAAGAATTCTCCGGTTACCGTCGAGTTCGTGGCCCATACTCCGGGAACGTACACGTTCAAGTGCTGCGTCCACTGCGGATTTGGGCATGGACATATGAAAGGCCAGCTGATCGTTGATCCGTAGTTACAGCGTAGATCTGTCGTCCCAAGCGTCGCCGGACGAATCTTTGTTTTCAAATAAGGTCTTTGGTGTGTAGGCGAGGAACCCGATCGGCTTGGGAAGGCGGAATGGAAGCTGCCTTGCGTTCCGCTCCTGCATCCATCCATTAGGGGACATGGTCGCGGCGCCAGTCCCGACGGCTGCCGTCAAACTTCCGCTTTCGCCAGGACATGAGAGGTCTTCATCCTGCTGACGGCGTGGAGGAACCGAGGAATGAGCATCGGCCCTGAACTTCCCGTACACCGGCCGCGACGCCTGACCCAACTGGGGGAGCGGGTGGTGCGGACGAGCGAATTCCTGGTTGTTTCCGCCGCCGCACTGCTGCTAATCGCCACGGTGATCACCGCCACCGTCACGCTGTACTCCCTCTTCATCAACGGAATGCACGCGAAGCTCAGTTCTATTGAGTCCATCGACGCACTGCAGACCGCGATTCAGCATATCTTTGCCGGAGTGCTGCTGCTGATGCTGGGCCTGGAGCTGCTGGAAACCCTGAAAACCTATTTCCAGCACTACCAGATCCGGACGGAGGTGATTCTGGTGGTGGCCATGATTGCCGTTGGCCGCCACATTATCCAGTTCGACTACGAGCACACCAGCGGTGCGATGCTGTTAGGTACAGCCGCGCTGATGCTTGCGCTGTCCATCAGTTACTACCTGGTGCGAGCCCGCGGCACGAAAGAGCTCGAGGCGCAACTGACGAAGCCGATGCCGGGTCACCAGCGTGATGAGTCTGCTGAAGACACCAAGGCGGCGTGAGCAGCCGGCGGCAGGCGTTTTGCATCCCGAAGGGGCGGAAGCCCGATCTTGGCTTGGTGGGCTTGGATCGCCGCGATTCCTAATACTCCACGCTGACCAGAAACAACCCGTTTGCGGGAGCCGTGGCTGCAGCGGCGGAGCGGTCGCGCGCTGCTAAAATTCGCGGCACATCTTCTATCTTCAGGCTGCCTTTGCCGACCATCAGGAATGTCCCTACCAGGTTGCGCACCATGTGGTGCAGGAAACCGCTGCCGCGAACTGTATAGAGCAGTTGCTCGCCCTGTCGCCTCCATTCCGAGCGGTAGATGGTGCGCACATTGTTGGCTTCTTCGCCCTCGCGGCCGCGTTCGGGATCGACCGCGGCGAAGGAGGTGAAGTCATGTTCGCCCTCAACCATGGGCGCTGCCGCGATCATGCGGGCTTCGTCGAGCGGATAAGGATGGTGGCAGACAAAACGCGCGAGAAAGGGCGGACAGATTTCGCCGCGAAAAATTCTGTACTCGTACGTTTTTGCCACAGCCGACTTGCGCGCGTGAAAGTCCGGCGGCACCTCTTCGACCGCCAGAACCCGTATGGCCGGCGGTAGAAGATCATTGAGGGCGCGAAGCAGGTTGGCGGTGGGGATGGGCGAGTCGATGGCCACACTTGCGGTCTGCGCCAGCGCATGCACGCCGGCATCGGTGCGCCCCGACCCCTGAGGGAAAGTTCGTTCGCCGGTCAGGTGTTCGAAAACGGACACTAGTGTTCCCTGGATGGTCACACGGTCCGGCTGGACTTGCCAACCGGCGAAATCATGGCCGTCGTAGGCGAGCGTGAGTTTGAAATTGCGCGCCAAATCTTCACTCCAGAATCTGCATCCGGATTACAAGTGTTCGAAAACGAACACTACCGTGCCTCCGCCGCTAACACTTTTTAACGCCCTAAAGCGGCATCGAGTCGATATACTATCGATTTCGCATTCACAGTGCCTGTTTCTGGAACCATAAAGGGGATTCCCGCGTATCTTCTCTGCAAGACGGTGACGGAACGGGTCATAAAACAGTCTCTATAAGTTACACAAAAAGCTTCGTGAGTAAATTTGGGAGATGAGAATGTCTGTAGCGTTTATCCGCAGTAATTTTTTGAGAAAAGCCGCTTGTGCAGTGTGTTTGTACACCTTGCCGTTGGCGGCGCAACAGTCGACCACGACCGCGGCTCCTCAGCCGGCGCCTGCGGCGCAGACGCAATCGCAAGGCGCGCCTTTGCCGGAAGCTCCCCAGGTGAGACCGCTGCCGCAGCCCACGCATGTTGACTTCTCCAAGCCCGCGCCGCTGTTGCCGAATCCGTTTGCGCGGTACATTCCGCGCGATGTGCCTGCACCATCGTTCACCAACTCGCCCAGGATCGAGCAGCTCATTCAGAATGGCAAGATCATGCTGTCATTGAACGATGCGATTGCCATCGCGCTGGCAGATAACCTGGACATTGCGGTGGCTCGCTACAATCTGCCCATCGCCGATACCGACATTCTGCGCACCAAGGCCGGTAGCACATTTTTGGGTATCAATGGGGGCGTCGTATCCAATACTCCGGGCGGAGGCCAGGGAGGCATTGGCTCGGGAGTCTCGGGAGCTGGCGCCGGCGGCACAACAGCGGGCGCTGGGGGAGCAGGTGTTGGCGCTGGCGGTTTTGTTGGTAACACCAGCGGCGCCGGCCCTCAACCCGATAGTTTTGATCCCCTGATTACAGGCACATTTGCCATAGAGAACTCCACTACTCCGCAAAACTTCGGTCTGTTGGCCGGTTTGGGCGCCACCGGTGGCACGTTCACCATTCCAACGGCGCAGGTACATACCACCACCGGCGACATTACCTATTCGCAGGGATTTTCGCCGGGTACGGCGCTCTCGGTCTCGTTCACAAACCAGCGGTCGTCTTCCAATGGTACCCAGATAGCTTTTAATCCCTCTCTCACGTCCAACTTCCGCGCCACCGTCCGCCAGCACCTGCTTCAGGGTTTCGGCCGCGGCCTCAACCTGCGTTTGTATCGCACTGCGCTCAACAACAAGAAGATTACTGAAGAAGGCTTCCGGCTGCAGGTAATCTCCACGGTCAGCCAGATTGAAAACATTTACTGGGATCTGGTCAACGCCTACGAGGCTTACAAGGTGAATGAGCGCTCGCTGGCGCTGGCCCAGAAAACGCTTTCCGATAACCAGAAGCAGGTCGAAATCGGCACCCTGGCTCCGCTTGACGTCGTTCGTGCGCAAAGCACCGTGGCCACGGCCGAGCAGGCGCTGATCGCCTCCAAAACCAACCTTCAGCTTCAGCAATTGACGATCAAAAACGCGTTGACCAGATCTTTACCCAATAACTCTCTTGCGCTCCAGGTAGACGTGATTCCGACCGATACCGTTGTCATTCCTGACGAGGAGAATCTGCCGCCAGTCGAGCAGTTGGTGCAGTTGGCGCTCGATAACCGTCCGGATTACAAGCAGCAGAAAATTACGCTGCTGAATAACGAGATCTCCATCAAAGGCGTGAATAACGGCTTGCTGCCAACCATCGACCTCCTCGCTTTTTACGGGGGAACCGGCCTCTCAGGCGTACCGAATACTCTGGCTGCCACACCAACGCCGGGCTCGTTCGCCGGAGGTTTTACCGATGCATTTGGCAATTTGTTCAACTCCACCGGGCCGGACAAAGGAGTGCAGATCAATATTCAAATTCCTCTGGGTAATCGCGTCAACCAGGCGCTCCAGGTACGCTCCCTGCTGGAATACCGCCAGTCTCAGCTGTCTCTGAGGACCGTCCAGAACGTGATTACCATCGGTATTCGCAATGACGTCTTCACCGTGGAGAACAACCGTGCCAGCGTAGTTGCGGCCCAAAAAGCTCGGGACCTCGCCGCGCAAACCCTGGATGCCGAGCAGAAGAAATACAATCTCGGCGCATCGACTTACCTGAACGTGCTTTCGGACGAGCGCGATCTTGCCCAGGCCGAATCCACTCTGGTCAGCGCCATGACCAGCTATGCCAAGGCTCGCGTACAGCTTGATCGCGACACGGCGCAGACGCTGGACCGCTACAACATCAAGATCGACGAAGCAGTAACGGGTAATATCAAGACGGAGCCGAACGTGCCGGGCATTGCTCCCAGTAAGACGGCACTGCAGGATACGACCGCTCCTACGCAGCAGCCACCGGCACAGCAGCCACCGCCGCAACAACCGCCGGCGCAGCAGCCTCCGGCGCAGCAACCTCCGAAATAGAAAACAATTTCTCTTCAACCATCGCCCGGCTGGTTTCTGGCCGGGCATTTCTCTGCCTTCAGAACCCACCGTGGTTTCACTTCTTAAAGTGTTTAGGATGTCTAACAGGAATCAACCTTGTGCTATTGCTTTGTTGTCAAAGCCTTAAAGCTCGACGTCTAAAACCCGAAACCATCCGATTGTTAAGCGGGGTAGTTTACCTTCAGAAACTATGGCTAAGAATATGTTTTGATGATATATTTCGCCTGCCAAGTCTTCCCCCAGGTAAATTTTTCATCGGTAGCGTGTCCGGAGAATCAGTTCATGCCTTCGTCCGCAAGATATATCTTGTTTTGTCTCTGCTTCCTGGTCAGCCTGTCGCTGTTTGGGCAAAAGGAGGACTGGCTTCCCGTAACCCAGCAAGATCTTGAGATGAAGCAGGTTCCAGGCCTTCCCGGCGCCGATGCCGTTCAGCTCTACTATGCCGATTTCATCAATGATCAGGACCAAACCGAGTTCTTTTACACGCGCATCAAGGTTTTGAACGAAAAGGGCAATCGCTTTGCCGATATCGAGCTGACCATACCTCCGGACTGCCGTCTTAGCGAATTAAAAGCCCGGACCATTCGCCCGGACGGAAAGATCGTCGACTTTACCGGCAAACCTTTTCAGAAAACGGTTCTTAAAGGACGCGGCATCAAGGTTCAGGCCAAGTCCTTTACCATGCCTGACGTTACCGTAGGCAGCATCGTTGAATACAAATACAAGCTCTATAGGGAAGGAATTTTTACCGACAATTTCTGGACCATTCAACACGGCCTTTATACCGTGAAAGAAAGCTTTCGCATGAAGCCCTACACCGGCATGCTGGATGGCTTTGAGACCGGATACCAGGTGGCGGCTCTTTACTCCCACATGCCTCCGAACATCAAGCCGGTCCAGAAGCACGAAAGCTATGAGATGGATGTCGATAGCATGCCGCCCTTCGAATCCGAAGGGTACATGCCCCCTGAAGACGACTACAAACCGCAAATGCGCTTCTTCTATGTCAGTCCGACGATTTCAGCTCCCGACAGGTTCTGGCAGGATGCCGGCAGAAAATGGAATGACGATGTGGAGCATTTCGTCGGCAACCACAAAGAGGTTGCGCAGGCGGCAGCCGAAGCGATTGGCAGTGAAACCGACTCTGAGCAGAAACTCCGCAAGCTCTATGCCCGGGCCCAGCAAATCAGGAATCTTAGCTACGAGCGCGAACGCTCAGAGCAGGAACAAAAAAAGGAGCACCTTAAGGACAACGAGAACGCCGCCGACGTGCTGAGCCGTGGCACGGGATATCGCGACGATATCACGCGCCTTTTGGTTGCGCTGGCCCGCTCCGCGGGCTTCGAGGCCTCGATCGTCCAGGTGGGCGATCGCAAATACAAGTTCTTCGATAGGTCATTGCTCTCCCGCCGTCAACTCTACACTGAACTCGCCGTCGTCAGTTTGGGCGGCAAAGACGTTTACCTGGATCCGGGAACAAAGTTTTGTCCTTACGGCTATATACGCTGGATTCGCACTTCAGCAACAGGACTCAAGCTCGATAAGAAAGGCGGAACCTTTGTTACCGTGCCGCCCGCGCCCTATGACAAAGCGGTTACCGAACGAATTGCGGATGTCGAGCTTGCGGCGGATGGTACCTTGACCGGGGCAATCTCAATCCGCTTCAAGGGCGGCGAAGCTCTGGAACACCGCCTGGACGCCATGGACTCCGACGAGGCCGGCAGGAAAAAGGATCTGGAGGATGAGCTGAAGGGCTGGTTGCCCAACGGCTCCCTGGTCAAACTCACCAAGGTGGAGAACTGGGATGCCGTTGACGCGCCGTTGATCGCCACATTTCATATCGAACTGCCGTCTTATGCTTCGGCCGCGGGGAAGCGCTTGCTGGTGCCGGCATACCTTTTTCAGGCCAGGCAGCTCGATGCCTTTAAACATGCGGATCGCAAATTTCCAATCTACTTTCCTTACGCGTTTGGCGAGGCAGACAGGGTCAATATGAAGATCCCCGCCGGGTATCATCTGGAGAGCACTCCGCAGCCGCAGAAAGCGCTCTTAAACTACGCGGGGTATCAGAATCTGGCCCAGTTTGACGGCAAAGCTTTGCTGGTCACGCAACGGGCATTGCAGGTAAACGGTATCTTCTTTCGGCTGGATCAGTACTCTGAATTCAAGGATTTTTTCAATAAGGTGCAGGCTGGGGACGAACAACAGGTGGTTCTAAGGGAGGGAACTACGGATGCGCAAAATCGCAATTAGCGGAGCTTTGTTTTTCCTATTCATGCTCGTAGCAGGCAGCAGGCCCGCGCGCGCGTCGGTGCCGGACTGGCTGCGCACCGCCGCCCAGCAGCCGGTTAAAGCCTATGCCGATGATGTGAACGCCGTTATCCTTTTCAGCGAGACCGAGACCACCGTAAAAGACAACGGCGAGACCGTTACCCATGAACGTCGGGTAATTAAGGTCCTGCGCCCTGACGGACGCGATCAGGCATTCCAGGCTGTGCCTTTCGATGAAGAGACGCGGCTCAATTACTTCAAAGGCTGGAGCATCAACGCCAGAGGCGTTGAATACGAAGCCAAGAAAGACGATGTAGCCGAGGTTGGCGCAGGGGAAGGATACGAAGTCTACTCAGACGCCAAAGCCAAGGTGATGAGAATCCCCGGCGTCGACGTCGGCACCGTCGTCGGCGTGGAATGGGAGCAGAAGAAACACCCATATACGTTTGAGGACCAGTGGTATTTCCAGCTGTCGGAGCCGGTAGCGAAGGCGCGGCTTGTTCTTCATCTGCCTCCGGGCTGGGAATTTCGCGCCGCCTGGATTCATCATCCTGAGCAGGACCCCCAGGTCTCCGGCGACACCTATACCTGGGAACTGTCTGACATCCCGCGCATTGAGAACGAAGTGGAAATGCCGCATTGGCGCGCGCTGGCCGGGCAGGTCATCGTGACCTATTTTTCCGAGAAGACCAAAGGCCGCAGCTATTCCACCTGGGGTGATTTCGGTTTATGGTACGCGCAGCTCACCACCGGCATGCGCGATCCTTCACCTGCCATGCAACAGAAGGTGCAGGAACTGGCGCCGCCTAATCTGCCTTTGCTTGATCGCATCAGGGCACTGGCCCAGTTTGCCCAGCGCGATGTCCGCTACGCGGCCATTGAAATCGGCATCGGTGGCTTGCAACCTCATCCCGCGAGCCAGATCTTCAGCCATCGCTACGGGGACTGCAAGGACAAGGCAACCGTCCTCAGCGCCATGCTCGCGCAGATCGGCGTGAAGTCGTTCTATGTCCCCGTGCATACGGATCGGGGGATCTACACCGAGAAAACACCACCCACGATGGCGTTCAACCATGTCATCCTGGCGATCCAGTTGCCGCAAGGCAGCTTCAAGGAATCGATGCCGGCGCTCTACGAGCACCCAACGCTCGGCCACCTTCTGATCTTTGACCCCACCTCGCGCGTGGTCCCGATGGGACAAATCCCTTACTACGAGCAGGACAACTACGGTCTATTGGTGACCGAGCAGGGAGGAGAACTGATCCACTTGCCGCTGAGCCAGCCTGAATTAAACCGGATGACTCGCACCGCCAAGCTCACGCTCATGCCGGATGGCTCCCTGAAGGGTGAAGTGGAGGAAGTGCGGACAGGGACAGAAGCAGCCATCGGCCGGGAAACCTTCGAACACCAGACCAATGCCGACCGGCGCAAAATCCTGGAGCGCTTTCTGGGGCGAATGATGGGTAATTTTCAGCTGGATAGCGTTGAGGCGGAAAATCTGGATGACATCGATAAAGACCTGGTCATCCGCTACAAATTCTCCGCTGAACACTACGCCAAGAATGCCGGCGGGCTCCTGCTGGTTCGGCCTCGCGTGGTGGGGGAAAAGCTGGGCGCGCTCGATATGAGCAAGCCCCGCCACTATCCTTACGAGTTTGACGTGCCCACCCTACAGACCGATAGTTTTGAATTCAGCTTGCCTGATGGTTACAAGATTGACGAACTGCCCGATGCAGCCAAGGCCAGCTTTGCTTTTGGCGAGTACAACAGCAAGATTGAAAGCGCCGGCAGCCAGTTGAAATACAGCCGGGAATACAAGATCAGTGCGGTGAGGGTTCCCGCGGAAAGAATCAACGATCTCAACAAGTTCTTCCACCAGATCAACCAGGATGAAAGAAACATGGCTGTTCTGAAAAAGGGAAACTGACGGCCGAAAAAAGAGTTCGTCCGATAAACACGGCGTTTCCTTTGTGAAGGAGAGCTGTGCTTTGTGGAGCTGCGCGAATGGCTTTGACTAATTTTGTGACCAGGATGTTGGCCGCCGCCTTTTTCTGCCTGCCCCTGCTCGCCCCGGCGCAGGATCGGGGCTGGCGCCCGATCGACCCTAAAGACCTGCAGATGAAAGAACTCAAACAGGTTCCCGGGGCTGAGGGAGTCCTGCTTTATTACGCCGACGAGATTGACGACGTTAACCACACCGAATTTTTCTATTCCCGGATAAAGATCTTTACCGATGGCGGCAAGCATCGCGCCAACGTGGAGATTCCCATGCTCGAAAAGGGAACCGTGACCGATCTTCTGGCGCGCACCATTCATCCCGACGGAAAAATCGTGGATCTTACGGATCGCCCTTTTGAAAAGGTGGTGCTGAAAGCGAAAGGGCTGAGAGTCAAGGTTCAGGCTTTCACGCTGCCCCAGGTCTCTGCCGGCGACATCATTGAATATCAATACGTGCTGCACTACGGAGACTCGGCGCTGCGTAATCAGTCCTGGATCGTTCAGCACGATCTCTTCGCGCAGAAAGAGCATTTCCGCTTCCGTTATGACAGGCACCACTCCGTAAGATGGCTGCCTACTGCAGGCATGCACATGGAGCCGGAGCATGACGCCAAGGCCGGTATTCTTCATATGGAATCCGAGAATATCGCTCCATTCGAAGCGGAAGAGCAGATGCCTCCCGAAGACGGCTACAAGTGGAGAATCCGGTTTTTCTACGTGAGCCCGCTCTTGAGCTCACCGTCGACCTTCTGGTACGAGATAGGAAAATACTCGGCCGAGGGAATCGACCAATTCATCGGGAAGCACAAGGAAATCGCCAACGCGGCAGAGGAAGCCATAGGCATGGAAACGGACCCGGAGAAGAAGCTACGCAAGCTTTACGCCCGCGCTCAGGCAATCCGTAACCTCACCTACGAGCGGAGCCGGACGGAAAAGGAGCAGAAAAAGGAAGAGCTCAAGGAAGACAAGAATGTTATGGATGTGCTGCGACACGGATACGGCGACCGCAGCGATATTACGCTTTTCTTCGTTGCCCTGGCCCGCGGCGCCGGGTTCCCGTCGTCCGTGGTCTTCGTTGCCGGTCGCTCTTCGCAGCTGTTTGACCGCGAGGTGCTCTCGTTTAACCAGCTTGATTCGCAGGTCGCCATGGTGAGGGTGAACGGCAAAAAAGTTTTTCTGGATCCCGGCACGCGTTTTTGCCCATACGGGTTAATGCGCTGGTTCCGGACCGGGACGGCGGCTATGGACATGAACGATCCCGGAGAGTTCATCGCAACTCCTCCGGCATCGGAAGAGGAAGCTGTTGTTTTTCGCTCCGCGGATCTCAAAATGACCGACGACGGAGCAGTCAAAGGCGAGGTGCGCCTTGAATTTGCCGGCTCGGAAGCCCTGGAACGGCGGTTGGCCGCCCTGGACACCGACGAGGCCGGGCGCAAAAAAGAACTTGAAGACGAGGTCAAGGCCTTGCTGCCCGAAAATGCCAGAGTGGAGATGACCGATTCCAGAAACTGGGACAACGAAGACACATCTCTTCTGGCGATTTTCCATGTGGAAATTCCCGAGTTTGCTTCCGCGGCGGGCAAGCGGATGCTGATCCCCGTTGGCCTCTTTCAGCCCAAGAGCAAACGAACTCTCAAGAGCGGTCCGCGCAAGTATCCTATTTACTACCAATACGCTTACACCGAGCATGACAACATCTCTTTTGAATTCCCGCAGGGTTATGCGCTGGAAACTTTGCCTACATCGCAGAATGCAAGCACGAAGTTCGCGAATTATTCGAGCAGCGCCAGTACAACCAGAAACCATTTGAATATCGAGCGCTCCCTAAAGCTCATGGGTGTCTTTTTTCCCGTTGAGCGCTATGAGGAGTTGCGCGATTTCTTTGCCCGGGTTCAGGCCGGCGACGAGTTGCAGACCGTCGTGCACCAGGAAGCTGGACAAGCCAACTGATGCTGCTCTTGCGGGTGCCCCTCCTGCATAGCCCTTGCCCTGCATTTTCCGCATCTTCTATCATGGTGAACAGGACTCCTTATGGCAGATCATCAGAATAAGAAAAAAGATCAGAGCGGCCTTGCGGAAAGCCCCATCGCCGAGATTTTTGAAGGCCGGCATCCGGCTGACTCGGAAAAGAGTTGGGCTGAAAACACGCTCGCCACAACGCTGGAAAAGGCCCCGGAAAAGCCCATTGGCTCGGCTTCCGGCGTCAACCTGGATGAAAACGGCAACGCCCGCTTCACCACCATCAGCGGCGTTCCGATCCGGCGTCTGTACACCCAGGCCGATCTGCCCGAAGACTGGAGCTACGAAAAGTATCTCGGTTATCCCGGACAGGTGCCATATACGCGCGGCATTCATGCCAGCGGCTATCGCGGCCGCCTCTGGACCATGCGCCAGTTCTCCGGCTTCGCTTCCCCGGAAGAGACCAATGAGCGCTACAAGTATCTGCTCGCCCACGGTGGTGGCGGGCTCTCCGTCGCTTTCGATCTTCCCACCCTGATGGGCTATGACTCTGACCACGCAGCCAGTGAAGGCGAGGTCGGCAAGTGCGGCGTGGCCATCGATTCGCTCGAAGACATGGAGATTCTCTTCAACGGCATCGATCTCGAAAAAACCACGGTTTCGATGACCATCAACTCGCCGGCGTCAGTCCTGTGGGCGATGTACCTGGTGGTGGCGGAAAAACAGGGCGCCGACTGGAACAAAATCTCGGGCACCATCCAGAACGACATTCTCAAGGAATACATTGCGCAGAAGGAATACATCTATCCGCCCGCGCCGTCGATGCGTCTGGTGATCGATACCTTTGAATTCGGCTCCAAATTCACGCCCAAGTTCAATTCCATCTCCATCAGCGGCTATCACATCCGCGAAGCCGGATCGACCGCACTGCAGGAACTGGCTTTCACCATTTATGACGGCGTGGAATACGTGGAGTGGGCGCGGCGGCGCGGCCTGGATGTCGATGAATTCGGTCCGCGTCTGAGTTTCTTCTTCAACTCGCACAGCGACTTCTTTGAAGAGATTGCCAAATTCCGCGCTGCTCGCAAAATCTGGTACCGCTTGATGAAGGACCGCTTCGGCGCCAAGCAGCAGCGCACCTGGCTCATGCGCTTCCACACCCAGACCGCCGGTGTCTCGCTCACCGCCCAGCAACCACTGAACAATATTGCCCGCGTGGCCCTGCAAGGTTTGGCCGCCGTGCTGGGCGGAACGCAGTCATTGCACACCGACTCCTACGACGAAGCTCTGGCTCTGCCTACGCAGGAAGCCGCGCGTATCGCGTTGCGCACCCAGCAGATCATCGCTTTTGAATCCGGCGTGGCCCAGACCGTCGACCCGCTGGCCGGCTCGTATTTCCTGGAGAAACTCACGCTCGACATGGAGAAAGGCGCTTTCGACTACTTCGACCGCCTCGACGCGATGGGCGGCATGGTCAAGGCCATCGAGAATGGTTTTCCGCAGAAGGAAGTTGCCGAAGCTTCTTACCAGTACCAACGCGCTGTGGAAGCCAAGGAGAAGATCGTAGTCGGGGCGAATGATTTCACGATCGAAGAAACACAACCGGAGACGCTCTATATCGACGAATCCGTAGCCCGCCGCCAGACGGAGAAGCTGAAAGCCCTGCGCGCCCGCCGCAACAGTGACGAAGTCCGCCGCACACTGGATGCGCTGAAAGGCGCTGCCGCCCAGGAACCAGTTGTCCGCCCTGACGGCCGCATCAGCGATGCCAACACCATGCCCTTCATCGTTGACTGCGTTCGCGCCTACGCCACCGTAGGCGAGATTTGCGAAGCTCTCCGCGACGTTTATGGAACGTATGAGGAAGTGAGCATCACTTAGGCACTTGTTGATCGGATAGAAGAGGAAGCGATGACGAGGAAACCCGGGTGGGTGTTGAGCTTGTTGGTTTTCTTCTTTTCGTGCGCGGCTTCAGCGCAGGTATCCACCCTTAAGCTTGAATCTGGCAAGCAGGTGAAGGTAATCAAAGCCGGACCACTCTTTGGTGCTGGTGGCAAGCGGCTCGGAGTCATGCTCCAGTATGAAACGGAGTTGAAAGTAACCGATAAGGCTGCGCTGCGCAAGGAAGCCGATGAAGTGTTTGCCGCAGTCAGGTCAGATGCCGAGAAGGGGAATGAAACCAATGTGATTATCTCCGCCGTGGAAAGGTCAACCGGAGGAATCGTTTCGAAAAGCCAGGGATACAACTTCATTTTTGAAAAAGCTAAAGATGGAAAATGGCATTGTCTTGATGACGAGAAGTGATTGGCCGTGTCCTGTATCTCCGGCCTTTCAGCCTGTGCGTACTCTTAAATTTAGTTCCGCTCAAGGCTAAGACCCCGATCGCCCCAACGTACTCGCTCGCGCGGATCTTGCATATATCGCCCACTGCTCCGTTCCTGCAATTTTCTTCAGCCAGCCCGCCCCCGCCAAAAGCTTTTCGTGCTCCGTATATCGATACGCCACAAACACCGGTCGCGGCCCTTGCTCAATCGATCGCCGCAAATTCTCCATCACGGCGGCAAACACCGGCTCCGGAAACGGGTTGAACAGATAGACCACCAGAGGTTCGGCCGGGAATTCAAAGTCCTGCGCATCCATGCACAGGCTCTCCATCGGCGGACAGGATGGGTTCGACGAGGTGAACTTGCGGATGTTCTCCTTCGCGGCCCGGTGCCAGTCCGGCATGAACTCGACGCCGATAATTCTCTTGAAGCCATATGGCGCTGCCATCATCAGCGCGCGGCCTTTGCCCGAACCGAGATCAATGAAGATGAAATCTCGCAAGCCTGTTTGAACAATAGATCTCTGGCTGATTGCTGACGGCTGAATGCTGAGTGCCAAAGCCTGCATGATCTCCTCAAACAGCCACGGCTCGCTGGCAAAGTAAGGACGCCCCGCCAACTCCGCCAGCAGCTGGGCACGGAAGCTGACGTTCGAGCGCGTGGTATCAACTTCGTGCTCCCAGTCGTAGTCCAGATCGCCAAAGCGCGCTTTGCGCCGCGATGGCAGCAACTCAAGCGCTGCCCGCCAGCATGCTGCCGCCAGCTCCCGTAGCGCACGCCAGAAGCCGAAATAGCGCACGCTCTCTCGCCACTGCCGCAGAAATGCCCGGCGGAAATGGAACTCAGCTTGAGATCGCGCAACAGCCGAGCTGCTTAGGTTAAAATCAGCATCATCCATGAAAAAAGCTGTCGATCATCTCAAAAAGTCCGACGCAATCCTTGCTTCTATTATTGCCCGTGTTGGCCCATGCCAGATGACCTATCGCGAACCAACCTTTGAAATGCTGGCGCGGGCGATCGTCTTCCAGCAGCTCAGCGGCAAAGCCGCGCGAACCATCTATGGCCGGCTGGAAGAGGCTGCGGGAGGCCAGCTCACGCCGCAGGCCATCCAGAACCTGAGCGTGGGCGAGATGCGCCGTGCCGGCTTGTCGCGGCAAAAACTCGGCTACATACGTGACCTGGCCGAACACGCCGTCAGCGGCAAAGTGGATTTTGCCCGGCTGCCTGATATGTCTGACGAAGAGGTGATCGCCGCACTCACTGACATCAAGGGTGTCGGCGTGTGGACGGCGCACATGTTCCTGATCTTCTCTCTGCGGCGGCCGAACATTCTGCCGACCGGCGACCTGGGCGTGCGTATGGCCATCCAGCGCTTCTATCGCAAACGCAAGCCGCCCACGCCGAAGCAGGTAGAGCAGGTTGCCCGGACGTGGCATCCCTACTGCAGCTTTGCCGCGTGGTATCTGTGGAGAAGCCTGGAGCTGCCTCGGGAAAAATCTACCACGGACGCACGGCGACGCCGAGCAGGTCAAAAACAAAAAGCACGTGCAGCGAAAGCTTCATAGGTATCCCCCTGTTTTTGATAGCTTCGTTGCACTGACTGGGCTGAACGCTCACTGCTGTGCGCTGATTGCTATTCCTGCCGTTCTGCTAAAATCAGGAACCAGATGGCTGATACCCGCAAAATCCGCGTACTTGTTGCCAAGCCCGGTCTTGACGGGCATGATCGCGGCGCAAAAGTCATTGCCCGCGCCCTGCGCGATGCCGGCATGGAAGTGATCTACACCGGCCTGCGCCAGACCCCCGAGATGGTTGTCACCGCCTCACTGCAGGAGGACGTCGACGTCATCGGCCTCAGCATTCTCTCCGGCGCGCACAATGCCATCGTGCCACGCGTCATGGAGCTGCTCAAGCAGAACCAGATGGACGACGTATTGGTTCTTGTGGGCGGCATCATTCCCGATCAGGATGTTGAAGCGCTGAAGAAAGCCGGCGTGGCGGCAGTCTTTCAGCCGGGAACCCCGATGGATTCGATCATCGAGTTCATCCGCGCCAACGTGAAACCGCGCGGCGTCACTACCGCGCCGTAGCGCACCGGGGGTTCGTCCCCAATCGTCCGTAGACGCCGAAAAAGATCCCGCGCCGCACGCGGGAAGAGATCACCGCTTCCATCGACACTCCCACTGCAGTAGCTCTTCGCATCTAGAATCCTGCTATGAACCGTGCCAAGCATCATTTCTCGCCCAGGCTTGCAACGCCCTGCGACGAATGATCCGGCGCAGGGCTCGGCTTCTTATACAACTCCAGAGGCCACGTCGTGCGTTC
>DATFSU010000043.1:0-2457 GCA_035262465.1 Candidatus Angelobacter sp. | reverse complement strand
ATTTGTGTTTCCAGTTTTGTTGGGTCCCATGAAATCAAGAACGACATTTACATCTACGTCTTATTGGTCCTTGCGCGGCTTGGGCCATCGGACCCTCACTTTGCAGTCAAGACTTCATAGATCGTGGTTTCCCTGCGGCCGGCGTGCCCAGCGGCAAAGCCGATTAGACCGCCCGCGATGGCTCCGGCGCCGCCGAGGATTCCGGCGCCAACGGCTGCGCTCTTTCCGCGGGGGCAACAAAAGCCGCCACCCCCAAAGGCTGCAACTCCGATGCCCGCCCCTGCGCCTGCGCCGACGCCTCCGCCGACAGCTATGCCGATCACCGTTGCCTTGCCGGCGGATTTCTTGCCCAGCAGCGAAACCGAAGCAATTTCCTCCCGGTTCAGGTTGAGTTCCTTCTTTTTCAGTCCAAGAACAAGTCCGCCATCGCTGGCGCTCTTGAACTCTCCTTTGACCATGCCCCCATCCTTCAGCTTGATCTTTAGCGCCTCGCCCGGCTGGCGCGTGGATACGGCGTGCCAGCCAATGGCAAGGTTGGCCGGCCCGGGTTCGGCAGTTTTTCCGTCCGCGGGCCGCGGCGGAGCTTGTGCCGGCGCGGCCTGCTGCGCCATTGCGTCCGCTGCAACAACCAGCGACAAGCCAAACAGCGGCAATACCAACGTGAACTTCCGTGGTAATTTCATAGACGCTTCTCCTGTTTGCAATCTGATAACTCTGGGCCTTGGTCTTAACATTCGAAAACCCTGTTCGCGATTCCGCGCACCCCGTAGCCGTGGACGCCGACCGCCAGGCGGCGCCCACGGCCGCCTTCTCCTGGCTTACGGGATCGTCACATCACCTCCGCTGGGCTTTTGCGTGAGATCCTGCACCCAGGCCGCCAGGGCATCGAATGAGTGCAGAATCTCCTCGACTTTGAAGGCGCAGTGTCCATAGCGGCTGACTGTTCGTTGCACCAGGAGATCAGAGCCGCCGGCCTGCGCGACCTTCGCCGCGTAAAGCCCTTCATGAAAGAACGGAACCTCGGGATCGGCCAGCGTATGCAGCGTGAGGAACGGAAGCTTGGCCTGTCCCACGGGGTCGTAGTTAGTCTGGAGATAATTCACGGCGTCGGGCGCGGCCACGAACCGTTCGACGCCGGCATTCAAAGCGTTGTCATTCCCAAACGGCAATCCATCTGTGCTGTAGACGACCTGCGTGTTGTCGTAGGGGATGTGTCCCTGGGTATGGCTCAGCAGGTCATTAGTGAAACGCGCGCTGAAGCCGGCTCCGGTCAATCCCGAGGTGATGATTTCCGTCGGGTCCGGATTGAGTGGGTTTGTGACCTGCAGTTTGGCCGCAACATAGAACTGCACGGTGCGAAAATCCGGAGGCGCGAAACCCGAGACCAGCGCTCCGAATACCTGGTTGAAGGTTGGGCTGCCGGGAGAAAAATCGACCGTAGGCGTGTGGAAGGCGTCGCCCTGCATTACACCGGGGAAGAAGTAGTCAAAGAGAATGCGCTCGTCCGCCAGGTACTGGATTTCAGGCGTGCCTCCGCCTAGAGGTCCGCACGTGGCCAGAACTCCGTTGTACTGGCCGGGATATGTTTCCACCAGCTTGGTCATGACCAGCGCGCCAAGCGATTTGCCGTACAGCAATGTGCGGTTCGGCTGTCCAACGCGGGAGGCGAACAGGCCGCTGAGCTGGTGCGTGCGCTGCACACCGTCCTTGACTGCGTAACCATTGCTTGACCAGCTTGAAGAAGCCACAGCATAGCCGCGGCTGAGCAAGCCAGGCAGGACTTGACTGAAGTCGCTACCGGTGTCCTGGCTGGGCAGAACCAGGGCGGCCTGTGGATCAAAGATCCCGTGGGCATAAACCACCAGATCGCCATTCCAGTTGGCCGGGACGTCGAACTCAAACAGCGAACCGTCGGCCACGGTTCCCGTAATGACTTCCTGTGCGAACAGGGGAGAAGTCATCGCAACCAGCGCCAGTAAGAGAAACGGCACTGAAAATTTTTTGTTGGTAAAGAGTGCTTTCATGTCGGTGTGCTCCTGTCGACCTTTTTTTCTTTGCAACTGCTCAATCACCTTTGCGGCAGGAAACCCGGCTGCATTGTCGAATCACCGGCTGATGCCGTCCACATTTCTGGCGGCCCTGCCAGAGTTTCTGCCACCGCACTCGCGTAACTCCCGCTAAGTTCCTGATTTCTCTCGAAAGCTACGTTTGTGCTACTGGTAACCGCGTGTGACTAAGGCACGTGTTGTGCCAACGCAGGTTGCGGTTGCAAAGAGAGTCGTGATCGATGGGGTCGATCCAACCTCAAGCGCGAAATTAATGGGCCATTGCGTGGTTTTGGCGAAGCAGGGTGACAGTTTCTCGACTGTCACAAAGAGAGGTCGATGGGCAGGGCGGAAGAAGTTGCGGAAGGCTACGCTTTTAGCCCGCTGGGGTGAGCGCGGGCTGGATGGTTGA
>DATFSU010000042.1:0-2166 GCA_035262465.1 Candidatus Angelobacter sp. | reverse complement strand
GCACGTCAAAGCTGATTTCTCTGATGATCGCCGGATTCTGTGCGGCCTCCGGGCCGTAGCGTTCATGAAGGTTAATCGCCGGCAAGAACTGGAGATGCCACTTAGTCGGAAGCGGAAGAGGCAAAAGGGGAAACGTCGAGATCGGCAGGCAGGGCCACTCTGAATAACGCGTCCAGCGGCGAGACTTGATCTGCGCGAAGATGGGATAAATCTCCGCGCTGCCTACGGTCACGTAAGGAATGATGGGCGCGCGGTGGCGCAGCGCCAACTTCACAAAGGTATCTCGCCCAAAACTGCGCACTTGATAAGCCTGGCGAAAAGGCGTGAACGCGCCTTGTACACCTTCCGGGAACACGCCCAGCAGTTCGTCACGCGCCAGGATGCTCTCCGCGCTCTCCTGGCAGGCCACGACTCCCCCCAGCTTGGTGATGAAATTCGAAATAAAAGGAAACTTCAGGAGCCCTGGATGGGTCAGGTAGCGGGGGATTCTCCCTATGTTTTGCAGCACCAGGTGAAGAGTCATCACCGCATCCCAGGGAATGAAGCCGCGGTGCGTCCCCACAAGGATGGCGTGGCCTCGCCGGGGAATGTGTTCGAAACCTTTGGCTTCGATGCGCCAGTAGCGACTGCACAGAAACTTGAAAAGTGTCCCGCTGAGCCGCTCGATGTAGCGGCGATCCATGCCGAAATCGTCGAATTCTGCCGCGGCTTGATCCGACTTTCGGTCCGAATGAGCCGAATTCGGCCGGCGGCTTGCGCGTGCGACCTCGGCGCTTGATTGCCGGGGCATGAATCCGAGCTGCTTTTTGATCTTTTGGTTGGAAACTGTCCACGGATAGCGCAGGTATTCGAGGGACTCGGCGTATCGGACGAGCTGCTGCCAGGTTCGCGGCAGAGGCAACCGATATCCGTGAGCCAACTTGATGGCTGCGTGAAGTGGGACCACTCCGTCCGGGGCAACGTTGAAAACGCCGCTGCCGGCGCCGCGCAGGGAGCAAAGGATGGCACGGGCCAGGTCTTCCAGCCCCAGAAGCTGCAGCATGGGATCATGGCCCGCGAGAGTGATGGTCATCGGTCGCATGATTCGCCGGCTGAGCAGCGCAGGCGAGGGCAGCACCGTGGTTGGGCGAAGGATAGTAAACGGCGTGGAGCCGTTCCAACATTCTTGAGCTAATGCTTCCAGCGATTTCCATCGTCCGGCGATCTCGCTGCGTCCCTGGCCCGGCGCGCAGTAATCCTCCGATACCAGAGATTGCCGGGCAGTGCCCGTTCCGTAGAGGAGAGCGCTCGACAGCAGGACCAGCTTGTGCGGCCATAGCCGCATAAATTGCTGGAAGACCTGGCGCGCCTCACACAAATCCGGAATCATGCATTCGTCGTCCGCGTACGAAGGAACGTAAACGTAGGCGTTATCGGCTTTCCGTTCGCCCCTGCCGTTGGGATTGCAGAAACTGTCAGTCGCAAGCAAGTGATATTGGCCGTTAGAGTCGACTCGACTCAGGCAATCGCGAAGGGCACCGGCCCAGCCGTTGCCACTCTGAGCGACAATTACGAGAGATCCCATGATGGATGAAGAGGTACCTCAACGCACAGAAGGGAGAGGCTGAGGATCGATCCGCTGCGAGGGCGACAGCGTCTCTACTTTGTTTCGGTCAATCCAGCTACTTCCTGAGTGCCGGTGAAGAACCGGTTCACCGACAACCAGACCGCCTGGCTCGCGTCAAAGAGCCGTCCTACTTTGGGATTGACGCCGAGCTGGCGAAAGATTTCGTCGCGATCGTATTCGTTCCAAACTTCGGCAATCTTGCCGTTGACCACTCGAAACTGGCTGCTGCCGCGAATGAGGATGCGCTTTCCGGTCGGCTTCATCAGCCCGTTGCCGCGTCCGGTGTGTGTTCCCTGCGCCGTCCACTGTACCGTTACGATGTTGCCTTGCACGGACATTTGGTCGGCGGTCATGCGCAGGTCGGGAGCGGCGGAGCGCCAGCCTTTTCCTTCAGTGACGGCCTGATCCAGAGCAAAAAATTGGCCGCGGTGGTGAACGCTGCAATCGCGAGTGTAGATCTGGTCGATGGCCTCGTAGCGCCCCCTGGAAAAAAGGTCGTCAAACACGCGGCGCACCACAGCTTTGTCCTGCTCGGCTTGTGCCTGCGGGTTGGGCGCCTG
>DATFSU010000041.1:0-5475 GCA_035262465.1 Candidatus Angelobacter sp. | reverse complement strand
ACATTGCTCGTCTTCAGCCACTCTGCGTAGGCGGTCGCGATCGCAGTCACGTCGGCGGGTTCGCCCTCGATGGGGATCTGCCGGACCCACGTCAGCGTTGGCCGTCGTTCCTCGCCTGGCTCGGCGAACGGCCGTCGGTATTGAGCCATCTCCTCAGCGGAGAGGGTGCGCAGAACGGCCTTCGGGAGGATCTGCTCGATGAAGAAGTTGTCCTGCAGGGCCATCGCCTCCCCGGCCTCGGAACGCAGCGCCTTCAAGGCTGGACGCAAATTTGCCCTGTCCCAGTGGTCCCAGCTCTGGGGCTGCACGATCGCCTCCATGTACGCGATACCCTTCACGGCCTCGCGGTGGCGGTTGGCCCAGTCGAAACCGAGGGCCGAGCCCCAGTCATGGAGGACCAGGGTGACCCTCTCATGCACATCGAGAGCTTCGAGCAGGGCGTCCAGGTAGCGGCGGTGCTCGACGAAGCGATACGAGCCGGGCCCACTGTCAGGCAGCTTGTCGGAGTCACCCATGCCAATCAGGTCGGGCGCGATGCAGCGGCCTAATGGCTCCAGGTACGGCAACACGTTGCGCCAGAGGTACGACGAGGTGGGATTGCCGTGCAGCAGGACGATGGGGTCGCCCTTACCCACTTCTACGTACGCCATCTGGCTGCCGAGGATCCCCCGCCGCTGCTTTTTGTACGGAAATACTGCAGAGATCATATTGGCTTCTCCTACCTTTCTTTACGGGTATTGGATGCGGGCAAGCGTGACGGCGTCAAAGACTTCAGCCGCGACTGCAGAGGTTTTGGTGTCATTCCCTGGGGCAGGTTTGGGATAAACGGTATCGGGTAACTGTTGAAAACAGATGGCGATTACACTCAGAACGTGGGTAGTGAGTGTAATGGGGATGTTTCGCCAACCGCGCCGACGTGCCTCAACTAATTCCCCGCATCGCGCACGGGAACGGCGGGACGCGCTAAAATGCTAGGATCTTTGCCTGCCACTTTCGTCGCTCCATAAAAGGGGTGTGTCGCATGAATCCGGAAACGCAACCGTCCGAATCACCATACTGCTTAAAAATCGAGACCGAGACCGGCCAGTCCGCTACAGTTCCCATTGCCGTCTTAACACCGAAGCAGTTGGAAGTCTTTCTTCAGAGTGAGTTCAAGAGGTTGGCGCAAGAAGCAGGTGTAAAAGGCGCTCGTATTCATGTGGAGCGGGCGACAGCCGCTGACTACGAGCAGGTCCTCACTGAAGTGACGGCGTGTCTGTCCTCTGCGAAGGGACGAGTCGCATGACTCGGGCCGCGAGCGATTGTACAAGTGAGCACGGGAAAAACTATCTTGACTCGCGGTTGATGAGTGATATGGCGATTTACCGCCAACTAGCCCTGAAGAATAGAATCACTGTTCGAAGACCATGCTGCTCAGCCCGGGGCGAAAACGAGAAATGTGGTGCACAGGTCCGAAGGCGATCGTTCTTAAACCCTTGCAGCGCGAGAGCAAACCTCATTTCCGCGGCATCACCACTTCGTAAGAACTCATCAAGAGACATAGTGGGAAGTGTGATTCTTGTCACATGCGAAGCAACCCCTTTCCTGGAGAATCGACATCATGGATGACCCAATGGACAGTAGCGTCAGACGGTCCAGCACCTTGCAGTTGGTTCTTGCCACAGGGGCATTTGCCCTGTGCTTTGCTGTGTTCGGCTCAGATTCCGCAATGATGCCGGTGCTAAGGAAGCAATTTCATCTGACTCCGGTAGAAGCCAGTATCGCCATGGCGATTCCTGTTCTGCTGGGCAGCCTGGGGCGTATCCCCTTGGGCATGCTCGCCGATCGCTTCGGCGGGAGAAGAGTATTTACCTGGACGATGCTCCTCTCCGTCATCGCGGCGCTGTTGATGGGAATGGTCGAAGGTTATCCGCAATTGCTCCTGTTCGGCTTCTTCACGGGGATTGCCCTCGCCAGTTTTTCAGTCGGAGTCGCATTTGTCAGCGGGTGGTATCCTCCAGCAAAACAGGGAATCGCGCTGGGAGTTTACGGGGCCGGCAACATTGGGCAGTCTTTGGCGGCATTCGGGGCACCGGTGCTCTATCCCCTTGTCGGCTTGCGGAATACGTTCTGGATCTTTGCCGGCGTCCTGGCATTATGGGCAGTGCTCTTCTTTCTTTTTGCCAGAGATGCTCCTCACAAAGCGCCGCCGAAATCATTTGTGCAAATGCTACGCCCGCTTAGCGAACGGATGAGCTGGGTACTCAGTCTTTTCTATTTCCTCACCTTCGGCGGCTTCGTAGCGATGAGCATTTATCTGCCGATGTTCCTCACAGATCTTTTCAAGCTCACCCCGCAAGATGCCGGCTTCAGGACAGCAGGGTTTGTGCTGCTTGCCACCGCCATGCGGCCGGTAGGCGGATGGCTTTCGGACCGGGTGGGCGGTTTGGCGATGCTGACCTGGATCTTTCCATTCGTAACCGCGATGGCTCTGTTGATGACATTCCAAACCATGGTTCCCTTTACGATCGGCGCGCTGGGCATGGCGGCCGCCATCGGGCTTGGCAATGGAGCAGTGTTCAAGCTGGTGCCGCAGTATTTCCCTCAGTCGGTTGGCGCGGTTACAGGACTGGTTGGAGCCATGGGCGGCCTCGGCGGTTTCTTTCCTCCGTTGGCCCTGGGAATTATCAAGCAGCAGACAGGCTCATTTCTCTGGGGCTTCATCTTGCTTGCGGCTTTTGCTCTGTTCTGCTTGGTGGTGGCACGGTTAACAGCCAAGGGAGGGCATCTCCACCCCACCACGCGAACACCGCGCGTGGCGGGGACCCCGGGCTTCGGAACCGGTCATTCGTAGCAGCGTAGGAGGCAGGCTTCTCTCCATGTCAACTGCTAACATATTTCCCAGCGATGTACTCCTCGGAGAGGGCGGATGAAACCGACTCACGAGCACAACACACAGCCGGACCCCCAGCCCGACTCAACGACCCGTTGGTCCGACACTGCCCATGCCACTCTCTGGGGTATCGTAGTTGCCGGCCTGCTGCTGCTTCTGATTTTCGTCGGCAGCAATTCCCTGAAACACTACGATGCCGCACTGGTGCCTTATACCGGCGCCTGTGTCTTTTCCGCCTTCGGCATCGCTTACCGCTTTGCCATGTGGCTGCGCCGCCCCCCGACGCGTAAATACTGGTTCCAAGGCTGGCGGATATTTTTCCGTCCCGCAAAATTGCCCCGCAACATTCTCAGGCTGGGGCAGGTTTTCTTTCAGGATTTTGTCGAACAGCGCTTCATTGAGCGACGCTCGCATATGCGCTGGGCCGCGCACTGGCTCATTGCCTGGGGATGTCTCCTCGCTGCCGCAGTCACGTTCCCGCTGTCGTTCGGCTGGGTGCACTTCGAGAGCGCTCCAGATAATCAGGCGGTCTATCGCGCATTCGTCTTCGGACAGCACGTGTTGACCTTTCAACTGGGTACTGTGACCGCCGCGCTTACGTTCAACATCCTCGATATTTCGGCCGTCATGGTGTTGCTCGGGGTTGCGCTCGCGCTGTTCCGGCGTGCTCGCGATCGCGGAGCTATCTCCGTCCAACAGTTCGCACAGGACATGATGCCGCTGCTGATGCTGTTTGCCATATCTATTACCGGCCTGTTCCTTACGGCATCAACGCACTTGTTGAATGGCCTGGACTACGGATTTCTGTCCATGCTGCACGCGGTCACGGTCATATTCACCCTGCTCTATCTTCCATTTGGAAAGTTCTTCCATATCTTTCAGCGGCCTGCTCAGATCGGCGTGCAGTTCTACAAAGAGGAAGGGGCCCGCACGGAACAAGCGGTCTGTCTGCGCTGCGGCCAGCCCTTCGCATCACGCATGCATATTGAGGATTTGAAGGACGTGGAACACTCCTTAGGCATCCACTACGAGTTTTCCTCCGGCGCTCACTATCAGCACGTATGCCCCACTTGCCGGCGTAAGTCCCTCGCGATGGCACAGGACAGCAAGTGGCGTGAGCAGCGCACGCGAGCTGGAGAGAGAGGTATATGGCCAAGTTGCCCATAACGATCCCGGAGCTGGTTGCGCAGTTCGGTCCCACGCTGAACCGAATCCCGGCAACGGGTTGGAACGCAGAGGTGGAGCCTGACAGGCTCGTCAAAACCCATTGCTGCTTCTGCGGTCAGCAGTGCGGTATTCAGCTCAAAGTAAAAGACAACCGCGTCATCGGATTTGAGCCGTGGGAGGAGTTTCCCTTCAACCAGGGCCGCCTCTGCCCCAAGGGTGTCAAGCGATACATGCAGGACGAGCATCCTGATCGCCTGAAGGCTCCGCTGATGCGAAAGCCAGGCGTGGGCTTCGTTTCCGTCAGCTGGGAAGAGGCCTTGGACAAAGTTGCGGGCGAAATCAAACGCATACAGCAAGCCTATGGCAACGACGCGTTCGCGCTTCTGGGCGGCGCGTCCCTGACCAACGAAAAAGCCTATCTCATGGGCAAGTTTGCCCGAGTGGCTGTCAGGACGGCCAATATTGACTACAACGGCCGCCTCTGCATGGTCTCTGCCGCCGCGGCTTCAAAGAAGGTCTTTGGAATTGATCGTTCCGCCAACCCCTGGAGCGACATTCCTTTGGCCAAGGCCATTCTGGCAGCGGGCGCGAACATCGCGGAATGCGCGCCGATCACAACCGAGTACCTATGGCAGGCTCGCGAGAACGGAGCCAAGCTCATTGTGATCGACCCGCGGATGACGCCGATCGCGCGCAATGCTGACCTGTATATTCCAGTGCGCTGCGGCGGCGATATCGGCATCTTCAACGGCATGCTGCATGTAATGGTTGAGCGTGGCTGGATCAACCGGGAATTTATCGCGCAGCACACCACGCGTTGGGAGCAGGTCGAAGACACCGTACGGAAATACACACCCGAGTATGCGTCCAAAATAGCCGGCGTGCCGGCGAGCATGATCGTAAAGGCGGCAGAGATCTGGGGGCCCGCACAAACCAGTTTCCTTCTGCATGCGCGGGGAATCGAACACCATTCCAAAGGAGTGCAGAACTGCATGGCGGCCATCAATCTCGTGGTCGCTACCGGCCGTATCGGGCGTGAAGGCTGCGGCTACGCCATGATCACGGGACAGGGCAATGGACAAGGCGGGCGTGAACAAGGACAGAAATGCGATCAGTTGCCAGGCGGACGCGACATCGAGAATCCGGAGCATCGCAAATACATTGCCGGTGTATGGGGCGTTTCGGAGGAAAGCATTCCTCACAAAGGGCTTTCCATGGTGCCAATCTTTGAAGCCATCCACGAAGGCAAGATCAAAGGATTGATGGCAATCTCCTGCAATCCGATGGTTTCCCTGCCCAACAGCGCGTATGTCCGCGATGCTTACGAGAAACTTGAGTTCTTCTGCCAGGTTGACTTCTTTCTTTCAGAGGCGGCCCGGTACGCCGATGTTGTGCTGGCCGGCTCGTTGATGGAAGAGGACGAAGGAACAACGACC
>DATFSU010000040.1:0-4079 GCA_035262465.1 Candidatus Angelobacter sp. | reverse complement strand
ATCAGGCGGTTGCGGAGACTCCACAACAGCCGGCTCCGCCCCCACGCGATCAGCCGAAATGCCAGATACCCAGCGCTCAGCAGCGCCAGAAACCTCAAGAAGCTGTAGCCCCCGCCGCTTAGCCTCATCAGCATGGCCGTGCCGCCGAGCGACACCAGGACCATCGCTGCGAGATCCGGCCACGACAGCCGCCGCCACAGATTTCCTATTTCTAGGGCTGAGAGTTTCATGTGCGGAGAAAAATTGACCGCCAGCTCCAAGAACGACTACTTTACCTGATGGACAGCACCGTGACGAGTCACCGATCAGTCCCTGGCCAACGTCCAATCTATTGCCCGCTAGCAATTGACATTCGAGTGGACACGTATCCGTACCATCGCTATAGACCTCTAACGCTGGCAGCGACCGAACCTGGGGGCAATCGTGAGGAGGCTCTCATCGGTCACTGGAATGATCTGTTTAAAATGCAGGTGTGCTCGAACCGACCCAAGTTACAACATCTGCTACTCGGGCCGCCCATTCCCGTATTTTAAGGATTGGCGATGAAACTAAAGACTACAGACCACCTCTTTTACGTAACGGTTGGCGATCAGTCTGCAGTGATTCTATGGACGTCGTAGCGGTTTTCTGCGAGTCGCGGCGGTTTCAGGCGTCTGTACTTTCAACTACGACCCCAGAAGATTTCAAGTCTGTAGTTTTGCGCTTTGTCGCGCGACTTTTCAAAGGCCTTGGGAAAATCGCAATTGAACGGGTGCCGGCCCTACTGCCCGGCTCCCGCGCGTACCCGACTGTGCTTCGCGCTGTAGGCAAAATACACGAAGAGCCCAAGCACCAGCCAGATAATCAGCCGCGCCCAGTTCACCCATCCGAGCTTGTACATCATGTAGCCGTTGAAGATGATCCCCAGAATCGGCACGAACGGGACCAGCGGCGTGCGGAACGGCCGCTCCTGTCCGGGATTCGTATTCCGCAGCACCATCACCGCGATGCACACGATCACGAACGCCAGCAGGGTTCCGATGTTCACCATCTTTCCGATGTCGTCGATCGGCGTGACGCTGCCGACAATCGCCGCCAGCAGACCCACCGCGATCGTGTTCTTCCACGGCGTGCGGAACTTCGGATGAATGTCGGCGAAAAACTTCTTCGGCAGCAATCCGTCATTGGCCATCGAATAAAGCACGCGCGTCTGGCCGAGCAGCATCACCAGCATCACGCTGGTCAGACCGGCCAGGGCCCCCAGCGTAATCACGTGCGAGGCAGTGCTCTGCCCGCGGTCGAGAAAGGCCCGGGCGATCGGCGCCTCGATGTTCACATCCTGCCAGTGCACCATGCCGGTCAGCACGCCCGCCACTCCGATGTACAGCAGGGTACAGACGAGCAGCGACAGAATGATTCCGACCGGCAAATCCCGCTGCGGATTCTTCGCTTCCTGCGCCGTGGTCGAAACCGCATCAAACCCGATATACGCAAAAAAGATGTACGCCGCGCCCGCTCCGATTCCGCTGAAGCCGTAAGGCGCGAAGCTGTGCCACTCGCTGCCCCAGTTCGCGGTAGAAACGAACCGGCTGCCCAGGGCCAGGACGAAGAGCACCACCGAGACCTTGATCACCACGATGGTCGTGTTAAACCGCGCGCTTTCCTTGATTCCCACGGCCAGAACCGCGGTAATGACCAGCGCAATCAGAAACGCCGGCAGGTTGAAGCCGATTTCGACTCCAAAAATCTTCGGCGCATTCACCAGATCGTGCGCCCGCTGGATGAGTTCCGGCGAGTGCGCAGACACGATCGCTGTCACCTTGTCCAAAAACGCTTGCGTCCCGGGCATCAGTGACGGATCGGAGGCTTGCGCCATCTGCCGCGCCACCAGCTTTTCCGCCGTGTGCAGCGCCGTCCAATGGTCGTAGGCGAGCCACAGCGGCATCTTCAGGTGGAAAATATCCAGCAGCTCGATGAAGTGGTTCGACCAGCCTGACGACACCGTGCTGGCGCCCATCGCGTACTCAAGCGTCAGGTCCCATCCGATGATCCATGCAAAGAGTTCGCCAAGCGTGGCATATGCGTAGGTGTAGGCGCTGCCGGCCAGCGGAATCATGGCCGCGAACTCGGCGTAGCAGAGGGCCGCGAACGCGCAGCCTAGCCCGGAGAGTACGAACGACAGCATCAGCCCCGGTCCGGCATAGTGCGCGCCCAGGCCTGAGAGCACAAAGATGCCCGCGCCGATCACCGCGCCCACTCCCAGCGCCGTCAGCTGAAACGGCCCCAGCGTTCGCTTCAAGCTGTGGCCGCCCTGATCTTGCGCTTCCGCAAGCAACAGGCTCATCGGCTTCTTCGCAAATAAGGGGTTGCCCATGCAACTCCTCCTTCGTCAGTTCAAGTCAAGGAAATGTCGCGCCGTCTTTTAGGCCGGCCTTTTTCGATCCACTGCCAAGCCAAATTGGATCCACACATTGTAGGGGCGGCCCCGCCCGCTTCCTACAAAAACTTTCAACGCCCTACGCTGCTTTTTCCCTCTGCCGCGACCATAGCCAATACACCGGCAGTCCCAGGAGCACAATCACCAGACTCCAGCCCGCGGTCTCCGTCCTGTAAAACAGCAGCACCAACAAAATCGTCAGTGCCAGCAGAACGTAGAGCAGTGGCAACACCGGATACCCAAATGCCCGGTACGGACGCTCCGCATCCGGACGTTTTTTGCGCAACACAAACACGCCCAGAATGGTCAGCACATAAAAAATAAGCGCGGCAAACACCACGTAGTCCAGCAAATTGCTGTACAAATTGCCGTAGGTCACGATGCCCGCCGCGTCCACCTTCCTCGTACGCAGCAGGATCAGCACGCTGATCCAGATCCCCTGATAGACCAGTGCGGTTCCGGGCACGCCCTTATTGTTGAGCGTACCCGTCGCACGGAAAAAGAGTCCGTCCTTGGCCATGGCATAGGCCACGCGCGAACCCGCCAGAATCAGTCCGTTATTGCAGCCAAAGGTAGAAATGATGATGGCGCACGCCATGATCACCGCGCCAATGGGGCCAAAAATCGCATTGAGCGCCGCGGTCGCCACGCGATCGTCCGGGGCGTTCTGAATCTGCGCCAGCGGCAACGCGAAGAGGTAGGCCAGGTTCGCCAGACAGTACAAGGTGATGACGATGGTTGTGCCCAAAGCCATCGAAAGGGCCACATCGCGTTTTGGGTTCTTTACTTCCGCCGCCGTGAAGCCGATGTTGTTCCAGGCATCGGCTGAAAACAGCGAACCGACCTGCGCCACTCCAAAAGCCACCAGCAGTCCAAAAAATCCGCTGGCCGCCGTTACCGTCGGGAAGAAGCCCTTGAAAAGATTCGCCGGCTCCAAAGGCGCGGCTCCGCGCACGGCCCAGAAATTGGAAAAATTGTCGGCAATGGCGGCGTGATTTCTGCCCACAAACACGCCGAGCAAAATAAGCCCGACCAGCGAAAGAGTCTTGGCGGAGGTGAAAATATTTTGTATCAGTTTGCCCAGGCGCACGCCGCGCGTGTTGAGAAAGGTGATAAACATGATCATCACGATGCCGACCAGCTGCTGCACCGAGAGACTCACGGCAATCTTGGAGCCGAGCGCGATCGGTTTGATGATCCAGGCCGTGGGCGAAATGGCAGGAAACAGCACTCCGAGGAAGCGCGCGAATCCGACGGCGACCGCCGCGATCGTTCCGGTCTGAATCACCAGGAACAGCGTCCACCCGTACAAGAATCCCCACAACGGCGAATAGGCTTCCCGCAGGTAGACATACTGCCCGCCCGCGTGAGGAAACAGCGCCGCCAGTTCTCCGTAGGTCAACGCCGCGGCGATGGTCAGCAGCCCGGTCAGAATCCAGGTCAGCAGCAGCCCGCCCGGGGAACCAGTCTGCTTCGTGATGTCGGCTGCGACAATGAAAATACCCGACCCGATCATCGAGCCGACGACAATCATGGTACCGTCGAACAAGCCGATGGCGCGAACGAATCCAGCCTCTTCCTTCTTGTTCTGGGCGGTCACGGGAAGAGCGGTTTCGGCCATAAGCAGGTTGCCTCAGTTCGCCGCGGGCTGCGCCGCAGTGGG
>DATFSU010000039.1:0-4065 GCA_035262465.1 Candidatus Angelobacter sp. | reverse complement strand
TCGCGCCCCACGTAGCCGACTTCGGTGAACTTGGAAGCCTCCACTTTGAGAAACGGCGAATCCGCCAGGCGAGCCAGACGCCGCGCGATCTCAGTCTTGCCCACGCCGGTTGGCCCGATCATGATGATGTTCTTGGGCATGATCTCTTCCGCCAGATCGGCGGGAAGCTTCTGGCGCCGCATGCGATTGCGCAAAGCAATGGCGACAGCCCGCTTGGCCTCATGTTGGCCCACAACGTACTTGTCCAACTCGCCTACAATTTCCTTCGGAGTCAGCTCGTCGAGAATGACATCCGCTTCCTCCGCTACACCTGGCAAATAAATCGCCATTACAGCTCCTTCTTCCTCGCTTGCCGCTTGGCCGCGGCCCCGGGCAAATGTTTGGGGCGGTCCTTGAGTCGAATGACAAACTTCAGCCCCGACCAGATTTCATCGATGGCACAAACCTTCACGTCCACCAGCCCAAAGCCCAATCCAGTCTCACGCACCAGATTTTCGTTTAAGTCCGTAGGACGGCCGGACGCTCTTTTGGGCCATGCGATCCACAGCATGCCGTTCGCCTCGAGCTTGGCCGCGAGCGCCGGAAAATCCTTTTCCAATGTGGTACGTTTCTCTACGAAGTACACCACCACGTCGGCTCTGCCGTTCACACGATCGCTGGCAGCCACGCCCTCGGGCAACTTGCCCAGATCCCTGACAAAGGTTGGCGGATGGTTGCGCAGGACCAGCCGGTGTCCGGGCTTGATGCCGATCTTTTGGGCCAGCGGTGTTCCTGAATACCCAGCCATATAGTTAACGCCCCGACGCTGGCACGCTCTGTGGCTCTGGCACTCCGGCAAGCTCTTCGACGGTGAAATTCTCGTTGGTATAAATGCAAATCTTGCCGGCGATCTTCATGGCCTCTTCGGCAATCTTGCGCGCGGGAAGGTTGGTGTTTTCGGCAAGGGCTTTGGCGGCCGCCAGCGCGTAGGGTCCGCCGCTGCCGATTGCGGCCACGCCGCCGTCCGGTTCAATCACGTCGCCGGCGCCGCTGATCAGGAAAGTCAGATTGGCGTCGGAAACCAACAGCAGCGCTTCCAGATGACGCAGCGCTTTGTCCGTGCGCCATTCCTTGGCCAGTTCCACCGCCGCCCGTCCCAAATTTCCGTGGTACTGCTCCAGCTTGCCTTCAAATCGCGCGAAAAGCGAAAAGGCATCCGCTGTAGAGCCGGCAAAGCCCGCTAGAATCTTGTCGTTGTACAAGCGCCGGATCTTCTTGGCCGTATGCTTGATCACGCCCTCGCCCAAAGTAACCTGGCCATCGGCGGCCATCACCACACTTCCGCCGCGACGAACGCAGACCACGGTAGTGGAGCGAACCTTCTGAGATGGAACGGAGCTGGCTTGAGGTCTTAGTCGCATGAACGCAATTCTCAATTATACAAGCACAGCGCAGCCACGGGTTTCACAGCACCTGTCGCGTGCTGGAGACTCTCCCATGGCACTGTCGGCTGGGCCTACGGATTGTACTTCGCCAGCCAATCCTTGATTTCAGTGAGGACGTTGCGCCGCTGCTCCGCCAGGCGGGGAAAATGGGGCGCTCCGGGATAAGTAACCATACGAACGGTCTTGCCGCGTTCCGCCAGCAGGACAAAAAACTCCCGGCCCTGAAACGTCGGCACGCGCAGATCTGATTCGCCGTGCAGGATCAGGAGCGGGGTTGTCACCTGATCGGCGTGCATGACCGCGGAAAACTGCAGCAACGGGACGGGATCCTTTTCCTGCAGACGCATGTCGTAATCGACTTGCGCGATGTCGCTGGTTGGAATGAAGCTGAGCCAATCGGTAATGCCCGCCCCTTCGATGGCGGCTTTGTAACGGTGGGTCTGGGTCACAGTCCAGGAGGTCATGAAGCCCCCGGCGCTCCATCCAAAAATGGAGAGTCGAGCGGGATCGGCCCATCCCTGAGCCAGAGCAAAATCCGTGGCGCTGTCCACGTCACTGTATGCGCGGTCGCCAAAGTGCTGGTAGATGGCCTGGAGAAATTCCGATCCATATCCGGTCGAGCCGCGGTATTCCGGTTGCAACACGACGTAACCCAGTCCCGCGATGAAGCGCGGGAAGTTGTCGAAACTGAGCGAGTCGTTGGCCTCCGGACCTCCGTGAGGCAGGACCAGAAACGGATATTTTTTCCCGGCCGCGTAGTTTGCAGGGAGTGTGAGAATGCCTTCCAGCTTTGTGCCGTCCTTGGCTGTCCAATTCACGACGCGAACTTCACCAAGGGCCACTTTGCCAAGTGTGTCGTCACCTTCGTGGGTGATCTTCTGCAGCTCATTATGGCCGGCGGCATCCTGCCGGACCACGGCCACGTTGTTAGTGTGCGAAGGGTCACCTACGGTGAAGGCCAGGATTTCCGGGGAAGCGGTAAAACCAGAGCAGACCGGCGTGGCCACGATGCCGCCGGGCCAGCTGTAGGCTTGCTCGAACTTGTGTTCCCGGTAGGAATAGACCTCAACCAATGTGCCTTTGTGAACCTCGATCCAAGCGGTCCCGTGCGGATCATTCACCACGCCCACGATGGAGCCGGCAAATTTAGGAGTGAGATCCACTGCGGCTCCGCCGGCCGCAGGTACGCTCCAAAGATGATCCGGGGTTAGAACATCGGTGGTCGTGCTGGCAAAAAGGAGGTCTTTGCCGCCATTTGCCCACGCCAGTCCAGCCGTCGCGTTGTTGATTTCAGCTACGCGGTGCGCTCCCGAAGCATTGCAGACAAAAATTCCAGAACGCATGTCGTGATGTCCGATTTTCTGGCTCTGCGCGACCGCGGCGAGTTGGGAGCCGTCTGCCGACCAGGCGACGTCGGTGATGTCCTGGAGATCTTGGCACCACCAGGATCCGCCGCTGCCATCGGCGTGGACTACGTACAAACTGATGACATCGTTGTCCGCCACGTGTCGCACCTCGGACAACGCATCTTTCGCCCGCGAGTCTGCGGTCAACACGAAGCGCGAGCCCTCGGGCGAAATCGTTGCTGACTTAATTCCGTTCGGCAGCACGACGATCTGCGTAGGCTTGCCCGGCGCCAAGGGCACGATCCCCAGCTGTGCCTTGCCCTCGACTTCGTAGAGCCCCCAAAGAGATCCGCCATCCCGAGTAAAGCCCTGCGGCTCGAATGAATCCGGCAGCTCAAGTTTGCGGTTGTTTTCGCCCGCCAGGCTGACAGTGTGCCACTCCCGCTTGGTCTTGCCCTTTTCTCCGTCGTAGCTGGTGACAAAGAGAACCGTCTTGCCGTCTGGCGCGACCGCCAGCGCGCGCGCCCGGTGCAGCGTGGAATAGTCGTCAAGACCAAAGGGGTTCTTATCGGGCGGAGCGGCGTAGAGCGAAACCGTGCAGAGAAGAACGATCAGTGCAGATAACAGGCTGGGCCAAGCGAAAAGACGGTAAATACGAGCCATGGGTCGCGGTCTCCTGAGCTGGGGAAGCTTTTCAAGACGAGAAAAGATAGCACAGTTGACTGCAGGTGCAGGACAGTTGATTGGGGCTCTTGGCTCCTGGTATTTAGTCGTATTTAGCATTTGCTAAATACTAAGTACTAAATACTAAGTGCCATTCTTATTGCTTCTTCGGTTCGATTCCGTGGCAGGCTTCTGACAATCTGCCCCGGTCGATCCCGGAAGGCGAGAACTCAGCGATGATCGGGCCGCGAGGGCCAAGGAACTGGATTTTGAAGATCTCCGCCGCGACCAAGGCACGCGTGCTTTCTTTGTCCATGGCGAGAGAGTTGCCGTTCCAATTCCAACCGCGGTTGCCGTGCCTGCTGTCAGCCCGGATCATGACTTCCATTTGCGGCTGTCCCCAGAAACCGGGACGATTGGGCGGGCCGAGGCGCACGCCCGGCGAGAAGCTGCTGGACTTGAACTTGCCGTTCTCGCAGAAAAGCTCGATCTTGGTATCGGCCTCGTCGCGATTGGAGCGCAACGATTTGTCCGAGAGAAGCTCGAACCTGACCCTCCGGGCTGCAGTCATAGCGTCTTCCGACTCAAAGGCTCTCCAGTTTCCGCCGGCGTTACCGCCGCCGTCGCCTTGA
>DATFSU010000038.1:0-3196 GCA_035262465.1 Candidatus Angelobacter sp. | reverse complement strand
TACACCTATAAGGCCCAGCTCTCGCAGAACGTCGCCAATCCTTTTTACAACTACCTGACGCCGGATGTTTTTCAGGGGGCGCTGCGTAGTCAGCCGACGGTCACCAGAGGCACTTTGCTGCGGCCATATCCGCAGTATCAGGCGTTAACGGTGAATAATGTCGGCGACTGGCGCTCGCGTTACGAGGCGCTGCAATTGCGGGTGCAGCGCAGCTATGCCGCGGGAGCCAGCATCCTATTCGCTTACAATTACAACCGCGAGCGCAATGAAGCCTATTTGTAACAGTTCAGAGGGGCTGGACAAATTGATGGGATTGGGCTACCGTATGGTGGATGAGTGCGCGGCATCGCCACCCTCAGACGAGCGATCTGCAACGGGAAAACGAGCGACTGCGCCGGGAGTTAGCCAATAAAGATCGACAGCTTCAACGCCAAGCCGAACAGATTGCTGAGCAGCAGCAGAGAATCGTGGATGGCGAGAAGCAAATCGCGGATGCCGAGAAGCAAATCGCGGATTTGGAGCGCCAACTGGCGCTGCGCAAACAGAATTCTACGAACTCTTCCAAGCCGCCCTCCTCCGATGGACTAGCCGGCGAACCGCGGCAGCGGGGCCGGCATAAGAAGAGCCGGCGGAAAGCGGGCGGGCAACCCGGCCATCGCGGAACTCATCGGCCGCTACTGCCCGCCGCGAAGGTAGACGAGATTCGGCCCATTCTGCCGGAACATTGTCAGCACTGTGGTCATGCGCTGCCCGCCCAGATCGAGCAGGTGCAGACGAGTGGGGAACCACAGCGGCATCAAGTGACCGAACTGCCGCCCATCAAGGCACGCACGATTGAATATCAATGCCATCGGGTGGTCTGTCCCGCGTGCGGCGAAAGCACGCGCGCGCCCTTGCCGCAGGAAGTCACTGGCCACTTTGGCGTGCAACTGACCGCTTTGATCGCCTACCTGACAGTGGTCTGCCGCCTGCCGCGCCGGGTGGTGGAAGCCTTGCTGGGGCAGGTTTTGGGAATCGACATCAGCTTGGGAAGCACACAGAAGTGCTGGGAAGAAGCCAGTCAAGCGGTAGCCGCCCCGTGCCAAGAACTGGAAAAGCAATTGAAGAACGAGCCCGTGTTGAACGTCGATGAGACGGGTTGGCGGACCAATGGCGATAAGCGCTTCCTGTGGGCCTTTGTGGCTGCGCGCTACGTGGTCTACACGTTGGCCGCCACGCGCGGCAGTCAGGTTCTGCGGGACCTGTTGGGGAAGGTGTTCGGAGGCATCCTGTGCAGCGATCGTTTCAGCGCGTACCTGAAGTATCACTCCGGCAAGGCACAATTCTGCTGGGCACACCTGAAGCGCAATCTGCTGGGGATCGTGGAGTTCACCAAATCCAGCGCGGTCGAGCGATTCTGCCGCGATGCGCTGGCCCAACATGCCCGACTCTTCCGGCTATGGCACAAATTCCGCGGCGGTCAGATCGATCGCCGCCAACTGCTGCTCCGATCCATCCCCATCCAAAAACGGATTTTCGAGCTGGCGGAACACAATTTAGCCAGCCCTCACCGCGAGGTCCGCAATCTCGCCACGGCTCTTTTCGAGCATAACGAACGGCTCTTCACTTTTCTGGAACACGAGGGCGTAGAACCCACCAACAACAGTGTGGAACGCGCCCTCCGCACCGCAGTGCAGTGGCGCAAGATCTGCTTCGGCAATCGCAGCGCCAAGGGCGAACTGGCGACATCCCGCTTACTCACCGTCGCCGAAACCTGCGACCTTCAACGCCTCAACATTCTGGCCTATCTCTCAGCCGCGATTCTCTGCCATCGACGGCGTCAACCAGTGTCTTCCCTATTACACCAATAGCCCTAACTGAACTGTTACATCATATTCGAGCGTACACTCTTCAACGCCTCCAGTCGGCACAATTTGATCCACAGCAATTCCACGATCACAACCGGCCCCAGCATAATTGTCATCGCCGAACCGTCGGTCAGGGTGAGGCTGGACAGCTCAAAACCGCCCCGCGCGCACAATTTTCGCACGCGGCCGGGTGTATTCATCTGATAGTACGTCTTGAAGATGTCATCTTCCCGGCGGCCCTCAAAGAAGCGGATGAGAGGGTTCTTAATAAATCCGGGCACGCGTGACACGGCGAAGATCTTGATGTTGAGGTAATTGGGCGTATGAAAAACAAACAGCCCACCAGACTTTAAAACGCGCCGGACTTCCTGCAGAATCCGGCCGGGATCGGCCAAGTGCTCCACGACCATATTCGCGGTAACCAGGTCAAAAGCTGCGTCCCGAAACGGCAATCGCTCCAGGGTGCCCTCTACCCGATCGCGGAGGCCAGTATGTTTACTCAATCCGATGCGGTCAAGATCAATCCCGACAAGTTGTTTGCTCCGCCGTACCATCTCCGCTTGTTCTGAGGCCATCCATTCCGCAAAAAGCTGGTGGCCGCACCCGAGATCGAGCCAGACCGGTTGCTCCGGCAGGACGCGTTTGAGTTCGCGAAAATAGATATTTTGCGTGCTCGTATTGCCGGGGACTATCTTCCGCTCCAGCCGCCAGTAGAAGCCATAGAGCCGATCTTTCAACCGCACAGGCTGCGGTCTCCCGAAGAAGGTTCACCCGCGTTCGAGCGGCGCAATCTTCCGTTGCTACACTGCTGTTCCTGGTACACTGCCTTGCCCCTTGAAGAATGCACAGTGTACATCATTTCGGGGAGAGCCGGCATCGGCTTCAGGTGCCAGTCGACTTACTTCGAGGATGGGCCGGTTTTTCACACGGGATTCGGAACTATATTTCCTTTGCCTGCAACAAATCCTGGCTCGAACCATAAAACTCAGTGCTAGTGTCAAGTTCTGAGCGGATCCGCTCGGATCAACACTTTCCCCTTTTTTGGGTCCCAGCTTTCCGAGGCCTTTTTTTAAGGCGAGCCAGCCCAGCGTTGTCCCCCGGGTCCTATTTCAACGAAGTCTTGCCTTCGATATCCTGCGCGTTGATCCTGCCGTAACATAGGAAGTCTTCATAAACCCGATTGATATAGGTGGACCGACTGATCGACCGGAACAGCACTCAGGCGGGCCCTGAAAGAGTACTTCCGCTCCGTGTCCCCGGCGCAGAGTGCAGCGAAGCCGTACGCTGCGGCTCCTGCGGTGGCTGCCAACGCCAGCGCCGCCAGCTAACGCGCCGACAGGCAATCGATT
>DATFSU010000037.1:0-6610 GCA_035262465.1 Candidatus Angelobacter sp. | reverse complement strand
TGGAGAGGATGGTCGAGACCTCGAACGAATGGATTGTCGAGCGGACCGGCATAAGGCAGAGACACATCGTGGAGCCGGGGACGGCCACATCCAGCCTGGCGGTTCAGGCTGCCCAACAAGCGCTCGAGGAGCGCGGCATTCCCGCGAGCGACGTAGAGGCGATCTTCGTGGCCACGGTGACGCCCGACATGTTCTTCCCGGCGACGGCATGCCTGGTTCAAGACCGCATCGGCGCCAAAAGCGCGTGGGGCTATGACATCTCCGCGGCCTGCTCGGGCTTCGTTTATGCGCTGCAGACAGGCGTGAAGTTCGTGGAATCCGGCGCGCATAAGAAAGTCCTGGTCATCGGCGCCGACGTGATGTCCTCCATCATCGACTACACCGATCGGGCCACTAGCGTGATTTTTGGCGATGGCGCCGGCGCCGTTCTGGTTGAGCCGGCAACGGACGATGATTGCTTCATCGACTTCCTTCATGAGGTCGACGGCTCGGGCGCCTGCTCGCTTAATATGCCCGGCGGCGGCAGCCTGCATCCTTCTACTCACGAGACCGTGGACAAGAAGCTGCACTACGTTCACCAAGACGGCCAGGCCGTGTTCAAGTACGCTGTGCGCAAAATGGCGGAGGCTTCGCTTACGATCTTGGAGCGCAACGGTTTCAAGGGATCCGATGTAGCTTTGTTTGCGCCGCATCAGGCCAATCGCAGAATCATTATGGCTGCCGCTGACCGCCTGGGACTAAAGGAAGACCGCGTCATCATCAATATCGACGAGTACGGCAACACCACTGCGGGAACCATCCCCCTGGCGCTGGACTCGGCCCGCCAGCAGGGCCGGCTCAAGAAGGGCGATCTGGTGTTGCTTGCTGCAGTCGGCGCCGGATTCACCACCGGCACGGCATTGCTTCGGTGGGCGTACTGAAAGAAGCACTCAGCAGTCAGCACTCAGCATTCAGCCAATCCAAGAACTTGGCGAAGGCACTCAGCATATCGCAATTGGCAAATTGCAAACCCGACCACCAGCCGCGGCTTCACGCAGATAAACGCAGATTCGTGCGGATTTTTTCCTCCCCTGCGTGCGTCTGCGGAAATCCTAGGGCTTTTGATTCCTGGCGATTTTCTGTATTGGCTGAATGCTGAGTGCTGACTGCTGACTGCTTCTTACAAACTGCGGAAGCGATCCTTCACTTCGCGGACAAAGTCCATGAATTTGGGATGGGTGATGATCTCGGGGTGCCAGCAGAGATCACGTTCAATCAGGTCGTAGGTTGCCACGATGTGAGATCCGGGCAGAGGATTGCCTGCGGCGTCGTGGTCGCGCCCCATCAGCCACAGGTGGTCGGCGACGGAAGCCCCCGCGGTCACATCGTGCGTCACCACGATGATGGTGTTGAGTTCGTCCATGCCGGCGACCTTCTGGATCAGCGCGCAGGTCCTTTCGAGCATGAGCAGATCCAGGCCGCTGAACGGCTCATCCATCAGCAGAAAATGTTCAGAGCAGAGAATCTGCTGGATGATCGCGCATCGCTGGCGCTGTCCGCCGGAAAGCTGCACCGGGTAAAGCTTGGCTTTGTCGATCAACTCGAAGTCGTTCAGGTATTGAAGCACCTTGTCGCGCGCGACCTTGTCGTCTTTCTCCTTTTGCGCTGCCGCCAATAGCAGGTTGGAAAGCACGGTGCGATGCTCGAACAAAGGATAGTCCTGGGCCACGACGCCGACTTCTCCGGCTTGAACCGGGCGGTCTTGGCCGTTGATGGTTACGCGGCCCGCAGTCGGCTTATTCAGGCCGGCGATGATGCGGAACAACTGGGTCTTGCCGATTCCGCTGGGCCCCAGGAAGCCTACAACCTGGCCCTGCGTGCAGTCGGGACGGATAATGTCCTTGACCTCTGCGCTGACGTTCTTGAGGATGGGCCTGCCATCGTACTCGAGCGAAATGTCCTCGATCTTCAGCAGCGTCTTGCCGTAAGTGTAGGAAACCATAATCTAGTCGAAGCTCGTTTTTGTTCCGGATCCTCGGGTCCCGTTCATTTGCGCGTGTTCAGTCACACGCGTTCCATTTGCGACGTCTACTTGCGCGCGTTTATTTCCTCGCCTTTATTTCCTGGTGTTTACTTCCTCTCCAGGGTCAAGTCCGCATAGGGACAGAAAATCTTTCGCAGGATGCCGATCGCGTAATCCTGGCCCAATCCCAACAGCAGGATGGTGAGCTGGATGGCAAATACCGCGCTCAGGTGGAAGTGCTTGTTCTGGTTCAGCAACATCGCACCCACCCCGCCCTCGGAGCGGGAGATTCCTTCGACCATGGTCAGCATCATCCAGCCCATGGCTGCATTCTGGCGCAATACCTCGAACGCCTTATCGGCCTGGCCGAGCACTACCACTTCGTAGACTACGCGCCACTCGCCCATGCGCAGCGTCCGGGCAAGGTCGAAACTCTCCTTCGGGATGCTGGCGACAACCTCGGCCATGCCGGTGACAAAGAACACCGATACCGAAAAGACCAACAAGTACAGCTTGAGCTCGTGGCCGGTGCTCGCCATGAGGGTGAAAAAGAACGTCAGACCCACCATGGAGAGGAAACGCAGTTTGCTCAGCAAGGTCACGATGGGACGAAAGAACGGAATCACCGTCAGATAGGCCAGCAACAAGGAGAGCAGCGTAGAAACGACGATCGCCTGAATGTTCAAATAAAAGCTGGTGATCAGTTCGCCGCCGAGACCCGCCAGCCACATTTCACTCAGCGCATGAAACACTTCTTTCGGCTTGGGCAAGAAGACCGTGGGCGAAAAAACCCAGATCGAAAGGAGCATCAGCAGCTGAAATGCAATCAGCCACCGAACCGTCTTTTTGGAGATGACCCGGTTGGGTGCTAAAGTTCCAATCGCCTCATTCATCCGCTTGACCTGTCACAATTACGCCGAGTCTCAAGACCAGGACTAGGTGCCGAGCAAAGTAATTTCCACCCGCCGGTTCGCAGCCTTGCCTGCGGTTGTATCGTTCGTAGCCGCGGGATTCTGGGAACCATGGCCGGCGATGCGGAACCGGCTGTCGGGGAAGTTCCTGGGAGCATGCCTCTGCAGCCACTCCTTCACCGCGGCGGCACGCGCGTCGGAAAGTGCCTGGTTCACCTGCTCGCTGCCGGTATTGTCCGTGTAACCATCCACCTGGATGAACAGGCCCGTAATTGCCAGCGAATCCTTCAGTTCCTGCATGGTGCGCGTGCCTTCGGGAGTCAAGGTTGCTTTGCCGGTATCGAAGTTGATGGAGTACGAGCGTTTAGAAACGACCGGACCGGTCCGGTTGGCGGCGTATTGCGGGGTCTCGCCTTCGGCGCCCCCGCTGCCCATGCGCGCCTGCGCTCCGGTGATGAACGACTTGTCCTCAATATCCTTCACATCGGGAATGGGAGTGTCCTTGAACAGCGCGGGGTACTGCTGGGTGGCGATGTTGCCGAAGACGGTGTAAGTGGAGCGGAAGTTGTCATTGGTGCCAGGCTCCAAGCCGTAAAGAATGAGGTTGTCGGCCAGGTTGTTGACTGTGGAGCCGCGGAGCTCCACCTTCAGCCCTTGCGCGTCGGTCTCGGTTACACCCTTGTAGTACTTGTACCAGTACGCCTCATCCTGGTCGTTATAAACCTTGGCGCTGATGGCGGAAGCCTTGCGCAGCGCCTGGTCGAAAGCCTTTACCTGATCTCCGCCTTCGAAAGTGGCGGCCAGCAGGTTTTCTACCTCTTCGCGGTTGCGTTCGAAAAAGTTCTTCGGTCCGACGATGACAGCCGGCATCTGCGAGCGATACTGCCTGGAGCTAACGACCTTGACCAACCCGCCCTTGCCCTTGGCCACGGTCACGTCCCCGGGCGTCCAGGTGACTACGGCATTCACGCATACATGCTTGGTCTCGCCGGTCAGGTGGCCGTCTTTAACCACCTTGCGATCGTCGCATTTTCCAGCGACGTAGTCGGCGGCGGCCACGTTGTAGTCGGAAGCGTTCATCCAGTTCACCGCGTCGGGATCATAGGTCTTTTCGTCGGGGTTGTTCTTGATGCCGTTGTCGCCTTCCCACTTCTGGGCGATGTTCCAATCGCCGTCGCGCAGCACGCCGTCCACCAACAACCCTTTCGCGGCCTGTGGATTGCGCTTCACCTCGGGAGGAGCTAAGAACGCATCTTCACCTCGGCTGTATCCTGTCGCGCCGATGACCTTGGCCTGGTAATCGGCACCGAGCTTCTTCAGTTGTGGGTTGACCGCGGCTAGGAACTGGCCGGAGCCGTCGCCCATGATGACCACGAAATTGGCGCCGTTGGAGCATTGCGACGCGCCGTTCGAAATCTCTCGCGCGCAGGCGATCAGGTCTTCCTGCATCTTGCCGGTATCATCCTGGCGGATCAGCGAGAGGTTCACGCCGTGCTTTTCCATCAACGACCCCCTGGTTGTGCCGGCGCCTCCATTGGCATAGATCATGCCGATCTGGGCGTTCCATTCCCAGATCTCGCCGCGGATCAGCGTCGAACGGACGCTCGCCGCCGCGGATCCGGGCAGGGCAACCGGTTCCACGTTTTGCACCAACGCGTCCTTCACGTCCGGTAGAGCCGCCTTCTCCGGCACCAACGCCTTCATGACTCCCGGAGTCGGAATCCAGCCATATTCGGCGGCTTTGCGCAGCCCAAAAATAAAGAGTGCGACGGCCAGGATAATCAAGACTATTTTCGGACCAGTCTTCAGACGTGCCATAGTCAGCAATTCCTCCCTATACAGCTTTGGCTGGAAAACCTAATGCCTTACCTGGGTTACTCGATGGGTCGCCTAAAATCGCTTACTTGAACATGTCGCCGTAATCGCCGGCGCCGCGAGCTGCCGGGGATGCGTCTCCGGACTTTGCCGCCGGAACCGGGGCTGGCGCTGCCGTTGCGCCCGGCAGCAAGAACGCCGTATCGGAATCTCCCGAAGTCAGCAGCTTCTGCTCGTATGCATCCAGTTTCTGCAGGGCTTCGGTCTCGACCGCGCCGTTCTCCAGGTCGATGGTATCCATGAAATTCTGTGCCAGCCGTTGGAAGTCTTCCATTTCGCCCAGTTTGCGTCCGGCTTGTTCGGCCAGCTTCTCCATGGTCGTGTTGTACATCTCTTTTTCGTCGCCGCTGCCCCTGATCACGGCCAGGGCGGTGCGATAGGCGCGGTACGCGGCATTAATGGTCTTGTACTGGATCTCCGCCTGCCTGACCTCGTTTTCCGTGTCCTCGATATAAAAATCAATGTGCACGGCCCACTTGCTGAGGAGGTCGTAGATGTTCTGCAGCTTGCCCAGCAGTTGCTGGTAACTCAGGTTCGATTTTTGCAGCCGGCCGGCCTGGTTCGCCTTGGCCTTCATCTGCAGGGCCATGCGCAGTTGTTCGTTTTGATCTGAGGTAGTGGTGGCCACTTTCTTGGCCTGCGCGGCCAGGCGCATGTTTTCGTTGGCCATTTGTTGATTCTTGCCGATCACGTCTTTCAAGTAACGGACCTGGCCGCTGACATTGCTGATCTGCTGCGCCATCACTTCCCGGCGTTTGCGCATTTGCGAAAGATGGTCTTTCAAAATGCCGATGGGATCGATGTTGATGATCAGCCCGGTCAGCGCCCGCATCAGCAGCCGGAACAGCAGGTGGGTTCGCTTGCTGAACAGCACGAACAACACCGCTGCCAGGATCGCCGCCAGGTACACCATGTGCAGCGTGTCCGCCAGCATGGAGACCAGGAAGGGTACTATCTTGCCCCAACCGTAGATGAGCGCTCCGGCAAGAGCCGCGACCACAATCATGCCGGTCTTGCCTTCGGGGCGAGACCAGAATGACTTGGCGTCTTGGCCAAGGTTAGGCGTGACAGGCGTTATGCTCATAATCCCTCATCCCCGGAGAAGGCCGTTGTACTTGGCCTTTTCCTGATCAATCTCAGCCGCCCGGCGCTGCGCCGCACTCGTGAATTGCGCTTCTGCATGCTGGATCTTGTTTTGCGCTTCCACCAGATCGGCTGACATCTGCGACAGCCGTTGCTGCAGTTGGGCGATCTCCTTTTGCTTTCCGGCAATGGCGTTCGTGATCTCCTGCACCTTGCTCTGACGGTCGGTAATCTCATGCTCCTTGGTGGCCTGGGCCGTTGCCTTAAACGATTCCTGCTCGTTCTGCAGCGCGACCTTTAAACCATCGAAGGTCGCCAGGATTTTTTCTTCGGTCAAACCTTCCTGCGCTTTCGCCTGGACTACAGCAGTCTTGAACTTCGTACGCTCGTCCATGCTGGAGATGGCGGATAAAGGATCCAGGTATTTGCGAATGGTCGCGGCGACCGGCGTGGCTTGAAAATCGGTCTTCGCCAGGATGCGCTTGTAGATTTGCTCCGACTCACCGCTCGTGGTGTGGAAAGAGGCGACATCCGACACCGTCGGGGGCGCCGGGGAAGCGGCGGAAGCTTTGGCGTCCGGATGCGGTTGGCTGGTGGTGGAAGATTTTGGGTCGGGATCGTCTTCTATGATGGCGTGTTTGATGGTGTCGATGAACTTGCTCATTTGTTTCGGGCTCCTTCTTCAATTCGCCGTCCAAAACTCGAACGACTGCCCGTCACGCGTTTCCTGCTCACGATC
>DATFSU010000036.1:0-93493 GCA_035262465.1 Candidatus Angelobacter sp. | reverse complement strand
CGAACGGAACTTGATCTTCGGGTTGTGCTTGGACAACACCTTGGTGATCGCCGCCGTCAATGTCGTCTTGCCATGATCGATATGTCCGATCGTGCCTACGTTTACGTGCGGTTTGCTGCGATCAAATTTTTCCTTTGCCATGTTTTTAGCCTCTAGCCATTAGCTCTTAGCCTTTAGCAGCTCTCTCTTGATCTTTAACTTCCAATATAAAAACGATCTCTGCTTTTCCTGATCCGCCTTTATCCGCGCTCATCCGCGGTAAAGTGTTGCGTCCAGAATGCGCCCAGGCGCGTCTCGGTTTCGGTCAAACCTTCGAACTCTTTGTCCAGCCGCTGATACTCGGCCAGATGCTGCTGTTGAAACCTGCTGAACTCTTCTTCTGTCTGCCAATAATCCAGCGTGAGAAAGCGAAAATCAGAAGTAACATCTCTTACCAACTCCGTTTTGATGTAGCCCGCGGAGCCACGGAAGAAACGCGCCCATGCTCCCTCAGGCCCATACTTCTGAACAAACTCTGCTGCCTTTTCCTGCCGTACCCGGAACTCCCAAACAATTACGTATTGAGCGCCGGTCATTTACCTGTCTCAACGATCTATCTCAGCACCAGACCGCTTTCGTCTGGCCCTTCATCCAAAAACTTACCTGGCCGCGCTTTTGCCCTGCACCTTGGCGATGATCTCTTCGGTCACCGCACGCGGCGCCTCGTCGTAATGCGCAAAGTGCATCGAGAACGTCGCGCGTCCCTGGGTGTTCGAGCGCATCTGCGTCGCATAGCCGAACATCTCCGCCAGCGGCACCAGGCTCTTGATCACCTGCGAGCCGGCGCGATGGTCAATGCCTTCAATGCGCCCACGGCGCGAGTTCAGATCGCCGATGATGGTTCCCATGTACTCTTCCGGAACCACCACTTCCACGCTCATGATCGGCTCCAGCAGCACCGGAGACGCTTTGCGCGCAGCTTCCTTGAAGCCCATGGAAGCCGCGATCTTGAACGCCATTTCGTTCGAATCGACCTCGTGATAGCTGCCGTCATACAGCGTCGCCTTCACGTCGACCAGCTCGTAGCCCGCCAGCACGCCGCCTTCAAGAGCTTCCTTGATTCCCTGCTCCACCGGCTTGATGTACTCTCTCGGCACCGAACCGCCAACGATCTCGTTGACGAACTCAAAGCCCTTGCCTTTTTCGTTGGGTTCAACCCGCAGCTTCACGTGACCGTACTGGCCCGATCCGCCGGTCTGGCGGATGTATTTGCCCTCGGCCTCCGCGTGCTTGCGGATCGTCTCGCGATACGCCACCTGCGGCTTGCCGACGTTGGCTTCCACCTTGTACTCGCGCTTCATGCGGTCGACGATGATTTCCAGATGCAGCTCGCCCATGCCGCTGATGATGGTCTGGCCCGAATCAGGATCGGTCGCGACCTTGAAAGTCGGATCTTCCTGCGCCAGGCGATGCAGCGCGACGCCCATCTTTTCCTGGTCGCCCTTGGTCTTGGGCTCCACTGCAACCGAGATCACCGGCGCGGCAAACTCGATCGACTCGAGCAGAATCGGCGCTTTTTCCGAACAAATCGTATCGCCCGTGGTGACGTTCTTCAGGCCCACGCAGGCGCAGATGTCGCCCGCGTAGATCTCGTTGATCTCTTCGCGCTTGTTGGCGTGCATCTTCAGCAGGCGGCCGATGCGCTCGCTCTTGCCGCGCGTGGCGTTCAGCACGCTGTCGCCGGTTTTCAACTGCCCGGAATAGACGCGCACGAAGGTCAGCTGGCCGACAAACGGATCGGCCATGATCTTGAACGCCAGCCCGGAGAACGGCTCGCTGTCCGCCGTCTTGCGCTCGAGTTTCTTTTCCGGATGATCGGGATCGACGCCTTCCGTCGGCGGAATATCCAGCGGCGAAGGCAGATAGTCGACCACGGCATCCAGCAGTGTCTGTACGCCTTTGTTTTTGAACGCTGTTCCGCACAGCACCGGGAACAGCTTGAGCTCGATCACGCTCTTGCGCAGCGATTTGCGCAGCTCCTCGGCGGTGATGGTCTCGCCTTCCAGGAACTTGTGCAGCATCTCGTCGTCGTTTTCGGCCACCGACTCCACCAGCTGAGCGTGGAACGCTTCGGCTTTCTTCCTGAGGTCGGCGGGAATCTCTTCCACTTCGTACTTCGCGCCCATGGTCTCATCGCGCCAGTAAATGGCCTTCATACCGACCAGGTCGACCACGCCTTTAAAAGCTGCTTCCTGTCCAATGGGAATCTGAATCGCTACGGGGCGGGCATTCAAACGCTTGCGGATGGTATCGATGGCGTGCTCAAAATCGGCGCCCATCTTGTCCATCTTGTTGATGAAGCAAATGCGCGGAACACCGTATTTATCGGCCTGGCGCCATACGGTTTCCGACTGCGGCTCCACGCCATGCACGGCGTCAAACACCGCGCACGCGCCGTCGAGCACGCGCAGCGATCGCTCCACCTCGGCGGTAAAGTCCACGTGGCCGGGCGTATCGATGATGTTGATGCGGATATCGCGCCAGAAACAAGTTGTCGCGGCTGATGTAATCGTGATGCCGCGCTCCTGCTCCTGCTCCATCCAATCCATGGTGGCGGTGCCTTCATGCACTTCGCCGATCCGGTGCGTAATGCCGGTATAAAAGAGGATGCGTTCAGTCGTAGTGGTCTTGCCGGCATCGATGTGCGCCATGATGCCGATGTTTCTACAACGATCTAATGGGACCTGTCGGGGCACTGTATCTTCCTAATCCTTCTTCTCTCTCGAATCTCTCGGTTTGGCTCTCGGCTCTTGGCCTTTAGCTCTTGGCCTTAGCCCAACCTATCTTCTGCTTCAACTCTTCTGCTTCAACACAAAGCCAATGGCCAATGGCCAAAAGCCGCCTCTTTACCAACGGTAATGCGCAAACGCCTTGTTGGCTTCCGCCATGCGATGCACGTCTTCTTTTTTCTTGATCGCCGCGCCACGCCCGTTGGCCGCATCCAGCAATTCATTCGTCAACTTGTCGACCATGCCTTTTTCGCCACGCTCACGGGCATAACCAACGATCCAGCGAATCGCCAGCGAGGTGCGCCGGTCAGGATTCACTTCCACCGGCACCTGGTAGTTGGCGCCGCCGACGCGGCGGGTCTTCACTTCCAGCAGCGGTTTGGCGTTTTCCACCGCCTTCTTGAACAGCTTCAGCGCTTCATCGCCGCCTTTGGTCTGCAGGTTCTGCATCGACTTATAGAAAATTCCCTGCGCCGTCGACTTCTTGCCGCCCCACATCATGGTGTTGATGAACTTGGTCACCAGGGTCGAGCTGTAGATCGGATCAGCCGCCGGTTCTCTCTTTGGAACGTGTCCTTTACGTGGCATCGTGTTTAAATCCTCGAAACTTTCATCTATCTTCTGTCATTGCCAGAACTGCCGAAATTGCCAAAGATCGCCGAAAATACTGATCTTTCAATCCAAACCGCCTGCACTCCAGGTTTTCAATTTGGATTTTTTGGCAATCGTCACTTCTGGCAATCGCGGTCCGTCCTATTTGGGTCGCTTGGCCCCATATTTACTTCTTCCCTGCTTCCGGTTGGCAACGCCGGTTGCATCGAGCGTGCCGCGCACCACGTGATAGCGCACGCCGGGCAGGTCCTTCACACGACCGCCGCGGATCAGCACAATCGAGTGCTCCTGCAGGTTGTGGCCGACACCGGGAATGTACGTCGTAACCTCGATCCCGTTCGTCAGGCGCACGCGCGCGACTTTGCGCAGCGCTGAATTCGGCTTCTTGGGCGTCTGCGTATACACGCGCGTACACACGCCGCGGCGCTGCGGCGAAGCCTGCAGAGCCGGGCTGGCGGTCTTGTAATTCGGCGCCGTTCTTCCCTTACGGACCAACTGATTGAATGTCGGCATCTTTTCTCCTAGGGCTCCGCGGCAAGCCGCATTGCCCTCGTGCTATCTTCGCGCGGGACAGCGCTCTCTTCGCACTTCACCCGCTCTCCTAGGGCTCCGCAATCCACTTCGCTTCGCTCAGTGTGCTTCGCCCTCGCGCTTTGCTCGCGCTATCCGGCGCTCGCTCCGCGCTCACCCTTTCCTCAAAACCTTGTCTTAGGCGCAGGCAGACAGGTTGGCGGCGCGCACGCACACACTCCCCAGCCCGCTTAAATCCCGCGTCGCGAGACTGGCTGCTGAAGCGTGCAGCCATAAAATCCGCCACACAGGCGGAGACTGTTGAAATTACTATCAGTGGTTGGGTAGCGACGGTGGCACCGAGCCTGAAATTCGGGGGCGCTCCGTTTCGTTATCCCTGAACCGCATACCCTTCCTGATGGAAGGCAGCGCGGCCCATTTCAGCGAGGCATGCCCTTTGACCGGTTCAATCTTGGGGCAAAAATCCTATTCCAGCTCACTACAGGCAAGCTAAATCATACTCGCGGAACCTACTTACTATAGCAACTGCCTGCACTTGCGTCAACCAGGGGCCCCTCCGGGGCAATCCACCCGCAGCAGCCCGGAACCAGAACAGTAACGCTTGCCCGGGCTCGCTTGGGAATCGGCACCTCATCTCTCAATCCAGGTGCTTTGCTGGCGACCCTTCCCCGTGAAAGCAGCGACGAAAAGCTCCCTGTTCTTGAAGAAATTCGCGCAAGAATCTACACTGAAAACTCTTCTATATTATGTTTATCCAACCGATTGTGACCAGGCAGGGCAAGAGTGCCCCTGCATTCCTTTGCTCTTCACGGACAGCCGCCGGCATGGCTGCCCTTGCCATTCTCCTTGTTCTTTTAGCCGGCTGTGGTGGAGGATCCCACTCCGGCAGCAACGGCACTGCCGTCGCCCAGGTGGTCATATCTCCAACCACCATCTCATTGGTTGCCGGGCAGGTGGTCGGCGTGAATACTTCGGCGGTAAATTCAAGCAACGTCGCCGTTACCACTACCTTTACCTTCAACTCCTCCAATACCACGGTGGCCACGGTTTCACCGGCCGGGCTGGTCTGCGGAGGGGTATGGGATTCGACTTTCGTGGTGTGCAACGGCAATGACGTGCACGGAAATCCGATCACCGGAACGGCCACGGTCACGGCCACAGCCGGCGGAGTCACCAGCGGCCCGGTGAGCGTCGCGGTTCACCCCTCCATCACATCGGTCACCGTGGATCCCGTGACGAGCGGCACCTGTCTTTCCGCCGCCCAGACGCACCAATTCACGCCGCATGCTTTCCATAACAGCACTGAGATCACGGGCTCGGTGGGCAATTTTACCTGGCAGACCTCCGACGGAACCGTTGTCACGGTGGATGCTAACGGCCTGGCAACCGCTAGAACATCCGGTCTCGCAGGCGTTGTCGCCTCCATCGGCAATACCTCATCACCGGCTGTGTCATTCAAGACCTGCATGCCCGTGAAGATCGTCTTGCACCTGGCGGGAGACACCAGCGGGCCAACCGAGTCGCAAACTCTCAACGTCGGTGACGGGACACAACTGCTGGCCGACATGCTCGACGAAAACGGCACGTTTATCTCGCCGGCCCCGATTACCTTCTTCAGCACGAACAGTACCGTAGCCACCGTCAGCGGGGTTAGCGTCTCTGCAAAATCACCTGGAGGCGCAGGCTTCCAGGCGGCTTGCGCGCCTCCAACTTGCGGTAATGGGGTCAACACGCCGATCTACAGTAATCTCTTCAGCCTCGCGGTGAACGGCACCAGCCCTATTACGACAACGGTTTATGCTGCAAGTTCTTTTCCGCCTCCTACCAACGCCGCGATTCCGCTGCTGCCCATCGATGTCAGCAAATCGCCGCCGGTAGCTCTTGCTCCCATTCCGCTCCCTGGAACTCCCAACTCAATCGTCTTTGATCGCACCGGCGACCGCGCCTTCATTGGCACGGCCGTAGGCCTGGTTACCCTGGATCCCGTCGGGCAGGCTGTCACGCTTGTGGATACGGTTCCCATTGGCAAGGTTCTGGCGGTTTCGCCTGGAGGCACACTGGCCATTATTTCCAACGCGGCCAATGATCCTTCCACCGCTAACCCGATTGAACCGAATCCGGCCAACCAGCGGATCTGGCTCTTCAATCAGGCAAACAATACCCGCACTACTTTCATCATTCCTGGAGCTGTTGCCGCCACCTTCACTGACGACAATTTCAAGGCTTACGTTACGACCAACACTGGAAATATTTTTGTCATTTCTCCACTCCTGTCGCCTGCCACAATTGCTGTTGGAGGCTCCAATATTGACGCCACAAATCTGGCTTCAGGGCCCTTTGTCTTTGTGGCGAATTCGGCCGGAGTGAAAGCTTTCAGCACGTGCAACAACGCCGCGGCGCCCAACCCGCCTACCAACGGAACCAATATCCAGTTCCTGGGCTATGTCAAAAATGCGGACAAGATCGTAGCCGTGGACGGCAATGGGATCGATCTGGAGACCGTCACCGTAACGCCACTCACGCCGCCAACTGCTATCAGCGCAACCAACTGCGCACCGAACGTCAGCTACAGCAACCAGTTTATTGACTTCGGCGTGGGACCCATCACCGCCAACCAGCTCCTGGTGGCAAGCAACGCCGCGCACATCGTCATACTGCCAAAGGGACTGAATCAAGTACTGACCGTCACTCCCGGACAAGCTCCCACCAGCGCCAAATTGGCCGGGAGCGGGACAGAAGCGCTCAGCGGCAGCATGACTCCTGACGGCAACCTGGTTTGGGTTGGAGTGGCCGGCAGCAATTCCGTCGATCGCATCAATCTGCTGAGTAACTCTGATGAATTCCAACTCCCCGTGAACTTCCAGAAGAGTGACGGTACGCCGGCTCCGCCCGATCTGGTAGCCATCAGACCGCAGTAGCGCTCGTTTTTGGATTCGCTTTTCGCGTAAATGCGTAGGTGCGTCTGGAATCCGTCACTGGGAGGGCGCGTCGTACCCGCTTTTTCTTGTTGAGTTCGCAGTCACTCCTTTGGCCGCGACAGGCGCAATTATTTTTTGCATATCCTTGCAGATCTTTGCTTGACTCTCGACTCTGGGTCGAAATAGCATCGCGTCTCGGCGAAGGCCCGGCTGCGACCAGCTATGGTCAAAATGATCGGGCCGTGGGAAGGTCGCGAAGAAAGAGAGTAGCAACCTATGACCGCTAAACTGGACAATCGGGTTCTTGGCAGAACCGGAGCTAGACTGATATCGGCCGAGGAGCTCGAGTTGATCTCTGGTGGTGAACGAATTACCGAGTTCCTGACCCACAACCCTCAAGGGTTTTACGACGTCCTCGAGAATGTCGACGGCTAGTCTGCGGAAGCAAGAACGTGGCTTCATGCTTTTTCCGGCGGGGTCAGCTGTCGAGTGATTAGCGCGTGCGTGAAGAGGGAGTGGGGCAGGAGCGCCAACGCCTGATTGCGATCAGGGCGATATCATGAACGCTCCGTCAACACATGCCTATCGCGGACGGCTGGCCCCGTCGCCTACCGGATACCTCCATCTGGGACATGCCCGCACCTTCTGGGTGGCCTGGCAGCGCGCCCGCGTGGCCGGAGGCAAACTCGTCTTCCGCAATGAAGACCTCGACTACCAGCGCTCGAAACCTGAATTCGTCCACGCCATGTATGAAGACCTGCACTGGCTTGGCCTCGACTGGGATGAAGGACCAGATGCAGGCGGCCCGTTCGCGCCTTATTCCCAAAGCGAGCGGCGCAGCTTTTATCTCGACGCCTGGCGCAAGCTGCGCGATGGCGGCTGGATCTATCCCTGCACCTGTTCGCGCAAAGATCTGGAGCGCGCTCTCTCCGCTCCCCATGAAGAACCACAAAGCTCTTCGGGCAAAACAATCGGTTATTGTGGAGCGCAGGCCCGGGGTCCCCGGCAAGCCCGGCCTTGGCTTGCGGGGGTGGAGAAGCCCCCGCCTGCGGTCGGAGAAGTGAATGATGCGAGCACGCAGCCGGGGGCGGCTGCGGTCCAGTCTCTCGCAGATGACGAAGTTCCCTACCCAGGCACCTGCCGTGACAAAATCGCGACCGCAAAAAACTTCGTGTCGCCCGCAGGCGTAAGCTGGCGCTTCAAGGTTCCCGACGCACAGACAATCTCATTCGCAGACGGCTTTTTCGGGCCACGGCAGTTCTCTGCTGGGCACGACTTCGCTGACTTCCTGCTCTGGCGCCGCGATGACATCCCCGCTTACCAGCTTGCCGTGGTGGTCGATGACGAAGCCATGCAGATTTCCGAAGTCGTGCGCGGAGCCGATTTGCTCAAGAGCACCGCGCGCCAGCTTCTTCTGATCCGCGCATTGGGATATTCAACACCGGCCTACTATCACTGTCCGTTGCTGCGCGATGAGCAGAATATTCGCCTGGCCAAGCGGCATGATGCACTGAGCCTGCGCGCTTTGCGAGCTCAGGGCGCAAAGCCCGAACTCCTGCTGCGGCAATTTGAGCGAGAGCTTGGACTTGCAGATCGCCCTGCACTTCCGTAAGCTCACCTCTCTGCTGAAGACCTACTTGTTCGTACCGCCGCTCGGTGTGCCCGCCGCCGGTTTCTCTTCCTTCCCCAGATCGCCAAACGGCCAGATGCCGAATGCTTTCAGCATGACGTCGCTATGTTTTTCCACCAGCATCTTGGCGGTCTTTTCCGGCGGCCATGGGCTGGCCAGCCGCTCCGGCCGGTCAGCGATCCAGAACGCAGTCAGCCCCATCATGGTGGCATCGCGCGTGAGCAGATCGGGTTTCACCTTGTCGAAAGTATCGACCGCGGAGTGGTGCGTGTATTTATACTCGGGCGAATCCTGGCTCATGTTGATTCCCGGCAGGCCGGCAAGAATGAACGGTCCAGCATCGGTGCCGAAGACCGCATTGTCATCGACATCGACCTCGCCAAAGGACTTCACCGAATCGGTAAATTTCTTCATCGCCGGGATCAGGTCCTCGTGGCCGCCCATATTCAGCTTCACCACCGCACCCTGGCCGTCATCCAGAATCACCGCCGCTACATGATTGGACATCTCGTCTTTGTGCGTCTTGGTATAGGCCAGCGATCCCAGGAGACCCTGTTCTTCCCCGGTGAAGAGAACAAAACGAATCGTGCGTTTCGGTTTGAAGCCGCTCAGCTTGATGGCTTTGGCTGCCCCCAGGGTCGTGGCAACACCGCAACCGTCATCGGTCGTGCCGTCCGCCAGGTCCCAGGAATCCAGATGCCCGCCCACCACGATCACCTGTTCCGGATGCTCGCTGCCGCGGATCTCGCCCACCACGTTCGCCGAGTCCACCGGGCCGCTGGTCACGGTGTTCTGCACGTTGATCTTGATGTGCACGTTCTTGCCCTGGTCAAGAAAACGATCGAGTTGCTGCTGGTCTTCCGCCGTCATGCTCACCGCGGGAATGTCATAGTAGGTATCAAAGCCCATGGCGCCGGTGTGGGTAAGCCGCATCCCCTGAGCAAACGCCCCTCCCTGGCCGCCGATCACAGCCACGGCATTGGCCTCATGCGCCTTCTTGAGAAAGTCGCCAAACCTGGCGAAGCCGCTCATCCTTTGCTGCTGTGACGGCGCGGGGCCCTTTCTGACGATCAGCAGCACCTTGCCCTGCCAGTGCGATGCGTTGCTCTTGATCTCATCATCCAGTTGATTGATGTTCACCGGAACCACATCAGCTTCTTCACCGCCTGCTTTGGTCGAGCCGACCCAACCCATGGAATCGACTACCAGCTTTTTATGAATCGGCGTCACGAGCTCGGCCTCGGCCACGCCGCGCGTCCATCCTCGCGAGATCTGCCATTTTTCCGCGTGCACGTTTTCCAGCCCCATGGCGCGCATTTTTGCGAGGCCCCACTGGATGGCCTGCCCGGCTTGCGGTGACCCGGTCACGCGACCGCCGATGTAGTCGGAAAGTTCTTCCAGATCGTTATAAGCTTCATTGTTCATCATGCCCTGTCCGGCGATGGCCGTAAGCGCGGGCATGGTTCCGTCGGTCGCCGGAGCCGCCGGCTCGGCGGGGTCGGCCAGAAGCGCGTGCAGGGAAAGACAAAAGAGCATCAATAGTCCGGCGGAAGTCAGCGTGAGCATTTTGCGCATGGGATTTACACCTCGAGTGGGATCTTGCTTGTAAGCAGCAGATTATATTCCTTATAGACGCGAATGGGCGCCGGCGGTGAGCGGCCTGCTCCGTCATTTACAATGTCGCAGTTTGAAATTCATTCGAAGTCATCTTGAAAACCATGAAGATTACATGCCTGTTAGTTGCCCTATGCGCCTGCAGTCTCACGGCCCAGCAACTGCCCCCGGCGCCGAAAGTTCACATTACCAACGTGACCCCCGCCCCTGGATTTCACAATGAGCCGGCGATCGCCTTGAACGTAAAAGATCCGCAGCAGCTGGTGGTGGCATGGCAGATCAACGCCAGCGTCGCCTTTTCAAAAGACGGCGGAGCAACCTGGAAGACCGCGTCCGGCACCGCGCCGGAAAACTATCACGTCTCCGGCGACGTCTCTCTGACTTACGATGCGGCCGGTCATGCCATTCTGTGCTATATCGCCTTTGACAAGCTTGGGACCACCAACTACTGGGCCCAGGGCGCTACGCGCAACGGCATCTTTATTCGCCGCTCGCTCGATGGCGGCCAAACCTGGGAGCCCAATGCCATCACCGTCAGCTCGCATGAATCCACGCCCAATATCCCTTTTGAAGACAAACCCTGGGTGGTGGCGGACACGCACGGTCCGCATGCCGGCAATCTTTATATCGGCTGGACGCACTTCACCCTCACCGCCAGCGACCTCTTCTTTTCCCGCTCCACCGATGGCGGCAAGACCTGGTCATCGCCCATTAAGCTGAACACCGTCTCCGGCCTGCCGCGCGACGATAACGGCGCGCTCGAAGGTTTCGACGGCGTAGTCGGACCAGACGGTGCGCTCTACACCATCTGGGACGATCGTGATGGCATCATGATGGCCGTCTCCCACGATGGCGGCGCCACATTCACGAAAGATCATCTTATTATTCCTGCAGGCCCCGGCTATTTCGGCATCACCGGCGTAGAGCGCTCCAACGGCTTTCCGCAAATCGGAATGGATCCGCATGGAGGCAAGCTAGGCGGGAACCTCTATGTCGCCTGGAGCGATTACACCAACGGCGACGTCGATGTTTTTGTCGCCTCGTCAACCGATCATGGCCGCACCTGGAGCGCTCCTGTCCGCGTGAACAATGATCCCATTCACAACGGCAACGATCAGTTTTTCCAGTGGATGGCCGTCGATCCGCAAAGCGGCGCCGTGAATCTGATCTTCTATGATCGCCGCACCAACAACGCGGCAACCACCGTGACGCTGGCGCGCTCCACCGATGGCGGCAAAACTTTCTCGAACTATAGCTGGGACGCGGAAGCCTTCGATGCCGAAGGCGACTTCCTGGGCGACTACCTGGCTATCGCCGCGTTCGGTAACAAGGTGTTCGGCGCCTGGGCACACCAGATTTCAGCCGAAGCCAAAACCCAACGCGGCAAGATGACACGAACAACCCTCCGCGTGGGCAGCGCCGATTTCAATTAGGCTTGTTCCTTGTCCCGACCCTGAAGCTTGCGAAGGGAGGGAACTCTACGGGTCTTGAGAGTTGCTGCTCGATCCTGCTCGCTCTCGATCGGCATCTAAATCTTGCAAAACGATAGGGATCTCTCGCTCCGCTCGAGATATGAACACGGACATCCGCATCGGCACCTCCGGCTATCACTACAAGCATTGGGTCGGCACGTTTTACCCGCTGCAAACGCAGCCCGGCAAGATGCTGGAATACTATGTCCAGCATTTTGACACCCTGGAACTGAACAACAGCTTCTATCGCCTCCCGGCGGCCGAAGTCTTTGCCGCCTGGCGCAATGCCACGCCGGAGAGTTTCGTCTTTGCCGTGAAGGCCAGCCGCTTCATCACCCACAACAAGAAACTCAAAGACCCGGAGAACGCTCTCAACAACCTTCTTCCCCGCGCCGGGCACCTGGGACCAAAATTCGGCCCGGTGCTCTTCCAGCTCCCGCCCCGCTGGAAGGTAAATCTCGAGCGCCTGGAAGCTCTGCTGGAGATTCTCCCGCGCAGCCATCGCTACGCCTTCGAGTTCCGCGAGCTGAGCTGGATGACGCCGGACGTCAACCGGCTCCTGCGCCGCTTCAACGCCGCGTTTTGCATCTATGAGCTCGCCGGTTACCACTCGCCTTGCGAGGTCACCGCCGACTTTACGTATGCTCGGCTGCACGGGCCGGAAGCGGGCAAATATCAGGGCACCTATTCTTCCGATCGCTTACGCACGTGGGCGCGACGCATTGAAGAGTGGGCAAAAGAACTGAAGGCGATCTATGTCTATTTTGACAACGACCAGGCCGGCTACGCGGCGCAAAACGCGCTGGCGCTGAAAGAGATGGTGTTTGGTTCGCGGCCGTTGCGCGGCTCAAAGGAAGCCGCGTAGATTTTTACCGCGGATTTACGCTGATCAACGCGGATAAAAAAATCACCACTGATTGTCACTGATGACACTGATCAGGAACTTCACAATCAGTGTGATCAGTTCAATGTGAATCAGCGGTCAACTTGGGTTTCAATTTCGGCGATTTTGGCAATTCCGGCGATTCTGGCAATTTTTTTTGATCCGCGTTCTTCCGCGCAAATCCGCGGTATGAATTCCTCAGATCAGTGCGATCAGTGGTAATCAAGTGGTGAGCTTACTTCTTTCCCGCCACTTCCAGCCGCGCATTCGCCCGTTGCAGTGCGTCCTGGGCAGCCTTGTTGCCTTCCGGGCCGGCTTTCTGCAGTTCGGCTTCGGCGCGTTTCTTGGCCGCTTCGGCGCGCGCGGTATCGATCTCCTCCGCCTTCTCCGCCGTCTCAGCCAGGATCGTCACTTTGTTCTGCAGGACTTCGGCAAAGCCCCAGGCAACCGCCAGGCGCCGGGTCCGGCTGCCGTTGCGATAACTGATCTCGCCGACCGAAAGCTCCGTGATCAGCGGCGCATGGCCCGGCAGCACGCCGAGATAGCCGGTCTTGCCCGGAATCTCGATGTACTCGGCGGTATCGTTCACCACCAGCCGCTCCGGCGTGACCACTTCGAGCTGAATTGTGTTGGTCTCTGCCATGGCTTATGCCGCGGCCTTCATCTTCTCTGCCGCTTCCAGTACTTCGTCGATCGCGCCCTTCATGTAGAAGGCCTGCTCCGGAATGTCGTCGTGCTTGCCTTCGATGATTTCCTTGAAGCTGCGCACCGTGTCCGCAATCTTCACGAAGCGGCCCTCCATGCCCGTGAACTGCTCGGCCACATGGAACGGCTGCGAAAGGAACTTCTGCACTTTGCGTGCGCGCGACACCGTCACCTTGTCTTCTTCGCTCAGTTCCTCAAGACCCAGAATGGCGATGATGTCCTGCAGGTCGGCATAGCGCTGCAGAATTCGTTTCACGCCCTGTGCCACATCGTAATGTTCCTGGCCCACGATGTGCGGATCAAGAATGCGCGAGGTCGAAGCCAGCGGATCGACCGCGGGATAGATTCCAATCGCGGTCAGCGGACGTGAAAGCACCGTGGTCGCGTCGAGGTGAGCGAAGGTCGTCGCCGGGGCGGGATCGGTGAGATCGTCGGCCGGCACGTAAATCGCCTGCACAGAGGTGATCGATCCGCGCTTGGTGGAGGTGATGCGCTCCTGCAACTCGCCCATCTCCGTAGCTAGGTTCGGCTGGTAACCTACGGCCGAAGGCATGCGGCCCAGCAGCGCCGAGACCTCTGATCCGGCCTGGGTGAAGCGGAAGATGTTGTCGATAAACAGCAGCGTGTCCGCACCTTCATCATCGCGGAAATATTCAGCTACAGTCAGCCCGGTCAATGCCACGCGCAGACGCGCTCCCGGCGGCTCCGTCATCTGGCCGTAGATCAAAGCAGCTTTCGACTCTTCCGGAACGCCCGGCTTGATCACGGCGGACTCGGTCATTTCCAGCCACAGGTCGTTGCCTTCACGGGTACGCTCGCCCACGCCGGCGAACACCGAGTAGCCGCCGTGATGCTTGGCCACGTTGTTGATCAGTTCCATGATCACCACGGTTTTGCCCACGCCCGCCCCGCCAAACAAACCGATCTTGCCGCCCTTCAGGAAGGGTTGGATGAGGTCCACTACCTTAATGCCGGTTTCAAACATCTCCGCCTTGGTCGATTGCTCGTCAAAGGCCGGCGCCGGGCGATGAATCGGCAGCCTCTTGCTCGATTTCACGGCGCCAAGCTGGTCCACCGGCTCGCCGATCACGTTCATCACGCGGCCAAGAGTTCCCTTGCCCACGGGCACGGAGATCGGGCCACCGAGATCGGTGGCATTCATACCACGCACCATGCCGTCAGTCGCCTGCATGGCGACGCAGCGCACGCGGCCTTCGCCCAGGTGCTGCTGTACTTCCAGCACCACATCGATCGGCTCCGGCACCTTGAAACCTTCGCTGGTAACGCGCAGCGCCTGGTAAATCGGCGGCATGCTTGCTTCGGTAAATTCCACGTCGACCGCGGGACCCGCGATCTGTATGACCTTGCCAACGTTTTTTGTAGCCATAATCGTTTAATCCCAGCACTTAGCGATTAGCCATTAGCCATTAGCCATTAGCCATTGTGTCTTAGCTGCGTTCATCTTTGCTAAAGGCCAAGCTTTTGTCTTTCAACACCCAATGATTCGGTTCCGATCAGTGTTATCAGTGTTCATCAGTGGTGAGCTCGGTTTTCCGACGACCCGATTCCTGATCCGCGTTCATCCGCGAAAATCCGCGGTAAATCTTTTGTTTTCCGATCACCAGATCGCCCGATCACCCGATCGCCTTACTGCGCCGCGGCAGCGCCGCTGACGATCTCAATAATCTCTTTCGTGATCTTCGCCTGGCGCACGCGGTTCATCTGCAGCGTGAGCCCGTCAATCATGTCGGAAGCGTTGCTGGTGGCCGAATCCATGGCCGTCATGCGCGCGGCATGCTCTGCTGCTTCAGACTCCAGCATCGCGCGATACAGTTGCACCGAGATGTAGCGCGGCAGCAGATCGCGGAACAACTCTTCCGGCGGCTGCTCATAGATGTAATCGACCGGCGCGGTGGCAAAACCAGCGGCCTTCTTGTCCATCTCTGAGGTATCGGCCGCGCGCACGCTCGCGCCCGCATGCAGAGCCGCCTCCAGACGCCGCTTGCGCTCTTCTTCGGTGGCTTCTTCGGTGATCTCGTGCTCCTGCTCGCCGATGGTGCCGATCGGCAGCACATCATCCACCACCAGGCGCTGCGCTATCACCGATTTGAATTCGTTGAACACGATGTACACCGAATCGACCCTGGCTTCGGTGTAAAGCTGGCAGATTCTCTCCGCGATTTCGCGCGCGCTCGCGAACTGCGCCCGGTTCATCAGGCCCACGTGTTCACCCACAACCTGGATCGGCCCTTTGCGCTGCTCGGACTGGCTGTCCGCGACCACCGGATAACGCCGGCGGAAGTAGTCGCGCGACTTTCTTCCCAGCGCCATAATGTCGATGTTTTTGTCTTTCTTGGTCTCAATGAACCGCGCCGCGGTCTTGAGCACGTTGGAATTGAACGCGCCCGCCAAACCCTTTTCGCCCGAAACCACCACCAGAAGAACCGTCTTCTCTTCGCGCCGGATCAGCAGCGAATTCCGCGCCTCGCCGGTCTGCGGATCATAGATTTCAACCCGCGACACCAGCGATTTCAGCACGTTCGTGAGCATCTGCGCGTACGGCCTCGCCGCCAGGGCGCGCTCCTGCGCCCGGCGCAGCTTGGCCGCCGACACCATCTGCATGGCCTTGGTGATCTGCCGCGTGTTGCGCACGCTGCGGATTCGCCGCCGGATGTCTAGAAGGTTCGCCATGTCTCCAGCTTATGCCTTGGCTGCGCTTGCCGGCTGCCGTTCGCTCACAAAGCGCTGCTTGAATTCCTTGAGCGTCTTCTCGATCTCCGCTTTCATCCCGTCGTCGATGGTTTTCTTCTGCATGATCGCATCCAGCAGCGTCGGATTCATCGTGTCAACGTATTTGTTGAGCTCCTCATTGAACGGCCGTATCTGGTCGATCTCCAGATCGTCCAAATAGCCGTTCGTGCCGGCAAAGATGATGATGATCTGCTTGCTGAATGGCAGCGGCTGATACTGGTCCTGCTTGAGGATCTCCACCAGGCGCTTGCCGCGATTCAGCTGGTTCTGCGTGGCTTTGTCGAGATCGGAACCGAACTGCGCGAAGGCTGCCAGTTCGCGGTATTGCGCCAGCTCCAGCTTCAACGTTCCCGCCACCTGCCGCATGGCCTTGATCTGCGCCGAACCGCCCACGCGGCTCACCGAGATGCCCACGTTCACCGCCGGACGCACGCCGGAGTTGAACAGGTCGGTCTCCAGGAAGATCTGCCCGTCGGTAATGGAAATTACGTTCGTGGGAATGTACGCGGATACGTCACCTGCCTGGGTTTCGATCACCGGCAGCGCCGTCAGCGATCCCCCGCCCATCTTGTCGGACATCTTGGCGGCGCGCTCCAGCAAACGCGAGTGGAGATAGAACACGTCTCCGGGATACGCTTCGCGTCCCGGCGGACGGCGCAGCAGCAACGAGATCTCGCGATATGCCGCCGCGTGCTTGGAGAGATCGTCATAGATCACCAGGGCATGTTTTCCATTGTCGCGGAAAAACTCGCCCATGGCGCACGCAGCGTAAGGCGAAAGATAAAGCATGGGGGCGGGCTCGGATGCCGACGCCGCAACCACGATGGTGTAGTCCATCGCGCCGTAATCTTCCAGTATCTTTACTACCTGCGCGATCGATGAGCGTTTCTGTCCGATAGCGCAGTAGATGCAAATCAGGTTGTTGCCCTTGCTGTTGATGATGGTGTCCAGCGCCACAGCAGTCTTGCCGGTCTGGCGATCGCCGATGATCAGCTCGCGCTGGCCGCGGCCGATCGGAATCATGGAATCGATTGCCTTGATTCCCGTGGCCATCGGTTCGCGCACCGGCTGGCGGTCGATCACGCCCGGCGCAATGCGTTCGATGGGAATATATTTGCTGGCGGTGATGGGACCTTTGCCGTCGATAGGCTGGCCCAACGCGTTCACCACGCGTCCAATCATGCCCTCGCCCGTAGGCACAGACATGATCCGGCCCGTGCGTTTTACCTCGCCACCTTCTTTGATCTCGGTGTAGTCTCCCAGCAGCACCGCACCGACCTGGTCTTCTTCCAGGTTCATGGCCAATCCGGAGACGCCATGCTCAAACTCGAGCAGCTCGCCGGCCATGACTTTGTCCAGGCCGTGGACGCGGGCGATGCCGTCGCCCAGCGAGATGATCGTGCCCACCTCGTCCACGGAAACCTTGGATTCGTAGTTCTCAATCTGCTCACGTATGAGCTTGGTGATTTCGTCTGCTTTAATCTGAGCCATATAGATACCTTGTTCCAAGTCGCAGCAGTTTCGCTGATTTGGTAATTGGGTAAATTGGTAATTTGGTAATTGAAATATTCTCGCTCCGGCTTTTTCAATTACCCAATTACCAAATTACTCAATTGCCAAATTAGGAGCCTGCGATCTCCGCCTTCATCCTTTCCAGCCTTCCCAGCACTGATCCGTCATAGATGGTGCTGCCCATGCGGACCTTTACGCCGCCGAGCAATGCCGTATCCTCGCTGTAGATCGCGCGCACGATCTTGCCGGTGATCTCCGCCAGTTGTTTTTCCAGCGATTTCCTCTCCGTTGCGCTAAGCTCGCGAGCGGAGCTCACCTGGGCCTGGGCAATACCCATGCGCCGGTCCAGCTCTTCCTTGAACTGTTGCACGATCTCGCCTATGCCGCCAATCCGCCGATGATCGATCAAGACGGCCAGGAAGTTCCGCAGCATCTTGCTCCCGTTCATGCGCTGGATGATGGCATCCAGCAGCGCCAGCTTCTGCTCCCGCGCGACCGCCGGATTCTGCAGCACGTTACGCAGTTCGCGGCTGCCGTCAACCAAAGCCGCCATCTGTGACAGCTCCGCCGTCGTCTGATCGGGATTCATTTTGTGGTCTATCACCACGTCCGCGAAGGCGCGGGCATAGCGAGACAAGACCGCTGCCATCTAATTGCCGTCCTTTCCCAGACGCGTGGTGAACTCATGCACTAGCGCCTGGTCTGCATCTTTTTCCACGCGGATCTTCTTTTGCGCCAGATCGACAGCCAGCTCGGCAACGTAGCTCTTCAGGTCGCGGCGAGCTGCGCTGGCGGCCGTGCTGATCTCCTGCTCCGCGGAGCTCACAATCCGCTTGCGCTCCTCTTCGCTGGACGCCTGGATACGCTGCTCCTCAGCCCGGGCGTTCTGGTCAGCTTCGCTGCGCATGGCGGCGATATCGGCATCGAGCCGGGAAAGCCGTCCTTCCACGTCGCTCAGCCGCTGGCGCGCCTCTTCACTCATCTTGCGCGCCTCTTCAATTCCTTTTTGGATCGCCGCGGTGCGTCCGCTGAAGTAGCCGGGAAGCTTCTTGCGCAGCATCACCACAATGAAGATGAATACGACGCCGAAGTTGATGCCGATGCAGAGCCAGTAAGCCTGGTCAATCGTGAGACCGGTTTTGGCGGAGATCCATTGCACCGCCGGAGAGTTGCGGATGGGATTCGACTCCTCGCCACCCTGCTCTTGGCTTTTGTTTTTCCCTTCGCCGCCGGGCTCATGCTCTTGCGCCTGGGGTTCCTGGGCTTGGCGAGGCTGCTCGGCTACGGGGGGCTTGGAGCTTTCCTGCGCATGCATGGGCGCGAATGAGCACATCGCGGCCAGAAGCAGCAATGCACACAATCCGGCTGAGAACAATCTGGATAGACGCGAGATCATTACCGCCCTCCCGCCGCTGCCGCCGGACGCAGAACACTCTCGATCACCTTGTCGGCCAGCACGCCCGCCTGCTGCTCCAGTGTGGCTCTGGCGGCAACCACGTCTTTCTCCAGTGCGGCGCGCGCGGACTTCACCATCTCACCGGCCTGCTTGCGCGCTTCGGTCAGAGCAGTATTGCGCTGCTCTACCATTCTTTGCCGGTTGGCCTGCTGTGTCTGATAAACCTGGGCTCGAGCATCGCGAATACGTTGTTCGTACTCGGCGGTGCGCGCTTCGGCAGCGGCAATCTCCTGCTGGGCCCGCTGGATTGCGCCTTCGGTCAACGCGTGGCGCTGCTCTAGCACCTGCTGCAGCTTCCCATGCACAATAAAACGGTACCCCGCCCACACCACCAGCAAACCGAGCATCGTGGGGATGGCAGAAATCAGTAATTGGCCTACTTGCCTGAGTATTTCGTCCATGCAAAAAGTATCGTTAAGTTGTGGTGATCTGAAGCGATTGGGGGCGTTGACCTAACTATTTAACCTAACATTCACGCGCGGGAGTGTCAACGCGAAGAATTCGCATTTCCAGCTCCGGAATGAGGGGGCCGATGGCTTCATTTTCACCCTCGTCAAATTAGTGGCAAAACCTTGAGTGCTCCCGAAATCGCACCCAATCGCTATGATTTTGCAGGGCATTTTTTCTGCTTTGTTGCTTAGCCGTGTTCTCGGTTCGCAGCCAGCTTTGTCTGCTCCGATTTACGATTTTGCGACAGGGATCTAAAAATTGTCAGCAGGGAGTTAAGTCCATGCTACGTTGCCCTTGCCCATTTCTTGCTGAAAGGTAGCCAAGAAGATGAACAAACCTCGCAGGATTTTACTGTCCCTCTTTACCCTCTTACCCTTTTTGGCCGTTGTGCAGGCCCAGCGAGTCCCTGCCTGTGGGAGCAGCGTCACCATTGACGCGGGACAATGCCAAACCGAAACGTGCTCAGACATCTTTCCGATAACAACTTTGAACGATTGCACCCTCGATAGTTGTTTTGCATTCAGCCGAGTCACCGTGCGTTGTTGTGGAATTACAGTCCGCTATTTGCTTGGTGGCACCGACTTTTGCCTTATTGCCCAACTGAAAGCACCGGAAGTTCAAACTCAGCTGCGAATCCTGGCGGAAAAAGAAGACATCTTAATCCCGACATGCAGTGGAGGCTTCGTTCCTGCTTCCTTGCTGAACGAGGAAAAGCAAATACCGCGCACTGTCGCTGATCGATCTTAAAGGCGGCGGGAATGCGCCTCTTTCTAGTCACGCTGATCCTGCTCACAACACTGTCTTTTGCCGGGGCCCAGGAGTCGAAGGTGCCCGCGCCAGGTGACACTGGCGCGGCCGCGCCAACCGCCGCTCTGGAAATGGCTTCCACCGTGGAAGTCGCGTCTATCCCTGAGCCGTTTCTCTCCCTGCCGGTGGTTTGCAGTGCTGATCATACGATCTTCGTCCGCATGGCCACCGTGGAAGGAATATCGAATCTTGCTTCCATCTCAAATGACGGCAAGAGCGTAATTCGTTTCCAGAACGACAAGATCAATGACGTCTCGAACCCCAAGACAAAGAGCTTCTTTGTCACCGAGTCCGACGTTTACATCCTGACAACGGGCTCCATTCCTCAGGAAAACACGCTTCAGCTCAAACAACCCAACGGAGAAATCGAACATCAACGGCTGAGCACGATACAACACTTCGTAGCTCGTTTTGGCCGGGATGGTTCGTATCGTGGATCAGTCCGTCTTGATCTGGACTTTACGCCCTATCAAGTTGGAGTTTTTCCCGGCGGCGATTTTATGTTTGCCGGTGTAACGAAGGACAATCAAGTCCGCATTGCTCTGGTCAAATCCAACGGGCAGTTTCAGAGATACGTTGAGTTGGAAGGGGATATTCAACTCAACAAAGACTCCGGCGGGTCGGACGCAAAAGGCCCCGGTTTAGCTCTTCCCATGACCGGTAAACGGTTTGGAGAAGGATTTCAGGACCTGGTGCGTATTTCGTTTTTCACCAGTGACGGTACAAGACTCCTTCTGGTTCGGAAGGCTCCCTCGGCCCCGATCTTCTCGATTTCTGCGGGTGGTAATGTGAGAACGGTAAAACCACAGGTTCCCAGTGGGTACACCCTCGCTGATCTCAAGGCGGCGGACCACATGTGGATCGGGACTTACACGCATAGAATCTCGGACGAAGCGGGGCTTGCCATTGAAACATTCGCTCTCGATCCGATGACCGGACAAATCATCCGAAGTTATTCCTACCCCAGGTTTTTGGGGCTGGGAATAGCTTGTGCGGACGGGCTGGAATTTAGCTTCCTGACGGGAGAGGATGAAAAACTCAAAATCATCAGACTTCTATCATCCGATCGCTCGAGTTCTGTAAAGCACCCTCACTAAATTAACCCTTGGGGCGCGGCAAAATTTTGAGTGCTTCAGAAATCACGCACCAGTCGCTATCATTCCGCTCATGATCTTTCTCTACTTGCTGCTTGGCCTCGTCGTCGGGGCTCTCTCCGGCGTGGTAGGAATCGGAGGCGGAATCCTGATTGTCCCCGCGCTCGTGTATCTCTTCCATATGAACCAGCACAAAGCCCAGGGAACATCCCTCGGAGCGCTGCTGGCGCCTATCGGAGCCCTGGCATTTTGGGAGTATTACAAAGCCGGCAACACCGACCTGAAAGCCGCAGTGCTGATTGCGGTAGGCTTCCTGGTCGGCGGCTACTTCGGCGGTTTTTGGGCCCAGCGGCTGCCGGATGCGGCTTTGCAACGGATCTTTGGCACCTCGCTCGTCATTATTGGCATTAAACTTCTATTCTGGCGATAAGTCCTGCAATCGTAGGGGGTTACATGAGTTTTTCGCCGCTGGTGAGCATTTGTTACGAAGGTCCCCCGGAAACATACCGGGATGAAAACGCGCGGTTATCGAGTTGATTAATTAAGGTAAAAAAGACTTCTGGAACGCCTTGACATACCTTTGGAGTGTCCTAAAATAAATACATCACCTCCGATCCGATTCAGGATCGAATGGGCTTGTGGCCAAGGAAACCGTCACCGCTTCTTGGTCTCAGGCCCATTTTAATGTTTGCAAAAAAAACCGGCGCAAACAGCCATTAGCAATTCGCCATCAGCACTTAGCCTTCGTCTCGTTATTTCTGGCTGTTGTTTCTCCCCGACTTCTCTTGGACTTCCAGATGGGGTCACTAGCACAAATTCCTGATCCGCGGGCACCTGCACAAATCTGCGGCAAGAGATTTCTCCGCGTCCTCCGCGGTAAATTTCCTAGGCTTTTCGTGCTGGACGCGAAACCAATTCGTACTCCCTTAGCAACCGCGCCAGCGACTCCGGCGCTTCCACTTCCATCTGCACCTTGCCGTCACGATAGGAACGCTTGCGGATATGTGCGCGGGCTTCGATCTGCGCCAGCAGTTTCCCTTCGCTCTGCGGAATGCGAATCCGCAGGGGCTGCAAGGCGTCGATCTCCAGGCGCGCGTCAATCGCCGCCAGCAGCGCATCGAGACCCAGCTCTTTCACTGCGGAAATGTAAGTCGTGTTGGCGCCGTTGGCCAGCGAGCGTTGTTGCGCTTCCGGCATGAGATCAACCTTGTTCATCACGCGAATGCGCGGACGGTCGAGCACGTTCAGCTCTTTCAGCACTGATTCCACCTGCAGCTGCTGGTCGTGCGCGGAGGGGCTCGTGACGTCAGCCACGTGCAGCAGCAACGCGGCGCGCTGCACCTCCTCCAGTGTCGCGCGAAACGCGGAGACGAGGGTCGTAGGCAGGTTGCGGATAAATCCTACGGTATCGGAGAGCAGGACTTTGCGTTTGCTGGGCAGCGTAAGCCCGCGAATCGTGGGATCAAGTGTAGCGAACATCTTAGCCGACTCCAGCACGCCCGCGCCCGTAAGCACGTTGAACAGCGTCGACTTCCCCGCATTCGTATAGCCCACCAGCGCCACCGTGGGAAGCGGTACAGATTCGCGCCGTTGCCGCTGCTGGCCGCGAATGCGCTTTACATCTTCCAGCTGCTGTTTGATGTGGCGAATCCGGCGATAGATTTTGCGGCGATCGGTTTCCAGCTGCGTTTCACCCGGACCGCGAGTGCCGATCCCGCCGCCCAGCTGCGACATCTCAATGCCTCTTCCGGCCAGCCGCGGCAGCATGTATTCCAGCTGCGCCAGCTCCACCTGCAGCTGGCCCTCACGGCTGCGTGCATGCCGGGCGAAGATATCCAGGATGAGCTGCGTCCGATCGATGACCCTGGCTTTGACTTCGTTTTCGATATTGCGTTGCTGTGAAGGCGAGAGTTCGTGATCCACCAGGACAAGATCCGCATCCACGGAGGCAACGGCCGCGGCGATCTCCTCCAGTTTGCCTTTGCCGATCAGTGTTGCCGGATCCGGCCGGTCACGATGTTGAACGAATTCGCCGGCAATCTCCGCACCGGCCGAGGACACCAGTTCGCGGAACTCAGCCAGGGATTCTTCCATCCCCAGGTGGGAGACACTTCGAGTCGGGGAGCGCTCAGCCGCAGCATTGCGGGCCAGTACGGCGCTGGGCGGCACTTCAAGATCCCGGTCACTGCGCGAGCGATGGCGAAACTCCAGAGCTACAAGAAATGCGCGCTCCGGGCCGTCACGACCGGTTCTGATCCCGGTCGACGATTCAGAACCCCATCCGCGCGCCGCCTGAGCGCGTGCATGGGCAGAACGGCGGGAACGCTGCCCTGGAATGGATTAGCCCTCCGCTTTGACCGAACTGCTTTCGCCTTCAGCCGCCGCTGCGTGCGATGAGCGGCTGTCACCGTGATGGCTCATGCCCTTCGCCATGACCACGGTAGAGATAGCGTGTTTGAAGATGAGCTGTTCCTGATTGTTGGTTTCGAGGACCACTGAATACTTATCAAACGACCGGATGCGGCCTGTCAGCTTCACCCCGCTCAAAAGATAAATGGTGATCTGGCTCTTGTCCTTGCGGGCGGTATTCAGAAACGAGTCCTGTATGTTTTGTGCCGGCTTATTTTCCATCTGCCGATCTTTCTCCTGTTATGGCGTGCATAGAACCCGAAACAGCCTTAGTGGACCGTCCCAGCCATTGTAGCTTTTTGCCGCGCTCCCGGCAAAAAAGCGGCTGCATTGCAGAGATGCTAGAATTCTCTTGAGGCGATGAAAGGCGCAGGTCACAAAACTACGACGGATGTCCCCATGCTGGACCTGTCGCGCCAATATGCTTCCATCCGTGCCGAAGTTTTGACGGCGATCGGGCGAGTCTGTGAGTCTCAGCGCTACATTCTGGGCGAAGAAGTAACCGCCTTCGAGCGGGAATTTGCTCCGCTCTGCGGAGCCGCCGAAGCCGTAGGCTGCGCCTCCGGGACTGACGCGCTCTGGCTGGCCCTGGTAGCAGCGGGCATTGGCCCCGGCGATTCCGTCATTACCACTCCGTTCAGCTTTTTCGCGACCGCCAGCTCCATTGTGCGCGCAGGCGCTAAGCCCATCTTTGCTGATGTCGATCCGCATACGCTGAATCTCGACCCGGTCAAGGTTGAGCAGCGACTCAAGGGTTCAGATGTGAAGGCCGTGATGCCGGTACATCTGTATGGTCAATGTGCCGACATGGACGGCTTTGCCCGGCTGGCGGAAGAGTTCCAACTGCAAATCATTGAAGACGCCGCGCAGGCGGTGGGCGCGACCTGGAACGGCCGGCGCGCGGGATCGCTCAGCGCGGCGGCAGCTTTCAGTTTTTATCCCACCAAGAACCTCAGCGCCTTTGGCGACGCCGGCGCCGTCACCACCAGTGATGCCGGGCTGGCCGAGCACATGCGTTCCCTGCGCAATCACGGCGGCAAGCAACGCTACTATCACGACGAAATCGGCGCCAACAGCCGTCTGGATGCCATTCACGCCGCTGTGCTTCGCGTGAAGATGCCGCATCTGACGCAATGGAATGACGCGCGGCGCGAACGGGCACGAACTTACGGGCGTCTTCTCACCAGCGCAGGGCTGACTAAGACCGGCGGGACTTCAACCCCTCCGGTTACGCTGCTCACGACCCTCCCGGGCGCACACCATATCTATCATCAGTACGTGATTCGCGTGCGCGATCGCGACAAGCTGCGCAAGTCTCTCAGTGAGCGCGGCATAAGCTCAGAGATTTACTATCCCATTCCGCTTCACCTGCAGAAATGTTTCAGCTATCTCGGATACGCTCCGGGCGATCTGCCGGAAGCCGAGCGGGCGGCGCTGGATGTGCTGGCGCTTCCCATCTTCGCCGAGCTTGAGGAAGATGAGCAACGGCAGGTGGTGGAGTCGATCGCCGAATTCTATTCCTGAAGCCGCCGAAAAAATCGGCGCGTTGCTCCGCCGCTACTGAACTTTCACTTTCACCGAGTACTTGCCTTTCGACTCCACGGTAAGCGGCTCGCCTTGTGCCATGAATTTTGCGATCACGGCAGGATTCGCCCATTCCAGGTCCCAGCCGTTTTCGATTGCCAGCAAGGTGTACCGTCCGGGCGCGGCAAAGCTGATCCGAAACGTGCCGTCACTATCGCTCTGGTCGCGGCGGAATAGTACGCGGTTGTTTTCAGGATCAGCCGGCACCAGCAGAACCATCACTCCAGCCACAGGCTTGTCATTGCGCAAAGCCACACCACTGATCTCGCCCCGGCCCTGGCCAAGCACCACGCTGAGCCTGACTGGAGCAGCTCCTTTGACATCCAGAGTCCGGCCAGTCATCCGGGCGCCCGTGGCTTGCACGCTTTGAATGAACATGTCGCTCGTACTGAACACTGATACTTCATATCTGCCGCGCGGGATTCCCGGCTTGAATTCGATATCGCCCTTGCCCTTGACGGGTTCGGCAAAAACCTGATTGGTTTTTATGTCGCGAAGCTGAAGGCTGGCTTGCCCGGAAAGCTGCGCGGGAGGCTGGAGGCTGACCGCAGCAACCAGCGGCAACGCTGCGACGCCGGCCTTCTCAACTACTCCGCTTTCACCGACTACAACCTCCTGCTTCTCCGCTTGATCCGCGTTGCCCCCAGTGTAAACACTTGCTGTGTAATGGCCCGGCGGGATTCCCGTGGCTTCCCACAGACCGTCGTGAATAGGACTGCTGCTGGTAGGGATCGAGAGAGGTGTTCCGTCGAAGACCTTTTGCTCCAGGGAGACAAACACCCCATGCGTCTGATCCGAGTCTGCTACGCTGACGCGCCAATGGAAAGCGGGAACAGGCTGTAGGGTGATGTCGGCGGAAATCCTCTCCCCTTTGCCAAGCATAATCGGACTGGCTCCCGCGGCATCCGTTGCCCCGCCATAAAAAGTGAGAGGATACGCCACATCCAGCGGAGAGGGCGGATCCTCATCAATGACGGCATTGGCCAGGTTGTCCGGGACTGGCGTTGAACCGCGAAAGTAGCTGACTGAACCGTCACTGTTCGTCGCCTTCATCCTGGTCTGCGGCCTCTGGGCATACCACGGCGTCGCAAAGACCGCGATAAAGTACTTTCCCGGCTGGCGATGGGAAAAATGATAACGTCCTTCGTCGTCGGTCATCGCGAATGAGAGCCTGCTGGTTCGTACTGTGCCCTCGCCGTTCGAGCTCTGGAATAGGGTCACCTGGGCATCCCGTACAGCATCGCCATTCTCGTCCGTTACTGTGCCTGAGATCGCGGACTCCGGCGCGATGGCAAAGACCAGGTTAGTGGAACCGAGGTCGGGTCCTACGGCAATCGAGCTGGCATACTGGCCATGCTGATTGAAGCTCTGCGTAATGTAACCACGACGTTGCGCCGTCAGGGTGTATTTGCCAATGGATAATCCGGGAAAGAGGAAGCGTCCATCGTCACCGGTTACAGCAGTGGTGAATGCATCCCGCTGAGTGACCGGACTGATGGCCACGCGCGCGCCTGATATTGGCTGATTACTGACAACGTCGACTACAGTCCCGCTGATCTGAAATCCGGGTGCTGCCGTTGCGGACGTTGCACCCGTTTGTTGTGCCAATACACTTCCCACGAAGATGGCAGCGCAAGCGAACCCTCGCAGCATTGCGTCATTCTCCTTCCCGGATCAATTGCACGGTAACACTCGTGGTCCCTTGGGGAGAGAGGGTGATCCGCGCGGTTTTGGCCGAGTATTTTTCCAGAGCTTCGGGGTTCTCATATTCAATGCCTTCGATCGACTCAAAGGCCAACACTTTGTAGTCTCCTGGGGCAAGACCTCCATATTCCCTGTCGCCATTCATCCAGATGTCGAGTGTTGTTGGGCGTTGGTATGGCGCAAACTCCGGCACCAGCAAAATACGCGCTTGTTCCGGGATACCATCGGCCTGAACGTGAACCTTCACCTTGGCATCCTTGTCACCAAGGACGATTTCAATCGGTTGAACGTCGCCGCCGGCCGGGACAATCAATTCCTCACGCAAGAGATCGGTGCTTCCGCAGCGAGCGGAGCGTACATATCCCGGCCCCATGGGGTTGATATAGATGTGGTATCTGCCCGGCGTAACCGCGCGCAGAGCATAAGCGGAAGGATCGGCGTTTTCAGCTTCAGCCTGGAACGCCTCATGCTGCGCCTCCATTGATACCAGCGAAACCATGGCAGGAAATTTTGCGCACTCATAAGTGGTTTGGTTGATTTGGAAGGATCCAGAGCACTGTCCCTGCCGGTCGCTGAAGTAGGTTTGCACGGAAACCGGGATCGTGACACCAGGATGCAGCGCAAAATTGAATCCGCTGACGTTTTGACTGAGCGTAACACTCTGTCTTCTCCACGACGGATGTTTGTCATCCATCATCGCGGTAACCAGAAGCGTGTAAACCCCGGATGGGATCGGCGGAAATTCAAACGCACCGGTCTGCTCGTCCCAACGAGTTACGTTGGCAATCGGGTGTCCGATCGCATCCACGATCATCGGCGCCGAAACCTCCTTAAAATCTGCCATACCCGTGATTGTGCCGGCGAGCTTAAACGCAGTCGCTTGTGCAAGACTGAACGGGGCATGCATGCGTTGACCGGCAACAAGATCAATCGGCGTAGCTGATGCAATGTCAGTCACGCCGGGAAAATAAGAGACCAACGGGTAGGCTTGAATGACGTTGCTGGAACGCGCACCCAATACGCGCCGCCCGGCATCTCCGGCAGCCACGCTCACAAAATATCTTCCCGATCGCAATCCCGCGATGCGGAACAAGCCATCCTCGTCAGTGCGAACGCCGTTTCGCGTTTGCATGAGCTCGCGCCGGCCACTGATGACTCGCTCTTCGAGCACCTCCACCGCCGCGCCTTCGAGGGGCTCGCCGCCATCACCCATTACCTCGCCGGCAATTACGCACTCAGGCTCGAGCTTCAGGATCAGTTTGCCGGTCCCCGGTCCGATTTTGACGGATCGCTGAGGAAAGGAATACCGCTCAGCGCCCGGAGCAAAGAATCCGGGCTTCTCCACACTAACCATCGCAGCCGTGCCCATGGCGAGTTTGTCAAAAGAAAATTCTCCCTGGGGCCCGGTCAGCACAGCCAGCCTGCTCTGGGCAAGCAGACGTACCAGGGCATGCGGAATGGGCCGCCCGGTTTCAGCATTCACAACCGTGCCTTCGAGTGTGTAGAGACGGTCGGGATTTTCCGCGTTGTTTTGTACAGCACACGCGAGGGACGAACACGCAGCCAAAGTCGTCAGCAACAGGGCTATACCACGATGAGAGCGAACCATAGGCAACCTGGGTTCAGAGCAACGTTAGAAGTATGCCAGAACCATGTATAAGTGCAAACAGTTGGTAGTTAAAAGATAGTTTGAAACTTGAGGTTTCTTAACTTGAACTAGCGGCCTGAAAGCTCCACGGTCAGGGGTGGGACGAACGGAGCAGCATATCGGCGGCGACAAACGCGAAAAACACCACGGCGATCACGCCGTTCATGGTGAAGAATGCCGCGTTGAGCTTGCTCAGGTCATCGGATGAAACCAGCGAGTGCTCATAGGCCAGCAAAAGCGCCACCACGATCACGCCGGCAATGGCCAGCCGGCCCAGGCCAAATTCCAGCACCAGAGCCAGCAAAAGTCCGAGCATCAGCAGATGAAGCAATCGCGCCACCAGCAAAGCACGGCGAACACCGAGCGCCTGGGGAATGGAGTTGAGGCCGTTGGCGCGATCGAACTCGATGTCCTGGCAGGCATAAAGAACGTCAAAGCCGGCCACCCAGAAGGTGACTGCGGCGGTAAGCAGAAGAATCCGGGGATCGAGCGAACCGCGAACGCCGATCCATGCTGCTGCGGGGGCAATGCCCAGCGCAAATCCCAGCACCACGTGCGACCATCGGGTAAAGCGCTTGGTGTAGGAATAAAGCAGCACAATCGCCAGCGCAACCGGAGAGAGATATAAGGTCGCGCGATTCAGTTGCGCGGCGCCCAGCACAAACAAACCACACGCGGCGGCCACAAAGATCGCCGCAAATTTCTGCGAGAGCACGCCGGCGGGAATAGCTCGCATGGCGGTGCGGGGATTGGCTGCGTCAATCTGCGCATCGGCAATGCGGTTGAAGGCCATGGCTGCCGAACGCGCTGACACCATGCACAGCACGATCCAGCCCAGCTTGGCCGCCGCCGGCATTCCTCCGGCGGCGAGCATGGCCGCGCACAGCGCAAACGGAAGCGCGAAGATCGAGTGCTCCCACTTGATCATCTCCAGCGTGGTTTTGATGTTGGCGAGAAGAGGCACTGGATATTTTAGCAATTTAGTACTTAGTAATGAGTACTTAGTTTTTGCCTTCTGCCCTGAGCTTAATGACGATCTTCAGGGTGCATGCCCGCAGCACACAGCTAATTGCTAATGACTAATTACTAAATACTGCTCCTAAGCCGCAAACCCCTGTTGCCCGATTAGCGGCACAAAGCGGCAGCCTTCCAGCGTATGCACGCTGACGTTGCCTTCGTGATCGCGCTGAACCAGCTGCACCACCTGCTCCTGTGAGTTGCCGACGGGAAGCACCAGCCTTCCTCCGCGAGCCAGCTGCTCCACCAGCGCCGGTGGAACGCGTGGTGCTGCAGCAGAGACGATGATGGCATCAAAGGGCGCGGCTTCCGGAAGTCCCAGCGAGCCGTCGCCGGAGACGACCTTGGCATTGCGATAGCCCAGGCGATCGAGAGTCTGGGCAGCGGCGTCCGCCAGAGAGGCGTAGCGTTCCACAGCAAAAATCTGGCTGGCGAGCTCGGACAGCACCGCCGTCTGGTATCCGGAACCTGCGCCGATTTCCAGTACCCGGTCTTCCGGCTTGATCTGCGCCGCCTGGATCATGGCGGCGATCATGTAAGGCTGCGAGGTGGTCTGCTGCTCCCCGATCCCGACCGGATGGTCAGCGTAAGCCTCTCCCCAGCTCTGCCGGCCCACAAACTCATGGCGCGGAACTTTGTACATTGCGCCCAGCACGCGCTCATCGTGAATGCCGCGACGGCGCAGCTGCTGTTCCACCATGGCAAACCGCTCCGCCGCAAATGGTTCTGCTCCGTTACCGTTCATCAGCTATTTCTTTCGCCGGCGAATATGGACGTCAAACCCCAGCACGCCGTTCTGGTCTCTTACCGCTACGATGGAGACATTCTTGTCAATGTTGTACTCCACCTGGATCACCGTCTCCGCCGATTGTGTGAGGCTGGTCACGTAGGTGAAGGTAACGTTGTTGCTGATCTGCTGCTCAATGGTCACGCGCGCGCTCGGGTTGTTTTCCGAGCCGATGAACTGGGGATCAATGCTGACCCGGCTGCCGCCGGGAAAGAGCCGCTGCACGCGGTCAGAGAAGGCGGAATTCAGTGCCTCGCCCAGAATCGCATTGGAAGCTGTGGCCGTATCGTTCACGCTCTGGCCCGGCTGGCTGGCGCTGTAGAGAGTCTGGTCGCGCGTCCGGCCGAACGCCAGCAGGGCGATGATATCGGAATTGGAGAGCGGAGGATCAGAGCGGTAGGTCATGCTGAGACCGCGGCCGCTGGTGGCCGATCCGTGCAGGCTCACGGTGACGTCATAGTCCTGGACCCGTGCTGACATATCAATGTTGATGACCGGTTCAATGGTAAGCGGGTTGCTGAATGTAATATCGCCCCGCTCCAGCCGGTATTTGGTGTTGTTGAAGTAGATGTCGCCCTCGGCGATGTTCACACGGCCCACGATGGCCGGCCTGGCGGCGGTGCCGCGCACGTGCAAATCCAGATCGCCGGACAGCTTGGCCAGCGAGGTTTCCACCCGCAGGTCGGGAGTCGAGGTCACGTGCAGGTCCAGCCGCATGTTGTCCAGGAACGGGTTCAGCGTGGTGATGGCAGGCGCTTTCTTGCTTTGCGCCAAATAGGCGGCAAAATCAAAACGCGGATTCATCCCGAAGCGGGTCACAACGATATCACCGCTCAACAGCGAGCTTTTGGACGAACCGGTGTAGCGCAGCGTGGCATCGGCGGAAGAACTCACGCCGGGCGGATAGCGCAGACGCACGTCCTTGCCGGTCGCGGACAGGTCAAAGTAGAAGCCGTTGCGCACGGCCAGGAAGCCGCTGAGATTGAGCTCCCCGCCGCCGGTTTGGGCCGTGAGTTTTTCAATCTGCATGCGGTCCTGGGCAAAGACCAGCGATCCATTGATATGGCTCAGGCCGTTGGGCAGGTCGACAAAGGAGGCTGAAGCATCGGTCAGCTCCAACCTGCCGCCAAGTTGCGGATGCCCCCAGTTGCCGCCGATGTTGACGGTGAACGTGGCCGGACCGTTCCCCACGAAATTGGGATTGAAAAGCTGCAGCAGCTTCAGATCAAAGCGTCCTTTGGAGCGAAGCTCCAGAGCATGCTCGCCGACCAGTTGCGCGCTGCCCTGGATGGAAACGTCAGTCTGGTTTCCGACCAGGTGGAATTCGTCCACCTTGAGCGATGCGTTGTCGATCGCCATGTGAATCGGGCCTTCGTTCTGCAGCTTCACATTCTCCACGTCGGCCGAGAGCTGGCTCACGTTGCCGGTGATGCTGAGGCTTCCCGGTTTTTTCATCGGCCCGCGAACGTCAATGGCTCCGGCAATCGAGGAGTGGCCCGTGATCTGGCCCTGGAAATACGCGCGAATCAGAGGGTCAAAGTCGAGACGGGAAAACCTGAGCGCGATATCGCCCGGCCAGTCTCCACGCAGATGGACCTTGCCGTCGACGGTGAGATCGGCGTCAGTAAACGCGGAGCGCCCGCGCAGGACGGCATCTTCGCCATGCGTCTCCACCTGCACGGTCATGCTGCCGACCATCTCGTGGTTCAGCACGATGTTGCGCAGGTCAAGCTCCCCGTTGATAACCGGGGCTTCCTCGGTCCCGGAACCCGTGATGTGGAAGCCTGCCTGGCCTTGCACGGTAAGACGCGCCGGCATCAATTCGTGAAAGTTTTCAAAGTCGATATTGGCGCCGGTCAGATCAAAATGAAAACTCCTGTTGTCGAGGTTGTAAGCGGCCGAGCCGGTGAGCCGCGCGCCGTTGTGCCCGAGCAAAATGTTATCGAGCGCTGCATCGCTCCCGTTGAGATGAATGTCACTGCTCAAAGCCTTGAAAGGCTCACCGTAGGCGGTGAGCTTGGTTACTTGCACCTTGCCGCCGCCGCGCAGATTGCGGAGCGTACCCGAAACCTGAAAGTCGGCATTGACGAGGCCCGTAAGCGGATAACTGGTCTCCGCCAGCAACTGAACGTCGGCCATATTTTCATTTTGGACGTGGAGTGAGACGTTGAGCTGGCTGGTTCGCTCGTCAAACTCACCCTGGCGCAGCGTAGCACTGGCGGAAAAACCAAACTGTGCGGCGCCGCGGCGCAATGTCCCGCGCTGCAGGGAAACCTGCGACGGCGTGTAATTGAGATCGGCCGCGAGCGCATCCCAGTGGAGGCGTTTGGGCTGGCCTGGAGCGCCTTTGGAGCCCGGCGTCAGGCGAAATTCAGTATCGAATTTTTCCAGATCCAGGTGGCCGCGCGCGGAGAGCGCCTCAAGCTTGCCGAAGATTGCGCCGTTGAAGGAAGACCGGCCTTCCAGCACAACCGGAATGCGCGTTCCCGGAGCCAAAGCGTCCAGCGCAGGTTGCAGTTCATGCAGGTCCGTGGCATTGAGTGAGACCCGGGCCTGCGCCTTGTCGGATCCCAACTCTCCGGTGGCGCTCACGCGGATAGCCCGCGTTGCCAAAGTAAGCCCGGCTACGTCGAGGGTGCGGATGTCGCCGTGATATGTCGCCTGGAGTTGCGCGGTGACCGGAACCTCCCTGGCCGAGGGATTCGCCGGCGGGTTCACCTCCAGCTTGAGATTGGTAACCGCTCTTTGTGGCGAGCCGCTCCAGGAAGAGTTCACGTCACCGAAAATTTTTCCCGCAAGATCAACTTTGTCCAGCCGAAGCCTGGGGGTTGAAACCGCTTCGGAGACCTTGCGGATTTCCACACCGGAAAGATGCAGTCTGGCGGTTCCGGTCTGCAACGGAGCCTTGCGGCCGGCAGTTGGGGCGTTCCAGTTCGTAATCTGCAGGTCCCCCTGTACGTTACCGCCGAAGGCGCGGGCCACCAGCCGGGGCAGAACAATTTTCTCCGGAGTGAGAGCATAGGGTGAGTTGGCGTCAATGCCGGTGAGATGCACCGTGGCATCACGCCACTCCAGATCGCGCGCACTCACGTTGCCCTGCGAGGAGTAGCGCTGGCTCTGATACGTGAGCGCGCCTTTCAGGTCCGCGTGTCCGGCGCGGAGCTCCCGCACATTGGCCTGCGTGGCGACCTCCCGCAAATCGAGCGCAGCCTGATATTGCAGCGAGACTTCCGGATTGTTGTAATTGCGTACCGTGCCGGAGCCTTCGAACTGAGAAGTCTTCGTCGACAGTTTGAGCGATTTGATCTCAGCTTCTTTTTCGCGCAGCAGGAAATTCACATGCAGATCGGCCTCGACCGGCGAATCGTTGCGATAGGCAATCCGCAGAGGCGCGAGGTCGAGATGACCGTCGTAGGCCTTTTCGCTGGGAACGTAGCTCATACCCGCGGACACCTCTTTTCCCGCGAGGCTGAAGGGGATTCTCTCCTGGTTCAGCACGAGCGTGCCGTTGTTGACAGTGGTTTCCTTGATCGCCAGATCAAAGAGGTCGCGCCCAGACTCTTCGCCGTTGTGCTGCGCGGCCTGTGGAGAAGGCTGGTTGGTGGTGCCGTCCGGATAGACCATCAGGTGAAGCACCGCGCCATCGATATCCACTTTTTCCAGCGAGATTTTGCGCGAGAAAAACGAGACGATCTTTACGCCGACCGAGATACGGTCGGCATGAGCGTAAGGAACATCGTTGCGGGCTTCACGGCCGTGGATGGTGAGGTTGTGAATCTCAAAGTGAAGCGTGAAGAGCTTCCAGGTAAACGATTCCAGCTCGACTTTGCCGCCGGTAGCGCGCTCCAGCTCAGACACCACCCGCGCGCGCACCGTCTCGCGAAAAGAATCGCTGTTGAGGTAAATGGCCACGCCGCCGAGCAGGAGAATGAGAAGGATTGCCGCCAACGCAAAGGCCCGCCTGAATCCGCGCTTCTTCTTTGTACCGGCCGGGGGAGCCGTAAGCACGGTCTGCGTGTCCGGTGTCATGGCGCAGCCCCCGCGGCCGGCCCCGGCGGAGAGGGCAGCATGGTTTCGATGTGGGCCTGCGCGCGCAGCGTCTTCAGCCACTCATTCAAAAGCGTGTCAATCCGCTGCTCCACCAGGATTTGCTCGATCTTGTCGGAAACCTCGGCCAGCGGGGGCGGAGCTGCGTTGCGCTTGCGCATCTCGGGCAGGAATTTCTCCTGATAGTAGGCTTCGATGGCGTCTTTTTCTATGCGCACCAGCCCGCGAAAGCGCAGATCAACGAAACGCAGGATGCGCGCCTGGAAAGCAAGCTGCTCTTCCAGATCCTGCTGCGTGAGCCCATAGGAAGCGAGCGTGGCATTCCAGCGATCATCCGCCTGCGCAGAGGCGCCGGGAAAACCTTGCCGCACTTCTTTGATTTTCGCCGCAAGCTCCTCAGGCGTGGGATCGAGCATGGCGGGATTGATGATCTGCTGATCGAGCAGAGAGCGGTCAATGAGCTGCTGCAATACGGCTGCCTCATCCGCCTGCGACAGCGAGGCAATCGGCTTCCCCTGCAGCAAAAACTCAACCCGCGCTGCCTCGTCCAGTTCGCTTTGCAGGATGACCCGCTTATTTACCACGGCCACCATGCGGTCCACCACCTGGGGCTGGGCAAGCCCGGCGAGCGGCAACAACAGCACCACGAACTGGAGAAAGGCTCTCATCAAAACGTCTGCCCGATATTAAAGAAGAAGTTCAGGTGCCTGAGCACCTGCGAAGTTGCGGGCGTCGTCGGCGTAGCGGCAATGGGGAAGGCCGGCGGATTGAGATTGTATCCCACATCAAAACTCACCGGGCCGATGGGCGTACGGTAGCGCACTCCACCGCCAACGGCGTGCGATATGTAGTCAAACTTGCAGGCCGCAGCCGTTGCCGGATTCAGGCAAGCACTGCGATTCGGTTGGGTGTAGCGGAAAAAATTGTCGACCATATCGCCGGCCGTGGCGAACGCATTGCCCATGTCATGAAACACGACCGCGCTCAGGTTGTTGCCGACATACGGAAGCGGCAGCGCCGGAGAACGCACCTCGAGGTTATTCAGGAAGACCGCCTGGCCGCCGATGGGAAAACCGGTGGTCAGGTCGCGCGGACCGGCCTGATTGATCCCAAAGCCGCGATGCGATGTGGGACCGCCGGCAAAGAAGAGTTCGGGTAGCGGAATAAACTGGGTGCTGGCAAACGGCTCCTCCACGCCGATACGCGTGTTGCGGGCAAACACCCAGCGCCGTTTATGGAATTGGTAATAGCTGGAGTTCTGCACCACCACGCGGGTGAAGCTGGTCTGCGATCCGAAGATCTTGGAGGCAACGCCGAGATCAAAAGTGGAGTAAGTTCCCTTCAGCGAATCGATTGGATTGTCACGGGTATCGCGGATATAGCTGAAATCGGGCATGCCCACACGTACCGGCTGGGAAAACAGAGGTATAAGGTTGGGCGCGATCACCAGGTTGTCCGTATCGACGCGGCGATAGATAAGCCGGTAGAGCAAGGTAGTGGAGCGGCTCAGATCCTGCTTGATGGAAGCCGAACCTTCCAGACGCTTGGCCGTGAAGGTGCGCACGTCATTGGTCTGCTGGTAAAAAGTGGTCAGGTCGAAGGTGAGCTTCGGAGAATCCCACAGCCGGGGCGCCTGATATCCGATCAGTGCGAGTTTTTCCAGGTTGCCATAGCGGCTCTTGAAGGTGAGCGTGTGATCGCGCCCGCGAAAGTTGAGCCGGGTGACATCGAAAGATACGCGCGCGCTTACGCCGGTCTCACCCTGCGGGTTGGAGGTTCCCGTCGGCTGCCCGGTTTGCACCTCGAGGCCGATACCGTAGTTGAAGGTATAGCGACGCGCCTCAGCCAGCTGGAAGTTGACGTTCTTATGTGTGGCTTCACCGTCAGGATTCTGAACGGCTACGTTGACCTCGTTGAAAATCCCCATGTCATAAAGACGGCGCTGGGAATCAAGCATCTGGCTCTGGCTGAGGCGGTCACCGCTGCCGATCTTGACTTCACGCTGCACGATGAACGGTCGCGTGTAGTTGAGACCGGAGATGAAAACCCGATCGACAAAAAACTGCGGCCCTTCGGTGATCTTGTAGGTCACGTCGATCTTGTTGGGATTATCGATTTGAGGCTGCGTGGTGTACTCAAATTTCACCTGGGGAAAGCCGAGGTCGAAATAACTGTTCATCACATCGGTCTGGTCGTTGATGACCATGGAATCCGAGTAAGGCTGGCCTTCGGAGGCGGAAATCATCCCGCGAATCTGGCCTTCGGGCAGCGCCTCATTCCCTTGAATGGTGAGCTTGCCCACGGTGGTTTGCGGACCTTCGTTCACGGTGATAATGACGCGGATGCGACCCTTCTTCCCGTAGTTGTCATCCACCTCAGGCGTTACCTTCACCTGGAGAAAGCCGTTGTTGCGATAGAGGTTTTCAATGGCCTGCATATCGCGCGCGAGGATCGACTGGCTGAACAGGCCATACAGCAGCAAGCCGCCGGCCGGCTGCTCGAACATGCGCTCGCGCAGGTCGTCGCGCCGGAAATAATGATTGCCCTGGATATCCACCTGCACCAGCTTGTGGCGCTCGTTGCGTTCGATGCGAAAGATCACATCGCGCCGCTCGGAGCCGGAATCCTGCGACAGTTCGTACGTGACGTTCACGTCAAAATAGCCTTTGCTTTGCATGTAATCGCGGATATTGCGCGAGCCTTCATTCAGCAGGTCGTCATCCACAGCGCTCTCTTCGTAAATCGGGACCAGCTTTTTCACCTGCCCGCGGCGCAGCTTTGCCCCCTCAACTTTAACTTCTACGATGGGGCCGCGATTGATGTCGAAGGTGTAATCCACAAGATTGGTCTCAGGGTGATAGACGCGCTGCGTCAGGGTGACCTGGGCCTCCAGGCGGTCCTTTTTTTGATAGTGTTTGCGCAGGCGCTGCAGCGCCGTCGTGACCCTGGAGCCGTTCACCTTGTTTCCGGGACGAAGCTTGGCGATATTGCGCACTTCTTCGGCGCTCAATCCCGGCGATCCGGTAACGTTCACCTGGCCAACGCGCGCAGGTTTGCCGTGATCGATGGAAAAAAGCACCTTGACTTGCTGGGTGCGCGAATCCCACTCGTAAAACGGCTTGATGGTGGCCTGGTAATAGCCGTCTTGCTGCAGTGACTGCTGCATGGCTTCAACGCCGGCCTTGATCTTCGCCTCAGAAAACTGCTCACCCAGATTCAATTTGCTGGCGTTCACCAGCTGGCTATCGCTCGGTCTGCCCGGCGATCCCTGAGCCAGAAGCGAGCCGAAGAAGTAATTTTCACGCGCGTCGAAGACCAGCACCACCTGGCCCTGCGGCGTGCGTTGCGCTTCCACCTGGATCTCAGCAAAGCGACCGGTGTTATACAGGGTCTGCACGGACTGCCGGACTTTAGATCGGTCCAGCGGCTCGTTGACTTTTTGCGGCAGCAGCGCCAGGAGCGCATCCGCGCTATCGACTGCGGGGCTGTTGATCTGAATGCTCGCGACCTTGGCTCCCTGCAAACTGCTGAGGTTGAGCACGGGAGCGGGTGGGATGGGTGCGGAAGCAGGGCGCTCCTGCTGTTCCTGCGCGGTTGCTGGCGACGCGGGCTGCCGACCGTCTGGCGCAGGTTCCTGAGCTGCGCATACACCAAGGCACAGCACAAACGCCAGACACACTGGTCGGAAGCGTGGCAATATTTGCCCCTTTGTTTTAAATCGGTTTGTGTACTTCGATGACAGCAGCTTGGACCCTAGTTGCACGTCGGCGACCCCGGCGAGGTGTCTTGAAGGCGCTCGTCAGGGAATCGCTTTTAAATCGTCCTGTCTATAAACACCTATAATAAATGTGTTATGCGATTTGAAGACCGGTACTCTCGCCAGATACTGTTTTCGGGCATTGGAACCGAAGGCCAGGCCCGATTGGCGCAGGGTCGGGTAACCATCGTCGGTTGCGGGGCTACGGGGGCATGCGTTTCCGGTCTGCTGGCGCGCGCAGGGGTCGGACAACTGAGGATCATCGACCGTGATTACGTCGAACCCAGTAACCTGCAACGGCAAACCCTTTTTGATGAAGCGGATGCCGCGGAGTCATTACCCAAAGCCGTGGCGGCAGCCAGAAAGATCGCCGCTTTCAACTCTGACGTCCAGGTAAAACCCGAAGTCGCTGACCTGACCCCGGAGAATGCTGAATCGCTGCTGAGCGAAGCCGATCTGATTCTGGATGCCACGGACAATTTTGAGACCCGCTACCTGATCAACGATTTTGCTGTAAAACACAGCAAACCATGGATTTATGCTGCCGCGGTCGGGGCATACGGCGTCACCATGAACATCATCCCCGGAGAAACCGCCTGCCTGGCCTGCATATTTGCGGCGCCTCCGGAAGGCACGGTCGAGACCTGCGATACCGCCGGCATCCTGAACAGCGCGGTCAACCTGATCGGCTCGATCCAGGCGACCGAAGCTATCAAGTTTCTGGTCGGCGCCAGGGGCAAGCTGCGGCGGACCTTACTCTCTTTCGACGTCTGGAACAATGAGCAGGCGGAGATCGCGGCCGCGGCTCCACGCCAGGACTGCCAAGCCTGCGGCAAGCGGGAGTTCCCCCACCTGGCCGGCGAGCGCCGGCCGCAGATCACACTTTGCGGAAGGAATTCCGTTCAGATCCATGAGCGGTCGCGACCCGTGAATTTTGCCGAGATGTCCAGCCGGCTGGGCGCCCACGGCACGGTGAAGCACAACGCCTTTGTGCTTAAGTTCTGGCGCGATCCTTACGAAATGACCCTCTTCCCTGACGGCCGGGCCATCATCAAAGGCACGAATGATACGGCAGTCGCGCGCAGCCTGTACGCGCGGTTTGTGGGAAGTTGAGATCCGGCCATCCTTTTGCCTGTCGACGTAGAACGGCGGCAATCCCGTGTCACTGATCGTTGCTGGCTGACAGCCAAGTAGCCCCTGGCATCCCGCGTTTGCTTATTCGTAATCCTAATGAGTGTACGAAAGCCAGGGGTGAACTATGTCTCGCAAACCACTATTGGCCGTCATATTAACGCTCTCAATCTGCGCTTTTGGACAGCGCTCGGGAGGGCACGGATCAGCGCCGGCCGCAAGCGCTCCAGCGGGAACCTCTGTAACCCAGCCCGGCGCCCCGACAACCCAGGGCGCAGTCGGCGGGATTTCAGGCCAGGCAGCGGCGGGACAAACACTCACGCCGTCCGCCAATACGGCAGGTACGCCAACCCTGCCTACCGCTATGGCCGGACCTCCGGGAACTACAGGAACAACCCAGGCAAACCCGGATACGCTGAATAACGGCACGCCCGTAAACACGGGAGTCGTGAGCGGCGGCTTCGTGACCGGCAGCGGAGTACTCTCAACTCCCACCGGAATGTTTGCCGCACCGGCGCCTACGGCCGGAATCAGCGATGCCGGACGCGCGGGCATCAGTTCCGCCAGCCCGGTGAATGCCGGAGTGGAAAGCTCAATGGAACCCTCCACGATGGTCTTAACCAACGTGCCGCCGGTAAACCCGAGCGGGGTCAATCCCACAGCCGTCGCCGCCTCTGGAAGAATGATCAATGATATGGGGCCATCGTTTTATTCTGACGTGATCGAGAGGCCGAACACGGGAGTGAGCCTGGCGGAAATCGCGATGCACTACAAACAAGCCAGGACGGGCGTGAATGCGCGCATGCTGACCAATGATGATGTCCAGAAAATGGTGGACAACAGAACCGGCGTAACGACCGCCGCCAACATGCCTCCGCTGGGACCGGGAGGAGCGGCGCCGAGCGCAGCGGCCCAGAGGAGCACTTCGCCAAGCCAGCCGCAGAACGCGCCTGCGCCGTCACAAACCGCGCAAGGCGGAACCCAGGCCGGCCAGCCAACACAGGCTCAGCCGCAGACTGAAACGGCGCCTTCATCGAGCGCCGCGCAGGGATCGGCCACAGCGGGAGCTTCAACCACGCCGCAGATCAATCCCAACCAGCAATCCAACGATACCCAGGGCAAGAGCAAGCTTCCGGCAACCGCTACCTTCCTGCCCTTGCTGGGCTTGTTAGGCCTGGTGAGCGGAGGCATCGGGCTCCTGGTGCGGAAGTTCAGGAAATAGCGCACTGCCAATCGAATCGGCAAAAGAAGGCCGCGAATGAGAAAATCATTTGCGGCCTTTTGCTTTTCAGCGAAAGGTCGATTTCATACCGGCACGATAGAATGATGGCGCTCACAAATCATCCCAACCTGGAAGGAATGAATGGCTGAGGCAACGGTCACAGCAAAATCGCAGTTGCGCCGCGCGATGGGCTTCTGGGACGTTCTGTTGTTCAACATCGCCGCAGTGCTGGGTCCGCGGTGGGTCGCCGCTGCCGCACACAACGGCACATCGTCCATCAGTTTGTGGGTGCTGGCAGCAGTCCTCTTTTTTCTTCCAACGGCGCTGATCATCATTGAGCTGACCACGCGCTATCCGGCAACGGGTGGCCTTTATGTTTGGAGCCAACAAGCGTTCGGTGACTTTCACGGCTTTGTCGCCGGCTGGGCCTATTGGATTTATACGTTCTTCTACTTTCCTGGATTGCTGACGGCGAGCGTGGCCATGTCGGTGTACATCGGCGGACCGAAGTGGGCACATCTGGCGACCAACCCTTCCTACTTATTTGAGGCATCGATCGCGCTCTTAGGCGTCGCGGTGGTGCTCAACCTGGTCGGCCTCGATATCGGCAAGTGGCTGCAAAATGCCGGCGGCGTTGCCACCTACGTTCCATTGCTCATGCTGGCTGGAATCGCCTGGTACGTCGGCTCGCATCAGGGCACTGCGACGCATTTTTCCTGGAAGTCTTCCATGCTGCCGTGGCCGCCGGATATCGACAAACTTAATTTCTGGTCGAACATTGCCTTCGCTTTTACCGGGATGGAATTGGTATGCGCCATGAGCGAGGAGGTTCGCGAGCCGCGCAAGACCTTCCCTCGCGCCATCTATGCTTCCACTGCATTGATTGCCCTGATTTATATTGTTGCGACCGTAGCCCTGCTGGTATTGCAGTCAGCGGACAATACGGACGTGCGTAATGGCGTATTTCAGGGCATCAGCGGCAGTTCCGCAATGCTGGGGATCGGATGGTTTGGCGTGATTGCGGCTTTGCTGGTCACGGTCGGAAATGCAGGCGGAGTAGGCGCAACTGTTGCCGGAGTAGCGCGGATACCGTTTGTTGCGGGAATTGACCACTATCTGCCTTCGTTCTTCGGCAAGATTCATCCGCGATGGAAGACCCCTTATGTTTCGATCCTGATTCAGGCCGGCATCTCGGCTGCGATCCTCGTGCTGTCACAGGTCAACGCGACCGTGATTGGCGCCTACCAGTTTCTGGTGAGTATGTCCGTCATTCTTTACTTTATTCCGTTTCTTTATATGTATGCAGCGGTGATCAAGCTGTCGTATCGACCTGACCGCAAGACCGAGGGCGTAGTGTTAGTGCCCGGTGGAAAAGCTGGAATCTGGCTCGCCGGATCGCTCGCTTTTCTGATTACGCTCGGCTCAATGGTGCTGGCGGCGATTCCACCGGGGGGAGAAAACAAGATCGTTTTTGAAGCCAAGCTCGTTGGATCCACAGTGGTTTTTATCGGAATCGGCCTGCTGCTCTACTGGCGGGGCGCACGAAACAAGGCAAAGGTGTAACAATAGAGTATTCGTCCGGTGAAGCAATTTTTACCGGATGAAAGCGCGTATGGACAAAAACCAACTAGCAAAATTTGAAGCCATTCTCACGAAGAAGCGCGACGACTTGCGGCGCAGCCAGAGCAGCGAGGAGCGGCACGAAGCCCACGACTTCGGGCGCGACGAAGGCGATCGCGCGAACTTCTCGCAGTCCAAGGAGATGGCCTTTCTGCAAAAGGCGCAGGAGCGCGGGCTACTGGCTTTGGTAGAAGGCGCGCTCTCACGGCTTCGCGATGGCTCGTTTGGCACCTGCCTGAATTGCGAGCAGGAGATCACCATCAATCGGCTGAACGCTGTTCCCTGGAGCCGCTATTGCATCACCTGCCAGGAATTGATCGTGGAAAAGCGCTGATCTAAGAGTAAACGAGTTTCTGCCGGGGTGCATGTCATAGCGGCGACGGCCTCTTTGCCTCCCGATCCTCTCTTCGTCCGTCTTTTGCAACCCCAATAAATCCTGGGAACGTGGAATAACTGCAACTTTTTTTTGTTCTCAGTCGTAATAAAGGTCAGGCAAGTCTAAGTGGTATCCGTGTGCCTGCGCGGCGGGCGGGAAGGTCTACGAGATGAAATTGGTTACAGCGCAACTGAGACAGATTTTCCGGCGGCTGGGGCGCGCGCCCATGTTCACGGCCGTGACACTAATCACGCTGGCTGCAGGCGTAGGCGCCAACACCGTGGTCTTCAGCGTGCTCGAAGGGATCCTGCTGAAGCCGCTGCCGTACACGCATTCTGAACGACTGGTGGTCGTCACCCATTCCGCGGCAGGAATCAATTCCCTCACTGATTTTCCGGGTGCGCCCTCTAATTACTTCATCTATCGCGAGCAGAACAAGACCTTCGAGGACATTGCGATGATGACCAACGATTCCGCCAGCGTGACCGGACGCGGCGAACCGGAACAGGTCCGGGCGCAGCGCATGACCGACGGAATGACCGGCGTCCTGGGCGTTCCCGCGGCTGTAGGCCGCAGTTTTTCCCGGCAGGACGATCTGCCCGGCGCTCCTCCGACTGCTGTCCTGATGTACGGCTACTGGCAGAAAAAGTTTGGCGGCGACCGCGGAATCGTGGGACAGGAGATCAAGGTGGATGGCAAGCCAACGCAGGTGATTGGCGTGATGCCCAAGGACTTCCACATCCTGGACCAGGAAGATCCGGCCATGCTCCTGCTGTTCCAGTTCGATCGCGGCAAGATCTTTCTGGGAAATTTCAGCTACATGACGGTCGCACGAATGAAACAAGGCGTCACCATCGAGCAGGCCCGCGCTGACGTATCGCGGATGCTTCCCACGGTGCTTGCGAGCTTCCCTGCTCCGCCGGGCTTCAGCCTGCAGCTGTTTCAGGCAGCGCACATCGGCGCCAACATTACGCCGCTAAAGAGCAGAGTGGTAGGAGACGTGGGCAAGGTGTTGTGGGTGCTGATGGGATCGATTGCGCTGGTGCTGCTGATCGCTTGCGCCAACGTTGCCAATCTCATGCTGGTGCGGGTCGACGGCCGCCGGCAAGAGCTGGCCATTCGTTCAGCGCTGGGAGCAGGTTGGAGCCGCATCGTCTCTGACCTGCTGGTGGAAAGCCTGGTGCTGGGAATCATCGGAAGCCTGCTGGGGCTGGGCCTGGCTTATGGCGCGCTGCGAGTATTGGTGGCGATGGCCCCGCGCGGCCTGCCACGCGTGAATGAGATCGGCATTGACGGCTGGGTGCTCTTGTTTACCCTGGTGCTGGCGATCCTGGCCAGCCTGCTGTTTGGCTCCATTCCGATCTTTAAGTATGCAGGAGCGCGCCTGGCCACCGGGCTGCGCGAGGGCGCGCGTGGAGCAAGCCAGAGCCGCGATCAGCATCGCGCCCGCAGCATTCTGGTCGTCGTACAGGTTGCACTGGCGTTGCTGCTCCTGATCTGCTCCGGACTGATGACGCGCACCTTTGTCGCGCTTACAAAAGTCCGACCCGGATTCACCGCACCGGAGGAAGTCCAGCTCTTCACCATCGATATTCCGAAAATCGAGATCCCGGACGACCAGAACGTGCCGCGCAAATTTGAAGAGATCATGCACAAAGTCGAGGCCGTGCCGGGTGTGGTATCTGTCGGTGTTTCCACCGCTGTCCCCCTGGATGGAAACGGGTCCTTCGATCCCATCTTTGCCGAGGATCACACCTACCGTCCGGGTGAGCTGCCGCCGATCCGGCGCTTCAGATGGATTTCACCCGGGTTCCTGAAGACCATGGGGACACCGCTGGTCGCAGGACGCGACCTGACGTGGACCGATATCTACAATATGAACCCGGTCGCGCTGGTATCGGAAAACCTGGCGCGCGAGTTGTGGCATGATCCTTCAGCCGCGATGGGCAAGCGGATTCGCGTCGGTTCAACCGACGACTGGCGCGAGGTGGTTGGCGTGGTGACCAATTTGTACGACGATGGCTTAAACAAGCCGCCTTCTACCGCAGCCTACTGGCCGCTCCTGATGCGCAACTTTGAGGGCGATGGCATCAGCACCCGGCGCGAATTGACTTTCGCGTTGCGCACGCCGCGCGCGGGCACGGAAAGTCTGATGAAAGAGGTGCGCCAGGCTGTCTGGTCAGTCGACCCCAATCTTCCTTTGGCTGCGGTGCGGACAGAAGACTATTACTATCGCAGCTCCATGGCACGGACCTCATTTACGCTGCTCATGCTGGGTGTGGCCGGGGCCATGGCGCTCCTGTTGGGGACCGTGGGCATCTACGGCGTGATCGCGTATTCGGTTTCGCAGCGGACCCGCGAGATCGGCATACGCATGGCCCTGGGCGCACAACGCAAGGAGTTGACCGGAATGTTTATCCGCCATGGGTTGTTGCTCACGGTCATCGGCGTTGCCGCCGGACTGGTGGGCTCGTTTTTTTCCATGCGTTTCCTCTCGACCCTGCTCTTCGGGGTAAAGCCGGTTGATATCGCTACCTATGTCGCCGTATCGGTTGGATTGCTGGCTACAGCCTTCCTGGCCAGCTATCTGCCGTCACGAAGGGCGGCGACCGTGGATCCGGTGGAAGCGCTGCGAGGCGAGTAGCGCGCAGCATGAACCGCGCCCGCACGGGAGCGCGATTCAGATGCCGGCAGTTATTTCTTTGGCAGTTCAGCGCTGAACATCCAGTTGATGCCGAACTGGTCCGTGAGCATGCCGAAGTGAGCGCCCCAGAACATGTCCTGCAAGGGACAAGTTACCTTGCCGTTCTCACTGAACGCGGCGAACAGTTTCCCAGCTTCCTGAACGCTGTCACAGTGGATGGCAACGTGGAAATTGTTGCCCTGCTGAACTGGATCAGACATCATGCTGTCTGATGCCATCAAAGTCACCGGACCTTTGGTAAGCCGGGCGTGCATGATCCGGTCCTTGGCCTCGGGCGGAGTATCGCATGGCGCTTGCGAGAAGAGCATGACCTCCATCTCAGCTCCCAGGCATTTTTTATAGAACTCGACCGCCTGACGGCAGTTTCCGTTGAAACTCAAATACGTGTTCGTACCTTGCATGGTGGGCTCCTGTGTCTTTTAAATTTTGAATTATGAATTGACTGCTTTGGGAAGGCTTGCGCGCAGGCGTTCTTCCTGCTCGCGGACCTCAGGCGTCAAGGCGGGACCGAAATCTTCTGCTTCAAACACCTGGCGAATCTCGATCTCACCTTCGGCAAAGGGGATGCGTTTCGCCCATTCGATAGCTTCTTCTTTCGATTGCACCTGAAAGATCCAGAAACCCGCGATCAGATCTTTTGAGAGTTCGAATGGCCCATTGACGACGGTCCGGTCTGATCCGGAGAACCTAACTCTCGCTCCTTTGGAACTGGCCTGGAGCCCTTCACCAGCGAGTATTACGCCGGCTTTGGCTAGTTCCTGGTTGTACCTGCCCATCTCAGTAAGCAGCTTGGGGCTGGGAAGAACACCTGCTTCAGAATCCTTGCTGGCCTTGACGATCACCATGAATCGCATATCTAAATCTCCTTGTTTCCTGAAGAGCAGAATTTTTTGAATATTCAGAGAACGTTTTACTGCTGATCACTGCGCCGCAGCGGAATAAGAGCGCGAAGCCTGGCATCGCGCAGGTAGAGCCCTCCCCAGACCAAGAAAGCAAAATAAACTGGAAAGAGAACATGGGAGAACAAAGGATTGCCGGCACGTACCTGGCTGGCAACCGCGCCGCCAAGATAGCCGGTGAGGAGCACGGCGCCGAAAATCGCCGTGCGTGGAATGATGTAGAGAATGGCGCAAACCAGCAGCACTATGCCGATTGGAACAACTACACTCGGGTGAAATCCCAAACCAACGGTACCCTGGACGGCCGGCGCAAGGTTCAAAATCTTGATGCCGCTATCAAAAAGAAGAAAAAGCACAGGGCAAGGGCGGTCAAGACGCGTCCGGCCCAGATGCCCGCGCCGGAAACAGAAGCGGTTTGCGTTGATGATTGCATTGAAGTTTCCTCCATTTGATTTGCCTGGGTAACAACCAGGTTCAACTTCGATCAACAAAGCGCGTGATCCAAATTACAGTGTCGCCAGATATTCGACCAGACGATCGATGGAACTGTTCCAGCCGTCGACGTGACCGTCGCGCTCCGCAACGGACTGAAAACCGCTCTGGTGCAACGTGAGCTCGGTCTGGTTGCCGCGGTCCGCAAATGTGATCGTCACCAGGCTCTCCTTCCCCGGCCTGCCTTGTGGATCCAGCCATGTATGGGTAAAGACCAGCCGCTCGGGTTTCTTTATTTCGCGATAGACGCCCTGCAGCCAGTGATCGGTCCCTTCCGGCGAGCGCATGCAGATGCGAAAAGATCCGCCGGGACGAAAATCGACTTCATTGGTGGTTACCGTGAAGCCTTTGGGAGCATTTTCCCAGTGCTTCAGGTGCTTGGGTTCGTTCCACACGCTGAAAGCCAGGTCGCTCGGGATGTTGAGCGTGCGGGTAATGGTCATTTCATGCTCTGGTGATTCCACAACGTTAACAGCAGCTTTCTTTGCCATGATTGCTCTCCTTCCTTTCTTCACATCATTTTTTCATTTCGTTTTTCGACGATAAGTCTTGTTTGCTTCTCTGCTTACTTCACACATACCGACCGGTTGGTTTTATCTATACCCAAAAAAATTTACGGCTTCAGGCTGTCCAGGTAGGCGCATATGGCTTCGCCGGCCTGGGTCATCAGCTCGCGGCTACGCGAACTCTTTCCTGTTCCCCAGACTCCCATCTGCGAAGCGACGATCAGCGCAGCCGCCTCGGCTGGATTTACGTTCTTGCGCACTTTACCTGTCTTGATGCCCTGGATGAACGCGTCGGTGTAGCACTTGCGCCAGGCGGCATAGAGTTTGTCAATGCGTTTGCGGAATCCTTCGTCGAGCGGCGACATCTCCTGGGCCAGATTGTTGAGCGGGCAGCCCTGGGCGAAATGGCCGCTCTCGATGTCCTCTTTCACATATTGCCGGAAGGTCCGTTTGATGGAGGCGATAGGATCGGTGGTGCCGGCGAGCGGCTCCAGCCAACGCTGTTCGAGCAACGGGCCGATGATTTCGTCGAGCACGGAGTAGCCCAGGTCTTGCTTGCCCGCGAAGTGATGGAACAGCGCGCCCTTGGTCGTTCCGGCAGTCTCAACGATGTGGTTGAGGCTGCCACCCTGAAAGCCGTGTTTGTAGAACTCTTCGAAGGCCGCCATGAGGATCTTGCGCCGGGTGGCTTCGGGAGCTTTCGGTGTGGTCGCTGCCGCCATGGTTAAACAATACAGACCAGTCGGTATGTTTGTCAAGGGCTGATTCCGGCATTTTTGAGAATTTCTTGAGGACCAAATTGGGTGCAATGGGGTCGAACAAGGTTGGGCAGCTTGGGTAGCAACTTGGCTACATATCCAGGTTCGTCGGGTCAGGTGAATTGGATCCGGGAGATAAGGGTGGATTGAGGGAAAAAGGGCGGAGTCAATCCCGCCCCTCGAGTCACCCTTCCCCGTGGTGAGAAAGCACAGATGATGAAGCGCCGGGCAATGAAGCATTGTTTCTGTTCGCCGTAATGTTGCTCGACTACTCCTTCTGCCGGGAACTGTTGAAGCCGCTGAAGGAAAAGGTAAAGTTGTTGTCGAACCATAAAGGAGCGAAGGTCGCCGCAGGCTGAACGGCCAGCTCTTCGCCCAGGATTTCCAGAGCCTGCGAGCTGGCGGCAATGTGGATCTCGGCAAGCTGCGCGTGCTTCTTACCGGTCGAGAAGACCAGCCTGGTCGCGGGAGCAGGCTCGCCGGTTTCAACCGACCGGGTGACGAGCGAAGCCACGTTGTGCTGGCGGGCATCGCGAAGAACGAGCAGGTTGGTTCCAGCAAAGATGAATTGATAATGGCCGGGATGAAACGCGCGGGCGCCGATATCGAATTGAAAGGGCACGTCGGCGGTGAGAACGTCATAAGTACGGGCTTGAGCCGAAGCTGGCAAAGCCGATAGCGAAGTTAGCAGCAGCGCCAGCAACAGCAGGCGCTTCATCACGGCTAAAGTCTTCCGAGCCCATTGGTCCCAGGGCTGGCGCCGCAGAACCTGGTAAACGGCGGTGACAGCGGAAGTATTGGGTTCATGGAATTCCTGATGCGGAAGCAAATTCGTCACTGCAACATTTCTCCTACTTTTTTTGAATCGAGTGGCGGGCGGCGCACATCATGATCGCTAGGTAAGACAACGCCCCCTTAGCCACTTTCGTATTGCTATTAAGCACTGCCGGGTTTCCGGGAGTCCTTCCGAGAAGGTCGTGTATCTATTACTTTTTTATGAGGAACTATGCCCAGGATTGCTGCGATCTATGAGTTCGGCCCCTTCCAGCTGGATACTTCCGAGCATCGCCTGCTGCGCGACGGCGTTGAAGTTCCACTGCAACTGAAGGCATTTGAAACACTTTGCATATTGGTGGAGCGGGCGGGGCGTCTGCTCACCAAGGAAGAGCTCCTGCGCCAGGTGTGGCCGGGCACGATGGTTGAAGAGAACAATCTCAACAAGAACATTTCCCTGCTGCGCAAAGCGATGGGCGGTTGCGCCAACGGCGAGTCCTACATTGAAACCGTACCCCGCGTGGGATTTCGCTTCACTGCCGCAGTCTCGCAGGCGGAATCACTCGCAGCTTCACATCCTGCAACCAACAACGGCGCTTACAACCACAACGGGGCCTCTAATCACACGGAAAGAGCTCCGCAGACCAAATCCATCGCCGTGCTTTACTTTGAAAACCTGAGCGGCAACAAGGAAGACGAATATTTTCGCGACGGCATGACCGAGGATGTGATCACGGAGCTGGAAAAGATCCGGGGGCTGCGGCTTTTTCCCCGATCTACGGTTCTCGCCTTCCGCGACACGCCGCTTCCCATCACCGAGGTCGGACGCCAGCTCAACGCGGCCTTCGTTCTCGAAGGCAGTATCCGTCGCGCGGGTGAGCGTCTGCGCATCACCGCCCGGCTGGCCGAGACCAGCACCGGCCACTCCGTGTGGACCGAGCGCTACGATCGCCGGATGGAAGACGTCTTCGCCATACAGGACGAAATCGCTCAGAGCATCGCGCTGGCCTTGCGCGTGGTACTCACGGAAAAGGAGAAGCACGAGATCCAGAAGGTGCCGACGCGCAACATACAGGCCTACGACTACTATCTGCGCGGCCGGCAATTCTTTTATCAGCTGCGGCGGCAGAGCCTGGAATATGCCCGGCAGATGTTTGCCCGCGCGATCGTGATCGACCCCGACTATGCCCGCGCCTATGCCGGCGTCGCCGACTGCTGCTCATTCTTATATATGTGGTTTGCCGCCACGGAGGACAATCTGCGTGAAGCCCTGGCCGCCAGCCGCCGCGCGGTTGAGCTGGACTCCCAGTCGCCGGTGGCGCGCGCTTCGCTTGGCCTGGCGCAATTCCTGAACCACAACTACGAAGCGGCGCGCGACGAATTCGAAACCGCTCTGGGTCTGTGCACCGAGCTGTTCGAAGCCTACTACTTCTACGGACGCTCCTGCTTCGCTCAGGGACAGTTCGAAAAAGCCGCCCACCTCTTCGCCCAGGCGGCCAAGGTCAGCCCTGACGATTTTCAGTCGCTCTCACTGCGCGGTCTCTGTTTTCGCGCGCTGGGACGCAAGGTTGAAGCGCGCCAGGCCTTCACAGAAACCCTGGAGCGGGTGGAGCGCCATCTGCAGCTTCACCCCGACGATGTGCGTGCGGTTTACATGAAGTCCGGCGCGCTGTGCGGGCTGGGCCAAAACGAGCTGGCTCTGGAGTGGGCCGACCGCGCTCTGGCCATGGACCCGGAAGAGCCGTCAGTGCTGTACAACGTCGCCTGCGACTACGCGCTGCTGGGTCACACCGAGAAGGCCATCGACTGCCTGGCGAAGTCGCTGGATCAGGGCTTCGGCCATACCGAATGGATCGAACACGATCCTGACCTGGCCTCCGTGCGCGCGCATCCACGGTTTCTGTGCCTGAAGTGGCAGCTCGATGTGGGAAGGCATTGCGTGAGAGAGGAAGAGACTGTGGGAATCGCCGGGATCGCCGACATCGCACGGGATCGCGCGTGATCCCACCCCAACGAGTCAAAATCGGACTCGTTGGGGACCCGGTCTTCGCCGCCATCGCACCGTCATCGGAAAAGGCAAAAACTACCATCGCGGCACGGAAAATAACTGAGTTGGTTCGGTAATAATCGATGAGCCGGCAGCGGCTCTTCTGCTTGGCGAGGCACAGCCTTTTGGGCTGTGCCTCCTCATTTTTCACGCAAGTTTGAACGTGCGGGTCGTTCCTCTCCTTGACGGGATAGGAGAGAGCGTGTATTCTCCTTTCCCAGATAGGAGAGAGCCTTTGACGAAACCGGTTGAACTCCCGCAGGGCACGCTCGAGATGCTCATCCTCAAGGCGGTCTCGCTCGGCCCGCTGCATGGATACGGCATCCTGCTGCGCATCCAGCAGATTTCCGGCGAGCGCCTGGAAATCCTGCAGGGCTCGTTCTACATCGCCATCTATCGTCTGGAGCGCCGGGGCTGGATCAAAGGCAAGTGGGGTGAGTCAGAGAACAATCGCCGCGCCCGTTTTTACTCGATCACCGCCGCGGGTACGCGCCAGCTCAGGGCCGAGACCGCCAAATGGAGCGACATGACCGCTGTGGTCGACGGCATTCTCAACAAGAAGGCGGAGGAGATATGAGTCTCCTCTCCGCAATTCGCAAGCTCTGGTGTTCCCTCGCGCCACGCACCCACAGCGACGTGGAAGAAGAGTTTCGTTCTACTCTCGATGCCTACCAGGAAGATTTAATCCGCCAGGGCGTTCCCGAAGAAGAAGCCCGCCGCAAAGCGCGAATCGACCTCGGCCAGCCCGCCGCTCAAAACGAAACTTACCGCAAGGCCATCGGCCTCCGGCTCTTCGATGAGTTAAGCGGAGACATCCGCTACGGCTTCCGGGGCTTGCGCCGCAACCCTGGCTTCGCCGCCGTCGCCGTGCTCTCACTCGCGCTCGGCATCGGCGCCACCACGGCGATGTTCTCGCTCATCTACGCCGTCCTGCTGCACCCGTTTCCCTACGCCGGCGCCGACCGCATCATGAACCTCTTCGGCGTCGACGACAGAAATCCTGACCAGGTTCAGGTTATCTACCTGGCGCTTACCAAGGCACAGCTTGATGAGATGCGCCTTGCCGCACCGGTTGAGTCGGTGCTTGGCTTCAGCCCCGCGGAGGTGGAGATCACCGGCGGCGCACTGCCGGAAGATATCCGGGGCTACTACCTCACAGAGAATGCCGGGACTTTCTTTGGTGTGCGCCCGCTTCTCGGCCGTAACCTCGAGCCATCCGATGCAGAGCACGGCGGCAACGCCGTGGTTGTTCTCAACTACCAATTCTGGCAGCGCCACTTCGGCGGCGATCCCCACGTTATCGAGCGAACACTGGAAATCAATCACGCCTCCTACACCATCATTGGGGTCATGCCACGCAGCTTCGCATTCCATGACATGGTTGAGGTGGGCGATGTCTACCTGCCGGCCAGTCGAACCCCGGTTGTCAGCCTTCCCTCCGGGGCCACCGTGCCCTACATACCGATGGTCAAGCTCCGGCCCCACGTCACGCCTGCCGCCGCCAACAGTGTGCTCGAGCCCATCGCGTTCGAGGAATTTAAACGGCGTACCGGGCGCGTTCCCGACCACGCGCATATCGCGCTGAAGCCCATCATCTGGATTTTCCGGGAGAATACCGGCACCACCCTGAAGCTGCTTCTTGCCGGCGTCGTGCTCCTGCTGATCATCGGCTGCGCCAATTGCTCCATCCTTCTGCTGGCCCGTGGCCGCACGCGCCAGCATGAGCTCGCCATCCGCAGTGCGATCGGCGCCAGCCGCTGGCGCATCGTCCGCCAGTTGCTGGTAGAAGCCATCGTCATCTCTTGCACAGGCGCCGTCCTTGGGGCAGCTGCGTCTTATTGGCTGGCAAGGCTTCCCTTGCTGCTTTCCCCGGATTCTTTTCCCGCCGAATCGGTTATCCGCATCAACGTTCCCATCCTTGCCTTCTCCGTCGGGCTCGCGTTGCTCTGCGGCCTCCTCTTCGGTCTTGTCCCGGCATTGCGTCTCTCGCGTCACGATTCCGCGCGCATGCTCCCCGGCAGGCAGACCGGCGTTGTCGCTGCTCCCGCAAAGCATCGCTGGAGCGTTCTCATCGCCGCGCAGGTCGCGCTCACGCTTCTGCTCATGGCCACTGCGGGTACCGCCATCCACAGCTTTCTTGGGCTCATGCGGATGCCGCTGGGCTACGATCCGGCGAATGTCATGAGAGTCGGCATCGGGCTGCATAACAAAAACCCAGGCGAGTGGAGCCGCTTTCAGCCGCGTGAAGCGAGAATCGCTTACTTCGAGCAGATCCAGGAGAAAATCGCATCCCTCCCCGGTGTCTCTACTGTCGCTATCGGCGCCGATGCTACGCCGCCCAATATTGACGCTTTCTATGAGCAACCTGTCGAGATCGACGGAACCGGCGATCACGAGCAGCCGCAGGCCCGCGTGATTTTGGTCGACCAACGGTATTTCACTGCGCTCCGCATCCCTGTGCTTCAGGGGCGTGTCTGGAATACCGATGAAAATAACCGCGGAGACTTCATCGCGGTTGTCAATCAAGCTTTCGCCACGCGCTCTCTCTCCTCGTCTACTGCGTTGGGCCGGCAGCTACGCATCCCTGATCTCACAGCTCGGGGTAATCCCTACCGGGTCGCCTCTGCGCAAAGCACCGCCTGGCGCCAGATCATCGGCGTGGTCGGCGATGAGCGCAACGACGGTCTCGAGAACCCCGTCGCCCCCGCGATCTACGTTCCATACACGGCCGTGATATGGCCCAACGCACAGTTCTTCGTCCGCACGCAGGCCGATCCGCTCACCTACCTGTACTCGATCCGTACCGCTATCGCATCCATCTCTCCCGACCAACAGATCTCCAACGGCACCCTTACTCTCAACCAAGCCCTTGAGCGCGACGCGCAGTACAGCAGCCAGCGGCTCTTCTCCGTATTGTTTGGCGTCTTTTCTGCCATGGCGCTCGCGCTTGCTCTGGTGGGCATCTTCAGCCTCGTCGCTTACAGCGTCGCGCAGCGCACGACAGAGTTCGGCGTGCGGCTTGCGCTCGGCGCGCCGCGCAAGCACGTGCTGTGGGTCGCCGCGCGCATTGCGTTCGTGAGTGCGGCCGCGGGTATTGTCATCGGTCTTGCCCTGGACAGCTTTCTTGGCGCCGTTCTTTCCCACTGGATGCAAAACACCTTTGCCGCAGGCAGCCTGTTCGCAGCGGCCGCGCTGCTCGCTCTCAGCGCACTCCTCGCCTGCCTATGGCCAGCCCGCCAGGCCATCACCGTCTCACCCACTGAAGCTCTCCGCTACGAGTAAGCGTGTATCTCGCTTTGTGGGATCGCCGTGATCCCACCCCAACAAGTCAACACCGGACTCGTTGGGGCCCCGGTGATCGCCGGAATCGCGCAGGATCGCGCGCAATCGGAAAGGCAAACCCCTACCGCGGATGGCACGATGATCACGGATCAAAAAGGCGGGAAATATAGGTGGATTGCTCCGCCCTATGATTTTCAGAATAAAAACGGCTGGAAATCGAATCTAATCTTTTGAGCGCAACTAGCCCGCACACCCGATCGGGTTGGGCGGGGATGTATACGGGGCGCCCGCTTCCGGCTGCTCAGGCAACCAAAGTTCCTGAAAGAGGCTTCCATTACCTATTCACCGGTCGGTGAACCGGACAGCATAAGCCGGGGACTAAGGCCGATCGCGGGTCAAATCAGAGCACACCACAGGGCGGACAAGTATACTGAAAACAGTAGAACTGGAAACCGAATCGAAAGTCGCGAACGCCGCTGGACATCAGTGCCAGACAAGGCTGATGGGACAAGCTAAAACAGGGCTGGCGGTACAACGAAGCAGCTACAATGCCGCATCCAACGGGAACAAGCGGCCTCAAAAGGGCAAATTGACACAAGCAAAGAAAATAGTCGCATCCGGGCTGACCGAAGCAGAGGCGATTGATCGGGCCAAGGGCGGTGACGCGGAGTGTTTTGAGGCCCTGTACGGGCTGCATAAACGTCGTGTGTATTCGCTGTGTCTGCGCATGACGGGAAATACCGCGGAAGCCGAAGACCTGACCCAGGAGGCGTTCCTGCAGCTGTATCGCAAGATCGCCACGTTCCGGGGCGAGTCAGCGTTTTCCACCTGGCTGCACCGCCTGGCGGTGAACGTGGTGCTGATGCACCTGAGGAAGAAAGGCTTGCCCGAGGTTTCGCTGGACGAGGCGCTGGAGCCGCAGCATGAAGACGGCCCCAAGAAGGATATCGGCGCCAGGGATACGGTGCTGGCCGGGTCGATTGACCGGGTCAATCTGGAGCGGGCCATTGAAAGCCTGCCTCCAGGCTACAGGATTATTTTTGTGCTGCATGACGTTGAAGGCTACGAGCACAACGAGATTGCGGAAATGATGGGTTGTTCGATAGGAAACAGTAAGTCGCAATTGCATAAGGCGCGCATGAAGCTGCGCGATTTGTTGAAGCTCAGCAGAGCCGAAAAGGCCGCCCGAAGATAGCAAACAAGAGGGGCTGAGAAGCAAGTAATCCATGGCGTGACGTGGCTGCCGCCGGCGAGTGACGCGCAGGCGCGGTTGAAAGGTAACGAAAGCGCGTTGTGGTTCCCTGCATAGTTACGTGGGAGAGGATAAACGACAATGAATTGCCAGCAGTTCCAGGAAGTACTGCCTTATATCATCGAATCGGGCGGAAAACCCGAAGAAGAAACACATCTGGAGACATGCGCATCATGTAGCGCGCTGGTCGAAGACCTGCGTTACATCGCGGAGCAAGCCAAGCTGCTCTTGCCCATGCATGATCCGAACCCGCGGGTTTGGACCAGCATTGAGCAGTCGCTGCACCGCGAAGGGCTTCTGCCCGCCACGGAGGGTCGAATGTCCCTCGCGGGACATTTAACGAAAACCTCGACCCAAACGCAAAATTGGACGCCTGTAGGATGGGTACTCGCCCTCGCGTCGGTAGTATTGTTTGCCTTCGCGCTTACTAACTATAGAACCCGCCAGTTGCCTTCCAGCCAGTTGTCGGCGCAGAATGTTGCTGCTGATTCAGCTTCAACCATGGATCGCGATGACCAGCAACTCATCGCTCAGGTCGCCCAGGAGGACCCGGCGGCCAGCGGAGCCTATGAGAACAGCCTGCGCGAGGTGAACTCGTATATAGCAGACGCCCAGCAGGCCGCGCAGGCGGATCCTGACGATGCCGAGGCCCGCGAACTTTTGCAAGACGCGTATCAGCAAAAAGAGATGCTCTACCAGATGGCGACTGCCCGCTCGCTGCCTTGAGCGGACAAGGAGGCTTACGGCCATGAACCCGTTCCCCACGAACCGAACCCCCGGCTCCGCTGCCAAACGCATCGGCCGCTCCACTCTTAGGATCGCCATCACCGGAGTTACTCTCACCCTTTGTGCTGCCGCGGCCAACGCCGCCGACAATCGCAAGGAGACCAAGCTGGAGCTCGCCCCGGGCGGGAACATCACCATCGTCAACGGAGGCGGCTCCGTTTTGCTGCGCTCGGCCTTCAGCGGCCGCCAGGTGGACGTCGCCTACACCACGCACTCTGACAAAGTCGAAGTTGATGTAAACGCCACCGCCGACAAGCAGCGCATCGAGCTGCGTACCCATACCATCGCCGGCCAGAAGCCCACGCCGGACGAAGCCAAGGTGGACTTTGAAATCTCTGTGCCTCCCGGCGCTGTCGTGAACGTATCTACGCTTTCAGCGCCGGTGACGGCCGAAGGTGTCAGCGGCGACATCACTCTTTCCTCTGAAAGCGGCCAGATTGATGTGCACAACATGACCAAATCTCACCTCCATGCACGGAGCATGAGCGCCCCGGTCAGCCTCACCGGCATCACCAACACCCACGTCGATGTGCAGTCGAGTGGCGGCGCGGTACATATGAGTAATGTCACCGGACCTCGTGTTTCCGTGGGGACCACCAGCGGCAACGTCGACTATCGCGGCGACTGCTCCGGCGGCGGCGACTACCTCTTCACCACCCACAGTGGCGAGATTGACATGTGGCTTCCCAAGACTGCTTCGGTTGAGCTTTTGGCCCACTCGCGCACCGGTGCGGTGGAAAACGAATTTCCGCTCCAGGAAAAGACCCATCCCAGCCTCTCGCCTCCGCAGGGACGTTCCTTCGCAGGCACCTCTAATTCCGGTTCATCTTCGGTTGAGCTCCAGTCCATCAATGGTAAAATCCGCGTGAAGAAGCAATAAAAGCGGCGTAAGACAAAACCCTTATGATCCCAATGGACGCAACTTGCTCCAGCGCGCGTTGCGCATGCGACGAGCCGCGCAGCTAGATGCGGCCGGTAGTGCTCATCGGGTTCATGGGAGCAGGCAAGACGACGGTTGGACGCGCTCTTGCCGGGATCTTGCACTGCCGGTTTCAGGATCTTGATGACCTGATCGAGCAGCGTGAGCGGCAGGCCGTGGCGGAGATCTTTGCTACCGCCGGGGAAGCCGGCTTCAGACAGGCTGAAAGCGCTGCACTGCGCGATGTGCTGCGTGACGATCTTCTGCAAAACGATCCTGTGCAAGAGCAGGCCGGCCGCAGCGATCTGGTATTGGCGCTCGGTGGCGGCGCATTTGTGCAGCCGCTAAACCGGACGCTGCTGGAACAATCGGGGGCCGTGACCGTCCTGCTGGAAGCTCCGCTCGAGGAATTGCGGCGGCGTTGCCAGTCGGAGCACAAAGTACGTCCGCTGGCTCTGCAGGAAGCAAGTTTCGCCGAACTTTTTGCTGCACGTCGCGACGATTATCTGCTGGCCCGCTATCGCGTGCAGACGCTGGGCAAGCCGGTAGAGCAGGTGGCAGCGGAGATCGCTCAATTACTTACGGAAGTTATACAAGCGGAGGTAGAAAAGTGAAAGCAGTAAAGCTGGCCATTCTTGTGAGCGTCCTGATCGCAATGTCGGTGTGCCTGAACGCGACCGACAAGCCCCAGAAAGACAAGGGCAATGCCAAGGTAGCGGACTCCGGGAGCTTTGGCATCTATCTGAATGGCAAGCGCGTCGGTACCGAAACGTTCAGCATCACTGAAACCGTGAACGGCGAGCACCGCTCGGAATATTCGACCACCAGTTCAGAAATCAAGTTTGATGACGGCAAGTTCAAGGCCGATCAGACGGCGGAGATGCAGGTCTCGTCCAAGGGTGAGCTGCGTTCCTATGTCTGGCATGCCACCGTTCCGCAGAAAGAAGAGGCCTCCGTCGAACCGAAGGATCAGCTTCTGGTGGAGCACGTGATCCCCGCCGATCAGAAGAAAGTGGACGTCCCACACATGTTGCCGGCCTCCACGGTGATCCTTGACGATAACTTCTTCTCCCAGCGCGAAGTCCTGCTCTGGTGGTACCTGGCCACCGGGTGCCAACGCAAAAACAACGACCTTCTCTGCGGTACCGGCAAGTTCGTGATCCTGGTTCCTCACCAGCATGCCGCCGGAAATGCCACTCTGGAGTTGATGGGGCAGGATAAAGTCATGGTCAAAGGCAATGAGCGCGAACTCAACAAGATCAGGCTGGAAACCAGCGGCCCGCAGTCGATGACCTGGCTCAACGACCAAAGCCACGAAGACGCAACGCAATGGCTCCTGTGGGTCGACGATCAGTACAAGCTCATCAAAATGACGGTCGCCGGCAGTGGCTTTGAGGTGATCAGGGACTGAAGGAATTTGGTAATTGGCTAATTTGGTAATTTAGTAAATTTGCTTTGAATGCGGCTCCGGTTTTCAATTACTCAATTACCAGATTACCAATTTGCGCGCGCTGTCCTAGCCTTCATCAGCGGAATTAGCACTTTTGGTCTTCGAAAAGCTGCCCGGCTCGGGTTAAACTCTCCTCACCCTTTCCCCTTTGGCTTGAAGTTGTAATGGCAAATAATCACCGGTCTGACATTCTGTTCTTTTTCGGCGTGGCGCTGGCGCTGTGGGTGGCCTACACCGTGCGCGACGTGCTCATGCTCATCTACGTGAGCGCTCTCTTCGCCGTGGTGCTGTCGCCGGCGATCGGTGTCATACAGAAAATACATATCGGCAGCTGGCGCGCCGGTCGCGGCTTTGCCGTCATCTTTCTGGTCCTGATGCTGGTGCTCCTGGGGACGCTCTTCGCCGTGTTCGCGCTGCCGCCGGTCTATCGCGACGCCCGCAACTTTTCCGCCGACTGGCCGCGGCACATGACCGAGATGACCGAAGGCATCAAGCATCTGCCCTTCGCGGCCAAGATCGATCCCGCCGCCTTGCAGAAATATGCGGGAGAGATTGTCGGCGGCGCCGGCGGCCTCTTTCTCAATCTTGCCGGCGGAATCTTTGGCTTGTTCACTGCGGTCATCCTCACCGCGTATTTCATCATTGACGGCGACCGCACTTTCAAGTGGGCGGTCTCGCTCTTCCCTCTCAGCCACCAGCACCGGCTTTCGAACACGCTCCTGAAAGCCAAGGGACGGATGCGCAACTGGCTCATCGGCCAGGGCCTGCTCATGCTGAGCCTGGGAACCTCCAGCCTGGTGGTGTATTGGGCGCTCGGCCTCAAGTACTTTTACCTGCTGGCGATGTTCGCCGGCATCGCCAACATCGTGCCCATTGCCGGCCCCATCAGCGCCGTGATTCTTTCTTCAGTCGTGGCGCTCCTGGATTCGCCGGAGAAGCTGATCGGCGTCATCATCTTTTTTGCCATCTATTTCCAGTTTGAAAGCGTCTTTCTCTCCCCCCGAATCATGCGGCATACGCTCAACCTCTCGCCGCTGGCGGTGATCATCGCTCTCTCGCTCGGCGGCTCGCTGGCCGGAGTGGTGGGCGCGCTGGTCTCGGTTCCCACGGCTGCTTTGGTGATGGTGCTGGTGGATGAATACCTGGTCAAGCGAAAGCCGGCAGCTGCTTCGGCGACAGCAGCAGATTGAGCAAGTAGCAACTGGTAGCTAGCAGCTAGCAATTCGCCTTGAAGTTCGAGTATCAAAATCTAGGCGGAGCGGACAGCCAACATTGGTTTTGCTAATTGCCAACTGCTAGTTGCCAGTTGCTGAAATGCTAAAATCACAACTTAGGTCTCCCCATGAACAGCAAAATTCCAGTCGGCATTCTCGGCGCCACCGGGACGGTCGGGCAGCGATTCATTCAGTTGCTCGATGAGCATCCATGGTTTGAAATCACCTGGCTCGCGGCTTCGGACCGCTCCGCCGGAAAACCCTACCCTGAAGCCGCCAAGTGGAACCTGGCGACGCCGATCCCGGCGAAGATCGCGGCCATGAAGGTCTCAGCTTCCGCGCCGGACAAGAACACGCCCCGACTGGTCTTTGCCGCGCTGGATGCAACCGCCGCGCAACAGATCGAGCCCGCCTTCGCTGAAGCCGGACACGCCGTGGTTTCGAACTCCTCGGCCTTCCGCATGCACGAAGAAGTGCCGCTGGTGATTCCCGAGGTCAACGGCGACCACGTTGCGCTGATCAAGACGCAGGGCTGGTACAAGAAAAACGGCGGCTTCATGGTAACCAACCCGAACTGCTCCACCATCGGCCTGGTGCTGGCGCTGGCGCCCCTCCATCATCGTTTTGGTGTCGACAAGATTTTTGTCACCACCATGCAGGCCATCAGCGGCGCGGGCTATCCCGGCGTGCCCTCCATGGACATCCTGGGCAACGTGATTCCCTACATCGCCAAGGAAGAAGACAAGATGGAAGCCGAGTCGCGCAAGCTGCTGGGCACGCTGAACGGCTCACGGGTCGTTCCCGCCGATCTCACGCTGAGCGCGCACTGCAACCGCGTGGCCGTGGAAGACGGGCACACGGAATCGGTCTCGCTCAAGCTGCGGCAGACGGCCGAAGCGGAAGAGATCATCTCGGCGTGGAATGAGTTCCGCTGCCTGCCGCAGAAGCTCAAATTGCCGACCGCGCCGGAACAACCGGTGATCTATGATCGTGCGCCAGACCGTCCGCAGCCGCGGCTCGATCGCGATCGCGGACGCGGCATGAGCTCCGTCTGCGGGCGCCTGCGTCCGTGCAACATCTTCGACTGGAAGTTCACCGTGCTTTCGCACAACACGATCCGCGGCGCCGCCGGCGCGGCAGTGCTGAACGGCGAGCTGCTCAAAGCGCAGGGATATCTCGGGTGACGAACGGCCAACGCACGCAACTGCGGGCCGGCGTCCCCATTGTGATTCTGGTTCTGGGTGTTGTTCTGATCTGGTGGGTGTGGATTGTGCCCCGCACCCCACAGTTTAAGAGATATAAGCGCAAGACAGAAACCAAAGCCAAGTTGTATGTTGTCGATCCACCGCGCGGAGTCCGGGTAGTAAATGTGGATGCGGTCGAACTCTCTTCAAAAGACTGGATTGGCCTGGGGACGTATTCGGGTCTCGTCGAATGCGACGCGGTAATCGCCTACTATAAAGACCAATTTCCCAAACACGGTTTGAGCTTGACAGCTGAAGAGGAAGACCCAGAAGCACCAAAAACGCCTCACGTTTGTCGCTCCAGATTACCAGGCTTCTCTGAGCTGCAACGGCCGGGAGCTACCACAGACGTATACGATTTGGGTCTTTCCGAGACAATTTCACTGGACTGCCGGGGATCGCTCATGATCGTAATGAAGTTGAGCCGATTTGCGGGCGTGAGCGATACCCGGGCCCCCGGCACGCGCGGGGTTCGCGTGTTGGGGTGGGGAGAGGGAGCCCGCAGGCGAAATCCTGAGCGAGCGGAGCGAGTCGAAGGATCTCCCACCTTTGGCCAATCAATTACCGCTATTGCGACGAGCGTGCTCACATGATCGTGATGAAATTCGGCGGCACCTCTGTGCAGGACGCGCAAGCCATCGATCGTGTAGCCGCGATCGTGCGCGAACGCCTGCATGAACGGCCTGTGGTCGTCGTAAGCGCGCTGGCCAAAATCACCGACCAGCTTCTGGCCATGGCCAATGCCGCCGGATCGGGCAATCGCGAGAAGGCGCTGGAGCTCTCGCGCGTGGCCCGTGAGCGCCACTACAACTGCGCCTCTGATCTGCTGGGCACACATGCCTTCGAGCAGATTGCACCCGAGTTGGAAGCCGATTTTGACGGCCTGGACGAGCTTCTGCGCGGTGTCGTCGCCGTGGGCGAGCTTACCGCCCGAACCACGGACACGATTTCCGGCTTCGGCGAGCGCGTCTCGTCCAAGATCGCCGCCGCCGCTTTTTCCCAGCGCCATATCAATGCCGCCCACGTCGATTCGCGGCAGTGCATCGTGACCGACGCCAACTTCGGCAAGGCCATCCCGCAATTCGAAGAGACCGATGCCCGGCTGGCTGAGACCGTGAAACCATTGCTCGAACGCAAGCTGGTGCCGGTGATGGGTGGCTTCATCGCCTCCACCCGCGAGGGCATCTCCACCACGCTGGGGCGCGGCGGCTCCGATTTCAGCGCGGCCATTGTCGGCGCGGGCCTGAACGCCGAGCGCATCGAGATATGGACTGACGTCGACGGCATGATGACCACCGACCCCAGCCTCTGCCCCGAGGCCCGGCGCATCAAGACCATCAGCTTTGAAGAGGCGGCGGAGCTGGCCTACTTCGGCGCCAAGGTGCTGCACCCGGCTACGCTGCTGCCGGCGATCCAGAAGAATATTCCGGTGCTGATCCTCAATTCGCGCAACCCCAAATGCGAAGGCACGCGCATCACCGCAACGGCGCCCAAGAGCAAAAACATCTTCAAGGCGATTGCTGCCAAGAAACGCATCACCGTCGTGGACGTCGTAGCCACGCGCATGCTGATGGCGCACGGTTTTTTGAAGAGCATCTTTGAGGTATTCGCCAACCATCGCTGTCCGGTGGACATGGTTTCCACTTCAGAAGTCAGCGTCTCGGTGACGGTGGATTCCAATGAGTCGATTGCCGCAATCGCCGCCGACCTGGCTCGTCTCGCCGACGTGAAATATGAGGGCCGCAAGGCCATCGTCTGCCTGGTGGGTGAAAACATCAAGAGCACGCCGGGCATCGCCGCCAAGGTCTTCAGCGCCATCCCCGATGCCAACGTGCACATGATCTCGCAGGGCGCATCAGAAATTAATATCAGTTTCGTGATTGATGAGGGCGATGTACCTGATGTAGTCTCGCGCTTGCATCACACCTTTTTCTCCCAGGTGGATCCAGAGGTGTTCGCGTGAAAGTTCTGGTGTTGGGCCGCGGCAAAACCGGCGCGCTGGTGGCGGAGATGGCCAGGGAGCGTGGCCACGAAGTCCACTCGCTGGCCGGCAAGGATAACCCTGACGGACGTGCACTCACGCCGGCGACTCTCAAAGGCATCGATGCCGTCATCGATTTCACCACGCCGCACGCCGTGATTCCCAACCTGATTCGCTGCATCGAAGCAGGCGTTCCCGTGGTGGTGGGCACCACCGGCTGGTATCAGCACCTGGAAAAGGTCCGCGAGTTGGTCACCCACCGCAAGGGCGCTCTGCTGTTCGGCTCGAACTTCTCCATCGGCATGCACTTTTTCTTCAAGGCCGTTCAGGCCGTGGCGCCCCTCCTGAAACACAACTATCGCGGCAGCATCGTGGAGCGCCATCACGTGCACAAAAAAGACAAGCCTTCCGGAACGGCCCTGAACATCCAGAAGATTCTTGAGTCGGCTTCGGGGGAAAAAGTTGAGATCGCTTCGGTGCGCGAAGGCGAGACCGTGGGAATGCACCTGGTGATGATGGATTCCGCCAATGACACCATTCTCTTTACCCACGACGCCAAATCCCGCCTGGGCTTTGCCGAAGGCGCTGTCCGCGCCGCCGAATGGATCAAGGGCAAGACGGGGTTCTTCGAGTTTCCAGAAATTGTTGACCAGCTCTAGCTTTCTACCACAGAGAACACAGAGGACACGGAGGAGTCTACGCAGCTCGCAAACAATCGAGAACTCTATGACTATCTGCTTTCTCTCAGCAAAAAGCTCTTGGAAAGAGGGGCCCCATCACTGGCACAAACAGTCACACAAGCAAGCCGGCATTTTTCTGGCATGAGCACGGAGTTTCTGGGAGAATCCAGAATCGCCTTGCAAGAGGTCACAAAAGCGAAAGGCAGTGTCTTAGATAAGGCAGAGCATGCAGAGCTTTCGGAAATTCTGAAACAGATTGATTCCGCCGTTAGCCGGCGTTGAGAGACATCTAACGAAAGCCGGCCGACATCTTCGTATTCCTCCCCTGTGTTCCTCTGTGCCCTCTGTGGTAAAGAATTTGCTATCCTAATTCCACCATGAAACTCCAAGGCTGCGGCACCGCGCTCATCACTCCGTTCAAGCAGGACCAGAGCATCGACGAAAAGGCTTTGCGCCAAATGGTCGAATGGCAGATTTCTTCCGGCATTCATTTTCTTGTTCCCTGCGGGACCACCGGCGAGACGCCCACGCTGAGCAAGGACGAATGGCTGCGCGTGATCGATATCACCATTGAAGTAGCGGCGGGCCGGGTTCCCATTGTTGCCGGCGCCACCTCAAACTGCACCTATGACGCCGTGGAGAAGGCGAAGGAGATCGCCCGGCGCAAAGGCGTGGATGCGATCCTGACCGCCTCGCCTTACTACAACAAGCCTACGCAGGAAGGCCAGTATCAGCACTTCAAGGCCATTGCCGAAGCGGTGGACAAGCCCCTGATGCTCTATAGCGTGGTGGGCCGCACCGGCGCCAACATCGAACCGGCAACGCTCGGCCGCCTGGCCAAGATCCCCAACATCATCGCCGTGAAAGAGGCCAGCGGCAACATCGGCCAGATCGCCGAGGTCTTCAATCACGTGCCCGAAGACTTCCTGGTCTTCTCCGGTGACGACGCAGTAACCCTGCCGGTGATCGCCCTGGGCGGCGTGGGCATTGTTTCCGTCTGCTCCAATGAGATTCCCCGCGAAATGTCAGATCTCACCGCCGCCGCGCTGAACAATGACTGGGACAAGGCTCGCCGTCTGCAACGCCAATACCTGCGCCTGATGCAGGCCAATTTCCTGGAGTCGAACCCGATGCCGGTGAAAGCCGTGCTGGCCATGATGGGCCGTATTCAGGAGGTCCTGCGTCTGCCCATGCTTCCGGTAAAGCAGGAAACGCGCTCCAAGCTGGAGAAAATCGCCGCCGAAGCGGGCTTGTTGCAGGTGCACGCTTCCGTCTCTGATCTGTAAATGCGAGACGACCCTTCCGCAAGTGCAGCGACTTTTGTGCGCCGCGAGTGCCGGTAATCTGCGATAGCCTGAAATAGTTTGTGTGCAATTGTGGCAAAATGCATCCACGCTTCCGCGACGCTGCGAAAGTTCCCCACGTAAACCAAAATGTAAAAACGTAAAGAAGTGAAAAGCAATACTGGCCCTTCGTCAGACGTTTGTGCTCGCGTGCGAAACTTGGCATTGATGCCGGTGTTGATGCAAGTAGCGGTGACCTCCACATTGGTTTGGCTGTAGTTGAGCAGTGGGCCGGATTTTCTTACTGTGTTGTTGATCACGAGGGGGGTCTCTAAACAGCACGAAAAGGATCAAAGAAAATGAAGGCGAAAAATCAAAAGTGGTTCTTGACGGCAATTACTTTCTTCGCATTCCTGAGCGCTCCGATCTTCGGATTCGGACAGGACAATGATTATCCGCCGAACGATCAGGGCGGCGGCGATCCACCGAGCCGGGTGGCGCGGTTGGCCTATGCCAGCGGCACAGTCTCCTTCCAGCCTTCCGGCGAAGACCAGTGGAGCCAGGCGGTGCTGAATTATCCGCTGACCACCGGCGACCGCATTTATACCGATCGTGACGGGCGCGCCGAGCTGGAGACGGGCAACATCGCCGTGCGCGTTTCGTCTTCCACTGACGTGACCACCACGAACCTGAGTGACCAGCTCGTGCAACTGGGCCTGGCTCAGGGAACGTTGCGCGTCCGCGCATATGAAATTTTTGACGGCAACTCGGTCGAGATCGATACTCCGAATGCCGCGCTTACTCTGTTGCGTCCCGGAAGCTATCGCGTCGAAACGTATCCTGACGACAACACGACTCTGGTCACCGTGAACAGCGGCGACCTCGAAATCAGCGGCAACGGGCTCTCCCAGACCTTGCATAGCGGGCAATCAGTGAAATTGATGGGCTCAGACCAGGTAGAGATGGCCTTTGTCTCTGGCCCGGGCAACGACGATTTCGACCGCTGGTGCAACGATCGCGACCGCCGCTATCTTTCTTCCAACTCGCGTCAATACACCGGCGGCTATGTGCCGGGCTATGACGACCTGGATCAGTACGGCCAGTGGCAGTCAAACTCCGACTACGGACAAGTCTGGTATCCAACCGCCGTGGCCGTGGACTGGGCTCCCTATCGTTACGGACGCTGGGCGTGGGTGGAACCGTGGGGCTGGACCTGGGTTGAAGACGAGCCCTGGGGCTTTGCTCCCTTCCACTATGGACGCTGGGTCCTGATTGGTCCGCGTTGGGCGTGGGTGCCGGGAGCGGTTGTGGTCAATGTCAGGCCGATTTATGCGCCGGCCCTGGTTGCTTTTGTCGGCGGCCCGAGCGCAGGCGTACAGGTCTGGTTCCCGCTGGGTCCACGTGATCCCTTCTTCCCGTGGTATCACCACAGCGACGTCTACCTGCGCCAGGTGAACGTAACCAACGTGCGCGTCAACGTGAACATCGTGAACGTAATCAAAGTTCGCAATGTCGAAAATATTCACTATGCGTATCAGCGCGTGGCGCCGACCGCGGTCTCCACTGAGGTATTTCGCGGCGGACGGCCGGTGGCCCGCGAAGCTGTGCGCGTCGACGTGAATCAGATCGGCAGGGCGCGCGTGATTCCGCATCCTGAGATCCAGCCCGATGTGCGCGCTGTGCATGCCGGAGCGCCGGAAGTACATCCTCCGGTCGAACGCATCCGTCCGCATATTGAAAGCCGTAATCCTGTCACGGTCGGCCGCGGTCCCGCGCCGCGTCCAATCGACAGGGGCGGACCAGTTCAGCAAAACCGCGTTGAAACCATTCACACGCCTCCTTCGGCAGAAGTCCCCAGAAGGGATAATCCGCAGGAGAACGTGCACACTCTGCCGGCCCAGGTGCCACGGCAGGATAATCCGCAGGAAAACGTCCACACTCTGCCGGCCCAGGTGCCACGCAGAGATAATCCGCAGGAGAACATTCATACTCCTCCGTCGGGAGAAGTTCCCAGACAGGATGCGACCGGCAACCAGAACCACGGTCCTGCTGCAATCACCCGGGACGATCATCCTTACGGCCAGGGTGGCCAGAGCGGACCGCCGACCGACCGCCGGCCGCTGGTGACGCGCACTCCTCCGCCGCCGCCGAATCCGTCTTACGCGCAGCGTCAAAACGCTTCGCAAGACCATCCGGGGCGTCCGCTGGAACCGCAGCAGGTGGATAACATCCGTCGCGGCCAGCCCGCGGGAGAGATGCATGATCGCGAAGTTCCGGCGCACCATGATCAGCCGGCTCCGCGTCAGAGCTCCGGCCAGTCCAAGGGCGACGATCGCGGCAAGAACGATGATCGTGGTAAAGACCACGGTCACAACTAACACGCAACCACCATCGAACGCCCTCAGCCTAAGCTGAGGGCGTTTTGTTTTGCGGCGACATTCCATGACACCCGCCGGGTGCCGTTGTATGCCGCTTGAGCCGCTTTCACTGCCAGCCTACTGTTGCTCAAGGTCGCAGCCATTGCCGATGGAAGGCGGCCACAGGAGCAGCGCTATGCGGAATCGAAACAAAATGGGCTTTTCTCGCCGCGACTTTCTGAAGACCTCACTTGCCGCTGGAGCAGGCGTCTGGCTGGGCGGCTGCGCCGCCGGGAAGCGCTCACTATCCGCGCTTCCATTAACCGCGTCGCCGACGAGTGGAATCGAGGTCAATGACATCCATTCGCAACTAAACGCCGCGTTGGTAGAGCGGCTCCTCACGCCCGGCTCTGTAGACGAATGCCGGCAGATCATTCGCCGGGCGCGCCAATCCGGGAAAGCGATCTCAGTCGCCGGCGGCCGGCACTCCATGGGCGGACAGCAGTTTGCTGATGGCTCGGTTTTGATCGATACGCGCAGCCTGAATCGCGTGCTGAGTTTTGATCGTGACCGCGGGCTGATCGACGTGGAAGCAGGAATCGAGTGGCCGGAACTGATCCAATATCTGCACCAGGAGCAATCCGGCCAGGATTTCGAATGGGCCATCGTGCAGAAGCAGACCGGTGCCGACAAGTTCACGCTCGGCGGCTCGCTGGCTTCGAATGTCCACGGACGCGTGCTGAATCAGAAGCCGATCATCGCCAACGTGGAATCCTTTACTCTGCTCGATGCTGACGGAGAACTGCACGAGTGCAGCCGCCAGATCAACCCGGAGCTGTTTCGTCTGGCGATCGGCGGCTACGGCATGTTCGGACTCATCACGTCGGTTAAGCTCCGGCTCAGGCAACGCGTAAAGGTACGGCGGATTGTCGAGCTTCGCGACCTCAAAGATATTCCCGATGCCTTCGAGCAGCGCATTCGAAACGGCTACCTCTATGGTGACTTTCAGTTCGCCACCGATAGCGGCCGGCCCAGCTTCCTGCTGCAAGGCGTCTTCTCGTGTTATCAGGAGGTGTCCGCCGCCACACCGCTCACAGAGAATCCTACGCACTTCAGCCCGGAAGACTGGGCGCGGCTCATCTATTATGCGCACACCCACAAGCGGCGGGCCTTCGACCTTTATAGCAAGCGGTATTCGCAAACCACGGGGCAGGTCTATTGGTCTGACTCGCAGCTCTTCGGCAACTATCTGGATAACTATCACGAGGAGCTTGACCGCAAGATGCACGCGCGCGTCCCGGCGACGGAGATGATCACGGAGATCGATGTGCCGCGGACGGCGCTGGTGGATTTTATGACCGAAGCCGCGCAAACCCTGCGCCACGAACACGCCAACGTGATCTATGGCGTGGTGCGGCTGATTGAACGCGACGATGAGAGCTTTCTGGCCTGGGCCAAAGATCGCTATGCCTGCGTGGTCTTCAATCTGCACGTGACTCACGATCGTGAGGGCATTGAGAATTCAGCACGCAGCTTTCGCTCGCTGATCGACCTGGCCATCAAGCACAACGGAAGTTACTATCTGACATATCACCGCTTTGCCACCCGTGAGCAGGTGGAGGCGTGCTATCCGCAATTTCAGCAGTTTTTGCAATTCAAGCGGCAATACGATCCGGCGGGGGTTTTCCAGAGCAACTGGTATCGTCACTATCAGAAGATGTTCGCGTGAGAGATGGATCGCAAAGAAAGAGCGGCCACGCCGGTTAGCGCGCCGCTCTGCACCACCTCCGAACACGGCCGCCGGCTGAAGGAGTTCGGATTCAGTAGAGCGGCCGTGTTCGAGGCCCACCTTTAGGAGAACATCCCTCAGAGATAGATCGTGACCGCCAGAAATTCTTGCAGGAAAATTTGCCGCCAAAATACACTCGCTCCGTCCCGGGACGAAACGTCTCGCGGGGATGGTACTATCTTCCGGGATAGCGAAATAGACGCCAATGCTTAGTACGTCAAAACTAGTTGCTTTTGTACCGATCCGGGATTCGGCCCGCTCGCGGCCTTTTTATGAAGGAGTCCTGGGACTGCGCTTCATCGATGAGAATCCTTTCGCGCTGCTGATGGAGTCAAACGGCGTGAGGGTGCGTCTCGCCAAGACGCCCAATTTCACCCCGGCCGGCTACACCGTGCTGGGATGGCAAGTTGATGACATCCAAACCATGGTGACCGCGCTCATGCAGAAGGGCGTGAGCTTTGAACGGTTTCCGGGTATGGATCAGGATAAGCTCGGTATCTGGGCGGCTCCGAGCGGCGCAAAAGTGGCCTGGTTCAAAGATCCCGATGGAAACATCCTATCGCTTGCCCAACATCCTTAACTTCGCAACATCAGCACTGGTCGAGCCGGCTACTTGGTCGTAGATCGCGGCATAACCATCTGCCATGGCGGCGCTGCTGAAGTTTGCGCGCGCATGCTCCATGCATTTTGCCGGATTGATATTGGCAACCGATCCGCAGGCGGCGACCGCGGCATCAGCATCATTCACAACAAAGCCTGTAACGCCATCGCGAACCACCTCCGGCAGCGCGCCGCTGCGGAACGTAATGACGGGCGTCCCTGAAGCAGCGGCTTCCATTGCCACCAGTGAGCTGGTTTCATCGGCCTGGCTGGTGATCAGGAGCGCCTGAGCTTCCTGCAGAAGCGCCCGCTTCTGCTCGAACGACGGCGACGAAATGAAAGTCGCCATCGGCATCTGCTGCAGCCGGGGCGCAACTTCTCTTTCGAAATATTGCTGGTGATAAGAGAACGGGTAGATTTGTGCGGCCAGAGTGAGCGGCAGTCCCGCGCGGTTAGCGATATCCAGCGCCAGGTGCGGCGCTTTCTCTTCGCAGATACGGCCCAGCCAGAGCAGACTTCGCCTTTGGCGGCGATTTCCGTCTTCGTTTGCGGCTTGCTTTGGCGCGAAGCATTCGAGAGCAATGCCGTTCGATACCACACCCAGCATGTTCTTCAGGTCACGGAAGCTGCACGCCTGGGAATGTGAAACGCAGTTAAAGCTCACATTCGGCGGCACGTCCTGAAAGCTTTGCGGCGAATAGAAGCTGCGCGGCAGATGCAGCGTGGCCAGCACAGGAACGTCGACTTCCCTGGCGCGGCTCCAGAAGCTTCCGGACATGTCATGAATAAGATCGAAGGGCTGGCCCGTAAGAGCCTGCCGGCGCAGGAAGGCGATGATGTTCTCCTGATGTTCCCGGTTGCGGCGCTCGTAGTCGTCCGGCTGCGTACAGGGATCGCCCGTGGAAAAAAGTTCGCCGGCGACCCGCGAACCAGTCGAAGCGGCAACCGTGGTATGAATGCCCCGACCCGCCACCTCGCGCTCCAGTGTCCAGAGCACTTGCTCGGCGCCGCCGGCGGACTCGGCCGAGACGGTCAGCAACGGGTATGCAATATAGAGGATGTGGAGAGAAGCCATTTTCAAATTTGGTAATTTAGTAATTTGGTAATTTGGTAAATGAAAAAGCCTTACCAGTTGCGTTCCTGTTCCTGCCTTCTCAATTACCAAATTACCAATTTACCCAATTACCAAATACATAGGATGCAGAACTGGAGCTTTGCTGTCGGATGGGCTCGCCGTTTATACTCCGCACTTGCTCTGATCGAATCGCTTATGCACAGACTACAGAGTGAGATCGAAAGGCTCTACGCCGCCGGATCGTTGTCACCGGAGGCGGCTGGCGCGGCGCGAAAGGTATTTCAGGAATTCCGGGAAGCGCTCACCCGCGGCGAGATCCGAGCCGCCGAGAAGCATGCCGGCGCATGGCGCGTGAATGCGTGGGTGAAGCAGGGTATCCTGCTGGGTTTCCGTCTCGGCGAACTCGAAGAGACCGGCAGCGGCGCGCTTACCTTTGTCGACAAAGACACCTTTCCTGCCCGCCGCTTCACCAACAGCGAGAAAGTTCGCGTGGTGCCCGGCGGATCGTCCATCCGCCAGGGCGCTTATGTCGCTCCCGGCGTGATCTGCATGCCGCCGATGTATGTGAACGTTGGCGCGTACATCGACGAAGGCACCATGATTGATTCGCATGCCCTCGTCGGCTCATGCGCGCAGGTGGGTAAGCGCGTGCACTTGAGCGCGGCGGCGCAGATCGGCGGCGTGCTGGAACCGGTGAACGCTTCCCCGGTGATTGTCGAAGACGACGTTCTGGTGGGTGGTAACTGCGGAATCTATGAGGGCACACAGGTGCGCAGCGGCGCGGTGCTGGGCGCAGGCGTGATTCTCACCCGGGCAACACCGGTGTATGACATCGTGCGCGAACAGGTGTATCGTTCCACGGCAGACTCGCCTCTGGTGATTCCGGAAGGCGCCGTGGTGGTGCCGGGATCGCGTGCGGTGAGCAAAGGCAAGGCCGCCGAATGGGGGCTGGCGCTGTACACGCCGGTGATCGTAAAGTATCGCGACCAGAAGACGCAAAGCTCAATCGAGCTGGAGGACCTGCTAAGGTGAAGACAAAATCCGCGAACCAGGGCAAATTTCTGATCGCCTTCCTGGTGCTGGCCGGGATTGCCTGCGTGTTCTGGGCGATCCATCATTACACCGGCGCAGCTATCAATCCGCTGTTTCTGACCATCACGCGCTGGATCGCCCTGCTGGCTTTCTGCGCTTACGCCTGGACCCGCCGCTCGCTCACCACGTGGATCATGGTCGGAATCCTCCTGGGCGCGGAGGTCGGCCATGACTTCCCCGCTTTCGCCAAAGAGCTTCAGGTATTGAGCGCGATCTTTTTGCGCCTGATCCGCACCATCATCGCGCCCCTGATCTTCTCCACGCTGGTGGTGGGCATTGCCGGGCATTCCAACCTGAAGCAGGTTGGACGCATGGGCATCAAAGCCCTCATTTATTTTGAATTGGTCACCACCCTGGCTTTGTTCATCGGGCTCGGCGCCATCAACCTGTCGCGTGCGGGTGTCGGGGTTCGCCAGCCGGCCAACGCGCCGCCGCCGTCCGCGGTACAGAAACAGACCGCGTCTGATCTGATCCTGCATGTGTTTCCGGAAAATATCGCCAAGTCAGTGGCGGAAAACCAGGTCCTTCAGGTGGTGGTCTTCAGCATCATCTTTGGAATCGCGCTGGCGCAGCTCGACGAAAAACGCCGCCGGCCGCTGCTGGAGTTCTCAGAAAGTTTTTCTGAGACCATGTTCAAGTTCACTAACATCGTGATGCTGTTTGCGCCCATCGGCGTGGGCGGCGCCATTGCCTACACGGTAAGCGCGATGGGGTTTGACGTGATGTGGAACCTCATCAAGCTGGTGCTGACGCTGTATGCAGCCCTGGTGGTCTTTGTCGGCGGTGTCCTGGTGCCGGTAGCGCTGATTGCGCGCCTCGATTTGCGGCGGCTGTTCAAGGCCATCGCCGAGCCGGCTTCGATCGCCTTCGCCACCGCCAGCTCGGAAGCGGCGCTACCCCGCGCCATGGAGGCCATGGAAGCCTTCGGCGTTCCCCGGCAGATGGTGGCTTTCGTCATTCCGACCGGGTACAGCTTCAATCTCGATGGCAGCACGCTCTATCTGTCGCTGGCATCGGTCTTTGTGGCTCAGGCTGCCGGCATTCATTTGACCTTTGGCCAGCAGTTGCTGATGGTCGTCACGCTGATGCTCACCAGCAAAGGCGTAGCCGGCGTACCCCGCGCCAGCCTGGTCATCATGCTGGCCACGGCGGATTCCTTTCATCTTCCCGTCTGGCCGATCTTCGCGATTCTGGGCGTGGACCAGCTCATGGACATGGCGCGCACCTCGATCAACGTGATCGGCAACTGCCTGGCCAGCGCCGTGATTGCCCGCTGGGAAGGCGAACTCGGAACAGAAGCGCCGACGCCCGCGGTGGTCGATGCTATGGCACAATAGTCCATCTGTATGTCGAAATCGATCCGAGAATTCACCGGTCACCACCTTGTGCCTCCGGAGAAAGATTTCCGTTGGCGCGGCGGTGAGATCACGCGTCTGGAAGGGTTCACCGATGCGGTCTTCGCCTTCGCCGTGACACTGCTGGTGGTCTCTCTGGAAGTGCCCCGGACTTTTGCGGAGCTGGTAACGGCGATGAAAGGCTTTGTGGCTTTTGCCGTATGCTTCACCATCCTGGTGCAAATCTGGTATTTCCACTACAAGTTTTCCCGCCGCTACGGCCTGCAAACGATGTACACCGTTGTCCTGACCGCAGCGCTCATCTTCGTGGTTTTGTTTTATGTGTACCCGCTCAAGTTTCTGTTTACCCTGGCGGTGGGCGGCCTTTCCGGGGGCGCGACTGTCCCTGTGGAGCAGCTGAACCAGATGGTCCACACCTATCGTGAAATCTCTCAGCTCTGGCTGATCTACAGCGCCGGGGTGATTGCCGTCTACCTGCTGCTGGCGCTTTTGTACCAATACGCCTACAAGAAACGCCGCGAACTTGAATTGAACGAATATGAAACGATGGTAACGCGCCACGAGATCATCCAGTTTTCCGGCTTTGTCGCCGTCGGGGTCCTGGTCGGCATTGCCGCGCTGGTGGTTCCGGCGCCCTACGTCAGCTATGCCGGAATTCTGTTCTGCCTGAACGCCCCCTGGGGCTGGGCAGCAGGTTCTTTCTTCGGCAAGCGGCAACGCCAGGTGCTCGCCGGCATGCAGGCCAATTCTTCTGCCAGCGCCGCCAAGTGACTTCGACGTTCCTGCCAACGCCGGACTCATCGGGCGCGCATCTAATCCTACGGTTTCTCTGGTAGCATCACCTGTAGACATGCCCTCGCAAAAACTTCATTTGATTCCTCTGGGCGGCCTGGGCGAGTTCGGAATGAACTGCATGGCCGTTCGCTGGGGTGATGACATCATCGTCATCGACGCCGGCCTCATGTTCCCCGAATCCGAGCTGCTCGGCGTGGACATTGTTGTCCCTGACATTACTTATCTCCTCCAGAATCGCGACAAAGTCCGCGGGATTGTGCTGACGCACGGGCATGAAGACCACATCGGCGCGTTGCCCTGGGTGCTTTCGGAGCTGAAAGTGCCGGTGTTCGGCACCGAGTTCACGCTGGCGCTGGTGGAAAACAAGCTGGACGAACACGATCTGCTCGAAGATGCCGATCTGCGCGAGATCCGCGCCGGCACCCGCTTCAACCTGGGACCGTTCACCATCAACCCCATCCAGGTCACGCACAGCCTGGTGGATTGCGTGGCCCTGGCGATCCATACGCCGCTGGGTGTGCTGATTCACACCGGCGACTTCAAGGTCGATCCCACGCCCACGGACAACCGGCTCTTTGATCTGCATACCTTTGCCGAATACGGCAAGGAAGGCAACGTGCTGGCGCTGCTGCAGGATTCCACCAATGCCGAGCGCCGCGGCTATACTCCCAGCGAGCGCGCCGTGCGCGGCAAGTTCGACGAAATTTTTGCCCGCGCAGAAAGGCGGCTGTTTATCTCCTGCTTCTCGTCGTCCATTCACCGCATCAAGCTGGCGATGGAAATGGCGCACGAGTACAACCGCAAAGTCGCGCTGGTGGGGCGCTCCATGACGGAGGCAGCGGACATCGCTCTCGACCTCGGCTACTTTGACGTGCCTGAAGGCCTCCTCATTCATCCCGGCCAGATCAAGGACTATGCTCCGCAACACGTCTGCGTGATGATCAGCGGTACGCAGGGCGAACCCATGTCCGCGCTCTCGCGCGCCGCGGTAGACAATCACAAACACGCCAGGATCGAGCATGGCGATACAGTTGTTCTTTCTTCGCGCATCATTCCCGGCAATGAAAAAAGCATCTACCGGATGATCGACCACCTCTTCCGCCGCGAGGCCGATGTGATCTACGATGACGGGACTAATCCGCCGGTCCACGTGAGCGGGCACGCCAGCCAGGAAGAGCAGAAGCTCATCATGAACCTGGTGAAGCCGAAGTACTTCATTCCCATTCACGGGGAATATCGCCAGATGCGCATTCACGCCGACATGGCGCGCTCCATGCACGGCGCCGTGGGCCAGGTACTGATGCTCGAAAGCGGCGATGTGCTTGAGTTCGACGAGCTGGGCGCGCGTAAGATCGAGAAAGTCACCGTGGGGCGAATCTGCATTGATTCCGGCTCGCGCACCGATGTGGTGGAAGACCTGGTCATCAAAGACCGCCGCCACCTGAGCGAGGACGGCTTTGTGCTGCCGATCATCGCCATCAACAAGCTCAAGGGCACGGTGGAGTCAATTCCGGAGATCGTCATGCGCGGCTTCGCTGCTGGGTCGGAAGACGGCTTTGTCCACGAAGCGCGGCGCATCGTTTCCGCCACGTTGGACAACTCCACGCCGGAAGAGAAGGCTGACTACGGTGTGATCAAAGAGAAGATCCGCGCCGATTTGAAGCGGTTTATCGTAAAGACAACCTCGCGCCGGCCCCTGATCATGCCGGTGATCCTGGAGATCTAGTGACAAGGTTCACGCGCAAACAGAAGATCTTCATTTTTTCGTTTGTCGTCATTGCGTCCTTTGGTCTTATCGGCATGGTGCTTTTGCATCCCGTAGGACCGCACCTGCGCGCGACGTCATTGATGCTGCGCTTTTCCGATCCAAAAAGCAGCGGCATCGTTGCCAGTTTTGCCAACCATCCCTTCAAGGAAGAAGACGGCTCGGCGATCACGCCGCATGGCCCACTGCGCTACCGGCTTTACATCCCGCAGGACGTGAAATACCCCGGCGGCGTGGTGCTCCTGCACGGAGTGCACCACCTGGGCATCGAAGACCCGCGCCTGTGGAACCTGGCACGGGCGCTGGCCGGCGCGGGTGTGCTGGTGATGACGCCTGAGCTGCAGGATCTCGCGGACTATCGCGTGACCGCGCGGACCATCGACATGATTGGCGATTCCGCCGTGGTGCTCCGCACAAGGATGAACCGCAGCGTAGGACTGATCGGCCTGAGCTTTGCCGGAGGGCTGGCCTTGCTGGCCGCAGACAGGAAGGAGTACGCGCCGGACATCGGGTTTGTATTGGCGATCGGCGCGCATGATGATATGGGGCGGGTTGCGCGCTTTTTTGCCGCCAACATCATCGCCCGCCCCGACGGCACCGAGGCCTCTCTGGCAGCGCACGAGTATGGCGTTCTGGTGCTCGCGTATTCTCATCTCGAGGACTTTTTCTCGCCGCGCGATGTGCCGGTTGCGCGCGAGGCGCTGCGGCAATGGTTATGGGACCAGCCCCAAGCCTTGCAGACGGCAACAGACCTGAGCCCTGCAGGACAGCAGGAACTGGACCGCCTGCTGCATCATCGCGACTTGCTGCGAGAAACGCTGCTCCGGGAGATCACGCTGCACAAAGCCGAAATGGACGCGGTCTCACCGCACGGGCACATGGCAGACCTGCGCGTGCCTGTCTTTCTTCTGCACGGCGCCGGCGACACGGTGATTCCCGCGTCGGAAACCCTCTGGCTGGCAAAAGATGTTCCCCCCGAAGATTTGAAAGAGGTCCTGGTGAGCCAGGCGCTGGTGCACGTGGATATGGACGCCAAGGTCACCTGGCAGGAGCAATGGCAGCTGGTGGAGTTTATGTCGCAAGTGCTGGAAGCCACGGAGAAACTTCCCGCCGGCCGCGCCGAAGTATCCAGTTCTGCAAAATAGGACTTGGGTCCGTATTCTCGCCGGCTCTCCGCCAGTTTTTTTCCAAAGTCTCCGCGCAAAACAAACTATGAGCGAATATCTACCGCTGGATGTTGCCGCCCGAACACGCGCGTGTCCGGTCTGCCACGGTGCGCTTTCTGCCAACCGATTGAATTCCTTAGATAAGGTCACGACCGGCGGGCTGGCACGTCTCTTGCTTTCTCCTTTGCCATGGACTTCAGACAGGAGGAAGCCATGGCTCGCCGCACACGCAACTGGTGGAATCGCGAACTCTATATCTGCCTCGTTATAGCCCTCTTATCGCTGCTCATCGCTTTCAGCCCGTTGGCATCAGGGCAGGAAACCGAAAATGGTCCGCCCCAGCCGGGTGAGGGATCGCTGATCTATCGCTCGCCAAATTCAAACCAATATCAAACCGTCCCGCTGTTGCATACTGACGCCGCGCTGGATGTCCGCGGCCTGGTGGCTTCCGCGACGGTCACGCAGCAATACGTCAACTCCAGCACGGAGCCCATTGAGGCCGTCTATATCTTCCCTCTGCCCCATGACGCCGCCGTCTATGACATGGAGATACACGTCGGCAACCGGGTGATTCACAGTGTGGTCAAGGAACGTGCAGAAGCCAAGAAGGTTTATGAAACAGCGAAGTCGGAAGGCAAGCGCGCCGCACTGCTGGAACAGGAGCGTCCCAACATCTTTACCGCGTCGGTGGCCAACATCATGCCGGGCGACAAGGTGGACGTTTGCATGCGCTACGTCGAGCCGCTCACCTGGGAAGACGGCAAAGTCCGGCTGGTATTTCCCATGGTTGTCGGCCCACGCTACATCCCCGGCACGCAATCCATGGGGCACAGTGGCACCGGCTGGTCACTAGACACAGAGCGGGTGCCGGATGCATCGCGGATCACTCCGCCGGTGGCGAATCCGGAGACTCGCGCCGGCCATGACATCTCGGTCTCAGTCGATCTGGACACGGGATCGGATGCCGCCATCATTCATAGCGTTTCGCATGCGATTGAGGTAAGCCGTCTGCCGGATGGCAGGCAGCATGTGGAACTCTCCGGCGGTGCGACCATCCCAAACAAAGATTTTGTTCTGGAAGTACAGCGCGGCGAGAGTACGCGGCCCCGGACAGCGCTTTTCCTCTCCCCGGATCAACGTTCCGGCGAGACGCATTTCCTGCTGGCGGCATATCCTCCAACCGTCCGTCCGACCCAGCGCGTTCCTGTAGAGATGCTCTACATGATCGATGTCTCGGGCTCCATGGAAGGAACGTCAATCCAGCAGGCCCGTGGAGCGCTGCTGCAGGCGCTCGGCCAGTTGCAGCCGGGCGACCGCTTCGGCATTCTGGCTTTCAGCAGCGACTATCACGAGTTTTCAGCAGAACCACTGGCGGCGACGGACGACAATCTCGCCGCAGCACGGCGTTATGTGAACAACCTTCAGGCTGGTGGCGGCACGGAGATGTTGCCTGCCCTCGAACACCTGATGCAGAAGCCGCAGCTTCCCGGCTACCTGCGGCATATCGTGCTTCTGACCGATGGGGACCTGGGCAATGAAGAAGAAATCTTTGCGGCGCTGCGCAGCCGCCTCGGCGACGCGCGCCTCTACACCGTGGCCATCGGCAGCGAGCCCAATACCTTCCTGGCGACCAAGATGGCCCAGTTCGGCAGAGGGACGTTCACTCACATCGCCGACATCAACGAGGTGCAGCAGCAGATGAGCCGCCTGTTCGAAAATATCGAGAGCCCCGTCCTGACCGATGTGAAGCTCTCGTTTGAAGGAGTGCAGGTGGAAGATGTGTTTCCCTCGCGTCCGCCGGATCTTTTCATGCGCCAGCCGCTGTTGATCTATGGCCACATTACCGCCGGGCGCAAAGGCAAGATTCACCTTACTGCGCACGCGGGAAGCCAGCCCTACGAAACCACAATTGGTTTTGATACGTCGAAGGCGGCATTCCATCCGGGCATCACGACGCTCTGGGCGCGGCAGCGCGTGGAAGAGATGATGGACCAGTGGCGCCAATCCGACGAAAAAGGCAAAGCGGATATCCGCGCCGGCGTGATTGCTCATGCCATCCGCTATCACCTGGTCACCCGCTTTACCTCGCTGGTCGCTGTGGAAGAAGTAGTGGTCAATGCGACCGGCCAATCCACCACGACGACTGTCCCAACCGAACTACCGTCCGGTTGGCAGATGGAGAAGGTCTTCGGCGCTCCGGCAACCGGCACCGCCGATGAATTCCTGGAAACTCTCGGCTTCGCACTGCTGCTTGGCGGCGCGGTTTTGTGGTTGCTCACACGCAGAGTACGCATGGGAGCAATCTCATGAGAGCGCTCCGATTGCTGTGTGTCATAGCTCTCATGGCGGGCGCGGGCCTTACGGCCCGCGCCGCGTACCTGCACGCCAAGGCGGAACTGGCCGGCATCCTGATCCGCCGTGCGTGGCAGCAGAGCGTCGAAACCGGCGCGTCACACGCGCCCTGGCCATGGGCCGACACGCATCCCATCGGCCGCCTGCAGATTCCACGATTGGATTATGACGAGATCGTTCTGGAAGGCGCGACCCCACGCACGCTGGCGTTTGGTCCGGCCCGCATGTTCACCAGCGCTGAAATGGGCGAGCCGGGCAATCTGGTGCTGGCCGGTCATCGCACAAGCTGGTTCCGTCGCCTGGAAGCCGTTCGCCAGGGCGACACCATTCAACTCGAATGGTATGACGCGCATCGCCATGAATTGCGGCGGCGGAATTACACGGTCGCGACCATGCGCGTGGTCGATCCGCAAGAACTGAACATGCTGGCGCCGACCCCCGATGACGCGCTGACCCTTCTTACCTGCTATCCATTCGGCAGCAGCCCGCGATCGCCTCTGCGCTACGTAGTGCGAGCGGTTCCGGACAGAGAAAGCCAGCGAGCTTCGCTCGACTAGAGCGGATGGAATATTCTTGAAGGCATGGGAACGTACGTTCAGCTTACCGCGTCCGATGGCCACCACCTCCAAGCCTATTGCGCGGGCGATGAGAAAGTACAGCGTGCGCTTGTTGTGATACAGGAAATCTTCGGAGTCAACTCGCATATTCGATCCGTAGCCGACGATTTCGCCCAGCAGGGATTTCTTGCCATTGCGCCGGCGCTTTTCGATCGTGCCGAGCCTGGCCTTGAGCTTGGCTATGACACGGCGGCTATGCAAAAAGGCATGCGCGCGGCCACGCAAATCGGCATGGAAGCCGCGCTCAAGGACGTGGCTGCCGCGATCGGCTATGCCGGACAGAAGTCGAGAAAAGTGGGCGTGGTGGGCTACTGCTTTGGTGGAAGTCTCGCCTGGCTTGCGGCCACGCGTCTTGATCCGTCGGCTGCAGTGGGCTATTACGGTGGCCGGATCGCGCAGTCTGCGGCAGAGAGCCCGCGCTGTCCGGTGATGCTGCATTTCGGCGCCAAAGACCCGCACATCGGGGCGAAGGAAATCGAGACCATCAGGCGTCACCATCCTGATCTGCCGCTGTTCCTGTACGACGCCGGCCACGGCTTCAACTGTGATCAGCGCAAGGATTACGAACCGCAGTCAGCGGCCCTGGCGCGACAGAGAACGTTGAAATTCCTGAACCAGTATTTACAAGAGTAAGACTCTCGATTCTGCTATCGACTCGCTGAGCGATATTTCTAGTAAGCTATCAACGTGAGTGTTGTAGCCGCGGAAAATCTGCCCAACAATGCCGTGCAGCGCTTTATCGCGCGCTGGATCTCTCCTCAATCGGAAAAACGCGAAGAACAGATCTTCCTGATCTTGACGCTATTGATCGGAGCCCTGGTAGGGCTGGCCGTGGTGGCTTTCATTGTCCTGACGGAGCACATCGGCATGCGCCTGTATCCGCCGGGGAGCAACGCATGGCGGCGTGTTCTGATTCCCATCGCTGGCTCGCTGGCGATGGGCTACCTGCTCTTCCGTTATTTCCCTAACGCGCGTGGCAGCGGTGTGCCCCAGACCAAGGCCGCGCTCTTCGCGCGTGATGGATTTATCTCCCTGCGCACGGTGCTGGGCAAGTTCGGATGCACGGCAACCACGCTGGCCAGCGGCATTCCACTGGGACGTGAAGGACCCTCAGTGCAGGTTGGAGCCGGCATCGCTTCAGTGCTTGGCCGCGCCGTCGGTTTGCGACAGGAAAAAGTCAAAGCGTTGCTGCCGGTGGGCGCTTCGGCGGCCATTGCCGCCGCTTTCAACACGCCCATGGCCGCAGTGCTGTTTTCCCTGGAAGAAGTCATGGGAGACCTGCATGCGCCGGTGCTGGGATCAGTTGTGCTGGCATCGGCGACGTCGTGGGTGGTCTTGCGGCTGATGCTTGGCAACCACCCGCTGTTTTATGTTCCGCAATACGAACTGGTGCATCCACTCGAATTTGGCGTTTATGCCGTGCTTGGCGTTGCCGGTGGCTTTCTCTCTGTCGCCTTCACAAAACTGCTGTTGGCCATGCGTCGGCGATTTCTCCTCATGCCTAAAAAGAGCTTCTGGTGGCATCCGGTGACAGGCGGCGTTCTGGTCGGGCTCATGGGCTTGTTCGTGCCTCAGGTCCTGGGTGTGGGATACAGTTTTGTCGGCCAGGCTTTGAACGGAACCATGGCGCTGAAGCTGATGGCGTTGCTGGTGGTGCTGAAGCTCTTTGCCATCACCACCTGCTATGCATCGGGCAACGCCGGCGGAATTTTTGGTCCCAGCCTGTTTCTTGGCGCTATGCTGGGAGGCGCGATCGGCAGCGTCGCTCACCACTTTCTGCCCGGCTACACTGCAACGCCGGGAGCGTACGCGCTGGTCGGCATGGGTGCGCTGTTCGCGGGAATTGTGCGTGCTCCCATGACCTCAGTCCTCATGATCTTTGAGATGACCCGCGATTACTCTGTGATCGTTCCGTTGATGATCGCCAATCTGGCCAGCCTTTTCATCTCGTCCCGCTTCCAGAAACAGCCGATTTACGAAGCCCTGGCGCACCAGGATGGCATCCACCTGCCGAACCCCAAAGCACATAGGGAATTGGAGCAGCGGCGCGTCTCGCGCATCATGCGCGCTCCGGAGGAAACGTTGCTGGCGCAAATGAGCGTACGCGACGCGGCAGAGCAGATTCGCGTGAGTCAGTTCGGCGCCTGGCCGCTCATGGATGAGGGAAGCATTGTCGGCCTCGTAAGCCGGGTTGAACTGGAAAAGGCCGTAGCAGATGGCAGGTCCGAGCAAAATGTGATGAAGCTGCTCGATTCCCTTGATTTTCCCCACGTTCACGCGGACCACGCGCTGCATTTGGCGCTGGAACGCATGAGCAGCGCCCACCTCGACATTCTGCCCGTGGTCAACCGCGCCGATGTTCACAAGCTGGAAGGTGTTGTAACCCTGAAGGACGTACTCGATTCGTATGGGGTCGCCCCAAAGGGACAGGGTTAAGCGTCAGAAACGTGCGGGGCAAAAAAATACCGGCAGGAGCGATCTCCCGCCGGCAAGCGAACTGCAGAAATTTTTAGTGGTGATCGTGTTCTTCGTGTTCGTTGGAAGCTTCCGCCGCCTCTTTTAGTTCATGGTTTACCTGATCCAGCAGTTCTTTGGCTTTCTGAGCATGGCCGTTGAGGTCCCACTCGTTGGCCTGCTGAGCGGCAACGATCTTGTCATACGCCTGTCCGGAGAGCCTCTGGGCCGCCGCCAGGTTGGGGTGGCGATGGGGATTAATATTCCGGGCCGGCTCTCTCTGTGCAAACACGAAGCCCGTGCACAGCAGCGCCAGCGCGATCACAAACAAGATACTTCCGCGCAGAGTCTTGTTCTTATTCATTCTTTATCCTTTTAAGAGAGTTTGTACAACTTCTTCCTGATGAGATTGATGGACAGAGTGTAACCCTCTGCGGACGGCTTTGAAACCGGAAAATCTTTGCACCATCAGGCCGAAAGATGGCGAACTTTGGTAAGAGTACGAGCGGGTTCTTGGGGTACGTTGACTGGCATTTTGAAACCCCCGAATTTCGGCAGTGGGTCGGTTGGTACTGAGATTCATCGCTACGCGATGAACGTCTGCCTAAAGGCCCGCAATTCGCAAGCGAATCGCTAGACGCTGATACTGGTAATGGGTCAGTTTTTTCAAACTGACCCACTACCCGAATTTCAGCTTGACTCATTTACCATAGAGCTGAGATTCGAACCCATCTATGGTGACCCTCAAAAACATCCAGCAAGCCTCTTCCTTGCTCAAAAACGTTGCTGTGCGTACACCGCTGGTGGTGTGCCGGCTGGCGGACGACCGCCAGATTCACGTGAAGCCGGAAAACCTGCAGCCTATCGGCTCGTTCAAGCTGCGCGGAGCGTACAACAAAATCTCGTCGCTTACGCCCGAGCAGCGTGCCCGCGGCGTGGTGGCGCACTCGAGCGGAAACCACGCGCAGGGTGTTGCGTTCGCGGCGCGAGCCTTGGGTGTGAGAGCGACGATCGTGATGCCTAAGACCGCGCCCCGGGTCAAGCTTGATGCCACGCGCGCGCTCGGAGCTGAGATCGTGCTGGTGGGCCCCGCCAGCGAAGATCGCATCAGCAAGGCCGAGGAACTGGAGAAGGAGCAAGGGCTGGTTGCGGTGCCGCCCTACAACGATGAGCAGATCATCGCCGGGCAGGGCACGATCGGGATGGAGATTCTGGAAGACCTGGCAGACGTGGATCTGGTGCTGGCGCCGATTGGCGGCGGCGGACTGATCAGCGGCGTTGCCACTGCGGTCAAGTCCTTGAACCCCAGAGCAAAGGTAGTGGGCGTGGAGCCGGAGTTTGCCGCGGATGCACAGGCGAGCCTGCGTTCCGGCAAGATACAATCGATTTCCGGCGAGAGCGCGTCGCGCACCGCGGCGGATGGTCTTCGCTCGCAGAGCATCGGCGAAATCAACTTCGAGCATATCCGCAAATATGTGGATGACATTGTGACCGTAACCGAAGAAGACATTCGCCGGGCCATGCATCGCCTGCTGTTTTCCTCGCGCGTGCTGGCCGAGCCCAGCGGCGCGGTAGCTACCGCGGCTGCCATGTTCCATGCCGAGGAGCTGCCGGCAGCCAATAAAATCGTGGCGGTGGTGACCGGAGGCAACGTTGAACCCCAGCTTTTCTCTGACATACTGCTGGAAAACCGTGTAAGGTGAATGATAGTGAAGCATTGGAACCAAGTTGGTGTGCCGGTCCTGATCTTGCTGGCTGCAGCGCTGGCGCAAGCTGCGGATCGCGGAACGCTCATCCGCGAATCGCCTCTTTATAGCTCAGCGGGATCAAGCTCTCAGAAAGTGGGACAGGTGGAGCGCGGCCGCGATCTGACCATCCAGGAGCGTAAAGATGCTGATGGGCAGGCCTGGTTCCGGATATCGATGGCGGCAGACCAGGCGGCGCAGATCACCAAAGAGCTCGACGGCTGGGTACCCGGCCAGGCCATGGTCACTGCTTCCACCGCCAACGGCGATCAGATCATTTTTGGCCAGGCTGTAGCTTCCGAACACGAAGCGGAAGAGCGCGGCGGTCGCAAAGGCGCGGCCCAGGATGCCCAGCGCTTATATGCGCGCGTAGCCGAGTTCTTTCCCAGCTCTTCCCTGGCCGCGGAAGCAGCCTGGCGCTCCGCCGATATCCGCTGGCAGCTGGCGAAGGCCGACGTCCGCTCCGGAACGCCGCCCGAGGAAAAATATCTGCAGGAAGTAATTACGAGGTACCCGAATACCAAGCAGGCGCAATTGGCTGCTTTCGAACTCCTGGAAGGAAAACTTTGCCCGGAATGGCGCGGGCTGCCGGATTGTCCGGAAAAAGAATCGGCTATGTATGAGCAGTATGCGCGGGAGTATCCGCAATCGCCCAAGGCCGCGGAAGCGCTCTACAACGCGGCCTGGAGGCAGGCGGCTCTGGCCGATATGTACCGCATCGACAACAACAACAGCAAGAGTGACGCCGCGCGCAAGAAAGGTACAACGCTGGCACAGCAGATCATGAATCAATATCCGCAAGGCGACTGGAAGCCGCGCGCAAGCGATCTGCTTTACAAACTGGAAAAGAAGATTCCGACCTTTGGTTCGGCAACGCAATGAGGTTTATATGCGTGGATTGACGCGAATCTTGCTGGCTCTCTGGTTCGTCCTGGCGGCGGCCGCAGCCTTCGCCCAGGACAAGGAACAGGGAACGACCATTAGTGAAGTCGATATGTACGTGTCCCCCGATTCCACCAGCCAGAGGCTGGCGCAGGTGACGCGCGGGCGCGACGTCATCTTGGTGATGGACCGCACAACGCTGGGCGGGAAAGTCTGGGCGCACGTGCTGGTGGTGGTGGAAGTGAATCCTGACCGGGAGAGTGCGCGGCAGATTTCCGGCTGGATCCCCAATACCTACCTGATCACGACAGCTACACCCAACGGCGACCAGATCATCTACGGCGAAGCAGTGGACTCAGAGAACCAGGCGCAGCAGCGCGGCGGGCGCAGAGGCGCGGCCCAGGATGCCATGCGGCTCTACTACCGGTTGTACGAGTATTTTCCCAACTCTCCGCTGGCGGGCGAGGCGCTGTGGCGCGCGGCGGATATCCGCTGGCAGATGGAGAAGGCGGATGAGCGGCTTCGGCCCATCTCGCGCGAGATGGATCCCGGCATGCGCGATGGCATTGACGAGCAGACCATGCGCCTGCTCCAGAAAAAATTTCCGCGCACAAAGTGGTCGGACCTGGCGTCGTTTGACATGATCGACAACAAACTTTGCGGCTCATGGAAGGGCGAGACCAAATGTCCGGAGAAGGAATCAGAGATCTACGAGAAGTACGCGCGTGAGCATCCCGATTCGCCCAAGGCGGCGGAAGCGCTCTATAACGCCGCATGGCGCCAGGCTGTGCTGGCCGACATGTACAAGGCCCAGAACGAGCGTGACAAGAGCGAGAAAGCACGCAAAAAGAGCGTGGAACTGGCGCAGGAGATCACCACGCGCTTTGCCGAAGGCGACTGGAAACCGCAGGCCATGGAACTGATGCACGCGCTGCAGCAAGGCATTCCCGTGTACGACATCGAAACTAAAAAACCCGCAAGCTAGACGACGTCCGGAGGAATTTTTTGCACGACTACCTGCTCTCTGTTCTCCTGGGAATTGTTGAAGGTCTTACAGAATTTTTGCCCGTCAGCTCCACGGCGCATCTGCGCATCACCGAGGCGCTGCTGAACATCCATCTCGATGATCCCTTCTGGAAGATGTATTCCATCGTGATCCAGCTGGGTGCGATTCTCTGCCTGCCGATCTATTTCCGTCAGCGGATCGCGCGCTTCTTCTCTACTTTTCCGAACGGCGAGCGCCATGACCGCAATTTCTTTACCCATCCGCTCACGCTGGTGATGATCGCCTTCGTTTTCACCGCCGTTCCGTCGCTGCTGCTGACCAAGGTGATCGGCAAACACCTGGAGAGCCTGACCGTGATGGGTGTGTCGCTGCTCGTGGGCGGCATCATTATGTGGATTGTGGACGCGATGTTTGGCACGCCGCGGCCTGGCAGCAGTTTCAAAACTGAGCACATGGAAGACGTTTCCCTCCCCCAGGCCATCTGGATCGGCATTTGCCAGGTGGCGTCGGCGGTCTTTCCGGGAACGTCGCGGTCGATGTCGACCATTGCCGCCGGCCAGGTGGCAGGCATGTCTCGCAGCGCGGCTCTCGAATTCTCGTTCTTCCTCTCCATGCCGACGATGATTGCAGCCACGGGTTACGATCTGCTTAAGACCTTCAGTCACAAACACGGCGAGCCGCTGGGCCGCATGCCGGCCAGCGGCCAGGAGTGGATCGTACTGATCATCGGCTTCGTCGTCTCGTTCATTGTGGCTCTGGCGGTGGTGGCGTGGTTCATGAACTGGGTGCGCAAACGGGGCTTCACGCCGTTTGCGATCTACCGGATCATCGTCGGAATCGCTGTGCTGGTGTGGGTGATGAAGGGGCATTGAGAATCGCCGAGATCCTATCCCCACCAAGCCAAAATCGGGCTTGGCGGGGGCCCCGAAACATCGCCGAGATCGCCGACATCCAACCCGGCAAGCCAAAACGGGCTTACCGGGGGCCCGGGTCATCGCGCGGGATCGCTGGCCATCAGAAAAGCAAAAAGCCCACCGCGGATCTACGCGGATGATCGCGGATCACAGGAATGCGACCAACGGAGCGTCGAAGCGTTCGCGCAGTAGCCGCGAGCCCGATCGGTCCATAAGAACAAGATTAAGTCCAACCGCTTAACACTGAAGGCAGCGTCCGAGAAACAATCCCGCATCTACTCTGGATAACTGTAGACTTCAGCAACGCTGAAAGTCGCCACCGTCTGAATTTTGGAAGTCCCGCCACTTGGAAAGAGTTCCCCGAAATGAGAAAACTGAATGCGGTAGTGTGCACAGGTCTTCTGGTTTTGATGGTTGCTCTCTTTGCCGGATGCGGTGGCCAGTCGGCGGCGCCGACCAACACGGTAAGCGCCGCCCCACCCAATCCAACTCCCAGCGCCAGTCCGACTCCAGCCAGCCCGACTCCCACGCCTCCCGGAACGCCGCCGAGCAATGCCCAGACGATCCCGGACATACAGAAGATGACGGGATGGCAGACCTGCGTGGACGCCTGCTCGGGAACGGCTCCAGCGGTGATTTCCATGACCCAGGGGATCGCTTCGCCCTCGCTGAGCGGTTCGTCCGCGGAATTCTCCCTGCTGGCGGGAACCCAGCCCTTTGGAGGTGCATTGTGGTTTGAGGCGCTGGGTGCGCACAACAGCGCCACCCATTTTCTTTATGACCTGAACTACTACGTGGACAATCCGTCGGTGGCGCAGGCCCTCGAGTTCTACGTGACGCAGAGCGTCGGCGGCAATCGCTACAACTTTGGTGCACAGTGCGATCTGGCCGGCGGACACAGCTGGCGCCTGTGGGACAACGTCGGAAACAAGTGGGTTACTTCGGCGGCGACGTGCGCCCAACCCGCAGCCAAAACCTGGGTCCACCTGGTGTTTGAGTTCGAGCGCCAGCAGGGCGGCAGCCTGACATTTACCGCAGTCACGACCAACGCCAAACGGCAGGTGGTGAACCTGAGCTCGCAACCCACATCGGACACCAACAGCGGGCTGGACGTTGCCTACCAGTCAGACGCCAACCTTACGGGCGCGCCGTTCTCAGTGTGGCTCGACAAGGTGAACCTGACCTACTGGTAAGCCCCGGCGTCGGGCAGAAAAAGCAGTCCCATCCTTCGTGAAGACGAAGGATGGGTGCGCGCGGCAACACTTCAGGCCGGATAGTTCGAAGCGGCCTTCACTTCCAGGATCTGTTTGATATGGCGTTCGTCGTGGGCGGCGGCGGTGAGCGCCCATTGATAGCCGTCGGCCGTGGTCTGAGCGCCATTGGTGGTAAAGCGCAGCGGAGCCGATTCCAGGATGTGCTCACGCAGGTCGGGCGTGGACTCCAGAAACTCCGTTAGTCGCTGGTAGCTGAGCAAGATGCGGCCAAGCGCCTCTTTCGGCGTGACCAGCCCTTTGGGCTGCGCGAACTCCGGCGCGGTGGCCTTCATGGAGCGGTCGGGAATTCTTTCCAGGATGAGTGCGTCCACGACCTGAGCGTTCCGGCCGGGTTCCGGAGCCGGCGCCTGCGGAAATTGGTCGATCATGCGGGTCAGAATCCGGTCGTGGGCGATGGAGAGGTGCTCGAGGATCTCCGCGATCGACCAGCGGTCCGGGGCGGGCTTGAAGCGCGCCTGTTCGTCCGTGAGGCCGGCAGTGACTTCCTGCAGGCGGTTGCGGGTAAAAGCGAAGTATGTGCGGGCTTGTTCCAGATCAGCAGCAACCATGGTGGCCATTGTAATTCTCCTTCGCTGGTACGACGCGCGGGGATGGGGAAATCGACAGGGTGGGAAAAAGTCTTTCAATGGCCCCTGGGCTAGGGCGGCGACCCTAAGTCCGAGCGTATTACTACCGATGCGTCATTCTTTAACAATTGGCGCCAGATTTGTGGGCTAGAGTACGCAGCACCACAACCCAAAACCAACCACCCATGATCGCGGAGCGTTGCCGGCCAACTTTTGCGGATGCTCGCATCGGGATTTGTGTGTGAGTTGTGATCACCCCGACCAGAGAGGAAACCGTCGCAATGCGTATTCGCCGTGCTCATCCGATTGCCACGCTGTCACTGTTCGCTACCATCCTACTGGGCCCATTTTTCGTCCACATCCAGGCGCAGGCTCCGGTGCCGCGCTCATCGCACGTTGTATTGATCATGGAAGAGAACACGAGTTTTGACACCACCCTGGCACAAATGCCGTGGCTCACCAGCCAAGGTGCGGCCAACGGATATGCCACGAACTTCACCTCCAACACCACCGGTTCGCTCATGGATTATCTCTGGGTCGCGTCCGGAAGCTGCCACGCCGCAGTCAACTGTGTTCTGCCGCCCCCCACGCACGACTTTGGTTGTACCGGCAATACCTGCGCTGCGTCCATCACCGACGACAATATTTTTCGCGAGATGAACAATCGCGGGATCTCATGGAAGGTGTATGCACAGTCGTATGCAGCAGCCGGAGGCACCGTAACCACACCGGACAATGCCAAAGCAACCCACTACTATCGCCGTCACAACGGAGCCGTCTGGTACAGTGACGTGCTCTCCAACATCGCAGGCTCGCAGGCAAAGATCGTCGATTTCTCGCAGTTCGCCGTCGACCTGGCGAATAATGCGCTGCCCCAGTTCACTATTATTGCGCCTGACGGGCTGAATGATGGCCACGATGCCGGCGCGGCCGCGGCCGACACATTTCTAAAAGCCAATCTCCCCGCCCTGCTGGCCAAGCCTTACTTCCAGCCCGGCGGCGACGGTCTGCTGATCATTACGTTTGATAACGGCAACGCCGATATCGCAGGCACGGTCTACACCGCGCTGATCGGACCGAACGTGACCCCGCACACGATTTCCAACACACCGTATAAACATGAGAACACCTTGCGGACCATGCTGGATGCCCTGGGCATCTCTACCTATCCCGGCGCATCAGCCGGCGCTGCTCCCATGAAAGATTTCTTCTCCGGCTATGTCAGTGTCACGTTGCCGGCGCAGAACGCGGTTACCGGTACACAGGTTGCCGTGAACGCCACGGCCACAGAAGCCCTCGCACAAATCTTTCAGATCCAGGTTTGGGATCGTGGCACCGGCCAGAAATTGGCGGAATCCGCTCCCGGAACTTCAACTTTCCAGCAGACGCTCACGCTCCTACCGGGAACGCACCAGCTTGTAATTGAAGACATTGCCGCCGGTAATTTCCAGGCGTTACACAACTCCGTGGTCACAGTTACTGTTCAGGCCGATGGCGTGAACATCACCTCGCCGCCGGCCAGTGCGACGCTCGGATCGGCGGTACAGGTCAGCGCGACAGCCAGGGAATCAGCCGCGCAGATATACCAGCTCCAGGTCTGGGACAGCACCACGGGCGCCAAGCTGGGCGAGTCGGCGGCCGGAACCTCGAGCATCAATCAGACCTACACCCTTGCGCCGGGAGCACACCAGCTCGTGGTTGAAGACCTGAGTGCTGGAACGTTCAGCCTTCTGCACCAATCTATGGTGAACATCAACGTGCAAGGCGATGGCGTCTTCGTCTCCGCTCCGCTGGCCGGCAGCAGCGGACCCCAGGTGCTGGTCAGCGCCACTGCACGGGAATCCACGGCGAGTATTTACCACCTCCAGGTATGGGATGACACTGCCGGCGTTAAGTTGGGCCAGTCGGCGCCGGGGACTTCAAGCATCAGCCAGACCTATACGCTTGCGCCCGGCACGCATAGGCTGATTGTGGAAGACATCAGCACCGGAACCTTTGCGGCACTCCACAAGACCAGCGTGGTGATCAACGTGGTTGGCGCTGCGCAGTAACAGCCATTCAGCTTACCCACCCCGCGGCTTCGAATGCGTAAGCCTTGGGGTGGGCTAGGTTCTTTTCGCGCCTTGGGCGCTTGACCGCAGACCGAATCCAGAGCAGCAGGATTCTGCTCCCTGGCATCTAAGCCAGGAACATGCTTAATCACCCCATAGTCCAAAAGTGCTACGTTTTTACGGCCAATTTCGCGCCGCAATTCCGCTATAATGGGCGGGCTCTGGTGTACTCTGGACTTTTGGCCCGGAACACCGCTTTTTCCGGCGGGAAGTGCGCGTATGGCAAGGCGAAAACACATCTTTCGCTCCTTGCCATTCAGCAATGGCGCCTCCAAGCGCAGCCGCGGGGTGAAAGTGTAGGTTTCAGGCTGAAGGACAGGCCCCAATGAAGTATTTTCTGCGTGCGTTCACGCCTACCCGGAACCGCCGGCTCAATGAGCTGATCGGGTTCCTTCTTTTGGTCTCCGCGACCCTGCTTTTTCTGGCGTTGGCCAGTTATTCTCCGCTCGACCCCTCGCTGAACACCGCCGGCTCGCTGGCGGGCAACGGCGCCCGCAACTGGATCGGGCTGTTTGGCGCCATGCTGGGCGATCTGCTGCTGCAATCGGCCGGCATCTTTGTGTTTGTGTTCCCAGTCATCCTGGGACTACTGGGCTTGCGCTGGTTCAAATCGCGGCCAGTGGCTTCTCCGGGAGCAAAGTTTATCGGCGCAGCTATTCTGCTGATCTTCACACCAGCTTTGCTGGCGCTGCTGCCGTGGAGTTTGCGCTGGCGCCATGCCGTTCCGATTGAAGGGCTTTTGGGCCGCCTGGTGGGCGACGTGCTGCTGCACTACTTCAACACCGTGGGCGCATACATTGTCTGCGGAACGCTGGTGGCCGTGGCGCTGTATCTTTCGACCGCGTTTTCGTTTGTCGACCTGCGCATATGGCTGAGCACGCGCTTCACCTTCGCCGTTGCATTGTGGCAGCGCTTCCAGGATTGGCGCACGGCGCGGGCAGCCGCCATCGCGAAAAAGAAAGCCCAGAAGGAGCTGGACCGCCGCACTGGAGAGGATCGCAGAGCGGATGACCGCCGCGCAGTTGTCGTGGCGCCGATGGCGCGGAACTCCCGTGGAGCAGCTGACAGCTCCGCCCAACGCTCGGCGATGCCCGCCACCGGGACTGTTGCAGCCACGACGCAAGGATTCGAACGCACGTTTGCCGACATGGAACCTGTGGGCGCAGCACAGCTGGTAACCGAGCCGGCGCAGCCGCAGTCGTCGGTGCAGCAGCCTTTAACCAGTACGAATCCCGCCGCTGCAAACGTTGCCGCGCTGGAAACGGAGCCCGCGGTTGCCGCGCGCGCCGACTTGACGTCGCGGCGCAAGACGGTGATGCCGAAGATCGCAGCCGGCGGATACAAGCTCCCGCCCAGTTCGCTGCTGCATCGTCCTGACGACCAGCAGGCGGTGAATGAAGAAGAGGTTAAAGCGCTGGCTGAAGTCCTGACCGAGAAGTGCGCCGAGTTTGACGTGCTGGGCGCGGTGACGCAAATCAATCCCGGACCGGTGGTGACCACCTACGAATTCAAGCCCGAGCCGGGCGTGAAGTACAGCCGCGTGACCAGCCTCTCAGAAGATCTGTGCCTGGCGATGCGCGCGGAGAGCATTTTGATCGAGCGCATGCCGGGCAAATCGACCGTCGGCATTCAGGTGCCGAACCACCAGCGCGAAACCATCTGGCTGCGCGAGGTGGTGGAGTCGCAGGATTTTGTTGGCGCGCGCAGCAAGCTGACGCTGGCCATGGGCAAGGACATCAACGGACGGATCATCACCGCCGATCTGGCGACGATGCCGCATCTGCTGATCGCCGGCAGCACCGGCTCAGGAAAATCCGTGGCGATCAATGCCATGATCATGTCGATCCTGTACAAGTCGACGCCAGAGCAGGTGAGGCTGATCCTGGTGGATCCCAAGCGGCTCGAACTGGGGATTTACGAAGGCGTGCCCCATTTGTATGTGCCGATCATTACCGAGCCCAAGCTTGCGGCCAACGCTCTGCGCAACGCCGTGCGCGAGATGGAACGCCGGTTGAAGGTGCTGGCGGAAAAAGGCGTGCGCAACCTGGAGCAGTACAACAAACTGTTTGAGAGCGATACGCCGAGCCTGTTCGAAGAGAGCGAGCACAGACCGCTGCCGCAGATCGTGATCATCATTGACGAGCTGGCTGACCTGATGATGCTGGACCAGTCGAACGTGGAAGAATCGATTACGCGTCTGGCGCAAATGGCACGAGCCGTTGGAATTCACCTCGTTTTGGCGACGCAAAGACCTTCCGTCGACGTAATAACCGGTCTGATTAAGGCCAATTTCCCATCGCGAATTTCCTTCCGCGTGGCGACGAAGATTGATTCGCGAACGATTCTCGACGCCAATGGCGCGGAATCGCTGCTGGGCAAGGGCGACATGCTTTATCTGCCCTCGGGCTCGGCGCGGGTGCATCGGTTGCATGCTCCGTACACTGCGGAGAAAGAGATCAACGCGGTGGTCGAGTTCTGGCGGGCGCAGGCCCAGGCTGAGTACGAGCAGAAATTCCTGGAGGTCCCGAAAGAAGAGCGTCAAGGCGGATCGGGCTCAGCCGGTAGTGGCGGCGAAGCCGGCGACGGAGACTCCGAGCACGATGAGCTCTATCAGGATGCCGTGCGGCTGGTGATCGAATTTGGCAAGGCTTCCACGTCACTGCTGCAGCGCCGCTTGCGCATTGGCTATGGCCGCGCGGCTCACCTCATCGATCTTATGGAGCAAGATGGGATCGTCGGGGCGGCCGACGGCCCCAAGCCGCGCGAAGTTCTGAAAAAGCCCGATTGGCTCAGCGAAGTGGA
>DATFSU010000035.1:0-134049 GCA_035262465.1 Candidatus Angelobacter sp. | reverse complement strand
ACCAGGTGCGGCTGGTGCTGGTTGACCCCAAGCGCCTGGAACTGGGCAACTACGAAGGCGTTCCGCACCTCTATACGCCGATCATCACCGAGCCCAAGCTGGCGGCCAACGCCCTGCGCAACGCCGTGCGCGAAATGGAGCGCCGCTTGAAAGCGCTGGCGGACAAAGGCGTGCGCAACATCGACCAGTACAACAAGCTCTTCGAGAGAGATATGCCCGGCCTGTTCGACGAAGCCGACAGCGAGCACAAGCCGTTGCCGTTCATCGTGATCATCATCGACGAGCTGGCGGACTTGATGATGCTGGACCAGTCGAACGTGGAAGAATCGATCACGCGGCTGGCGCAGATGGCGCGCGCCGTGGGAATCCACCTGGTGCTGGCGACGCAGCGGCCTTCGGTGGATGTGATCACCGGTTTGATCAAAGCGAACTTCCCATCGCGCATCTCGTTCCGCGTGGCCACCAAGATCGATTCACGCACCATCCTTGACGCCAACGGCGCGGAGTCACTGCTGGGCAAGGGGGACATGCTGTATCTGCCTTCAGGGTCGGCGCGCGTGCATCGGCTGCACGCTCCCTACACGACGGAGAAAGAGATCAATGCGGTGGTCGAGTTCTGGCGCGCCCAGGCTCCGGCCGAGTACGAGCAGAAGTTCCTGGAAGTGCCGAAGGAGGAACGCGACGGCGCTGCAGGCTCAGGCGGCGCGGGCGGCGATGCAGCGTCGGGCGAGGACTCCGAACATGACGAGCTTTACCAGGATGCCGTTCGCCTAGTGATTGACTTCGGCAAAGCTTCCACCTCGCTGCTGCAGCGGCGGCTGCGCATCGGCTATGGCCGCGCCGCACATCTGATTGATCTTATGGAGCAAGATGGAATCGTCGGGGCGGCCGACGGCCCCAAGCCGCGTGAAGTCCTGAAGAAGCCCGATTGGCTTAGCGAGGTTGAAGAGGCCCTGCGCTGATCTACATTGGTAATTGAGTCATTTGGTCATTTGGTAATTGAGAAGGCGCAGCCCATTCTTCCTTCGCAACCGGGAAGCCAAATTGATCAGATTTCAAAATTACCCAAATACCAAATTACCCAACTACCAATTCTGCAATGGCTCCCTCGCTTCGCTCGGGATTCATAGAAATCGGCCGTACATGGCCCTTCCGGACCTTGTCCCCCGTGTCCGACGTAATGCTCTGCCCCTTCCGAACGGTGGAACAATACTTGCTAACCAGGGTCTGGGTATAGCAAGGAGTTGCTGTATGGCAGTTGAATATAAAGAGAAACGGAGACACCCCCGTTACCCCTGTGACACTGGCGTGCGTATTAATCCGGAAACCGGCAACGCCGGCTACTGGGGCACGGTTGGAGATATATCGCTTGGCGGCTGTTATGTCTTTACTTTTTCCCCTCTGCCCACGGGCCAGAGCGTAACCCTGGCGATCAAAGCCAATGATAAAGAGATCAACCTCGCCGGCAAGACGGTAAGCTTCCATCCCGGCGTGGGCATGGGAATCGCTTTCCAGGGATTTACGCAGAACGACGCGGAAGAGGGGTTGAAGAACTATCTGTCCCAGCTTGCGGCGCAGCCGAAGAAAGACACGATGGTGGTCTTCCACTAAGACGCGGTTGCGCTCTTCATGGAGCGCAGGGCCACAGCGCCCAGGATCGCTACCGCGGCGATGATTGCAATCCACAAGACTGCCGGGTGCCGCTCTGTCCACGGACGCTCATCCGGCCTTCCCTGATAGCCGGCATTTGCTTCTTCCGCGCCCATTTTTGCTTCGACGGCGTTCGGCTCCTGCTGAAAAAGTTTGGCGTAATCATAAACCGGTGTTTCCAGCTTTTCATCGCCATAGTAGAGCGTAAGTGTGCCCTGCTGTGGTGCATCGAAGTAAAGGCGGCGCTCATACTGTTCCAGGCGCGCGCCTTTTAGCCGCAGCGGCGCATCGTCGCCGTTGTAGATGATCACGCTGATGCTCTTGTGTCCGGTGGCAGAGAAATCTACTGTCCGGTTTTCCGTATCGATCTTCTGGCCCGCGCGCAGCATGTGAATCCGGCTGATTTCTCCTGACCCAATGGTTTGTCCTTGCGGGTCCAGAATCTCCACTTCGCGCTTGAAGTTAGGCTGCTCCGGATCAACCTCAAACACCACGCGCTCCACCGGAACATTTTCCGGCACCGCGAACGTCAGCAGCGTGCCTTTGATGCGCTGGTTGCCATTGAAATCGTTGGGTACGCTTTTCTGCGGCAGAGCTCCCTGTTTAGGCGAATTCGAAACCTCCCGCCAAACCGCTTTCTGTTCCTGGCGAAACTCCGAGCTTGCGCCCAGCACCGCCGCGGGCGAGACCGGCCCGTCAATGGTTACGCGCAGATATTTGTAGGTGGTAAGCGGAAGGCGCAGCATGCTGTTCCGCCCCAGGTTCTCCCGGGTGAAATCGTAGAGGGTCTGTTGCGCGAGCGCGGTCCAATGTGCTCCGTGCACGTCGTCCTGGCCTTCCACCAGGGCGCGCGCGACGAAATTTCTTGCCGCCAGGTCCAGCTCAATGTGGTCATATTCCACCACGCCGGACATGTCGATCAGGAACTGCGTCTTGCCCTCAACCGTTCCCTGCTGCAGCACGCGGACGCTTCGGCGATCGCGCTCCAGGCTGCCGCGCTCGGTTGCCAGCGCCGACGGCACTTCATTCTGCCCGTTATACAAACGCAGATCGCCCAGATCAGGCCGCGCATTCTTCCATACCGATTCATCCACCACCAGGTACTGCTGTCCGGCGCCGGCCACCTGCGCAGGCCGCTGATATTTGAAGTACGAAATGGAAGGCCCGGCGAGCACCGCTGCCGCCATCAAGACCGCCTGCATCTTCATGCCGTTGTCCCCTGCTCCGCAGCGCCGCTTTTGCGCGGTGAAAGCTTCAGCCAGTCGCGATGATAGGCGTAGGACATTCCCATCAGCACCACGCCGAGGCCAATGAAACTCAGGATGCGGTACACCTGCTCCAGTTCACGCGAATCGTACAGGAACACCTTGACGATGGTTGCCGCCATCAGCACCAGCGCCTGCCAGCGTATGAAGGCCGAGCGCTTCCAGAAGCCGACGACCATAAGCGCGGCGCCGTAAACGATCCAGATTGCAGAGAAGGTAAAGTCCTTGGCAATCTGCCACTGGTCCGTCACGGTGTAATTGTGTGTTCGGTAAAAAGCCATGATCTGGCGATTGAAATAGTCGTTTGCTTCCAGCGTCACCGCCCACAGCGCGAGCAGGTTCAGTGCCACACCGGCGGCGTTCACAAAGGGCATTTCCGCCTCAGAGGCAAAGCGTTTTCCCGCGGACACGATGCCGGCCATGATGGCAATCGCCACCAGGTAAGTGGCAAAGCGCGCGTTGAAGATCAGCGTCTGCGTGTCGAAATTGTCATAGAACAGCAGGCGGCAGATGCCCAGCGCCAGCGTGCATCCGGCAAAGATGCGCAGGAAATGCGCGTCTGATTTCACCGCTACCCAAAGCAATACGGCCGATTCAATCAGCCAGCCAATCGTGATCCAGTGTTCGTTGAGCTTGAGCGGAATGGCGATGGTGATGAACACGATGGCAATCGCAATGTGGATGAGGTTGATGGTCTTCACCACGTCCGGGTCGCTGCCCACGCGCCGCTTGAACTGGCTACTCAGCACCAGGTAGACGGCCGCCAGCGCCAGCGAATACCAGGTCAGCGTGGCTGTTTCGCTGTGGTACATCGCAAACAATGCCAGGAAATATGCGCCGGCATTCACCAGGGGAAGAGCCATCAGCGTGATGGAGAAGCCGCTATGCCAGCGCGATCGCGACAGGGGGGTGATCAGCGGTATCACGGCAAAAATCGCGAAGAAGATTGAGGCAAACAGCACCGTCTGCGGGCGCTCTGTGTCGTCATAGAATTCGGCCGCCCACCCGACGTACATGATCGCCGTACCCAGAAAGGCGCCCCAGACAATCCGCCGCCAGGGCTTGATGGTCACCATGGCAAGAATGGCCAGGTCGAGCAGGCAGACATAGGTAAATAAAACGATCTCATGGTTCTCGCCGGTGGAGACCAGCGCCGGCGTGCTGAACCCGCCGATCATGGCATAGACCGCCAGGATTTCGGCGTTCTGCGTAAGCGCCAGCGTGATGGTGGAGGCCGTCACCACGATCATGGCGACGAATGCCACGCTGGAAGGAACCAGGTGGTATCGCTGCGACGCCGCCCATAGGGAAAGATAGAGAATTCCGATCCCCACTGCCTTCAGCGAATAGGAAAACGGAATGCTGCCCTTGCTGCGGAACCGCTCACTCCACAGGACAACGGCGATGCCGGCGATCAGACCGATGGCAACGCGGCCGCCGGGGCCGATCCATCCATTATCAAACGCATATTTAAGGAAGTAGGAAACACCCAGCAGGATGGCGACGATCCCAATCCGGTTCAGCCACAGCTTGCCGATGGTTCCTTCCAGATCTTCACCCGAACGCGCCGCCAACTGGCTGAAAGACGGCGTGCCAGGCTCTTTGCGCGGTGGAATTACGGGCATGGGCGGAAGCGGCTTCTGCTCCAGATCGCTTCTGGAAACCGTCAGTGGCGCGGCTGTTCGAGGCGGTGGCGGCGGCGCCACCGAAGGCTGCGCGGGTGGGACTCCGGAAACGGTTTGCGGCTCAACTCCAGTGCGTTGTTCCAGCCGGTGAACACGAGCTGTCAATGACGCTACCTGCGCGCGTAGCGCCTCCAACTCATCTTGTGGATTGGCCATGCGGTTAAGCTACCGCATGTTGCAGCGTGAAGCAAAAGGATTGTGCGATGCCCGGCAGATCTAAGGTGCTCCGTCCTCAGTTGAATCCAAGGGCGCGACGGGACTCAAGCGTGCACCAAGGTCAGCGCCTTCAGCAATGCCAATTCGTACAGCGCGGCACAGCCTAAGAGGGTCGCGGCCTGGCGCACATTCACGCTGCGACGCCGCAATTCCTTTGCCACGGCAACCATTCCCATCAGCAGAGTGGCGACCATCGCAAACAGCAGGAACCAATCCGTAGCTACGGAACGACCGGAAAGAGGGCTAAGAACGGCGAGGAACACGATGATGGGAACCAGCACTATGGAACCACCACACAACAGCCCGAAGGCGTGCTCCACCTTGGCTGCGGGGAGACCAAGCGCCGCCACCCAGGGCAACATAACAAGAGCAAGAAGAATGATCCGTTCGCGATTGATGGGATCGTTCTCAAACCAGTACAAGGAAGCCATCGCGACGACAACGACGATGCCGGCTTTCATCATCCAAATCAGTATGATTGTCGCCGCACCAGCATCCATCCGGTCAGGGGCCTGTCCACTCGCATGGTGGGTGCTGGCTGGCTGTGGCAAACCGTCGGCGCCTAATTCCACTTCAGCCCTTTAAGCTGGTCCAGGTTCACATTGCCGCCGCTGAGCACACAAGCAACCTTGGATCCCGCGGGTGCTTTGATCAATCCATGCAGCAGCGCCGCGACGGGCGCAGCCGCAGCGCCTTCCACCACCAGCTTGCAATGCGACATGATCCAGATCATGGCATCAAAAATCTCTTTGTCCGGCAGCGTCACAATGTCATCGACAAAACGCTGCACCACGCTGAACGTGTTCTCGCCCACGCGCTTTACCCGCAGTCCGTCGATGATACAGTCAATCTTGTCCAGCGTGACTACTTTCCCGGCCTCGACGCTTCTCTTCATCGCCGGCCCATCGGACGATTCCACGCCGATAATCCTGATCTTCGGATTCGACGCCTTCAGTGCCATCGAGACGCCGGAGATCAGCCCGCCGCCGCCGATCGGCACCACAGCGACATCAATCTGCGGAAAGTCTTCGTAGACTTCAAGGCCCAGCGTTCCCTGTCCCGTGATCAGCTGCAGATCGTCGAACGGATGGATGTAGGTAAGCCCGCGCTCCCGGCAGAGCTGCTTTGATTTCTCATTGGCTTCATCCCAGATCAGGCCATGCTGTACGACTTCAGCGCCGTAAGCCCGCGTGGCATCGACCTTGGATTGCGTGGCATTGCTGGCCATCACCACCACGGCCTTCATCTTGTAAACGCCTGCTGCCAATGCCACGCCCTGCGCATGGTTGCCGGCCGAAGAGCAGATCACGCCGCGGCTGCGCTGCTCTTCCGTGAGATGGCGGAATTTGTTGAGCGGCCCACGTAGCTTGTACGACCCGCCTTTCTGGAACATCTCCGCCTTCAAACGCACGTCGAAGCCGGTGCGCTCGCTCAAAATACGCGAAGTCAGCAGCGGCGTGTGATAAGCAAACGAGGAGACAACTTTGCGGGCTTCCTGAAATTCACGCAGGGAAACTTCCGGGGCGGTGGAGACTTGAGAAGACATGGTTCGATCCTTTGAGTACCGGTAGGTAAGTGTATCAAATGGGAATGCGGTCGCCGTCGATCGCAATGGCGCCCGGACGAGTTCCTGAATCCATCTGTAATGATCTAGGGAACCTGAAAACTGATTTCCGCCCGGTAAGGCAACGGTACTCCGTTCTGAAGAAATGGTTTGAACTGCCACTTGGAGACCGCGTCATAACACGGACCAAACAGCTTTGGCGGCCCTTCGCCAGCGATCACCTCGATCAGGCGACCTTCGGAGTCAATGGCAGCCGTGAGAGTATAGGTCACGCCTTTAGGCGCAATCCCGCGAGGTATCACCGGTTCTACGATGTTGGACGCCAGCCTGCGGACTTCGGCATCGCTCAAAGGAGAGGGTGGTCCCCAGGCTCGCGTATTCAAAGTGAAAGTCAAAACAGATTCAGCCTGAACTGGAAGGCCATCCTTGATGATCGGCTTGAATTTCCACTTCATGATCTGACGGCAGGCAGATTCATTGGCGCGCTCGTTCGCGGTGTGTACGGGAAACACCTCGCGCACATGGCCGTCAGGATCCACCGAGACATAAAAACTGGCGCTTCCTGTGGTCGCGCCGTCAAGCACCTGCGGCCAGACGATGTCGTGGCTCTCCACGGCCTGGCTTTGCAGTTCAGGCTGGGACAAAACCACACTGTGAATCCGCTTTTCCTCGGCCGTGGGATGGGGTATTGCAAAAAGGCTCTCGTCGGGATGCTTGAACTCATCGAGCTGCATGACCAGGGCGGTCTGGCTGTCGCCGGATCCACGGCTATCAACCAGACGACGAGCGACACGTTTTCCCTTGAATGGTTTGTAATCTGTGAAGTCTATGGAGTGCCCTGGCAAACCCACGACCTCAAGCAATCCGTAGTTGCTTCTTCCACACAGCTGCGCGGAATAACACACCTCCCCGGACTCACGGGAAGCACCATTTTCCTTGGTAAGCGCTGTGCTGCCCTGCCGCCACGCATCCAGGATAGGCTTTGGATCCAACATAGCCGTAATCAGGGTTTGCAGACCAGGAGGAAAGTAGTTATCCGAATCCTCCTCAAAAACCTTGTCGCCGTTCACGATCAACGTCTGTGAGAAATCGTCTGAGGTAATGGTGCGGCGCCATTTGTGATCGTCCGCCCAATAGATTTCAATGAGCGCCTTGGTTTCTGGATCACCCTGTTCCGTAATCATTGCTTTCAAATGAAAAGGTGCGCTCCCGGGTGCGGTCAATGCCGTCTGCACCAAAGTTGGGATGGAGGCCGCCGGCGCCTGTTGCGCCGCGGACAGCGCCTGAGTAAACAATGTTCCAACCACCAAGACGCCAGAACACAAACGCATATCATCCCTCCAACGGGTCCTTCACCAATGCGCAAAATCGCGACTTAAAAGTCTATCAAAGCAGGCGGACGAAATCCCTGTTGGCCGAGCGTCAGCGGAGCGATGCGACGCTTGCCGTCTTGCCCTGCTTGACGTTGATCAGGTTATCGTCCGGTTTGCGGTCGATGAGTATGTTCAACGGATCGATACCGGCCTGCACGGGCGGTTTGTCGACCACAACCTTGATCTCGGCCGAATCGCCGTCGATCTTGTGCTTTTGCAGATATTGGTAGTGACCCGCAGCGTCAGTCACGCCGATGTCGACCCAGTCGTGAGCGGGAATCTGGTGTTCCTCGCCACGGCCATCGGCGCGAAACTTTCTCAGTTCCACCTCCAGGGTGACTTCATATTTCCCGTTGGGAAGTTGCGTATAAGTCGCCGACTTGGCCCGGTTCTCATAGAGCGTGATGTTATCGAAGAGATCGTCGTAGAGATACTGGTATTCCGGCGGCGTCACCTTGCGCAGCTGATTTTCCAGATCAAGCGAAGTCGGATACGGCGGGCCTTTGAATTTGAACTCCTTCACAAACGCCGCGAGCGCCTGGTTGACCTTGTCTTCCCCGATGTAGTCCTGCAGAGCGTACATGACCATGGCGCCCTTGGAGTAATGGATGTAGCCCTGGTTGTAGGTGACACGCAGCAACGGCCGTTCTTCCTCGCGTTCCTGGGCGCGTCCGAAGAGGTAGCGATCGAGTTCACGGCGCATGAATTTCTTGATCGATTCAGGAGGGACACGATGCTTCATGATCATGAGCGCGGTGTATTCCGCCAGGCTTTCCACCGGCACTGTGGCGCCTTCCGTATTGGCGGTAACCACCTGATGCCCCCACCACTGATGCGCAACCTCATGCGCGGTAACAAAATACGGCAGATCAATCGCCGAAGGGTCTGACGGCTTTACGCGCGTGATGAAGCCGATGGCTTCCGAAAAAGGAATGGTATTAGCTAGGGATTCAGCGAAGTTCTGGTAGCGGGGGAACTCGATGATCCGGAGCTGATGAAATTGAAATGGACTGAAATTCACGCTGCAGTATTCGAGCGTATCTTTCATGCTCTCGCGCATCCGGTCGAGATCGTAGGTGTGGCGCTGGTCGTAGTAGATTTCCAGATTCACGTCATGCCAGCGGTCCTTCAACTCCTGGTACTTCGCCGAGTTGACTGAGATTCCCCACAGGATGGGCGCATCCATTTTGTAATGGAAGTAACGGCGGCCGTCCTTCACCCACTCGTTCACCAGATAGCCGGGAGCGATGGCTGTCTGATCCAGCCGCGTGCTGACGGTGGTTTCTGAATTGGTCCAGCCCACATCGGGCTCGCCGTAAATCTCCTGGCGAGCGGCAACATCTTCCAGTTTTGGCGTGTCTTTGAAAGGCTTCAGGCCAAACTTGCGCCGGATACCCTGGCCTTCCAGTTCGATCGACGGCTGGTAGCCGACATGGGGGGCAAACGCGTCGCTGACGAATGTGCCGTTGCCCACCAGATCGATCTGTTCGTCGTTGTTGGCAAAGCCGTGAAACGCGTACTTCAGCGCAAAGTGCGCTGCCATGCGGCCGTGGGGCGGCAGGGGTGAAGGCAGCTGGTACACATAGAAACCGAGTCGCTCGTCTTTGAGCACCTGGGTCTGCCCGCCTTCCAGCTCCAGCTTATCGACTTCGATTTTCGGCATTGGTATCGGCTGAAGCTCCTGCGGCCACAGGGTCAGCGCAATCTGGTCGATACTCTTGTCGGTCTGGTTCTCCAGCCACACGGTTCCTGCGAAATTCATCCTTCGCTGTTCGGGAAAGAGATCAACCTGCAGGTTCACATCAGTGATTTTCGGTTGGGCGACGTCAAGGTACTTGCGGTACTTCTTTTCGTATTCAGCCCTCCGCTCCGAAAGCTGGTTCGGGATGAGGTAACGGTTCAGAACGTGCGTGTTGTAGAAGATCCATGCGCCCACACCGATGAACGCCAGCAGGCTGGCGGCAAACAACATGCCGGAAGGCCGGGAGAGGCGCTGGAAGGCGAGCGCGCGCCGCTGCCGCCATCCCGTATCGGTACCGCGGACCCAGAAAATATTGGCTGCGATGGCGAGCATGACGGCTGCACAGCCCCAATAAATATGGAACCACACAAGAGCGGAGGCAAACGGGCCGTAACCATTCATGTCGGAGTACTGGAAATTGGGAAGCTGCCCAAAGCGGTAGAGCAGGTCTTGCCAGTTCAGGCCCGGCAGCAGGAAGAAGATAGCGAGGTAGTACAACACGACAACGAAGTGTCCGACGTATTTGTTGTTGACGATGGTATGGACCGCGAGCGTGAAAACACACAGCACCCAGAGAATCAGCAGGCGGTTGACAAAGAGTTCCCGCAAATACAATCCGAACTCGAAACGGTGGTAGCCCAGGCTGATCTGGGTGGTCACCCCGGCTGCCATCACGATCAGCTCCAGCACGACGGCGACCAGCATCAGAGCCGCCAGCTTGGAGGTAAAAAACACCCAGCGTTGCGCCGGCAAAGCGTCGACGATCTGGGAGACTCCGGCATCGCGCTCGCGCCACACCAGCTCACCGGCGTAGAAGGTGATGATGGCCAGAGCGAACAGCGCGAAACCGGCCCCAGCCAGCTCAATCATGCGGTAGGTAACCGGATAAACCGGGGTAGCGTTCCCGCTGGCCAGGTTGAAGCAGAACATCAGCGCCAGGGCAAACCCGGCAATCACGATCACGGCAAAGAAGACGTTGGTGATGATCTCGCGGAATTGCAGCCAGGAGAGAGAAAAGAACTGGGTCAGAGAATCGCGGAGAGAGAATGTCGGATGCAGGACCGGTACCGCAATCTGATGGACTGGCGCAGCCTCCTGGTCATCGGTGAGGATTTGCCCCTTTTTTCGCCCTCCCGCGGTAACATGACCCATCTTGTAGCGGGCATAAGTGAACACCATCACGGCGAGCCCGAGCGCCAGCCAGATAAGCCGGTTGACGACGATCAATCCCGTGAATGGGACGAGCTGCGTATTGCGCTGAAACGGCGTCCAGTATCGCACTACGTAATCGACAGGATTTCCGCCGAAAGGATCCAGCAGAGAAGCGCTGACCGAGTTGGTGACGTCACCGGCAAGGATGCCGGCCACCAGGTAGCCAACCAGAAAAAGCACCGCGCTGATATAGACCGGCAGCATCTTGCGCGTCAGTGCAGCTACGGCAAAGAAAGCCGCGCTGGTGATCAGCAGATTGGGCAACACAAACATCAGGTAAGGCGCGATGTAAGCAAACCAGCGTTCCGGGCCAACCCGGCTCGGATCCATCCAGTGCGTGTGCGTGGCGGCTAAAGCGCCCAAGCCAATCGAGGAAAAAATCATCAGCTGGAGGAGGATCGATCCCAGAAACCGACCGGCAAGATAGTCGAATTTGGTGATAGGCGCAGTGAAGAAGAACTGAGTGGAGTTGCTGTCAACATCCTGGTACGTAGACTGGCCGGACAGCGCAGCTGTAATCACAACAGCAAAAGTGCTGATATAGACGATCACGGCAAACAGCGCGTAAGGCGCATTGGCGAAAACTCTGCCGCCGGTGCCAAAATCCACGCTGGCGCCGGAGAAAGCCCCGCCTACTACCAACTGAAAAAGGAATGCCATCCCGAACAGCACAACGAAGTAGACATAGGTGGAGATGCGGCGAAAGCGCTGGCGCAATTCGAAAGCAGCAATAGTACCGACCATGGCTAGTTCACCTCGACGGATTGGGCGAATCTTGCGCCCTTGATGGTGGCGAAGTATAGATCTTCGAGATCGGGCGTGACCGGTTCAAAGCCGGCGTCAGGACGCGCCGGGCTGAACACATGTACGATCGTTCGCCCGGCAAAGAGCCGCATGGAAATCACCCGGTGTTGCTCGCTGAAAGCAGCCACTTCTCCCGCCTCAATCGATTTTCGCCAGACCATCCCTTCCAATTCCCGCACCAGAGTGACAGGATCACCGGTCGCCAGCACCCGGCCTTCATGGATGATAGCCATCTTGCGGCAGAGGACGCTCACGTCGGACACGATGTGGGTGGAAAGAATCACGATGATGTTCTGGCCGATCGCGCTCAGCAGGTTGTGAAAGCGCACCCGCTCTTCCGGATCGAGGCCCGCGGTCGGTTCATCCACGATGATCAGCCGCGGATTCCCCAGCAGAGCCTGGGCAATGCCGAATCGCTGCTTCATCCCGCCGGAAAAACTGCCCAGCGACTGGTTGCGGTGCTCATACAGGTTGGTTTGTTGCAGCAAAGCATGAACGGCCTCGCGCCGTTCCTTCGGATTGCCAACCCCCTTGAGGGCGGCGAAATGCGTAAGCAGCGCTTCAGCTGTCACCTTCGGGTAAAGCCCAAACTCTTGTGGGAGATAGCCCAGCACCTTGCGCACTTCATCCTTTTGCCTCAGAACGTCGATCTCTCCCAAAGATGCGCGGCCGCCGTCGGGCTCCTGCAAGGTCGCCAGCGTGCGCATCAGGGTTGATTTCCCGGCCCCATTCGGGCCCAGCAACCCAAACATGCCCAACGGAATCGTCAGGGAGACGTCCTGCAGGGCTTTAGTGCCGTTGGGATATTGTTTGGAGAGATTTTCGATGTGCAGTTCCATGCTTGAGACCTCCGGCAAGGTATGAGGAGTAATACGTTTGAAAACGTGAGAAGGATTCAAATCGATTATAAATCGTTCATTGCATTAGACGGGCGAACAGGCCGGTGGTTATTGAGAAGGTGTGGCGAGAGAGGCCGTCCAGGCCGGCTGGGGCACCTCAGGTGAGAATTCGCTAACAGTACCTCGAACATTGGCAGGGAGGAAGGAATTCGCTTCGCCAGCAGCTAGATCTAAGATTGCCATCCGGGTCCGCTCTATGCCATCGTTAACCTATGCTCGACAAGAACTTCGCTGACCATTTCGCTGCTGAGTGGATCGCCGCCTGGAATGCCCGCGATCTCCCGCGCGTGCTGTCGCATTATGCTGACGACTTTGAAATGTCCTCGCCCTTAATCGTCCGCATCGTAGACGAGCCGTCAGGGAAGCTGCGCGGCAAGCGGGCCGTCGGCGCATATTGGACTAAAGCTCTCGAACTCGCGCCTGAGCTGCATTTTGAGTTGGTCACTACGCTCACCGGGGCGAACAGCATCACTCTGTATTACCGGGGCCAACGTGGCCTGGCCGCTGAAGTGTTTATCTTTGGTCCAGACAGGAAGGTAACCGAGGCGTTCGCGCATTACGCGGTGTGAGCCCGCGGGACAAATCGGAGCTTCAAAGAACCGGGATCTATTGTCTCGCCCTACTGCAGCGACTTGAATGCACTGATCAGTTCCTCGAGCGTTGGTTTGCCAAGGTCCATGCCTTGCACTGAGGTGCGCGATATCGGAATGGTTCCCCCCGGATTTTCAAGGAGTTTGATCGTTTCCGCAGCACTGATCTCCTGATAGCGGTATCGATTGACGTTCAGCCGAACAATACGAGGCACGGCCTCGATTTGTTCAGCATGAAGATGTACTGTGCCTTTGTTTTGCCAAATCGAGTCCCGTTCATAGGTGATGATCAAAACTCCCTCTTCACCCTTGCCTGCTGCCCCAATCTTTTCGAGCGAATTTTGCGTGATCAGCAGAGGAACATAGCACGACTGACATCCGGTACCTGCGCCGTCGAGAAACAAATAGTATGCGTGCTTATAAGCGACTGTTTCCGGCTGAGCCGCCTGGGTATCCGGGTGATTGAGGAGACCCAGCGCAACGACTACAAGGACGAGAAAGTCCACTCGGGACAACGTCTGCCGGAACAAAGAACTCATGCTTGATCCTTTCAGCTGCAAATCTCGCGCACCGCTTCCAGCACCTTCCCGCAATCTTCCCGGCTCACATCATGGTGCGTCACAAAGCGCATCTGCTCCTGATCGGTGCCCGCAGCCAGCACGTTCTTTGCCGCCAGCCTGCGGCTGAACTCCGCGGTATCCATGCCGGTGCCCACGACGCTGAAGACCAGAATGTTGGTTTTCACCTTTTTCACGTCGATCTTGATGCCCCTGATCTCCGCCAGGCCCTCGGCCAGCAACTTTGCGTTATCGTGATCCTCCTTCAGACGGGGCGGCATCTTCTCGAGGGCGATCAGCCCCGCGGCCGCCAGCACGCCGGACTGGCGCATGCCGCCGCCCATGGCTTTGCGAAAGACGCGCGCCTGGTCGATGAAAGCCTTGCTGCCCACCAGCATCGATCCCACCGGCGCGCATAGCCCTTTGGAGAGACAGAACATTACCGAATCAAACTTGTGCGCCAATTCGGCCACGGTCTTCTTCATCGCCGTAGCTGCATTGAAGATCCGGGCTCCATCCAGATGCACCGGCAATCCCAGCTCATGGGCGCCGTCGCAGATCTCGTCCGACACTTCGAGCGGAAAGATCGTTCCGCCGGCCAGGCTGCCGGTGTTCTCCAGTTCGATCAGGCCGGTCTGTGCGCGATAGTATGCCGGCGGCGCGATTTTCTTTTTGATCTGCGCCCAGGTAATCACGCCGTCTTCGCCGTAGACCGTGCGCGGCTGGCAGCCGGAAAAAGCCGCGACCGTGGCTGATTCAAGATTGATGAAATGCGCGCGTTCTTCGCAGATGATCTCCTGCCCATGCTGCGTGTGGCAGCGGATGGCCACCTGGTTGCCCATGGTTCCGGTGGGAACAAAGATCGCCGATTCTTTCTGGAATATCTGCGCCGCCCGCTCCTGCAGCCGGTTCACCGTGGGATCCTCACCATAAACGTCGTCGGCGACCTCGGCTTCGGCCATCGCACGCCGCATCTCGGGCGTGGGCTGGGTTACGGTGTCACTGCGGAGATCGATCTTTTTAGTGTTTGTCATCGCCGGAACTGTCTTTGGGAGTACCCATTGTGTTTAATGTTTGTCATCCCGAGCGACTCCGAAGGAGCAACGCAACTGAGGAGGAGTCGAGGGATCCCCAGAATGCTACCTCAGCCATGCAGCTTTAGGGAGCTCTCACGAGAATCTGAATCCTACATCTTGATGTTCACCGGGTCCGCGATAAATCTTTCAAAAACTTCGTTCGACAGCAATCGTCCTCGCGCGGTCAACTTTACGCTACCCTGCGAGGCTTGCAACAGTCCCTCATCCGCCAACTGCGCGATCACAGCATCGTAGCGCCTGCAATTATCGCCGAACTCTTCCTGCAGCCGCCTCAACTCCACCCCGCGATTTAACCGCAACCCCAGAAAGAAGCTTTCCTCCAGCGCCTGTTCCCGGCTGACCTCAGATGCTTTCCATTCCGGCAAAACAAAGAAGCGATCGTAATCGTCCGTGGTCGCCAATCTCACGCTTTCCGCGCAGCCATCGGCCGAGGGCAGCATCGAATGCGCATCCACGCCAAAGCCCGCGTACGGCTGGCGTGTCCAATACCTCAAGTTGTGGCGCGACTCGAATCCCTCGCGCGCAAAATTGGAAATCTCATACTGCTCGATGCCTGCGGTATTCAAACGCTCGCACGCCGTCTCATAGAACTCGGCCGTGAGGTCATCCTCAGGCACGAAGTGAGCGTGATATTTCGTACCGCCGGCAATCAGCTCGCGGCCCAGCCGCGAATCTTCATCCACCTCCAGCATGTAGACGCTCACGTGCGGCACACCGGTGGCAATTGCCTGGTCGATCGAATACTCCCAGCTTTCGCGTGTCTGGTGCGGCAACCCGGCGATCAGGTCCACATTGATGTTCGCGATGCCCGCCTTGCGTAAGCGCTCGATATCGCTGAGCGTCTTCTCCCGCGTATGCAGCCGCGCCACCGAGGCCGCTTCCTTATCGACAAACGACTGCACGCCCAGGCTCACCCGGTTGACCCCCCGCGTTGCCAGCGTCCGGATGATGTCGTCAGTAAGAGTTCCCGGGGCGCATTCCACGGTGATCTCCGCCGACGGCGTAATCTTGAACTCCTCCCGCAACGCGAAGAAAAGCTTCTTCAGCTCCTCGGCAGGCAGAAGGCTCGGGGTTCCGCCGCCCAGATAAATGGAATCAACGACATCAGGAACGCTCGCGCCAAGTTGCGCCGCGTACCCTCTAAATGCCCCTACATCTTCACTGATCCGCTCCACGTAACGGCCCATCTGCGCCGCGGAAAATACGCCCGAAGCGAAGTTGCAGTAGGTGCACTTGGAGCGGCAAAATGGAACGGAGATGTAGAGACCAAATTGCATCGATTTTATAAAAAGCCGCCTGCCAGGCGCATAAATCCTGCATCAATTATAGAATCAGAGTCTATGCTCAAACGCGCTGTAATCACAGGCCTGGGCGTAGTAAGCCCGAACGGAATAGGTAAAACCGCCTTCTGCCGCGCCATTCTTGACGGCAAGAGTGGCGTTAAACTCATCAGCCGTTTTGATGCCTCCGATCTCCCCGTCAAGATCGCCGGTGAAATCTCTGGCAAAGATTTCAACGAACTCGACTGGGTCGAGGCGCGCGAGCGCAAGCATGTGTCGCGCTCGGTGCCCTTGGCCATCGCTGCGTCCACGGAAGCCTTGAAGGACTCCGGTCTCGATCCCGCGGCCATGTCGCTCGACCAGAAACGCGAGATCGGCGTGGTGCTGGGCACCGGCGGCGGCGCGCATGATTTCTCTGACGCGCAATACCACATGTACTACGCCGGGAAGGTAAAACAGATCAGCATCTTCAGCATTCCCAGCGGCACCATGGGCACCATGTCCAGCGAGGTCAGCATGCGCTTCGGCTTCCGCGGGCTGAGCCACGTAGTCACCAGCGGCTGCACCTCGTCGACCGACGCCATGGCTTACGCGACACGACAAATCCAGTTGGGAACAATTCCCATGCTGCTCGTCGGTGGGGTCGATAGTCCGCTCACATGGGGCATCGTCAAGGCCTTTATGTTCATGCGGATCATGACTGAATCCTGGAACCATGCGCCGGAACGCGGCTCGCGCCCCTTCAACCTCGATCGTGACGGCTTTGTGCTGGCCGAAGGCTCATGGATGTTTGTTCTGGAAGAGTATGAACACGCCCGTGCCCGCGGCGCCCACATCTACGCCGAGATCGCCGGCTACGGCTCAACCTGCGAAGCCTTCCACCGCGTACGGCTGCAGGAATGCGGCGAAGAGCCGGCCCGCGCCATCGGCATGGCCATGAAAGAAGCGGGCATCTCCGCGCAGGAAGTTCACTACGTGAACCTGCATGGCACCTCCACCGATCTGAACGACCGTATCGAAACCCGCGCGCTCAAGCTTGCGCTGGGCGATCATGCTTACAAGGTTCCGATGTCGGCGCTCAAGTCGCAGATCGGACATCCCCAGGGCGCGTGCGGCGCTGCCGGTATTGCGGCGACGCTGATTGCCATGGAGCACAACCAGCTTCCCCCCACGATTAACCTGGAAAAGCCCGATCCCAATTGCGACCTCGACTACGTTCCCGACCCCGGCCGCAAAGCAGAGATCGAATATGCCGTCTGCAACTGCATTGCGTTTGGATCAAAAAATTCAGCGCTGGTGCTGCGCAGGGTGGGATAGTTGTTCGGCACGACAAAACAATTCCACGCTCCAATCGTCATCCCGAACTCCGTCAGTGAGGACGCTTTTCGGCGCCATTCGCGTCCGATCTGTGGCGTGAATGGGGAGATCAGCGTCCGAATAGGAGTGAGCGACCTTGCTTCCTGGAACGACCCAAGGTCCTTCGGGTCTATTCGCAAGCTGAAAAAATCGCTTGCTCATTCACGCCCCTCGGGATGACGAAATTTTGAAGTATGCATTCTCACTCGCGTTAAAATTCCCGCTATCCATGCACTGGCCTGACGTCCAATTCATTCGCGTTCCCGCCAACGGCATCAATTTTGAGGTCGCCACCATGGGCTCGGGCGATCGCCTTGCCGTCTGCCTGCATGGCTTTCCCGAACACGCCTACTCCTGGCGACATCAGATGCCGTTGCTGGCCAGGCTGGGTTATCGCGTGTGGGCCCCGAATCTGCGCGGCTACGGCAACACCGACTCTCCGCAGGAAGTCTCGGCTTACAAAACGCGAACGCTGGTGGAAGACGTTGCCGCGCTGATTCAAGCCGCTGGTGCGCGCGAGACGCTCCTGATGGCGCACGATTGGGGTGGCGTGCTGGCATGGTCCTTGGCCATGTATCAGCCGCAACTCATCGATCGCCTGGTCATTCTCAACCTGCCGCATCCTGCATGCTTTGCCCGCGAACTGCGTAAGCCGCGTCAGCTATTCAAATCCTGGTACATCTATTTCTTTCAGCTTCCCTGGCTGCCGGAACTCATGCTCGGCCGCAACCGGGCGCGAGCGACCTCAGGAATCATTCGCGGCAGCTCGCGCAATCCCGCTCGCTTTCCCGACGAAGCTCTCGAAATCTACCGCGCCAACGCTGCCAGGCCCGGGGGGCTTACTGCGATGATCAACTGGTACCGCGCGTTATTCCGCAGCGGCGGACTGCGGGGTTCGATGCCGGGGCAGGTCCCCGTCATCCATGTCCCCACTCTTTTTCTCTGGGGCGATGCCGACGCCGCTCTCAGCATTCGCACCACCGAGGGCACAGAGAAATACGTTTCCAATCTGACCTTCCGTGTCTTCCCCGGCGTCTCACACTGGATCCAGCAGGAGGCGCCGGAAGCGGTGAACGCAATGCTGGAAGCCTGGCTCGGCGGCAAGCCGGTGCCGGAATATTCCGCGCCGGCGACTCCATCTGGCTGAATCTTTTGCCCTGCCCGGCGACTCCAATCTTCTTTGTGCTGTGATCACGATTTTCGTGCCTTATTGGCCCCGTTTTGGCGTTTGCGGGCGTGTTTTAAAATAGAGTTCAGCTCATGTCGCAGGAAGAAGAAGTATTAGGTAAAGCCTATGACAGCCGCCTGATGAAGCGGCTGCTCGGGTATCTACGACCCTACAAATGGCAGGTCGCTGTCGCCCTCGGATCCATCATTCTCAAGGCGTGTGCCGACGTCTCTCTTCCCTACCTGACCAAGACCGCCATTGACAAATACCTCGCCTCGGCCGGCACGCACAGCCACAGCGTCCTTGACCGCTTTCTCAGTACGCGGCCGTTGGTGGGCATCGCTCAGCTCGGTGCAACATATCTGGCGCTGCTGTTGTTCGGCTTCGGCCTGGAATATACCCAGACCTACCTGATGCAGTGGACAGGGCAGAAGGTCATGTTCGATCTGCGCAGCCAGATCTTCCGCCATCTCCAGCGCATGCACATCGGCTTCTACGATAAGAATCCCGTCGGCCGCCTGGTAACGCGCGTCACCACTGACGTTGACGCGCTGAACGAAATGTTTACCTCCGGTGTGGTTGCGATTTTCGAAGACGTCTTCGTGCTCGCCGGAATCATCGTCATCATGCTGTGGATGAGCTGGTGGCTGGCGCTGATCACCTTTTCCGTCCTGCCGCTCATCTTCTGGGCGACCATGGTCTTCCGCAAGTCGGTGCGCGACTCTTACCGCCGCATTCGCACTGCCATCGCTCGCATCAACGCCTACCTGCAGGAGCACGTCACCGGCATGGTGGTCTTGCAGCTGTTCAATCGCGAAAAGCGCTCTTACAACCAGTTTGACCGCGTCAACGCCCAGCACATGGACGCCTACAAAGACGCCATCATGGCCTACGCGCTCTACTATCCCGTGGTGGAAATCCTCTCCAGCACGGCCATCGCGTTGGTTATCTACTATGGCGGGCTGGGCACTCTGCGCAATGCCGTGACCATCGGCGTGCTGAGCGCATTCATGCAATATGCCCAGCGCTTCTTCCGCCCCATCCAGGATCTGAGCGACAAGTACAACATCCTGCAGGCAGCCATGGCGTCCAGCGAGCGCGTTTTCAGACTGCTCGATACGCCGGTCGACATCACTTCTCCTGATCAGCCGCGCCCGGCCGCCGGCGCCGGCCGCATTGAGTTCGATCATGTCTGGTTCGCCTATCGCAAACTCGAAGCCTCAGTCGATGGCGAGCCTGCCCCCGAGAGCCCGCAGCTTGCCGTCCCCGCCAGCAGCAACGGTCACGGCCCTGAACCCGGGGCAATCGAAACCTTTGACTGGGTCCTGCGCGACGTCTCCTTCACCATCGAACCGGGTGAGACCGTAGCTATCGTCGGCCATACCGGCGCAGGCAAGACCACCATCATCTCCCTGCTCATGCGCTTTTATGACATCCAGCAAGGCGCGATCCGCATTGACGGCGTCGATATCCGCGAGATGGAGCTGACCGATCTGCGCCGCCGCTTCGGCGTCGTGCTGCAGGACCCGTTCCTTTTCACAGGAACCGTTGAAAACAATATCCGCCTCGGCTCCGCCTGGATCACCGACGAGCAGATTGAAACCGCCGCGGAAAACGTGAACGTGGCCGACTTTATCCGCTCGCTGCCCGAAGGCTTCAAGGCTCCGGTGCTGGAGCGCGGCAGCACCATGAGCACCGGCCAGAAGCAGCTCATCTCCTTCGCCCGCGCCCTCGCCCACAATCCCAAGATCCTGGTGCTCGACGAAGCCACCTCCAGCGTCGACACCGAAACCGAGCTGCGCGTGCGCGAAGCGCTCACCCACATGGTGCAGGACCGCACCTCGGTCATCATCGCCCATCGGCTTTCAACCATTCAGCGAGCCGACAAGATCATCGTCATGCACAAGGGCAAGGTCCGCGAGATCGGCAGCCACCAGCAACTGCTCGCCCAGCGCGGCATTTATTGGAAGCTCTACCAGCTTCAGTACAAAGACCAGGAAGTGAGTGTCCCGCAACCGCAAGCCGGGGACTAAAAGAAATCTCACCACGGAGGCGCGGAGGAACCAATACCGCGATTCCGGCGATAACCTTGTGGCACCGTCGCCCCTGGGCGGTGGGTTTTGGGTTTCCGATTCCGGCGATTCCGTGCGATCTCGGCGATCACGGCGATTCACTGATCCCCCCACCGCATCCCGTCCATCCCCGAAAAATAAGGACTTAGCGAATCGATCCCCGGCGATGCTCATGTGGCACCGCCGCCCTCGGCGGTGAGGGTTTTGGTTTTCCGATTACCAGATCACCCGATCTCCCGATGACCCCTACCCCTCCCCATTCATCCCAGGTCATCCCAATTTGGCGTAGGGTTTATCCCAGTCCTCCGATTACGCGCGATTCCGGCGATTCCGGCGATTCGTGATCGCTGACTGCTTATTTTCAAAGACCGTCCAACTACAGCTTTTCCTCACTAGGAGGAAAATAATCAACTTTACTATTTCTTCGCCCCTGCGTCAAGCACAAAGCTGAGCATTCATGCGCAATTTTTAGGCTCAATCACCAGTCTTTGGCTCAATTGGAATTCAGGAGCCGCAACACTCCAGCACCGTTAGGTGCGAAAGAAGTTAGCGACTTATCTCGAAAAGTCCAGTAATACCGGTACAACGTGCGGAACTACTGCACGCCTTGAAGACCTACATCCACTCCTCCCAACGCGCTGCAATCGGTGAGCAAGAGATCGACACCACCGCGCAGCATGTTGAAGTTTACGCATCTCCCGTTACCATCATTCACGATTTGGTACCCGCCATCGGACTGTGCATTAAGAGCCCACCTTTGGAATGCACTGTCCCTTCGTGGATCGAATGTCACGTGATCCGCCGACTGATTGAAATTCTCAGCCGTCCAGAATTTCCCGGAATTAGAAAACCATTCGATCAAGAATCGATTGGATACTGTCGGGTCGGGTTTAATCGTCCAACGCTGAAACACACTACCGTTGCAGGCATTGTGGTGGACGTTTTCGTGGGTATCACTTGCATGTTCCGCTCCAAGGTCTGCGCATTGTCCTTGGATCGTCATGTAGTAGTCCCCTTGCGTAGGGGCCGTTGTTCGAGCAGCAGCGGCAGGAGCCGTGGCAGGGGCCGCAGTGGCAGGAGCTTTTGATTGTTGTCTGCACGAAGAAACGCTCAGCACAACAAAAATCAAGCAGAAGGCTGAAAGCCGCATAGTTAACATTCTCTCCAATAAAATTTTTCCCGGCTCGGCCCTAAAAACGCGCTCATTCTACTCTGTAGTGAACTTCCTGCATAGTTAATTACAACTTTCCAACGCTGCCGCCCTGAAGGCAGAATCCAACTCCCGCGGCACGAACGCATTCGCTGAGACCGATCCGATCTTTCAAGCCGAAAAGCAGCCCGAGAATAAGTTGACGCAGTTCCTATCTGGAGCCAAGCGCATGCGAAGGCGGAAGGGTGGGTAAGCGTATTAAAACAGACGAGCCCCTTAGGGGCGGCACAAAGGATGCTAGTCCCGCGCCAGCGGGACGCATGGCAATAGCCCGCTGTTTCAACGGCGGGGAACGCGTATCCCTAAAAAGAGTCCCGCTTTAGCGGGACGGCTGAAACCCAGTATCCGCGCACGTCCGTCCCGCGAAAGCCCTTCGGGCTTACGTATCGCTTCGCCTGTGCGCGAAAAACAAAAAGGGCACCCAGCGCTAAAGCGCCTGGGTGCCAAGGTGAGAGGCGGCCCATTCGCGTGAGCCTCCAGCGCTGTTGGCGTGACCCACCGATATTTAAAACCATCGACAAGCCCAGCGCGGTAGGCGCGAAATAAGTTAGCCCAGGCTGAAGGCGAGCGTACCGGGGCCCCCGACACGCGTGGTTTTCGCGCGTTGGGGTGGTCGTTTGCGAAGCCGAGAAGCCTGGGTAGGCGTTAGAAAGCAGACGAGCCCCGTAGGGGCGGCACAAATTGTTTGCACCCGGCTCTGTTCGCGACACGGAAAGGCAAATTCCGATGCCGCGCAATGTCGCTTTGCAGGACGCTTGCAAGTGGTTAAAGTCACAATCACAACGGAAGGGAGAGGTTCAGAATGCAGGAGATGTGGTCGCCTTTTGTTAAGAGTCTGCTGACCGCAGCACTTATATCCGGCTGCTTGACGTCAGCCCAAGAGAAACCGGGCGCACCTGCGTACTCGTGGGATTTATCAGTGGACGCGAATTATGCGGCCCGAACTGCCAAGCAGCTCAAGATGCTGACTTTGGAGCCGCCCAAGGTTTTTTTCCTCGACAACGACAAGGTTGCAATCACCTACGCAGATGGCGAAGGTGCGCCCGATGGCAAAGGCACCACTCTTGGCCCAGCTAACGACGATCAGAGTTCTGAGTCGCCTTTGTATAAGTTTCATGCGCTGATTTTTTATGGCAATAAGGGGCCCAGCGATGGCAATCACTTACAGTGGGAAGCTGTCCGCTTAGGGGCTCAATTCATGCCTATCCCGAACGGGGGGTTTGCTGTCCGTGTAGACAATCACCTTGCTTTATGCAGATGATTCAACGTTGGTAAAGAGAATGGACTTTGAATATCAAGGTGATAAGCCATTACCCACAGGAGAGAACGCCGATGAAGAATACTATTCCGCTGCCGTCTCGGCCGCAGGGAATACCGTGGTTGTTTGTCATTCATTGCGTGGCAGGCATAGTGGAGGCGAGCAAGTCGCGTGGTATGACATCAAGATGTTAAAGCAGCTTGCACAATCTGAAATGGGCAATGTCGCAGGGTGCCGGCTTAGTTTTAATGTCACGGACAACGCAGCATTCAGTGGACTCTATGTGGCCCGTTCCGATGCGCCTCAATGGCAAATAGCCAATCCACTGTGCATAAACTGCCCTCCAATGCCCTACCAGCCACGTCAATATCGTTTCTTTGACCTGCTGAACGATAAGTCCGTACTGATATATGGAAAAGATGACCAAGTATTTGACCTTGAGGGCCATCTACTTTATGTAACGACGCACGAGGAAGGCGTGCGCGTAGATAAACCCGATCCTTTCGTATCGATGCCCCATGCTGCAAATGCGCCGCGCGTTGCTTATGATGACGGCCAACCGAAGCCAGAATCCGGCCATCGGCGTTCAAAGCGGATACATGTAGTAGATTGGCAAGATGGACGCGAGATCGCTATCATCAAAGTGATCCAGGAGCATTCACCTGTTCTTCATGAGGGCGGATTGCGGATGGAGCGGGGCAATCTGATTGACCTTTTCTACGCTCTTTCACCCGACGGCAAGCAATTGGCAGTCTTGAGTATGAACTCCCTGGACATTTATAAACTGCCCTGACGTGTCGCCGGGTGCGGGTGCCCATCCTTGCGCGCAAGCTCGCATCTCGGGTTTTCAGTAAGCGTAAACAAAACAGACGAGGCCAGCAGGGGCGGCACAAACGATGCTAGTCCCGCGCCAGCGGGACGCATGGCAATAGCCCGCCGTTTCAACGGCGGGGAAAGCGCACCCCAAAAAGAGTCCCGCTTTAGCGGGACGGCTGAAACCCAGTGTCCGCGCACGCCCGTCACGCGAAAGCCCCGCGGGCTTCCTTATCGCGTCGCCCGTGCGCGAAAAACAAAAAAGGCACCCAGCGCTAAAGCGCCTGGGTGCCAAGAAAAGGGCCGGCGCGTCAGTTCGAGCGAACCAACGGATATTTAAAGCCGTCAATCTAATTGGACACCGGACAGGGCGAGTTGTGCTTGTTCGGAGTCTACCAATTTCGAAGGCCCACACAAAGTAATCCGCGATCATCCGTGTCGATCCGCGGTACGTTCTTCGGTTTTTCCCCTTCCCCGTCTCTGCATTACAATCTCCCGCGGAGCCCTCACACTCATGCCCAGGTATTTCCGATCGCTGCTGATCGCCGCCCTTCCCCTTTTCTGCTTTCTCACGGCCCACGCCCAAACCTCCGCGCCCTACGATGTCATCATCCGCAACGGCCACATCATCGACGGCACCGGCTCGCCCTGGTATTCCGGCGACATCGCGATTCGCGACGGACGCATTGCTGCCATCGGCTTCGTCGGCAATGCGCGGGCCAAACGCACTATCGATGCACGCGGCCTGGTCGTGGCGCCCGGTTTCATTGACATGCTGGGCCAGTCGGAGCTGACCATGCTGGTCAATCCGCATCTGCCGTCAAAGATTTTTCAGGGCATCACCAGCGAGTTCACCGGCGAAGGCAGTTCGGCCGCGCCGCTCAATGACGCCATCATCAAGGCCGACCACGTCACCTACGAACACCTGCAGATCACGCCGGCCTGGCGCACGCTGCGCCAATATTTTGCCCGTCTGGAAAAACAGGGTATGGGCATCAACCTGGGGACCTACGTCGGCGCCACCCAGGTTCGTCGCATGGTGCTGGGCGATGACAATGTTCAACCCACGCCCGCGCAGCTCGACCAGATGAAGGCCCTGGTGCGCGACGCCATGCGCGACGGCGCTGTCGGCGTCTCAACTTCTCTGCAATATGCGCCCGCACCGTACGCCAAAACCGAAGAGCTGATCGCGCTGGCCGGTGAAGCCTCAAAATTCGGCGGCATCTATGCCACGCACATGCGCAGTGAAGGCTCGGCCATCACCGCCGCGATCGATGAAGCCATCCGCATTGGCCGCGAGGGCCACATTCCGGTCGAGATCTGGCATATCAAAGCCGCGGGCAAGCCACAATGGGGACAGATGCCGGCTATCGTTGCCCAGATTGAAAAAGCCCGCGCCTCCGGTGTCGACATCAGCGCCAACACCTATGCCTACCCGGCGTGGTTCAATTCTTTCTCTGCATTCATTCCGCCGTGGGCGCACGATGGCGGCGACGCCAAGCTGGTCGAGCGCCTCAAAGATCCGGCCTTGCGCGCCCGCATCCGCCAGGAGATGCAAACACCTTCCGACGACTGGGACAACGAGTGGCAGGAGATCCCCGGTCCGGAAGCCATCCTGGTCAGCGTGGTGCAGAACCCGCAGCTTCTGCCGCTGCAGGGCAAGACCGTGGCGCAGATTGCCACACTGTGGAACAAAGACCCCTTCGACACCATCTTCGACCTGCTCATCCAGGACAACGCTTTCACCGAGGTCGCTGTCTTCGGCATGTCCGAGCCTGACGTCGCGCTGGCGCTGGAGCAGCCCTGGGTCTCCATCGACAACGATTCGCAAGGCACCGCCCCGGACGGCCTCCTCGGCCAGGAGCATCCGCACCCGCGTGCCTACGGGACTTTCCCGCGCATACTGCGCAAGTATGTTCGCCAGGAGCACAAACTGAAATTAGAGGAGGCGATCCGGAAATTCTCCGCTTTGCCCGCGCAGCGCATGCGCCTGGCAGACCGCGGCGTGCTGAAGGCCGGCATGTGGGCTGATGTGGTGATCTTCGATCCGGCAAACATCACCGATCGCGCGACCTTCGAAAATCCCAACCAGCTTTCTGTGGGCATGCACTACGTACTGGTGAACGGCGTACCGGTGATCGATGGCGGCAAGGCAACAAATGCGCTGCCGGGCAAGGTGCTGCGAGGGCCGGGATATCAACCGTAGTTTTTCTGAAATCCCGACCCTGACTCTGAGGCTTGCCGAGGGGAACGGGGAGGGATCCCTATCGCTGGGAACGTTTACTGAAAAGCAAAATCTGATCGCTGATCGGGACACCGGTTCATCGGGACATCGGGACATCGGATGATCCTCTCATCGCGATCAGGGCCCCAATGTCATAATCAATGCTGAATGCAATTCCTTCTCTCCGCCGGCGAAGCCTCGGGTGACACCTACGGCGCGCAACTCATAGCCGCGCTGAGCCAGCAATCACCTGACGCGGCGTTTTTCGGCATGGGCGGCGAAAAAATGCGTGCCGCCGGCTGCGAGCTTCTGGTTGACGCTCATGAGGTCGCAGTCGTCGGACTGGTTGAGGTGGTCACGCATCTACCGGCAATCCGGCAGCGCTTCAACCATCTGGTAGCTGAAGCCGCGCGGCGCAAGCCCACGGCCGCTATACTGATCGACTTTCCCGATTTCAACCTCCGCCTGGCGCGTGAACTGCACCGCCTGGGCATTCCGGTTTTCTATTTCGTCAGCCCGCAGGTCTGGGCCTGGCGCACCGGACGAGTCCAGCAGATCAAGCAGTACGTCCGGAAGATGATCGTGATCTTTCCCTTCGAGCAGGAGTTCTACCGGCGCCACGGAGTTGACGTCAGCTACGTCGGCCATCCGCTGGCCTATGAGCCGGCGCCGCAGGTCTCGCGCGAGGAATTTGCCCGGCAACACTATCTTGATCCCGGCAAGCCGTGGATCGCGCTGCTGCCCGGCAGCCGGCGCAAAGAAGTTGGCTTCAATATCCAACGCATGCTGGAGGCAGCTGAACTCCTGCAGAACGGAGGCGGAGATTTTCAATTCCTTCTGCCGGTGGCTTCAACCCTCAAAAAAGACTGGCTTCTCACGCAACTTGGCTCGAAGTGGGCTTCCGAAGTCCAGGTCGAACTCACGGACAATGCACGCTCCACGCTCGCGCATTCCCGGGCAGCCATCGTTGCCAGCGGTACCGCGACCGTGGAAGCCGCGCTCTCCGGAACGCCCTTTGTGGTGGTCTACAGGCTGGCGCCGCTCACCTGGCTTCTGGGCCGCCGCCTGGTCAAGCTCGATACCTTTGCCATGCCCAACCTGATCGCCGGAGAGAAGATTGTTCCTGAGTTGATTCAGAAAGATTTCACTGCGGAGAACGTGGGTCGCGCGCTCAAGAGCCTCATTCCCGATGGACCGCCACGCGATCATATGGAGACTGCCCTGAGAATGGTGCAACAGAAGCTGCACGATGGCCACGACGCTGAGCCGCCGGCCCGGCGCGCTGCCAGGGAGATCCTGGCGTCGCTCGGGTAAATCACTGTTGCCGATGGATTTTCTGTATGCTTGTAAGTGGAACAAAAGCAGCTTTTTTGCGAAAATTTACATCTAACCTCAAGACTACTCAGCTGCTTTGGAGAGATTCATGTATTTTGCACGACGGCCCCTGCGACGTGCCGTGCTTTTTGTCGGCCTTTGCGCTTCTCTGGTTTTACCTGCCCTGGCGGCTGACCGCCCGCGCGTCAAGGCTGAAGATTACGTCATCGACGCAGAGATCACCCCCAAGACTCACCGGCTGTCGGCTCGCGCCAAGGTGAAATTCACGGCGCTCGAAGATACGAACTTCGCCAGCTTTGAACTCAATAACGGCCTCCGCATCAGCAAGGTGCTCGATGAACGGGGCAAGCCGCTGACCGCTGAGCGGGTCACCCAGGATAACGCCGTCCGCATCAGCTTCCCCAACATGCTGGCGAAGGGAAGCTCCTCAACCCTGACTTTCGAGTATGAAGGCCCTTTTGCCAACGCTGACGACAGTCCGGTGGATGGCCTCAAGCTGGCATACATCGGCGAAGATACCTCTTATCTCCTTTATCCGGCGCGCTGGTTTCCGGTCACCAACTATGGCATTGATCGCTTTACGGCGACCATCAACATCACGGCGCCCAACAATTTTCTGGTAATCGGCAGCGGCGCCACCGGTCCGGCCAAACCCGGTCCGGCCGGCAGGAATATCACTTCCTTCAGCTGGCAAAAGCCGAGTTTTCCCGGAAGCATCTTTGCCGGCCCGTTCCAGGAAAGCGCTTTTGGCAACACCAAGCTTTATTTCACCTCCGACAAGAAACAATTTGCTTCCGCCTATGCCGACATGGCAAACAAGGAACTGGAATATTTCTCCAGCCTCTATGGACAATCTCCTGCTGGCGGAACGTTGAAGATTGTTGAACTGCCGGATGACACCGTCCCCATGTGGTGGGCGCCGGAGATCGCTGCCCTGGCTACGCGCGATATCAGCGAAAAAACCAACTACCGCCTGCTGGCTGATTCCATCGCACATCAATGGTGGGGTGGAAATGTAAGCCCGGCCAGCAAGGATGACTGGTGGCTGATCGACGGCGGCGCGCGCGACTCCGAGATGCGCTACGTGCAGAACACCGCCGGCGAGCAAGCCTTTGAGGATGCCTCGCGCGACATGGCCGTCGGCGCACTGGCCTATGACAACACGCCCCTGGGCAGCGCGGGCAAGCTTGACACCTTCTCTCCTGAATTTCAGTCGCTGGTCACCGACAAGGGCGGCATGATCTTCCACATGCTGCGCTGGGTCGTCGGCGATGCTGCGTTTGACAAGACCATGAAAGAATTCATGACCCAGTACGCCGGTAAATCCGTATCGGTCGGCGATTTCCAGTCGGTGGCGGAAAAATTTCACGGCGACAAGTTGACCGCCTTTTTCTCCCAGTGGGTGGATGGCACCGGCGCGCCTGAATTCAAGATGAAATACACGGTCTATCGCGTGAAAAAAGGCTTTCGCGTGGTAGGCGAGATAAACCAGGACCTCGATCTGTTCCGCATGCCGCTGGAACTCAAGGTCGACACCGACGGCCAGACCGAGATGAAGCGCATTGAAGTTGCCGGCACCGATTCAGCTTTCTCCGTTGAAACCTTCGGCAAACCGCGCCGCCTGGTGCTCGACCCCAACAACTGGGTGCTCAAGAACTCGCCCGATCTCCGCGTGCGTGTGGCCATCCGTCGCGGACAGGAGTTGACCGCTCAGGGCAACCTTTCCCAGGCTCTCACTGAGCTCAACAAAGCGCTGGACGTCAATCGCAACAGTTCGCTGGCTCATTACCGCATTGCCGACATCTTTTTCCTGCAGCGCAACTACCAATCCGCTGCCAATGAATTCCGTGAAGCCTTGAACGGTGATGGCGAGCCGCGCTGGACGGAAGTCTGGAGCCACATCATGCTGGGCAAGATCTTTGACGTTACCGGACAGCGTGAACGCGCGGTAAACGAATATCGCCAGGCCATACAGACCCAGGATCCAACGCAGGGCGCGCTGGATGAAGCTCGCCGCTATCTGGAAAAGCCGTATGAGCGCGAGCGCCGGCCGAGCGGGAACTGAACTCTTTACCACAGAGGACACTGAGGAACACAGAGTAACCCCTTACACGAGAACCTCTGTGTATCTCTGTGTCCTCTGTGGTTAATTCCCTACTGCAGGCTCTTCAAATAGCTCACAATTTGCCAGCGCTGCTGCTCCGGCAAGCGCGACCACGAGGGCATTCCGTTCTTCATGCTGCCATTTTTTAGCAGCCATGCCAGCTCCCCTGGAGTGGAGTTGCGGATACGGTCAGAGTGGAGATTTGGTTTCTTCTCGGTTCCCGTAGCCTCGTTGCCATGGCAGGAGGCGCAGTTCTGCCGGAAAAGCTTGGCTCCCGCAGCAATCGCGTCTGACTGGCTGTCATAAGGATTCTCTCGCGCGCGTTCCTTCTCCGGAACTTTGGCCTTCCAGGCGCCATCGCCGATGGAAGCGGCACACAGGAATGTCGCCGAGAGCAGCAGGCTGGCGATCAACAACCAAGCGTTCCTTCGCGACATTACCGTTTCCCCCTCAGCCGTGAGACGAACTGGTCGATTTCGTACGAAACTCCGAACCGCAGCAGAAAGCCGTGGCTGTTGCTGTTGAGCCCAAACCCCGGCGATACGGCCACCGTCGGACCGCTGGGCAGATGGAAAGCCATGGTCGGCGCCAGGTATTGCGACGTATCATGCAGGCCGAAGCTGTAGCGGTCGCCCAGACCGCCGTACATCTCCGCGCCGGCGGTGAAATTTTCCCGGCACAAGCGGCACGGGTTCGGGCTGGCCGCCAATGACAGCGGACGGCTCACCCCGACGGCATAACCGAATTCCCACGGCTCGGCCGCCAGGTTCTTTTCCGCGATAAAGTTTTCCGAAACGTTCCAGCCTTTGAAGTTGCTGCCCAAAATCAACTTGAGTTCCACCTCGCGCTCTTTTTCGCTGCGATCGTTGCGCTCCAGGAAGTCGTTGATGCCATCGTGCCCCACCACTTCCAGCAGCGCTTTGTCGGCGCTGTTGATGTTTTCAAATTCGGCGTAGAGCACCGGATTGATCCAGTGCTCCCCAAGCAGCGGACGGAAGCGGTTCTCAAAGCGGAAGCCGGTAAACAGGCTGCTCTCATTGGCTGTGGTTTGCGAATCGAGGTAGAGCTCAGAAGTCCACCAGGTCTTCACGCCATATTCCAGCTCAAACGCGTTGCCCAGAAAAGCGTTGCCTGCCTGCGGAAATCCCGCCACCGACTTGGTAGCGAACTCCAGGTTCCCGGGTTCCTCCATGTGCTGCGTATAGGTAACAAAGTAATTTTCCTGCGCCTGCGATCGCGCCGGCCAGAACAGCAGCCATGTCAGTCCCAGCAATGCAACCACTCTAAGATTGCTTCCCAACACGCTGTTTTTCTCCATTCCCGGGAAATCCGTTCGAAAGAAATTGATCTTGAAGAGACTCCATTTTGAAAATGAAATTGAATTTCATTTTCAAAATCAAAATAGCAGTGTACTTCCCCCGCCTGAGCATGGTCAATGATCTGCATCAGAAAAAGACGGAAAGATTACAAACCCCTGGCGAGCGCGCCCAAAGGCGCGCCCCGAAGGGTTGCTAACCCATCACTGATTCAGTGAGTTACGATGTCGGCGCTGCAGCAGCAGCTGTCTGGTTTTTATACTGCTGGTAGCGGGAATCCACCGTGGCGATCAGGCTCTGCGGGTTTTTCTGCCAGGTCTGGCTGAGATTCTGATTGAAACCGAAAATGGCCCAGGGGACGCGGTTGGCCAGGTCTGCGAGCAGCTCATTGACGGCGTTCTCTTTCATCTGCTCTTCTGTCCGCTGCCGGTGACGGCCCACCAGGATCACCGAGTACGTCTTGCCGGTAGGAATAAAGTTGACCGAGTGCTTGGTCACCTTTTTGTAGACCCAGACCAGGTCAGCAACGGGAGAGACCCAGGTGCTGAAAGTCCTCCGCCGCACCATCCATTGCGCGCCGATCTGCAGGTTGCCGTACTTGCGTACACCGCCGCCCATCTGGTCGGCCTCAATCTCCTGCGAAAGTTGCTCCGCGCTTCCAAATGCGGAAAGCATCTTCCACGTCGGTGCGCTCTGCACCTCGCTGGAGCGGCGCACTGCCTTCATTGCGTTCCAGAGCGCCAGCAGAAGCAGCGGAACAATCATAGCTAGGCCCCAATAACCGTTTTCACGAAAGTCTGCGGCGTTGAGGGTAAAGGGCAGCACCATAGCTCCGAGGTCCGGATCCTGTTCCCTGAGAGGCTGCACAACGTCGCTTTGCAACTGGGGCGTTGTAGGCACCAGCTCGCCCGAGTATTCAAATTTTTCGGCGCCCGGAGACGCTTTCACCAGAAGAATTTTGTTGCCTGTCCGCAGAAAGACGTATTCAGCCTTGACCTCGCGCGAAGTGACCTGGCCATTTCGCGTCGTCTCCTCAATCACGTTATAGTCCGTTTTCACGGATTTCTCCCCAGAGACGGTTACAAAGTTCCTCCAGCGTTGGTCCGGCGACTTCAAACCGGCCAGCTCCGTCGCCGAAATCGGCTCGCACCCGCGCACAAAGTTGGCGCAATAGCGGAAGTTGGCGGCGATGATCAGGACCAGCAGCGCCCCCATCACTCCGTTCACCAAGAGCAGGTTGCGATTGGCCCGCCGCGTCTCGTTCTCTATCCACATTTTGCAGTCTCCCCCATTTTGCCCGAAGCTTAGCATCGGCAGGCCGCGGGACAAAGTGAATATCGCGTGTATCTTGCGCATCAGATGCTGCACTATGGTCACACTCTGGCGTTTAGAATTGAGCCGATGCCAAATAGAAAGACAAAAACAGACAGGAAGCCAAAGCCAAACACAAAGACCAGGACGCCCTACCAGACAACTGCTGCCAAAATCCGCGAAGCCATCATGTCGATTCCCCGCGGCAAGGTTTCAAGTTACGGCGCCGTCGGTCGCGCGGCCGGACTTCCCCAGGGCGCGCGACTGGTGGTACGGGTGCTCGGCCAGACGCATGGGCTTCCCTGGCATCGCGTGGTTGCGGCCGGCGGGCGCATTGCCATCCCCGGCGAAGAAGGCCTCGATCAGCGCTTTCGCCTGGAGATGGAAGGCGTCAAGTTCAGCGGCAGAAAAGTGCGCATGGCGGAATTTGAGTTTAAGTTTCCAAAAAGAAAGAAGGCGATCCGCGGCCATTCGCGTTGATCCGCGGTAGATAAAGTTAGAGCTCCGGGTCTCCCGCGTACGGGGTCCCCGGCAAGCCCGGGTTTGGCTTGGCGGGTGAGGGCCTTCGCGGTGAAGAGAAATAAAAAAGCCATCCTTGCGGATGGCCCTTCATTTTCGAAAACTGAATAATCTTACGCTGCCGCTGCCGGCGACATCGATCTCTGCGCCGCCTGGTGGATGAATTTCTTCATCACGTTGGCCCACATCACCTTCTTGCGCAGCGCGCTCTCCTTGACTGTGCGGCCCTGGGCGAACATCCCCAGCAGCGCTTTCATCTTGAAGACGCGCAGCACCGGCGCATCCGCCTGGCTGACGTTGTAAGCGTTGAGGAAATTTTCCTGGATTTGCGCCGTGATCCGGCGGTTGCAGAATGGATATTTTTCCAAAGCTTCCACTGACGCCAGGAAGGTGGCCAGGTCTTCAAAAGAGTTGCCGCGCCGCTTCATGCGGGCAAAGTCGCAGAAGCCGACTCCATTTTCGGTCACGATCACGTTCAGCGGTGTGAAATCCGCCAGCACCGCCGAACTGGGTAGCGATTTCCGCGTCTTGGCCAGCGCGTTCCTGGCTCCGTTCAGAATGAGCTTGATCGAGTTCTCGTCCAACCCTTCGTCCTTGCAGCTCTGGCAAAGTTTTTCCAGGCTGCCGATAAGGCCGGCGCTGTCAAACGGCTGCGGTGCATCCGCTGTGGCTTTGTGAAAGGTGCGTAGCCATTCTCCGGCCCGCTCCGCCACCAGGGCGATGCTGCCGTTATCGGCAAAACCGGGCAGCAGGGCAGCTTTCATGATGATCGATTGCACCGGCAATCCGGCAACCTTGTCCGTCACCACCGCGCCGCAGTCGCTGTAATCTCCCAGCACGCGCGGAATCCCATCCAGCTTTTTTCGTCCTACGACGCTCTGGTTGACATAGTCCAGGTTCGCATTTTCCTGGCGGGCCACCCCCTTGGCATTGCCCCCACACTTGCTGGAGCGATACACCTTGATCGCCACCCGTTCATTAGCTTCGCCAAATTCCACGGACGCGTCATAAATGAAGTGATCGCTCTTCGGCGTGTGACCAACGATCCTTACGTTCTTAAGTTCGCCGTGGCGAGGATAATATTGCGCCGCGTTGCTGCGTAGGTCCGCGAGGATTTGCTCCAAAATCGTATCTGCCATTCATTCTCCCTGGGAAATGGTTCGGCCTGCGCGCGATTGCGAACGCGCGCACGAAGACCCGTCAAAGACAGCGTCTCTGTGTATGCTTAAAGCTACGAATCGGCAGGCACTGTAGAATCAAAGCAGTTTTAGTGCCATCTCAGCCGGGCAGCGCAGCTAGTAACTGATTGATGCACAGGTACTTACTAGATGATAAACATTGTAAGAATCGCTGCCTGAGTATCTGGGTACCCACATTCGGAAGAAGAGAGGCACAAGAGCGCATCGCGTGACTCTCCTCGTTGAAGCGCTTTTCGTCCACCACGCTAGTAATTTTTCAGTAGAAGAGATACTTTCTCCACTTGATATCAGACCGCCCGATCATGCGCATGATATGGCGGCTGGTATGCAGGGTGAACGGACGCGGCTCTTTAAGAAGTTTCATCTCGGTCTCGCCCAGCAGGTGGTTGCCCTTCCGCCGATTGCAAGGATGGCAGCACGCCACCAGGTTCTCCCATGTTGACGATCCCCCGCGTGAGCGCGGAACCACGTGATCCAGGGTCAGATCGCTGGAGGCCAGGACGGTGCCGCAATACTGGCAGGTATTGCGATCGCGCAGCAGAATATTCTTGCGCGAGAGAGCGCGCGTCTGGTGCGGAATGCGCCGGTACTCCAGCAGCCGAATCACGGAAGGCACACGCATGGCCAGCCGTGCCGCGTGCAGAAAATGTCCGTTCTCTTCTTCCGGCATGGCCAGTCCTTTCAGCACCAGGACGATCGCACGCCGGGCGGCACAGATGTTGATCGGCTCATAGGACGCGTTCAACACCAGCACCGGAGTCTGCATCAGCAAGGTCTTGCGTGGCTTAGGCGGTTCAACTGGCGCGTCGCCATGGTGGCGTTTGTTTCGTCTGTCCCGTTCTTGCATGGCCCCTAGTTACCTCCGTGAGCGGCGGCCACGCTGGGCCTCACGCTCTCGACTTCTTTCGTGGCCCGAGCTACCGTAGCCACAAAAATCTCCTTGGCTCCCGCGCGCCGCAGCACCCTGGCGCACTCGTTCACCGTAGTGCCGGTCGTCATTACGTCGTCAATCACAAGAACCCTGCGGCCGCGAATTCGTTCCGGCGCTATCACCGCAAAAGCTCCACGGACATTCGCTCGGCGCTGCCGGCGTGTAAGCCCGGTTTGCGAAGCGGTTTCCCGAGTGCGGACGAGAGTAGCGGTATCTAATTGGATGCTTTTCGCCGTCTGCAAGCTCACGAAAGCTTTCGCTATGGCTTCAGACTGGTTGAAACCGCGCGTCTTCCGCTTCCCCGACCACAATGGCACGGCTATCAATACCAGGTCATTCTGCAGCGCAAGTTGTCCGATCGCGCCACCCAGTAGCCTTGCCAGAACCGCTCCAGCTGGTTTGATGCCGCTGTATTTGAACAGATGAATCAGCTCGCGCAATTCGCCTTCATAGGCTCCGTAGGCAACGGCGCGCAGGAATTCCGGCCGTACGCGTCGGCATAGCCCGCACAAGGGACCATCTTCAGCCAGTAAATGAGCGCTGAAGAGCTTCTCTCCGCAAACCCGGCACAGCAACCCTTCGAGCGGCAACATTTTGGCGAGACAAGCTTCGCAAACCGGCAGCCGCGAAATGCTCATCAGTGGCGATTGGCAGATACGGCAGTCGGAAGGAAAAAGGACAGCAAAGAGGCTTTCGCTGGTAACTTTGACCGCACTTTTCATCGCATCGCGCAGATAGGGGGTGCGATGGGAGACATTTTGAGCCCGGTCTATGACACTACTACTGAAGACTAACCCCCCTTGAGGGAACTTTGAGAGGATGTGCTCTGCCCAAAGTATAGCCGGGTTACGGTGCCAGTGCAATGAAATGACGGTTAAAACACGAGAGTGCTTCTCACGCAGCCGCCCTCGATTGTGGGGTGGTTAGATCCCTCGCTACGCTCGGGATTTCGCCTGCGGGCTCGCGGCCTCCCATCCATTGCGCGAAAAAGACACCGTGGACCATCCAGGCTCACGCCCGCAGAGCGGCTCAATTTGTAACAACCCCTGCCAATGTGCTAACTTGCCCTCGATTTCACCGAGCGTTAACCAGCAAGCAGGAGGAAACTGTGGCCGACTCCGTCCCAGCAAGAGTTGAGGAACCAAAATTTCAACCGTACGTGCCGGCAGAAGAGGTACGGCCGGAGTTCACCTTCCGCGCCATTTTTTTCGGCGGCCTCTTTGGCATTCTCTTCGGCGCCGTCACGGTCTATGTCGGCCTCCGTGCGGGTTTGACGGTCTCAGCTTCAATTCCCATTGCGGTGCTCTCCATCAGCGTTCTGCGTGCTTTGGGCAAGGCCAGCATTCTGGAAAACAACATCGTGCAGACCGCTGGGTCGGCCGGTGAATCCGTTGCCGGCGGCGTCATCTTCACTCTTCCTGCGCTGATCTTTCTTGGCTTCCCGCTCGAATATGCCCGCATCTTCCTGTTGGCCTTCATCGGCGGATGGCTCGGCGTCCTCTTCATGATCCCCCTGCGCCGCCAGCTGATCGTAAAAGAACACGGCAACCTTCTTTATCCTGAAGGCACCGCCTGTGCCGATGTTCTGATCGCCGGCGACAAAGGCGGATCCTTTGCCGGACGCGTCTTCGCCGGCCTGGGTCTGGGCGCGCTCTACACCTTTTTCCAGAACGAATTCATGTTCAAGGTCTGGCCCAGCACGCCGACCTATACGCCCGGCTGGTATCCCGGCTCTTCCATTCGGGCCAACACCACTTCGGAATACCTCGGTGTGGGCTACATCATTGGGCCGCGCATCGCCGGCGTCATCTTTGCCGGCGGCGTCTTCGCCTGGCTGGTCGTGATGCCGGCCATCAAGTTCTTCGGCTCGCACGTAACCGGAACCATCTTCCCCGGAACCATGCCCATCGCCGCCATGGGCCCCGACGATATTTATCGCGCGTATATCCGGCCGATGGGCGCGGGCGCAGTAGCTGCAGCCGGCCTGATCACGCTGCTGCGCACAATCCCCACGATCGTGGGCGCGCTGCGCGCCGGCGCCAAAGATCTGGCCAAAGGCGCAGCCGCAGCCGCCAGCCTTCGCCGCACGGATAGAGACCTCAATCTGAAGTGGGCTCTGCTCGGCTCCGGCATTCTTCTGGTGCTTATGTGGGCGTTGCTGACGTTCAAACCCATCCTTCACGCCGAGACCTCAGCCGGTAACAATTTCTTTGCCGCCCTTCTGGTGGTTGTCTTCGGCTTCCTGTTTGTCACCGTTTCATCGCGCATCACCGGCTTGATCGGCAGCTCCTCGAACCCGATCTCCGGCATGGCGATAGCCACTCTCATGGCGACCTGCGCCATGTTTCTGGTTATGGGCTGGACTGCGACTGCATTCTCCGCACTGGCGATAACGATCGGAGGCGTGGTTTGCATCGCCTCCGCCAATGCCGGCAATACTTCGCAAGACTTGAAAACCGGTTTCCTGGTCGGCGCCACGCCGGCCAAGCAACAGCTGGCGTTGATGGTAGGCGTGACCGTCTCTGTCGCGGCCATCGGGATGACGCTCGGACTGATGAATGCGGCACTTGAGTCTTTTCGTCCGGCGAACATCGCAATTGATGTTCACAACCCACCGGTCGGCGTCACTGAATATTCAGGAAAATTCGATCGCCAAACCGTTCCGGTTTCCGCCACGGCCGGCGGCCCAACCGCCGATCACTCGGTTAAGGGCATGACGCTATACACGGCCATCAATTCGCCCACAGTCCCCAACGGATATTACTTTTACAATCCACAGAGCCAGAAATTTGAAGTTCAGTGGATCCAGGGCATCGGCAGTGACAGCGCCTCAGCGCCCCAGGCCCAACTGATGGCCACGGTCATCAACGGCATTCTCCAGCGCCGCCTGCCTTGGGGCCTGATTCTTCTGGGCGTCTTCCTCGTGATCGCTGTGGAGCTTCTGGGCATACGGTCTCTTTCTTTCGCTGTAGGATTCTATCTTTCCATTGCAACCACGCTGGCTATATTCGCCGGAGGAGTGGTGCGCTGGCTGGTGGAGTATCGCAGCCGTCGCGCAGGGCACGCTGCGGAAGAGAGCGAGGTCAGCCCCGGTTCACTTTATTCCAGCGGACTCATTGCCGCCGGCGGCATTGTAGGCCTGCTGGGCATGGTCATCCAGGTTCTCGAGGGCAAGCATTGGTTGCCCGAACATTCGATCGCATGGGGGCCGAAGCTTCACTTTATTGCCGACAACCCGACTTTCGCCAACATCCTTGCCGTGGTCATGTTCGGATTGCTCGCCGCTTCGCTCTACCACTTCGCCCGCAAGCCGTTGGGCAGCGACAAAAAATAGATTTTCAAATTCACGCGGGCGCGAAGATCATTGATTCTTCGCGCCCTTTTCTTATTTCGCCCTCATCTTAATTTTGATCCGCGTTCATCCGTATTCATCCGCGGTAAGGTTTCGTTCTTTTCCCGCCTATAATCTTTTCATGTCCATCGCCGACAACATCGCTGCCGTCCGCGAGCGCGTCGCCCGCGCGGCTGAGCGTGTGGGACGCAAGCCGGAAGCAATCACGCTCATGGCCGTCAGCAAGACCGTGGAACCGGAGCGCATTCAGGAAGCCTACGCCGCGGGGCTGCGCATCTTCGGCGAAAATCGGGTGCAGGACTTCGGCGACAAGGCTCCTGCCTTGGCCGCGCTCAAAGATGCCGAGTGGCATCTGATCGGACATCTGCAGAGCAACAAAACCAAAAAAGCAGCGGAGCTTTTCTCCGCCGTCGATTCCGTAGACTCACTGCGCCTGGCCGAGCGCCTTGACCAGGCCGCCGCGCAGTCCGGCAAAAGGCTTTCAGTGCTGATTGAAATGAAGGTCGGCGAAGAAGAGAGCAAAGCCGGTATTCCTCTCGACTCCCCCGAACTCGACAATCTGCTCCTCGCCGCGCCGAAGCTCCAGCATCTCCAGATCCGCGGTCTGATGACCGTTCCCCCATTTACTGATGACCCCGAAGGCGCACGCCAGTATTTCCGCGTGTTGCGCGATCTCCGCGACCAGATTGCTGCGCGCAATCTCTCGAACGTTCAGATGGATGTGCTCTCCATGGGCATGTCGCACGATTTTGAGGTCGCGATAGAAGAAGGCTCGACCTGCGTGCGCGTGGGTACGGCTATTTTCGGAACGAGGTCAAAACCATGAAGATACTCGATCGCATATTCGCCTGGTTGCTGCTGCTGCTCGGGTGCATACATTGCGTGGCGGCATTCCTGGTACACAAAACCCTTACCCTCGACGTGATCTGGTTCGTCAGCGGCGGTCTGGCCCAGATATTTGGCGCGTTGCTGAACCTGGTCCGCGCCGCGAGGCCTGAGGACCGGCTGGTTGTACGGGTCAGCTTACTGGCGAACCTCCTGCTGTTTGCGGTCTTTGCGATCGCTGTTCCCTGGCTGTTGCGTAACGACATCAGGCAGAACCCCCAGGTGATCGCGCTTGGCGTCGCGGTTGCCGCAGAGCTCTTTTTCTCGCTCAAGCTCTCCCTGGCCAAATGATGGTCCCGATCAGCGAGACAGCCCGGGGCATCACCTTCGCCGTGAAGGTCCACCCCCGCGCCCGCAAGAACGCCCTCACCGGGATTGTCGGCGACGCGCTCAAACTCGCCCTGACGGCCCCTCCCGTGGAGGGCAGAGCTAACCAGGCGGTGATCGAATTCTTCGCGGAATTGTTTGAAATTCCCCGATCCTCCGTTACCATAGCCAGCGGCGAAACCAGCAGAAACAAGCTAGTCAGGATTGCCGGTCTCACGAAAGCGGCGGTTGCCACCCGCCTGTCAGAATGGTTAGGCGAGAAGTAGCCATCACGGAGGGAACCCTTGTCATTTTCCGAGCGCGTCCAGCAGATCAAAACCGGTTTTGAACGGCCCTTCTGGGTGGCGAACATCACCGAGATTTTTGAGCGGCTTTCGTATTATGCAGTCTTCACCGTGATTGTGCTTTACCTGCATGAAAACCTCAATTTCTCTTCGGAAGAAGCGAGCAGCCTGAGCGGACAGTTCGGTGGCTGGGTCTGGTTCCTGGCGATCTTCGGCGGAACGATTGCCGACAAATTGGGCTTTCGGCGCGCGCTTGCGCTGGCCTATTTGATACTGAGTGGCGCGTACTTTCTGCTGGGCTCTCTCGCGGCACCCTGGCTTGCTCCACTTCGCGGGATGATGTCTCTGACATCACTCGTGACAATCGTTCTTATACTTCCTGCTTTGGGCGTTGCAATGGTAAAGCCTTCCGTCGTGGGCACAACCGCACGCGCCTCAAAAGAAAGCGTTCGTTCGCTTGGTTTTTCCATCTACTACACTCTGGTGAACATCGGCGGCGCGGCTGGACCGTACACGGCTTCCTGGGTTCAACACCACATGCGCATTGAAAATGTTTTTCGCGTGGCAGCTGTGAGTGTTTTTCTCATGTTTTTCGTGGTGCTGATATTTTTCCGTGAACCCCGTAAAGCAGAAGATGCGCCTCCACCCAGCATCGGGCAGACCCTAAGAAATTTCGGCCAGGTCCTAGGCAAGTATCGTTTGGTTGTGCCCATCGCAGCGGCTGCAATCATCCTCAAGATATCGTCGGCCTTCATAGCTTTCGCCGTGCCCTGGTATATATGGCTTGGACTCTTCGTGATCGCGCTTACTGGCTTTGGCCGGTTTATGTGGTTTCTGATAATTTTTTCAGGATACTGGATCGTATACTGGCAGCTGTTTCTGACTCTTCCGCTTTACGTGCACGATTACATTGATCCCAAAGCTGATACCTCATTCATGCTGGGAACAGGACCAGTTATGGTGATTTCACTTACCGTTGCAATTGGTCTGCTCACGCAAAAGATTCCCGCATTTCGGGCAGTCACGCTTGGCACACTCGTCTCCGCTTTGGCTTGGATTCCGTTGGCTATTCATCCCTCGGTTCCATTGGCGTACATTGCCGTAGCTAGCGTTGCCCTTGGCGAGATCATCCTGTCCCCGCGCTATTACGAGTACGTTTCACGTCTTGCTCCACCCGAACAACAAGGTACATATCTGGGCTTTGCTTTTATGCCCATTGGCATTGGCTCGCTGGTTGGTGGGGTGTTTGGCGGGAAACTCGTTCATCACTTTGGTGAAGTCACACATCAACCATCAGGCATGTGGTGGGTTATCAGCGGAGTGGGGGTTTTTACAGCAGCGCTGCTGTGGATTTACGATCGTACGCTGACGCCCAGGGAAGCACCCGCCAAGGCTGTGGCGGCCTAAACTCCGCCCGCGATTTCAACTGGCTCCGGTCCGACAGGGCAAATGCAACTCGTAGCCTCCTCCGAAACAATTGGCTGCGTCCCCCATCCCCGTCATTGCGCGGAAATGTGATTAAATAGAGTATTCACCATGGATTTGAAAGCCATTCAGTCAGCCCTGCATGAGCGCAATATCGACGCCTGGCTGTTTTACGACCATCATCACCGCGACCCCATTGCCTACAAAGTCCTGGGACTGCCGGAGACCAGCATGGTCACGCGCCGCTGGTTTTACATCATCCCCCGCGAAGGCGAGCCCCTGAAGCTGGTGCACCGCATTGAAGCCGGACACCTGGACTCCCTTCCCGGCAGCAAGCGCGAATACTCCTCCTGGCGCGAACTCTGGGACAACCTGCAAGCCATGCTGGTCCGGCTGCGCACCGTGGCCATGCAGTATTCGCCCAACAACCTGATTCCTTACATCGGCCTGGTGGACGCAGGCACGGTGGAGCTGATCCGCAGCTTTGGCAAGGAGATTGTCAGCTCCGGCGATCTGGTAGCGCGCTTTGAGGCCGCCTGGACTGAAGAACAGATCGCCAGCCACTTTGCCGCGCGCGATGCCATTGACTCCATTGTTCCCGCCTGCTTCCAGGAAATCGGCCGCCGCGCCCGCAACGCCGGCGCCACCGAGTATCAGATCCAGCAGTGGCTGGCCGAAGCCTTCCGTCGCGAGAACCTGGTCACCGAAGACCTGCCCATCGTCGCCGTTAACGCCAACAGCGGTAATCCGCACTACGCTCCCATCGCGCAGGGTTCGGCACACATCAAGCCCGGCGACCACGTTTTGCTCGACATCTGGGCCAAAACAAATACTCCCAACGCGGTCTACTACGACATCACCTGGACGGGAGTGATCGGCACGCCGTCAGAAAGACAGGTGGAGATCTTTAATATCGTCACCGGCGCGCGCGATGCCGGCATCAGGAAAGTGATGGAAGCATTTGCCGCCAAGCGCCGCATCGCCGGCTGGGAGGTCGATCAGGCCACACGCGAACACATCACCAACGCCGGCTATGCGCAATATTTCACGCATCGGACCGGGCATTCCATCGGCGTCAACGTCCACGGCAACGGCGCCAATATGGACAACCTGGAAACCAAGGACGACCGCGAAATCATTTCCAATACCTGTTTTTCCATTGAGCCGGGCATCTATCTGCCGGAATTTGGCGTGCGCAGTGAAGTAAACGTGCTCACGCGCAATGGCGCAGCGGAAGTTACGGGTAAAATACAGAACGAACTGGTCCTGATTTGATGGCTAAAACCGAGACAACAACTCCTGCGACCGAGACTCCGTCCGCTGCTGTTCCCTTCACTCCCATCGCCGCGATGGCGCCGGCCATTGGCTGGTTTATTCCGGGCGCCGGTCACCTGATCCAGAAGAAGTGGATCCGCGGCTTGCTGCTCATGTTTTCCGTTGTGGCCATGTTCGCCTTCGGCCTGGCCATGGAGGGAAAGATCTACAAGCCAAACACCGGCGACCTGCTCGACATCCTTGGCTTCATCGGCGACTTCGGCTCCGGTGCGCTTTATATTCTGGGACGGATCTTTGAATGGGGTGGCGCCAACATCACCACCGCCAACGCCGATTACGGAACCAAGTTCATCGTGGTGGCAGGACTTCTGAACATCATGGCCGCCGTGGACGCCTACCACATCGCGATCGGGAAGAAACAATGATCCTCGCCCTCACACTCTCTCACTTCAACGCGGCAGCGCTGTTTGCACTGTTTTTCTCCATTGTCTTTGGCATCACCCAGCGCAACACCCCCAATGAGATGATTCGCTACGGCGCTTATTGCTTTGCCATGGCCATGGTCGGCATGTTTTTAGCCGGCTGGGCGATGTGGCTGTTGCACCACTAAACCGAACCCTGTGCCGCCGCTCCCTGCTGCGCAAAAATAATAAAGTGCCCTGCCGGCTCCTTGACGCCAAACTCCTTGGCGCCATAGAACGTTGAACGCTCCGGCATTACCACCTCGGCTCCTCGCGTCGCGGCCAGCGCCCCGCCGAGATCGTCGACCTCAAGGTAGAGAAATGTTGGACCTCGGCGCGCCAGTTCCGCGGTCGCGGGATTGTCCTTCTCCACGCTGGCGAAGCTCTGGTACATCAGTTCACATCCATCTTTTTCCAGGATCACAAAATCAACTTTGGTCCCTTCAGGAACTTCTACGGTTTTCTGAAACCCCATCCGTTCGGTCCAGAACTGAATGCAGGGTTCAAGCTCCTGGGCGAACAGGATCGGCGTCATCTTCTTTACGGTTGCAGACTTCATTTGTCCCTCCAAAGTTTTTCTTGCTTTTATACTAATCTAATTTAGACTAGTTAAGGATACGACGGCCACTGAGAGCTGTCAACTCAAGGAGTGCACCATGCCCGTTGCGCAAAGAGAGTTAAAGGATCTGATTTCCGTAGGACCGGCCATGCTGCGTGATTTCGAACTGTTGGGAATCCGCAGCGTGAAGCAGCTTGCCCATCAGGACCCGGCCAAGCTCTATCGCAAGCTCTGCCGCCTTACCTGTCAACACATCGATATTTGCTGCCAGGACGTTTTTGCAGCAGCCGTGGCTCAGGCACGCGATCCGCTGCTGCCGCCGGAGCAATGCCAGTGGCGGTTCTGGAGCCGCCAGCGGAAAGCAGGCAATGCCGCCAGCTAGGAAGCGCGATCTCACGGTGCCCGACCTGGTCCTGCTCAGCCTCCTGACGGAGCAACCCATGCATGGCTACCAGGCCAACCTGGAACTGGAACGCCGCCAGGTGCAGGATTGGGCGGGAGTGTCGCGGCCACAGATCTACTATTCGCTGGAGAAGCTTGCACGGCAGGGGCTGATTCGGGAATCCGGCGATCAGGAGCCTGCTCTCGGCCCGGAACGGCGTATTTTCGCAACCACCGCCAAAGGGCGCATGGCGCTGGCCTCGGCGCTGGAGCGCGCTGATTGGACCACGCAACGGGAGCGGCCGCCATTCCTCACCTGGATGGCTCTCTCCTGGCAGGCGCGGCCGCAAATTATCCGCGAACAGCTCCGGCGCCGGAAAGAATTCCTGTCGCGCGAACTCGCTCGCGAGGAAGAGACGCTGCGCGCAGTCGAGGAAGAAGTTGGCCATCAATTTCATGAGGCGTTTTGGATGATCACCCTGGTGGTCGAGCAGTTTCGTACCGAACTGCGCTGGCTGGACCGGGTGGCTGCTGAAGTCGACCGGCGCGCCCCCGCTCGACATCCAGCGCACGTCCGCAGAGATGTCCCCTGAGCGCCCGGCGACAGCCGCAGGAAGTTGCAGACAATCCCCAGCCTGTATACTTCAGCTTCGGGGGAATATGCGAATTCGCAACTCGTTGCTTTTATTTTTTATTGCTCTTAGCCTTGCTCTGCCGCTCCCGGCGCAGCAAGCCACCGTTCGCGATGCCGATGAGATCCGCGGCGCCATGGAATTTCTGGCCAGTGACGCATTGCAGGGCCGCGGCAGCGGCACGCATGACGAATTGCTCGCCGCCACCTATCTCGCTTCCGAGCTGCGGCAGATCGGCATTGAGCCTCTGGGCGACGACGGCGGCTATATCCAGAATGTCTCGGGCGAGTTCAACTTTTTTCGCGAAGGCAAGAAGCAGTGGAACACCCGCAATGTGATCGGAGTGATCCGCGGCAGTGACGAAAAAAGAAAAGACGAGGTCATCCTGCTGACAGCGCATATGGACCACCTTGGCGTATGGCAGCCCGTGAACGGTGACAACATCTATAACGGCGCCGATGACGACGCCTCCGGCTGTGTCGCCGTGCTGCAACTCGCCCGCGCTCTGGCAGAGAAGAAAGAAGCGCCCAAACGCACCGTGCTCTTCGTCTTCTTCGGCAGCGAGGAGACTGGCGGCCAGGGTAACCAGTATTTTCTCCAGCATCCGCCGATGCCGCTCAAAAACATTGTGGCCAACCTGGAATTTGAAATGATCGGCCGCCCTGACGCGGCCGTGAAGCCCGATGAACTCTGGCTTACCGGCTACGAACTCAGCAACCTGGGCCCGGAGTTAGCGAAGCACGGCGCCAAGCTGGTGGCTGATCCGCATCCGCAGCAGCACTTTTTCCAGCGCTCTGACAATTACGCGCTGGCGCGGCGAGGCGTGGTTGCGCAAACCGTCTCCAGCTTTGGTCTGCACGCCGACTATCACCGCCCCAGCGATGACGTCTCCCATCTTGACTTCACCCACATGGAGCAGGCGATCCATTCCATGGTCGAGCCGGTAAAATGGCTGGCCAATTCGGATTTCAAACCGGAATGGATACAGGGAAAGAAGCCTTAAGGTTATCCGAGCAGGAAGGCCGGCGAGGCGCTGACTGCTAAAGTTCTAAAGAAGACCAATACGGTTAGTTGGGTTTCTCTTTCCTCTTGCCGCGCAGAATGCGCTCGTCGATCGGCTTGCGCCCGCGGAAGCCCTCTTCCTTCCCGTGCCAGAAGCCGATCTTCTCTTCTCCGTACTTCCAGCACAACAAGACGATCTCATCGTCCACCGCGCAGGGAAAATCCAGCAGGCCGATATCCAGATCTTTCACCTGCACTCCGATGGCCTCGATCTCCGCGAGAGCGTCTTTGATGTCCTGCAAGGCTTTGTCGCGCTCAGCCCGGCGACGCGCCATCGCCGGGACATCTATCAGAAGCCCGCCGCTCAGGAGAATCCGATGCTTCAGATCCTGCAGCTCTTTCTCTACGCTTTCAATGAGCCGCTTGCCTTCCATGGCTCGCTTTAGCAGAGCCTGCAGGACAGGCAAAAGCGTCGTCGCCTCCTGCAGCGTAAATGTTTTCCGTTTTGCCATCAGTAATTCGACTTGCCGCCCGCCAGGATGAATTTCAGAACTGGCCAATGAGCATTTGCCTGTCAGTGAATCTCCAGCATCCTATCTAACGCGACACGCGACCAGTGTTTGACCTCGTCCGGCACCTGAATCCGATTGACCACATTTCCCTCCACCAGGTTTTCCAGCGCCCAGCACAGGTGCTGCGGAGAAATCCGGAACATGGTGGTGCAAAGGCAGCCTGACTCATCCAGGGTCATCACCATTTTACCCTCATGGGCAAATTCCTTGCCCATGCGATTCACCAGATGAATCTCCGTGCCTACAGCGAATTTGCTGCCGGCCGGAGCAGCTTCAATCATCTTGATCAGCTTCTCTGTGGACCCGATTCCATCCGCTTTCTGGCAAACTTCCCAGCGGCATTCCGGATGCACGATGACCTTGATATCCGGATGGCGCGAGCGCACTTTGTCGACGTGTTCAGGAAGAAATCGCTGATGGACCGAGCAGTGGCCCTTCCACAAAATCACTCTGGCGCGATGCAATCTTTCCCGATCGAGACCTCCCTGAATCATGAACGGATCCCAGACCACGCACTGGTCCAGCGGAATGCCCATGGCGAAAGCAGTATTGCGGCCCAGGTGTTGATCAGGAAGAAAGAGAATCTTGTCATTGCGCGCAAAAGCCCACTTGAACGCTGCCGGCGCATTCGACGATGTACAGACCAGCCCGCCGCGCTCGCCGCAGAAAGCCTTGATGGCCGCGGTGGAGTTCATATACGTCAGCGGTGTAATGCCGCCGCCGGCATCGTCGGTTAGGCCCAATGAGACAAGCTGTTCCCAGCAGCTCTCTACCTGGCCGATCTCCGCCATGTCGGCCATCGAGCAACCTGCATTTAGATCGGGCAGGATCACACGCTGGCCCGCCTGCGCCAGAACATCGGCGCTCTCGGCCATGAAATGCACCCCGCAAAAAACGATATATTCGGCGTCGGTGCGCGCAGCTTCCTGGGCAAGCTTGTAGGAATCGCCGCGAAAATCGGCAAAGCGGATGACTTCATCCCGCTGATAGTGGTGGCCCAGGATCACGGCGCGCGAGCCAAGTTCGCGTCTGGCCGCGGCAATGCGCGCGTCCATGGTGTGGTCGGGAAGAACTAGGTAATTATCGAGCGAGCAACTGACGCCGCGCTCTTCGATGGGAGCAATCGCAGTCGACATTGATTCCGCCTTCAGTTCCGCAACATGTTGTGCGAAACGGAGATGTTGAAAGCATCCGCAGGCTCCAGCGGATCCACTGCACTGGTTTGTGCCCGATCCGCGGGGTTGTTGAAGCCCGCAGCCTTACAGAATTTGATGCCCTTACTCCGGCCGCCGACGCAAAATCCTACCGTAGCCGGCCGTTGATAAATAGACGTTTATTGTGCCATTGGAACGGAAATGGTGCAAATAGCGTGAAGAAAAATGGGCCCTTAGGCTACTCTGCCATAGTCAGCCGTCTCACAATTTCTTCTGCCACAGCATCCGCCCGCGCGGCGATCTGTTGCGGTGTTTGGTCCTGAATCGGGTGCTGGACGTAGACGGCGTCAAATCCCGCGCGTCCCAGCGCGCTGGCCTGCACCCGCGCAGGAGCGCTGAACTCGGTTGTAGCGACCGGAACGGCCGGAATGCCCAGGTTCTCCAGGTGGATCGTATCGTGCAAACTGCACGTGGTGCACGACCCTCAATCCGCCAGGCCCTCCACCACCGCATCCATGCCGCGCAATTGCTCAATCACCTGCGGCGGGGCATTTTTGGTGTAAGTGGGTTTGCGCGCGCGCAAGACCTCAGCTGCCCTGTAGTGGCCGCGTAGAATTTCCTCCAGGCGGTCAAGAAAGAAACTTCCGCCCGGCTTGCTGATGTCGAGCAGGCCGATCTTCTTGCCCGCCAGGCTGCTCAACCGCGAAGGCGGCGTTGCCGCGCGCGGAACATTTTCATTTCCTGGATGAACAATCGTTACCGCCATGCTTCACTCCTTCATTTGTCCGGGATCGGATAGGTCACCATCTGGCTTCCCGCCGGGCCGGTGGCCCAACTCCCGATCACCGCGGAGAATTTCCCTGCAGTGCCTCCCGCGACAAAAATGCTGATCGACTCCGGCGACCGGAATTTCTGGTAGCACCTTTCACCGCGAATCGTGATCTCTTTGTAATTCGCCGTGGCATGCATGCCCTCAGCTCTCTCCGTCGCGGAGTAATATCGCACCGGAATGCCCGTGTTCTCGAACAAAAACTGCCGCGCCGCCTCTTTGCTGAAACCGTCACGGTGGATGGTCTTCACATGCTCCGGCCCCAACACCACGATCGCTTCCGGCAGCAGGCACATCCTGTAGCTCCAGACCGTGGCCAGCGCGAACGAAATTGTCTCCAGAACGGTTTGGCCACGCGTCGCCTGGTGCTCGCTCACGCCGTGCGGCGCCTCGGCGGCGAAAAGCGACACAGCACTCTGCTCGCGCCTGAGCCCGCGCGTCACATGAAACGGTTCCCAGGGATTCTCTTCTTCGTTTTCGGCAATGCAGAAGGAAAACTTCCCCGGATTCCCCAGCGCCGACATGTCGATTCCATCCGGCCTTCCTCCGCCAATGTTCAGCAGGATCAACTGAAACGCCCGGCCCAGGCTGCTGTTGGCGCGCGTCACATTGGAAAAAACATTCTGCTTCCACCAGAAACCGAGCTCATGCCGCACCGGCCCGTTAATCAGCACGAGCGGCGCCGCAAAATGCGTGGTCGCCTGGACGCCATGAATATTGAAGCGCTCGTCGCAAGCAGCCCGCACCAGCGGAAGCAGGACCCGCATCATCTCCGGCACGCAGCCGGCCATCACCGCGTTGGCGGCGATTTTCTCCACCGTTGCTTCGCCGTACATCGGCGGAATGCGCGCAATTACCGTTTGCGCCGGCAGGCCCGCAACTGCGTTCATCGCCTCAACCTTTTCCACCGTCGGCGGAATCACCGGCAGAGCATCGCCAAACTTCGTGCGGCAGTATTCAAAAGGATCTTCATTGTCCTTGAGAGATATGCGCGAGGCAGGATCCCCGGTGCGGCGCAGGAAATGAATGCCGCCATCGCCCTGCGCAGCGTTTTCGATATTCGCTTCTGCGGGTTCGAGATGGCGTGAACCGCAACCCGGCTTCCAGGCTGGGGCACCGTCATCGGGTGGCGCGATAACGCCCTGGCCAAGCTCGTCAGCCAGTTCGTTCAACCCGCTTTTGTCGAAGCCGACGAGCATGCGTTGTACTTGCATCTGCTCGTCGATCAAATAAAACGCCGGAACCGACTGCGGATCATAAGCCCGGGTCATGTTCAGCCCCGGGTCGAGCTTCACCGGAAAGTTGATATGCAGTTGCCGAACGAACTCGCGTGTTGAAGCTTCGTCGTCTTGCGAGAGCCCGACCACCTGGACCGATTCTCGGCTGAGCCGGTTGAGATAGGGCAATGCAAGCTGGCAGGTAGGACAGTCGGTTTCAAAGAAGACAACCACTGCCTTTTTCCCCGGCTCAAGCCCGGGAACAGCTGGCGCTCTTGCGGTCGGCGGCATGGAATAACGATAGAAGAGACCGCGGCGGCGCACAAGTTCGGAAGACGAAAAAACCGGGCTCTATTGTGCCTGTATGAAACCCTGTCGCCTTTGCTCGTACTCTGCGATCTCCGCCTCGTGCTTCAGCGTCATGCCGATTTCGTCCAGGCCTTCGAGCAGGCAGATGCGGGTAAAAGCGTCAACCGCAAATCGGGCTTTGAATCCGTCTTCCGCCGAGACCTGGCACTGTTCCAGGTCGACGGTGAGCCGGCAGACCCCCGCGGAATCGCGAGCCATCAACTGCGCAATCTCCGCAGGCTGAAGCGCCACCGTGAGCACCCCATTTTTCAGGCAGTTGTTGGCGAAGATATCGGCGAACGACGGCGCGATGATCGCACGAAAGCCATAGTCACGCAGCGCCCAGACGGCATGCTCACGCGACGATCCGCAGCCGAAGTTTTTCCCCGCAAGAAGAATGCTGGCGCCGCCATACCGCGGCGCGTTCAGCGGGAAAGCCGGATCGGGCTCGCCACTCCGGTCATAGCGCCAGTCAAAGAAAAGAACGTCGCCGTATCCAGTGCGCTCAATGCGCTTCAAAAACTGTTTAGGAATGATCTGATCCGTGTCGATGTTGTCGCGCCCAAGCACGGCAACAATTCCGGTATGGACGGTAAAGCTTTGCATCACTCAATCCTTATAGCGCCAGTTGCGGACGTCGACGAACCGGCCGGTGACGGCGGCAGCCGCGGCCATGGCGGGGCTCACCAGGTGCGTTCGACCGCCCGCGCCCTGCCGTCCTTCAAAGTTGCGGTTGCTGGTGGATGCGCAGCGCTCGCCCGGCTTCAACCGGTCAGGATTCATGCCCAGACACATCGAGCAGCCGGACTCACGCCATTCGAAGCCGGCATCAGTAAAGATGCGGTGAAGCCCTTCCTGTTCAGCGGCGTGCTTCACCTGCTGTGATCCGGGCACGATCATGGCCTGCACGCTGCTGGAGATTTTGTAGCCCTTCACCACCCGGGCCGCGCTGCGAATATCTTCCAGGCGCGCGTTGGTACAGGAGCCGATAAACACGCGATCAATCGCAATGTCTTCAATCCGCGTGTACGGCTGCAATCCCATGTAGGCAAGCGCGCGGCCGATACTGTTGCGCTCGGACTCGTTTGTAGCCCGATCCGGACTGGGAACCTCTCCCGTGACCGGAGCGGCCATGCCTGGATTGGTTCCCCAGGTTACGAATGGGGCGATTTGTGCGGCATCGATTTCGACCGTCGAGTCAAAATGCGCCCCGTCATCGGACTGCAACGTTGACCAGTCCTGCTCGGCTTTTTCCCATGCCTTGCCCTGGGGCGCGAAGCGGCGGCTTTTCAGATAATTGAACGTCGTCTGATCCGGTGCAATCATTCCGGCGCGCGCGCCGGCTTCAATGCTCATGTTGCAGATAGTCATCCGCGCTTCCATCGAGAGCGCGCGAATCGCGGCGCCTGCATACTCAATCACGTGCCCGCTGGCTCCGTCGGTCCCAATCTTCGCGATCATCGCCAAAATCAAATCCTTCGCGGTCACGCCTGCGCCAACTGCGCCGGGGAAGCGCACCAGCATTGACTTGGGCTTCTTCTGCACCAGGCACTGTGTGGCCAGAACGTGCTCCACTTCTGAGGTTCCAATGCCGAAGGCAAGCGCGCCAAACGCCCCGTGCGTGCTGGTGTGGCTGTCCCCGCAGACGATCGTCATACCCGGCTGCGTCAGCCCCAGCTCCGGGCCGATCACGTGAACGATTCCCTGCTCCGGCGCATCGAGATCGAACAAGCGAACGCCGAAATCGCGGCAGTTCTGCCGCAGAGCTTCCACCTGTGTGCGCGCCAGCGCGTCCTCAATCGCCATGCGATTGCCGGCTGTAGGGATGTTGTGGTCAAGCGTGGCAAATGTGAGATCGGGCCGGCGAACTTTGCGGCCAGCTTCACGCAGTCCGGCAAACGCCTGCGGCGAGGTCACCTCATGCACCAGGTGCAGGTCGATATAGAGGATCGACGAACCTTCAGGCCCGGCGCACACCACGTGACGATCCCATGTCTTATCGAATAATGTTCGCGCAGTCATAGTTACACATTCACACAGCGTGATAGGAGAAGCGCCGGTCCAGCATGCCGACAAAACGCTGCTCCACCAGCTCCCCCATCTCGCGGGTGCTCACCACGTGCTTGCCGGGACGCGCCAGATCCGCGGTGCAATAGCCCTCGTCCAGCACCTGGCGGATGGCAACTTCCAGATCGGCAGCCTCATGGCTCATTCCGGCGGAGAGGCGCAGCATCATGGCGACCGAGGCGATCGCGCCCAGAGGATTCGCTATGCCCTGGCCCGCGATGTCCGGCGCTGATCCGTGCACTGGCTCGTAGAGATCGACCGCGCCTCCGATCGTCGCCGAGGCCAGCATCCCCAGCGATCCGGTGATGGCCGCGGCTTCGTCGGACAAAATGTCGCCAAAAAGATTTTCCGTGAGCACCACGTCAAACCGCGCTGGGTTGGTGATCAGGTGCATGGCGCAGGAATCCACGTACATGTGGTCCAGCGTGACGTCAGGGTATTCCCGGGCAACGCGCGTTACCGTCCGCCGCCAGAGTTGTGAAGTCTCCAGCACATTGGCTTTATCCACCGATGTGACTTTCTTGCGGCGCGATTGCGCCTGCTCAAACGCGATGTGCGCCACGCGCTCGATCTCTTCCACCGAATACCGCATGGTGTTGAAGGCGGAGTCGTGATCGTCTTCAAAGCCGCGCGGCTGGGCGAAGTAAAGCCCGCCGAGAAGCTCACGCACGAACAGCACATCCGCGCCTTCCACCCGCGACCGCTGCAAGGGGGAGCAATCAGCGATTGCGGGAAACGAAACCGCGGGCCGCAAGTTGGCGAAGCCGCCGAGAGCCGCACGCAGCCCAAGCAGCCCTGCTTCCGGCCTTTGCTGCGTGGGCAGATGATCAAAATCCGGGGAGCCGACGGCGCCCAGGAACACCGCATCGCTGTTAAGGCAGGCGGCCAATGTGCCTTCCGGCAGTGGCATGCCGTGAGCACGAATGGCCGCGCCGCCAACCGACTTCTCTTCGCAAACAAACTCGCAATCAGAGAATTGACTCAATGCCCGAAGGATCCGCACAGCTTCGCGTGCAACCTCGGGACCAACACCGTCACCGGGAAGAACTGCCAATTTAAAGCGCATGGGTTCGGCACCAACTCTTTCTTTCAGAAATATTCAATCAACCTGCAACGTGAGCTGCGGAGCGTTCCCGTGCAGCCAGGGGAAGTAAAGACAGCAAATCCTGATCGTAAATTTTCTTTTTGCTCTCGGCCAGCTTCATAAAGCGCGCATAGACAGAATCTAGTTCCGCAGCCGAAGCCGTGTAGCCAAGCTCGGAAAGGCGCTTGCCTAATGCGTGCCGTCCGGAGTGCTTGCCCAGCACCAGATTGTTGCCCGGCACGCCCACGGATTCGGGCGTCATGATCTCATAGCATAGCGGGTTGGCAATCACGCCGTGCTGATGAATTCCCGCCTCGTGAGCAAAAGCGTTGCGGCCCACGATGGCCTTGTTGGGCTGCGGCGTGAAACCGATAATCTCAGAAAGCAGGCAGCTCGCCGCATAAATCTGTTCCGTGTTGATTCCGGTCTGGTAAGGCAATTGCGCCTGGCGCACGCTGAGCACCATGGCAATCTCTTCCAGTGACGCATTCCCGGCGCGCTCGCCGATGCCATTGATGGTGCACTCCACCTGTCGCGCGCCCGCGTTGACGGCAGCGATCGTGTTGGCCACGGCCAGCCCCAGATCGTTGTGGCAGTGCACCGAGATGGTTACGCCTTCAATGCCGCGCACCCGCTCACGAATCGAGCGAATGGTGGCAGCGAATTCGTCCGGGATCGAATAGCCAACCGTGTCGGGAATATTGATGGTGGCCGCGCCCGCGTCCACCGCGGCCTGAACAAAGCTCACCAGAAACTCGGGATCGGAGCGCGTCGCGTCTTCCGGTGAAAATTCGACATCGGCACACAGCGATTTGGCATAGGAGACTGCGCGAAACGCCTGCTCCAGCGCCTGCTGGCGGTTGATCTTGAGCTTGCATTGCAAATGCAGGTCGGAGCCGGCGAGAAAAACATGGATCCGCGGCCGCTCAGCTCGCTCCAGGGCGGCCCAGGCGCGGCGGATGTCAGCCTCATTGGCGCGGGCCAGCCCTGCGATGACCGGTCGTCGCACTTCCGCGGCAACCAGCCTCACCGCGCGGAAATCGTCTTCCGACGCAATGGGAAAGCCGGCTTCAATCACATCCACCCCGAGCGCATCGAGCTGGCGTGCCATACGCAGCTTGTCATAGACGCCCATGCTGCAGCCCGGGGCCTGCTCGCCATCGCGCAGCGTGGTGTCAAAAAATGTAATGCGGGGTTTCTCCATGGTGCTCTCCTCCGGACGTCCCAACCATGGTCCTCTCTCGGAAGATAATAAGTCAAAGTTATAATTCTTCTGATACTATTACGGTTTCTTATTGTATAAACCAGGGCGCCCCGCAGCACACATGGGAACGAACTCTATGGACCTTTTTCAGCTCGAGACCTTTCTTGCGGTAGCGCAGACGGGGAGCTTCTCCGCGGCAGCCGCCCAGGTGCACCGCACCCAGCCCGCGGTCAGCCAGATGGTGCGCAAGTTGGAAGAAGAAGTCGGAGAGGCCCTGTTCGACCGTTCCACGCGCGACGGCATGCTCACCGACGCGGGCAAAGTCCTGGAAGAATACGCGCAGAAAATGCTGAATCTGCGCCGCGAGGCGCGCGCATCCCTGGAAGAGCTGCGGCAGTTTCAGCGTGGCACGCTCGCCATCGCAGCCAATGAGTTCACCGCGCTGTACCTGCTGCGGGTGCTCGAAGATTTCCGTCGCTTCTGTCCCATGATCAAGATCGCGGTCCACCGGTCACTGGCCAGCTCCATCACCGATGAAGTTTCCGATCACACCGTCGAGTTAGGCGTGCTCTCATTTTGTCCGGAGAGCTCCGTGCTGCAGTCGATCGTGGTCTTTTGCGACCAGTTGACCTTCGTGGTTCCCCCCGGACATCCCCTGGCCCAGGCCAAAAGCGTGAGCATACGCCAGCTGGGCGCTGAATCGTTCGTGGCGCACAACGTGGTCTCGCCCTATCGATTGAAAGTTCAGGAGGAATTCAAGCGGCATAAAACGCCGTTGAACATCGGCGTGGAGATGCCGACCATTGAGGCAATCAAGCGCTTCGTGGTCGCCGGCAACGGGGTCGCGCTGGTGCCGGGCATCGCCGTGGAACCGGAGCTGGCCCGCGGAGAATTGGTCGCCGTTCCGGTAAAAGAGTTGAAGCTGGAACGCAAGCTGAGAATCGTCTATCGCAAAGGCGGCCAGCTTTCCCATGCTGCTCGGGCGTTTCTGCAAGTAGCGGAGTCAATCAGCGAAAAGCACAAAGGGCGATATCTGTTTCAAATAGAAAAATAGCAGTTCAGAATGGTATTGGTCGAAGCTTGCACTGCGACTAGAATTTCCGTGAGAAAAAACGCCCTTGGATAATTGGAATCGGCTGTTACACCTAAGCTTGTCCTGCTTCAGCTGGAAAATGGAGAATCGCCGCCAGCGGGTCGCGTGACGGATGAAACGGATTACTTCAGGTTGGCCGGCAATTACACCGTCTTGGCAACTTGGCTAGTGCTTGGCGTGGACAACATGAAGGCCAGCCTGTCCAGGCGCGAGCCTGTAAACGGCGCGGCCGAACCTGGACCTGATCTCCTGGAAATTGATGTCTTCGATGTCACAGAATCCGTGCGAGCGAAGAAACGCTGCGATGTTAGCCGGCTCGAAACAGCTGGCCCAACGTTCATCCATTTTCTCAAGCTGTTTGGTTCGCTCCGTCACTAATTCCCTTATCTCTTCTGAGAGTGCCTGGGGGGGTTCCATGTAGTCGAACACCACCTCCGAGTTCTGGATTGATGCCATGTAGTCCAGAGTGCTGCCAATAGCCTCCTGCGTCAGGTATGGCACGACGCCGAGCCAAGTGAAAAATGCGGGCGAGTTCGGCTGAAAGCCTGCGCCGACAAGCGTCTTTCCCAAATCGTCCTGTTCGAAATCGACCGGCACGAGAATAAGCGATGGCGGAAGCGCGAGTTGAGCTTCAGCCAAGCGCTGGCGTTTCCATGCCTGCGTAGCGGGGTGGTCCACCTCATAGATACTGATCTGCCGTGCGCCATGGGGACTCCGGAGAGCGAAAGTGTCGAGTCCGGCGCCAAGGATGACGATCTGCCGAATCCCCCTTTCGACAGCTCCTGACAAAGCATCTTCCGCAATCCGGCTTCGTGCGGCGGTGAATAAACGTCCGATGCTGGCCAAGGGGTGTGCGTTGGCAAACTGCAGCACGTCCTTTTCGTCTTCACGCAGAATCTTCATGGCAAATTGGTCATTGAGAATTGCGCCATCATCGAGCACTTGATGAGCAGCTCGTTGTCGGGCGACTAGCAGAGCTGTGCGGCTGGGCTCATTTGGCTTCATGTTCGAGGTCTCCATTCTCTTGCATCGTGCTGTATTCTTCCTGACGCCGTGAACGGCTGGCTTTAGCCATCCTTTCCACTAAAATTCCCGAGTGACGGGCTTGCAAGCTTTCCCTCATAAACAAAAGTGGCAGCTAAAAAGGAGAAAGCCGTCATTCTTTCCTTAGCACTACGAGAGGGATCGATTTTGGCTGCGCGTAGTGCGGGAAGGAGCGCCGCACAGCCTATTCTTAGTAGGGTTAGGAGCGTGGGAGCATTTTTCATGTCTATTCATCAAACTCGAAACCCGCAACACGCCACGAAGGCGCATGTGAGTGTATGCTACTGGTATGGAAAAGAAGCCACCCGCCGATAACTCCCAGAACCGCTTCGCCGAGGTGATCCGCCGATCCCGGCAGGTCCGTCAGGAGCTGAACAGCAAAGCCCGGAAAAAGCAGATGGAAGAAGCTGAGCCGCCGTCACGAGACATAGAGACGGTCGAACCTGACGACGAAACCAGCGGCTCTTAGTCGCTTAGTACTTCGGTACCTTGGGATCGATGCGATCCGCCCAGGCCAGAATCCCGCCGGCAAGGTTCTTGGCTTTGGTAAATCCCGCCTGGCGTAGGAAACCCACAGCGCGAGCGCTGCGCTGACCGGACCGGCAGTGAACCACCATTTCCTTGCTGGGATCAAGCTCATGCACCCGGCGCGGCAGATCGTTCAGCGGAATCAGGTGTCCGTTCAGGTTGCAGATCTGGTATTCGTGCGGCTCACGGACATCGAGGATGAACAGGTCATCCTTTGCATCCAGCTTTTGCTTCAGTTCTTCCACGCTGATTTCAGGAACTCCGGTGTTCACAGGCTTCTCTTCTCCTCGTAATCCGCAGAACTCTTCGTAATCAATGAGTTTAGTCACAGTGGGATGGTTGCCGCAAACCACGCAGTCAGGATTCTTGCGCAGCTTGAGCTCGCGGAACTTCATGCCCAGCGCATCCACCAGCAGCAAGCGCCCGATCAGCGGCTGACCGTTGCCGAGAATCAGCTTGATCACTTCCGTGGCCTGGATCAATCCTACCAGCCCGGGAAGTATGCCCAGCACACCGCCCTCCGCGCATGAGGGAACAAGACCCGGCGGCGGCGGCTCAGGATACAGACAGCGATAGCATGGTCCGTCCTTGGCGGCAAAGACGCTGGCCTGGCCCTCAAAGCGGAATATGGATCCGTAAACGTTCGGCTTCCCGGTGAAAACGCAGGCGTCATTGACCAGAAAGCGCGTGGGGAAATTATCAGTGCCGTCGACAACGATGTCGAAATCGGAAAAAATCTCCAGCGCATTCTGGCTGGTCAGCTTGGTTTCAAACTTTTTCACGTTGACGAAAGGATTGATGGCGGCAATCTTCTCCTGCGCTGACTCCAGCTTGGGCCGGCCTACGTCGCTCGTGAAGTGGATAACCTGGCGCTGCAGGTTGGTGAAATCCACCTTGTCAAAATCCACCAGGCCGATGGTGCCCACGCCTGCGGCGGAAAGGTAGAGCGCCAAAGGCGAACCCAGCCCTCCCGTACCGATGCAGAGCACGCGCGCCGCTTTCAGCTTCTGCTGGCCCTCCATGCCTACCTCCGGCATGATCAGGTGCCGCGAATAGCGGAGGACCTCTTCGTTGTTCAATGAAGGCAGTTCATGAGGCGCCAGCGTGGTAGCCATAAGGATTTCCTTTCGCTTAAATGTGATTTTAATTGAATGCGGGGAACCAGTTTCAGTTGTTCGCCGAATCCAGCAGGCAAGAGAGATCAGCGGCTGGAGGCCCGCATCAGACATCGGGCCATTTCAGGCATGGCCATGGGCGGCAATGATGCGGCTGAAATCATGGCAATAGTATATAGCCTAAGTAGCATAAAGCAGAGAGCTCTGGTTGGCTACGATTTCAATGCTCTCAGGCTGAAAGCTCTTTCCTCCCTCCGTCCCGGTCAGGACATAGGAAGCAGTAAGGGTCGGGCTCCCGCTCTCCACGCTGGTGATCACGTAAGAACAGTCAAACCAGTGGGCTTCAGCCAGATCGGTGGAGGAGTAGTTGGGAGAATGGTCAGGATGAGAATGGTAAAAGCCGATGATGCCTTCACCGCGGTTTCTGGCCAGCTTAAGCGCGGCAATAACTTGTTCAGGATTAATGCTGTAACGATTGGCCGGCGAGTCTGTCCGCATGTTCTCGCAGGTCAACGTCATGGTGACCCACCGATGTCCGCTCGCGACGGTCCCTAGCAGAATGCCGCAGCACTCATGGGGGTAGCTACGCTTGGCTTCCCAACGAATCAAATCGTAGTCAGCCTTCGTGATCTTCAGCATGGAGGGTTCTCCTGGGAAGTGGCGGCTTCACCAGTCAGATCATCGGCCAGAACGATCGGTGACAAAGTAGCTCCAAAATCAGTGCAGCTGAAAGGGCACCATCTTAGTCGATGAGAACCTGATTTGCATCAACCTTGCAACATTTTTTGTCACTCGAGCTGAGTTTTTGCCTGAAATTGCACCACCAACTGTGCAAGATCGTTCCAAACAGGAACTCACCCGCGCACAAGGGACTAGAACCCTTCCTCCAGAAGGAAAGTTGCTCGCCAGGAATTATGAATCTTTCTTGTTGACATTCGACAAGAGCAATCGTCTATCCTGTCGACATCCGAGGGGAGAGGCTTGATGGGTAGCCAGATCGATCTTTTGCAGGGCACGCTGGATCTGCTGATCCTTAAGACGCTGGCCCTGGAACCTATGCACGGCTGGGGCATCGCCCAGCGTATACAGCAGATTTCGAAGGATGTCCTGCAGGTCGGGCAAGGATCACTCTATCCTGCGTTGCATCGCCTGGAGCAACGCGGATGGATTGGCTCCGAGTGGAGCATCTCTGACAACAATCGCCGGGCCAAATTTTACTCGCTGACCCGTACCGGACGCAGCCAGCTGGAAAAAGAGATGGGCGAGTGGGAACGCTTGTCGGCTGCAATTGCCCTGGTTTTACAGCAGAATTGACCTTGTTGAGCAAAGTTGGAGACAGACTGCGATGCTGAAGAAACTACGTGCCATCCTGACCCCAAAACGCCGCGAAAATGACATGAACGATGAACTGCGTTTTCACCTGGAGCGGGAAGTCGAGCACAACATCGCCCGGGGCATGGCCGCCGATGAGGCCCGCCGGCAGGCCCTGATCTCCTTTGGAGGCGTTGCTCAGACCCGGGAATCTCTGCGCGAAGTGCATCGCGGCCGGTTCTTTGATGCTTGCCTCCAGGATGTGCGTTATGGCTTGCGCCTGCTGCGCAAAACCCCGGGCTTTACGACGGTCGCAGTGCTGACCCTGGCCCTCGGCATCGGCGCCAATACTGCAATCTTCAGCCTCATTGATGCCGTCATCTTCCGCTCGCTTCCCGTCAGCGATCCCCAAAGCCTGGTGGTGTTTGAGTGGCACGCCAACCACGGGCCGACAACCCACAGCTATCGGACCTTTGGCGACTGCAACGATGACACTGACAAAAATCCCCGGGGATGTTCGCTGTCCCTCCCATTCTTCAAGGAAGTCCAGGGAAGACAGGATCTGTTTTCGCACGTGGCGGCATATACGGGCGGTGAAAGTTTCGACATGAGCGGGAATGGACCGGCCAGGATGATACGCGGTGGATTCATCTCCGGCGATTACTTCCCCACGCTGGGTTTGCGCGCCCACCTGGGCCGTCTCATTTCGCCGGCCGATGACTCCCAGGAAGCAGCCGCGGTTACGGTACTGAATTACAGTTTCTGGCAGACCGTTTTCGGTGGATCGCACGCAGCGATCGGCAAGACCATCCGCTTGAACGGTGTTCCCTTCACGGTCGTCGGCGTCACGGAACCGAAGTTCGAGGCCTTGACCCTTTCCAACAAGTACGACCTGTGGGTGCCGATGTCTCGCCGTTCCAGCCTGATTCCGAGGTGGAACGCCAAGCAGGACCAGATGGATTCCTGGTGGCTGATTGTCATTGGGCGCGTGAAACCGGAAGTAGCGGCTACACAGGCGCAGGCCGCCGTCAGCCTCATTTTTCGTAATGATACGCTGAACTTCCCCAAGCCGATCTTCAAGTCCGAATATCAACCCGCCATCAAGCTGGCTTCCGCAGCTCAGATGCTCGGCGGCTCGCAGGATGACTCCCTGCGGCCGCTTTACGTCATGATGCTCTGCGTAGGCGTTGTTTTGTTGATAGCTTGTGCCAACGTTGCCGGATTGCTGCTGGCGCGCTCGGCAGCACGTCAGCGCGAGGTCGCGGTACGGCTCGCTTTGGGAGCAAGACGCGGAAGGATCATCCTGCAACTGCTTACGGAGAGCCTGCTGCTATCTCTTGCCGGCGGAACGCTCGGACTCATCGTCGCCCTGTGGGGCGCACGCGCGCTGATGGCGATGGTTTCTGCCGGGAGCGTAAACCCGCCGCTCTTCACCGCTCAACTCGACTGGCGTGTGCTCGCCTTCACCGCGGGCGTCTCCATCATGACCGGCATCGCTTTCGGATTGGCGCCGGCTTTCCGCGGATCGGATGTTGGCCTGACTGCCACGCTCAAGTCGGGCGAGGGAGGCCTTGCCGTGGGATCAGGACGGCAGCGCCGGCTCACATCCGGCGGAGTTCTCGTAGTGGTGCAGATGGCCCTGGCAATCGTGGTCCTGGTGACTGCCGGACTGCTGGTGCGAACGCTCAGCAATCTCAGAAGCCTCAACCCGGGCTTTGATACGACGAGCCTGCTGCTTTTTGGAGTTGATCCCCGGTTGGCGGGATACAAAGGAGCGCAGGTCGATAACCTGTATCGTGACCTGCAGGAAAAATTCTCAGCGCTGCCCGGCGTAAAGTCAGCGACTTATTCGTGGCGCCCGCTGTTGGGCGGCGGACTGAGCACCACAAGCTTCCATCGGCCCGGCACGCCGCCGGACTCAAAGGATGAGGTAGACGCCGATGAGCTTACGATATCCACCAACTTCTTTGCCACACTACACATCCCGTTCCTGGCCGGCCGCGATTTCACGCTGGCTGATTTTGCCGCAGCAGAAGCAAATTCCGGCGACAAGCCCGGCTCTGCCCCGACGCCGGTGATCGTGAACCAGGCATTCGTCGAGCACTATCTCGTGGGTAAAGAGCCAATGGGACTCCGTTTCGGCGACTCATTGCCAGAGAAACCCGGAGATCCTCCAGACCCGGGTTACCAGATCGTGGGAGTTGTGGCGAATGCCAAGTACAACAAGCTACGCCGGGAAATCAAACCGACGTTCTACATGCCTAACATTGGCGGCGAGGCCTTCTACGAACTCCGCACTGCCGGTGACCCGATGGCAATGATGCCCGCCGTTCGCAACATTGTGAGCCATGAGAGCGATGATCTGGCCCTGTTCCGCATCTCTACCGAAACCGAAGCTATTGATCGCCAGGTGGTGAACGAGCGCATGACCGCGCAGCTGGCAAGCTTCTTTGGTCTGGTGGCGCTGGTGCTGGCCTGCATGGGGCTCTATGGCTTGCTCTCCTACGAAGTCACACGGCGAACGCGCGAGATAGGAATCCGCATGGCCGTAGGCGCGCAATCCCACAATGTAGTAAAGCTGGTGCTCGGCAAAGCGCTGGTCCTCATCGTCGCCGGAGCCGCTGTAGGTCTGGCCGCGTCAGTCGGCGTAACCTCCTTCCTGAAGACTGTTCTCTACGGCGTTCAGGCTGGTGATCCGGCAACACTGCTGGCTGTCTCGGCACTGCTGGCTCTCGTGGCGCTGGCAGCGTGTTACATTCCCGTGCGTCGCGCCACACGCGTGGATCCGCTGGTTGCGCTCCGTTACGAATGAGCTCATCCAAATCCCAAATGCCGCGCCCACTATCAACTTGTTTGGCGCGATGAGTTGGGCTATAGTGCGCCTGTAGACATGTTTACCACTCGGCCCAATCCGGCGCAGGCGGTGCACCCGCTTCCGTGTATTTGTGTGGGCCGCGGGGTAAATATGGCTGCATAAATTCAAGAACAGCAATCATATTCAGGCCCGTTGCTCTCACAAGGAGGCAGCGGGCTTCGTTTTTTGCGAAGAAAGGAAACGGACACCATGAGTTCGTCCACCACACAAACACAGTCCGGGCGCGAAACCCAAGCCCAGTCGGCAAAGAAGATTGCCGTGCTCGGCTGCGGCAAGATGGGCACCATACTGCTTGAGTCATTTCTCGAGCGCAAGCTGGTGGCGCCGCAGGAAGTTGCCGCCACGATCCAGCATGAAGACCGTTCCAGCGAGCTGGCGCGTGAGTTGGGCGGCGTTCCGGTAGGAACGGACAATCGCGCCGCCGTCGCCGGAGCACCGGTTGTTCTGCTCTGCGTGAAGCCGCAGGTTTTAGCCCAGCTGTTGGACGAGATCGCCCCGGCACTCGCTCCCGGCACATTGGTGATCTCGATTGCTGCCTCGACAACCACCGGATTCATCCAGCAAAAGCTGGGCAAGGACATGCCGGTTGTACGCGCTATGCCGAATACCCCGGCAATGGTGGGCGCTGCGATGACCGCAATTTCCCCCGGTCCGGCAGCCAAGCCTGAACACCTGGAGACAGCCAGGCATCTCTTTGAGAGCGTAGGCCGCGCACTGGTAGTCGACGAAAAGCATATGGACGCGATCACCGCTCTCTCGGCCAGCGGACCCGCATTTGTCTTTGTGATCCTGGAGTCGCTGGCGGAAGCGGGCGTAAAAGTGGGCTTGCCGCGCGAGATGGCTACCACGCTGGCGGCGCAGACGCTCTTTGGTTCGGCGCAGCTGGCGCTTGAAACGGGGCACCATCCGGCTCTGCTCAAGGACGCGGTAACAACCCCTGCCGGCTGCACCATTGAAGGCCTGATGGAGTTGGAAAAGGGCGGGCTGCGGGTGACATTGATGAATGCGGTCATCAAAACCACGATCAGGGCCCGGGAGTTGATGACAGGTAACAGTTAGTACCTGGCGGTTAGTATTTCGCTAACTACTAAATACCAACTACCTTTTGGCCGGTTTTTGCCCTGCTGCGCTCGAATTGCTCTCTGCCCGAGCGATGATGTAAACTTGCTTTGATGTTACTTTCTGTCTCCAACATGGCCATGTGCTGTCGCACCATGGCTATTTGTGTCTCCACACAGAGGCAGAGAGGTTCATAAGCAAGCACTTCATCGAGACTTATTGAACCCGCTGCCTCAGGGCAGCGGGTTTTTAGTTTTTGCTGGAATTGAAGTCTACTGTCGGCACAGGGAAGAAAGCCGGTCGCAAGGGGATAGGAGAGACTAGAAATGAGCACCAACCAGCGTTATGAATTGCGATGTCGCGAATGCCACGCCACATGGGGTAATCAGCCGATTTCATTTTGCCAGACCTGCTTTGCTCCGCTCGAAGTAGCCTACGACTGGGAACGCATCCGCACGGAAATCAGCAAAGATGAGATCGCGCGCCGTCCCACAAACCTTTGGCGCTATAAAGAGCTGCTTCCTCTTCCAGAACAATATGACGCCAGCTCACCAGCCGGCTTTACACCGCTGGTGAAAGCCACAAAGCTGGGCGAGACCCTGCACAGCCGTTCGGTCTACATCAAGAACGATGCCGTCTGCTTCCCCACCCTCAGCTTCAAGGATCGCGTGGTTGCGGTGGCGCTTACGCAGGCCCGGCAGTTTGGCTTTGAAGTGGTCAGCTGCTCTTCTACCGGCAACCTGGCCAACGCTGTCGCGGCCCAGGCGGCGCGCTCCGGTTTCCGCGCCTGCATCTTTATCCCCGCCGACCTGGAACCAGCCAAAGTGCTGAACACCCAGGTGTATGGTGCGCAGATCATCCGCATTGACGGCAACTATGACCATGTGAACCGGCTCTGCTCGCAGATCGCGGATAAGCATCGCTGGGGCTTTGTGAACGTAAACCTGCGGCCGTATTACGCTGAGGGCTCGAAGACCGTTGGCTATGAGATCGCCGAGCAGCTTGGCTGGCGCCTGCCGGACAATGTAGTGGTGCCGATGGCCGGCGGTTCGCTGATCACCAAGATTTACAAGGCATTTAACGAGTTGATCCAGCTTGGGCTCGTCGAAGAGAAGCAGGTAAAATTCTTCGGCGCGCAGGCAACCGGTTGCAGTCCAATCAGCGCCGCGGTGAAAGCCGGACGCAATGAGATCGAACCGCAGAAGCCGCAAACCATTGCTCGTTCGCTGGCTATTGGCAATCCTGCAGACGGTTATTACGCAGCCAAAACGATCCTGGGCAGCGGCGGCTGGGCTGAAGACGCCAGCGATCCCGAGATCGTGGACGGCATGACCCTGCTGGCCGAAAGCGAAGGTATCTTCACCGAGACCGCGGGCGGGGTGACCGTGGCTGCGGCACGCAAGCTTTACGCACAAGGGCGAATCTCACCGGACGAAACCACGGTGCTTTGCATCACCGGCAACGGTTTGAAGACCACGGATGCATTGGCCGGCCGGTTCGAGGCTGTGGAGCCGATCTCACCCAAGCTGGCGGCGTTTGAACAGTATCTGGAACGCGAGTTCGCCGGCGCGCATGCGTCCGGAAAAGGAGCAGCATAATGAGCGTAACAGTTTCTATTCCCAGCGCCTTTCGGCGTCATACGGAAGGCGCAGACACCTACAACTGCGCCGCTGCCGATCTGAACAGCCTGCTGGAGGCGCTCAGCAGTCGCTTCCCGGAGCTCAAACCGCATCTCCGCGACGATCAGGGGAACGTGCGCCGATTCCTGAATGTCTACGTGAATGATGAAGACATACGCTTCCTGGGCAAGGACTACAAATTTAAGGAAGGCGATGAAGTAACGCTGGTGCCCTCGATCGCGGGCGGATAGATATTTTCTGCAACCTTCGCTGTGCGAGTAACTTCCCCAACGATCAGCAGCGCGGGAGCGGCAATCCCTTGCGCGGATCCCAGTTCCGCCACGGTGAGGTAACGCGTCTCCTGGTCTGCTCGGCCTGCGTTGGAGACCACAGCGCATGGCGTAGCCGGTTCCTGGCCTGATTCGATTAATTCACGCGCGGTGCGGCCGTAGTCAGGGCCGGGCATGTAGATGGCGTAAGTAGAACGTGCGGGATCAAAGACCGTCCGCTCGAAGGATTCATTGCGGCAGTTGTGAGCAGTAACAATCACCAGGGCAGACGCAACGCGACGGTCGGTTAGCGTGATCTCGGCAGCAGCGGCGGCAGCAGCGGCAGCGGTAATTCCCGGCACAACTTCAAACTGGACTCCGGCCCGGCGCAAAGCATCCAGTTCTTCGCCCAGCCGGCCAAACACGGCAGGATCACCCGACTTAAGACGGACGATGATTCGATCCTTGCTCTCCATCGCTTGATCTTCAGTTGCGTACCAGACCATGAGCGCATTGATCTGCTCCTGGCTGCTGCCGTGACGCCCGCAACGCTTGCCCACGTTGACCAGCTGCGCCGATTTCGGGCAGAGGTCGAGGATCTCCTGCGGCACAAGATCGTCATGCAGCACGATGTGAGCTTCGCGCAGCAGTGCCGCAGCCCGGAGCGTCAGCAAATCTGCTGCTCCGGGCCCCGCACCGACGATGTAGATTTTGCCTGGCATTGGTTTGTTAGACCTACGCGGTCTTTTGTCTGTTCAACGACGAGCGGCCTTCGCTCCAGTCTTCCACTGCCTGAACCAGGCGGTGCAGCAACTGGTCGGCATTGCCGATCATGTTCAAGCCCTCATGCTGATGCTCTCTGAGCGCCTGCCTCAGTTTGTTCTCCAAGTCTGCTTTGCTCAAATGGTCCATGGCTCCCTCCCAGAAGTTGGTGGTTTGAAATAGTTTGATTCTCTGAAGTGGCTGTTGGCGCAGATCGTTGCGGCTTACACAATGTTAACAGGTGCAGCAACTCTTTGCGACGCTCCGTGTGCGGCAGCAGATTGCGAATCGCATGGCGCATGCGGCCCAGCCACCCTGTCCAGGGTTCATATTCCGGTCCGAACTCCTGCTCCAGGTTCTTGCGAACATTCTGTGCCAGCGCCGGGCTGTTGCCCTCGGTGGAAATGGCAATCTGGAAGGGGCCGCGGCTGACCACGGCAGGGGCATAAAAGTCACAATAACCCGGATCATCCACCGCGTTGCTCAAAGCACCCGACTGCCGCGCCTCTTCATAGACAGCGCGATTGACCTGCTCGGAGTCGGTAGCCGCAATCACCAAAAAATAGCCCTTCGCCATGCCTGAACGGTATTCAAGGGCAATATGTTTGAGTTTCTGCTGGTGCGCCCACAAAAGGATGCGCGGGGTTACTTGCGGAGCCACAACGGTGACATCGGTTGCCGAGCGGAGAACAGCTTCGATCTTCTGCTCGGCGATCAAACCCCCGCCGACGATCAGGATCCGATGGCCTTCGAGTTTGAGAAAAACAGGGTACAACGACATGGTAATCTTTCAACCTTCCAATCCGTGCGGAACCCTTCCCGGCGAAGGGTTGCGCAAGACCGGCGGCAATTCCTGGCCGGCCAGAAGAGTACGTAGAACCGAATCACTGTGGCGCGCAAAAAACTGCCGCAGATTTTCTCCCGCCCGGCGCGTTTCCAGATAGCTGCGCAGAAGCCGCTCAATGGCGTCAGGCACTTCGTTGGCCGGACAACGGTAGCCGATCGGCCGTCCGAATCCGGCATGTTCGCCCACTGCGCCGCCCAGGCAGAAGTAATATGCGTCCTGGGTGCGGCCTTCCGCTTTGATCTTCTTCCCTTCCAGTCCGATATCGGCAATGCGATGCTGGCCGCAGCTATTCGGACAGCCGGTCACGTTGAGCTTGAGCTGCTGGTCAAACTGAGGCAAACGCTCTTCCAGCTCCTCCACCAGCCAGCGTGTGAACGCTTTGGTCTCAGTGATGGCAAGCTTGCAGAACTCGCTGCCGGTGCAGGCCACAGCGCCTCTCCAGAAAGGAGAAGCGGAGACGTGAAGGCCGGCCGTCTCCAACGCGAGAGCAACCGCTGCGGTCTTTTCGCGCGGCACGTTCACGATGACAAGATTTTGCGTGTTGGTGGTGCGCAGCTCGCCGTTGCCGTAACGCTCCGCCAGATCGGCAGCAACACGCAATTGTTGCGGTGAAACGCGGCCACGCAGCACCGAGGCGCCAACGTAAAACAGGCCTGGCTGTCTCTGTGGGTGCACCCCCGCGTGATCACGGAAAACATCCGCGGGAACCTGCTCCGGTACGCCGGAATCCAGCTTGCAGCCCAGCTTGCGCTCTATTGCCTGCAAAAATGATTCGGCCGTCCACTGGTGCTGCAGGAAGAGATATTTCAGTCGGGCGCGCTCGCGATTCTCACGCAGAACATCGGCCTCGCGGAAGAGCTCGCTCACGGCCTTGATGACAGGAATCACCTGCGATCGGCGCACAAAGGCGTTAAGCCGGACCGCCAGGTGAGGCTCGGTAGAAAGGCCGCCTCCGACGCGAATCGAAAATCCCACTTCCTTACGTCCTTCGCTCTCGCGAACTGCGGGAGTGAAGGCAAGATCGTTGATTTCAGGATAGGAACACCAGTCAGGGCAGCCGCTGATGCTGATCTTGTATTTGCGCGGCAGGTTATAAAACTCCGGATTGTTCACCAGCAGTCGCACGGCTTCGTCGACCAGCGGGGAAGCGTCACAAATTTCCTGCGCATCCAGGCCGGCCAGCGGGCAGCCGGTGATGTTGCGGGTCACGTCGCCGCAGGTGGCCATGGAGGTCAGACCGGTTGCGAAGAGCGTTTCCAGCACCTGGGGTAGATCCTTGATGGTGATCCAGTGAAGCTGGATATTCTGGCGAACCGTGATGTCGGCGATTCCGCCGGCATATTTTTCTGTCAAATCAGCAACCGCGCGCAGCTGACGAGCATTGATGAACCCGTTGGAGAGGCGGATACGGAGCATGAAATAGGGCGTGGATTTGCCTTCGCCGCCCGAACCGCCCAGGGCTCCCGCGCCATCTCCCTGCGTGTAAACACCCCACCAGCGGAAGTATGTCTTGATCCACTCATCGGGAATCGCGGCATGGCCGCGAGCCGCAAACTGACGGACTTCGTCCAAGCACTCCCAGGGATTCTTTTGCCTCTTGAGCCGCTCGGCTCGCTGGGCCTTGGTTTCTTTTACCGGTGCTGCAGACGGTGCATTCATATTTCGCTCGGAAAACTGTGATTAATGCTGCAAAAGCAAAAAACCCATCGCCTGCTCTGGCGATGGGCCTGTTTCCTAAACTATGAATACTTATTAGGTAGCAGTTGTTCCGGCCAGAGGCAGACGTGTCGTCTTGCGACAACACATACACATGCTCTGGCGCATCAGCTGCATATTGGAAAGGTAATCTGCGCGGAATGTAGTGTCAAGCTGCTTTAACCATTAACTTAAAAATAAAAAGTGAAGAAAATTGCATCGTCGATCATTGGTGTGTCATCAGGCAATGCTTCCAGAGGCATGACAAAAGCACGGGTCGCCAGCGCTCAATACTGCAAGTTCTTTGTTTCTTCGCTATAACTTCCCACTTTGGCACGGGATTATCTATTTCTTGACTCCTATCCACAACCAGAACATAATGGCGCTTATGCAGGCTCGCAAGAACAGCTCGGCCATGGCCATGTGTTTGACAACAAGCACACGAACAGCCATTAGTGGGCGACAAACGGGCGAGCCGGCAACGTAACCAATCAGCAATCATACAGTTACTGACCCACTCGCCAAGGCGAGTGGGTTTTTGTTTTTGGGAGAACGATGAAACCATCAGATTCAAACAGTGGTTACGGCTGGCGCGTGATCGTACCGGCCACTTCCGCCAACCTGGGCTGCGCCTTTGATTGCGGCGGGCTGGCGCTCAAGCTTTATCTCAAAGCCTTGTTCGTTCCTTCGGATGGAACGGAGCTCAGCCTGGAATACCAGGGGAAAACGCCGGAGCGCTTTCCCCTGGAAAGCTCGAATTTGGTTCTGCATGCTCTGCGCTATGCGGCAGAAAAACTGGGTGCGCCTGCGCCCGCGGGGCATGTGGCGGTGCAAAGCGATATACCGATCAGCGTGGGGCTGGGAAGCAGCGCGGCGGCCGTGATCGCCGGACTGCTGCTGGGTGCAAGGTACAGCCGTAAAGAGGCGCCGGCAGAGCAGATCCTGGGCTGGGCAGAGGAAATCGAAGGCCACATCGACAACGCCGCCGCTGCCTACTATGGCGGATTGGTGCTGGCGCTCTCCAACAATGTTGACCAGGTAACCGCGCTGAAGACCAACTTTCCCGAAAGCATTCGGCTGGTTGTGGCCACGCCTGATGTTACTGTCCCGACGCACGAAGCCCGCCAGGCGCTGCCGAAATCATATGACCGCACCGAAGTGCTGCATACGTTGCAGCGAACGGCTCTTCTGGCAGCAACTTGTTTCTCCGGCAAGTTTGATCTCTTCCCGTCATTGTTTGACGATCGGCTGCACCAACCTTACCGGCAGAAACTGGTGCCCGGTATGGAGCGATGTCTTGCCCTGCGCCGGCCGGGCTTGCTGGGGGTAGCCATCAGCGGTTCAGGATCATCGGCTATCGCTTTCGTCACACGGGACGAGGCCTTAGTCGCAACGGAGTTGCAGGAGATTTTTGCCGCAGAAGGCATGTCCAGCGAGGTTTTGTACACGGAGGCGGATAACAACGGCGCCGGAATCACCCGCGAACTGGTGCCTCTGATGGATCGGCTGGGCGGAGTTTTACAGAAGTATAGCGACCGATGACTGGAAGAGTTGGTGAACAGATGTCAGGGAGAACGGAATGAACAGCAAGCGCTTGATCGTCATGAAGTTTGGCGGAACGTCGGTGGGGAACGCAGGGCGCCTTCGCCAGTGTGCTGAAATCGTGGCCCAGGCGGCCAACAGGGATCGCATTGTGGTGGTGGTATCGGCCATGGCGGGTGTAACCGATCTCATTTTCAAGACCATTGACGCCGCGCGGCACGGCGAAACGGATGCGACTAAAACGCATTTGCAAAAATTCGTCACCCTACACCGCGAGCTGATTGAGAACCTGCTGGACGATTCCCGCAAAGGTGAGGCAGAGAATTTCATCGCCGACATTTTCGCCCAGCTGCACAGCGCCTGCCAGGCGCTTTCCGCATTGCGTTCTGATATTTCCCTGCAAACCGCCGATTCGCTCGTCGCACTGGGGGAACGCATCTCCGCCTGGGTGCTGGCACGCTACCTGCAACAATCGGGAAGCCAGGCAGAGTTCGTGCGCGCCGAAGACGTGATTGTGACGGACAGCAACTTCGGCAACGCTGCACCTGACCTGGAGGAAACCCAGAAAAGCTGTGCGCGTGTGCTGCTGCCTCTGCTGGAACGAGGAGTGGTGCCGGTTGTCGCAGGTTACAGCGGCGCCAATCCGCAGGGGAAGACGACGACCCTGGGACGCGGAGGCTCGGATTACTCAGCCACCATCGTTGGAGCCGCGGCCGGCGCCAACGAGGTATGGATCTGGACCGATGTTGACGGTGTGCTCACGGCCGATCCGCGCATCTGTCCGGACGCCACCACGCTGCCTGAGATCAGCTTTGCCGAGGCTATTGAACTCGCCTACTACGGCGCTAAGGTCATCCATCCCAAGGCAGCGTATCCGGCCGCCGATGCCGGCTTCCCCGTGTGGATCAAAAATTCTTTCCGGCCGGAGATTGCAGGAACCAAGATCACCCATGCCGCACATCCGGTAAACTCGCCGGTGAAATCAGTTACGGCGGTCAAAGATGCCACGCTCATCACCCTGGTTACGCGACGCGATGTGCATCCCGTGGAACTCTGGGGGCGGCTGTTCCTGCGCCTGGGACAGGAGCAGACCGAGGTGCTCTTCGCCACCCAGTCGTCGCCGGAACATGCGCTGGGCCTGGTGCTGCGCAAGGATGATGCCGCGCGAGTGCTCAAGCTGATCCGCACCATCTTTCGCGTGGAACTGGCGCAAGGCGTCCTGCGCCCGGTGGATGTGAACAATGACGTTGCCGTCGTCGCCGTACTGGGAGAATCGATGAAAGGAACGTGCGGAATTCTCGGGCGCGTATTCTCCGCAGTCGCGCGGCGGGAAGTAAGCGTGATCGCGGTGGCCCAGGGCGCCAGCGAACTGAGCATCTGCTTTGCCGTGCCGGCGTTGAGCGCATCGGAAATCGTACGCGCGGTGCATGACGAATTCTGCGGGCCGGCCGCCGCCAGCATTCCAGTATGCCTGCGGCCCAACTTTTCCGCTGTGACGGGGACATAAATGAATCCAGTTTCTGCTCAAGCTCAAACCGCTGCACACGTGCTGCGCTGCGTTCACTGCGGCAAGGTGCAGGAAACCGCAGATCGAATGTTTCGCTGCACCCAGTGTTCGGAACTGGTGGAAGTTGTTTATCCGGAGTGGGCCGGCGCACCGCCGGGCTTTGCACCGCGGCTCAAGGAGATCTGGCGCGAACGCAGAGGATCGCCGCTGCCGGAGAATGCCAGTGGGGTTTGGCGCTTTCGCGAGCTGTTGCCACAGATCGATCGCGAAAACATTGTGACCATGAGCGAAGGCAATACACCGCTGGTCCAGCTGAAGAAATCCGCGCGGGCTCTCAACTTGCCGAATCTGTTCGCCAAGCACCAGGGCATGAACCCGACCGGATCTTTCAAAGACACAGGCATCTCCGCGGCCATCAGCATGGCCAAAGCGGAGGGCTTCTCCTGGGTTTGCTGTGCTTCCACGGGTAATACATCGGCATCCGTCGCCGCGTATGCGGCGCGGGCACAGATGCAGAGTATGGTGCTGCTTCCGGCAGGACAGGTCGCGGCCGGAAAACTGGCGCAGGCGCTGGAGTACGGCGCGCATGTATTGCAAATACGCACGGATTTTGACGGATGCCTGAAAGTTCTGCATGAGGTGGTACGCCGCTTTCCGGCGTATTTGCTGAACTCGCTGAATCCGTATCGCCTGGAAGGCCAGAAAACTGTCGCTTTTGAGCTGATGGAGCAGCTTGACTGGAAACTTCCTGATCACGTGGTTGTTCCGGGAGGGAACCTGGCCAACGGATCGGCGCTGGGCAAGGGATTTATGGAGATGCGCGACCTGGGTCTGATCAAGAGCTTGCCGAAGACTTCCATCATCCAGGCCGCGGGAGCGAACCCACTGGTTCGCACCATGCGCGAGAACGGCGGGCAGGAGTTGATCCGAGTGAATGCCGAGACGCGAGCGACCGCTATCCGTATCGGCAATCCGGCTTCGTGGAGAAAAGCCGTGAGCGTGCTCAAGAACACGGGCGGCGCATGCGAAGAGGTGAGTGAAAACGAGATCGCACAAGCCAAGGCTGAGTTGGGCACTGAAGGCGTCGGCTGTGAACCGGCATCGGCCGCAACCTTGGCGGGGCTGAAAAAACTCGTAGCCGCCGGATTTGTGAAATCCGCAGAGACCGTGGTGCTGGTCCTCACGGGACACATGCTCAAGGATGTGGACTACATGAAACAGGCACCCGGACAAAGCCTGCTGGGGCCGATGGAAGCAGACAGCGATACGGTGGTCAAAACACTGGAGCAAATCTATGCACGGCATTGAAGAACAAGAAGCCGCGAAAACCAACCCTGCCCTGCCCATCAAACAGGTTCGCGTGGGCATTGTGGGCTACGGCACCGTGGGGCGAGCCACGGCGGAGATCCTGCTGAGCCACGCCGCGGAAATCCGTCAACGCACTGGCGGCATTGCCGTGGTGGTGACCCGTATCTGCCGGCGTCGAGCCGGCGTTGCTGAACTCGGAGCCAATGGAATCTCGGTTGTGAGCGACTGGCGGCAAGTGGTGAACGCAGACGACGTAGATATTGTTGTCGAAGCGATTGGCGGTACCGCCGTGGCTCTGGATGTGGTACGAACCAGCCTTGAAAACGGCAAAGCTGTGGTGACAGCCAACAAGGCCTTGATCGCCCTGCATGGAGATATGCTCTTTTCCCTGGCGCGGGAGAAGAACCTGCCGATCGGCATTGAAGCCACGGTGGCCGGCGGGGTTCCGGTGATTCGCGCGCTTTCCGAAGCGTTGGCGGCTGACCGCGTTCAGGCCGTCTATGGAATTGTCAACGGCACGTGCAACTACATCCTTACGCAGATGGAGCAGTACGGTATTGAGTTTGCGCATGCGCTGGAACAGGCGCAAGCAGCCGGCTACGCGGAAGCAGATTCCAGCCTGGACATCGACGGCCTGGATGCACGCGACAAAATCGCTATTCTCGCTCGCATTGCTTTCGGCCACGGAGTTCGTGCCGCGGAGATTCCGGTTACCGGCATCCGCAGCATCACGGCGACCGATTTTCACTACGCGCACCGGTTGAACTCGACCATCAGGCTGGTGGCATCGGCCGAGCGGACCAAGGAAGGCATTCACATCTCCGTACAGCCGTGGCTGGAGCCACGTGACTCCATGCTGGCCAAAGCTGCCGGCGCGAACAATGCCATCTTCATCGCGGGAGAAAAAGTCGGGACACAGATGCTCTACGGGCGTGGCGCCGGAGGAGGAGCCACCGGCACGGCGGTCCTCTCTGACGTGTTGCAGATCGCGCGGCAGATTGCCCGCGGACAGACCTCAACCAGTCTTCTCGCCGGATTCAATAACACCGAACCTCTGCACCCGGCGCCGCGAAGCACGCCGGTAAGCTGGTTCCTGCGGCTGACCGTCAACGACCAGCCAGGCATTCTTGCCCGCACGGCGGAAGTGATCGCCCGCGAAGGAATCAATATTGATTCCGTGGTCCAGGAACCGCACATGGCCAAAGACCGATTGTCATTTGTGATTACCCTGGAGCCGACGCTGGAAACCACGGTGCAGCGGGCTGTCGAAGCCATCAACCGATTCGAATTTATGCGGGCTCCCGTGCTGCTGATGCCGATGATTTCGTCGGCGGAAGAACACGTGTAGGAAGTTGTTAAGTTGGTAAATTAGTAACTTGGTAAATTAAAACCGACTGATGTTGTTTGAAGGCAGTTGCGGTTTAAACTTTACCAACTTACCAATTTACTCATCTACTAATTTGTTCAATGGATCGGTTCCGGTTCGGCGACGCCGTCGGCACGCGGATCGGAAGCAGCCCAGTTCATTCCGGTTTTGGAATTATGCATGACGGCCTGACCTCGGCCCATCAGCGCAGTGTAGTCGCCACGGACTATCAGATTGTGTCCCTTCTGCCGCAACGCCTGCAGCACGTCCGAGGAAATGCGCGACTCGATCAGAATGTCGCAGGTAACCTGGTTGCTGGTGACGGTAAAACGCGGCGTTTCCAGCGCTCCCTGGATGTTCATTCCGTAATCCACAAAATTGGAGACAAATTGCGCATGCGCCAGCGGCTGATTGGCGCCGCCCATGATCCCGAAACCGATATGCAGGTCCCCACGCTCCATGAACGCTGGAATGGTCGTGTGAAAGGGACGCTTGCGCGGCTGCAGCGCGTTGGGATGCGCCGGATCGAGCAAAAACAGGGCGCCGCGGTTTTGCAGGGCAAATCCCATTCCCTCAACAACAATGCCGGAGCCAAACGCCGAGTAGTTGCTCTGAATGAGTGAAGCGATGTTGCCGTCCTTATCGACCGCGGCAAGATAGGTGGTGTCACTGGTGGCCGGGCTTCCCGCGCCCGGATCGCAGTTGGCCTTGTTGGGATCGATCTTCGCCGCGCGCTGTTTTGCGTAGCCTTTCTCGAGCAACCCGGTGACCGGAACTTTTGCGAACCTGGGATCAGCGTTGTAACGATACAGGTCCGCATAGGCCAGCTTCATGGCCTCTATCCTCTTATGCAATTCCGCCGTGCCCCTCGGCCCGTCTTTGTCAGGCTGAAAGGTCTCCATGATGTTGAGCATTTCCAGCGCTGCCATGCCCTGCACGTTGGGCGGAAGCTCATAGATTTTCCAGCCACGGTAGTCGGTGGAGATAGGCTCAACCCATTCCGAAGAGAATTGCGCCAGATCGTCCGGTTGCATGGTTCCGCCGAAGGCGGTTGACGTTCGAACGATGGCCTGAGCAATCGCGCCCCGGTAGAAGGCATCCCGGCCCTGGTCGGCGATCAGATGCAATGCCTTGGCAACGTCAGGGTTGGAGAACTTCTCGCCCAGTTCCGGCACCTTGCCGCCGGGAAGAAAAACGCGTCGCGACTCGCTCGTCTTCTGCAGCTTGGGTTCTGCCTCGAGCCAGTAGTCGTGGATAATCTCCGGCACCGCATAGCCATGTTCGGCGTAGTAAATCGCCGGCGTGAACAGGTCTTTCCAGGGAAGACGACCGAAGCGCTTATGCGCCTGGCTCCATCCGTCTACGGCGCCGGGCACGGTTACGGAATGAATGCCATCGTGGGGCATGGACGTGATGCCGTGTTGGGCAAGAAACTGAATGGTGAGGTTGCGCGGCGCCCATCCGCTGGCGTTCAGGCCGTAAAGTTTGCCGGCTTTGGCGTCCCAATAGATAAGGAAGAGATCGCCACCCATACCATTCATCATCGGCTCAGTCACGCCGAGCACGGCATTGGCCGCGATGGCTGCATCCATGGCCGAACCACCCTGGGCCAGGACCTGTGCCCCCGCTTGCGAAGCCAGATAATGGCTGGTGGCGACAATCCCGCGTTCCGTCATCACCACAGAACGTCCATAGGACCGGTCTTGAGTCGCAGCGTTGTAAGTCATTCCCAGAAACAAGAAGAAGAGCAGAAAAGTTTCGCGTCGCAATCTGCACCTCATGGCTAGAGTCAGCGCCAAGCGGAGCATTATAGACGAGCCCACGGGCTTAATGGGATGCCTTCTTCCAATTGAACCTTCGCCCGATGATGCCTTTGATGATCAAATGATCCGTGGAGCGCGTTAACCCGACGCCCACGCCGAAATTAATCTCCCATTCGGGGGCAACGTTTAAGTCGATAGCAGGAAAGATCTGCTGTTGCTGGTCTGCGACCGGATCAAAGCTTCCGAGCGGCCCCAAAGAGCCGTAGTATTCCAGGCCCCCGGCCACCACTTTCGTGAAATCGTAAGACACTTTCGCGTTGGGAGAGAATTCAAAACCCTGGCCGGCGTTTTCGCCGTGAAGAGATTTGTCGATCGTGGGATTGAACGACCAGTACCAGCCCTTGATTTTCTGATCGATGATAGGGCGAATCTCCCAGGTCCAGGTATCGGGCGAATAGGATCGGCGCTGATAGCCGATTTCATTCGAAATACTCACGCCTACCGGCCAATGCCATTTTTCCGGAGCGCGAAAGCGCGGACGAATGTGATCGCCGACCCAATCCCAGCCCACGCCGGGATTGGCGCTGGTGAAGATATAGAAACCAGTCTCAAACCAGTCTGTGAAGCCTTGCGTTATTTCAATGGTTTCGTGCACGGCGTGATTGGTTGGCAGCACGCCATCGACGACGTTCTTTTCACCCTGCGCGGTAAAGTTGGTGTGGAACTCAACCATGGTGTTGCGGGGTTCGACTGTATCCACCCCATAGACCTGAATCTCGTAGTTGTCCTGGGCGTGCAAAATGCCGACGCAAAGAAACATCAACATCCAGACACAGACAAGCACCAGCTTCCGGATCATGCCGCTCCACCTTCAGTTCGGCCCCATGCCAGTGCCGAATGGAAAACAATTTTGCGTTGAGCTTAACCGCAGTGATTCTCAAATGCAAATAAAAGAGGCCGCTCGCTTGGAGCAGCCCCCTTTATACCTTTTCCTTTCACCTTGCTTTGATACTTCAGGCTGCTTTGGCAGCTCTCTTTCTTTCCGCCCAGCGTTTCTTCATCATCTCTGATATGCGCCGCTTGGCAGCTGCGCTCAAACGACGACGCCCGCGTCTGCCCTTGCCCAAGCCGCCGGCCCGGCGACCCCTCATGGAACCGCGAAGGGCTGTAATAGCCTGGTCCAGCCGGTCCCTTTCTGCTTCTAGCTCAGTGATAATTTGCTGTGTATCCATATAGCTCCTTCCGCAAGCATGCTACCAGCGAAGCACACAACCTGCAAGATGAAATAGTCTAGGATTGTTTGGTCACAACAACTAGTTTTCATTAGTTAGCTAGTGCTATCCCGATTCACACGAGTAATACAGTTCTGGAGACTATTAAGTTTGAAAGGCTGATTCCTTTATTTCCTTTTGCAATTGATGTCTTCAAGAAAATGGATGGGTCGTGCGACAGAGCTGCAGGCATACACGCGAACTACTATTCGCGATCGCAGAACGTGGCGGGCGCAAAAAATCTTTCCGCTCGCGAGCCGATTTGGGCTCCACGCGGCGTGCGGCTTTTGCAAGAGTCTTTCGATATCGAACGAATTTCTTTACCGAGGTTTGCACTGCATCAACTGCGAGTATTCGTGACCAGTTCGCCAGCTGCCCGCCCCACGAAATCGAGACGGCATAACTATCCCTGGCATCTCTTTAACCTATGTTTCTGTGCTTAAAATCTCCTCACGAGACAATGATCTGCCCGGATTCTGCTTCGCCCGGCCTCACACATGCCATGCATCGGGTGTTTGCTTCGGCTAAGAGTGAAGTAAACCTCAGCTAGGAAAGTGGAAATGTACGTCACGCTTGGAGGGAATAGGGATACCATTGCGCGTGGCTGGACGAAAACGCCAGTCTCGCAGCACCGCGATAACCTTCTCATCTACTCCGTGACCCAGGCCCTGAAGAAGCTTTTCCTCCACCACAGCGCCTTGCGCATCAATGGTGACCTCCACGATTACGTCGCCGGTCAAGCCGCCAGGAAGCTCAGACCGTGGAATTCTCAGATCCTGAAAAGTAACCGGCAGGGCGGGCTTGATTTCGTCGCCGTCGGTCGAGCCATCATAGCCGGAACCAACTTCGGATCCGGCCTCAAGGGAGTTGCTGGGTTTTTCTGCCTCAAGCGCATTGGTGCGCTTTTTGACCCGGGTTTGCGGCTTCTGGTGCGAAGGGGTAGGCAATGACAGCAGGGCGGGCTTTCTCTGCGTCGCAATCTGGATATGATCGGGCAGGTAAAGAATCACTGACTCTGGAGTTGCCTTGCCGCCCTGCCCGTGGGCAATAAGGTTAGGTCTGACGAATAGCGGAGCGGCAGGCCAACATAGAATCGCCAAAACCGTCACATGAAGTCCGGCAGCGATCACCAGCGAAGAGGACCGGCGCCGGCGCCGGGCTGGGCTGATTTGCGTCAGCGTCACCCACTCCTGATGGTCCTGGTCGAACAGAAAATCCATAGCTTACTGACTTAGACGGCACCCTCATTCTAGTGTCATCAGGATTCAGGGACAAAGTGCCAAGGTACTGCCCTCGCAGGATCGGCTTCGCCGCTATCTTGAATAGTTTTTGCAAAGTGCATCCGGCCCAGTATGAGCCGGATTGGCAAAAGCGTCAGTTGCACCTTATTCTATGTCTGCAAGCAATAGGACAGCGATTCAGTTGAACAACCGTGACAGCGGCTGGATAGTCATCAGCTTTTAGCAACTCAGTTATCAGAATGCGGCTTTTTCTTCTCAACTCGTTACTGATGAGGTGGCGCAGGCGCAAACGGCGTAAAGGGCCACATGTCCCATCGGCGGAATCAGTGTTGCTGGTGGAATTGCTTCTGGCGGTGCTGATTCTCGCCTTCATGCTGACGGGAAGTCGTGGCGAATTTTTCGACCGGCTGCATCCGCGCGCCGATGCCATGTTCGTCGTCGTGCTGGCCTGCATTGTTGCGGCGTCACATTTCCTGTTTGTGCGCCGAATCCTGCCTTACCTGCGCAAACGCGCCTCGCCGGTGGAGTATGACTATCAGCGTATTCTGCTGGAGCTGGGCGATGCAGCCCGCCACTCCAATAATCTGGCTGATGTCTACAACTTCAGCGTGAATACGGTTGGCCGCGCGCTGGAGGTGGATAACGTCTCAGTGCTGGTGCGCGACCAGGAGAGCGGCAATTTTGTTCTGCGCAGCTCATCGGCACAAACACCAGAAGCTTCCGATCCAGGCAACACGTCAGGCCTGCCGCAACCCATGGTTTTGTCAAAAGACGCGTTCGTTGTGCGCCGGCTCAACAAACTCACCGGCCCCATGCGGATTGAAAGCGAAGACCTGGACGCCTGGCAACGCGCTGCCGGATTCATTCAAGGCATCAACAACCCCAAGCGCGAAGCCGAGCGACAGGCACTGCAATATCTCAACTCCCGCCTCCTGGTACAGATCAGGAACAAGGCCCAGCTCACGGGGATCTTGTCCCTTGGCCCGCGGCATTCCGGCTTCGATTTTGCCGACAAAGACTTGAAAACGCTTATGTCCATCGGTGAGCAGCTGGCCCTGGTAATCGACAATTCAAACCTGGTCGAACGCATTGTGGACCAGGAAAAAATGTTGCATGAGATGGCGCTGGCTGCATCGGTGCAGAGACATCTCTTCCCGGTGGACGCGCCGAAATCGCCGGTCGTCCAGATCAGCGGGTACTGCAAGCCTGCGGGATTCGTCGGCGGCGACTATTACGACTTCATGCAGCTGGACAACGGGCAAATCGGAATGGCCGTTGCCGACGTGGCCGGAAAAGGTTTCGCTGCCGCGTTGCTGACCTTCATGATCCATGCCTTTCTGCGCAGCCAATCGATGTCCGGAGCGCCGGGCTCGGCGTACCGCGTCTCCCTGTCGCAACTGGCAACGTCACTGAACCGGCTGCTGTTTGCCTCCACCAGCAGCGCCAGCTACGTCACCCTGTTTTATGCAGCCTACGACGAGAGTTCCGGACGCTTGAGCTTTGTCAACGCCGGGCACAACCCGCCGTTCGTGCTGCATGCCGATCCGGCGACCGGTGAGATGTCTGCTGCCCCAAATTCCAATGGGGTCATGAAACTGGAATCCGGCGGACCGATGCTGGGATTGTTCCAGGATTGTCCGGTGCAGGAGAACTCCTTCCAGCTGCGTTCGGGAGATTTCCTTTTTGCTTACACGGATGGCGCGATTGATGCGGTGAACACCGCGGGAGAAGAGTTCGGCGAAGACCGGCTGCTTAAGCTGGTGAAGTCGAAGGCGCATCTGCCGGCAGTGAAAGCCCGGGATGAGATTTTCCGCGGTATTGAAGACTGGTGCGGCGACGCTCCGCAGCCGGACGATATCACCATGGTGGTGCTCAAGGTCACCGATCAGCAGGTTGCGGCGTAGATCAGACAAGCCGGGATACTTACGCGGGTCGTTCAATCAGGATCCGGGCAAATATCGCGCTCATGATCGCTAAACCGGCGCAGATCAGAATTACCAGGCGAAAACCAAACACAAAAGCATCATCAATCGAAGTTTTAACCTCGGCCTTTGTACCAGAATCCAATTCAGGCGGGACGGGCAGCGCCGCCAGCTTGATCTCATCTTTCTCGATTGCCTGCAATGTAGCCTGAGGCAGGGCAAGCTTGCTCAGGCTGCGATGCAGGCTGGAGCGGAAACCTGCCAGCATGACGACACCGAATACGGCAATCGCGAGGAGACCGGCGACGCGGGCCACTGCATTGTTGATACCCGAAGCTGCTCCGGCGTGCCCGGTATCGACGGCCTGCATCACCGCTGTGGTGAGCGGAGGCACGGTGATCGCCATCCCAAAACCGAGCACTACATAAGCGGGGAAGTATGTGGTCCAGTAGCTGCCGCCGACCGACGGGAGCGCAAACATCGCCAGGCCGGCAGCAGAGATCAGAGGGCCGATGATCAAGGGCTTGCGCGCGCCATAGCGCGTTACCAGGCCGCCCGACCATCGCGAGAGCGTAAACATCAGCACGATGAACGGCAGCCCGGCGGCTCCGGCCTGCGAGGGCGAATATCCCTGCACCTGGATCAGGTTCAGTGGCAGCAGAAAGAAGAAAATTCCGATGGCCGCGTAAAGAAAGAAGGTGAGCAGGTTTGCGCCGCTGAAGGTCTTTGATTTGAACAGCGCGAACGGAACCATGGGAAACGCAGTGTGGGCTTCCACCCAAAAAAATGCCGCCAGGCTCAGTACGCCCACCATCAACGAGCCGTAGACCTGCGGATGGCCCCAGCCGAGCGCAGGTGATTCAATCATGCCAAACACCACGCCGCCAAGACCGATGGTGGCAAACAGTGCTCCCATCCAGTCGATTCGATCAACACCGGGCCTGCGGCTTTCCGGAACATGCAACAACGAGATCACAATTACGATCGCAGCCAGAGGCAGGTTAAGAAAAAAAGCCCAGCGCCAGGAGGCGTGCTGAATGAGCCAGCCGCCGAAAACGGGACCGAGACCCGTGGTAATCGCAGTAAAGCCGGACCACAGGCCGATAGCCCGGCCGCGTTCTTTGTCGTCAAATGAAGCGCCAATCAGGGCCAGGCTGCCCGGCATGAGAAAAGCCGCGCCAATGCCCTGGGCGGCGCGGGCCGCAATCAGCTGCTGCACGTTGCCGGCGAGGCCGCAAGCCAGGGAAGCTACCGCAAAGACCGCTACGCCGTTGAGAAACACCTTGCGGCGGCCGAGCAGATCGCCCAGCGATCCTCCCACCAGAATTAAAGCGCCGAGCAGGAGCGAGTAAGCTTCCACGACCCATTGCACGTCGACGACGCTGGCATTCAGCCCGGTCTGCAACGCAGGCAGGGCAACGTTCACGACCGTGCTGTCGATGAACGCCATGCTGGAACCGAGAATGGCAGCCAGCAGGATCCATCGCCTGGTGCTCGCCGCGCACGGAGCATCCAGCCGGACAGATTGCATTACGGCTTCGTCGCAGGGAGATTTCATCAAGAGTCGCCATGGCTCGCATTGCGCGAAAGAATCAGCGAATGCAAGCTCTGTTGGTCCTTGTTACTTGTCTCAGGTAATACCCTAGCCAGACTAGAGCGTCTGCCGGATACATTCCCACAGAGGTTTGCCGTATTCATATTATTAGACGGAGTACCGGTGACTGATGTTGCGGCTTGATTATCTTTCCTGTTTGTTGACCATTGCTTCTACAGTTCTGATTGGCCGGCGCAAGTGGCAGGGCTGGATCGTGGCCGGCGTCAATAGCATCGTCATCAGCGTGATCGGCATGCGCACCGCCCAAACCGGCTTTATTCCGGCGAATCTTTTCTGCATTGCCATTTACGGCTACAACATTCTTCAATGGCGGGAACAGGCTACCGGCGAAAGCAATACTGCCGCTCCGGCGTCTGATAGGCTAGAGTCGCAGGTTTCCATCACGCACGTGCCACGGCGTTTTGTGCGCCGCGTAGGACGCGCGTTCGCCGGCAATGAGCGATTCAGCCGCAATAGCGATCGAATTCGTCAACGTTCACTACCGCGCCAACGGTAGCCGCGAGCTTATCTCCGGCCTGAACCTCGCTGTGCATCGCGGTGAAACGCTGATGCTGCTGGGCCGCAGCGGTTCGGGCAAGACCACCACTCTCAAGCTCATCAATCGGATTCTGGCCGCCGGCGAAGGCGTGGTTCGCGTGGATGGGCGATCCACCGCCGAGTGGGATGCGATCCGCTTGCGCCGCCATATCGGATACGCTATCCAGGAAGCAGGGCTCTTTCCGCACTACACCGTGGAGAAAAACGTAGCGCTGATCCCGAGCCTGGAAGGCTGGGAAACTGCGCGCATTCGGCAGCGCGTTCAGGAAGTCCTGCAACTGGTGGGTTTGCCCTTCGACCAATTTGCCGACCGCTATCCTGACCAGCTCTCCGGCGGGCAAAAACAGCGTGTCGGCCTGGCTCGAGCCCTGGCTGCGGATCCTCCGATCCTGCTGATGGACGAACCGTTCGGCGCTCTTGATCCCATTACTCGCGCTGAATTGCAACAGGAATTTCGCCAGCTCAAGGAGCGGCTGAGCAAAACCGTGGTGTTTGTGACTCACGATGTAGCGGAGGCCCTCTTGCTGGGCGATCGCATCGCCTTGATGGATGCAGGCAATCTCAAAGGGGTGTTCACCCCGGCGGAATTCCTGCGTTCGACGGACGAAGCCGTTCAGCCTTATGTAAACGCGTTCCGGGCCGCGCAGCAGATCTTCAACTCTGGAGCCTGATGCCATGTTGATACTCGCGTTCTTTTTTTCCATCGACAAACGCCAGATCCTGACGCTGACGGGAGAGCATTTGTGGCTGGTGGGAATTTCCATGTTGATCGTGGTTGCCGTCGGCGTTCCATTGGGCATTCTGCTGAGCCGGCGGCCCGGGTGGCGAGGGATTGTCCTGGGCAGCACCAACGTCATTCAGACCATTCCCAGCCTGGCGCTGTTTGGCCTGCTATTACCGATGCCGTGGCTGGGCGCGCGGGCTGATCGCCTGGCAATCCTCGCTTTGAGCTTGTACGCCCTGCTCCCGGTGGTTCGAAACACTTACACCGGGATCACCGGCGTTGATGCTCCGGTGCGCGAAGCCGCCACTGGAATGGGTCTGACGCCATGGCAGATGCTGTGGCACGTGGAGTTGCCTCTGGCTTCGCCGATCATCCTGGCGGGCATTCGCACAGCGACGGTCATCACCGTCGGGGTGGCAACCATTGCCGCCGCCATAGGAGCCGGAGGGCTAGGCGAATTCATCTTTCGCGGCCTGGCGATGGTCGACAACAGCGTAATTCTGGCCGGAGCGATTCCCGCTGCGCTGATGGCGCTTTCAGCCGATCTCCTGCTTGGACTGGTGCAGCGCTCGTTGGTGCGGGTGCGCCACTAAAATGGATCGCCGACGCTTTGTCACCGGGATGGCTCTGCTGCTGGCCGGTTGCTCGGCAAAATCGCTTGGCATTTCCATTGGCTCCAAAAACTTCACCGAACAACTGGTCCTGGGCGAGCTGCTGGCGCAGTACCTGGCCCGCTTCACTTCCCTGCCGATTGAAAAAAGGTTCTACCTGTCAGGAACCTATATCTGTCATCAGGCGGTGCTGGCGGGGCGCATCGATATGTACGTGGAGTACACGGGCACGGCGCTGGTGGCGATTTTGAAAGAGCCGCCGTCGTCAGACCATGCAGCCGTATTCGACACGGTAAAGAACCTTTACGCGAAAAAGTTTGGCCTGGAGGTCTTCCCTTCTCTCGGTTTCAACAATACCTTCGCCATGGTGATGCGCGGTGCAGATGCGCGCCGCATGAACCTGAAAACGCTGTCGGATGCCGCTGCGGTCGCGCCGCAGCTACGCCTCGGGGTAGGTTACGAGTTCATGGAGCGCGCCGACGGCTACAAAGGTTTGGTCAATACATACGGCCTCAGATTCAAGGAAGCGCCGCGCGTGATGGACCTGGGATTGTTGTATCGCGCGCTTGAGAATAACCAGATCGACATGGCAGCGGGGTCCAATACTGATGGGCTCATCGCTGCGCTCGATCTCGTGGTGCTGGAAGACGACCGCCACTATTTCCCTCCCTATGACGCCGTGCCGATCGTGCGGCGTGAGACCTTGCAGCGCCACCCGGAAATCGGCGACGCACTGAAGAAGCTGAGCGGACGCATCGGCGCCGAAGACATGAGGCGCATGAACTATGCCGTGGACGGAGAGAAGAAAGATGCGGAGACAGTGGTAAAAGACTTCCTGGCCAAGAAGCTGCCTTCGTAAAGGCCATCACCAGCCGGTGACGAGCAGCCGGCGCGCGCCCTTCAGTCCGCATTTCTGATACCTGTCATAAGCAGCAGCAGCGCGCTCGCGGATGTGCTCCGGACTCTCATGCAAGATCCAGCCATCGAGGGCGCTTTTCAGGGTATAGGCCTCAGGCGCCATCAGGCCCGTGGTCCAGACGAGCGGGTAAGCGCCAGTCGGGCGAAGCAGCGGAGCAAAATAAGATTTGCTGATACAGGCAAGGATGATGGCGTCGCGATGGCGGCCATCCTTCTTTGGTGGAGGAGCAGAGAGTTGGAAATCCATCAGACCGTCGTGACCGGCGTAAGCCACCAGGTCGGCGCCCCCGCGAGCGGCCAGGGCCACGTTCCTGCCGTCGGTCTTGATCAGGACCGTCTCCGGTTCGCCGCCCGATGCAGCTTCAAGAAAATCGACGATGGCCTGTTTGATCTTGCTGCCCTGATACGCGTCGGCAATGAGGTAAACGTTCTCGCGGCGATGCCTGAAGATGCATCGTTCCAGTATCTCCGGCTGCGGTCCTCGCCCGGCAACGAGTAACTGCCAGTCCGCACTGCGCGCAAAGTAGCTCTTCAGGCCGTAGGCCGAACCCCAATAAAGGTTGTTGGCAGGGTCTTCGCCATTGCCCAGACGGGCGGCGACCGGAACGATACCCTGGTTTTTGTTGTCAGCCAGGGCAACAAACACGTGTACGGTGCGCGGCGGAGCTTGGGCCGCGAGCGAGACACTGAACGTTGCCAGGAACAACAGGCACGCCAGCCAAAACGTGTGGAATGCAGGTTCCGTCGCTACACCGCTGCCGGTGCTGCGAAAAATCAGGTCAGATGCCAACCATCTGACCTTCCGCCAACTGATCGCATGCTGAGCAGAAGCTGTCATACCAGCGCCGCATAAAGGAACGCAGGAAGTCGCTGCACTCGTACCCGTCCACAACTGTTGTGGAACCGGTGACCTCGGCCCAGGTGTGCACACGTGTCCCGCCATCGGGAAGCGACTCAAACGTGACCCACTGTACCATGGTATTGCCCAGGAAGTGATCGATCCAGGCCACCTGCTCGCCTGGAGAACAGATAGTAATTACGTGATCGACAATTGCTTTGACCGGCCGCACGATCTCAATGCGCAAGCGGCTGCCCGGTGTCCAGGGCTGTCCTTTGGTCCAGCCAATGGGGCCATAAACGTCAGAAAATGCGGGCCAAAAACGAAAATCAGAAAAGAGCTTCCAGGCCAAAGCGCGGTCCGCTTTGGTGAAAGCTGTGTACTCCAGATACTCCATGTACTACCTCGTCAGCAAAATAGCGTCACTGGCGCAGCGATAGACAGGGGGAATCCTCGAACCGCCCCGAACGGGCGCTTCAGATGATGAACATGAGGACAAGGAAATACCCCTGCCGGAAGTCAAACGCCCAACAGGGGTGTGACAGAAAATTTTACTACGTTACTGTAACAATGTACAAGTAATCATCACCATCCTATGTATGCCTCGAGTTGCCGACCAGCTCCTTGAAGCAAAGATCGCCCAGGCGGCCCACCGCTTGTGGCGGGTGCGCGGCGCCAAAGGGTTGACGCTGCGATCCGTGGCCCGCGCCGCCGGAACCACCACCACCACGGTCTATAAACGCTTTCACAACAAGGATGCGCTGCTTCTGGCCCTGGCCGAACTGGTACAGACAAAGATCACGGCAGTGACAACCTCTGCCGCGACGATTGAAGAGGCCTACCGCCGCTTTCTACGCTTCGCCGAAGAACATCCGCATGAATACAAACTGCTGTGGGGGCCGGCCTGGTCCGACGTGCTGGGGCCGGGACGTCCGCGGCCCATCAAGGCATGGCTGCTGGATAAGTTCGCTGCGCGTTTTGGAGGCCAGGCGGCGGAGTACATTCGCGCCTACTACGCGCTGTTCCTTCTGATCCACGGCACGGCCAATCTGCTCAGCGTGTCGCGCAGCCGCCGTGCAAAAGCGGAGATGCGCAGCAACTGCCTGGCCATTTGTGACGCACTAGTTGGCGACATTGGAGTATTGAAGCTAGCGTCTGCGCGGCCAAAAAAGAACTATCGTGCTCAAGCACGGCGGACGACGTAACAGCCCTGGGACGAGTTGCCGTCGGGGCTGGAAGAATCATTTCGCTTGCATCGCGCCAAAGGCTTAACAAATCCAAACAAAACTAGCGTTCTTATCTTGCAAGCAAAGTATATTTTTTTCGCCCAGGCTCGCCACCATATCTGCAGATGGGAATCAAGAAGAGACGCGTCGAAGAGCTTGAACGGCACGTAGAAAGGAAATTCTTCGCCTTGAGCGTGCTGGCGCTGGGAATCGTCATGGCGGCGGTCGTAGTCGCGCTACTGGGAAGGTAGTCCGCCCGTATAGTCTGGCAGCTCGGCTTCAAGAAATTGCCTGCCGGCGTGCCGAAGGATCCTACTTCCCGTCGCCGAGGCCATGCACTGGAAATTGCGCATCCAGGGCCAGGTTCAGTTCCAGCACATTCACCCGCGGCTCTCCCAGAAAGCCAAACTGTCTTCCTTCGGTGTACTCCTGTACGACCTTGAGCAAAGCGCCCTGATCTATTCCACGTGCCTTGGCAACACGCGAAACCTGAAACTCCGCCCCGGCTGGAGTGATGTGCGGATCAAGACCGGAACCCGAGGTAGTTACCAGATCGACCGGGACCGGCTTACCCGGATTTTCTGCCTGCAAAGTGGCGACGTCGCTCTTGATGCGGTCGACCAGCTTGTGATTGGTTGGCCCAAGATTGCTGCCTGCAGAGTTGTCGGCGGCGTATCCGTTGGGACCAGCGGCCGAGGGGCGGGGATGAAAGTATGCCGCGCCGGTGAACGGCTGGGCCAGGATACGAGAGCCGACTACAACGCCGTTCTTCGTAACCAGTTGGCCGTTGGCTTGATTCGGCCAGAGATGAGCGAGACCAAAGACGACGGCTGGATAAATCAATCCCAGAATGAGCGTCGTAGCTATCGTATACAGAATCGCAGTGATCAGATTCTTCTTCATTTCAATCAGTCCTTATGCCAGTCCTACCGAGCGAATCATCATGTCAATCAATTTGATCCCGATAAAGGGGACGATCACGCCGCCTACTCCATAAAGCACCAGATTGCGCCTCAACAAAGCTTCTGCATTCATGGGCTTGTACTTTACGCCGCGCAGCGCCAGAGGTATCAGGGCAATGATGATCAATGCGTTGAAAATGACCGCGGAGAGCACAGCCGACTGCGGCGTGGCCAGGCGCATGATGTTCAGCGCATTCAGCACGGGGAAAGTTCCGGCAAACATCGCGGGAATAATGGCAAAATACTTCGCCACGTCATTGGCAATCGAAAACGTGGTGAGCGAGCCGCGAGTCATCAGCAGTTGCTTGCCGATCTCAACAATCTCAATCAGCTTGGTGGGATTGGAGTCGAGGTCGACCATGTTGCCGGCTTCCTTGGCTGCCTGCGTCCCGGTGTTCATCGCGACGCCGACATCGGCTTGCGCCAGGGCGGGCGCATCATTGGTGCCGTCGCCGGTCATGGCGACAAGTTTTCCTTCGCTCTGCTCCCGGCGAATCAGATCCATCTTGTCCTTCGGCGTTGCCTGGGCGAGAAAATCATCCACGCCGGCTTCACGCGCGATAGCAGCCGCTGTGAGCGGATTATCGCCGGTGATCATCACGGTGCGAATGCCCATGGAGCGAAGCTGGGCAAAGCGCTCGCGGATTCCGCCCTTCACGATGTCTTTGAGATGAATCACGCCGAGAGCGCGGTTGTTTTCGGTCACCACCAGTGGGGTCCCGCCGGAGCGGGCAATGGTTTCAACTGTGGCCTGGACTTCCTTGGGCAGATGCCCGCGATTATCCTCCAGGTATTGGCGGATCGAATCGGCAGCGCCCTTGCGGATGGCCACGCCGTCAAGGTTGACGCCCGACATTCGCGTCTGAGCGGTAAACGGTACAAATGTCGCCTGCAGTGCCGCCAGATCGCGTCCGCGCAGACCGAACTTTTCTTTGGCCAGCACGACGATCGAGCGGCCTTCGGGCGTTTCGTCCGGAAGAGACGAGAGTTGGGCGGCGTCGGCAAGCTGATCATTGCTCACGCCGGGAGCGGCGATGAAATCCGTGGCCTGCCGGTTACCGAGGGTGATGGTTCCGGTCTTATCCAGCAGAAGGGTGTTCACATCGCCGGCGGCTTCCACGGCGCGACCGGACATCGCCAGCACATTGTGCTGCACCAGGCGGTCCATGCCGGCGATTCCGATGGCAGAGAGCAACCCGCCGATGGTCGTGGGGATAAGACAGACGAGCAATGACACCAGGACGAATACCGTTTGCGGCGTTCCGGAATAGATGGCAAACGGCTGCAGCGTAACGACCGCCAGCAGAAAAACGATGGTCAAACCAGCAAGAAGAATATTGAGTGCAATTTCGTTGGGCGTTCTCTGCCGCTCCGCGCCTTCCACCAGCGCGATCATCCGGTCAAGGAAGGTTTCACCGGGGTTGGAAGTGATCCTCACCTTGATTTGATCGGAAAGCACGCGCGTGCCTCCAGTTACCGCGGAACGATCTCCGCCGGCCTCGCGAATCACCGGGGCTGATTCGCCGGTGATTGCCGATTCATCGACCGAGGCCACGCCTTCCATCACGTCACCGTCACCGGGGATGACTTCACCTGCGGAAACGATCACCAGATCACCCGTGCGCAGTTTGGAGCCGGGGACACTCTCCGTCTGTCCATTGGCCAACAAACGGTTGGCCATAGTCTCTGAGCGCGCTTTGCGCAGAGTCTCCGCCTGCGCCTTGCCCCGGCCTTCAGCCATGGCTTCAGCAAAGTTGGCGAACAGCACGGTGAACCATAGCCACAGCGTGATTTGCAGATTGAAGCTGAAACCAATCCTGTGTGTCATGGCGTCGCGCACGAGAAGCACCGAGGTGACGACGCTGCCGACTTCCACCACAAACATCACTGGATTGCGCATCATGGTGCGCGGGTTCAGCTTGATCAGCGCATCGAGCAGCGCCTTGCGAACAATCCTGGCGTCCCACAATGATCTGGATTTTGCCGCCATCGCTGGATGCCCTCCTAAAAAGTCTTGTGCGCATTCATGAGCAAGTGCTCAAGGATGGGCCCCAGGCTGAGTGCCGGGAAAAACGTCAACGCCCCGACAATGATGATCACGCTCACCAACAAACCTGCAAACAGCGGCGTGGTGACGGGAAAAGTGCCGGGAGACGGCGGCACCGTCTTCTTACGCGCCAGGCTTCCGGCTACTGCCAGCATCGGTACGATCATCAGAAACCGTCCGGCCAGCATGGTGAATCCCATCGCCAGGTTGTACCAGCGGTTTCCGCTCAGGCCGGCGAAGGCTGAGCCGTTGTTGCCGGTCCCGGAGGTGAACGCGTAGAGAATTTCAGAAAGGCCGTGCGGACCGTTATTGCCCAGCGTTGCGAGTCCCTGGGGAATCAGCGCTGAAACCGCAGCCAGCACCAGGATCATCAAGGGGAAGATCAGCACGTAGAGCATGGCCATCTTTACGTCGTACGATTCAATCTTTTTGCCCAGATATTCCGGCGTGCGACCTACCATCAGACCGGCAATAAAAACGGAGACGATCACGAAAATCAGAATCCCGTACATGCCAGCGCCTACGCCGCCAAAAACGATTTCGCCCAGCATGATGTTGACCAGCGGAACCATTCCGCCGAGCGGCGTGAAGGAATCATGCATGCCATTGACCGCTCCGCAGCTCGCGTCGGTGGTCACGGTCGCGAAGAGAGCTGAGTTGGCAATGCCGAAGCGGACCTCTTTGCCCTCCATGTTACCGCCGGGCTGCGAGAGAGAGGCGCGCTGATCGATTCCGGAAAGCAGAGGATTGCCGTGCGACTCAGCCCAGTAGGCAGTGGTTACACCGGCGAAAAAGAGCATCGCCATAGCGCCGAAGACAGCCCAACCATGCTTCTGCGAGCCTGTCATTCGGCCCAAGGTATAGGTGAAGCCGGCTGGAATGGCGAAGATCAAGACCATCTCAAAGAAATTGCTGAAGGGAGTAGGGTTCTCGAAAGGATGCGCGCTGTTGGAGTTCAGAAATCCGCCGCCGTTCGTACCCAGTTCCTTGATCGCCTCTTGCGATGCGATTGGGCCTTGGGCAATTGTCTGCTCGCTGACGGCAGCCATCACTGGCTTGCCGTTCGCATCGACTACAGGCCTGCCATCCTGCCCGAGCTTCTGCACCTGCTGCGGCTCAACCAGCTTGGCCGTATCATACGGTTTGAAATTCTGAATGACCCCCTGCGAGACCAAAACAAGAGCAGCGGCCAGGCTGAGCGGGACCAATACCCAGAAGGTAGCGCGCGTCATATCGACCCAGAAATTTCCGATAGTATCTTTCTCACGCCGGGCAATGCCGCGGATAAACGCCACCGCCAGAGCCATGCCGACCGCTGCCGAAGCAAAGTTGTGGAAAGCCAATCCAGCCATCTGCGTGAGATAGCTCATGACTTGTTCGCCGCTATAAAACTGCCAGTTGGTGTTGGTGGTGAATGAGGCGGCGGTGTTGAAGGCCAGATCTTGCGGCAGGGCGGCGAACTTTTGCGGATTGAGCGGCAGCCATTGCTGCGTGCGCTGAAGCAAATACAGTACGAGCATCGACACTACGCTAAACAGCAGCATGGCGATGGAGTATTCCGTCCAGCGCATCTCGCGGTTCTCGTCGACACCGGTGATCTTGTAGAGCAGACGCTCGATCGGACGCATAACGGGATCGAGCCACGTACGCTCGCGCGAGAAAACTTTCGTCATGAAGATGCCCATGGGCTTCGTGAGCAACAGGACCACGGCGAAATAGAAAAAGATCTGGAACCAGCCATTGAGCGTCATATCAGAATTTCTCCGGACGCAGCAGGGCGTAAATCAGATAGACCATGAGCATCAGGCTAATGAACAGGATGGAAATGTTTTCTATATTCATAAGCAACTCACTTGAGTTTGTCGCAGGCCGTCGTGTAGCCGATTGCGACTGCAAAAAACAACAGCGTGAATAAAACCATTAGAAGATCAAACATGCAGCACCTCTAGAACTTCACCATGATCGCGAACCTCATGCTTGCCTCGTCCTTGCGCAGGTCGGGACAGAAGCCTGTAGTTCCCGCATTACAGCTGAAGCCAGGGGTCGGCGAGAGGAATACTCCGGGGACGAAGAAGGTATCTCCCACCACGGATCCCGCAGCCGGATTCGGAATCGTGCTGGGCGCACCATTGACGCCGGGTGTTATTCCCCCGCGACCCGAAAAATAGGGCACGTTCGCGTGGCGATATCCGTATTCGGTGCGGAAAGTGATGTACTGCTGTGGCATCCAGTCAAAGGTGAGCGATGTATCCCACGCTTTGAAGGGATCGCCGGGATTTTGCGTGAAATAAGGTGAGCCGGAGATCGCATCGGCTCCATTGATCGGAGGCAGGAGCGTCAGGTAGCGTCCTGGATTGTCCATGGCGCCGCCGCCTACGGTCACGGCATACAGGTCCTTCTTGAACCAGAAGCGGTTGTACAGCATCCATCCGGCAAAGGTCTGTTTGTGGCTCGTCGGCGTGTTGTGGAAGCAATTGACGTTGTTAAAAATTGTCTGCCCCTGCGCTCCAACGCTGGTTCCCTTGCCACCATATTCGCAGCCCAGGTCTCCAGTGAGGGAAAAAGCCATCTTGTCCAGTAGCCTTTCCGGACGGTCGTAATACTTGACCTCTACGCTGTTGTCCGTGTGAATGCGTGAACGGCCGAATTGGCCGTTGCCGCTGCCCAGCGTGTCTTCTCCCATGCCATAGTTGTTGGAGACGATCGACAACCACCCTGTTGGACGCCACAAGATTTGTCCACCTAAGCCCGGCTTGCTGCCCAAACGGCCATAAGACTGCCATCCATTGATGATCCAGGGTTCGATCTTCAGCTTGTCGGTCGGGAACCACTGAATGCGGAGCCCATTGAAGAACCAGGGCGTATTCGATGAGACATAGGACGGCTGGTAAGCCCAGTTATCAAAGTTGTAGTAACTGAAAAGGCCAATGTAGGAGACGAAAATGCCGGCATCGATATTGAGGCCGTGATTTACGTCAAAGTGGTAACCGCCATTGGCTTCGGAAAAATATTTATAAGCGCCACGCAGGTCCCACTGTCCCCGTCCCGGGCTGGCATCGTTGCGCGGCGTGGTTACTCCAAACATTCCAGCCATCGTTAAAAGGCGGGCATTCACATTTTGCCAATGAAAGTTGCCGCCCAGGCTGATCTGTTCAACCTGCACTTCATTGGAACGAAACATCTCTGTCGAGCCACCCATGCTGTCGTCTCTGGGATGGTTAAATGACGAGATGTAGTGGGCGTCCAAACGGATTTCCGGCGTGAAGAACTTTGAATCGAAAGCCGGCTCTTTCGTCCTTGGGTTGCCGTTCAGCCAGGTCCAATCAGCATAGGCGAAAGGCTCAGCCGGTTTCTGATCTTCGGCTTTCGTGGGCTGTTGGCCTTCAGCGGCGGCCTGGCCCGAACGCACCGTAAGATCGGAAGATACGACAGCAGAGGTGTTGACCAAAGTAGCTTCTTCCGTGAGGGATGGCTGTGGTTGCTTCGCGTCCGCCTGCGCTTTCAGCTGCGCTTCCAATTGTTCGATGCGGCGACGCATCTGCTCCAATTCCTTGATGAGTTCTGCATTGGCGTTGGCATTGGCCTTGGCATTGGCGTTGGCTGCACCGGCGCCCGAAGCGGACGAAGCTGTATTGGCGCTGGAAGAGGAGGTAGAAGAATCGGCAACGAGTTTTTCCACCGGCCCCGGAGCTTGCGCGGCGGCCGCTTGCGACAACGCCATGCCTGCCGCCGTCAAAAGAGTCAGGACACCCATGCATCTGTGCGCAGAAAAATACTTGCGTGTTTTCATCAGCTTCAACCTCCCAGTCAAACTCCACCCCTGTTCAGCTTCTTTGATCCTAGGACGTCGTGATTAGCCTTAGGGCGATCCGGGTCATGAATTCCACGCGACTGTTTCACGGCGTACTCTGCCATCAGCGCTCGTGTGATTGGCGGGAAATAAAGGAAACCCGAGCAAAGCTAATATCCCGCGATTGAAACCGCTATCAAGCCTGCCACTCACGCAATCCGCGAGACCGGCAACAGGTCAGTGGACAACATTGGGCATAAAAATGGCCTAAACGATTCCTAAATTGTTCCTAAAGCCGCACATGTATGTGGGTGAATGAATTGAATCGCGCTGGGTAATCCGATCAGCCGGCTTCCGGACGGAAGCGATAGCCGATTCTTGGCTCGGTCAGGATGTATTGCGGGGTGGAACCAGGCTCAATCTTTTTGCGCAGCTGATTGATGAATACCCAAAGGTACTCGGCAGACTGAACGCTCTGCCCGCCCCACACCGCGTTCAACAGCGTGCGATGAGTCAAGACCTTGCCGGGGTGCCGCGCCATGTAGACGAGAAGATCGAATTCCTTGGGCGTGAGATGAATTTCTTTCTTGTGGACGGCAACCACTCGCGTTTGCAGATCGATATGGAAGCTGCCGATTTTGATCGGCGCCATATCTTCTTCTTCCCGTTTGGCGCCGGCCCGGCGCAGGTTGGCGCGAGTACGGGCGAGAAGCTCATTGATGCTGAACGGCTTGGTGACGTAGTCGTCTGCGCCCTTGTCCAGCGCATCGACCTTGTGCGCGTCTTCGCCCCGCACGGAGAGCACGATGATAGGAACCTGGGAGCGGCTGCGGATATTCTCACAGAGCTCAACACCGCTCATCCTCGGCATAGCCAGATCGGTGATGACCAGGTCAGGCTTCCAGGCGTCGAACGCTTTCAGCCCGGCTTCACCGTCGTTTGCCACCTGGACTTCATATCCATGCATGGCAAGACTGGTCTTGAGAACCCGTGTAATCTGGGTTTCATCGTCAACCACCAGAATTCTGGGCCGTTCAGGCAAGCGATCCTCTTTGCGCGCGAAATTGATTCACTTCGTTCAACAGATCATCAGCGCGGCTTCTGGTTGACAATATGAACGTCAATGTCAGGAGCAGCGCGTAGGAACCGCATCAGCGAGTTCAGATACAGGTATTGTTCCCAGCCGCGAATCGCCGACCTGCCAACAATGATCTGCGTGATCTTGTAGTCGCGGGCAAACTCACCCAGCGCTTTGGCAATATCCTTCCCTTTGAGGATGATCACCTTGGCGTTCAGGTTTTCGGCAAAGCGTATATTCGCGGCGAGCGACTGGCGATCACTATCCTCCGGCTCGTCGCCGGTATCCACGTGCGCAACGTAGAACTCGCTGGCGTCCACGCCTTTTGCCAGCCTTGCTCCGCGCGCGATCAGATTTTGTGATGACGTGTTGGAGCTAATGGAAACCGCGATCCTCTCGCTCACTCCCCAATTCTGATCCATGTGCTTTTTGGTGAGGTAGGCTTCGAGGTTGCGATCCACCGACTGGGCCACCTGGCGCAGCGCCAGCTCGCGCAGGGCCAGAAGATTCCCCTGGCGGAAAAAATTGGCCAGGGCCTTCTCCGCCCTGTCCACCGGATAGATATCGCCGCGACGCATGCGGGTTTGCAAAGCTTCCGGCGTGAGATCAGCCATCACGATTTCATTGGCGCGCTCCAGCACCCAGTCCGGCACCGTCTCGCGGACCTGGATGCCGGTAATGCTCATCACGGTGGGAGTTGCGCTTTCCAGGTGCTGGATGTTCATGGTGGAGAGCACATCAATTTTGGCCTGCAGGATCTCCAGCACATCCTCATACCGCTTCTTGTGCCGGCTCCCTTCCACGTTGGTATGCGCGAGCTCATCGATCAGCACCACGCTGGGCTTGCGCGCCAGAATGGCATCGAGATCCATTTCTTCAAACAGAGCGCCCTTGTATTCCAGTGGGCGACGGGGTACGGTCTCCAGTTGAGCGGCAAGCTCGGCGATTCCCTTGCGCCCGTGCGTCTCGATGATCCCGATCACCGCATCTTCACCGCGGCGTTTGCGGCGTATGGCTTCGCTGAGCATGTTGTACGTCTTGCCCACGCCCGGAGCGTAACCGAGAAAGAGCTTGAAGATGCCGGTCTTTGTCTCGGGAGCCGCCTGTTCCAGCCATTGTTCAGGTGTTTTAGGCACAGGACCTCACATGAGCACGGGCAAACTCAATTACAATCACCTGTGTGAAAGCGCCTTTTCGCATCATCTCGCGCGCTGCAATCATTGTGCTGGCGATCTTTCTCATTGTCTTATTTTATTCAAAGTACGCCCATGCTAATCCCACGACCGTTGCGCTGAGCTTTCTGCTGGCCATTTTAGTGGTCTCGGCCATGTGGGGATTGCGTTTTGCAATTCCCATGTCGATCTTGTCGGCGCTCTGTTTCAATTTTTTCTTTCTGCCGCCCATTGGAACGCTAACCATAGCAGATACGCAAAACTGGATCGCGCTTTTCGCCTTCCTGTTCACCTCGATCGTGGCCAGCAATCTTTCCGAGCGCGCCCGGCGCGAAGCGTGGCAAGCCACGATGCGGCGCCGTGAAGTCGAGCGGCTCTATACCTTCAGCCAGCGTCTGCTGCTTACCGATAACACCGTGGAGCTGCTGAAATCAATTCCGTTTTACATTGTTGAGGTGTTCGGAGTTCCGGAAGCCGCGATCTATCTATCCGGCCAGGACAAGCTCTACCGCTCAGGAGGGGAAACCGAAGGACTGCCGCGGGCTGACCTGAAGGAAGCCGCTTTCAGCGGGAACCTCAATGTCGACGCAGGTATGAAGCGCTCCATCGCACCGGTGAGAATGGGGGTAAAGATTGTAGGCAGCCTGGGGATTTTCGGCGATCTCTTGTCGCGAGAGACCCTGGAAGCGCTGGGCGGCCTGGTGGCGATCGCCATCGAGCGGGCTGGAGCGCTGGAACGATTGATGCGCACTGAAGCTTCGCGCGAAAGCGAACGCCTGCGCTCCGCGCTGCTCGATTCCATTACCCATGAATTCCGCACGCCACTGACCTCGATCAAAGCTTCGGCCACCAGCCTGAAATCGGATGCCGCGATGGGCGAGGCAGAACGCCGCGAATTTGTGGACGTGATTGACGAGGAAAGCGACAAGCTGAACCGGCTGATCGGTGAAGCTGTGGAGATGGCGCGTCTTGATGCCAATGAGGTAACCCTGGAACTGGAGCCACACCAGATTCGTGAAGCCATTGATGCAACGCTGGAGCAGTGCAAACACGCGGTGGCGAATCATCCCGTTGAAGTCCGTTTGCCCGGCAATCTGCCGCCGGCGATCATGGATGTGAGCTGGATCAGCAAGGTATTGCAGCATCTGATCGAGAATGCCGCCAAGTATTCGCGCGCGGGCGAGCCGATTTTCATCAGCAGCGAGGTGCGCAATGGACGGCTGGTAACCAGCGTCGCCGACCGCGGCGAAGGCATTGACGACCTGGAACGCTCCATGATCTTCGACAAGTTTTATCGCGGGCAGGGGCAGCGCCACAGGATCCACGGCACGGGCATGGGGCTGGCGATCGTCAAGGCCATTGTGGAGGCGCACGGCGGGCGCATTGAGGTGACAAGCCAGTTGGGCAAGGGATCTGTCTTTTCTTTCGGGCTGCCGGTGGCAACGGCTGCGGCCCGATGAACTCCGCTAGTGAAAATCATGAGACTGGATCTCTGCCGCGCTGATGGCCAGAGGTTTGATGGATTGTGCCTTGAGATGCACGATCCCATCCTGGTTCTGGACTGTTCCTGAAATCTGCACAAAGCGCTCATACAGGACGCTGACGCGATTCTTTTCGTAAAAATCCGGCGTGATGATCACGTTGGAATTGCCGGTTTCATCTTCCAGTGTCATAAAGATCAGCCCTTTAGCTGTGCCTGGTCGCTGCCGGGTAATCACGCAGCCGCCGACCGTCGCCGGCTTGCCATGCGGCATCTGCTTTAAGTCAGCGGCGGACTTGATTCCCAATCGCTTCATCTCCGGCCTTCGATAGGCCATGGCATGTGGACCTACAGTCAGCCCGGTGCCGTGATAATCCGCGATCAGCCGTTCTTCAACGTCCATGGCCGAGAGCGGCGAGGATGCATCGGATTCCACGACCTCGCGCAGCAGTGATCCGACTCGCCAGCCCGCTTTTGCCACCTGCCAGAGCGCATCCCGGCGATGCAGGCGCGCGTTGATATTGTTCAGAGCGCCAATGCTCGCCAGCATCGCAAGGTTGGCCTTGCTCAGCTCCGGCACGCGCCGGGCCAGGTCTTCCGTGGATGTGAATGGACGCCGGCACCGCTCATTCACCAGGGTTTCTGCCGTGGCTTGCTGCAACCCGCGCACGTACCGCAACCCGATCCGCAAAACGATCTTTCCGGCGTAACTCTCCAGCGTGCAGTTCCAATCCGAGCAGGTTACGTCAATCGGTTTGGCCTTCAATCCGTGCCTCTGGGCATCTTTCACGATTGTGTCCGGCGAATAAAAGCCCATCGGCTGATTGTTGAGCAGCGCCGCGGTAAATGCAGCCAGGTAGCGTATTTTCAAAAAAGCGCTGGCATAAGCGATCAGAGCGAAGCTGGCGGAATGGCTTTCAGGAAAACCGTAAAGAGCAAACGAGCTGATGAACTGCACGATTTCATTCTGCGCTTTGCCGCCGATGCCGTTCTGCATCATGCCCGCGCGCAGCTTCTTTTCAATTTCCTTCATGCGCTGCTCGGAGCGTTTATGTCCCAGCGCGCGGCGCAGCTCTTCCGCCTCGCCGCCGCTGAAGTTGGCGCAGACCATGGCCATGCGCAGCAACTGCTCCTGAAACAACGGCACACCCAAGGTTCGTTTGAGGATCGGCTCCAACGATGGGTGAGGATACGTCACCGGCTCCTTTTCCTGCCGGCGACGCAAATAGGGGCTGGTCATTTGTCCCGTGATCGGTCCGGGTCGAATGAGCGCGACCTGCGTTACCAGGTCATAAAATTTCCTCGGATTGTTTCTGGGCAGCGAAGCCATCTGCGCCCGCGACTCGATCTGAAACATGCCGATGGTATCGGCCTGGCAAATTGGCCCGTAAATATCGGGGCAATCCTGGGGCAGGTGGGCCAGGTCCACCTCTTCGCCGTAATGGTCGTGAATCAGGCCGATGGAGTCCTTGAGCACCGCCATCATGCCCAGCCCAAGCAGGTCGATCTTGATGATCTTCATGTCGGCGCAATCGTCTTTGTCCCACTGCACCACCACGCGGCCGGGCATGGTAGCGGGCTCGAGCGGAACAACGGAGTCGAGCTGGCCCTGGCACACCACCATCCCGCCGGAATGCTGGCTCAGATGCCGCGGCAGATCCTGCAGCCGCACGCAGAGATCGAGATACTTGGCAATTCGTTTATGGCTGAGATCAAGGCCGGCGCTGGAAAAGTAATTGTCGAAGGTGTCATTCGGGCCGCGCCACTCAAAGCCGCCGACCATCGCGGAAAGCCGGTTCAGTGTCTCAGTATCGAAACCAAAAACTTTTCCGACCTCACGCGCCGCCAGCCGTCCGCGATAAGTACAGACATTGGCCGTCATCGCTGCGCCAAGCTGGCCATAGCGCTGGTAGATGTATTGAATGGCTTTTTCGCGCTCATCGCCGGAAGGAAGGTCGAGGTCGATGTCCGGCCATTCGCCGCGCTCTTCGGAGAGAAATCGCTCGAACAGCAGCTCCATGCCCACCGGATCGACCGCCGTGATGCCAAGCGCATAACAGACCACGCTGTTGGCCGCCGAGCCTCGCCCCTGCACCAGGATGCCGTGCTGGTTGCAGTAGCGCACAATGTCCCAGACGATCAGGAAATATCCGGCGAGTTCGAGGCGCTCGATGAGATCCAATTCCTTTTTGAGCTGGTCGCTTACTTTTTGCGTCAGCTCGCGATATCGCCCGAGCGCTCCCTGATGCGCCTGGGCACGCAGGAACTCAATCTCACTGCCTTCGCCGGGAACCGGGTATTTGGGGAATTTGTAGCCGAGATTTTCCAGCGTGAATTCGAGCCGCGCGGAAAGCTCGCATGTGTTGGCGATGGCATCGGGCAGGTCGGCAAAGATACGCGCCATCTCTTCCGGCCGGCGGATATACCGTTCGGCATTCTTGGCGAGCAAGCGGCCTGCGTTGGCAAGCTGCCGTTTGTTCCTGATACAGGTGAAGACGTCCATCACCTCGCGCTCCGATGGCGTGGCATAGCAGACGCCGTTCGTCGCCAGCAGCGGGAGAGCCATTTCGCGCGCGAGCTCGACCGCTACCCGGTTGCGTGCCTCCTGTGCGCGATCAAAATGCCGCTGCAGCTCAACGTAAACATTGGCGCCTCCGAAGATCGAGACCAGCCGGGTGAGCGTTTGCCGGGCCGCATCTTTTCCTCCACGCGCTAAAGCAACCGCCAGCGGACCATGCTCGTCGCCGGTCAGGCATACAAGGCCCGCGGCATATTCTTCCAGTTCAGAAATCTGCGCGAAGGAAGCCGAATGCTTGGGAACGCGCAGCTTGGTCCTGGTAAGAAGGCGGCAGAGGTTCTGGTAGCCCTGCTGCGATTCACACAGCAGCGGGAGATTGGCGATGCCATTTTCATCCATGACGGAGACTTCGGCGCCCACATGCGCCTTGATGCCAACTTTTTGGGCAGCCATGTGAAAGCGCGGAGAGCCGTAGACACCGTTGCGGTCAAGATGAGCCATGGCGGGAATGTTTTGGGCCGCGCAAAATTCGGCCATCGCTTCAGGCAGCGAGCCGCCTTCGAGAAAGGAAAAAGCAGAGCGCGCGTGGAGTTCCGCATATTTCGCCGGCTCAGTCATACATTCCTTCCACAAACCACTGGCCGCTGAGAAGGTCCTGAAAAACGCGATACAGGCCAACCGATCCGGCGTAATTCAGCTCCAGGTCCCATTCATCGCGCTGCCACTCGCCGCGTTGGTCCCACCATGCGCCCGTGGTGCGCCATGGTCCTCCGGCTCGCGTCACTCTTGTTCGAGTTCGTTCGAAAGAAATGGTGGCAGGACTTCCTTCACGCATCGTCACCCGGGCAGCAAGCGGAGGACGAAACATCCGCAAAGCCAGCTGGCATGTTCTTCGCGATGCAGGTTGCGCATCCGCGGTGAAGCCGGACGGCAGCACGGCAAAGCTGTCAGGACGGTGCGAATCCAGCGTCTGTGCGAACCCGACCCGCTCCCTGCCCTGGGCGTCTTCGCCCCCGACGACGGATCGCAAGCGGGCCATGGTGATCTCCAATTTCACCGGCTCGGGAGCAAGCGGCTGAAATAAACCTGCCTGAATCGATCGCGAACGCACCGGAAAAACCTCGATCGCGATCTTCCTGACAGGAGCCACAGGCGGATGAGCGTTCAACTCCAGCTGCAACAGTTTCAGCAGGTTCCTGGCATCCTGGGTTGGCACCGGCAGCTTGAGCGTTCTTTGGTGTTGCGATGTGACGGTGGCAGCCGGAGAATCTGCCTGCAAATGCTGCTCCGGATGGACTTCGAGGGTTAACTCCAGCTCAACATGATCGGTCGCCAGCGATCGCTCCCGCAGACGATACATCGCCTGCTCCAGCAGCCGGTTGAGAAGGAAGGCCAGCGGCTCCAAAAGCTCCACCGGTTCTTCCAGCTCCATGTTTTCGCGAAAGATGAGTGGCGGATCTGCGGGAACCAGTTCACGTTGGGTTTCGCCCCTGGCTAATCGCTGAAGATGCAATCCTGGTTGTCCCAGCCGCTCGGTGAGAGGGACCATGGGAAGAGAGGCGAGCGATTGCAAATCGCTGATGCCCCAATGAAAGAGGACCTCGCTGATTTCTTCCGGCGGTTCAAGGACTGCGATCGGCAAAGATCCAAGCGTTGCCGCTTCCTTGCCCGGAGCAATCACGGTGAGAGCTTTGAAGCCGCGGGCGGCATGCAAAGCAGCGTCTGGGTTTGCCGCCATCGCGACATTGACTGTGAAACCAGCCGCCTCAGCTTCATGCAGCAGAGCCTGACCGATTTCTTTTGCCGATCCCAGCAGCCGCGACGATCCGGTCAAGTCAACCATCACCACGCCTCCGGCAGTCGATTCCATGCGGGGAGAAAATTTATAAACGCAATCGAGCAATGCTCTCTGCGCAGACTCTTCATGTTCGATCACCCGTTTCTGCAGCCGGATCTCGCCACAGCTTTCCGCCTGCAGTTTGGTCATGCCGAAAGCAACGCCGGCAGCCCGCGCCGGATCATTACAGGCAACAACCTTCAGCAGAGACTCCGGCCCGTCAAGCACGGCAACGGCGCTGGCGAGGAATGAAGCCGGACTATCTTGCAGCGCGGCCTGCACCGGGAAATCGGGAGCGTAAATGCAGCCAAACAACATGCATCACACCCCTACTGCCTTTGCAGTGAACCGGGCATTGAACCGGGCTGATTGCACCGGCTTCCGCATATGCGCGCGCCCGATTTCGATTCCATACTCAATGCCGGAAAGAAAATGGGCATGCGACACCTCTTGCGAACACTGCCAATAGGCTTTCCCGCCCGCCAGATGCAGAGTCAGCGCCGAACAGCTCTGCGCTCCGGGATGGCCCAGCAAAAACACCAGCGCCGTGGGCATTTTTTCCACCACGCGGGCAAAACGGAACCAGGTGGAAAGCGGGATCCGGCGCGTCAGACGTTCCTGGATATTGCCCAGATCGACAGCGATCAAGCCGAAGCCGCCGTTCTGCACGATGATGTCGGCGGCTTTGAAGGCCTGCTCCAGAGAACGCATTCCGGTCGCGCCTCCGCATCGCACCCAGAGCAAGCGAGACATATCGACTCCCGCAGCCTCGGCCGAAGCAGGGTGGAGGCAATCGCTCGCATCCACCAGAGCACAGAATTCCTCTCGCTTCGTCACCTCCTGCATTAGCGAAAGCAGTAGTGTGGTTCTGCCGGAAGGAACTCCGGAAGGAGCACATATCTGGGTCAGGCCGCTTTTCGGAATTCCTCCTGTTTTGTGGTCCAGGGCATGAATGCCGGTCAAAAGCATCTCCGGTTCAGGCGGCACATAGGGGGAAAGAACGCCGGGAAGACGGCTCTCAATCTGGGAGCGGATAATAGCAAGGGAGGCCATAATTCAGGAATGCTGATTCGCTTTTGTTTCGCTTAGAGCAATACGTTATCGAGCCCCCAGGCCGCTGTCAACCGTGCCAAATTGGGATTCCTGCTAAGTTATTGAGTAAAGAGATGAATATTTTGATCGGAACCGCCGGGTTTTCCTATAAGGACTGGGAAGGAACGGTCTATCCGAAGGACCTGAAAAAGCGCAAAATTCACCCTCTGGAATACCTGGCGCAGTTCATCGATTGCTGCGAGATCAATACCAGCTTTTATGGTCATATCCGCCCCAATGTGGGCAAGGACTGGTGCCAAAAAGCCGCCGCGGTGAACCCCGATTTTCAATTCACAGCCAAGTTGTTCCAGGGATTCACCCACGTTCCGCGAGGAAGCCAGACACCTTCGCCTTTCCAACTGATCGTGAGCCCGGAAGAGGAAAAACTTGTGCGTGAGGGCCTGGACTCCATTGCCAATGAAGGCCGGCTCGGCGCAGTGCTGATTCAGTTTCCCGTGTCATTCAAAAACGCAGACGATACGCGGGATTATCTCTTCGCTTTGCTCGCGAAGTTCAAGGCCTATCCACTGGTGCTGGAGATCCGGCACGAAAGCTGGAACGATTCCGAAATTTTAAGCCGGCTGGCAGAACAGGGAGTTGGGTTCTGCAACATCGATCAACCCCGGCTGGGCAAGTCCATTCGCGGCACTCAGCATGTGACCGCGCCGGTCGGTTATGTGCGGCTTCATGGCCGCAATTACCAGGAGTGGTTTCACGCTGACAATCGCAATGACCGCTACAACTATCTTTACAAGCCGAAAGAACTGGAGGGCTGGAAAGAGAAGATCACGGACATCGCCCAGCAGACAGACAAGACATTTGTGGTCGCAAACAACCATTACAAAGGACAGGCTGCGGTGAACGCCCTGGAATTGAAAAATATGCTTGGCGGGAAGAAGGTCAAAACGCCCAAGCCGCTGGTGGAGCATTATCCGGAGCAACTGGGCGGCATTGCGGAAGTTGTATGAATGGCCGCTATGCTTGCTTCTGCCGCAATTCCCAGTTGAAATCGTAAAACACGCGGAACTGATTGCCGTCCAGGTCGGCGACCCGGAATTCGCGCAGGTTCCAGGGTTTATCCTCCGGCTCGGCAAGGACCTTCGCTCCGGCCTCGCGCCAGCGATGGTAGAGTTCGTCGATCTCCTGCTTGCTATTCAGATTCAGCCAGACCATGACCGTCCCGTTGCTGCCCTCGTCCTGGCGAAACGCTGCATTCGTCAGGAACATGCGGCAGTCGCCCTGTGAGATGCCCCCGATCCCGTCGTGTTCGCTATGCCAATCCAAATGGAAGCCGAGCGCGTTGACGTAATACTCGGCGGCTTTTACGACATTGCTAACGGGAATTTCCGGAACCGCTTGAGGAAAGTGCGTAAGCATGCTCTCCAGCTTACGCCAAATTTTGGAGGACAAACCTGTAAAGTCGGGTATTGGCACAGTTTGTGCTGGATTCATCGCTGGCGCGATGAACGTCTGCCTAAAGGCCCGCGATTCGCCAGCGAATCGCTAGACGCTGGTACTGCTAGTGGTTCAGTTTTCAAACTGAACCACTATCGAAAGTTGCAGATTTTACGATTTCATAGATTCAACAGATTTAAATCAAACTGATGCACTCGGTGCAACCACTTACGATGCGGCCACCTCTATCACGAATGGATGTGGAGCTACCGAATCAACGAAGACCAACACCTGGTTATCAGCCGCGCATGGGGCATGCTTACCAGCACGGACGTCTCGGAGCACCGGCGAAAGCTTGGAAGCGACCCCCACTTCCACGCGAGCTTTTCTCAACTGGTGGACCTCACCCGCGTTACAAGTGTCGCTCTTGATTACAAGACCGTAAAAGGACTGTCCCGTGAGCAGATATTCTCCCCAAAATCTCGACGAGCCTTCGTGGCACGCAGCCTCCTGACTTACGCTATGTCGCGCATGTTCATCTCTATCCGTGAGTCGACTGGGGGGAAGGAGCAAATGAATGTGTTCAAGGACCGCAAAACGGCACTGGATTGGCTCTCGCAAGCTGGTGCAAAATCGACGAGCGCTCAGGATGGTGCTTCCGCCGTTCCGAAGGCGCCGTCATCCAAAGTAAGATTCTCTCAATCCAGAATGGTCGGCAATCGTCCTTAGAAGCTCGCGGAGCGCCGCGCGAGAGTCACTCTGGGTAATTTTTTTTGGAGGCGCGGGTCGGAATCGAACCGACGCATAAAGGTTTTGCAGACCTCTCCCTTACCACTTGGGTACCGCGCCTCGCGTACGCTGGCCCTGAGAGCATAAACCCTCGCCGGGGCGAGGGACAATAGCCAGCAGATGATGGAGCGGGAGACGGGAGTTGAACCCGCGACTTCGACCTTGGCAAGGTCGCACTCTACCACTGAGTTACTCCCGCTCAGAGGCAAGAATCATTATATCGTGCTGAAAACACAAGGTCAATTATCCATGTCGCTGCGCTCCAACCCGCTTGAGTGTCTTCCGTTCCGATAGACCCTTCGGCTCCGGCTGTACGCCGTTCGCCCGCGTGGTCGGGGCTCACGGCGGGTCTACTCTTCCCTGTCGCTGCGCTCCAACCCGCCCTAAGTTGCTTTCGATCCGATAAATCATTCTGCTCCTGTTGCGCGCCGCTCGCCGCTTGGTCGGGGCTCACGGCGGGTTTACTCTTCCCTGTCGCTGCGCTCCAACCCGCTTGAGTGTCTTCTGTTCCGATAGACCCTTCGGCTCCGGCTGTACGCCGTTCGCCCGCGTGGTCGGGGCTCACGGCGGGTACTATTCCCTGTCGCTGCGCTCCAAAGCGCTTAACAATCCAGAGAAGCACAAGGTCCCTGCGGCCTACTCGCGCGCTGATCTGCCCATCCACGCCAAAACCGGGCGTGAATGGGGGCCCCTCAAAACACGCGCGCTCGCTAAACGGCCGTCGGGATGACGAGGCTAAATAGACGTTTCGTTGGGAAGGAACTGATGGGCGGTGTGGAGCGAAGCGACAATTAACGATCCGGAAATACGGCGAGGCCCGAGCATGGCGGAGCCGCCTGCCTTAGGCGCAGAGGATGATCAGTTGGAGAAGGGCTGATGGGCGGTGTGGAGCGAAGCGACAATTAACGATCCGGAAATGCGGCGAGGCCCGAGCATGGCGGAGCCGCCTGCCTTAGGCGCAGAGGATGATCAGTTGGAGAAGGGCTGATGGGCGGTGTGGAGCGAAGCGACAGAAATTAATGCCTCGCCCATTGGGGGTCGTGTTCCGCGGCCACAATGGAGCCATCACGCATGTGAATGATGCGGTCGCCGATCTCCGCGGCTTGCGGATTGTGCGTGATCATGAGCACGGTCTGGCCGAACTGCTGGTTGGCGTCGCGCAGCATTTTGAGTACGACCTCAGAGTTCTGGGAGTCGAGGTTGCCCGTAGGCTCGTCGGCCAGCACGATGGCCGGGCCGTTGACCAGAGCGCGCGCCAGCGCAACACGCTGCTGCTCGCCGCCGGACATCTCCGCGGGGCGATGATCGAGCCGGCCGGAAATGCCCAGCATTCCGGTAATCCGTTCAAACAGAGCCTGGTCCATGCCGCCGTTGCCGGCAATTTCACGGGCAATTTCGATATTCCCGCGAGCGCTCAGCGTAGGCAGCAGGTTGAACTTCTGGAAGACAAAACCGATTTTCTGCTTGCGCATCGCGGTTCGTCGCGCGTCAGTGAGCTGGGCGAAGTCGGCGCCGTCAATCACCACGCGTCCGGTGGTCGGGCGCGTGAGCCCGCCGAGAATGTAAAACAACGTTGACTTTCCGCTGCCCGAAGGGCCGACGATGCTGACGAACTCGCCTTTTTCCACGGTGAAGCTCACACCGCGGAGGGCGGGGACATCGACTTTGCCGATGCGGTAAACCTTGGTTACGTTTTCAACTTGGATGATCGCGGCCACTTAACTCGATATTACCAGAGCGACCGCGAAGAGATACGAGTCAAAGAGCGACAAAGCACGGCACGGGGTTGTTTATGTCGCATGCTCCGATCAGCGCCTTAAACGGGAACACCGGAGCAGCCGCCCTGGTGAGGTTTACCACAAGCCGGCAAACTTCAGCGCTCCCAACACGCAGAAAATCACAAGAGCAAGAATGCACAGCAACATAGGAATCTGCATTAGCACTGTTTTCTTGCGTGACTTTGACCCATCTGCGAATTTCTTGCTGCTCAGCCAAGCCGTGGCAATGCCGATGGTAATGCCAACGGCTGCTGCCTCGAACTCGAAAGCCGTGTAGTGTCCCGGCATCATGAAGAGGGCGTTGAAGGAAACCCACAGGGTGTACAAGCTGATCGCAAATAGAACCCATTTCATATCTGTCATCGAACGGAAAAATGGAGCAATCCGCGATCCTGCTGAGTTTCTGCTGACTTTGCGCGAGCGGCCGAGGCCACGGTCCTCCCGGCTTTATGCCACGTTGCTGGCCACCGGCAGCCGTACAGGTTCGGGCGCCTGCACGCGCTTGGGACCACGTTTCTTTACCAGCATCACGCGGATACGCTCCAGCAATTCAATGGGTGCGTACATTCCTTTGGGAAGAAAGACGTCGGCATGCAGGTCTCTATCATAAACGCGGATCTTGCCGGAAAAGAGAATAGCGGGAGTGGTGGAAGAAATCTCCTTGATTCTCTGCACCAAGGCTGCGCCATCAAGGCCGGGCATCTGCAGGTCGCTCAGGACGAGGTCGACGCCGCCCAGCTTGAATGCTTCCAGGGCCTGATGTCCGTTGCTGCAGGCCACCACGCGGTAGCCGCGAGTCTCCAGCATCAGCTTGCGAATGGAAAGGGCCTGCTCATTGTCGTCAACACACAAAATCGTTCGCTTTGGTCTCATCTCCGCCCCCGGGGATTTTCGTGACGAACCGGCACAGTTGTCACTGATATTAAGTTTTGAGCTGGTTGAAAAACGGCTGTATTTCTTGAAAACGTTAGGGCATCTTAGGCGCTTGACAGAGTGGCTGTAAAGTACCCAAAACGCCAACAGGTGGAAAACTCTGTGGAAGAATTTAGTTCGCCGCAAGAATGCCGCCAGAAAGCGCACAAAATCAACCGCTTACTGTTGCGCGGAAATTACAAAAAAAGTTCGCCGCGGATCACTTCCACGGCGTGACCGCCGACGCGTACGTTAACGATCTTGTCACCCTGGCGGGACGCGCTGAAGAAAATCCGGCTGCGCCGCTTCATCTCGACGCCCTGCTCGAGCAAAACCTGCTGATCCGGAGGAACCACGCCGTACTTAACCGCCCAGGCAGCACATGGACCGGCAGCGGAGCCGGTGGCGGGATCTTCTCCGTTGTAAAAAATCATGCGCGTTTGCAGCCTGGCCTCCGGATTCACCGCCTCGCGCGAGACAAAGTAGAGGAAGCGGGCATCGGTCTTTTCGAGATAGTTCTTCATGTCGGCCCAGTTGGGCGCGAGATTCTGCAGGATGTGCAACGACTGCAGGGGAACGATGATGAAAGCGTTCCCGGTGCTGACGGTTTGAATCGGGACATCCGAGGCGATGTCGTCAAGGGCAAGGCCGGCGGCGCGGGCAACGTCTTCGCGTGAATGCTTCTGGGTGAATTCGGGATCGCGCTGGGTCATCATGCCGAACGGCAGGCCGTCGCGGGTAGAGAAGCGCACCGGAATGCGGCCGACATTCAGGTCCAGGGCAATCTCTTCCGCGCCGTTGTTGCCGCGCATGCCGTTCTCTCTTAAAACCATGGCTGTCCCCAGGGTAGGATGGCCGGCAAAAGGCAGCTCTTCATTCACGGTGAAGATGCGCACGCGGACACCGCGCTCGCGCTCGGTGGCGGCATCGCGGGGCAGAATGAAGGTGGTTTCAGAGAGGTTCATCTCTTTGGCCACGGTCTGCATCTCAGCATCGCTGAGGCTGCGGCCGTCGGCAAAGACGGCGAGCTGGTTGCCTTCCAGCGGAACCGAGGTGAAGACATCGAGCTGCACAAAGGACAGACGGCGCTTGCTGTTTGACGAGAGACTCATGGAATTCTAACCTCAAAGATTGCCATGCATGCCAGAATTGAGCAAAGAATCCAAAGTTGACATTCAAAGCACGGTTTCATTCAGCGATGCACATCGACGGATGGGCTTTTCAATTGTTCAATCTTCGGCAGTTTTGGCATTTTTGGCAATTGCATTATTCAATTTGTATTGTTTGGCAATTTTGGCATTCTTCGCCATGAACCATTAAAGTTTATTTGAACCATGAAGGCTCTCCGACGACTGCTCCGGCGCACTTCGTTTTACGGCGTTTACAAAGCGCTGGGCCACTATCCTGACTACTGGTACTGGCAGTTGCGCGGCCGGCCCATCCGCTCACCCCATCTGCTCAAGCAACGTACCGTGCGCGAATACGCAGAACGCTATCGCCTGCGCGTACTCGTGGAAACCGGGACCTACTACGGCGAGATGGTAGCCGCGATGAGAAAACGCTTTGCCGAAATCTATTCCGTTGAATTCGATTCGCAGCTGGCACAACGCGCCGCAAAAAAATTTGCCCGCTGGCCGCAGGTGCACATTCTTGAAGGCGACAGCCAGAGAGTGGTGCCCGAGATTCTGCAGCAGATAAAAGAGCCGGCGTTGTTCTGGCTGGATGCAGGCTATTACGGCTGGGCCGGACTCCAGGGAGACAAGCAGCGCCTGACCAGCGAACTGGAGGCGATTCTTGGCCATCCGATCCCACAACACGTGGTCCTGATGGATGACGCTCGCGGGCTGAACGGCCAGAATGGCGCTCCGACGGTCGAGGAGCTGAAGCGTAGGATCGAGACAGAATTCGCGGGGCGAACTGTGGAAGTGGCGTATGACATTCTGCGGATTACATCCCAGTAAGGCTCAACGGCTCAGAATTGCGACCGGGATGGTGGTGCGCGCATCAGAAGAGCCTGGCGCAAAGCTGCGCCAAGGAGAAGCACATGAGTCAACCTGGACCCAGCGCACCTCCGGTCAACGGAGTTCTGGAAACATCGTTGTACGTTGCGAGTGCGGCGCGCTCGGCGGAGTTCTACCGCCGCGTCTTCGGTTTTGAGCCGCTGGAACCCGACCTACCATTGAATGAGGAGACGCGCTTGTGCCCGATGCGGGCAGGTGATCGAAGCGTGCTTCTGCTCTTCAAAAAAGGCTCTACGCCCGACACGGATGCAACGGGTGCAATTCACATTGCGTTTGCGATAGCTCGCTCTGACTTGAACCAGTGGGAAGACTGGCTGGCAGAGCAACGTGTCTCCATCGAGGAAAGAAAGACCTGGAAATATGGAGGAGAGGCACTCTATTTCCGGGATCCGGACGGCCATCTTCTGGAAGTGGTAACGCCGGGGGTGTGGAACATCTACTAACAGCAATTGCTGCCTATCTCAGGTTCTCGGGTTAAGGCAAATTCTTATCTTCAGCTCTCGTTAGATCGGGCAACACGCATGTGTGCTGCTGGTTCCTATCGCGGCAGAAGCAATTCTGTTCCCCGGAAAAAGTGAGTCACTCCTATGGCATTCTTTCGTTTCCTTCCGCTTCTGGCGTGCTTCTGCGCGATCAGCGCCTTTGCTCAAACCGGTTTTGTTACCAAATCGTTTTCTTTGCCTCTCGGCCAGACACATGTCCAGGCGGCCGACTTCAACCACGATGGCAGAATGGATCTGGTCGTTTACGGCGGCAACACCGCTGCCATCCTGTTCAACCTCGGAGGTGGCAATTTCTCCGCTCCGGTCACGGTTGATTCCGGCTTCCTCGCCTTCAATCTCGCTATCGGAGACTTCAATGGCGACGGCATCCCCGACCTTGCTACCTGCGCCACCGACGCACAGGAAAACGCCCACATTCGCATCCTCCTGAACAACGGCCATGGTAAGTTCTCCGTCTCAACCAGCATTCCTGTGGACGAACAAGAATGCGCCTCCATGTTTGCGGGGGACATCGATCATAATGGCAAGATCGACCTGGTCAGCGGCGCCATCACCACCCGCTTTGGAGACGGCGCTGGGCACTTCACCAGTACCGTGAAACAGTCCGTCAACGTCAATCCGCGGCTGCATCCTGAGATCACAGGATGCTTTGCTTCGGGGCTCATCGGCGGCCATTTCATCCTCAGTACCCGCGTGGATCTGCTGCTCACCGGCGTCTGTAATAATCCTCCCGGCCAACCCACCATCGACTATGGCACCATCTTTCTCGCGCATAATCAGGGCAATGGCCACTGGACCCTTTCCGAAGTCCGGGAACAGGACGTAACCTGGCAATTCAGCGGCCAGGCCATTGACGTGAATCTTAACGGCATTCCCGATGCCCTGCTGGTCCACCGTTTCGACAAGATCGGCAATGCCCAGGTGATCTACGGCCTCGATTACCTGCGCGATAACGGAAGCGGTTCATTCAGCTACTTCACGGTCTTCACTCGCGACGCCACCACGAGCCTCAACAGGACATTCGTCTTCTCCGGCACCGCCGGCGATTTCGATCGCGATGGATCTCCTGATTTCGCTGCCGGATACGAGCAGAGCGGCGCCTTTGATATCGCTCTGATCGACGATGTTTCCGGCAAATTCTCGGTAAGCCAGCACTTTGCCGTCCCCGGGAGCGTTGGCAGCATGGTTTCAGCCGACTTCAACCGCGATGGCAAAGCCGACTTCGCCGCTGTCGCATTCCTGTCAAACGATCAGAGCAAACTCATGGTGTTTCTCAAACAATGAACAGAATCCGTGGATGGCCTACCCCTTCGCCCGCAGTTGGCGAAGGGGTGGGCTGAATGGAATCCGGAGATCCCGCCGCGGAGCAATCTGATTCCCACCAAAAAGCCGTAGCGGAAGAAAGTGGCGGAAGCGTGTGAGAGTCGAATCCGCGTGAAAACGTTGGATCAACAACTTACAGGGTAGCGGATGGCACTTAAAGCGGTTTGTTTACGTCTATTTCAGGCAAACGGATTGTAAAACGGATTGTGAATCCCCCAAGCGCAAAAAGCCTAACGCCATTTACCTCGTGTCTGCGCACTGTGAGAGGATTCTAGAAGACGCGCTCTAGAAAATTCTAGTAACGCAATGCGCGTGAGCAGCTTGCAGGGATTGAAGACGCGACCTAGATTCTAGAAGACGCTCTCTCTCTATCCATTAGTAGTTGTCTAAACAATTAGCTGCATATTTGTTCACTTCTAGAAACTCTAGAATTAGCTGCACACTGTGCAGTGTTAAATTCCTCCAACAGTTTTCCCTTCATTCGGCCCGTCCATGTGTGCGATCATCGGGCCATGCCGACATTACTGCCGAAGGCTTATGCAATGGATTCGATGATTCCTTGCGGCTGGGTGTGCTCAGAATGCGAGGACGCATTTTTCACTGACAGAATGGCCGCCGTTCCTACGCAAGATCAGATTGATCATGTCAATGCTGATTTCGCTAAGCACTGCGCCGACAGGCACCCGAAAGCGGTTCCCGTCATTGGAGTCTAGCCGATCCGTGAGAACCATGGCACTGCAGATCGCCCGATCAACGTTTCTTGACGTGCAGGGGACTCTGCACATTCGGAACAGTTAGCCCATCACTGAAGAAAATCACCTCTGATCCTTCATACCGCCGCGCTGCACTATACCCCAATGAGTAGGTTAGCTTTGGGCAGCCCTTGTACGCCTTCCTGATCTCCGGGTGATTGTCGTACGAGACGATCCAATTCTTCTTCAGTTTTTTCTTCACCATGCGCGACAATCTGAGATGGTCTTCAGGCTGGTAGTGGTTCTCATAGAGGCTTTGACCCTGCTCGAAATATGGTGGGTCTAAGAAGATCAGCGTCTTAGGCGGCAGCTTCGGGGCTGTGTCCGACAGAAAATCCTCGGCGTCCCTGTTTGATACCGTGATGCGATTGGAGTATGCAGCGATTGATTCTATGCGGCTGATGAGTTCCGGCTTGTTATAACGGGCGTCCAGCTTCCATTCACCCGTCTGGTCATTGCCGCCAATCATGCCGCCCGTGTGAATGATGCCAGAGCGGTTTGTGCGATTCAGGAAGAACAGGGAGTATGCGACTTCAAGGTGGGTATGATTGCGGAAATCACGCAGGATGTTACGTTGTCGTTTCCATTGCGTTACCGTCACTTGCTTGTCGCGAATCATCCGGCAGAGTTCGTCCGTCTCGTTCAATACCGCCTTCCAGAAGTAATACACAGGCTTGCTAATGTCATTGATGTGGATGCTTGAGGCGTACTCCATGAACAGCAGGGACAGCGCAACTGCGGCCCCTCCCGCATAAGGCTCCGCGTAGTGCCCATCGACGAGCTTGTTGTCCTCGAAGAGCCGCTGCACGAACCCGGCGAGACGCCCTTTGCCGCCCGGATACCGCAGCGGTGAGTAATGTCGTGTAAGCCTTGGGCTAGGCATGCCACAATTTCTCGATGAATGGTTCCAAGTTGTCCCAAGAAGTCTTGAGTTCGCTTGCAGACGGATAAAAGTTTACATTGTGAACGTATGCGTTCAATGTGACTGTCGAAAACAGTGAATTTGCATCGCTACCCGCCTTTCGCACGGCATGCAGCTCCTTTTTGTCCATGATGCCATTGGACTCCATGTGATCCGCAGCGGTGAGCAATTTCTTGCTCAGCTTGTCGCCCGAATTGACCCCGGTCACGGCCCGACGATCTATGTACGCCTCGATGCTGAACTCCAGAAATACACGCAGCAGGATAGATACGGAGTTACGGAATGTCTCGACTTCCAATCTGCGAAGCTCTAGGAAAATGTCGTTGGCTCGCCCCAACGGAGGGCGCACTGTGCAACCACTCGGGATGAGTTTCCGTCTCTCGGAGGTCGGACGGTTGGGCTTTCTTTTCTTGAGAAGCCCACGCTCGGCATCCTTGACATTCGTCTCTGCGTTGACCGCCCAACGTCTCACTGACTTCGCAGGTTTCGGGTGCTTGCTGACGATTTTGTTGAAAAACCTTTTCTGATCTGCAGCTGTGTAAATGTCTTTCACCGAGAATTTATCGCCGTTGAACTCTTCACGGGCGATTGCGGTCACCATCTCGCGGAACACGCTCAGCACCCACTTCTTGCTGGCCGTAGTGCTCAACGTGGTTTCGCCGCGGTCAAGTTCCAACTGCTCCGAGACATATCCTGAGTTCACCAGACGCTTCAGGTTCGTGATCGGGAAGTCCTGCCCAATGACCCGCTCTTGGACATCTGGTTCAAGCCGCCCTTGAGCGAGGGCAAATTCCAACACGTCGAACTCTGGGGCGGACTTACCTCGGGCAGCGTGCGCCCGATACTGAGCAATGGTTGACCATGATTCCAGCCCCGCACCCTTGAGTCCGGTATCGTGTCGACGCTGTATCCAGATGAAGGCGTCTTCCTTGTTTGGGGCAACGATGCAGCGCACTTCGGTGGGCAACTGACCCGGCAAGAGCTTATGTAGCCGCTTAAAAGCGTTGTGCCATGTCGTCTCGGATGCCAGATCAGGCTGCGTCACCAGCTTCATCGCAGCGACCCGGCGATTACCTTCGATGACCACGAATCGATTCTTATCGTCGGTCATTGGCATGACGAGAATCGTCTCTAACGGGCTAAGGCCGTTCTGGATGATGTCCTCCGCCAAGTGCACCAACTTGATCTTCTGCTCCTCGATTAGCGCCCGGATTGCTTCTCTCTGGTCTTCCTGTTTGCCTGTGCGGTAATTGCCTGTGTCCAATTGGAGATCGGTGACGCGGATCACTTGGTCTTTCATCGTGCCTCGTTGACGGTTCAGTCCCTCAGAACCAAAAGAAATGGACTGCATTTTTCGGGGGTGTACGGGGTACTGTACACTAAAAACCGCGAATTTCAATGAGTTACGAGAGTAAGGGGTTGCACAGTATGCAACGACAGACGAGGCCCAGCAACGGGGCGCTACTGGACGCTAGTCACTCCTCCCATGACGATCACGCCCCGCGCTCTAAGCATCTCGCTTACACCGCAGCCGCACGGCCCGGCCCGATGAGTCGAGCAGGTGTCACAGAACGTCTTACCGCAGGTGGCGCAGAGGTTCATTTCATCTTCGGGCAAGCGCTTCCGGCATGAGTAGCAGTCTTCAAGGTTGGTCATCATGGAGTCACGATAGCTCAATCACCGCATCCGGCGTAAGTCGCGAGAATGTTACCCTGCAAACGATCTGTCTAGCATTTATCTAGAACGACTCTAGAAGCTAGAGAGGCGCATCATTTAGAACTTCGTCTAGCTTTATTAGAAATACTAGACAGGTGGTTTAGGTTTCCAAAACTGCCGCTAAACCCCAAGAATAACTGATTTTCTATATCTCAGAACGTTGCGATGCTCACATCGCGCAGTAACCATGCGGGTTTGACGCGGAAATGCTAGACATTCCACCCGCTCCGAACGGAAGTGCAGAGATGTGCAGCGTCCACGCATAAACAGCTCACGCGCAACACGTTACGAACAAGAATGCGCGTTATCGCTCGGAAGAAAGAAGCATTGCATATGTGTGCAAACGGAAGCACCGAGGAATGAGTCCGGCAGGCATGCGGATAGCCTCTGCATACTGTGCAGACGGCAGATGGCGAGGCTCTAAAACCTCCCGACACAAAACCAATACGCTTAAAAAAAGAGGCGTAACTAATTCCTTTGCAAGTAGATACCTTGTTTATGCTGGACGCGACCCACTTGACTTTCAAAAAACCTGTGATGTACTAGAAGTATAGGGTGAAGATAGGTAGTAACTAAGCCCACCCTAGACCAAGACCTGCCCTAATTGGCAGGCAATTTTTTTTGATACGAACCTTACCGGGTCGCGCAGATCGCGCACCCGGTTTTGCGTTTTTAGGAAGGCACCAATGAGCAACATTGAAATTGTGAAAGTTTACGACATCAAAGAGTGTGCGCAGGCCCTTAACCTGACAGCCGACTACGTGCGAAAGCTGGCCAAGTTGGGCAAGCTCGGACACAGAAAAGTTGGTCGCAGATTCAAGTTCAGCGCAACCGACATCAATCGTTACTTGAACGGAGAAAAAGCCGTAATTCAAGTCTGCCAGCGTCAGGAGGTGAAGCAATAATGGCGCAGAGTTTTGAAGTCGAAATTTTCCGTAAGCCAAACAGCGAGGGCAGCGAAGGCAACAACGGCGCACCAGCTGCTCCAGTTGTAGCAGCGGAGGAACCATCCGTGCGCGAGACCGCGCTGCAGTCAAAGATCGACGAGCTGTTAGGTACCATCTCAGAGATGCAGTCACGCGCTGCATCGCAAGAGGCAGAGGCCCAGCGCATCGCAGGTGACCAGCGAGTCAAAGAAGCAAAAGCTACTGCTGCTGGCAATGGTGAAAAAGTGGGGATTGGAAGGCAGGATTTTCTGATCACCAAGGCCATTAACGATGTCGGCGGCCTAGCTAAGTTTCATCGGCTCACGACCAACGAGAAACTTCGGTTGATGGGTTCCGGCCCGACGAATGAACAAGAGCAGGCTCTAGCCTCAAAGTACTTCGGGGCGAAGAGCGATTCGATGCAGGCAGCACTCCTGCGTCGAAGCGACCCGACGCAGTATTTGCGGCTGCGCCTTATTCACCGCGTTACCGCGTTCTAAGTTGCTCCATAGGCTGACTCGGACGGTCAGCCTGAGAGCAGGGGTGGTTTTCTCTTAGCCAAGTCAGAATCACCCCGCTGCGATGCCGCTGGAAAACGAGGGATGCGCATACGCCATGGCGTTTCCACTCCTTAAACGTCTGCCCTCGTTTTTCGCCGTCGCTGCCCTCCGGCGAAGCGGACACCCATTATCTCCGTGGGAATCCCGCTTCGCCAGAGGCCGTATTTTTCGGTTGTCAAAGATGAAGTCTTGCTGGCCACCTGAGCAGCCGAAGAAACTTATTTGCGTCGGCCATCAGCAGCTAGTATGTGCTCGAATGCCGACGTGAAGTCTTGATCTGGCCGGGTCACCCGCAAGCAGACGCGCAAAACTTGGGATTGCGAAGCAAAGAGATGGGTTTTTGACAGAGCAGCACGTAATTTGTCTAGACGCTGTACATCTTCCTCATGAAGCCAGATATTAACGGCCTTGCCCCGCTTCACGGCTTTGGCTGGACTTGTCGGCTTCTTTTGCTTAGGACTCATTGCATCACCTGCATATTGTCTGGGTTCCGCATGGTGTGCGGAGTCTGGTTTTGGCGCAAGATGCGCGCAACGGTTGCCGGATACCAGCGAGAGCCAGAACGCGGCCTGCAGCCCTCGCGGTCAAGGGTTATGGCAATGGTTTCGAGTGATCTACCTTGTGCGCGCAGTTCGCACATTCGCGCCAGCGTTGCCGCTTCGCCATCGAACGCACCAAAGCGCTTACGGCCCTCACAACGGCCCGTTGCGGCTTTAACGCGCTGTCTGGCCTTGCGTAGCTTGTTCACCAGCAGATTACGGTCTAGCTCTGCAAAGACTGCTTGAATCTGCACCAGTGCGCGCCTCATGGGGTCACTCACGAGCGCTTCGGTAATGTTTTCGCCAGTGTTGGCTGCAACTAGGCTTATGCCTTTGCTGGCCAGATAGATCAACAGCTGCTCTTGAACGCGAAATTCACGCGCTAGGCGGTCAAGGGCTTCGACAATGACGGTACGGCATCCGCTGCTGAGCAGAAAGCTAACCATCTGCTGGAACGCAGGGCGGTCTTCGCCATCTGTCTTGCCGCTGATGCCGCGTTCCTCGAACACCTCAAGGATGGTTGTTTCGTTCGATGTCGCGAAATTATCAATCGCTTGCCGCTGACGATCAAAGCCGTTGCCGTCAAGCTGGCCAATTGTACTGACTCGGAGGTAACCAACGGCAGATTTCATGCGGGTAATATACTTCTCTGCGCAGACTATATCAACAACATTCTGTGCACTGAGCATAACAATTTCTGAAGAAAAGGCTAGGAACGCTGTAAGTTGTTGAAAATTCGTTTGAGCTAACGAGACGTCCTCAAGAGCAGTGATGGTAGGGGTGAGGTCAAGACGCGGTAGGGGCGTCGGGTGCTCACAAGTTTTTTGCAGTTTTTAAACTCGGTCTAGCATTTTATTTTGTCGCTCACAAAACTTGTCTGCATATTATGCGGACGAAAACTTGAGAGACAAAATTGTCTAGCCATTCGCTACGATTCGATTTAAGGCGTCCGCTTCGCTGTGGTGGAGGGGAACCCTTATCGAGGGTATCCAAAACGCGTAGAGCGGCCGCTCTGCGCAATCTCAATGCAGTCTACAAAAGACTCAGCCCAGTTTATCGGGCAGGAACAACAGCCTTCGGTGTCGGGGCAGCAAGAGAAGACACCCACTCAAAACGCTTGGCTCACTGCTAAAGAGGCAGCAGCCTATCTCCGCGTAGCTCATCGCACGATTCTCGAATGGGCGCGCACTGGACAAGTCAAAGGCTACACACTCAGTGGCACTCAGCGCATTACGTGGCGATTCAAGCAAAGTGACTTGGATGCTACACTCGTTTCGCCATCCGCTGCCCAGAATCGGAGGGCAAATTGAGAGGCAGCGGCACAGTAGTTCAAGACAAGAGATCGAAAGCATGGATGTTCCTATGGTGGGAAAACGGCAAACGCAAGAGCAAGAGCTTAGGCCAACATCCCACTAAAACCGCAGCGTGGCGCGCAGCCAAACCGCACCGCGATGCACTAGAAACAAAACCCAAGACGGAAAAGACTGACGCCATAACCGTGAACACCTTGATCGAAAGCTATCGCGCAGAGAAGATGCCACGGCGATACAGCTCACACAGATCGTACGATGCATGGTTAAAGAATCACATTGCCCCGCGTTGGGGTAACTGTGTTCTGTCTGATGTGCAGGCGCGACCTGTAGAGATGTGGCTGGACTCTTTGACTCTTTCTCCTAAGAGCAAAGCGCAATTGCGTGGCTTGCTTCGTTTGCTGTGGGAGTTTTCGATGTGGGCAGGATACACACCAGTGCAACGGAACCCAATGGAACTGGTAACGGTCAAGGGTGCAAGCAAGAGAACGCGGAAGCCCCGTAGCCTGACCGTGGCTGAGTTTCAACTGCTCATCGCTCATCTTCAGGAACCATTTCGGACAATCGCACTGGTATGCGTTAGCTTTGGGCTTCGCATATCGGAGTGCTTGGCGCTGAAGTGGTCAGATGTTGATTGGCTGAATAGCAGACTCAGCATTACGCGGGGCATCGTACGCCAGAGGGTTGGCGATACAAAGACCGCTAATTCTGAAAGACCGTTGGCCATCTCTGCCGACATGTTGGCTGTGCTCAAGGCGTGGCGTCAGGTCACGCAGTTCTCCGGCGCTGACGATTGGATGTTTGCTAGCCCGGCACAACTTGGGCGCTTGCCGTGGTCAGCAGACGGCATTAACGATGCGTACAAAAGAGCAGCTAAGGGGGCAGGCATCGGACACGTCAGCAATCACAGCATGAGGCACACATACAGGTCGTGGCTTGACGCAGTCGGTACGCCTGTGGCGGTGCAACAGAAGCTAATGCGTCACGCGGACATCCGTACCACCATGAACATTTATGGTGATGTGGTAACCGATGAGATGACACAGGCTGGGGTAAAAGTGGCAGCGTTAGCCCTGAACGGATTGTGAACGGATTGTTTGGCCCGTAAGTGATTGAAAATGGCGGAAGCGTGTGAGAGTCGAACTCACCAGAGCCAGCGAAGCTAACTCTCGCCGGTTTTGAAGACCGGAAGGGTCACCGGACCCCATGCGCTTCCGCGATCTGTGTGAGTAGTCTACACGACGGTCAGGAGCCATCCGTGCGAAGCTGAACTCGGATGCTCGCGCTCGAAAGTTGCTTTCCCGGCATGAAAACAGCAGCAAGAGGCATGGAGTCAATCGCATACACAGGGCGCAAGATCATCTCAGAGGCAGGCTGTAGTCCGGGATCAAGGGAAAGGACAACCAGATCAATACGCGGTCAATCTAAGGCACCTAGCCGCCATAGGATTCTTCTGTGACGGTGAGCGCGCGGAAAACTCCGGGGGTTCCCATGGAAGACGATGGTCTTGGAACCAAGCTGCAACCGGGCGAGGTCTGCGCGCAAAGCGGTCTTTATGAAGTGACCCACCTGGCCCACCGGGCGCCGCACAATGTGATGGTTTCAGCGAATGACGTATTTCCTCCCTGCCGCCAGTGCGGGGTAAATGTGCGCTTCCGGCTGCTTCTCGGCAGCTCGAGCGAGCCGGAGCAGCCTAAAGCCCGGGCCGCCAAGAAACGCGGACACTAATCGGCTGCGCTTGTTCAAGCCAGGTGAAGATTCGGCTCGGAATCCTGGGCTGCGATACCTTCGGGCAGACGGCCGCCGTTGTACTCGATGAGGCGGTTCTTCCACTTAAGAAAATCGGTGATGGTCTGCGGCTCAATGCGGACTTCGACGCGGCGCAGGCTGGCGAGCAGAAGGTTCATCTCCCACATGAGCCCGGTCTGGCTGCGCTGGGTCTTCCGGCAGGGCTTGACGGCGAGGCGAATTTCACGACCTTTGCATTCGAGCAGTCCCCACTTTGCCGGAAGTTCATTAGCGGCGATAAGGCCCTGCGGCACGCAGTAAAGACGCTCGCAGCCCATGGCGAGTTCGGGATCTTTGCGGAAGGGCTTTTCGCGATCGGCCAGGAAATCGGCGCGGGAGATTTTGCACTCGACCACCACCGAGCGGCAGGCGCCTTTCCAGGCGATGACGTCAGGCGTCTCGCCGCTGGCGCAGGATTGTTCTGAGAGGACGATACCACAACGATACCGGGTGCGAAGCCATTGCTCGGCAAGACGGACGAGCTGGGAGTGGGTCATAAGTTCAAGTTAACGCAGAGGTGCGGATGGCGGAAAGTATCTTTTCTGAGGCGGAGAAATCGGGTGATCGCCCGTGATCTGTTAATCGGAAGGCAAAACCTGACCACGGATGAACACGGATGGCACGGATCGGAAAAGCAAGTCTGGCAGGCGTTGATAGCGTTTCGCAAGCTGGTCGTCTATCTATCGCTTCTGCGCAGCGTGCGTGCGAACTGGAAGCAAGCCTTCGGCACAGCCTGACAAACGAAGCCCGTCTTCTGGTAACCACCTCAATTTTCTCTTGACATCTTCGCCTTCTATTTGCTATATTAGTGTGAGTTTTCGCCGGGAGCGGCGCCGGCGAGACAAGCACTTGGCAGCCAGCAATAGTAGTTAGCCAAAAGCTGACGGGGTGAACCCGAAACGGCCTGCAACCAGTCATCAGGTCCGCGGAAAGATTTTCCCTCCGCCTGCCGTGACACAACCGACCGACAGTAGAAGTGTGCCCGGGTGAATCGCCGCGATCGCACGGGATCCCACCCCAGCGACCCAAAACCGGGCTCGCCGGGGACCCCGGAATCGCGCGCAACCGGAAAGACAAAAGCATTTGCCATTGGAAGGGATCTCATAGCGCGCAGGCGAGGACTACTTTACCCCAGCAAGCCAAAAACAAGCTTGCCGGGGACCCCGGGCCTGCGGTCCACAGAAATTGGCGCAGGACAGGCAAGAGTGCCTGTGCCACAAAGAAATTGTTACAACGCGGTCCAACAAAAAGTTTAGATCAAGAAAATCCAGACAGAGATGAGCCACCTAGCGGTGGCTTTTTCTATTGGCGAGGAAAGATGACGAAAGAAGAAATCCTCAAGGCTATTCGTGTGTGCGCGAAGAAGCTGAAGCGCAATCCGAACAAGCGGGAGCTGCGGGCGATGGCCGGCATCACGGAGAAAGTTTTGTACACGCGTGTAGGTTGCCTGCGGAAGGCCCTCGAGGCCGCGGGACTGCGAGCCACGGGCGCGGGCTTCAGCCAGAGCGAAGAAACGCTTCTGTTAAATTGGGCCGCCGTGGCGAAGAAGCTCAAGAAGCTGCCGAGCGTCATGGAGTATCAGCGGACGGGCCGTTTCAGCAGCACGCCGTTTCACAAGCGATATGGGAGTTGGAGGCGCGTGCCGGAGGCGTTCCAGAGCTTTGCGCGGAACAGGAAACTGGAGGGGAGATGGGTGGACGTGTTGAAGATGATTGCAGCCAATGGGGTGCGTCCTGGACAAAGCTTAGCTGCTTCAGGAAAAAACGCATTCAGTGACGACCGGACGAACGGCAGAGGCGGCATTGGAAAAAGAGGGCTGCTGGCGAACCGTCCGGTGTATGGAGCACCATTGGGGCTGCCAGAGCTTGCCTATGCACCGACGAACGAGATGGGAGTGATGTTTTTATTTGCCTTGATGGCGCGCCGGCTGGGCTTTGTGGTGCAGCGGCTGCAAATGGGGTTTCCGGATTGCGAAGCGATGCGCGAGGTAACGCCGGGGCACTGCCAGCGTATCTGGATTGAAATTGAATTTGAAAGCCGGAACTTTGCCAAACATAGGCACAGACGCGATGGGTGCGATCTGATTGTGTGCTGGAGGCATAACTGGAAGGAGTGTCCGCTGGAAGTGATAGCGCTCAGCGATCAGCTATCGGCAATCGGCAAACCCTCAATCTCACCACGGAGACACGGAGGCACGGAGAAAAGCGGGGGTAGCCGCTGATTCGCGCAGATGGGCAGATCGAGATCGTTTGTGGAGGGATACAGTGGCGGAGCAGATTCCTCGGCCTCACGGACGAGACAAGGGAATTGGGAGCGTGAGGCGAGTTCGGCTCTCGGAATGCCACAACGCACAGGCAAGAGTGCCTGTGGCATATCTCTGGAGGCATGGAGGAGAGCTGGGACTCGCCGCTGATTGGTGCGGATGAGTGCGGATGTTCACTTCATGATTTCGTGTACCAGTCAGAGTGGGGCGAAAAGCGGTGGCAGGAAAGGCATTGAGTTACTTTCCACTGATAGAGACAGGCTGGGCAGACTCCACCAGTGTCAAAGGTATTCCACAGGTGTCCACAGGTACAGGCCCAAAGGCTTTCCTTTTTCGGGGACCAGCCGCAGAGCGGGCAGCGGATCCGCGGGCCGGACGGCTCGCGCTCTTGCTCAACGTCATGATCTGGCGCAATGGTAGGAGCGTCGGTCTTCAAGCTCATGCGATTTCCAGAGATATCAAGTGAAGAACCGTCTTTGCTTCGGGTTCTGTAGCCCTAAATTATAGAGCGGCCGCCGTGGCACGACGAAAAACGGGGTAACCGCGGATCGGCGTGGAGGGGCGCAGATGTCGGGATCTCTCGTAAATATTGGGGCAGCGGAGCAGATTCCTCGGCCTCACGGACGAGATAAGGAAGTTTGAGAGCGTGAGGCGAGCTCGGCTCTCGGAATGACACAACGCACAGGCAAGAGTGCCTGTGCCACATATTTCGAGGCACAGAGAAAAACGGGGTAACCGCGGATTGGCGTGGATGGACGCGGATGTCGGGATCTCTCGTAAATATTGGGGCAGCGGAGCAGATTCCTCGGCCTCACGGGCAAGATAAGGAGGATTGGGAGCGTGAGGCGAGTTCGGCTCTCGGAATGACACAACGCAAAGGCAAGAGTGCCTGTGCCACATATTTCGAGGCACAGAGAAAAACGGGGTAACCGCGGATTGGCGTGGATGGATGCGGATCAGAGGAGCAGGTTTTTCGTGAGAACTCCCTGAGGCGGCATTGAAGACCTAAGCGCCGTCGGGGTTCCTCGACTTCATCTCAGTCGCATACGCTCCTTCGACGTCGCTCGGAATGACAGGTTTTTAGAGAATGACAAGTTTTAGGAGGTCAACCTACATCAGCCATTTCTGGCGGCTGAGGAAGAGCCAGGTCATCCAGAGGATGAGAATAAAAAAGAGGCCGCCTGTTTTTGCGACCTCCTTGGATGCTTGCAACGCTTTCAAGACTTCAACTTTCACTGCTTGTTAGTTCCTTGATTTACTGCTTCTGTAGTCTACTGTGATCTACTATCGTTTTACTAGCTTCAAACTACGTGCTCGTTGCTGTTTTAGATCTATCCTGGCTTTTTATCAGCTTCGACGTAACTATCTTTATTACCAGATTCGATCTAACTAGCTTTTCCCTAACTTCGATCCAGCCAGCTTCGCCAAACTACTACTAACCAAGCCTTCCATCAATTACAGGCCTGTGGTGAGCTTCCGACCAGGGATTCGCAGAACCTGGCCATGGGCGCCCCGCCACCCGCGCCTGTGGCAGGGATGGTGATGGTTTGTTCCGTGAGCACGCCGTTCGAAACCACGGCGCCGTCAGGAACGATGAGTGACGGATGATCAAACGGGGCGCTTTGACTGCGAACCCGCTCATCGGTCAGGGATTTGAGGAAAGCCACGACAGCAACTTTGTCGAGGGTGCCGAAGCTGGCGCGTTCGAAGCGGGGATCAATGTCCGCGGAGGGGAAATCGCCGCCGCGGCTGTAGAAGTCCACCACCTGCAGGAGCGTGGCCTGGCCGCCGTTGAGGAAGAACGGGGCGGTCAGCTCGATATCGCGCAGATCGGGGGTTTTAACGGCTCCGCCAACCGAAACCGGCGCGCCGGCAGGAACAGGAGTACCGCTGACCTGTCCGAGCGAGGCGAGCTGGGCGACGGAGAGCGAGGCCAAGCCTGAAGGATCAGAGGCCGCGAGGCCCAGATCGTCATTGGTGGGGCGAACACCGATGTTGTGGAAGCCGATATCGTGCCAGCGGCCGCCGGGCTGCTGCTCCACCACTGCGCCGTTGTGAGCCACGATATTGGAGACCGAAGCATCAGTAAATTCGGCGCCGTTGTGGCAGCTGGTGCAGTGACCCTTGCCCTGGAAGCGATCCATACCCATGATTTCCAGAGGCGTGAGCGCACTGCGGTTACCTTCCATGTACTGGTCAAAACGGGAATTGTCAGAGACCAGAGTGGATTCATACATCTGAATGGCCAGCCCCCAGAACAGGGAGAAGTTGTACTCCATCTGCGAGTACTCATCTGTGTTCTGCGGCGTGCCGTTGTGGAGGAAGTTGCTGTTGGCATCGACCACCGCGGTGGAATTCCACCACTGCGGCTGGAAGGCTGCCTTGATCATGGAAACATAATCGGTGGTGAGGCCGTTGTTAGGCGACGCGCTGAGCGAGCCGAGAACGCTGTCGTCGGTTGCGACCTGCTGCAGGGCCAGCGGAGTGAGCGTGAGCATCTTCTTGCCCATCTTCACGAAGGGACGTCCGGTGGCAGACATTTCCACGTCGCTGCCCGGAGGTCCCACGGCCTGCGAAGCCAGCGAAGAGTTGGAAAGACGCAGGGTGACTTCGATGGTCGCGCCAGGATTGCTGGGATCGGTTTGGAGAAGACGCGCGTTGGGATCGCCGGCGCCGAAAGGATCTACGCCGTTGAAAATCGTTTGCGCTCGACCATCCCAAAAGTTGCGGTAGTTGAACACCGCATTGATCACCGGAGGCGCATTGCGCGGCGTAGAGCGGCGAACGTTGAGAGTGCCGCCGTTACCGTCTGAGATGCTCCAGACAGGATCAACGACGCTGGTCTCGTCTTCGGCACCCTGGCCGAGTACGACGTCGTTGAAGTTGTAACGGAATACGCCCTGCGAACCCACGATGTTGTTGTTGTCGCGATTAGTGATGTGCAGCGGAAAATCGCTCCATGCCAGGCTGTGATTGGGCCCGAAGCCGGCATGGAAGGTGGTGGAATCCGCTGCGGGGAAGCCGTTGCCGTCAACACGACGCAGGCCGGGATCAGCCTGGTTGTTGGTACGGCTGTCCGCGCCGGCATTGAAGTGGCACGTTGCGCAGGCGGTCTTGCCGTCGCTGCCGAATTGCATCTCCCAGAAAAAGGCTTTGCCGAGAGCAATGGCTGCATTCTTGTTTTTGATAATCGGGGCCAGTTCGGCTGCCGTCGGACCAGGGATAGTAACGCTCTTAAGAGAAGCTAGACCGCGTTCGCCTTCATCATCATCGCCGCGACCGCCATTCCCGCCGCCACCGTTCCCACCACCGTTTCCGCCTTTGCCTCCGCCACCGTTCCCTCCGTCATCGCCGCCATGGCCGCCCTTTCCGCCACCGCCGTTGCCGCCGGAACCGCCATTTCCGCCAGATCCACCGCTTCCGCCAGAGCCACCATTACCGCCGCTTCCGTTGCCATTCTTACCTTTTTGGCTGCTTCCACCTTGGTTAATGCTGGCATGGATCGTGGCGTTCTGACCGCCGTTTCTGAGTTGAATCATCGGACCGGCGCCATTGTCTCCGCCGTCTCCGCCGCGTCCTCCGCCCCTGGCGGATAGATACGTAACGCTAAACAGTGTGACCGTGCAGATAGATAAAAACAGCACGGCCAGTTTTTTAAGGTTGTTTTGAGAAAACATTTGGAGGCGCTCCTTGTTTGCTCCACCACCAGCAAATGCGTCAGGCGAACAAGCCTGCTGCGAAGCTGCTGACGTATCACCGCTTCGCCATCAAGGAACTGGAACTCGAGGAGCAGAACTCCAGAGTCGGAAGCCAGTTTTTCTCCTGCAATGCCTGCAGCGATCGTCAGCGCCGTCTGCCACGACGCATCCGAGGGTCCTAGTTTTGTTGTCTTTGTGGTTGCAGAGGGACTTGTCTGCTGGAAGGCGCTTCCCGTAGACGCCCCGGAGCATCCACTCGTCGATTCCCGCTCAGGTTGCGCCCATCAACTTAGCCCATCATTAAATGCGAATTAAATTCTTTAAGGAACTCGCCATCGCTATATTTTCCTGCGGTCACAATGCACACACACGCAAAAGAATGCACACTTCTGCTCGATTTACGCCTGCTTCTTGCGGCGATAAGCAGATCTCCACGCGGCAACCGGCAGTGTGAGCCGAGGGACAGCCAAGCCGGTGTGAGCCGATAACCCCCTTGGATTGTGCTGAAGGACGACTGGATGATCCCGAGGGACGCATGGGTCATTCTGAAGGGCGACTGGATGGTGCAGATACCACGGCTATATCGCCGATCAGATCTCTGCAGCCTAGTCTGGCTCTGATAGCCATTTGCGCAGATTGGGCTTGTATTTCTCCTTGCGACTGCGTTTCTTGTTCTCAGCCCGCTGCACCGGCGGAGGCGTGCCCAAAACCGCCCGGGACGCCGCTTTCACCGCACTGGTGGCGCGGAACTTCTTTTTGATCTTCTTCTTTGGCACGCTTGTTATTTAAGCATGAAGTGCAAGATCAGTAAAAATCGATCTCGTTTGCTTTTTTAGACCATCTGTCTTTGTGTTTAGCCTGCTCCTCATCTATGGATAATCAATAAGAAGAGGCTTCTATTTTTTTGATCTCCTCCAACGCGGGGCTCTGATCTCCGTTCTCAAACTATTCGACTCTATAATCACACTATTAACTAACTATTTACTTGCCAGCTTATCCAGCTCTCGTTTATAAGTTCTAGTCAATTCACACCCCCTAGGAGATCCGTCTGATCTCCAGCGCAACTTGGTAGTTGCAGTCTCTGATGAGCAATGCAGGACGTGGCGTTTTTGCGGTCGCTACATGGAAACAATCACAGTATCAAAAATCATTTGGAGAAGAATGATGGGAAAGCGAATCTTCCAAAGCCTGATCGCCGTGTTGGTATTGCTTGCTCCTTTGTCCCTTCTGAGCCAGGTGGCAACCGGTCCGCAGCCCTACGGAAGCTTTTCCGGCGGGCCGGATGTCACAAATCTGGGGAACCTCAATGTCCATTACACGTTTCCCATCTTCTCCAAGCCGGGGCGTGGCCTGCCGTTCAACTATTATTTGAGTTTTGACAGCTCTGTATGGACTAGACCCGGCACCTCATGGGCCCCGGTGGGTAACTGGGGTTGGCGCGGGGCCATGGACCCGCTTACCGGCTGGCTTGAGGTGACAAGATCAACCTTGCACTGTGTCACTGGCTTTCCCAAACATCAGGTACCGGTTACGGTTTGGAATTTTGTCAACTTTCACGATGGGAACGGCGTCATCCACCCGATTGCCGACGCCGATTCGGTACAAGGTACCGCCTGCACTGATCCTGACGCCTCCACTGGTGATGCTATTGATGGCTCAGGCTACACGGTTGTTCCGGTGGCAGGAACCGGATCGGCCTCGGTTATTTCACCTTCGGGACAGGTGGTCGGAAACTCTCCTACCGCACCCGGCTTCGGAGACGGCACTATAACCGATTCCAACGGCAACCAGATCAGCAGCGCCAACGGCGTCTATACCGATACTCTGGGGATGAACGTCCTCACGGCCACCGGCGGCGCTCCCAATCCGTTGGTCTTCACCTACACGGACAGCACCAACACTGCCCGGGCCGTCACCGTCAACTATAGCACCTATACGGTCAAGACCAACTTCGGCTGCGCCGGCATCTCTGAATACGGCCCAACCAGCAACTCCCTGGTCAGCAGCGTCGTCTATCCCGACGGCAGCCAGTACTCGTTTACCTATGAACCCACGCCCGGCTTTGCCGGCGACGTCACCGGCCGCATCCAGTCCGTCACCCTGCCCACCGGCGCAACCATCACCTACAATTACACTGGCGGCAGCAACGGTGTCGCTTGCGCCGATGGAGGCGCTTCAGGCTTTGATCGCGTCACCGCTGACGGAACCACCAGCTATAGCCGCAGCGGCTCCGGCACTGCCTCCACCACTACATTCCTCGATGCCTCAAGCCCCACACGCAATCAGACTGTCATCAATTTCCAGACAGCCTTCAACAATTTTTATGAAACGCACCGCACCATCTACCAGGGCGCAAGCACGGTGCTTCTCCAGACTGACACGTGCTACAACGGCGCTGTGGCGCCTTGCGGCGGCACGGCGGTTACACTTCCCTTCACATCGATCGGGAAATATCTGACGCTCAGCAACAACCAGCAATCCCTCACCACAACTTCCTTCAATAGCTTTGGGCTGCCAACCGAGCTTGATGAATATGACTTCGGTTCCGGAGCACCAGGTCCTCTTCTGCGTAAAACCCTCACCACCTACGCCGCCTTGAATGGCCCCGTGGATCGTCCTGCAAGCATCATCGTCCAGGATGGAAGCGGAAATCAGAAAGCCGCCAGCACCTTTGCTTATGATGAAACCGCTGTTACGGCGGTCAATAGCCCACCGATGTATGTCGGCCCCTCAGGCTCGCGTGGTAACCTTACCACCCTCAGCCGCTGGCTCGACACAACGGGCACAAATCTCAGCACCACATTTACCTACGACGCTACAGGCAACGTGCTCACCAGCACCGATCCAGGCGGCCATCAAACGCAGTTCCTTTATACCGACAGCTTCAGCGACGGCGTAGATCGCGCTTCTCTGGCCTACGTCACAAAAGTCACTTTGCCGGTTACGCATTCTCCCAACGCCACGAATCACGTTACCAGCATGCAGTACGAGCCCAATACCGGTCTGCCCTCGAAGACAACGGACCAGAACAGCCAGCAGACCACCTTCACCTACGATCCGATGTTGCGTCCTCTGCTCACCAACTTCCCCGACGGCGGGCAGACCTCGATTTCCTATCCCAGCCCAACCCAAGCCGTGGTGCAGAACAAAATTGACTCTGCACGCTCCACCTACAGCACCACCCTGCTTGATACCTATGGCCGCGTCAAACGCACAGCAATCGCCAACGCTGAGAGCACGCCTTATGACCTGGCTGATGTGTGCTACGACAGTAATGGGCGCCCTTCTTTCCAGTCCTATCCTTATCAGGCAGCCGGCTATACTGGCGCCCAGGTCTGCTCCGGCGCGGGTGACAGTGCCGCCTATGACGGCGCAGGCAGGGTTACCCAGCTCACGCATTCAGACAGCAGCAAGATTCAGTACAGCTATAACGGACGCGCCACCCAGACCACGGATGAGGGCAACGGCTCTTACAACGTGAGCCGCATCGAGCAATCGGACGGCTTGGGTCGTCTCACCGGCGTCTGCGAGGTTACCAGTGTCAACCTGCTGGGCAACGGCGGAAGCGTCTCCGGCTGCGGACTGGATATTACTGCCACCGGATTCCTGACCTCTTACTCTTACAACACGCTGAGTAACCTGACGCAAGTGACGCAGGGCAGCCTTGTCAATCGCACCTTCAGCTTTGACAGCCTCTCGCGCATGACCTCTGAGAGCGAGCCCGAGTGGGGCTCGGGCTCGGCCATGTCCTATGCGTACAATAGTGATGGTCTGCTGACGCAGCGCACCCGGCCTGCGCCCAACCAGACCAATCCGGCGGTTACTGTGACCACCAATTACGGCTATGACGAGCTGCATCGTCTGCGCAGCCGGACCTACACCGGAGACCCGAGCGGCACGCCCACTGCAGGGTTCAATTACGACGAATCCATCGCATGGACAACAAACCTGAGCAATACCATTGGCCGTCTTTCTTCTGAGAGTGCCGGCTCCACTACCGGCCAGATTTTTGGATATGACGCCATGGGCCGGCCGCTGATCAACTGGCAATGCACCCCGCGCGTCTGCGGCACCAACGCCTACCTGTTGAGCTATGGCTACGATCTCGCTGGGGACATGACCTCGGCCTCCAACGGTGCCGGAGTGACTTTCGGTTACTCGTACAACACAGCCGCCCGCATCGCGGGAATGACCAGCACTTTTGTTGACTCACAACACCCCGGCACCCTGCTGAGCAATGTTCGTTACAACCAGTTCGGCCCCGTGAGTGACACTCTGGGTAACGGACTGAATGAAACCATGGGCTACTCCGCCCGCGGCATTCCTCAGTCGTACTCGTCGACCCCGTATTCGTTCGGCCTTGGATTGGCGGCCAATGGCACCATTACCTCCGGCAATGACACCGCGAACGGCAACTGGAGCTACGGCTATGACCAGTTCAACCGGCTGGTCTCGTCGAGCAAAACCACTGCGCCGGCGCAGGGCTTCAGCTACGTCTATGACCGCAATGGGAACCGCTTGCAGCAGAACGTTACCCAAGGCACGGGGCCAGCCCCGCAGTACACCTTTGACAACAACAACCGCATCGCCGGTAGCGGCGTGACCTATGACGCTTTGGGCAATATCCAGACCGACGGTCTCGGAAACACCTTTACCTACGACGCGGAGAGCCGGCTCATCAAGGTCGTCAACGCCGGCGGCACATACAACTACACCTATGACGCAGAAGGGCGGCGCATCAGGAACAACACCTCCGAATTCCTCTATGACCTTTCGGGTCGTGCCATTACACTGTTTGGCGCAACCGATGGCATTTGGAATTACGGTGAGATTTACGCCGGCGGCCGCCATCTCGCAACCTACTCCGGTAGTACTACCAACTTTATGCACACAGACTGGCTTGGCAGCAAGCGTGTGATGTCGGGCATGAACGGGGTGAATGCCCAAACCTGCACCACCCTGCCCTTCGGCGACGGCTCAAACTGCAGCGGGACAGAGTGGAACTTCAACCATTTCACCGATGACATTCACGACCCTGAATCCAACCTGGAGCACACCTGGTTCCGCCAGTTGAGCGGCACGCAGGGCCGTTGGATGAGCCCGGATCCGTATCTGGGCAGTATGGACGTAGGCAATCCACAATCATTGAATCGGTACGGATATGTAGTTGGTGACCCGATGGATATGATCGATCCTCTTGGCCTCCAGACGAAGATCGCAGAAACTGACAACACGGAGTGCTGGTGGTGGGCAGACGCTGTTACCCATGAGCACTTGAGTGGTACATCATGCTTCACGATCCCCATGTACTTTGCTTTTGATGACGGCTCCGGAGACGGAAGCGGGGGCGGCGGCGACTCAGTAAATTCCAATTCGCCCTGCAGCGCGATTCCTTCCACCGGAATGACGCAACGGATTCCCATTAACTCTGCAAGTGATTTTCGGGTGCAGTTCAACGGAAACGGTCAACTTATCGGGCTTGGCATACAGCTGACTGGTTCCCAAAAGGTGGCACTCCCCGGCGACTCAGGTGTAATAATTCCTCCAAACACTTACGTCGGAATTACCCTAAACTCTCCAAATACTATTTCCTTCGGGTTCAGTAATCCAGTAAGATTCTCCCAGGGGCTCCTGACACAGGGGTTTTTTCAGAGTGCCACATTTTCAAATGGGCAGTTTACCAGTGTTCAGGGAACTTGGACTCCCTTTTATCAATTGTTCGGTAATCCAACGACTGACTCTTCAATATTGAAGGCGGCTCTCAATGCAAAGGACCAGCAAAACATCCGTGACATGGCTGCATCTCTCCTGCGAGCTGCAAATGTTATTAGTCAGTGGATAGGTTGTACGAGTATTTTGGGGAGGTAAGCTCAATGTCGTCGCAACTGCTTCGTCGAGTTGTAGCCGCCATACTATTGGCACTTGCCCTCGGTTTCGGCTACTGGTATTTGGGAGTTTGGTCAGTAAGCAAAGCCTTTCAGCAAACGCATTTGGATGGTCTGTCAAATATCCTACAGGCTGGTGCGGGCAAAGTGCTTGCGGATCCCAACGGGATAAAATGGAGCTCCGACAATAACGAACCCTCAAAGGGAATCTTGGACTGGTATCAAAAACACCCCGGGGATATGGAGAAAGACCAGGAGCTATTCAAGACGTGGCTCGCTGCACTAACAGTTGCGAGTTCTGGACTGGACCATGGTTCGAGCAACTGGCACAGTACCGAGTCCATTGCGTGGCTAAAAAACACCGATCGGGTTGATGCCTGGAGCCATCCGTTCTGTGTCAAAACGGGCCGAGATGTGAGCATTGTGGTCAGTGCCGGCCCTGAAGGTCTTGCCGCGCTAGATTGCAGCCATATTATCCTCTCCGATAGTGATTTGAATCGATTCGTCAGCGCCAGACTGAACGTTGATGCGTCAGGAGCGCTTATTTTGTTCGTCAGACGCAAGGTGACTAACCAGGGCGGATAACTTACCAATTTTTTGCACAGGCGAATGGCCATCCTTCCCAGTTTTTCTCAGTCACTCCCTCAAGCAGTCGTGGGGGGCTCCATCCTTTGCAGCAGAACGCCCCGCAGGGGCGGCTCCGCCCCGCAGTACTACCTTTGACAACAACAATCGCATCGCGGGCAGCGGCGTGACCTATGACGCGCTGGGGAATATCCTAAACGACGGTCTTGGCAATACGTTCACGTATGATGCGGAAAGCCGGTTGATCACGGTCGTCAACTCCGGGGGCACATACAATTACACCTATGACGCCGAGGGGCGGCGTGTCAGGAACAACACCTCCGAATTTCTCTATGACCTCTCCGGCCGCGCCATAACCTTGTTTGGCGCAACTGGCATCTGGAATTACGGCGAGATTTACGCCGGTGGCCGCCACCTCGCTACTTATTCAGGCAGCACCACGAACTTCCTGCACTCAGATTGGCTTGGTACCAAACGAGTGATGTCGAGTATCAGCGGCACAAACTCGCAAACATGTACCAGCCTGCCCTTCGGCGATGGCTCAAGCTGCATCGGAACAGAATGGAACTTCAACCACTTCACCGACGACGTTCACGACAGCGAATCCAACCTCGAACATACCTGGTTCCGCCAGTTGAGCAGTACACAGGGAAGATGGACGAGCCCTGATCCGTATCTGGGCAGCATGGACTTTGGAGATCCGCAATCGCTAAATCACTACGTCTATGTTCTTAACTCGCCGACCAATATGATCGATCCACTAGGCTTCAGTCATGTGAAACAACCTGCGGTTCACGTTGACAACAGTTGCACGCTTAATGGGATGATGGCGTCATGCGACCTTGTGATGAGTCTCATTAACACTGGAGCTGCTGCACAATGCCCAGGCAATGATTGCAGTGCAATTTTCGCGAACAATCAGTGGAATTTTCCCCTACAGACGGGTCCAAGCGGTCAATTTCAAGCGTATATTCCTGGATACACGTTTACCAGAAACGGCGGGTGGATATTCGGCGTTGGCAAAGGCGGATGGGTGAATTACAGTAACCCGACACTACTCCCCAATCTCATTCCAGCTACGCCTACGGTGTCTTCGATACCACCAGCAGTGCCGGAAATGACAGCGATTCCTCCGTTACCAAGCCTCGAAAAGAGAACTAATTCACATTCATATTTGGAGTTTTTGTCTTGCAGCATGCCGCAAATGGTGGAAAACTTGCAAAAGAACTCTAAGGCAATGGTAGCCGTGATAAATGGGACCCTGATCGCTGGCGTCGTAACGAAAAAACCTGCGTTTGTAGTCGGAGGCTTTGGAGCGTTCGTAGGGTTGACAATGGTGCCGGCGCTCGAAACACGCGCTAAGTGCAACGACATTGTTGGCGGAGTGATTCCGAGGCCGTCCTGGTGAAGAAATAAGTTTCAAGGCTTACTCGATGAAACAATCTGATTTTCGGCTCTTCCTACTTCTCGCACTCGGTTTTGCAGGACTTGACGGCATTCTCGGTGCGGTTAACGCTGTTGTATACAACCCATCATGGGGAAGTATTGTTGCAATACTTTTCGGCGCGTGGATGCTATTTACTTTACCAGGGATCCAGCGGTGGATAGGTGCACTAATTATTGCCGACCTGGGGAGCGGAGCAGTGATTTTTTACGCGTTTGGAATGGCAAGGGCAAGACTGCTGCATTTCGCTTTTGCTATTTGTTGGCTGACCCTTGCATATTTTTTTAGACAACGAAGTTCTGTCGCAACCCGGGAGAACGGCTAGGGCGGGTGGCCCACCCTTCGGGTTTCTCGGTCCCACACAAATACCGCGGGTGCCCCATCCTTTGCGCAGAACGCGCTTTTTCTTCTTGCGTTCGGAGCAAAGATTCTCTCTTGGCAGTCAAGCTCTTTTTCTCTCTGGAGAGGTGCAGGAGAACCTCTCTCTTTAAGGTGCCATGACCAGCGTGGGGAACAAGCGGGAACCGTTGTAGTGGCAACCAGCACGGAAC
>DATFSU010000034.1:0-3620 GCA_035262465.1 Candidatus Angelobacter sp. | reverse complement strand
CACCAGATATCCCGGGTGGACCTTGAAAAATTTCGAGAGCAGCAGCCGCGTCTTGTTGGTCAGGTGCGGCCGCGAACCGTTTTCAATCTGCGACAGGTAGGACTGGCTGATCTTCTGCTTGAGCTCGCGGGTGATGGCGCGCACGACTTCCTGCTGCGTCATGTCGCGTCCCAGGCCGCGTAGATTGCCTTCTACCAGCCGCAGGTACCGTAATTTTTCGCCGAGTGTCATATATTGCAAATCGCAATAACAATATTTCAATTTGCGATATATGTCAATGAAAATCGGACCCTAGGCAGTATCGACTCAAGCTATTAACAACAAACGACTTACACTGTTCGGCAGCCGCCGGCTCGCCCCGCTTTCCATTACGAAACCGTTGTTCCCAAAGATTGTGTGGCACAGCCACACGAGTCTAGTCATTCGAACCGGAACGAGGTTTCGCGGGCGCGTCGTTAGGGATGGGACACACTGGGAGCAATGGGGAAACGCCGAGGAAGCTCTTGCGAGCGCGGCTTTTGTGTATCCTAGAGGTTTGGTGGTGGGGCTCGCCGGCGGCATGGTGATCGAAGAACTGTAAAGGAGCGCTCAGCAGTTCAGCACTCGGCATTCAGCGTCAACTGCGAGGCATTATCGGTTACGCTAAAGAGAAGGATGTTGGGCTGAGTGCTGACTGCTGAATAATGCGGGCGTCGCAACCCTGCCCAATCGGCTATTCTGCATCTAAAGCAAGGCATAGGAGTGTTCCATGAAACCGGCCCTCGCAGCATTTCTCCTATTGTTCCCGACTGTCGTGCTGGCAGCTCAGGATCCGGCGCCGGGTCCGGCTGCGGGCGTGGATCCCGTTCTGGCTCGAATCCAGCGGGCCTCACAAGCGACCGGTGATGATCTGGTCCGGCTGCGCATCGAGCGATGGAAGACTGAGCCCGACCAGAAGGCGGAACTGCAGAAGATTGCGGACTCGGTGCGCCGCAACATCAGTACCGCCATACCGGATCTGATCAAAGAAGTGCAGGCGAATAAAGGCAGTGTCTCTTCGACGTTCAAGCTGTATCACAACCTCAATATTCTCTACGAATACTTGAACGTGCTTGCGGAATCGGCGGGCAGCTTCGGGAAGGACGAGGAATCTGGTCCCCTGTCCCGGGATGCGACTGCCTTGGACGCTGCGCGTCAGGACCTATCCAGTTATATCGAGCAGGCCGCCGTTACCCTTGAGGTCAAGGCGGCCCGGCCGGTGGCAACGCCAACACCCGCGCCCCCGCCGCCGCCCCAGAAAATCGTGGTAGACGACAAGCCCGTAAAGACCGCAACTCCAAAGAAAAAAAAGACTTCTCCTCCGGCTCCGAAGCCCGCCAGCACGCCCAACTGAGATGCCGTAAGTTTCTGGAACTTGCCAGTCAATGGCGGGGTCTATCTACTATCAGGACCGCCTCATCTTCGATTCTATGGGATAGTTACCGGAGTTATGGGGCGGTTACTCTGGAGGGAGTTGTCGCGGCCCCGTGGTTCCTGATAACTTTGGGGTATCGCCATGAAGAAAATGGCGGGAGCAGCTACATTGGGCAACATTGCCAGCGCGATCGGCGCGAACGCCGAGGAGGCCTCCATTGTTGCTGAGCTGAAATCGGGCTCAGAAGAGGCATACGACTGGCTCATCGCCCGCTATCACCAGCCGATCTACAGTCTGGTGTACCGCATCCTCACCGACCCCTCTGACGCCGCCGATACGACGCAAGAAGTTTTTTTGAAGGTCTTCCGCGGCATGAAGCGTTTCAACGGCCAGTGCAGTCTGAAGACCTGGCTCTACCGCATCGCCATCCACGAGGCTTCCAACCAGAGACGCTGGTGGTTCCGCCACAAGAGCCGGGAAACTTCCATGGAGATGCACGAGGACGAGAACGGCAACCACTGCGGACTTTGCGAAACCCTGGTTGATCCCGGGGAATCGCCGCACGAGATCCTGGCCCATGAAGAAGTTCGCGCCCGCGTAGAACGGGAACTGCAGCAGGTTCCGGAACCGTATCGCACCACGGTGGTGTTGCGCGATATCGAAGGGCTATCTTACGAAGAGATTGCGGAGATCCTCCAGATTTCCCTGGGCACGGTGAAGTCGCGGCTGATTCGCGGTCGCGACGCCCTGAAAAAGCGGCTGGAGGCTTTCGTTCGCCAGATGAATAACGATGCCAGAGATGGTCAACCTGCGCACGGCATCGCTCCAAAACCCAGCGCCAGTATCCCCGGTCAAGCTGAACTGGAGGCGCAGTCATGAAGTGCACACAGGCCCGAGCTCTATTTTCGTCGTACGTGGATGGCGCCGTGAGCGGCGTGGCAATGCATGCATTCTCCCGGCACCTCGAAAGTTGCGGCTCTTGCCGGTCAGGCTACGGCCAGTTGGAGAACACGCGCTCGCTGGTTGCCGCGCTGGGCCGCAAGCAGGCTCCGCCTGATCTTGCTGTCAGAATCCGCATCTCGCTTTCCAGTGCACGCTCGCGTGGCTGGCGCGAAGTTCTTCGCGCGCGCCTGGTACGGCTGCAGAATGTATTTGACGCCTTCATGCTTCCTGCCACGGCCGGTACCGCAGCGGCGACTTTCGCTTTCGCCGCGCTGATCGGCTTCTTTGTGCAGGCGCCTATCGACGTTAACGCCGATGTCCCTACCATCTTCTACACGCCACCGCGTTTGGAAAGCGCTGCCTATACCGATAGCGATCTGGACCTGGACTCCTCGCTCTTGATCGAAACCGACGTGGATGCTTCCGGACACGTACAAAATTACCGCATTGTTTCCGGGCGTGACGACGCTCAGGTTCGCGCGCAGTTGAACCGGGCCCTGCTGTTCACCATTTTTGCTCCGGCGCAGTCGTTTGGGCGCCCGGTTCCGGGCAAGGCAGTGATTTCTTTCTCCCACATTCACGTGCGGGGATGATGCGTACTTGGTATTTGGTAATTGGTACTTGGCAGCTCGCACTTGGCAGGCGGTTGTTGCACGAGGACAAGCCAAGTACTAAGTACCAAATACCAACTACCAATCGATCACCCGATCTCCCTAATTGACCCCTTTGCTTTTTGTGGCCTACACTTGAAGTTCCCGCAAACTTGGAGGAGTTCTGAAGCGGAGACTTCCACTGATCCTTTCTTGCCTGCTGTGGCTGGCGGCGCCTTCCGTTTTTTGGGCCCAGACCACCAAGGCGCAGCTCGAAATCAGCGAGACACTCTTCACGATGACGGCGGCGTTGAACAGCTGCGGCTACGACGCCGGTCTTGAGGAATCGTTACCGCTGCGCGCCGCGGTGCGGCGCGAAGTGCAGGCAGCAGCACAGCATTCGCCGGAAGCGGCACAGGCCCGCGATGCCATCTGCCGATTCTGGAATGAGCATCAGCCGCAAGGCACAGCGAGCGACATCAGCCAGTACATATCGTTGGCCCTCGATCTGGGGCTCCCGCCGCTGTTTGCCCCAACCTTGCCCGAGGCGGATTTGCCACCCGACGCAGCCCATGTCCTGGGCGTGGTCTCGCTGCTGCAGAAGTTCCACCGCACAGCGGATATCCATTTCCTTTGGGAAAAGCATCGCGGCGAATATCAATCGCTGGTGCAGCAGTATCACGATCCGGTCTCCG
>DATFSU010000033.1:0-14610 GCA_035262465.1 Candidatus Angelobacter sp. | reverse complement strand
TCCGATTTTTACGCGCAGTTCGGAAACGAAGGCCGATCAGCCACCACCGATCCAACCATTCCCAAGAACGAATCTGGACACCCCATTCGCCACGTTCTGACCCGGAGCATTCCTTCCAGCCAGTGCCTGGTGTGCCACATGCATCCCGGCACGAACATGGTGGCCAGTTACTTTGGATACACCTGGTGGGACAACGAAGTCGACGGCGACAAAATGTATCCTGCGAAGCAGCGCAACCCCAGCCCCGAAGATTATCGCAACGTCAACATGCGCAACCCCGAGGGCGCGACCGCGAAAGGACTGTGGTCGGACCTGGAATTCCTGAAAAAAGTGGGCACGGCGGAGTTCAATCGTGAGCTCAAGAACACGCGGTTTGCGGATTTCCACAGCCATGGCTGGATCTTTCGCGCCGTCTTCAAGCAAGACCGCAAGGGCAACCTGCTGGATGAGAAAGGGCAGATCATCTCTCCCGACGACGCGGAGAAGTTCACCAAGGCGGTGCAGCTAAAAGATATCCATCTGGAAAAAGGCATGCACTGCGTCGATTGCCACTTCTATCAGGACGTTCACGGCAACGGGAAACTTTACGGTGAGACGCGGAATGCCATCGAGATTTCCTGCGCCGACTGTCACGGAACCATCGATCGTTATGCCACGCCGCTCGCCAGCGGACCCGCCGCTGGCGATGGCGGCGCCCTGGTGCAGGGCGCGCGCACACCGTGGAACTCGCTGCGCTTCTACTGGAAGGGCCGCCGCTTGTTCCAGCGATCGCAAATCGAGCAGGGGCGCGAGTGGGAAGTTGTACAGGTCAAGGACACCATTACTCCCGGAAATCCGCACTACAGTGAGAAGTCACGCCTGGCCAAGACTCTTCTGCGCGATGGCGTAAGCTGGGGCGCGGTTCCCAAGGATCTCTCCAAGCTCGCGCACTCCGAGAGCCGCATGACCTGCTTCAGTTGCCACAGCTCGTGGACGACCAGTTGCTTCGGCTGCCACCTGTCCATGACCGCCAACCAGCGCCGGCCGATGCTGCAAAACGAAGGCACCATGACGCGCAACTGGACCGAATACGATTTCCAGGTCCTGCGCAATGACATGTACATGCTCGGCATCGATGGCACAGTGACGGGCAACAAGGTTGCGCCGGTCCGCTCCGCGTGCGCGGTGGTTGTCAGTTCGCAAAATCAGAACCGCGATTGGCTCTATTACGGCCAGCAAACGATTTCCGCCGAAGGATTCAGCGGCCAGGCTTTCAGTCCCTACGTGCCGCACACCGTGCGCGGCAACGAGACCAAAACCTGCACCGATTGTCATGTTTCCAGATCCAACGACAACAACGCGTGGATGGCGCAGCTGCTGCTTCAGGGGACTAATTTCCTGAACTATCTGGGACGCTTTGCCTATGTCGCGACCGGCGACAGCGGCCTGGCCGCCATCGCGTTTGCGGAGCGCAGCGAACCCGAAGCGGTGATCGGCAGCGACCTTCACAAGATCGCGTATCCCGACAATTACCGGCAACACCAGCAGCGCAAGTTCATGCTCCAGGAAGCGCACGCGCGCGCGGGCAAAAACGTTCTCGATGTTCAATTGCGCGGCGAATACCTTTATGCGGCAATGGGCAAAGGCGGACTGCGCATCTTTGACGTCGCCAACATCGACAACAAGGATTTTTCCGAGCGCATCGTCACGGCGCCTGTCTCTCCGCTGGGCCAGCGACTGTACGTGCCCACGCGTTACGCCATGTCTGTGGCGGCTCCGAGCACGACGGCCATCGACCCCACGCGCAAGCAGTTTGCCGAGAATGAAGAGCAACGCATTCATCCCCTGTACGGTTTTCTCTATGTCGCCGACAAGTATGAGGGCCTGGTGATCGTCGGAGACGCGTCGGCGAAGAGCCGCACACCGGGAGTTTCTACGCTCCTCGACGGTGATCCCCAGAACAATTTCTTGAAGCGCGCTCTGGCGTTCAATCCGCAAGGCCAGCTCAACGGAGCTCGTCGTGTGACCATCGCCGGGGTCTTCGCTTATGTCCTGTGCGATGCCGGGCTGGTGGTGGTCAACCTGGACAATCCCCTGCAACCCAAGATCGTGGCCAGGATCGGAGCGCCGGAGATCCATGAGCCCCGCGGCATCGCCATTCAGTTTCGCTATGCGTTTCTCGTGGACCGTGACGGGTTGAAAGTTCTTGACGTCACTCATCTGGATAAGCCGCGAACGCTCGCCGGAGCCAACGTGCCTCTTGCCGACGCGAGGAACATCTCGGTCTCGCGGACGTACGCCTATATCGCGGCAGGCAAGCAAGGCGTGGCTATCGTCGACGTCGAGCGCCCGGAGCATCCGGTCGTGGATCAGGTCTTCAACGCCAACGGCGAACTGCAGGATACAAGCGACGTCAGGACCGGCATGGTGAGTTCCAGCCAATTCGCGCTGGTGGCCGATGGACGAGCCGGCTTCAAGGTACTGCAGTTGTTCTCACCGCAAACCGCGCCTGGATTCTACGGGTTCAGCCCGCGGCCGGCGCCCAAGTTGATCAGCGTCTTCCGCACCCGCGGGCCCGCGCTCGCGGTCTCACGTGGAGTAGATCGCGACCGCGCGGTGGATGAGAGCGGCAACCAGCTCTCGGTGTTTGGCCGGCGCGGATCGCGTCCCTTCAATCTGGAGGAGATGCAGCATCTGTTCCTCCGCAATGGCCAGCTCTATACGGTGAGCGATGATCCGCCGGGCAAGGCAGTGGCGGGTGACAAACCCGCCAGGACCCGAGCGGACACAGACAGTAATTAACTTAAGGTTCCCAAACCAATAAGATTCTTGGAGCGCAACCGCCGCCGGTGGCGTTGAACGACTTTGCCAGACGCTGGCGAGGGCGTCTGCGCTCAACATCAGACTTAACGACCCAACTTGATCCGCTTCATTCTCACCGAGCGGACTCGGCTCCGGTCAACTCTTGTATGGTGTGGCTGCCGCGGAAGTGAGTTCGGTCCTGCCACTGATGATATTGGTGGCAGAGGAAGCACGAATTCTCCGCGTTCCCCGCGACAGATGGATCGCCGTTGTGGCAACTCTGGCAGGTCTTGATGCTGGGGATGAGGATTTCAGAAGTCTTTTCACTGCCGGGAGCCGTCACATGACAAGATTCGCAGGCGACTCCGCTGTGAGCTTCGTGGCTGAAAGTCGCGTTGGGAAGCCAGCGCGCCGGCATGGCCGAAGGTTTGACGCGAGGCAGTCCCCCGGATGCAGGAAACTCCATCTGATGGCACAGCTTGCAGGTGACTCCCCACAGTAATTGCTCGGTTCGGTCAACGTTCTGTTGCACCCATTCACGGGCATTCCGGGGCGCGCTGGGTTGCATGATTGCGACTCCAGGAATCTTGCGGCTTTCGGGCCGCGATTCGTGAATCGCCGCTGGATTCCTGGCGATATAGTCCTGGAATTGCTGAACGACGAAGGCATGCACGATCTCCGGCGTCTTGTGGGGAACGGGCGCGGTGAAGCGCTGGTCGAATTGCAAAGCATGGCAGGAGAGACAATGCTGCTCGTACGTAAGCGGCGCCATCAACTCGCGTCGCGTGTCGAGAAAAAGGTTGGCCGTGGGGCCGGCCGGCGCCGCGGCGGTCTGCAAGTGGGGATCGGAGTATTGCCAAGGACCACCGATCTCGGCCTGGGGGCGATGGCAATCGTCGCACTGGAGTTTGACAGGGCCGAGCGGGCCGCGGATGGAATCACCGCGATGCTCGCGATGGCTGAAGGTAATTGCGCTGAATCCGGTTATGCCCTTGCGCAACGGGGCAAATTCCGGATGATTGCGGTTGAAGCCGCGGATGTCGGCCCCAAACCTCGGACGTCCCCTGGTGGTCTGGAGGTCCGCGTGGCACTGCACGCACTGCCGGTCGCGAACGTGGTCCAGCCGCGTCAGGCCCTGGTGCTCTACATGGCAGGAAGAGCAGGAAGGGCTGAAGAGCTGGTTGGGCTGGTGGGCCGGCGCCTGATGACAGCTCAGGCAGGCATCATCAGTAACAGGTTTCCGGAAACTCACCGTGAAGCCGCCTCGCGCCTCGCCGGTGTGGCAAATGCTGCATTGGTCGGAAAAGAAAGCGTGAGCCGAAGACAGCGGTCCTTTGCTGTAGAACGATTGCTTCTTGGAGATCCCCAGCCATAACAGAGCGATCACAGGAAGAGCCAGTCCCAGCGCGACTCGCCAGCGGCGAAAAGGAGTGAAGTACTTGAAGTAATTCAGATCATGGCGCGTGCCCAGCGTTTTTGCAGTTCGTAGTCGCACGGTTGCTCTCAGCTATAACGCAGCGCCATGATCGCGTGCACCGCGGCCAAGGCCAGCAGCAGGTAGGCCAGTGGTATGTGCACCAGCAGCCAGCCGTGCAGGACGCGATGCAGGCGCGATTGGCGATCAAGGTCGCGCTTTTCTTCACAAATGTTTTCTAAGTCGTCAATCAGCGGACGGACCGACTCCGGGGTGACTGTGCGCAGCTGGGCGAACATCGCTTTAGACGTATGGCGGTCCGCCATGGTCTGGCGGTGCGAACCGCGGTGCGCCAGGTACGGCCGTATGGTCTGGTCGTAGGTTTCACACAGCTTAAGCGAAGTTGCCGCGGCCAGGCGGACGAGAGTTGACGTTGTGGTCATGGTTTCGGTGGGGCCTGAAGCCGGCACAATCAGTCCGTATTCACTCTTCTCGGGGGAAAGCGACGCGAGGAGTTGGTCGGCTTCACTCAGCAGCTGCTTCTGCACGCGGTCGATCTGGTTGTAGATGGTCTCCATGGGCACGCGCTCCGTCATCAGCCGCGGCATGTAATGCTGCAGTGCGGCCCCGATGATGCCGCTCACCACAACCACGGAAAGAATCACCATGAGCAGACGAGCCAACCCGTGCCCGGCGCTGAAGCCGGCATGAAAAAAGATCAGGGGATAACTCAGTAGACCCAGCCACAGATGGCCGCGCATCCAGGTCTGGGCTCTCCCTATGCGCCAGATACGGTATTTCTTGCGCAGGCTGAGCAGCGCGGCAAAGATCATGAGGCCGTATCCGGCAATGCCGTACGCCAGGCCCAGGGCGCTGCTGCCCGACGGCGCCCGGCGCGAAAACAGAGCGTAGGGCACGTACGCCAACGCGGCCACGAGAAACAGGACCGTCGTCCAAAACGCCGAGGGGCGATGTGTGTGATCAATCCGCAAGTTTCAAGTTTCCCGAACGGGTCCTCATTTCTTGACCATCTGGTTGAAAAAGTCGGTCGCACTGACGCGATGGGCCGCGTCGTGCGGGCAGGCGTACACGCAGCTCGGCTCAGGATAGTCGTTGCATAGATTGCAGCTGGTAGCCTTGCGCACGACCCGCGCCCTCTTCTTCGCGTGCTCCTGTCCTTCGCCCAGCAAAACAAGTTCTTCGTTAGCCGGACCGTCGACGCGAAACTCCTGCAGGTTGATATTGCCGTAGGGACAGTTGTTAGCGCACAGACCGCACCCGATGCACCAGTCTTCAATGATGACTTCCAGAGAATTCTGGCGGCGAATCGCTCCCACCGGACAACCGACCATGCAAAGAGGGTCGCGGCAATGACGGCAGGAAGTAGCGATCAGGTAGTGGTCCAGGCGCAACCCATCGCGAATCAGCCGGGTGACGCCACCATGAGAATCGGCGCATGCCGTCACGCATTGATCGCAGCGAGTACACCGGTCGAGATCGAGCACCAGCAGGTTCTGCGCCTCCATAAGTCCCTGACGCAGGAACTCATCCACCGGCACCGTGCTCACGCGCTGGAAACGCGCCTGGTTCTCCCGCAGCCGCTCGGCGCTAATGGCTTCGAGCTGAGCGCGCGTATCCGGGAACTGCTGCAGCATCTTCTCGAGGTCTTCTGCCGCGATGCGCACTACCTCCACATGGTCGAGCGCCGAACAGGTAGCGGTGCGCTTGCCTGCACCGAGCAGCCCGATCTCGCCAAAGTAATTTCCTTTGGAGAGGTAGGAGAGAACCAGTTCGCCGCCAGGGTAGCTCTCGCTGACTTTGACGAAGCCGATGCGCACCAGGTAGAAGCCATCGGCGACGTCTCCCTGGCGAAAGATCACTTCGCCCGGCGCGTAGCGCACCAGCTCCACTCTGTGGCGCAGGTCGTTGATGAATTCGCTGGTCAGGCTGGCGAAGATGGGAACGGTGCGCAGGTGTGTTTCCAGAGCGCGCAGCCGATAGTCGTTTTCGAGCCTGGCGCGGAAGTTTTTGTTTTTCTGAAGCACGTCGAGAACGTTGCGCAGCATCTCCAACACCACGCAGTCGGTAGCAGCGCGGGCGGTAGCCGAACGCGGGTAGAAGTTCATGCACGTCATTTCCCCGAACAGATCGCCCGGGCTGAGCTGCGCTACCGGATAGTCATAGGAGAGTTCAACCGGCGCGTCGATCGAAATGTGGGTCCGGAGAAGGTTTTCTTCGGGTCGCGGGCTCTCCTGGCGGCCGACCAATTTGTTTTTCAAGAGGTTTAGAAACCCGCGCCCGCCTTTCTCGGTGTTAACGTGCGCCCGCGGGCTGGCGATGAAGACATCTATCTTGCCTTCCAGGATGTAAAAAGCTGTAGAGCCGTATTCGCCTTCGCGGAAGAGGACTTCGCCCTTCTTGATCCTCCGCATCATGACCGATCCACGATTCAGCTCAAGAAACGTTCCCGAGACGCCGTGGAAGACCGGCAGGCTCAAGAGTTCTTCAGTCTCACAGGAGGTGCCCCATTCGAGCTTTTGTCCGACGACGACTTTGTTCGTAAGCGCGCCGGTGGGACAGGAGACCATACACTCGCCGCAGGAGACACAAGTGGATCCGCCCATGGGATCGCCCATGTCAAAAGCGATGCCGGCGTCGTAGCCTTTTCCCTGGCGCGCGATTACAAAGTTGTTGCGCAGATCGGCGCAGGCGCGCACGCATCGATCGCACAGAATACAGGCGGCGTGGTCCACCAGGATGGTGAGCGAGGAGTCGTCACGCCCGCGAATCACGTCGCGGCGCGGATAACGGATTTCCTGCGCTCCGTATCGCTGGGCCAGCGACTCCAGCTCACAATCGCCCGTGTTTTGCTGGCGAATGCATGGCGCCGGATGGTCCGACATCATCAGCTCCAGCAAGGTTTTGCGCGCGGCTTCCACCTCCTGCGTCCTGGTTCGCACCACCATGCCCGGCTCAACTGGACGCACACACGCTGCCTGGTAAGCCCGGCCGCCCACATCGACCACGCAAAGCCGGCAGACGCCGGCGGGAGTCTCGTTTTGCTGGTGGCAGAGCACCGGAATTTCGATGCCATGCATTCGCGCGGCATCGAAGACCGTAGTCCCGGCCGGCACGGTGATGGCCTGCTCATCGATCGTTAACTGCACCGTGGAAGAAGCCGGCCCGGCGGGATGGGTCATGGCTGGGCTCCTCCAAAGCAAATGCCGGCTGGGCAGCGGCGGTTCAGCAAGTGCTGATCCACATCAGGACGAAAGTGCTTGAGGACGGATTGAAGCGGCGCGGGAAGGAACTGCCCTAACCCGCAGATAGAGGTCTGTCGCAGCGCGTGGAAAAGTTCACCGACAAGAGGAAGGTCAGACTCCTTGCTGCTTCCCTTCGTCTTCGTCCAGTCCTCCAGAATTTCTACCAGCTTCTGCGAGCCGACGCGGCAAGGGACACACTTTCCGCACGACTCGTTGCGAAAGAAGCGCACCGCGTTCAATGCCATGTCGAGCATGCAGCGGTTATCGGCGCAAACCACAATGGCGCCGGAGCCCACCATGGAGCCGGCCTGGTTCAATGTCTTCCAATCCATCGGAAGCTCAGCCATGCCGGCGGGTAAAAATCCGGAAGATGGTCCGGAAGGAGCGAAGCCCAACAGCTTTCGTCCATTCAGGATGCCGCCGCCATAGTTGTAAATCAGGTCGGAGTACTTTGTTCCCATGGGGACTTCAAAGACGCCGGGCTTCTCGACGTCACCGGTGACGGCGACGAACTTCAAGCCGGTGAACCCATTTGCGCCGAAGGAATTGAACCAATCGGCGCCCTTGATCGCGATCGACGCGGCCAAAGCCAGGGTCTCGACGTTATCGATGATCGTCGGTTTGCCCCACAGACCGGCGCTGGCCATGAAGGGCGGCTTGTTGCGGGGCTCGGCCCGTTTGCCTTCGATCGCCTCCAGCAGCGCCGTCTCCTCGCCACAGATGTAACCCCCCGGACTAATGAAGAGCGTGATCTCAAATGAGAGGTCGGTGCCCAGAATCTTCTTTCCAATCCACCCGTTCCTGTAGGCCCGGCTCAATTCCTGGCGGATGATATCTTCCTGCTCCTGGTACTCGTGGCGGATGTAGAAGTATCCGCGTTTGGCTCCGGTGCACAGACCGGCCAGCACCATGCCTTCGATGACCAGGTGCGGCAAGTGCGTCATGATGAAACGGTCTTTAATCGTTCCCGGCTCGCTCTCATCGGCGTTGCAGATGACGTACCTTTCCGGCGACGGGGAATTGCGCACGTTTTCCCATTTCTGGTTCGTGGGATATCCGGCGCCGCCCATGCCGCGCAGGCCGGCGGCCTTGATCCGCGCCAAAAGGTCCGGCCAATCGCCCGAGCGCACAAATTTCTCCAGCGCCGAATAGGGTTTGTCGCCGGCGTAAGGATCGCTGGCCAGGCGGATCTCGCTTCTGCGATGGGACGAGGCCCGCGGCGCGGCGCCCCGCAAGGTCTCGGATACGGCCCGGACTGCATCTTCCCCACTGAGCCCGTCATAGCAACGATCATTGATGACCAACGACGGAGCATGATCGCAGCGTCCCAGGCAGGAAACATTGCCGATGGCCAGCTCCTGCTTCGCGATGCCGTGAAAACTCTGCTCCAACTTTTGCTGCAGCCCGGCGGCGCCGCGGAGATGGCAGGTCATGTCATCGCAGACTTTTACGTTCACCTTGGCCGGAGGCGCCAGGTGAAAATGAGGATAGTAGCTGGCAATGGAGTGCAGATCACGCGGGTTCAGGCCTCGCCGTTCGGCGACCCGTTTCAACTCTTCCGCGGGCAGATACTCGAACTTGCGCTGGATGTCTTTGAGTTCCTCAAATATTCCATCGGTTTTATGTTCGACGGGCAGCACTTTGAACGGCGCGGGCCCAGACATGATGGTTTTTCCTCTTTGCGAACCGGAGAGGTACTGTTCGGCGGACTATAGCAGACAACGCAGTTGCCGTCCACAAAACAATGCTCTCCCGCAATGATTCCGCCAACCAATGATCGATAGAGTTACGACCGCCGCATTTGCGGTTGCCTTTTACTGTGACACAGGGTAGAAAGTACGGGTTCAATCCAAGCTAGAGGTAACCATGGCCGAGTCTCGCCGCTGGCGCCGCGTTGCGCTGCAAATCACGCTCGCAAGCACTCTCGCTTATGGCGTTGCCGGCGCACAATCCACGGACAAGAAACGAACCAATGCGCCCGTGGCCGGGAAGTATGTTGGGCCTGGTTCCTGCGGCGCTACAGCTTGTCATGGCAGCGTGCAGCCGCGGTCCCTGACCCGCGTATTGCAAAACGAGTACAGCACCTGGGTGACCAAAGACGCCCATTTCAAAGCGCTGCACAGTCTTGATAATGCGGTCTCACAACGCATGGGCCGGCTCCTGGGAATTGAAAACCCCGCGACTTCGCCAAAATGCCTGGCCTGCCACGCGCTCGCTGTTCCGGCGGAGCTGAAACTCCGCGAGTTTGATGTAGAAGGAGTGAGCTGCGAAAGTTGTCACGGGCCGGCTTCCGCCTGGCTGGACTCGCATGTGCTCAAGGGATGGACGCCGCAGAAATCTTTCGCCCTGGGAATGCTCGACTTGAACGATGCGACGCTGCGCTCGGAAAAGTGCCTCAGCTGTCATCTGGGAACGGCGGAGAACGAGGTGGATCACAAGATGATCGCGGCTGGGCACCCTGATCTGGTCTTCGAGCTTGATTCTTACAGCGCCATCCAGCCGCCACACTGGAAACCGGCTGCGGATCCCAATCACGATGTCCGTCTCTGGGCCGTGGGCCAGGCGATTCAGCTGCGCGAAGCGCTGAAGCGGCTGGCGCGACACGCCCAAGGTGCCAGCTGGCCGGAGTTCACCGAGTACAGTTGTTTCGGCTGTCATCACAGCCTGACCAAGCCGGAGACCAGCTGGCGCCAGGAACGCGGGTATCCGCACCGCGCCGCCGGTTCCCCGCCCTGGGACAGCGCGCATTACATTGTCTTCCGCATTCTGGCTCGAGACGTCGACGCAAGCGCAAGCCAACAGCTCGAGGCGCAACTGGAGACTCTGTATCAACTCACCAGCAGTCTCAACGGTCCGCCGAAATCGATCGCGGAAAAGGCGGCTGCAGCTTCGGACCTGGCCAATCGTTTTGCAGTTGAGATCGCGCAGGCCAGCTTTGACCGGGGGCGAGCCGGCCGATTGCTCAAATCAATTTCCGATCAGGGCGATACCATTTCCAACGAAGACACGCGATCTGCCGAGCAGGCCGCCATGGCTCTGGATGCCATCTTTCTCAGTTACGAAAAGCAGGCGGGCAGCCAGCCTGAGGTTCGCGCGGCCATCGATGGACTGTTCCGGGAGCTGAATAACCCGTCAAGCTACGATGCGCCTCGTTTCAGCGCGCAGATGCGCAAAGTGAGTGCAGCGCTGCGCGATGCCGGCATCGCATCGCAATGAGAATGCGGATCCTGGCCGTCAGAGAAACTATTCTTGGCCTTTGAAAGGGGATGTATTCGGGAGGTTGCGGAAAAGCGTAAGCAAGGATTTTGTCCTTGATAAACCATCCTTTTTGGAAATCCACTAAGGCTGTTATCCCGACCGGAGCGCCACTGGGGATCTTTGGTCCTTCAAGAAACCTCTGGCGCGGAGTGGAGGGATCCCGCGGGTTCATCCCTACCAAGCTGACACAGGGCGTTGTACCCGTGGGTTGTCCCGGTCACGTTTCCGAGGTGCCGGGATGAGCGCGAGGCGATCGCAGCCGTAATCGTTCCTTTAGATGCTGGCCTGTTATTCTTGCCGGTTTGGAGAGAACGCCTTGAAGCAAAACCGCAAAGGATACTCCGTCGGGATCTCTCCACTCCACGCCAGAGACCTTTGAAAGGGACAACTCCCAGTGGCGCTTCGGTCGAGATGACAGACGCACAAGGTCGTGACGAAGCGAACAGAGTTCTCGCTCCCCGCTGCTATGTAACAAACGACTTCAAAGCGTGGGATTGCGCGGGAACTTCAAATACGGCAGGCGCACGCCGTTCAAGATCAACTGATCCGCGCGGATCGCTGTGGGAGCTTCAAAGCCTTGCGCCGCCTGGGCGGCAACGAAATCGTCCTGGTCAACGCCGTCGCCGCTGATTCCGAGCCCTCCAACCAACGCTCCGCCTTTGTAGATGGGCACGCTGCCGGCGAAGAAGACTACGCCGTTCTGGTTGAGGCTTGCCGGCTGGTGCCCGTTGGTACAGGGATTCGCCACGTCAAACTGATAAAGGCTAAAAAACGGGCCCGCCGCCGTTCCCTCAATCCCCGGAGGGAACAAGGGCTGCGCGCCGAACCCAATCGTACGGTTAGTCACGGCAGTTTTCGGCGGCACTCCGGGCAAGTCGCTGGGATTCAATGCGGCGCTGCTGAAATAGGCCAGGTTGCGCGCTTTCGCTACAGCGACGTCGACGCTGAAGACGGTGGCATCCGGCATGCGATTGAGCGCGAGGATGGTGCCGTCCAAATCCGCGACCGCGATGGCGAATCTTGCTCTCTGTCCGTCCGGCAGCCGGATCACCGCGCGCGTCTGATTGGCGGTCGCGATGGCCTGGTTGACGATGCCTTGTACCTCGGCGAGCGTGAGGCCGCCGATCAGTCCCGGCTGAGCCATGATCAGGTCGCCCTCCGGGACCTGCCCCGGGCTGGCTACCGGTCCCACGACGAAGACACCGGTGAATGAACCCGGGTTGACGCCCGCGGGGCGCGTGGTCTGGGAAACAAATGGAAGGGCTATGCCGTCAATTACAACCACACCCGGCGGCGCCGGACTGGCGCCGAATCCCGCATTCACGGCTCCGGAAAACGCGGCGAACTCGGCAACCTCGGGCGGCGCTCCCGCCACTCCTACGCCCCCTACCAGGCGGCCGTTCTTGAAAAGCGGCACACCGCCGGGATTCACGGCCGTGGGATCGGAATCGAAAACGTCGGCCTTGCCGGTAATGATGCCGGGGCCGAGAGAAGCCCCGCTGATTGAGCGCGCCGGAGCAAGCGTCTGCCCCGGCAGGAAAGTCACGTTCAACGGACAGCCGCGGTTGGTGTTTTCGATACCGTAAAGCGCGGCATTCGGAGTGTTGGCGACACCCGGGGGAAAATGAATGCCGCTGATGAAGCGCACGGTCCGCGAAGAAAGCGGAGCCTGATCGTTGCTGAAAAAGGAGGCGGTGCGCGCCAAAGCGACAGCGAGTTCGGTCGTGGCTACGCTCGCGCTGAAATTGCCGGTTGCCGTCGGCGGCGCTCCGGTCTTCTGAAAGACAGCTAGAATATGCCCGCCGCGGTCGGTCACGGCAATGACCACGGGAGCGTCCACGGCGCTTGCGCTGTTCTGCACGACGCTCTGTGCCTCCGCCGCGGTCAATACCGCCACGGGCGGCGAGGGCGGAGACGGAATTGTTACGGTGCTACCCCCGGCGCATCCGGCGGCTAGCGCGAGAGCCAACAACACGATGCACAACACACTCCCGCAGGGCCGTGCCATTCGTGGATCTCCTGTTGTGGTGGCGGAACGAAAATAGGCCGAAAACAACCGGGGTAGTTTACCAACTTTGGTTGGCAGGAGCGAGAACATCAGTCGTCAGTAACCCGGCTCAACCTGAAATTTTCTGCGCCTGAACCGCACTTTAAGGTAAGGTAAGCAATCCGAAAGGAGTTTTTCGACCCTTTGTTCCGTTACTTTAACGACATCAGCATTCGCGGCAAGCTGACGTTCATTGTCGCCGTGGCCGTAGGTGCTCTTACCATCGCCGTCTTGATCGGCGTGTGGGCATCCTCATGGCGCGAAGTAAGAAACGACGTTCGTGACGAGTTGCTCGTGGCGCGGAAGGCGTTCGTCATCAACGAAGGCGAGCATCTCCATGAACACGTCTTGGAGGCTCTGACCGTCGCTGAAGATGATGACCTTCCCGGTTTTCTCTCCCATCGCGACACGAAAGCCGCCTGCGTATGGCTGAGCCGTGTGCTGGCCGGCAAAGGCACTCCCGTCAACCCCGAGGATTCCTTTGACCTGACAGGTATTCTCTTACCCACGGGCGATGCTCTGGGAGTGGCGGTTCGTGGGGCGCCGACCTGCGACGCACGCGAACTCAAGTGGCGCTTCCCTCTTCTCTCGCACAAAGACCTGGCTCCGGAGGTTACCAACTGGGAATCGGACAATCAGCAGTTGTTTGAGCTGATCGAAGCGCCGATTCATGACATCCAGGATCGACCTATTGGCACCTTCGTTCTCGGATTCAACGTGAGTGATTCGCTGGCGCGCCATATTAAGGAGCACACCGGGCAGGACAACCTGGTTTGGCACCAAGAAGGAAAGGAATCGCACCTTTTGGGAGCCAGCGACCCATCTTTGCGTAACCTGCTGACGCCTGCCGTGGAGAACTGGCGGACCGGCAGCGAGGTTGCGGCCGGCGGCTACGCGATCCTCGATGCCAGCGTGGAGGATCGTGCTGACCTGGTGTACAACCCGGAGGGGCTGCACATTGCTCTGGTGCAGTCGGTCGACGCAAAGTTCGAGCCGTTTCGCCGGCTGGAATACCTGCTGGCCTCGATGGCTCTCCTGACTTTGATCCTGGGCTGGGTCCTCGGCGCGCTGCTCGCACGCCCCATCGCCACACCGCTGGTGGACTTGGCCCGGGCCGCTGAGAACGTCGCTCGCGACCAGTTAGAGACTGCCGATAGTCTGCTGCAGAGCCACCCGGAACGGCTCATCCATGCCAAAGATGAAATCGGTGTGCTGGGACGGTCGTTTCGCGACATGGTGCAAGGACTGCGGGAACGCCTGGCCATGGTGCCCTTCGTCTCCGAGGCCACCCTCAGCGACATTCGCCGCAAAGATGGAGCCGGCAACGTGCGAACGTCCTTGGCCATTCTTTTCGCCGATGTCCGCCAATTCAGCAAGTTTTCCGAAACCCGCGATCCCGAAGAGGTCATCAGCCTGCTGAACGAAGTGTTGAGCATCGAGGCGGAAATCATCAAGAAGCACCAAGGCGACATCGATAAGTATGTCGGCGATGCCGTGATCGCGTGGTTTCATGGCAATGACCGTTCTGTGCGTGCGGTCCGCGCCGCCGATGAGATGATCACCGCCTTGTCGGCTCGTTTTGGCGGAAGGCCGGGAACGACCATCGGCGTCGGCATCCACGCAGGAGAGGTTGTGATCGGTTCGATCGGCAGCAAGGCACGTAAAGACTACACCGCGATCGGAAGCGTCGTGAACATGGCGGCGCGGTTTTGCTCCAATGCTTCAGTGGGGCAGATCCTGGTGTCCAAAGCCGTCAGGGTGGAACTGAGTAACGAGGTGAAGGTCAAACCGCTGCCGCCGCTCTTCCTCAAGGGCTTCTCCGACCCAGTTGCGGTATTTGAGGTGTC
>DATFSU010000032.1:0-3879 GCA_035262465.1 Candidatus Angelobacter sp. | reverse complement strand
TGGACATCAAGGGCTTGAGATCCGCAGGCAGAGGCTGGACGAACGTGGATCGCGTCATGCCCAAAGGCCGGAAAATCTGTTCCGCGACGTAGTCGTTGAACGCACGCCCGGACACCCGCTCCACGATATAACCGGCCAGCGCTGCTCCGTAGTTCGAGTACGCCGGCGTGGTACCGGCGGGAAAAATCCGCTCCGGCATGTGCTCCATCAGATGGTCTTTCAGGGTGGCGAAGGGAGTGCCCTCTTTCCCAAAGAGATCTTTGATCTGCTCCTCAAATCCAGGTCTGTGCGTCAGGATGTAGCGCATGGTGATGGGCTGCAGCTGCGTCGCCGGGATCTTGAAATCCAGGTAGGCGTTGATGTCCTTGTCGAGATCAAGCTTGCCCTGTTCCACCAGTTGCATGACCGCAGTCCAGGTAAACAATTTGGAGATGGAGCCGGGGCGAAACAACGTGGCATCGACCGTGACCGGCGTCTTCTTGTCGACGTCGCTATATCCGTAGCCTTTGGCAAACAGCACGCGGCCGTCTTTCACAACCAGGACAACGGCGCCGGCAATGTTCTCACGTTCCAGCTGCATGGGCATGAACCCGTCGAGAAACGCGCGCACATCGCCCTCGGTCATTGCATAGCCGGGCTCGGGCTTGGGCCCGGCAGCCGGGTGTGATTCCACCTGCTCAACCGCGACCCCAGGACGGACTTGAGCAGCGGTGCAAGAAACGCCAAGCAGAAGGGCAGTCAGAATTCTCAATACCAGAAGACCCGGTTTCATCGACACAGGGAAGTCACCCCTTGGCATAGTTTGTCTTGTGGAAACCCGCAAGAATAACACGCAAGCCGGGCATGATGCTCCGCTATCACTCAATCAATCCGAGCACTCCCCCAAAAAACAACGCCACCAAGAATCGTTGTTCTTCGTGGCGTTGTTGTTTTTCAGAAAAGCAGCTGAAGGCGCCTAACCGCGACGACGCATGCTGCGGTGCCGATCATGACGAATATCATTCCGATCATGATGGATATCGGCTCTCAGCTGCTTCAGCTTGTGCCGGTCCTGCTTAAGCTGGGCCTTATCCGCCTGAATTTGCGCTTTACTCGCGCCGCTGGCTTTGTCGGCGGCCAGTTTTTGCTTGTCTTGCTGGACCTGCTGCTCGGCTGTCTGCAGCTCCTGTTTGTCCTGTTTGATGTCTTGCTTATCGGCCTGAATGTCCTGCTTGAGCGCGTCTGGATTCGCAGGTGTGCCAGGCGTTGTTGTCGTACCAGTTTGGGCGAAGCCTGCGGCGCTGAGCGCCAAGGTCGCTGTCAGAATCAGGTGAAGTCTATTGTGCATCGTTGTCTTGCCCCTCCAAGGATGAATTTCCCCACACTTCGCAGATAAAACCCGAGCTGCAGGGAAAGTTGCGTGAAAGCGCAATGTGCCTTAACGGTGTTGGTGCCAACGTGAACGATCTCTTCAGCGGGTCTATATGCTCGCGGTCGTGGCCATTATTTGCCAGCTGGCGCCTGCTGGCCGCGTTCGAGGAGCCCGCTCATCGCCCAGATGCCAAGGACCGGTCCAACGGCCATGCTGGCCAGAGCCCAGCGCCAGCCATAGCCGCCGGCGATGAAGGCGATGGTCTGAATGGCCACCGCCGTCAGCAAGAATCCCAGCGCGGTCTGAAGCGTTAGGGCGGTGCCAACGTAGCTTTTGTCGGAGACTTCGCTGATGATGGCGGAAAACTGCGCCGAATCCGCGATAATCGCAATTCCCCAGATGAGCGAGACGATGACGAGCAGTAGTGGGCGATGAAAGGTCAGCGCCGCCAGAATGCAACACGCTGCACTGGCGGCCATGGCGATGATGGTGACTCGGGCGCGTTGCCCGACCCGCGTCGAGTCCGCGCTGTCCTGCATCCGATCGCTGGCCCGGCCTGCCCAGATGCATCCGGCGGCCCCGATAGCAATCGCCGCCGCCGCCGCACTCTCGAACTGCGGCTTGGACCACGCCGCAGCGAGGATTACCGCGATCCATCCCCACATGCTGTACAGCTCCCACATGTGGCCGAGATAACCGAGGTTCGCCAGCCGGAGCCGCCGGTTGCGGACAATCTGGGTCACCTGGGAAATGTCCAGGCGCGATGCCGGCATCGCGAAGGGACCTTCACGTACTGCCACGGCGACAACGAGGGCTCCGATGATTGCCAAAAGGCTGCCGAACAGGACCACGCCGCGCCAGGCGATCCCGCCAACGGAGTTGACGGCATGAGGCACGGCCGATCCCACGGTGAGCGCTCCGATCATGATGCCTAGGGCTAAGCCGCGTCCGCGTTGGAACCATCCCGCGATGATCTTCATTCCGACGGGATAAACGCCGGCGAGAAAGAATCCGGTCGCGCCGCGCAGAAGTATGGCAGCCAAGGGATTCGGCGCCGCCCATACGAAAGCCGCGTTTGCCGCTGCCGCCGCGATCGCAGAAACGACGAAGACCCGGATCGGACTGTAGATATCGGAGACATTGAACACGGCAAACGCCAGCGCGCCCAGGGAGAAGCCGATCTGCACCGCGATAGTGAGCCAGGCCACCAGCCCCAGCCCCGAGTGCCACAGAGCCTTGACCTGCGGCAGCACAGCGGTGCCCGTGAACCACAGCGACATAGCCAGCAACTCGGCCAAAGAGAGCAACAAAAGAGCCCGTCGCGAAGAGGTTTCACGACGGGCTACAACTTCGGTTGACGAAGCCATCATCCCTTGTGTTTTCTGTTCTCGCAGACTGTAACCAGATGCGTCGGGTCGACGGCGTCGCTGTCGATTTGCATATCGACAATCTTGCCGTCCTTATCGATCAGGAAGTTTACACGCCGGCCGATCTTCCGCTTTTCGTCATACAGACCGTACTTGTGCGTGACCTCGCCGCCCCAATCACTGAGCAGCGGGAAGGTGACATTGATTTTTTCTGCCCAAGCGGCGTTGCTGAAGGGGCTGTCCATGCTGACACCCAGGACCTGGGTGTCTGCAGCTTCCAGCTTTTCTAAATTCTGCTGGAAGTTCTGCATCTGCTTGGTTCAACCACCAGTGAACGCGAAGATATAGAAGGCCAGAGCGACGTTCTTCTTGCCGCGAAAATCCTTCAACGAAACCTGTTGCATCTTGGTGTCGCGCAGCGTGAAATCGGGCGCCATGTCGCCAACCTTGAGCGCCGGCGGTGGCGGGGCTTCTTTTTTCTCGCCCTGCGCCCAAAGCGAAGAGCCCGCGCGGGGTGCAGCCAGCGCCAGTAGCCCGAGTAAGAGAACAGCAGTTTTTCGACGCATCGTGATTCTTCCTCCGCAGCTTTTCTTCCTGCGGTAGAAAGCCTATACGGCCCCGCACCCTGAGGTCAACCACGAAGCAGAGCAGCCTCCCCTGCGAGTCTCTGCATTTAGGGCGGTGTTAGTATTCCTGGGAAAGAAGGTTGCAGATGAATAAGCAGTTTTTGTTTTTTGTAAGCGCTCTCCTGATCACGGTGATGGCGAACGCGCAAGTCGTAACACCCGGGATCAGCGCGCAGGCCAACACCATTTATTCGGGCGCAGACGGCAAATTCGAGGCCGCGCCGGACACGGTGGTCCTGCGCCTCGATATCGCCGCGCAAGACGACACTTCGCATGCAGCCTACGACAAGGCGTCTGCAGCCGCCGAACGCGCTCGTCAGGTTCTGAAAGCAAATGGCATCGACCCCAAGGCAGCCCAGGTGGGCTTCTATTCGGTCCAGCCGATGTACGACTGGAAGAATCCTAAGCATAAGGTCATCGGCTATCGTGTAACCACCAACATCACCCTCAAGCTCCGGGACTTTTCCAAGGTCGGCGCGCTGACCGGGCAGCTGGCGGATATCGAAGAGACGCAGAACCAATCCCTCAACTATAT
>DATFSU010000031.1:0-2424 GCA_035262465.1 Candidatus Angelobacter sp. | reverse complement strand
TCGTGGCGCAACAGGCTGCAAGACTGCGCGCGCATCAGCGCGAAAAACTATGAATCGTGCGCGATCACAATCGCCTTGCTAAAAATCATTCCAATGGTTTCCGCGGATTGTGAACCGTATTCGTTCTCACGCGGCAATCTGTTCTCCGTCGAGAAAGCTGCGGAGCGATTCGGCCAGCATGGCGTTCAAGTTTTCGCTGATCAGAGTCAAATCGGGAATGATGGAGCTGATATCCGTTTCCGCCAGGTGGTATTGCACGGTGCCGGCGATGATGCTGTAAAGAATCCTTGATTCGGCCACGATGAGGGGTATGGAAAACCCCTGTTGCCGGCGCGTCCTGCCGTGGGCCCGGGCACTTTCCATCTCACGCTTGTCGTTGACGTCGGGTCTCTTGTCCAGCCGGTTCGCGAGTTGCTGTAAAAGCCCCGGCAGATGGTCGATTCTCGAGGTTCTGGATAGACGAAGCTGTTTTAGCTCGGGATCGCGCTCCGTATCCTCAGCCCACCTCTCAATAATCCTCTCTGCATTTTCGCGGATCAAAGTTGAGGCGCGTTTGCCCCCGGTCTCGAGAACCCTGGATGCTTCCGGCCTTGAGCGCAGAGTCGTGAGCAGTGCTGAAATATCGGCAGGCTTGACAAGGTAATCGTCTACCTGGCGACGAATCGCTTCCAGCGCGGAGGCGAAATCGGGATACCCGGTCAAGATGTACGTTCGGGCATGAGGCTGTACTCTGCGCATGGCCCCGACCACAATGAACCCGTCGCCCGGCTCTCCGATATTCAGGTCGGAAAGAAGGATGTCAAACTGCTGCCGGCTGATTTGCGAGAGCGCTTCCGGCACGCTCGCCACGGTAGTGCAATCGAATCCTTCCCTGGCCAGGATCAGGGGCAGCGTCTGCCTGATCGACTCATCATCGTCCACAAATAGAAGTTTGGGCTTTGCTTTCTCCACAAACAATTTGGATGCAGGTTGAGTCTCTCAGCCCGTGTGGTGAAGCACGCTCGCTCCGTATGAATTCGGGTCGGCACTACCGAAATTCTCCGGGGTGAAGACACGGTGATCAAACGCGGAGAGCAGAATTCTCATCACATAAGCCGGGAGGGAAGGGCGTGTTCCGGCTCCGCGTTCTAGTCAGTCGTGTCAGTTTTTCGCTCAGAACAAGGCTGCGACTGGCAACAAGCTTAAGGAGGAGCAAAAGGCCGGGGATCCGTTAGCTTAAACGCCCCATCCCAAGCACCGAGGTCATGTCATGATTATAGATTTCTTTCGAAGTCGCAGTGCGGCGGTGCTCGCCGCAGCTCTGACAGTGGTTGCAACCCTCGCTGGCCAGCAACCCACGCCATCACCCCCACCGGCCAAGCGGTCCGCGCAACCCGCCACATCACCCGCGGCCAAGCCATCCGCAGCGCCATCCACGGGTCAAACGCGAATTGAAAAGGATCTCCTGGGCGAAAAGGAGATCCCGGCCGATGCCTACTACGGCGTGCAGACCGCGCGTGCGCTGGAGAACTTCCAGCTCTCCGGCATTCCCATCAACCACTACCCCGGGTTCGTGGAAGCGTGGGCCATTGTCAAACTGGCGGCGGCCCGTGCCAATGCCGATGTGGGAGCCATGAAGCCGGAGCGGCTGGCCGCGATCGAAAAGGCTTGTAAGGCGGTGCTGGCCGGCGAGTATCACGATCAATTCGAGGTCGATTGGTACCAGGGCGGCGCCGGCACATCGACGAACATGAATGCCAACGAGGTGCTCGCCAACGTCGGGCTCGTGCTCAGCGGTCACAAGAAGGGCGAATACCAGTTCCTCGAGCCACACGACGATCTGAACATGTCGCAATCCACCAACGATTCTTATCCCACTGCGATCAAGGTGGCGGTTCTTCTGCGCAACGACAAACTGATCGAAGAGCTCCAAAAGCTGGCGGCGTCATTCCACGCCAAGGCTGATGCCTACGTCGAGGTCGTCAAGATGGGGCGCACTGAAATGCAGGATGCCGTTCCCATGACCGTCGGCCAGGAACTTCATGCTTTTGCGTCATCGGTGCAGAGCCAGATAGAGGAGTTGCGGAATGCGGAAAAATATCTGTACGCAGTCAACATGGGCGCCACTGCCATCGGCACCCAGATCAACGTGCCGAAAGGATATCCAGAGAGGTGCGCGGCGCATCTGGCAGAGCTTACTCACAAGCCCATCGTGCCCGCCCAGGACATGATTGAGGCCACATGGGACCAGCAAGGATTCGTGGTCTACTCCGCCGCACTGAAGAGCCTGGCCGTCGCGCTTTCGAAGATTTCCGACGACCTCATCCTGCTGACGTCTGGGCCGCGCGCCGGACTCGAGGAGATCGACCTGCCGGCGTTGCAGCCTGGCTCCTCCATCATGCCGGGAAAAGTGAACCCGGTGGTCCCCGAGGTGGTGAACCTGGT
>DATFSU010000030.1:0-61506 GCA_035262465.1 Candidatus Angelobacter sp. | reverse complement strand
GGAGGCGGAGCCGAGCGGGAGTCCGCAGGCGAAATCCTGAGCGGAGCGCCGCGACAAGCTTAGGCCTACGAGAATGATGGGCGCGCAGTCGAAGGATCTCCCGCAGAGCCTGGCCGGAGCGAAGTCGAAGGCCGAAATCCTGAGACCGAAGCGCGAAGGAACTACAAGGACTATGACGCCGGAGAACACAAACGTACTTACCGTTCCCAAGGTCGAGATCGCCGCGAAGCCGGCGGCAGCGGACAACATTGTGCCCAAGAGAATCAGGATTTTGGGCGTCCCGCTCGACCTGGGCCAGGCGCGCCGGGGCGTCGATATGGGACCTTCGGCGGTGCGCGTGGCCGGGCTGGAGGCTCGCCTGGAAGCCATCGGACACGTGGTGGAAGATGGCGGCAACATTGCCGTTGCTATCCCCGAACAAAAGAAAGAGGGCGATCCCCGCGCCAAGTATCTCAAAGAGATCACCGCCACCTGCACCAAGCACGCCGAAACCGTCATGAAGACCCTGGAGGCAGGCAAGGTGCCCCTGGTTCTGGGCGGCGATCACTCGGTAGCCGCGGGCACCGTGGCCGGAGTCGCCGAATTCTACCGGCAGCAGCGGCGGCAGGACCAAAAGGTCGGACTGATCTGGATCGATGCGCACGCCGACATCAACACGCCGGAAACCTCGCCCAGCGGCAACGTGCACGGGATGCCGCTGGCCGCTATCATGGGGCTGGGACCGCCGGAGCTGGCTGACATCTATGGCTTCAAACCCAAGGTCCACGCCGAGAATTGCGTGCTGATCGGCGTACGTGACGTTGATGCCCGCGAAAAAGAGAACATCAAGGAAACGGGCATTGAGGTCTATACCATGCGCGACATCGACGAGCGCGGCATGCGTACAGTGATTGAAGAAGCGCTGCGCGTGGCCGGACGCGGCACCGCCGGCTATCACGTTTCGCTGGATATGGACTGGATCGATCCGGAAGATGCGCCGGGCGTGGGAACGCCGGTGCGCGGCGGAGCCAGCTATCGCGAAGCGCATCTGGCCATGGAGATCATCGCGGATCACGGGCGCATGACCAGCTTTGAGATTGTGGAAGTGAATCCAGTGATCGATGAGCACAACCGCACAGCGGATCTGGCGGTAGAGCTGGCGCTTTCAGCGTTTGGGAAGAAGATTTTATAGTGTATGCAATAAGTATCCGGGAGGAACCATGCGTTTTCGTACGGCATTTTTTACGGTGATCCTGTTATGCGTTGTTTCCTCCGGCCAGGACGAACCTAAACGTGCGCCTTCCACGGCGCAGGAGCGCACTCGTTTTATCGCGCTTACCCACAAGCTGGAGCAGAGTCCTCTGGACAAGAACCTGTACGAAGACAAGGCCTGGGCCAAACAGTGGCTGGAGGATATTCCCGATGTAAACGTGAACATCTGCGCGCCGGTGCTGTTCGGAGTGGACTTTATCAAAGAACAGAACAAGTACACGCCACAGCTTTCCTACCAGGCGACTTTCGGCGAGGCCGTTTTTATCATGGAGCACCCGGAAAAAAAGAGTGACACGACCGCTCAGTACGTCGCCGGTGTGGAGAGCGCATTGAAAGCCTACACGGCGATTCTCAAGACCGAGCCCACCGCCAAGTCCAAAGCGCTGGACGACCTGCTGGAAAAGCAAAAGCAGGGCAAGCTGGCAGATTTCGTGCACGATGCCAGCAAGGAGTGCGACGATAAAAAGGAAGGCGCCTGAAGAGCCGATGAGAGCTCCCGCGCCGAAGCTATTGCCGCCCCGCCTACGTAAGTGCCTCATTATTTTCGTCCGCGCGGTTTTTGTGTGCATGTGCGCGTCCGCCCAACAAAACAGCGGAGCGCAACCGCCTAGGCCGCAGACGGCGGCGCCCGCGACCCCGGAGAAATCAGCGGAGAAGCGTCCCAGTCCTGAAGACCGGCAGAGACTGGTGGCTATCGCCCACAAGCTGGAAGCAGCGCCGTTGGATCGCACGCTGAGTCCCGAACGCAACTGGGCAGTACAGTGGGTGGTAGCGGCTCCGGATTTGCACGTCCGCACGTGTTCGACTCTACTGTCAGACCTGCGGCGCCCGAGATACAAGTACCGGTCTGAACTGAGCAACCAACTGCTGATCTCAAGCGCAGCGTTTCTGATCGAGCACCCGGAAAAGGGCGACAGCATTCCCGTGCAGAGTACAGGCGGGATGGAAGGCGTGCTCAAGGCCTATAGTGCGATCGTCAAAACTGATCCTCAGGCGAAGACGAAATCTTTGGACGACCTGTTGCAGAAGCAAAAGCAGGGCAAGCTGGCGAAAACGGTTCAGGAAGCAGTAAAGGATTGCCATTAAGGAAGCTGTGAATAGAGGAGCTGCGTTGTATCGCGCGGTCCAGGTATTGAAAAACCATGTTTTGCGCCCGTTGCGGTGAGCAGATCCCGGATGCCAGCGAGCTTTGCCCGCTATGCGGTCAGGAAGCGAACCTGAAACTCATTGCGCAGCCGGCCCCGGCTGTTCCGTCCCGACCTGAATTCCCAATCGGTTCCTTGCCTGTCGTGCACGGACCGAAAGGCGTGGGAGGTTGGCTGCTGTTTTATTGCATGTCGCTCACAATTCTGGGTCCAGCCTTCGTGTTGCTTGGTTATTGGTTTACTTTCAAACTGCAAGGCCTTAGCCCCAGGATGCTGCACGGCTTTAGTTCCAGACTGCTCTTTAGTACGGCACAGGTGATGTATGGGATCGTGGTTGGGGTTTTACTTTGGACGCGGCGTCGGGTCGCACTGATGTTCCTCCGGGTTTATTTCATTCTGGTGGCAGCGGAAACCTTGCTCTTTATGCTTGAGGCAGTCAACTTTTCGTTGCGCACGCATGCGCCGGTTTTCCTGAGTTCACGCTTGTCGTCGGTGGCGATTAGCGGAGGCATCACGCTGTTGTGGTTTGTTTATTTCCGTAAATCAATACGAGTGAAGAACACGTACGGAGCAAATTTATAGAGGAATCATTGAACCCATTGTGTTGCTTACAGCGGAGGCAGACCCATGTTCTGTGCGCGATGCGGCCAACAGATTCCTGACGCCATTGAGATTTGTCCGCTCTGTGGGCGTGAGGCGACGTTGAAAATCGATCCATCTCGGGCAGCGCCGGCGCCGGCGACCGCGGCTGCTCCAGGGCAGATCCAATGGCCAGATGAACCGGCCACGATCGGGCCACCTGTACGCCGCCCGGACCTGAAGGGCGTAGGCGGCTGGCTCCTTTTTTTCTGTATTTCCCTTACGTTCCTTTCGCCGCTGTTTATGGCTATCCGTGCGTGGGGCGGTGGTTTTGGGGTGGCAAACACGATTGACTTTGTGGTGGCAGGATTTGGCGTGCTGGTTGGAATCATGCTGTGGAACGTGAATCCCCGCGCCTTTTTGTTACTGTGGATTTATTTCGGACTGCTTGCCCTCTTTTTTGTTCTGGCCCTAGCCGGCTCTTTTGTCGGGTCTGAGGAGCAAAATCCAAACGAGATCGTGATACTTTTCCGCGGGCTGGTTTACATCATTGTCTGGTTTCTATACTTCAAAAAGTCAGACCGCGTGCAGGCGACGTTTGGCAGGAACCTTTAAACACAGCGTTCAGTATTCAGCTGTGAGAGGTGAACCATGCGAGCAACGAACGCTGAGAGCTGAGTGCTACTCTATTTCAGATGAAAAAACTCCGGATCGGCATACTGTTCGGCGGGCGCAGCGGCGAGCACGAAGTTTCCCTTCTTTCCGCGGCCTCAGTCCTCAAAGCTATCAACAAAGATAAATATGATGTGGTGCCGATCGGGATTACCAAGGAAGGCCGGTGGCTGACCGAGGTGCACGCAGAGCGGCTGTTGCGCGGAGATGCGGAGAGCGGACGCCACCTGCGCGCGGGCGATCCGGAGACCACGCCGGGTGCAGCGGTGCTGGCCAGAGGCGAAGCGGTGATCGTGCCGCCGGTGCCGCAGTCGCACGGGCTGATTCCGTTTGAAAGTGCAGCGTCTTCGGGAGAAAAGAGCATTGATGTGGACGTGATTTTTCCCGTGCTGCATGGAACGTTTGGCGAGGACGGCACGATTCAGGGACTATTCGAACTGGCGGACATTCCTTACGTCGGCGCCGGCGTGCTCGGCTCGGCCGCGGGCATGGATAAGGATGTAATGAAACAGCTCTTCGCCGGAGCCGGCTTGCCGATCGTGAAACATGTGACCATCCTGCGCAGCGATTGGGAAAAAGAACCGAAGAAGGTTACCAGGCTGGTGGAGAGCAAGTTGAAGTATCCGCTGTTTGTGAAGCCGGCGAACCTGGGCTCGTCGGTAGGAATCAGCAAGGCCCACGATCGTAAAGAACTGGGTCCGGCGATTGAGACGGCGGCCGGGTACGACCGCAAGATCGTGATTGAGCAGGGTGTGGGCGGCAAAAAGAGAAAAGCGCGCGAACTGGAGTGTTCGGTGCTTGGAAACGATGATCCGGTGGCTTCGATCGCGGGCGAGATTGTTCCGGGAGCGGAATTCTACGATTACAACGCCAAATACATCGACGAAGGTTCGCAGCCGATTATCCCGGCCAGGATCAGCAAGAAACAGATGAAGCAGGTGCAAGAAATGGCCATCAGCGCGTTCAAGTCAGTGGACTGCTCCGGACTGGCACGGGTGGATTTTCTGATGGAACCCGGTTCCGGCAGCAAGGCCGGAAAAATTTATCTGAACGAGATCAACACCATGCCAGGTTTCACGTCTATCAGCATGTATCCGAAGATGTGGGCAGCGTCAGGATTGGGATATTCAGAGCTGATTGACCGGCTGATCGAACTGGCGCTGGAGCGCCATCAGGAGAAAAAGAAGAACCGCTACAGCAGGAATTAACAGAGATTTGATGCCTGGGTTTCGTTGTTAAGAGGATGATTCGGCAGTCTGCAGTTGCAAGACAGAAAGACCGAGCGCGGAAGAATGGCAATCGCCGGTAAAACGATTCTCATCGCAATAGCTTTGGCTCTGCCGTGTACGGCGAAGGCGGAAGACCCTCAGGCCGCTATCGTTGAAGGCGCCGTCATCAACGCGCAGAACAGCCGCACCGTTCCGCGGGCCGATGTGGTGCTGGCCGGGATGAAAGGGGCGGCAACCCAATCCACCCGCGCCGATGCCACCGGGCATTTCATCTTTCAGCACGTCGATCCTGGACAATACAAGCTCACAGCACAACGGCAAAGCTTCTATTCCGACGAACACAAGCGTGAATACCAGCCGGTAATTCAGGTCGCCGCCGGGCAGCACCTGAAAGACCTGGCGGTGCGGCTGATGCCGAGCGCGGTGGTAAGCGGCGAGATTTTGGACGAATACAATGACGGGCTGCAGAACGTTGAAGTCAAATTGCTCTCACGGGAGACGCGGCTCGGACAGATGTACCTCAAGCCGGCGGGAAAAACTGTCACGGATGATCGCGGCCAGTACCGCATTTCCGGGCTTCGCCCAGGCAAGTATTACCTGGAGGCGGAATACAAACCCAACCATGATGCGGTTCAGGCGTTCAAGAATGCCCTGGCCGACCGAATCCTTGAGCGACCACCAGGGGGCCGGACGCAGCCGGCAGAGCCGCTCCGCCTGGATCTGGATCAGGACAGCGCACAGCAGTCGTTTACTTTTCCGCCGTTGTTTTATCCCGGCAGCGGAGATTTTCAGGAGGCGCAATCCATTCAGGTGAATCCAGGCGATGAGATAGCGGCGAATTTCCTGTTCGTCAGCGCGCCCGTGGTTTCCATCAAAGGAAGAGTCACCAATGGAATGACAGGGTCGCCGGCGTCGGCGGCTGTGGTAGCAGCGTACTGGACTGACTATGTACAAGGGGAAGCAATCGAGGGCAAGGTTTCTCCGGAGGACGGCACATTTGAAATTAAGGGAGTCGCGCCGGGGCTCTACAAGGTGCGCGCCAGCTTTACCGAGGACGGACAGACGTATGAAGGCGAGCAGGCCGTGGAGGTTGGGAATCAGGGAGCGCGAGATGTTGAGATTCCGGGGCTGCCGAATTTTGCCGCCGTTGGCCACGTCACCCTGATCAGCGATGGCCGAACTGTGATGAAACGGGTGCTGGTTGACTTTGTCGGCGAAGGGCTGATGCCGCGCATACGCGCAAACCCGGTGCCGCCAGAATTTAAATTTGAGGCGCAGCTGCGGCCGGAGCGTCGCTATCGCGTCAATGTACTGAACCTGCCGGAAGATTATTACCTGAAAGCGGTACTTATTTCCGGACACGAAGTGCCCGCTGACAACATGGTGCTAAGCGGTGTCCGCGGTGAGATGGAATTGGTGCTAAGCCCCACCGGCGGACATATTGAGGGCACTCTTTTCGATAGCCAGGATCAGCCTGTACGAGGCTCGGTGCTGCTGATGCCAGACCTCGCGGATCCTGGTCCGGCGGAGCTGTTCCGTCGCAAAGGCGCCGGGGCCGATGGCAAATTCAATTTCCGTGGCGTGCCGCCAGGCAGCTACAGATTGCTGGCGATGGACAGCCTGGAACTGGATGATCAGGTAGGCGATCCTGATTTCGCCAGGAAAGTTGCGGGCAAGGGCGATTTGATTTCGGTGCAAGAAAGCGGCAAATATACGGTTTCGGTCCGGGTCGCGGCTGATTTACGCTAGTTGTGCTGACGATCAGACCATGCCGCTGAAACAACGGTGTCAAACTCCGCTGTCGAAGTTTTTGGGTACGCTCGCTTGCGTGCTGTGCATCTCCAGCGGCAATGCCACGTTGCAACCCCACTCAGCCAAGCCGAACAACCAGCCCCTGCGCGTGGAGTTATGCGAGGTATTGCGGAATTCTGAGTTCTATGAAGGAAAGCAAATTACGGTAAGAGCGACCTTTAGGCTCGGACGAAAGCAGAGCCAATTGTTCTGCATGGCCTGCATCGATGGGGGCTGGGTCTGGATGCGAGAGGTGCTGCCCGCCAGCGGCGAAATCGCGCCCGGGTTAAAAGCGCTAAACGATCTGATCCAGGAAAATGAGAAAGGGATTATGGTGAACGGGGTATTTACCGGCACTTTTCGCGGTCCGGGAGTGTACGGACGGCTGGGCGCGTTTACCTACCAGATTGACGTGCAGGAAGTCCGCGAGATAGAGCTGATTTCGCACGCCGGCCCCGATCCCGAGGACCTTTCTGCCGCGATGAAAAAGAAAGTCTGCCAGTGAAGCAAGCTTCCTCGGTCAGTGAATTGCAACCGATGCCGAAGATGTGCTCGTGGCAGGCTGGGCCATCGGGTTAGCTTCGCCAGGCAGTCGATCAGCCATTGCCGGCGTCGTGAAGTAGAGCTTGTATGACGCGTGGATGGAATACATGATCGGCAGCAAGGCAAGCCCTTCTCCCCACGTAGCAAACTGAACGGCCATGCAGACCACCGCGGCAATCTCCGCGCTAAGGACATAGTAGGGCACGGAGAGCTGAGCCATTCCCCGCCATGCCTCCACAAGGTTCTTGCCTTCGGCCAGCCACAATACCAGGGCAATCTGAATGGTGTTGACCAGGAAGAAGGCTGCGCCGGCAGCGCTGACCGAAAGTGGGCCAAGCCAACCATGGCTCGACGCGAATCTGAAAGCAAGTATGGCGGCGGCGATTGAATTGGTAATCGCTGCGGAACTGAAGAGCGCCTGAACGAAAGTCTCCCGCTTTTTTAGTGCTGAAATCGACTGAACCAGGCCGGCCAGCGCCGCGATCGCCAATGCTTCACCGGCGCCGAGCCGGACCGCAATGATCAGCAGGTATGGCACATTGACTGACATGGTGCCGTTGATCCCGGGCAGCTTCACTTTAAGCCGCGAAGCGACCACGGCCATAAGCAGCAGCCCCAACAGCTCAACCGGCTTACTGTATGTCCAGTGAAACAGGCCGTTCACGAGCATCGCAATGCCGGTCACAACGACCGCCGCGATGAAAATCTTCGTAATCAGCGAAACCTTCTGCATAAGTTCCTCTGTTGCCCCTGCCCGCGCAGGAACAACTGATGGTTCTTAATTCTGGTCTGAATCCGATCCTTCAGTGAATGCCGTGGTCGTGCTGTCACCCCAAACGATGGAAGTGCCCCAGACGATGCTGAATCCGTTCAGCGTGCTGTTGCCCCAAACGATGGAGTTGCCCCAGACGATCGAGTTGGCATTGACAGCGTTGCCCCAGACGATCGAGTTGCCCCAGACAATCGAATTGGTCCAGACCGAGCTGGGATCGGCTTTCAAAATCACATTGCCGTTGAGATCGCGCGTTGCAATGGGCGAAAGCGCGGTTCCTGACGGCGTGTCATTGCTGGCGACGGCGGCATAGGTGTTGAGGAATCCCGCACCCACGGTAAAGACGTCGTCCTGAATGTTGTACAAGGTTCCGTTGCTGCTGGTGGCGGTGCTGTAGGCCGGATAAGACTTGGTAGCGGTCTTCATCAGCCTGGCCTTGACCTGGTCAGGAGTGAGATTGGGCATGCGCTCCAGCATGAGCGCAACGGCTCCGCTCACCAGCGGGGTAGCCATGCTGGTACCGCTCAAACGGAAGTAATAGGCCGTCGTGGAATTGCTCCCATAAAGGGATGGAGCAACTTCATTCACGGGGAATGCCCTATCCAAAGTGCTGCCCGGAGCATTCAACGATACCAGCTTGTTGCCCGGAGCAACCAGATCCGGTTTGATCACGTGGTCCAGCAGCGCGGGCCCTTTGGAGCTGAAGCTGGTCATGCTGTCGTCATTGGTGGGGTCGGTTCCGTGTGTGTTGGTTGCACCCACGGTGATCACGTAGGGATCGTTGCCCGGCGCAGTGATAGTGGCATAGCCATTGGTCAGCATGGTGTTGTCCTGGCCGAAATTCCCGGCCGCGACAACAACGACGATGCCGTTCTTCCAGGCCTGCTCGACCGCCTGGCAGATAGGATCCAACGAATAGCTTTCAGAGATTCTGCGTCCCAGCGACAGATTGATGATGCGGATGTTGTACTGTCCCTTCAGCTGAATGGCCCGCTGAATGGCAGCAACCACGGCGCTGTCAGTCCCGGCGCCATTGGCGTCAAGCACGCGGAGATTGATCAAATTGACGCGCGAGGCAACACCCTGCATGTAGCCATTGGAAACATAACCGTTGCCGGCAATGATCCCGGCGACATGTGTGCCGTGGCCATACTGGTCGTTGGCATCGAGTCCGGTAATAAAACTCTGGCTGTAGACCACGCGGGAATAGCCGGTACTAAGGTTCATCAGATCGGGATGGCTGGTGCGGATGCCGCTATCGATTACCGCAACTCCAATTCCATAGCCCGTATAGCCGGCGTTGATCACACCGGTAGATTGGGTGGCGTCGAGTACAAAATCTTCCTGCGAAAGCTGAATCGTCTTGCGGTCAGGAGAGACGTAGGAGATATCCGGGTCCTGCTCCAGCTGCGGCAGCAGGCTGGCGGGCACACGGAAGACGCTGCCGTTAATGATATCCAACGCGGTTTTTTGCGTGGCTCCAAGCGACAGCATTTTCTGGCGATGCTGGCTGAGAGACGCTCCCGGACGGGCCTGCACAATTACATCAATGAGTTCGGTTGGCGATTGCGCGTCACTTACGGCTCCGAGCTTGGCCCGCTTTGCGTCCAATTCGGGAGACAATTTCTTTCTCGCAGCAAATGCAGGGCTGGTTGCGATCAGTACCAGCAATAAGAGCGATGCGATTCTTATACGATTTTTAGTCGACGTCATGGCTTTGTAATACCCACCAAAAATGTTGCTAAACTTCGGGCTTACGCTATTTACATGCAGGTTGACGGCCAGCACTTGCGGATAATAAGCCTTTGATTATTAAAGGCTTATAATGCAGCGGGTGAGACAGGGTGCGACACCCTTGTCACAAGCGGGCCAAATATGGCGTTTGCCCGGACAGGCAAAGGGATGACGAAGGGCCTCACTCGGGTGCTGCGAAGCAGGTTTTCGAATTCTACCCACGCCTAAGCTGCCGCCACACGAGCTCCAAATGACAAAATGGAACGCTGTCAGGGGCGATGTTTCGCAGATGGCGAGCTGCAGGCAGTAGTGGTTTGAGGTAAAATTTTTAGTTCGCGTCTTTAGCAGTTCAGGTCTGTGGGCCGCACCAGCAACTGGCAGGCTCGGTCTGCTTCGCCGTATCCCGCAATGAAGCAGGCAAGACTCCCAAATCCAGCGAGCTTATCAAGGAGAGAGTTCAACCCATGGCTATCCCAGCAACCCAGATGCGTCCGGGAATGATCATCAAACACAACAACGATCTTCACCTGGTGTTTACGGTGGAGCACCGCACGCCCGGCAACCTGCGCGCCTTCATCCAGGCCAAGCTGCGCAACATCCGCACCGGCGCCATGTTTGAACACCGCTTCCGCTCCAGCGATCCCATTGAGAAGATCACGGTCGACGAAATTCCCATGGAATACCTCTACCAGGACGGCGACAGCTATTGCTTCATGAATACCGAAAACTACGAGCAGGTGCATTTGAACCGCGATGTGCTGGGCGATTCAGTGGACTATCTCACGCCCAATCTGCTGATCCGAGTGGAGTTTTATGACGGCAAGGCGGTGGGCATCGAGCTGCCGCAGACGGTGGAGCTCACGGTGGTGGAGACCGAGCCGGGGCTGAAGTCGGCCACGGCATCAAGCGTGACCAAGCCGGCGAAGACGGAGACCGGATTGGTGGTGCAGGTGCCGCCTTTCATCAACGAAGGCGAAAAAATCCGCGTGGATACGGCCGAGGGTGCATACCTTTCCAGAGCGTGATGACATGAGCGGCCGTCGCCGGTAATTGTGCGGGGCAATCCATGAAATTGAAAACGATATATCTGAGCTTGTGTGTTCTGGGTGTGGTTCTGCCGTACTGGCAATTTGTTCCGTGGGTGGCTGCAAACGGTTTGCATCTGCCGTTGATGGTGGAGCAGCTGTTTGCCAATCGCATCGGCGGGTTCTTCGGCATGGACGTGCTGGTATCTTCAGTGGTCTTATTGGTTTTCATGCGGACGGAGAGTAGACGGCTTGGAGTTCGCGGGCGATGGATGCCGGTGCTGGCGCTGCTCACGGTTGGAGTTTCGCTGGCCTTACCGCTGTTTCTTTATCTGCGCGAGTTGGCGCTGGAAAGGCCGCAGGGAGGGCTGAATACTGCCACGGTATGATGCCGGCAGTGAACGACGTATGATTGCCAGGCGTTACATTGTTCGCGGACGGGTGCAGGGTGTAGGCTTTCGCTGGTTTGTCGACCACGAAGCGCGCAGCCTGGGGCTGGCCGGTTGGGTACGCAACAATATTGACGGCACGGTGGAAGCGCTGGCCATGGGGTCAGAAGAGCAGCATCGCGCGTTCGGCAACAAGCTGCGCCAGGGGCCGCGGGCGGCGCGCGTGGATGAAGTGAATGAAATACCGGCGGAGCCGGTGGATGGTCTTACAACTTTTCGTATTGAAGGAGCATGGTAGATGGAGCCGAAGGCGGCAGCGAGCTGCGAACATCTCAAACAACTGGTTCGCGAGGTGCCCGATTTTCCCAAAGCGGGGATTCTTTTTTATGACATCACAACGCTGCTCAAAGACAAGCTGGGCTTCGCCACGCTCATCGACGCGCTTTCCGAGCATTATCTGGGCCGCAATGTCGACCTGGTGCTGGGGATTGAGGCGCGCGGATTTATCTTTGGCCCGGCGCTGGCGTATCGTCTGAACGCCGGATTTGTGCCGATCCGCAAACCAAGAAAACTTCCGGCGGAGACCGTGAAGTGGACGTACGATCTGGAATACGGCACCGACACTTTGGAGATCCATAAAGACGCCATCCAGCCGGGACAGCGCGTGATCATTGTGGACGATCTGCTGGCGACCGGCGGTACGGCGAATGCGTGCCTGCAGCTGGCGAAATCGCTGGGCGCGCAGGTTGAGGGCCTGGGTTTTGTGGTGGAGCTGGATTTCCTGGAGGGCCGGAAGAAGTTCGAGGGAACAGAAGTGTTTTCACTGCTGCACTATGACAAGTAGAGGCGTTTTTTTCTGTCGCTTTCCGCTCCACCCCGCCAGAGAGGGCGAATCGGCGCTAAGCTTGTCTAGCTCCCGTTGCAGCGGGTTCCTACCCCATCCCGCGAAAATCGCGCGGGCCGGGGGCCCTACCTCGGCTTGGTCGGGCTCACCCTTATTTCTTGTATTTGCGCTGGCCTTGTTGGCCAATGGCGTATTCGGCGAGGACAAACCATCTCCCCAGTCGTTGCTGGATGCCGCGCACAAAGCGGTCGACCTCTCGCGAATCGGTCCCTATGTCCTCACCGGAACTCTGGTCGTAAATCCCGGATCGGGAAGGGAAATAACCGGCACGGTCGCTTTTTACCGCGACCATGAACGCGCCCGCGCCGATCTCGAAGTGGATGGCCGCAATGAAACCCGGGTTTCCGTGGGCCAGAAAGACTATGTCGATCCGGAGCGGTTTCTCATCGCCGGCATGTGGCTGGATGAATTGGATCGCTTGTGGGACCCCGAGCGTCCCGGGAAAGGCATTTCCCATTCCGGCGACAAATGGGGTGGTGTTACCAAACACAAAGTCGGCAGTACGCCCGCCTGGTGCATGGAAAAAAAGCGCGGAGATGATAAAGACCGCCTTTGCATTGATGCCACGCGCAATGTTGTCCTGACCTGGAGCTGGGAAGAATTTTATGATTTTACGCCGCTGGGCGACGTCATGTTTCCCCGGCGGATAAGGATCATCGATCCCGATCTGGCCCCGATGGAGATCCGGGACATCAAGATCTCGCCTTACCAGGTGGAGAGTGGTCTGTTTGAAATTCCAGCCAAAGCCATTGAGCTCGAGAGCTGCGAGAATGGAACAGACGCGAAAGTTGTCGACTGGCCGGTTCCGGTGCGCTCCGATCTTGCGCAGCATCCAACCAATGCGAAAATTCTCCTCTACACGTTTATCGACAAACAGGGGCAGGTAGCCGGAGCGAAGATTCTGAACCTGGTGCAGCCGGGGTTCGATGAGCGGGTCCTAGCCGCAGTCAAGAAATGGCGGTTCAAGCCGGCAACGTGCGATACGCGACCGGTGAACACGGCTGTACTGATGGAAGTGGATGGTCACTCTTTCTAGGCGTGTCACGTGGTTGATCTGGTTGTCTTTACTCTTATGGCAAACCGGCAAGGAATGAGTTCATCTCCCGAAGCACATCTGCCTCGTTCGATGCGATCACGTTATGCCTGGCATGCGGCAACCGAACCACTCGCGCCGAGGGCACGCCTTTGGCAAATGCGTCGGCCTGGGCTCCGGTGGTGATTTCGTCCCGGGCTTCGATTGCAGCGCGCTCTTTAGGGTCATCGCCCGGCCGTGAGAAATCATGCGGGACTGCGTAGATGTTGAGAATGGGCACGGGAATTTGGGTGTATTTCTGGAAGCCGTCAAACATCGCCTGCAAAGGCGGCCTGACCGGGCGCGAAAGCTGAGTAGAGTTTTCCGGTCCCAACTCTGCCTCCAGATCCTTCTGCATGGTGCGCAAGTCCCGTTCGAAGCCGGGCAAATCTTTTTCCAGCAGCTCCTGAATCAAAGGCCGTAAATCCTCCGGCCCTTTGCCGTTTTTAAATTGCTCCAGCTTGTTGCGCAGGTCAACGATGTCGACATCGGGATCGCCGCGAGAACTGTCGTAAAACGCGTAGGAATAGCCGGCGTCAAGGTAGACGAGTCCGGCTACGCGTTCGGGATGCCGGCTTGCAACAGAGCTCATTTCTTCGCCGGCGATGGATTGCCCTATGAGCACAGGACGGTTGAGCTTGAGCGCATCCAGAACCGCGATCACGTCGTCACCGAGGCGGTCAGCCGAGTACCCCGAGCCGGGCGAACTGGAATCACCAAATCCGCGGCGTGTGATTCCGTAGGCGTGATATTTGCCGGTAAATTTGGGAGCAAAGCGATCGTGAGAATGGGCGGTAAGTCCTCCGCCGGCGAGGAAGACCAGCGGGCGCCCCGAGCCGCCCCAGTCAACCACTTCCAATTGCACACCCTTGTCCACGGTTATAAATTGCACGGTGTGCGAGTAAGGATCTTTCCACTCGGTCGCCGGGGTTGCACGCTCCAGCTTTAGCGGCAGCGGGCGCCCTTGTGCCCACGTTCCCTGGATTGAAAGTCCGTCAGCGCTGACCCGGCCGGCAAAGGTACCGCCTCCGCCGTAGGCATAGGAGAACTTCAAGTTCGCGCCTTGCAAGGTTACGGAATCGAGCGGATTGTCCGCACCCCAATCGAGAAAGTCAGGAGATCCCTCCGGCATGTAGAGCCTTCCCTGCAAGCCACCTTCGTTCGCCTTTTCGATCTTTAGGATTACGCGCGTATGCCGCTGGCCCATATCGAGCGTGCCCTGCCATTTACCTGTGATGTCCTGCGCGCAGAGAAGATCTGGCAGAAGCAGGAATGCGGTGATCCAAGTTTTCAGTCGCATCTGCGATCTCCGCGTGACGCTGAGCTGAAGTCAGCAGTTGATGCCGGTTTTTTCCCGCTCCGTGCTCTTGTAAGCCCAGGCCATGCGGGGCGTGTTATGGGCGATGCCGAAACGGCCGCGCGCATCGAGCAGGATCATGCCGCCGTGGCCGTTGAGACGCCGTTGCAGATACTGCATGGCTTCCTGTGCGACAGCGTCAGGCGCACCACCGTTGCGGACGCGATCGGCGGCCCACTTGGCAAGAACGAGCTTCATGATCGGCTCGCCCCAACCGGTGCAGGAAGCGGCGGCACTGAGATTGTCGGCATAGCAGCCGCAGCCGATCAGCGACGAGTCGCCCACTCGTCCGGGGTCCTTATTCAGTGTGCCGCCGGTGGACGTGCCGGCAGCGATGTTGCCGGAAGCGTCAAGCGCCACGGCGCCAACCGTGTCATGGCTGGATTGAGGACCAGCAAAAGTAAGGTCGGGATGGCCGGCGGCTTCTTTTTCCTGCGCTTCTTTCAGGCGCTTGATCTCGCGCTCGATCACCAGCTCTTCATTGCGGCAGAGTTCCATGCCGTGCTCCCGGGCAAAGCGTTCTGCGCCTTCGGCGACAAAGTAAACGTGCGGGCTCTGGTCCAGCACCAGCCGCGCCGCGTGAATGGGATTGCGGATGCGCTCCACGCAGCCGACACCGCCGGCGCGAAGCGTGTTGCCGTCCATCATGAGGGCATCGAGCTGGACTCGGCCGTCGCGGGTGAGAAAACTGCCACGGCCGGCATCAAATGTTTCATCATTTTCCAGCTGGATGATGGCGGTCTCGACGGCATCCAGCGCGTTGCCACCGCCTTCAAGAACGTGCCAGCCTGCGCCGAGCGCTTTCTGCACGCCGGCCAGGTGAGCTCCTACCATTTCATCGGGAATCGCCCAGGCGCCGCCGTGGACGACGAGTACGGGAAGTTGTCGCAAAGTATCAGGCCCTCAGTGATGCTGGGGAGAGTTTATCAGAGTGTCGCAAGCAGGGATCGGAGCGACGACGCGAGACAGGAATGCGAAATTGAATTATTGTTTACTTCTCCCCAAAGCAGGCGATTTGAAAATAATTGATCTTCGCAACGAGGAAACGCATGAGCGCATGTCAGCAGCAGGTATTCAACGGTGTGAGCCAGTCGCGGTGGGATTGCATCAAGCAGTCGATTCAGTCGAGGACCGGAGTTGAGCTCGGAAGTGACAGCGGCACCGCCAGCCGAAGCGGTTTTTCGTTCCAGTGGAATTTTGATGCTGCGGCGCAGGTGCTGACGATCCAGTGCATGGAGAAGCCGGCGTTCTTTCCCTGCGAAAGCATTGAAGCGAGGATCACAGCGATTGTGGACGGCTGCGTGTAAATATCCTTTTATTCCTGCATTAGAGTCGCCTGCCCCAGGCGCGTGTGCCAAAAATCGCGAAAATTCCGGGAACTTTCGTTCTACTTGAGACATTAAACAGGTAGAAGGATGGCGTGCTGCCCGGTGGTGAAGCGGTGACCATGATCAGCGATGAAGCCCTTATGCTGGAGTTCCAGCGAGGATCGCGCGAGGCATTCGAGGAGTTGTTCGCCCGCTATCGCGAACCGCTGTATGGCTTCTTCCGTCGCAGGCTGGCGAGCAAGGACCGCGCGGAAGACCTGGCCCAGGAGACCTTTCTGGCGGTCATCCGCGCGGCAGTGCGCTATGAGCCGCGGGCGCTGGTGAAAACTTATCTTTACGGCATTGCGCTGAAACTGCTGGCGGCGGAACGAAGGAAGCTTTCCGGCAACGAAGCACAACTTGAGCCGGAGCATGAAGAGGCGGCGCAAGAGATCGCCAGTGATGAAGCGATGTGGGTGCGGCAGGCATTGGAGAAGCTTGAAGCCGGCGAGCGGGAAATACTGATGCTGCGGGAATATGAGCAGCTCAATTATGCGGAGATCGCGGAGTTGTTGCGGCTGCCGGTGAACACGGTGCGAACGCGGCTTTTCCGTGCGCGGATGGCATTGAAGGAATTTCTGGAGCCGAAGCGAAAGCTGCAGGGAGCCAAAGCAGACGGGGCAGGACGCGAGCGTAATGTAGCGAGGCCGGCGGCCGGGGACGAGGGTGCGAAATGAGCAGCAAAAACCATTCAATCGAACACGAAGAACTCATGGCCTACCTGGATGGCGAGCTGGCGACGGATCGCGCGGTGGAAGCTGCGGCGCACCTGGAGCGGTGCGAGGTGTGCCAGGAGCTGGCGGCTGAGTTGAGGAAGATGTCGCAGGAGATGATGGGGTGGGAAATTGAGGAGCTTGAGCCTGCAGAGGACATTCCAATCGCGCTTGCGGCGGCACTGGAAGAAAGACCTCGAGTAGCCAGAAAACCGGAAGCTCGCGGCCGGAGAAGGCTGTTCACCCCGCGCCGCCTGGCATGGGCCGGTGGGGCGACGGCTCTTGTCTTGGTCGCGTTGGTGTTCTTCGTAAGTCGACTGAGCCTTGGTCCGCAATATGACTTTAGGCTGAGGGAAAAGCCACAAGCCCAAGTCACTGACGGTCACGCGGACGCCATATCCGCCCAGCTGGTCTCACCGAACGAGGCGAGTCCATCGAAGAGCCTTAGTGGCTACTCAGGTAGCGCAGGGAAGCTCGAGAAGGATGAAGACGGGGAAGCCAACTCCCCCGAGGACGATAGCAGGCCGGAAGTGCCTGAGATTCCCATGATCGCCCGCACTGCGGGGTTGACGCTGGTCGCCAAAGAGTTCGACAAGACGCGGGCCAGCGTGGAAGAGATTCTCAAGCGGCACAGTGGATATATCGGCGAGTTGAGTGTGAGCGCACCTTCTGACGCCGGGCGCACGCTGACGGCGACCCTGCGCATTCCTGCTCCGCAGCTTGAAGCTGCCTTGGCCGAGCTAAAGCAGCTGGGGCGGGTGGAGAACGAGTCGCAGGGCGGCGAGGAGGTCACGCAGGAGTATGTCGACCTGACGGCGCGGCTGGCCAATGCGCAGCATACCGAGAAGCGACTCACGGAGATCCTGAGCTCGCGCACGGGCAAGCTGCAGGATGTGCTGAAAGTGGAACTCGAGATTGACCGCGTACGCGGCGAGATCGAGCAGATGGTGGCGCAGAAGAAAGAGCTGGCCGAGCGGGTGGCCTTCGCCACGCTCAACACGACCGTGAAAGAGGAATATCACGCCAGATTGGAAGCTACGCCGCCTTCGACGGGAAGCCGTTTTCGCAACGCGGCGGTGGATGGTTACAACACTGTGGTCGAAGGATTTGTCCAGGTGGGTTTGTTCCTGCTTTCGGCCGGGCCAAGCCTGCTGATCTGGGCGGCGATATTGTTCTTCCCCGTACGGTGGTTGTGGAGGAAGGTGAGGGCGGAGTTGAAGAAGAACCACCAGCAAGAGGCGTCGTAGGGGAGGTAGTTGCAGGCGAATTCATCGATGTGTCGCCCCTACGGGGCTCTTTATCCATTCCCGCGCTTAACCCAGCGCTCACGCGCTGGGCTAACTTCTTATCGCGCTTCCGGCGCTGAGGTTGTTGGGGTTCCCTCTCCTTCGACAAGCTCAGGGTCGGGATTTCAGAACACAGCCTGTAACATATTCTCTGTGACACTTCCCTTTGCCATCCATGCTCAGGCCGGGCCGGCTCGCCTAGGGCGGATTGAGACCGCACACGGTCCGGTCGAGACGCCTGCTTTCATGCCCTGTGGCACGGCCGGGTCAGTCAAGGCGGTTCCGCAAGACATTCTGGAAGATCTGGGTTCGAACAATCTGGGCGCGCAGATCATTCTGGGCAACACCTATCACCTTTATCTGCGACCGGGACACGAGCTGGTGCGCAAGCTAGGCGGGCTGCACAGGTTCATGAGCTGGGAAAGAGCGCTGCTCACCGACTCCGGTGGCTTTCAGGTGTTCAGTTTGAGCGAGCTGCGCAAGGTTACGGAAGAGGGCGTAAGTTTTCGTTCGCATATTGACGGAACCTCACACCTGTTTACGCCGGAGCGCTCGATGGAGATACAGATCGCGCTGGGCGCCGACATTGTGATGGCCTTCGACGAGTGCACGGAGCATCCGGCGGAGAAGGAGCGGGCACGGCAATCGATGGAGCTGACGCTGAGGTGGGCGAAGAGATCGAAGGAATATTTTGAGGCGCATAGGCAGGAATGCCCTTGGGCGGGATCGGGTGATCGGAAAAGCGAGGGATCGCCGGAATCGCGCGGAATCGCCGAAATCGCCGAAATCGGGGAAGAAACCTATGCAGTGCAGCGGCCTGCCACCCCTGCTCTCTTTGGCATTGTGCAGGGCGGAATGTATCCCGAGCTGAGACGGGAGTCGGCGGAGCGGACGGTGGAGATCGGGTTTCCCGGTTATGCGATTGGGGGATTAAGTGTGGGTGAGTCACGGGCTAAGACGCTGGAGATGATCGAGGCTACGCTGGAGATATTGCCGAAGGACAAGCCGCGCTACGTTATGGGTGTGGGGTATCCGGAGGAGATCGTTCAATACGCGGCCATGGGCGTAGACATGATGGACTGCGTACTGCCGACACGAGCGGCGCGGCATGGGCTGCTGTTCACCTCAGGGGGACGAATGAACATCAAGAATGCGCGCTATGCGCAGGACCAGCAGCCGCCCGATCCCAAGTGCAGGTGCCGCGTCTGTGGACGTTACACGCGGGCCTACCTGCGTCACCTGTTCGTCTCTCAGGAGCCGCTGGCTGCGGTATTAAACACGATCCACAATCTGGCGTTCTACCTTGACACCATGCGGTCGGTACGTCATGCTATAAAGCTTGGGGACCTCTCAGGAATGCTGCGAGGAAGTGCGTCCTTGGCCTGAGCGCCCCTGATTCGGCGTCAAAAGAAAACCTCCGAAAAACTCCGGCATCGAGCAGGCCCTGTTCCGGAGCCCCGGGCGGAATTCATCAGCGGTACAAATCAGGGTGTCGCTTCCCTCGCTCCATGAGGCGCGGGTATTTGCGGCTGTTGAAGGCAATCTAGGAATGATGCAAAACACGATCACCTTAGTGTTTCAAAGTGGCGGAGCTGCGGGCAGTGGCCTGATGATGTTCCTGCTGCTCCCGCTCCTGTTTATTTTTGCCACGTTTTATTTTCAGCAGCGCAAAACCAAGCGCTGGCAGGACGTGCTGGGCGGGCTGAAGACCGGCGATCGCGTGACGACGGGCGGCGGCATCCGGGGCACGGTGATCGCTCTCAAGGACGATTCCATTCATTTGCGTGTTCCGCCGGATAATCTCCGGCTGGAAGTGATGAAGACCTCAATCGTCTCGATCAATCGCGATGAAGAAGAAAAGAAATTACAAGAGAAGTGACATTAGAAAATGCAGAAGAATCTACTCATCAAATTAGCAGTCATTATCGGGGTCACGCTGGTTTTCGTGTATGGGATTTTCGGCATCCCGTCGTCGTTCAGCGGAGACGGCCTGAGAGAAGCGGTGCTCAAGAACATCCACCTGGGGCTCGACCTGAAGGGTGGAACCCATCTGATCCTGCAGGTCCAGATCAATGACGCAATCAACTCTGAGACCGATCGGGCGATCGAGATTCTGAAAGACGAATTCGGCAAGGCGCGAATTACCTATGCCGACATCAGCAAGCCGGACGCGAACCAGCCGGAGAAGTTCGTGATCAAGGGCGTGCCGCTGGATTCCGGTTCCAAGGTGCGCGAGATTGTCCAGGACAAGCTGCCGGAGTTTACGCAGACGCCGGGAGCCGACAACAGCCAGATTTTGACGATGAATGCCCCAACGCTGGCGCAGTTGAAGTCAGACACGCTGGAGAAGTCGATTGAGGCCATCCGCAACCGCGTGGACGCGCTGGGCGTAAGCGAGCCGATGATTCAGAAGAACGGACTGGGAGACAACCAGATCCTGGTGCAGCTGGCCGGCGTGGATGACATAGGACGGGTCAAGGACATTATTCAATCCACCGCCCGGCTGGAGCTGCGCGAATCGCGCGGCAGCTACCCTAACGAAGCTGCAGCCATGGCGGCCCAGCCCGGAGGAATCCTGCCGCCGAACATGGTGCTGCTGCACGGCAAGCCGAACCGGGGCGGCAATGGCGACGTGGTTTACCTGGTATCGAAGACATCGGTGGTGAGCGGCACCGACATCCGTGATGCGCGTGAAGGCACCAAGCCGGACACGAGCGAGCCGATCGTCAATTTCTACCTGAATCCCGGCCCGGCCAAAAAATTTGCCGAGTTCACGCTGGCCCACCAGAAGGGCGGCTCGGATCCTGCCAACCTGGGGATTGTACTCGACAACAAAGTGATTTCCGCGCCGGGGATTGAAAGCCAGATTTCCGACAGCGGCGAGATCTATGGCGGATTTACCCCGGAAAGCGCGAAGGATCTGGCCATGCTGTTGCGTTCAGGCGCGCTGCCGGCCAGCCTGCACTACCTGACCGAGCGCACGGTTGGAGCTTCTCTGGGCGCGGACTCGATACGCGCGGGCGTGAAAGCGGCCGTTGCCGGGATGGTGGCGGTGCTGTTGTTCATGCTGATTTACTACCGCGGCGCCGGCATTAACGCCGACCTGGCGCTGATCATGAACCTGGTGATCCTGCTGGGTTTCATGGGATTCTTTGGTGCAACTTTGACGCTGCCGGGCATTGCCGGCGTGATTCTCACCGTCGGTATGGGCGTGGATTCCAACGTGCTGATCTTCGAGCGTATTCGCGAAGAACTGCGCCACGGCAAATCAGCTGCTGCGGCGGTGGACCAGGGATTCAGCCGCGCCTGGACCACGATTCTGGATACGCACGTGACCACGATCGTCTCGGCGTTGATTCTGTTCTTTGTGGGGACGGGGCCGGTGAGCGGCTTTGGTCTCACGCTGATTTTCGGCCTTCTGGCCAACCTGTTCACCGCGGTATTTGTCTCCCGCGTAATTTTTGATGCAGTCCTGAGCCGCAAAGCGCGCGGTGAGGCACTGAGCATCTAGTTCAAAAAGGTCAAAACAAGTGGAATTTTTTCGCAATACCAACATCGATTTTCTTGGCCGGAAATGGTACTTCCTCACGTTCTCGCTGATCTTCAGCGTGGCCGGCATTCTCTCCATGATTTTCTGGCACGGTATTCCTGTGGGAGTTGATTTCCGCGGCGGCACGCTGGTGTACGTGAAGTTTGCCTCTACGCCGAACACCGGCGCGATTCGCGCGGCGCTGGACAAAGCCGGGCTGCACAACGCCAAGATCCAGGCCTATGACGTTCCCAGCGCCAACCAGGTGGTGATCTCGCTGGATATGCAGGAAACAAGCGAAGCCGACCTTTCCAAAGGTAAAAACCAGATCATCAGCGCGCTGGAGACAAGTCCCGTGGCGGGCAAGCGGGATCTGAACAACAATGACCAGGTCGGTTTCTCCGCAGTGCGTGATTCCCTGGTGGGCAAAGACCCGACGCACAGCTCGCCCGCCGAATATGAGGCCATGGCTCACGCTGTGCTGAACGTTCGCGACAGCGTGAAAGGCGGCGTGCTGAGGAGCATGGACGATCTTAAGGGCACGATTCCCGATGCCGCTCTGGATGCACTGAAGCAGGATTTCTATGTCGGCGACTTTGGCAAGATCAGCGCAGACGTTGTCGGTCCGCAGGTGGGTTCGCAGTTAAAGACCCAGGCCAAACTGGCGGTGGGCATTTCATTGGCGGCCATGCTGGTGTACCTGTGGTTCCGCTTTGAGTTGATTTATGGAGTGGCTGCGGTGGTGGCGGTTTTTCACGACACCTTAATCACAGTAGGAGCTTTCTCCTTGACGAATCAGGAGATAACGCTTACTGTTATCGCCGCGATTCTGACCCTTGTCGGCTACTCGATGAACGACACCATCGTGGTGTTTGACCGCATTCGAGAGAACGTGAAGATCATGCGGCGAGAGAGCCTGGCGGAGATCGTAAATAAGAGCATCAACCAGACCCTGAGCCGGACGATTCTGACTTCCGGGCTGACGTTCCTGACGGTGCTCTCGCTGTATCTTTTTGGTGGCGAAGTACTTCATGGGTTTTCCTTTGCCCTGGTGATCGGCATCTTAATAGGAACATATTCGTCGATCGCTGTGGCGGCGCCCATGCTTGTGGCATACACCGAGTGGCGAGCCAAGCGCTCTGGGGCTGGTGCAATGGCCCAGCCGGCCCAGGGAAGCAAGGGTAAAGTTCGGGTCAAAGTATAGGCCGAAAATTTCTCCGGATTTTCGGGAGCAAATTATGCGGTCCCGGTGTCCAAATAACTTATCGAAGAGTCCCCTAGAATTGGAGAATCGGCATGTTTGAAGACAGCCTGATGGAATCCGGAGGCCGGATCAAGACCAACCAGAAATGGACCGGCTTGGTCTCGACCCTTGTGCAGCTTGGGCTGGTCGGCTTTTTAGTGCTGCTGCCATTGATTTTTACTGAAGCCCTGCCCAAGGGGCAGCTTACAACGTGGCTGGTCGCGCCGCCGCCGCCACCCCCGCCGCCGCCCCCGGCAGCTCCTCAGATCCAGCACGTGCAGAAAGTCAGCGAGATTGTAGACGGCGCGCTGCGTACGCCCAGCAAGATTCCCAAGAAAATCCAGATGATCAAGGAAGAGGAGGCTCCAGCGGCCAACACGGGCGTGGTTGGCGGCGTTGTAGGTGGAGTTCCCGGTGGTTCAACCGGCGGAGTGATCGGCGGCCTGATTGGATCCACAGCGCCACCGCCTAAAGTGGCTGCACCGCAGAAGTTGCGCGTTTCGTCCGGAGTTGCCGACGGTTTGAAGATTCATGATGTGCAGCCGACGTATCCGCAGATGGCGCGCATCGCCCACATCCAGGGAGACGTGATTCTGCAGGCGACCATTAGTAAGACAGGAGCCATCGAAAACCTTCACGCGCTGAGTGGGCATCCAATTCTCATTCAGGCTGCTCTGGATGCGGTAAGACAGTGGAAGTACAAACCTTATGTATTGAACGGAGAACCGGTGGAAGTGGAGACGACAGTCAAAGTCCAGTTCCACATGTAAACCAGGTCCATACTCTCCGAAAAAACGGGGGATGGACAACGAATCAAAGGCGCCCGGTTCTAAAACTTAGGAGATTCGTCTCGTCACGCCGCTCTTGTGTGTTCTAGCCAAGGCACGCTCTCGGCAAAAAGTTCTAAAAAGTTCTGAGGAGGAAAACTTAAACTCATGCTTGTAGCCAACATCGCAACTCTCACGCTCGCCAAAGCGCATCTGCTCGCCTTCTGGCTCTTCCAGGATGACCAGGGAATCGGCTGGGACCCGATCCACCTGTGGAAGCAGATGAGCTGGGTGGCCCAGGTAGTCGTCGTCATTCTATTCATCATGTCAGCGTGGTCCATTGGCGTCATGATCGATCGCTGGATCGCCTTTAGCGCCGCCCGCAAGCAGTCGCGGCAATTTGCTCCCGTGGTCGCCGGCGCCCTGCGCGAAGGCAAACTGGACGAAGCCATCCGCGTGGCCGAACGCAACAAGAAAAGCCATCTGGCCAAGGTAGTCACCGCCGGCCTGCAGGAATTCAAAGCGCACGGCGAATCCACTGAAATTCCCGGCGAACAGATTGAAGCCAGCAAACGCGCCCTGGAGCGCGCGGAAGCCATCGTCCACGCTGAATTGAAGCGCGGCCTGGGCGGGCTGGCCACCATTGGTTCCACCGCTCCGTTCGTGGGACTGTTCGGCACGGTTATCGGAATTCTTAACGCCTTCAAGAAGATCTCTGAGCAGAAAGCTACCGGTCTGGGCGCAGTCGCCGGCGGTATCTCGGAAGCTCTGGTTACCACCGCTCTGGGACTGTTCGTCGCCATCCCCGCCGTGATGATGTTCAACTACTTCACCGGCAAAGTGGAAGCGTTTGATGTGGAGATGGATAACTCGTCGAGCGAACTGGTGGATTACTTCCTGAAACGGACCACCGCGGTCCGGCGGTAAGCTGGGAGCATACTCATGGCGATTAATGTTCGCAATGAAGGCGCAAAAGTAAATTCCAACATCAACGTCACCCCCATGGTGGACGTGATGCTGGTTCTGCTCATCATTTTCATGGTGATTACGCCCATGTTGCAGAAGGGCACAATCGTGGAAATGGCCAAGGTTAACAATCCTGTGCAGATGCCGGATGCCGACAAGGAAGATGCGCTGCTGGTCGCAATCAATCGCGACGGCAAGGTTTTCTTTGACGCGCAAATTGTGACCCCGGAAGAGTTGACGCAGAAAGTGAAGGAACGCGTCTCCAGCCGGGTGAACAAGCAGGTATTTGTCCGGGCTGACGCCCGCGCCCATTACAAGTGGGTTGTGGACGTAGTCGATGATGTTCGCTCAGCCGGAGTGGATGAGCTGGGCTTGCTCACCGAGCAGAAACAGAATCCCAAGCAACAGCAACCGCAGTAAGCAGGCAGGAAAGGGAACAATTTATGGCAATGACAACGGGCGGAGGCGGCGGTCAAACTGCTGACATCAACGTAACGCCCCTCATCGACGTGCTTCTGGTGCTGCTGATCATCTTCATGGTGATCACGCCGCTCACTCCCAAAGGATTGCAGGCGCTGGTACCACAGCCTCCGCCGCCCAATCAGCACGAAACACCGAACGACCGGACCGTGGTGGTGCAGGTGTTGGGAGGCGCCGGCGAAAAGCCGAAGTTGAAGATCAACCAGGACGACGTAAGCTGGGACGATCTGCAACAGCGGCTGACGGACATCTTCAAGACGCGCGCCGAGCGCGTGATGTTCGTCAAAGGCGATCCGGATGTTGAGTTCCAGAATGTGGCCCAGGTGATCGATATCGCCCACGGCACCCAGGTCGTGGACAGGGTAGGATTGATCACAGCCAAGATCGAAGCAGGGCAGTAAGGTTTTACCTCCTCAGCGTGGGGCCTGGCGCCGACCGCCTCGCCCCGCGAAGATTTTGTTAATTTCGGACAAATAATTTTTACTCCGGCAAGGAGAGCAGCAGACATGAACAGAGCCGCACGATTCGTGACGGTATTGGCTATTGCCGCCGCTATGTTGAGCACAGCGGGATGCAACAAACTCAAGGCCCGCGACCAGTTGAACAAAGGAGTGCAGGCGTATCGCGGCGCCAACTATGAACAGGCAATTGAGCACTTCAAGAACGCAGTAAGCCTCGACGGCGATCTGAAAGTGGCCAAGATGTACCTGGCGACGGCGTATGCACAGCAGTACGTTCCCGGCGTGGACACGCCGGAAAATCTGCGCAATGCAGAACAGGCCATTGAGGAATACAAGAACGTTCTGCAGACCGATCCGCAGAACGTGACCAGTCTGAAGGGCATCGCTTTCCTTTACATGCAGCAAAAGAAATTTGACGATGCCCGCGAATACTACAAGAAGGCGATTGATGCGGACCCCAACGACCCGGAGACATATTATTCGGTCGGCGTGATTGACTGGTCGCAGACTTTCAAAGATGCAGGAGACCTCAAGGGCAAAGAAGGGCTCCATGTTGAAGATGAGCTGAAGGGCAAAGGCAGCCAGAAGATCTGCGACGAGATGAAGGACAAAGATGCCCAGAACGTGGATGAAGGCATGAAGATGCTGAAGACGGCCATCGACAAGCGGCAGGATTACGACGATGCCATGGCGTACATGAATCTTCTCTATCGCCGCAAAGCCAATGACATGACCTGCGATGACGCCGAAGCGCGCGCCAACTACATCAAGACGGCCAACGACTGGAGCGACAAGGCCATGGCGGCCCGCAAAAAGAAGGCCGACGAAGCTGCCAAGAAGACCCAGGGCGGCATTGTGCTTGACCAGAAGAAATAAGAGTGCCGATTCTAAAGCCCCTCTTGCGAGAGGGGCTTTTTATTTGCCGTTGCGCCGCTCAGGCCAGCACGACTGCCAGGGCAAAGCCGTCATAGCCTTTGCTGCCTACGGTCTGGATTTGCGTGGCGCTCACGCGCTTTTCGGCGGCCAGGGCCTGGTTGAAGGCGCGTATTCCCTGCACATTGGCATCGCCGCCGGAGGCGCCCGACACCTGGCCCTTGCGCACCACGTTGTCAGCGATGATCAGGGTTCCGGGGCGGGCAAGCGGCAGGCTTAAGCCAAGGTAAGTTGAATATCCGGGCTTGTCGGCGTCGATAAAGATCAGATCGAACGGGCCGCGTCCTTCGGCCAGGAGCTGAGGCAGGGTCTCCTCGGCCCGCCCAATCCGCAGGTCAACCGTAGCAGCCAGGCCCGCGCGGGCAATATTTGCACGCGCCACCTCGGCATGCTTGGGGGCGGCCTCCAGCGTGATGAGACTACCGCCAGGAGGCAACGCACGCGCCAGCCAGATGGTACTGTACCCGCCCAGCGTGCCGATCTCCAGAATCTTACGTGCGCCAACGGCTCGCGCCAGCAGGTGGAGCATCTTCCCCTGGGCGGCCGAGACCTGGATGGATGGAAGCCCGGCAGCGGCGCTGCTGCTCAGCGCAGCGTCGAGGGCGGGGTCGGATGGAACAAACAAATCGGTAATGTAGGTGTCGACTGCGGTCCACTGTTCCTGAGACATGGCTGTTCATCATCATAAATTAGGGTGCGGCTGCTGCCGGGGCTATTCGCCCGGGTTTTTATTGCTAAAATCAAGGTTTCGACCATGTTCAAAAAGGTCCTCATAGCGAATCGCGGCGAGATTGCAGTGCGGGTGATTCGCGCCTGCCGTGAGCTGGGCATTGCTTCGGTGGCGGTTTTTTCGGATGTTGACCGGGCGGCGCTGCATGTGAGCAAAGCCGACGAAGCTTATCCGATCGGGCCGGCGCCGGCGCGCGAATCCTATCTGAACATCGTCAGGATTCTTGACGTGGCCCGGCGTTGCGGCGCAGAGGCGATCCATCCGGGATACGGCTTCTTATCGGAGAATGCGCAATTCGCACGTGCCTGCGGTGAAGCGGGCATCAAGTTCATTGGCCCACCGGCGTCGGCGATGGAGATCATGGGATCGAAGACGCGGGCACGCACCGCGGTGCAGGCAGCCGGAGTGCCGATGGTTCCCGGCTCGTCGCGGGGCCTGTCATTGGCTGAGGCCGAATCTACTGCGGCCGGGATCGGGTTTCCGGTCATGATCAAAGCGGCCGCGGGCGGCGGCGGCAAAGGCATGCGCATGGTGCGGGCGGCCGCGGAGCTGAAGGCTGCGTTTGAAACCGCGCAAAGCGAGGCCCTGCGCGCGTTTGGCGACGGCGAGGTTTACCTGGAAAAACTCATTGAGAACCCGCGCCACATCGAGATACAGGTGCTGGGCGACGAGCACGGCAGGATGGTTTACCTGGGCGAGCGCGAATGCTCGGTGCAGCGCCGCCACCAGAAAGTCATCGAAGAAGCGCCGTCAGCGATTGTGGATGACGAGATGCGGCGGAAGATGGGAACGGTAGCAGTGCAGGCGGCGCAGTCGGCCGGCTACACCAACGCGGGCACAGTGGAGTTCCTGGTGGATTCGGCGCGCAACTTTTATTTTCTGGAGATGAATACGCGGCTTCAGGTGGAGCATCCGGTGACGGAGCTGGTCACCGGGCTCGATCTGGTGCATCTGCAGCTGCGCATCGCCGCGGGCGAAAAGCTGCCCTTCCGGCAAGACGATCTGGAGTTGCGCGGCCACGCCATCGAATGCCGCATTTACGCGGAGGATCCCGAGAACAACTTCTTTCCTTCGCCGGGAAAGATCACACGCCTGCTGCGGCCGGCAGGGCCGGGTGTGCGCGAGGACAGCGGCGTCTATGAAGGCTGGACGGTTCCGCTGGATTACGATCCAATGCTGTCCAAGCTGATTGTCCATGCGGCTGACCGCCAGGCTGCCATCGCGCGAATGCGGCGCGCGCTGGACGAATACTTTGTCGGCGGCATCAAGAGCAACGTCCCGCTGTTCCGGAGAATCCTGGAGCATCCGGATTTTGTCGCGGCGCGGATCGATACCGGCTTTCTCGACCGGCTATTGTCAAGCAAGCCTGAAACAGTTGCGGCAGTCGACAGAACTGCGGAGATTGCGGCGATTGCCGCAGCCCTGTTTACGGCCACTACGCCGCAGAAGAATGGCGCGAACGGAGCAAAAGCAATATCAGGAAAAAGCGATGAGCTTTCTGCGTGGAAGCATGCAGCGCGAGCAGAAGGGTTGCGCGGCGAATGATCTACGAGGTTAGCGTCGGAGAGCAACGCTATCGCGTGGAGCTTGAACGCGTCGAGTCCGGTTGGAAATGCAAGCTCGACGGCCGAGAGCTCCCTGTCGACGTGATCTCCGGCGAAGACGGCGTGCTTTCACTGCTGATGGCAGGCAAATCCTACGAGATCAAACAAGAGAACACCGGTGCGGAAACCAGGATAGTTGTCGGGCACGAACGCTTCAGCGTTTCGGTGCGTGATCCCAGGTCATTTCGCTCGCGACGTTATGCCACGGCATCCACGCAAGGCGTCAGGAAGATCACCGCGCCGATGCCCGGGAAGATCGTGCGCCTTTTGGCCGCGGAAGGAAGCACGGTGGAGGCGGGACAAAGCGTCATCGTGATCGAAGCCATGAAGATGCAGAATGAGCTGAAAGCCCCGAAGAGCGGCCTGCTGAAAAAAGTCAACGTCGCGGAAGGGGCTGCGGTGGAAGCCGGCCAGGCGCTGGCGGAAGTGGAGTAAGGGGCCCGGCTTTCTTTCGTGGTTGGCGGCCGTCCAAATAAAGAACCAATGGGGGATTTCTGAAGATGCGAACCTTAAAAGTATCGCTGGCGCTTGTTTTGTTTTTGCTGGCCGTCGCAGCTGGAGCTTCTGCCCAAGCGAAAAACGGGCCGGAATCTTCGCCGCAGCAAAAAGAGTGGATCAAACGCAGCAATGAGTATGCGCAAATCCTACTCAAGGTACAAGCCAAGTTCACTCCGGAGTTTGCAGCGCGGCAGGGCGTGGAAGGCTTGGATGGTCAGATTTCACAGTTTCCGGCCAACCGGCGCGAACAGCAGAGGGCGGACTCGCGCGCGGCACTGGCGCAATTGCAAAATGCCCTGGCAACGGAGAAGGACCCGCTGGTGAAGCAGGACCTCGAGATCATGATCAAAGCCACGGAGCAGAATCTGCACGGCCAGGAGCTGGGCGACAAGTATGATATGCCGTACTACAACGTAGCCCAGCTTGTGTTCGGCGGCCTGCGGGCGCTTCTGGACGATCAGGTGCCGGAAGAGCGCCGCAAGTATGCCCTGGTGCGGCTGCGCAAATACGCCGGGGTTGAGCCGGGTTTCCAGCCGATCACCGAGCAGGTCAAGGCGCGCAGCCTGGAATGGCGCAAGCCCGGGCAGCTGGGACCGGCCAAGGTGGAAGTGGAGACCGACCTGGCGCGAGCAGACTTTTTCATTAATGGAATTGCCCAGCTTTTCGACAAGTACAAAATCGACGGCTATCAGGATGCCTACGCCAAGCTCAAACAGCAGCTCACCGATTACGATGCCTGGGTCAAGCAGGAGATCTTGCCCAAAGCGCGGACCGATTTCCGCCTTCCGCCGGAAGAGTACGCCTTCAACCTCCAGCAGCTGGGCATCGACATTCCTCCTGATCAGCTCACCGCTATGGCGCACAAGGCCTTCACGGAGTATCAGCAGGAGATGCAGGAGATTGCGGCTAAGATCGCCAAGGAGCGCGGCTGGAAATCGAGCGACTACCGCGACGTGATCCGCGAGCTGAAAAAAGACCAGCTGGTGGGCGAAGCGATTCTGCCGCAGTATGAAGACACGTTGAAGAAGATCGAGGATATTATTCGCCGGGAAAGACTCGCGACGCTGCCGGCACGCCCGGCGCGCATCCGGCTGGCCACCGCCGCGGAAACCGCGCAGCAGCCCGCGCCGCATATGGAACCTCCGCCGTTGCTCAACAACAAAGGCGAGCAAGGGACATTTGTGCTGCCGCTGAACGTGCCGGCTGCCCCGGGTTCAGCGCAGACAAAGAAGATCGACGATTTCACTTATAAGGCGTCCACCTGGACCCTTACCGCGCATGAAGCGCGTCCAGGACATGAGCTGCAGTTCGATTCCATGGTCGAGCAAGGCGTGTCATTGGCCCGTTCCCTCTATGCGTTTAACAGCACGAACGTGGAAGGCTGGGGACTCTATGCCGAGTACATCACCAAGCCTTACATGCCGCCGGATGGCCAGCTCATCTCGCTGCAACTGCGGCTGATGCGCGCGGCGCGGGCATTTATTGATCCGGAACTGCAAAGCGGTAAGCTAAAGCCGGAAGATGCCATGCGCATTCTCACCCAGGATGTCGTGCTCTCCGAGGCATTCGCGAATACTGAAGTAGAGCGCTATACCTTCCGCGCGCCGGGACAAGCGACCTCATATTTTTACGGTTACACGCGGCTGCTGCAGCTGCGCAAGGACGTGGAGGCGAAGACAGGCAAGAAGTTTGACGCCATGAAATTCCACGACTTCATCCTTTCGCAGGGACTGTTGCCCCCGGACCTGCTGCGCAAAGCGGTTATGGAACAGTACGTGGGAGCGCAATAAAAACTATTTTCCGCCGGTCTTATTGAGGATCTGCTCGGCGAAATAGTTGTGGACTTGCGCGTTGTTGCGCAGCTGTTCGTCATAGGCGGCGCGGAGAACCTGCTCCCGCTGGTTGCGCAGCTTGCTGCGAATGAACTGCTGCACTTGCGGGTCGTTCAAGTCGCGCTGGCCGGCAATATCCTTTCCGTTCAAACGGACGATCTGGTAGCCATTCTGCTGGTGCGTCTGGGGATTGATCGAGGGAAGGATCTCAGAGTACTGGCCGGGTTTGAGCCGCTGCACCGCATCGCGCGTGACTGGATCAAAATTCTTGACCTGTGATTCGGGAATTGGCTGTACCGCTCCGCCGGCACGCCCGGTATCGGGATCGTCAGAATACTTCTGCGCCAGATCGGCAAAATCTTCACCGCTGTCCAGGCGATTGTGGATCATCTGAATCTTTGCCTTGGCCTGGGCGTCAAGCCGGGCTTTGTCCGTGGACTGGCCAGGCTCGCCGGAAGGCTGATTGCTCACATAGATCGTGGCCAGGCGATAGCGCGGCTCAATGAGATTGAATTCGGCTTTGTTCTGATCGTAGTACACGCCGATGTCGGCGTCAGAGATGTTTACCTTGGAGGCGATTTCCTTATTGAGGAGCTTTTCCACGGTTAGATTGCGCCGCAGATCCAGCTTGTAATCTTCTTCCGTCATGCCGCTGTCTTTGAGCTGTTTCTGGAATTGCTCCTGGGTGTAAGGCGCCTTGGCCTGGTTGAACTTGGTTTCCACTTCGTCGTCAGTCGCCACCACGCCTAGTTTTTCTGCTTTCTGCAGCAAGAGCTGGCGATAAATGATCTGGCTGAGAATATTGAGACGAAGAGCCTCTTCTTCGGTGGAGGTAGGCTTTTGCGGCGATCCGGCCAACTGCTGGTTAAAAGTCTTGTCCACTTCAGAGCGCAGGACCTTGTAGCCATTCACTTTGGCCATTACGTCCTTGCTGTCACCGCGGTTAGGACAGCCGGTGAGGGCCAGCATGGCCATCAGAACGGGGACAAGATACAGCCGTTGTTTATGCGCCTGGATCAACCATTGCCTCCAATGCCGATTCGGATACGATGCGTGACTTCCCGCGACCCCACTACTTTTTTGCGCTCGCCGGTGCCTGTTGCCCGGCTTCGGCCAAAGCCCGATCCAGAGCTGCGCGGAAATCCTGCTCCGGAATTACTCCCATAAACTTTTCTCCGTTGACAAAGAGAGTGGGGGTAGAGTCCACACCGAGCTTGTCGCCTTCGGCCATCGATGCGCGAACCTGGGATTCGTCCTGTTTTTGCACACAGGCCAGCAGCTTGTCCTGATCGAGCTGGTGTTTTTGCGCCTGTTCCTTGGCCGCGCTATCAAGATTGGCAAAGGCGTCGCTGCGCGACTTGCCGCTTACCACCTTTTGATTGGCATGGACGTAGTCGGCAAAGTCCCAATAGGCCTGGGTATTCTGCTGACCCAGGCAATTGCCGTCGACAGCGGCGCGCATCGCCCAGGGATGAATCTCGACCAGCGGGTAGTCTTTGTAGATGATGCGAACTTTGTCGCCGTAGTCTTTGAGCAGGTCGCTCGAGAGCGTTGCATGCATGCGGGAGCAGAACGGACACTCGAAATCGTCATAATTGACGATGGTGACCTTGGCATTGGGATTTCCCCTGACCGGGCGGTCCTTTACGTCAATCTTTGACATCAGATCCTGGGAAATATCGATGGTTTCCAGGTGGGCCAGGGTTTTTCTGTCCTTCGAAAGAAGAAAGTCGTGGCTGGTGCTGTGTCCCGCGCCGGAGAAAGTGACGACGATGTCATCGTAGCCGGGCGTCTTCCCGGCCTTGGGGGTGGAGAGAGCGATATCAATCTGTGGCGGAACACTGTAGCGCGAGCGCAATTCGGTGAGAATGCGATGGGTGATCTCCGGGCTGAGCGGTGACGCATCACCGGGTTTGGCTGCAGCAGTCTTGTCGCCCGCCTTGGCGTTTTCGGCGGTAGAGCCGGATTTGCCTGATGCCGTACCTTGCGTCGCGCCGGGTAAAGCGGTAAGCGCGGTTATAAAAAGAATGATGCCTAGGAAAATGCCGCCAAATCTAGCCAAAATCGACCACCTCACTGATAAATAACTACCCGATTATCTCACGAAGGCCCGCTTGAATGCTCTAAGAGATAAGCTTGATGAGGGGCTGGGCCGACCTGGCGGAGTTCATAGAACCGGAGCGGAACCCCTCGGTATCGAGGGTGACGTAGGTGAATCCCAGCGATTTGAAAATGCGGGTGAATTCGGTAAACATCTCGGCCGTAAGAGCGCGCTGCAGTTCGTCCCGGGCGATTTCAATCCGGGCGATTTCACCATGATGGCGGACGCGGACCTGGCGAAAGCCAAGCTGATGCAAGGCTTCCTCGCCGCGTTCCACGGCGGAGAGCGCCTCCACAGTCACCGCACGGCCGTATTCAATGCGGGAAGACAGGCAAGCCGAGGCCGGCTTATCCCAGATGCGCAAGCCTGCCTGCCGGGCCAGCTGGCGAATTTCCGCCTTGGTCAAACCGGCATCGAGCAAGGGGGCTGCGACGTGATGACGGCGCGCGGCAGCCTGACCGGGCCGGAAATCGCTCTGATCGTCGACATTTACGCCGTACGCAATCGACTGGAAGCCGCGCTTTCCTGCGAAATCTTCCATCACCAGGAATAGCTCATCCTTGCAGTGAAAGCAGCGCATTTGATCGTTGCGAAGGTATTCCGGGCGTTCCATCTCAGAGGTCTGAATGGTTTCCAGGGGAATTCCCTGCTCCTGGACGAAGGCCAGCGCATCCTGGAACTGCGCGCGCGCCAGGCTGGGTGAATCCGCGATGAGGGCCAGCATGTCCTGATTCAGAACCCGGTGCGCTACCCATGCGAGGTAGGCGGAGTCAACCCCGCCGGAATAAGCGACCAGCGTGCGGCCCAGCGTGCGCAGCGAATCCTGCAGCCGAGCCTGTTTCGCGGACAGATCCATCCGTTGATTCTAAACCCAGAGATCGGCTTTTTCTGAAATCTCGAGCGAAGCGAGAGATCGTTGTGGTCAACAGAGATGCCAGGCTATCAAGGCACACGAAAAACAATCGTGGCTATAGGGATCCCTCGCTGCGCTCGGGATGAAAAGCTAGAACAGCCGTTCCTGGCGCTTCAAATTGCCGAACGATCCAATGTTCGCGAGCGTGAATGCAAAGCGATACTGGTTTTCATTGCGGACCGAGCCGAGAGAGAAGCGGCGGTACTCAAAGCTGACACCGCAGCAGTCCCAGTTGTAGGCGGTTTGCGCGGCAGCGTATTGCAGGAGATTGAACTCGCGGTCAAAGCCGGCGCTGCCGGCGGCGCTCCAGCCACGCTTGGTAGGGCTGCCATAGCCCAACTGGCCGCGAAGTTGATTGAATAACGGAGCAACGCAGGTAGGCTGATTGAAGACGTGCGGAACACACGTCGGGAGCGCCTGTCCGGTAGCGGGATTGGTGACGACCTCGCCCGGCACCTGCAGATAAGCATGGCTGGCGCCGACGGTAAAATCGCCGAAGTGAAACCCGGCGTACAAGGTACTGGAGTTGATGTGGCCCTTGACGGTGTCGTAGTCGAGCTGCCATTGCAGATCACTGTTGCTGGTGGTGCGGACACGAAACAGGGAGACTACAGGAGAAAAATGCCGTGGAGAAGTGATGAACGCGATGCCGGTAAAGTTGACGGAGGTGGTGAAGACGTTGCGCGTGCCATTCTGAACCGCGCCGCCGAAATTCGGATCGCCAAAATATTTCATTTTGACTTCCCAGGTGACAAATTCATCCGCGCCGGCAGGAACGCAGGGAGCGGGAGGAATGGCTTGCGTCGCGGCGCCGGAAGGGCCGGAAGTGGGTTCGTCATTGCATCCGGCATGCTCACGTTTCAGAAAGAGCCTCTGCGTGAGGCCGTATTCCAGCTCGTTGGTGTTGGTAAGAATGTCGCGATAGTCAAAGCGGATGATGTGGGAGAAGTTCTCGATGCCGTTGGTGTAGCGATAGATCAGCCTCGGCTCGATCGTGTGCTTGATTTTTCTGCCGGCGATGGTGCGATCAAAAATCCGGCTCAGCACCGGCGGACGCAGCTCAATGCTGGTGGAAATGGAGCGGCGATTGAGCGCGTTATGCAGGTCGATATCCACCGGTTGGGCGGGAAGCTGCTGTTGCGAGTACGTGGTGTTGCGCAGCTGCAGATCGGTCCGGAAGGTCCAGCCTTTGTAAAAAATCGGCAGGGTGATGGCCGGGTCGACGTCAAAGCGGCCAACGATGCCGGGGGTGACAAATCCGGGCTCATTGGGTGCACTGGCAGGCTGGCTTCGCCGTACGCCATCCGCCGCCACGTCATATGACCAATAGAGCGGCGAGCGGAAGATCGGACGATCAACGCCGGTAAACTCAAATCCTGGCGTGTGCAGGATGGTGATTACGTCGTCATTCAGCGTGCTCTGAAAGTTCTGGTAACGGGCGAGATACGAATTGAATGAAAATCCGTTCACGCTCTTGGTCAGGAAGGCGGAGGATTTGACTTCAGAATCAACGGCCTGGGAGAAGTTTTCCGCAAAAGCCAGCCGGAAAACGAAAGAGCTCAGGTACTCGACGGAAGCCACGCCGCGCACATCGTGAGCGAAGATGGTTCCCGCGTTGAGCTTGACGTCCTCGCCACCCTGTTTGGTTGTCTGCGAAACCGTCTGTCCCTGGGCGTTCACGCTGCTGGTGGTAATGCCGCGATCGAGCACTCCGAAATAATTGAGATTCACCGAGGCATTCTGGCTGGGACGGGCGCGGAAGTTTTCCTGCAACTCCCAGCCGCGCTTGGAGAGGTATTCGCCGCCCAGGGTAGCGTCCATGCTGCGATTGATGGCCCAGTAGAAGGAATCGCCGATCACCGTTCCCTTGGTGTTGGAGGTGCCGAAGTTGGGAATCAGGAAACCACTCTGCCGGCCCAGGCGTTCCACCGGCGGAGACACGTAAGGCAGATAAAAGACCGGTACGCCCTTGAGGCGAAAGCTGCTGTTATGGATGTGCGCGGATCTGCCTACCAGCAGAATGATTTTTGCCGCGTTAAAACTCCACTTGGGACGCGGCAGTTCACACGAGGTTACGGAACCGTGATAGAGAACGTACTCATCGGGCCCGGTCTGCTCCACCACTTTGCCGGAAAAGGAAAGTGGGCTGGAAGAGGTGAGCGTAACGGTTCGACCTTTGAAGCGGGCGCCCGTGGAGCCGTGCACGTTGTAAAACTTTCCGGTGTGCGTGCGCGTGTTGTAGAAGGCCTCGGTGGCTGTGAGGTGCAGGTCGCGGTGTCCGCCGTCGAGAGAGACGTTACCTTTTGCCGTTGCTTCGGCCGAGGAGGAATCATAAGTCGCTGAATCGGCGCGAAAGTCGTAGTCTTCGGAATGGATCCTGACGTTTCCGCTCAGCTTGTAAACATTGCCGGACTTCTCGCACTCGTCCGCATCAATGATGACAGGGCTTTCGGCGCTGATAGGCACTTTGTGATTTTTTGCGTTCGACTGCGAAGTCGCGGCCCCGCTCTTCGCCACTTCCTGCGGCTTGGGCGGAGAGGTGATGATTGAATGGCAATTACCTATTGGCGGTGTGGGCGTGGGAACAGGAGCGGTCGTCGGTTGAGGAGTCGGCGATGGAGTCGGCGTTGGCGTAGGTGAGATTTGTCCCGGAATCTGCGTCAAAGGTGTGGATTGTTGCACGGATGAGGCAGCCGCTTCTGCCGACGGGTCAGGGCGCGCCTGGCTTGTCACTAGCGTGGCGCCGACAAACAGGTGACAAAGCAATGCCGCTGTGATAACTAACTTGTGTTGGGAATGCATGCCGTAGACCCAGACTGGGCAAGGTAACATGGCAGAGTTTTCGAAAGCAAAAACCTGCCCTGCGAAGCGCTCCGGTAGCTTCCTGCTTCTGGCGAAACTCTAGAACTCCTCGATGACTTGCCCCGTGTGTGGTAAGACGCCGCCCTGTGTCCATAGCCGGAACCACTCCCCAGCTTGGATCGGGCTTGAGTCAGGAGAGCCCGGACCGGAAGCTTCTGCCGAGGCCGGGACTGCCACGATTGCCGGTGGGTCAAGCCAGCCGTCGAATGAGCCTGCGTGGCGCCAGGAGGTGACATCGCGCGTGCAACAGCATCGCGCGCGCCGGCGTAAATCCGGCGACGCCAACGCGCTGGAGCTGGACTTTTCCACGGAAGAACCGTATTCCTTTGCCGCTGAGTCGCAAGACTACCGGCTGCCACCGCCGCCGGAGCGATTCGCCGAGATCGTCTTCAAACCGGATGCGCCAAAGGTCATACGTTTTCCCCGGCCGGTAATGACGCCGCTGCCGGCGGTGGAGGAGGTCAGGCTGGATGAACTATCCGAGCCCTCGGCCGACGCGCCCAGAATCCTGGAGGCGGAAGCAGTGGAAAGCAGCGGTTTTCTCGAAAATGATTTTCTAGTGGATACCGATCCTGAACCTCTGGGACCGGCCGCACCGGCGGAGCAGATGCAACTTCTGCCGAGCTTTGCCGATATACACCTGGAGCCTGAAGCCAGCCGGCTTGACGATGACATCGATCCTATTCCGCATCCTGCGCCTTTGCGCCAGAGAGCCATTGCCGGCTTCGTGGATACCGCATTTGTGCTGATGGCCAGCGGTGTCTTCATGCTGACGTTTCTGGAGCTGGCGGAGGAGGCGCCGCGGTCGCGGCTCACCCCGGTATGTGTGCTGGCGGTGGGCGGGATGTTCTGGCTGGTGTTTCAGTATCTGTTCCTCATTTATGGCCGGCGTACGCCGGGCATGAAGCTGGCTCAGCTTGAGCTATGCACGTTTGAAGAAGATCCAGCGCCGCTCTTTGCGCGCCAGTGCCGGGCCCTGGCAAGCACGCTCTCCGGGATCGCCATCGGTCTCGGTTATCTGTGGGCGTTTATCGATGAAGATCGGCTGGGATGGCACGACCGCATTAGCCAGACCTATCTGCGCAGTAGCAATCAGCTATCAGCAATCAGCATTCAGCCCTACTGCGATTGATAAGCTGACCAGCGCAAGCTCAAAGGCCCCCTCGTCCGGGGGCCTTCTTTGCTTCGCGAGGGTTTCCGACTAGGGTACGTGGATGGTTAGGGTTGTTTTGAAGACTGCCCCGGTGGAATCCCATGCCTGCACCACCGCGGAGTGTGTTCCTGATGCGATCGATAGTGAGGTGTCGAGTGTGCTCGCGTTGATCAGGTACTTGGAGACGCCGTCGATGTAAATGCGCATGGCCGTAACCGGATTGGTAGACCTGGCAGCCGCATTGAAACGCACTGGAGAAGCCACAGTGCTTCCCCCTGCTGGAGAGCACACAGTAACGCCAACAGTACCCGCCGTGCAGCCTGAAGGCCCGGGTGTGGGAGTAGGCGTTGGAGTTGGAGAAGGCGTTCCACCGATGAATACATCGGCCATATCTTTCGCGGTTGCGGCCGCTCCCGGATAATGGTTGACGCCGAGCGCGTCGAGCATCGTGCGCAGCAGGTTCTGATGCTGGTAAAGAACCGTGGATTTGAAGCCTTTGTTGACCCCTGGACCAACTATGACGGCGGCCACGCGCCCGCCACCGTGGGTAGAGTCGCTGGTGCCGGCTTCGTCAAACACGATAATGACCACGCCATCCTGCTGGAACGCGGGATTCGCCAGCAGCGGCGCAATGTTGGTCTTGAGCCAGGCGTCAGCCGTGGCGAGTTTTTGGCTATCGGTGCAGCCGGTGGGACCAGCGGGGCAGTCATGGGCGTCGTGGTTGATGTTGGGCACCACGAAGGAAAAGTCGGGCAATTGGCCGTTGGCGAGGTCGGCGGCAAAGTGCGAGAAAGGCACAAGATTCAGTTTCTGCACGCTGCTGTTGACCACGTCAGAAAAATAAGACAAGGGATCGTGGTGCCTGATGTAGGGATAATGGTCGCCTCCCGTATAGCCGACCGAAGGCAGGCTTTCCGCGTAGCTCTTCCACGTTTTGCCGCCGGTGAGCAGATGGCGGACAATGTTGTCCGCCGTGATGGTGCTTGAATATCCATCGTTGTTGGTGATGATCTGGCCCGTGGTCAACATCAGGTAGTTCCCGATCGAGGGGTGAGTGTTGGCGTAGTACTGCGTTGCCAGCGCATTCTTTGCAGCCAGACTGTTGAGATAGGGCATGGCTGAATTGCCAATCACACTCGAGTAGCCATGGTTTTCTTCCAGCACAACCACTACGTGATTCGACTTCGGCACCTGGGCGAAGAGTGCTCCAGGGAGGATCAGCAGGAAAAGAGATATAAATACCTTCCGGCTATAAAACAGCTTATTCACTAAGAACTCCTGGGGACGGTAGGATTTGTGGCGTTCAGACAACAACGCTAGGGAAGCATCTACTCTGCCTGGATAGGGGCAAGGGCTTAGATCGGCGGGGAAAGGGTCTGACTGGGCTTAGTTCCAGTGTGGAATGATCGGGAGCTGGAGTGAACCGCCTCGAAGAGTACCGGGCGAGCGCCAAGCGTTTCTACGCTGATGATTTTAAGCCGCAGACTGCTCCGGCGCTTTTTCCTTATCGGCAACAAAGGCGGCTGCGGAGGAATCCACTGACAGCAGGGGCCAGCCCTTTCGCAAAACAAATTCAAGCCATGCGCCGGCGGCCTGTGAAGTGAGCACAGCAACAAGAACCAGAGTCGTATAGAACGCGGCGCTGATAATGCCCGCTTCATAAGCCACGCTGGCCAGAACAATGCCGGGACCGCCGCGAGCATTGGTGGCTACGGCGAGATTGATGACATCGAGGCCACGGAAGCCGGCCAGGCGTGCACCCAGCACAACGGAGATCAGCTTGAGCATGCATGCTCCGGCCAGGAATGCGAGCAGCATGGTGATGGAGAATGTTTTGTCAAAAATGAGCTTGTAGCCGACCAGTGCGAAGTAAACCGGAATGAAGAGTGCGAAGGAGAAGCGCGAGATGGTCTCCAAAGCGTCACCCAGGCGCTTGCGCGAGACGGCGAAACCGGCCAGGAATGCGGCGAAGACGAGGTTCACGTCGAGGAGGCTGGCAACGGCGACATAACCGAAGACGATCAGCAGGGTAAACGTCACCGGCGAGTTGTTGGCCAGCATGTTAAAGCGCGATTTAGAAATACGCTTGGTAGCGCGCGGAGCCAGGGTGAGACCAAGAATGAAATAAATAATAGTCAGCACGATGTGCATCGCGATCGCCTGCTTTGGCATGCCTACGGAGCTGGCCAGTGCCGTGGCCACCGCGAGCACCGCCCACAAACCGATGTCTTCGAGCATCGCCACGCCGAGCACGAGGCGAGCGAAGCGCGTGTGCAGGATCTTGAGATCGAAAAAGATGCGCGAGATGACGGGTATGGATGTAACCGCAACGGCGATGCCCATCACGAGGATGAGTGAAGTGCGATTCTGTTTTTCGCCCATGAACCAGGCCAGCGGAATCACCGTTGCCAGGCCAAGCATTACGAAGAATGGCAGAACTGTTCCCACTGATGCGAGCCAGGCGATCTGCTTGCGCTCGTATTTTTGGAAGAGGGCCTTGGTCTCAGCGCCGGACAGAAACATCAGCAGCAGCAGGCCGAGTTGGTACATCAGATCAAGCGCGGCTTTCTTAGGCTCGGCAGCGTTGTTTAGTTGCAGAACGTTGGTATAAGCCGAGAGCTTGCCGAGTACGAAAGGTCCCAGCAGAATACCCGCCAAAATTTCACCAATGACCCGCGGTTGACGCAGGCGGGCGAACAGATTGGCCAACAAGTGGGCCGAAACAAGCAAAATGGCGAGAAACAGGATGAGGGGACCAACAGCACTACCAGGCATTCTGTGAATCCTTTAGATTTTGACGCGCCTAACATTGAACATAGATGAAAGGTGAGCAGCAGGTGTTGCCGTGGAGCGTTGCGCCCTTCGATTTTGGTGTGATTTTGTTACCATCAAGATATGGCAGGAGACGATAAAGTGCGCGTGCGTTTTGCTCCCTCGCCCACAGGGCAGCTGCATATCGGAAACGTGCGCACGGCGCTGTTTAACTGGCTGTTTGCGCGGCAAAAGGGCGGCAAATTCATCCTGCGGATTGAAGACACGGATCTGGAGCGCAGCGAGGCGCGCTATGAAACCCAGCTCATCGAAGACATGAAATGGCTGGGGCTGGATTGGGATGAAGGGCCGGACGTAGGCGGGCCCTATCCGCCGTACCGGCAGTCGGACAAGATGGAGGTTTACCGCGGATACGCGGAACGGCTGATCAAGGAAGGCAAAGCGTATTACTGCTTCTGTTCGGCGGAAGAGCTGGAGCGCGAGCGCGAGCTGGCTCTGAAAGAGCAACGCCAGCCCATTTATTCCGGCAAATGCAGAAAGATTGATCCGGCGGAAGCCGGGCGGCGGCGCGCAGCGGGCGAGCCGGCAGCGATTCGTTTGAAGATTCCGGAGCATCCGATCCGCTTTCATGACATTGTGCGCGGCGAGGTTGAGTTTTCCCACGAAGTGGTGAGCGACCCGATTATCGTGCGTTCGAGCGGCATGCCGATCTATAACTACGTGGTGGTGATCGACGATGCCGATATGAAGATCACGCACGTGATCCGCGGCGACGATCATATTTCCAACACGCCGAAGCAGGTAGCGGTGTATGAGGCGCTGAGGTTGCCGGTACCGGAGTTCGCGCATCTTTCGACCATCCTGGGTCCGGACGGAGGCAGGCTGTCAAAGCGGCATGGGGCTACGTCAGTGGCGAACTTCCGCGAGATGGGCATTCTGCCGGAGGCGCTCATGAATTACCTGGCGTTGCTGGGCTGGGCGCCGAGCGGCGGCGATCGCGAGATATTTCCCAAAAATGAGTTGATCAAGGAGTTTTCCCTGGAGCGGGTGACGCCCTCGCCGGCGGTGTTCGATACGGAAAAACTCCACTGGCTCAACCGCCATTACATCAAGCAAAGCCCGCCGGAGCGGATTCATCGACTGGGCGCAGAATTTCTGGAGCGCGCGGGATTGCTGCCGGCGACGGCCAACGGCAACGTGAGCGGCTGGACGCAGGGCGTGATCGATCTGCTGGCGCCCTATGTCGACAAGCTTGACCAGTTGCCCGAGAAAGCGAAGATCATTTTTGATGGCGGCGCGGCGACGGCGCTGGCCGGGCCGGAGAATGCCGAAGTCTTTGCCAATGAGAAGGCGAGAATGGTGGCGCAGGCATTTGCGAAGCGCGTGTCGGCGGACTCGTCGCTGACGGTGGAGCGGTTCAAGGCGATCATGGATGAGATCAAAGCGGAGACCGGTACCAAGGGCAAAGACCTTTTCCATCCGGTGCGGATCATGTTGATTGGGTCGCACTCAGGCCCGGACTTCAATAAATTGATTCCATTGATTGAGGAGGGAAGCCGGTTGGAGCTTCCGGTGCATGTGAAGAGCGTGAAGGAGCGAGCGGAAGAATTTCTGAGCGCGATGAAGTAACGCGGGTTAAAGCCTGATTTTCTATTATGATCTTACGGCACGAGTGAACTCGCGCCCTGATACCTCCAGCGGCTAAAGCCTGGAAGCCAATCGCCCAATGAAACAGCACTTCAGGTTTGACTTCACATTCCCGCACAACTACGAGGTGCGGATCCTGGAAGATCCTCCGCCGGTGCATCCAATCGAAAAGTTGTACCACTATCCCGTCGAGTTGGAAGAGGGCGACCGTAATGGCGCTTACCTGCGTGTGATACCCAGGGGCGGCGCGGCGTGGGTGGGATTTTTCGCGCAGGGTTTCGATTCCAATCAGGTGATCAGCGAGGTGTGCTCCACACCCAATCCAGATTCGTTCTGCGCCGTGGTGGGCGGCTATGCTTACTTGATGAAAGCCGGAGATCCACATCACTGGTCGCGCATTGAACAGCGGCCGGTGGTCGATTTGCGTGTCCTTTCGCAGCATGGGCTGCTGCTCTTTGCCGGGTTTACCTCGATCACGGCGGTTGGCGCGGTGGGTGTCTTGTGGACCACGGAGCGGTTGACGTGGGAAGGCTTGACCATTACCGAAATCAACGGCGATACGTTACATGGCCGCGGTTGGGATGCGATCGCCGATAAGGAAGTTCCGTTTGAAGTGGATTTGAAGACCGGGAAGCATACGGGAGGAGCAAGACCGTGAGCATTCAGCGAGAAAAATATTGGATGGTTTTTCGATTCGCCCTAGGTACCGGGTTGAGCCTTCTTTGGGCCTGTTTGCTGTTGGCGCAGCAGCGGCACAGCGCGGAAGAAGTCATCACGCGGATGGAGAAGGAAGGCTGCGCGACGCTGGAATCCGGAGTGAAGGTTTGCCGCGCCGACTATGAGGTGGACCGCAAACGAGTGGAAGCGATCACCTTCACTCCCACGGGAAGCGGGCCATTTCCAGGACTGCTGATGATTCCTGGCTACGAGCGCACCGCCAGAGACCTGGTTCCCCTGGGAGTAAGGCTGGCGCGAGAGGGATTTGCCGGTATCGCGGTGACGCAACCGGGTTTTGGAAAGTCCCAGGGTCCGCCGGATTTTGTGGGACCGAAGACGCTGGCGGTGCTGACGGTTGCTTACAGAAAGCTGCAAAAGGAACCTTACGTGGACTCCAACCGAATGGGTGTTTATGGTTATTCACGCGGCGGAATGGCGGCTTCTCTGCTGGCAGTGGAGTTGGACGACTTGAAAGCCGCGGTCTTTGGCGCCGGTGTGTACGACTTCCAGCGCGCGTATGACGGCAGCACACTGCCCGGTGTCCGCCGGAACATGGAGGCCGAAACCGGAATGACGAAGGAGGCGGTGCGGGAACGCTCGTCCATTTTGCGGATGGAGAAGTTGAAATGTCCGGTGCTGATTTTGCATGGCGAAGATGATGTCAATGTTCCCGTGAACCAGGCGAAGATGTTGCGTGACCGGCTCACGCAATTGCACAAAGAATTTGAAATCAAGCTTTTTCCCGGCCGGGAGCATTCGATCGGGCCGGAAGTCGGGGATATGACGGTGGATTTCTTCAAGCGGAAACTGCAGCAGGGGGCGAGTGCGACAAAGGATTGAAGTCTGTGCCGCCCCGTTAACGGGGCTTGAGATTTTTTTGCCAACGCGTCCCACCGCGCACGCGGTGGGCTCAAAAGTTTCGCCCTTCGGGCTGGTTTAGACTTCCGCGGAGCGCAGCGGAGCAGGTCCCTCACGCACCACGCCTCAGCGTGGCGGTTCGGGATGACACGTGGATTTGGCGTATTTTGTTGCGTGAATGAGAGTTTTGGCTGCCGTGACGGATTAGAAGAAACCCGCATTTTTTCAAGTTATAATCGATTATGGCGACAAACCCGCAGACGGGTTCGCAAAAAGAGCTGAAGCTGCTGACGGCCAAGTTCCATCAGTTGCTCGGTAAGGTCGCCGAAAACCGCCCCTCGGACGATCTGGAGATCATCCGCAAAGCTTACGATTTTTCCCTCAAACATCATCAAGGACAGACGCGTGCTTCAGGCGAGCCTTATCTGATCCATCCGCTGGAAGTGTCGCTGGTGCTGGCGGATTTGAAGCTCGATTCCACGGCGATCTCCGCCGGGCTGCTGCATGACGCGATTGAAGACACGCCGGTGACGCACGAGGACATACGGCGCGAGTTCGGCGAGCAGGTGGTGCATATTGTCGAGGGTGTCACCAAGATCGACAAAATCAATCTCGCCAGCCGGGAAGAGCGCCAGGCGGAGAACGTCCGCAAGATGGTGCTGGCCATGGTGGATGACATCCGCGTGGTGCTGATCAAGCTGGCTGACCGGCTGCACAACATGCGCACGCTGAAGCATCTGCCGGAGGAGCGGCGACAGCAGGTAGCCAAAGAGACGCTGGAGATTTACGCGCCACTGGCGCATCGGCTGGGCATGGGCAAGGTGCGCGGTGAGCTGGAAGACCTTTCGTTCCGCTATGTGGATCCGATCGGCTATGAGCAGGTGCGATCGGCGGTGGAGCAGCGGCGCAAAGCCGGCGAGGCTTTCCTTTCAAAGGTAGTCAAGATCCTGCAGCAGAAGCTCAAAGAAAACGGCGTGGAAGCGCGTGTCGAGAGCCGGATCAAACGACTGTACAGCATTCATCAGAAATTGCTGCGGCAGCGCATCACGGTGGACCAGGTTTATGACCTGCTGGCGGTGCGCATCATCACCGGCTCGGTCAAGGATTGTTACACGGTGCTGGGGGCGATCCACCAAATGTGGCGGCCGGTGCCGGGGCGGATCAAAGATTTCATCGCCATGCCAAGGCCGAACCTCTACCAGTCACTGCATACCACGGTCATCACGGAAGACGGCCACCAGTTTGAAGTGCAGATCCGCTCAGAAGAAATGCACAAGATGGCCGAAGAAGGCATTGCGGCGCACTGGAAATACAAAGACGGCACGCCCGTGAGCGCCAAAGACGAGCAGCGCCTGGCATGGCTGCGGCAGGTGGTGGAGTGGCAGCAGGATGTAAAGGACCCGAATGAATTTCTTTCCACTCTGAAGGTCGATCTCTACCCGGAAGAGGTGTACACGTTCACGCCGATGGGCAAGGTGGTGATCCTGCCGCGCGATGCCAGCGCGGTGGATTTTGCCTATGCCATTCATACTGAGGTCGGGCACACATGCGTGGGCGCGAAGGTGAACGGGCGCATTGTGCCGCTCCGGAACAAGCTGCGCAACGGCGATGTGGTGGAGATCATGACGCAGCCGGGTCATAATCCCAGCCGCGACTGGCTGGGCTTTGCCAAGTCAACGCGTGCACGCAACAAGATACGGCACTGGTTGAACATCCATCAGCGCGAGCGGGCGATTGAGATCGGCAAGAAGCTGATGGAGAAACAGGCGCGCAAATACCGCCTGGCGATGAAGGACTTCGACGAAAAAGAGATGGACAAGATCGCCAAGGAGTACGGGCTGGGCGGAACGCAGGACTTGCTGGCGGGAATCGGATACGGAAAATTTTCTGCGCGGCAGGTGCTGGCGAAGCTCTCACCTGACATCCAGAATGAGACGCCGGCGCCTGAAGAGACCAAGCCGGCGAGCACGCTGGGAACGGTGATCCGGCGGGTATTTGGCCAGAGCGCGGACAACGGCGCCATCAAGGTGAAAGGTTATAACGACCTGCTGGTGTATCGCGCGCGATGCTGCAATCCGATCCGCGGCGAAGCGATTGTGGGCTACGTGACGCGCGGCAAGGGCGTGGCCGTGCATGCGGTGAGCTGTCCCAACGTGAACAACCTGATGTATGAAGCGGACCGGCGCATCGCGGTGGAGTGGGCCAAGCCGCCGAAGCTGGGCAAGGCCGATGGGCGCGTGGCGTATCCGGTGAAGCTGACGGTTTTCTGCGACGATCGTCCGGCCATGCTCAAGCAACTGACAGCCGTGATCTCTGACGACAATACCAATATCCGCAACATCGAGGCGCGCACCGCCAACAGCCAGGCCACGATCGATATTGTGATCGATATCGATGACGTGAAGCACCTGGAGCGCCTGGTCAGCGGATTGAGAAAGATTCCCGGGATACACGATGTGCAGCGGTTGAACAAAGTGTAGCAGTAGTTAGTATTTAGTACTTAGCCGCAAGCTCGCGACTGTGTTTTCAATCCAGCCTCTTTGGATCTTCCAAACAAACACAAAATGCTAAATACTAATTACTAAATACTGTCCATTTGTCTTATCTGCGCTTATCAGCGAAAATCAGCGGCAGGCTTTTTAGCGATCGGTTCTTTGGAGGAGATGCATGAGCTTCACCCGCGACGTGGTTTCCACACCGAATGCGCCCAAGGCGATTGGGCCCTATTCGCAGGCGATCAAGGCCAACGGATTTGTTTTTATCTCAGGCCAGGTGGCGTTTGATCCGGCGACAGGCAATCTGATCGAAGGCGGAATTGAGGCGCAGACGGAACAGGTGCTGAAAAATCTGTCCGCGATCCTGGCGGCTGCAGGCAGCAGCTGGGAAAAAGTGGTGAAGACCACGGTGTTCCTGAAAAACATGGCTGAGTTCGGCCAGATGAATGAGGTCTACGGAAAGATCTGCAAGAATGCTCCTCCGGCCCGTTCGACGGTGGAAGTAGCAAGGCTGCCCAAGGATGTAGCTGTCGAAATCGATGTGATCGCGCTGGCGTAATGTGTCACTGTTCGTAAACCGTTTTCAGAATTTCCGTTTGTTTTCAAAGGACTTCCATGAAGCACGTTTCCATGCTGGCGGCCGTGCTAAGTCTGGCGACGGCAGCGGTAGCGCAAAAAGTAGACGCCTCCTTCGTTATCGGTGTCGGGTTTGCCAATGACGCCAAGGTGCTGGTTGCCGGCGTATGTCTCACACCGTGCTCGCCCACCAGCACGTTCGAAACCCAGCCAATGGTGTTCTTTGCAGGGAGCGGGGCGGTCAGGCTGTTGAACTTCAAGGTGGCTTCGGTCCATCTGGAAGTTCCGATCGAGGGTGGCCCTTCCGCCGACGTGACACAGATCAATGTCTTCGGAGCACGGATCCCGGGCGGAAGCATATCCAGCCTGTTCATCACGCCATCAGTCAGGCTTAAGCTGGTGCCAAATGCAGCGATTTCACCCTGGGGCAGCATTGGCGGCGGCTGGGGGCGATACAAGATCAACTCCTTTAACGCCGCAATTAACAAGGCGGCGCTGCAGTTTGGCGGCGGCGTCGATTTCAAAACCAGAATTCCGCTCCTGGGATTTCGCGTGGAAGCACGTGACTTTGTGACGGACCAGCCCGATTTTGCCAACTTCAACGTGCTGCCGCCAGGCTCCCGGCTGATCGATTCCAGACGGCACAATGTTCTCGCCGGCGGGGGTATTGTGCTGCACTTCTAGGTATGGAGAAGCAGGCATAGAGCGAAGGCCTAGGAAGCCATTGGTCGGCATGGTGCGAGACGTAACTGATTACGAAATGGTCCATCACACAACCCGTTTTAAAGAATCCTGAGAAAAGCAAGTAAAGGAGCTTGATGAAGCGAGTTTTTATCCTGATGGCCATGGCTTGTGCCGCAACGGTCGCGGTAGCGCAAAAAGCGGACGCGGCGTTTGTTGTGGGCGGGTCGTTTGTTTCGGATATTACCGGCACTATCGAGACGCCCATCTCGGCACCAAGCGCGACCATCAAGACAGACCGTCACCTCTTTCTTGAAGGCGCACTGGGAGTTCGGGTGCTGAACGCAAAGCTGGTTTCGCTTCACGCGGAGCTGCCGGTGGCAGCGATCCCATCCCAGGGTCTGACCATTAATACATCGTCTACCGCGTTCGATCATCTGAATGCCGTGTTCGTCACGCCCGGAATCAGGCTTAAGTTTGTGCCGGGCGCGCCGATTTCCCCGTGGGCGAGCTTTGGCGGCGGCTTTGCTCACTATTCGCTGGATACCGCAGGCGTATCCCAGAGCAGGGGCGCCATTCAGTACGGCGGCGGGCTCGATTTCAATACAGGACTTCCGTTGCTGGGCTTCCGCGCAGAAGTGCGCGATTTTGTCAGCGCCCGTCCGGACTTCGCGTTCTTTTCCAATCCGTTCCTGGGCAACGCAGGTTTTCACTATCACAGCATTCTGGCCGGCGGCGGAATCGTGTTGCGATTCTGAGACAAGAGCAAGGCGCGGACCTGGCCGTTCGTTACCGTTTGGCTACCGAATCCTCAAAGATTTCAGCTACCCTGATTGCAGAATGTGCATCTCATGGTCCAGCTTTCAATCCGTAAATGGATGATATCTCGGTAAAGGAGCTTTGCATGAAGCGCTTTTTTATCCTGATGACAATTGCGTGTGTCTCAACAACATGTATAGCGCAAAAGGCGGACGCGGCGTTTGTTGTTGGCGGATCGTTTGTCTCTGACACACAAGGTGTGACGGCGCTAACTCCGGTGACGACTCTCTCCGGCCCAACGCTGCAGACGGATCACCACATCTTCTTCGAAGGGACGCTCGGGTTCAGGATGTTGGACGCCAAGGTTGCTTCGCTGTCTTTGGAAGTGCCGGTGGCGGGAATGTCAGGACAGACGCTGAGGTTCGCTGAGGCGCCCTCCATCGTTGTCGACCACCTCTCCACAGTATTTGTTACGCCGTCACTGCGGTTCAAGGTGCTTCCCGCTGCCGGGATTTCGCCCTGGGGCAGCTTTGGCGGTGGCTGGGCGCACTACTCTCTGGATTCCGGAGGCTCGTCGAACAAAGCCGCTCTACAGTTCGGTGGTGGGCTGGATTTCAAGACTGGACTGCCGCTGCTGGGGTTCCGCGCTGAGATAAGGGATTTCATCACCGGCGACCCGGACCTGAACGTGGTTCAACTGGCGAACAAAGGCGGGTTGCGTCATAACAACGTGCTTGCCGGCGGCGGGATCGTGCTGCGGTTCTAAAAAAGGCAGAGGCACGCACAGGCAAGGCCGTTGGTTACCATTCGGGTACCGATCTCAAGAGAATGCCAGCCAACCCATCGGCGGGATGTGCATCTCACAATCCAGCTTACAAAAATTTGCAGAGCGGCCAGTAAAGGAGTTTGAATGAAGCGTCTTCTAATCCTGATGGCGATCGTGTGTGCATCGACCGCAGTGGCAGTCGCGCAAAGTGCGGACGTATCTTTGGTTGCCGGCGGGTCATTCGTATCAGACACGCAATCGACATTTATCAGTGGCTCCACAATCAGCAAGCTCAAGACAGACAATCATCTTTTTCTTGAAGGCACGCTGGGCCTGAGGATGATCAACGCAGGGGCGGCATCGTTGAGCCTGGAAGTGCCGGTAGCGGGAATACCGTCGACCAAGGTCACGCTGGCGACATCACCCTCGACCGTGATTAACCACATCTCAACCGTCTTTGTGACTCCCAGTTTGCGGTTGAAGATTCTTCCGGCCTCGCCGATTGCGCCGTGGGTCAGCTTTGGCGGCGGCTGGGCCCGGTACTCGGCGGATAACACCAGCATCAACAAGGGCGCGGTGCAGTACGGTGGCGGACTGGACTTTAAGGTCTTGCCGGCGATCGGTTTTCGTGCCGAAGTGCGTGATTACGTGACCGGCGAGCCGAACTTCGGGCTGATCAGCGTGTTGAACGGCAACAATGGCGGCTTGCACCATCACAACGTTCTCGCCGGTGGCGGAATCGTGCTGAGGTTCTGAAAATGCGGTCAACAATCAGCCATCAGCATTCAGCCCATGGACTCTTGCGCGAAGGCAAGCAGCTAAGGCTGGACACACGGAAAGAAAATCGAGAGAGCAACAACGAATCAAAGGCCTCCTGAGAGGAGGCCTTTTTTGATTTCGCAGAAAGATCGAGCGGCTAGGATGCCTTGACGACTTTGCCGGACTTCAGGCAGGTAGTGCATACGCGGACACGCTTGTTGGCGCCGTTGATGCGGGCGCGCACCGGCCGCAGATTGACGTTCCAGCGGCGGCGGCTCACGTTGTGCGCGTGGCTGATCTTGTTACCAAATTGCGGGCCTTTGCCGCAGATGTCGCAAACTTGTGCCATTGAATTGACTCCAGAATCGTGACTCAGAAGAGGCTAGAAGCTTTCAGAGCGCTTGATTAAAGGTAAATTTTACAGGAAGATAGGGGCAAGAGCAACCCTGCGCTCGGGGTGGAGGCGGTAAGTTGGCCACTGTGCGCCCAACTCTGGACGGGTAGATCGCTGGGCCACAAGCGTCATAAAACGCCTGCTACTTTGTAGCTGAGGGTATGTTCCAACTTGCCTCAGTGCCATCCGCATCTTAATCAAGCGGGGACAACGAGAATCGTGATCCAGTGACCAGGCGCGCTCAGATATAACTACTTTGCCTGGCAGAATGGAATTCCTGTCCACAATCAAGGCTAGCTGACCGCTGCACAGGAGTCTACACGAGCCATGAAGCGACGCGAACTATTTGACCAGACAGACTGCACCATCAATCCGGGAGAGGTGATCCAGCACTCGGGCATCTACGAGATCTGCCATGAAGACGAGAGCCGGGCGAGGGTGATTCTGATGCGCAACACGGTTTTTCCGTATTGCCGGCAGTGCGGCGAGCGTGTGCGATACAAGCTGTTGCAGGTGGTTCCGCATATTTCAGAAGATGAGGATTTTCGCGAAGCTCCGTCAGGAGACAACCCAGGCTACGTGATGCAGATTCCAACTTCTACATTGCCGATGCAACTCGGCCGAGCTCATGGATTCCGATTCCACCAAGACAATCTACAAGCCTGGGGAGATGGTCCCGACAGCAGGGATCTATAAAGTCTCGCACGCGCAGCACCGACTGCCGCATAAAGCCACCTTCAAAGCGCGGGAACGCTTTCCCGTGTGCCATAAGTGCGATAAACAGGTGCGCTTCGAACTGCTTGTTCCCGCGGAAAAAGAGAGCGAACGTCAAAGCGCGTAGGGCCGGCAATCGGCATTCCTCAGCAGCCATTCCGCCAAAGCAAAATCCAAAACCATGCCAACCTTCTCGCGGATAAGGCGCAGGTGGCATGGCCGGGAAGCAGCCGTGGTATTCCCTTTTCGCCCGCCATTACCGCTTCCTTTTCCAAAAGAGACATGAAGAGAACCAAAGTGGTGACTAACTCCTGAGGTTAGTTTGACCCGGTTTCAAAAAATCACATGCTAGAGTGCGTGAGAGGAAAAGAGTTTCCCTACAGCCGAAGAAAGGGCCAAGAGAAAAGAAAGAGGTTCCCCAGGCTTGGCAAGAAAGTCGTTTCGCACCCCCACACCTTTCCTATCAAGACCCTTTGGCTTGAAACAGAGGGCCCCGGGCACCGATGTTTGATGTTATGGACATAAAAAATCTGAAACGAAGAGTTATGGTCGGGAGACAGGAATGCATCGATTTTTAAAGCAGGTATGGCATGCAACGGCTAAAGCTTCATTGGTAAGCATGATTCTGTTGTGCACGCCTCTGGCAGTAAGAGCGCAAGACGATCTAACGGCTAAGAGGGGTAACCTAGAAAAGGTAGTGTTCACGCTGAGCCCCCAGGTTTGCGGAGTTACGGCGCCCACAGATGCGGCGGGGAAAAAACTCTACGACGATCAGAAGCAGACCCTGTCGGATGCCTCGGCTGGTCTGATCGATACACTCAAACAGATTGAAGCCAAGCTGACCGGAAGCGATACGGGATCGTCTCTGAGCAAACAAGCGATCGACGAGGAGATCAAAGCGCTGGGGCAGGATTGTCCAGCGCTTTCCGCGGCGGTGCAGAAGGTGTATGCGGAGTCGGCCAAAGCGCCGGCCCAGGCTGCGCCGGCGAACGCGGGCGCGCAGCAGGTTACAGTTTCGCCTGCCGGCGCGCTGGATTTTGATCCGCAGACGATCGGCCAGCAGAGTGACGCCAAGCAAGTCACCATTACCAATCAGACCGGTGGAACCACCGGATTGACGGTGTGGTACGAGGACCTGCCGAACTTCAGGGTGTCAGACAATACGTGCGGCAATGTGCCGGTGCCGAACCAGGGCAGCTGTTCTTTCAAGGTAGCCTTTGCCCCTTTAAATATGGACCAGCGCGGCGGAAACATAACGATTATCCCTACATCGGGGTGGCGTGACTACCGAGGAGCGTGGTCACAATACAACGATGCCTCCAGGATATTGAATGAGCCTCTGGCCAGCCTTGAAGCGGCGAATGCGAAGATCACAGCGGTTCGAACGACAGCGGATGCAGCCAGCAACCCAGCGAACAAGGGTAAGAAAGGAAAGAAGGGGAAGAAAGCTGAGCAATCCAAAGAGCAACAGCCAAAGGACGAGAGCGGCAAGAGATCCTCAACATCGGCGTGGGACCAGGCGCGGAATGTGGCTTTTTGCGCGAGTACGGAAGGAGTAAACGCGGGGAAGTCGGACCCAATTCTGGCAAAGGCCTGCCAAGATGTAACGGGTGTAGTGAACAAGGCGCAAGCTGCGAAGGAAAGTGCGTGGACAGACATTCAGGCAAAGAGAAGGACACTGCAGGAAAATCCGCTGGCTATCATTCCGCTTTCGGGGAATCCCAATCATTGGAAATACCCCCTGACACGGGCGGTGGTGGGGCTTGATCTCTCGGCCGTGAGCTCGCAAACGGTGAGGCAGGCCTATTTCGTCGATTTCAATTTATTGGCTCCTTTTAAGTTTCCAGGAACAAGCGCCAATGAAGATGCGCTGGAAAGCCGGTGGTGGTTTTGGCTGAATCCCCGGATCACCAGCTTGCCCAAAGCTGCAGATCCCAGTGCTCTTTCAACCATCGATGAAGCGGGCACGTTCTTCACCAATTTCAGCAACCAGGGTCATACGGCTGACATTGCGCAGGGGTTTGATGTGAATGGCGGGGTGGAGATGGCCGTGCTCAAACCACGTGATGGGATTCCCTGGTGGGGTGAGTATGTGAACACGCAGGCCCGGCTTGGGATTTCACTGATTGCAGGAGCCGGGGTCGCAACGCCGTTCTCCACCACCGATGCGGATGTGACATCACAAGTAAATCAGAGCATCTGCGATGCCTTCAAGCCGACGACACCCGCCACTTTTCAGGGCATTCCAGTGAGTGATCCGGGGGGACTGGTGTGCACGATTCCGTCAGGCGCGACCAGTCCGCAGGTGGTAGCCGGCAACCCAGCTTTTGATCCGACAAATCCAGCGAGCCCGAAGACCGTGAATGATTCATTTGTTTCATTCTTCACCCCGCAACGCTCACGGTTTTTCCGCCGGTATTATGGGGGGTTCCGGCTGAAAACGTATTTCTTCAGCCCTGACGTGCAGGGCGAATGTGATCCGAAGATCAGGGCCCGCTGCAATGCGCCTTATGATATCTTCCCGGGGATTATCGATGTGACGGCAGGGCAAGACGAGGCCGTGACCAAGGGGAAGCTGACCAGAGTCCTTTTCCGGGTGGAGGGAGTGTACCCACTGCCGTTCGTTCCCGGGTTTCACATCTTCGGCTCGATTTACACTTCGTTCAAAGGCAACGCTCCATCCCAGCCGTTCAATACCTTCACGGTTAACACGCCGGCCAACGGCGACGCGAATGACGCGAACACCTTCAGGTTCCCCCTGAATCCTCTGGACAGAGACTACTTCCGGGTCGGAGTGGGAGTGGACTTGATTCAGTTGTTGAAGCGGAACAAAGGAGGACAACCCACTACCGCGACTTCGCCGTCATCAAGCCAGACGGGGAGCAACGGCAGCTCGACAACCTCGCAAAATGGGAGCAGCGGAAGCTCTAGCAAGCCGTAAGAAAGCGATGGGAGATCCGGGCGCCTCAGAAAAAAGAACCTCAATCTCCCTGAACCGTGATTACGACGGTGCGTCGGCGCGGGCGAACATCGCACTCCAGGTGGAAAATCTGCTGCCAGGTGCCGAGGACAGGTTTGCCTTCGGCGAGCGGCACCGTGAGCGACGGACCGAGGAGCGTGGCTTGAAGATGAGAGTGCCCGTTGCCATCGTGCCAGGCTTGCTCGTGGCCGTAGTGGCGGCTGGGCGGGATGAGCTTGTCCAGGATTTCAGGAAGGTCGCGCTCGAGTCCCGGCTCAAATTCAATTGTGCCGATGCCGGCCGTGCTTCCGACGGTGAAGACGTGGACGATGCCGGTGCGAATACCGGATGTCGCGGCGATGGCCGCAACGTCCGCGGTGAGGTCGTGCATATGTCCGTGGCCGCTGGTGGGGAAAGAAATTTGTTGCTGGTGAGTCATGCGATGAGGATAACAACACGGAGAGGTGCGGGATTAGCGGATAGGACAGATTTCATTGTAGCGGCCGATTGAGCCGAGCTCGGCCATGATGGTTTCTGAAGTGCGAATAGCGGCGTCAATGGTAGGCTCCTGGCCCCAGCTCAGGACGTCATTGCCGGCACGGCGCTGCACCACGTAGTGAAAAGCGGAGCCGGGCCGGATGCGGTCGGTGACGATATCAGCCAGGAAATTGCCGGCGCGCAAGGTCAGCGTTGAATGGTTCATACTGACCATGGTTTCTTCAATGGCGATGCGGTGCGCGTCGAGCACGCGGCGCAGCACGTCAGATGGAAAGAGGTTCGCGGCGTACTGGCAGAGGCCAATCATCGGCTTGCCGGGAAAGCTGCGCTGGACCAGCCGTTCATAGCCGACGATCTGGTCGCAGAGCACAGTTTGATTGCCGTGGCAGCCATCGAGAGCCCAGGAGAGTTCGCCGGCGATGCGCATGCCGGTGAAGCCGAGAGTGAGAGCGTCTTGAATGGCTTTATCCAGCGCATCGATCAGTGCCTGGGGTTCGAAGCTTCCGCGAGAGTAATAAAATTCGTCGTCAGTGTGGATATCGAGCGTCCCCAGCTGGCGTTCCAGCGTCGTGTTCATGCCGAGCGCTTCCAGGCCTTCAAGAATCAACGGAATGATGTGTGGCTTCTGCACGCAGAAACAGCGTTCGTGCCGGCGCCGCCCCGCCGCAAGGAAGTGCACCAGGGTTTCGACGAGTGAGGGCTCGTCGCGATAGAAGAGGCAGATATGATCGCCGCGCTTGAACTGAACGAGAGAGCTGATCGGGCGCATTTCTGTTTTTTCCCCTGAAAATAAGGGTTTTCTTATAAAACGCTCAAGATTGTATCGCAAGTGGGCCGGGATGCAACAGGTCCCAGCACCTTAGTGCTTTTGATGCGTAAGGATGCAGGACGGGTATCGCGGGGATCGCGGACAAACTACCCTCGGAGACCCGGATGCACCGGGACTACCTTTGCCGCAAGCGAATCTTGCGGTAGTGTTTTTCCCATGATGCGTGGTCTATTGCTGATCATTTTGTTAGGGACCGTCCAAGCAGCGTTGGGTTTCGGCCAGGAATCGAGACAGAAAGAGATCGATTCCATTTGTGCGGCAGCGGGTCTCAAGGCGCAGGATGCTCCCGGAGGGGCAGTCCTGGTGCTCGAGCGCGGCCGCGTGGTGTTCGAGCGGGGCTATGGCCTTACCGATATGAGGTCGCGGCAAAAGATTACGCCAGCCACAAATTTCCGCCTGGCTTCGGTGACCAAGCAGTTCACGGCCATGGCGGTGATGCTGCTGGTGCACGACCGGAAACTCAGCTATGACGAAACGCTGTCCGGCGTCTTTCCGGATTTTCCGGCGTACGGAAAGAAGATAACGGTGCGTGAGCTGTTGCAACACACGTCAGGACTGAAAGACTACGAAGATCTAATGCCGCCCGCCAATCCTAATATGCCGGTAGAGGAGATCCAGATCCAGGATGCAGGCGTGCTCGACCTGTTGAAGCAGCAAACGGAAACAAAATTTCCTTCAGGCACGAAGTGGGACTACAGCAACTCGGGTTACGTTTTGCTGGGACTGATTGTAAAGAAAGTTTCCGCTAAAACCTTTCCTGCCTTCCTGCGCGAGCGCATCTTCCAGCCGCTGGGGATGAGCAACACGGTGGCATATGTGCGCGGAAAAAATCAGGTTATAAATCGCGCGTTTGGGCACAGCAGGGATCGTAGAGAGTGGCGGGAGACAGATCAGAGTCCGACCTCAGCCACCCTGGGCGATGGAGGAATCTATTCGTCGCTTGAAGACATGGCAAAGTGGGACCGCGCGCTGCGCGAGCATACGCTCTTGAGCGCGCAGGAAATGCAGGCGGCGCTGACGCCGGTGAAGGTCCTGGACGGCAAGGTGACGGAACCGGATGGCTCGCCCGCAGCTTATGGGTTTGGCTGGTTTCTGAATCCGTATAAAGGAAACCGGCGGATGTGGCATTACGGCGAAACCATGGGGTTCAGGACGGCGATCCAGCGGTTTGAAAAGAACGATCTGACGATCGTGGTGCTGTGCAATCGTGCTGATCTGGATCCGACGGCGCTGGCGTTGCGGGTGGCGGATTTGATGCTGAGGTAAGTGAAGATCAAGTTGCCGGCTGCACAGACTGGTGAACGCTTTGCTGATATTTGCGCGGGCATGCTCAATGAACGCCGGCCTGCTGCGGGCTCATGCCGACCGATTGGAAGCTGTGGCTTTGCATCTCTTCCATCTCATGCTTGGCCTGCAGGAACTCGGTGCGGCGGGTATTGAGCGTACGAATGCGCACGTTGAACTCCTCCCGCACCTGGTCATCGGTGATTCCTATGTGGCCGCCGGACATGATGAAGTCAGCATGATGCGCCTGGCAATAATCATAGATATCGTCCACGGCATCAATCCACGCTTTCTCTGCCGTAATAGCGCGCTGGCGAACGGGCATCGCACGGGACAGCCCCGCATCAAACGCGTCAAGCATGGTCTTGCGATCAGATGCAGAGAGGTCATCAAAGCTGTGTTTGAAATTCTCCATCAGCTCCTGCACGCGCTCTTCCTGGTGCATGTCGAGGTCATAGGCAGCATGCAGCTGTTTCAGTCCGTCGGCTACGGAATCAGGGTCGGCAAATGATTCAGGAGTGCTGAGGTTCTTTGTTCCGCTGGTATCCAGCTTGCCGGCGGCCTCGGTGTATTCCTTGTTCAGAGAGATCATGTTTTTGAAAAAATCGCGCAATTTGGCATCGATTTTGTCTTCGCCAAAGATGGAGTGGCGTACCGGCTGGAGGCCCGCCGCTTCGCGCATGAGACGGCCGACCTTCTGGTCAGTGGTTTCCTGCCATGACCCAAGATGGCTCCCCCCGGCATTGAGAAGAAGCAGCACGAAGGCGATGCCGCAAAAGATCCCCGCAAATAGATTGGGATTTCTGGCTTTCCGGCGGCCGGCGACCGGATAGGCGATGATGAAGGGAAGAAAGATCGCGCCGAACACCGTGCCGATTCTGTAGCCGAGAGCCTCCGCTTCGTTCGGTAAGTCGGGGAGCGGAGCCACGAACGCATAGACGAGAGACAGGACTACAGCACAGCCGATTCCAATCATGCCGAGCACGCTCATGGATTTTTGCTGTGGCGTAGAAGGCGCAGGGTATCCGGATGCCACGCTCACTGAAGAAAGTGGAGGATAAACCCGCGCCGGCGCGGGCGTCGCGGCCGAATTCGGAGAAGACGGTTCTGCCGGTGGAGGAGGCGGGGCAACGTTGAGGCCGGCGCTCGGCAGTGCCTTGCCACATGCGCTGCAAAGGCCGGCGCTGTCAGGGTTTTGGTTCCCGCAGGCTGGACAGAACATAAGCTTACCTCGTGCTTGAAAGCGGCACCAGCTTACCATCGGCGCTTGAGGTGTCATGTTAAAAACGCAATCAGGGCAGATGACTAAAGGAATGAGCCGCTCGTCCACGGCAATAGAGATCCGCTGAAAAGGGACCTTCTCATCGAGGAAGTCCCTTTTTCTAGTCAGCCGGGAATACATAGAACCAGGGAGTCCTTTGCGGACTCCCTGATGGCTCTAGTATCCGGATCTATTGAATCACCTGGCAGGACGAAGCCGGACGCCCAAAGAGGACATAATGTGGATCACTTTGAACGCCGGTTCCCGGTGGCGGGACAGTGTTTCGTCCATAGCCGAAGGCATCAAACAGGTTGCCGGGGTTATCACGGGTAGGAGGCGACTGGCGGATGGTGGCATAGTCGCCAAACCTGGTGTCGCCCGCATTGCTCTCCGTGGTTATGTATGCGATGAAGTCTCCCCAGAACCCCACCAGGTGGTTTTCGAAATTGCCGTCTCCCCCGCCTTCCAGCGAAAACCCAACTTCGCCGGTGCAAGCGTTGGTAGCCAGTGCGGGATAGGCGAAGGTGTAAGCAGGGTTCCAGATTTGCACCTGCTGGGCTACGCTCAGGTGCGGCGGTTCAGCATTGTCAATGTTGATGGTCACCATTTCGACGTGAGGCCGGGGGAAGTTGTTGTCAGTCCCCGCGCTCCAGGCGAACCACACCTGATCGAAGCTGCGCGTGAGACCGAGCACGGCGTTCTTGGGGAAACCTCCGCCCGGATTCTGCGTAGTGGGATTCATCAGGAAGTTAATCCAGTTTTGGCCGTCCGGCGAAGTCGAGGACAGGGGCGAATTGTTAGCCCAACTTGAGATATTGATGTCTTGCCAGAAGTAGGTGTTCGATCCTTCTTTGAGAGTGTAAATCCGCATCTGGCTGGTGCTGTTGTGACCGGCCCAAAAGATTTCGTTGCCGGTATTCTGGGTGAGGTGACTGCCCCAGGCATTGCCGCTGTCACTCGGAGTAGTGTAGTCAATCTCAATCGTGCCGGCAGCCTGGAGACCGGCCAGCGAGGTGCGCGCCACCAGGTGTCCACCCTTGCTGCCAAAAACATCCCACGTCATGTACAGGGAGTTGTCTCCGACGGAGAGATCGGGATAGTCAAAACCGACTCCGGCTTGATTGAAGATGTCCGGGGTAAGGTTCCAATACGTCCAGGCGGTGCCGTTGCTGGCGATGATGTCAGCCGGGCTGGCCATGGCAATGCGGTATCCGGTACCCTGCAACATCCAGATGAAGCGATCAATTTGCGGCACATACTGGACGATTTGATCACAGCAGAATCCAACCGCGTCATTGGGGAAGATGGTGGTGGGATCGAGCTGATGAAAAGTGCTGCCTCCGTCCTTGGAGAAGGCCGCAAACCAGTTGGAGCTGACAAAGACTACGCCTCCGCCGCTGGCGCCGCTCGGCTCGGCGGTTGCGCTCTGGCCGATGCCCCAGTCGTTGTTGACCACAAAATCGATGGCCGGCGGATCGCCAATGGGAGCTTTTTGCGGAAACGTCGTCGTAGCTGTGGGGATAGCAGGCTTAAAGGGACCGGTTGGAACCGTCCAATTGGCGGTGTTCTCATCACCGTCGAATGCAGGCGGCTGATGAGGGAAAGGGGCACCTTTCACCGTGTTGGGCGGGGCGTTGGTAGTGTTGACCGGCGCAGAACCCGGCCCGGCCGGTGGCACAGGCAGCTGGACCTTCAACTTGAAACACCTGGTCTCATGGCCCACGGAGAACGTGCCGCGCACCGTGAGGGGAATGCCAGTGTTGTCTGCGAATGGGCCTCCGGAGAAATCCGCATCCAGACTCTTGGAACTCTTGGGGCCTAACGTGCCCAGTGACAAGGGCAAGCTCGGGATGGTGAGGCTTCCGCCGGGCACGGTGAGCGACGTTATCTTCACGTTCTTGCGCGCTACTTTGCCGAGATTCGCAATGGTGAAGGCCGACAGCAACGTGGACGGATTCTGCAGGCTCGCTCCAGGAGCTTGTGCTGTCAATTTGCCGGCGCCTGAAGACCGGCAGTCGCAATCACGATCGTCGTCGCGGTCGTGGCGGCGGCCGTCACGATCGCGGTCTTCACATCGTTTTTCTTCCTGCCGTTTGTGGCCGTGATCATCACGATCGTCCGAGTTGCGGGATGCCGCCGGCCGGCCTAAAGCAAATAGAAACGCTGAATGGACCAAAACGAATGTCATCAACATCATCAGTGGGATAGTTTTGCGCAATTTTCTCAAGTGAAATCTCCTCTAGCTGGATTTCGCACAAAGCCCGAGAACGAAAGTCTGAAAGCCTGTATCAAATCAAGCTAAGTGAAAGTGAGGAGGGCGAGCGAAACGTTTCAAGGTTATGTTCTTGATGCAGGCCTGTTTGAAATTCATTGCAATGTCTTCTGAAGCCGAAGGAGCTCATTTTCTGCTCTTTTGGTGCATGTCCGGAAAAGTTCGAAAAATGTGCCCGGGGCGCTTGCGCGTTTGGGGTTGCCCTGATATAAAAGATGAGGACGTAAGAGACGTGGCAGCCGCTGTCATTTGGGACGGCGAGGGGCCGGGCCGGCGCCGCAAGGCGACCTAAGAAGAACAAAAAGTGAATCCTTCGAACCGCCGGGTCATCTAAGATAGAGCCACCAAGCTGAGTAATCAGCTCAAAATCGCTCCTTAAGCAAGTCCAGCCGGGGCATATTCGGGAACTTGAATTCCTGAAGGGTTGAATAAGCCTTAAAAGTTCTTTTCCTAATTGAAGATTTGCCTCTTCAAATCGAGGAGGCAGCGATTGTGCTGCAAGGGAGCGGTTTTTCCTGTTCGCTGGATCGGTAAATTCTGAAGATTCTGAAGGATGTTAGTCCTTCCGGATGGGCAGTAATGAGCCAGATTCGCACAGAAAATACAGCGATATCCACATTGACAAAATGCAGCAATTCGCGGTAATTTTGAAAGGTTCGTCTCTGAAAGTTAAGCTCGCAAGGTGCAGAGCTGAAAGAGACAGCAAGTTTCGAGGAGCTCCGGTAATGCCGGGGTACCTGAAAGGCGCCGCTCAGGCGGAGAGCTGATTGGGTCTTTGACAAAAAGGTTGAACGTGCCAGTCGTGAGATGAAACGAGGGTTTAGTGCCCGAGTGATCTCACAAAATCAGGGCTGTGCGATGAATTCCGGTTGTCCTTCGGGATGACTATTAGTTGCACAGCAGCCTTCAATGACTACCCGTCTTGAAGGCGAACAGGTTTCAAACGAGAGTTTGATCCTGGCTCAGAATCAACGCTGGCGGCGTGCCTAACACATGCAAGTCGAACGAGAAAGCGGGGGCAACTCCGTGAGTAAAGTGGCGACCGGGTGAGTAACACGTGACTAACCTACCCTAGAGTGGGGAATAACTTCGGGAAACCGAGGCTAATACCGCATAACATCACGAGGGGAAGATCCTTGTGATCAAAGGAGCAATTCGCTCAAGGAGGGGGTCGCGGCTGATTAGTTAGTTGGCGGGGTAACGGCCCACCAAGACGAAGATCAGTAGCCGGCCTGAGAGGGCGCACGGCCACACTGGAACTGAAACACGGTCCAGACTCCTACGGGAGGCAGCAGTGGGGAATTTTGCGCAATGGGGGAAACCCTGACGCAGCAACGCCGCGTGGAGGATGAAGTCCCTTGGGA
>DATFSU010000029.1:0-10965 GCA_035262465.1 Candidatus Angelobacter sp. | reverse complement strand
GTTCTCCGTCAGGAAACCAGGTGCCGCTGTCGGCCTTCGCTCATTTCGAGCCCCAGAACACGGCTCTCGCGGTCAATCACCAGGGCCTTTTCCCTTCGGCGACGATCTCCTTCAACCTGCAACCTGGCATCGCATTGGGCGATGCGGAGCGTGAGATCAGCGCAGCAGCTGCCAAAGTCGGGCTCCCGGCGACCATCCAGACCGGATTCGCAGGCACCGCCGCCGCGTATAAGGATTCGTTGAGCAGCGAGCCCTTGCTGATTTCCGCCGCGCTGGCCGCGGTCTACCTGGTTCTGGGAATTCTCTACGAGAGCTACATTCACCCGATTACGATTCTCTCCACGCTGCCTTCGGCCGGCGTGGGCGCCATTTTGGCGATCATGCTTACCGGCAACGATTTGAACGTGATCGCCATTATCGGAATTATTCTTTTGATTGGCATTGTCAAGAAGAACGCCATTTTGATGATCGACTTTGCCATCAACGTCTCGCGCCAGGGCGGCAGGAAGCCTGAAGAAGCCATCTTTGAGGCGTGCATGCTGCGCTTCCGCCCGATCATGATGACCACCATGGCGGCGTTGCTGGGCGGCCTGCCGCTGGCTATTGGGGGTGGCACCGGAGCGGAACTGCGCCAGCCATTGGGCATCGCCATTGTGGGCGGACTGATTGTCAGCCAGGCCCTTACGCTCTTTACCACTCCGGTGGTTTATCTCTACCTTGACCGCATAAGATTATGGGTCGCCCGATGGAAGGCCGCGCACCGCAAATCTGCGCCGGCGCTCGAAGCTGGGGATTAGAGACTTCTTACGCAAAGCTTAAACGTCCCATGTTTCTCAGTAAGATAGCGTCTACTTGATCCAAAAGTTCCTGCCCTTTCGGAACGTACTCCAGTAATTTGAAGGCGACAACGGCCACACACGATAATTTTTCGTATGCGAGCCAGGAGAATTCTGGTTTTTATTGTCATGGTGCTCTCTGCCGCCGGTCTGCCGGCCCAACAGAAGGCCTTTGACTGGATTGCGCAGAGTCCGAACACTTTTCGCATTGGACCCGGATATCACAGCGGGGTTGCGGTGTATAACCCGCGCGGCTGGGAGGCGGTCCACGTACGGCTCGATATCGACGCGCGCCAGCCGGTCACGGTCGGCGTGGTGCGTCTGGAAGACTGGAACAATGCCGTGCGCAATCCCGGATGGCTCGCTCGTCTGGATTATGCCTGCCTGACCGAGGAGGTCACGCGCATCAGCTACAGCTGCAATTTTTATCCCGGCAATATCTCGCGCGTGGTAGTGGTGCGCGACGCTCGTTCCACAGAACAAAGCGTTGTGACCGGAGTGGCCACGCCGTTTGTGCACAACGGTCTGAATGAGACGCTGGCCAACGAAGTTCGCGTTACGGCGTATCAGTGGGAGTGCGTGCGCCACTGCGAGCTGCCCGATCCGCCGCAGTTTGCCTGGGTAGAGCAGAAGGAAAAATACGAGATTGCCTCCGGGCCGAAGTCTTACGGGCCATTTGTGCCCGGCCACGGCGATGACCGGCTGCGCATCCACGTGAAGGCGCAGGCGCCGGTCACGGTCGCTCTTCTCTCTAGCACGCTGGCCAGCGAGTTGAGCGTGCATCCCGAACAATCGCGCCGGATTCTGGCCCAGAGCTCCTGCAAGCAATACGGTATCGAATCCACCACGCTGGACTGCACCCTGCAGAAACCCGATGGAGCCATGCAGGTGGTGGTGCTGCCGGATTCCGAGATCAGAAAAAGGAAGAAAGCCGAGATCACGATTTCGAGCGAACAGTGCGTGGCGAATTGCGAGAAATAAGTCGCCCAGGGCCGCTTGCTTCATTCCGCACCGACAGACCATGTAGAACGTTTAAGGTAGAGACGTAGCATGCAACGTCTCTACGGTTAGATCATGGATTGCCGCAAATCCCACCCACACACAGATGAACTTTGATTCGAATCATGCCGTAAAATGCTTCCATCAATCTGGTCTCTGCCGAGGTAAACGCGCTTGGAAGCTTCTTATATCCTGATCGCCGTTGCGGTGCTCGCGGCCATCCTGCTGTTTCTGCTGCTCAAGACCTACAACGCCCTGATACGCATGCGCAACACCGTGCGCAATGGATGGTCTGATATCGACGTGCAGCTCACGCGCCGGCATGCCCTGGTGCCTAACCTGGTGGAGTCGGTGAAGGGCTACATGGCGCATGAGCGCGAGACGCTGGAGGAGGTCACGCGCGCACGGAGCCAGGCGATATCGGCCGGGGGCGCCGATCTGGCTACCCGGGCTGCAACGGAGATGACGCTCGGCAGCGCAGTCGGCAACCTGTTGGTAAAGGCTGAACGCTATCCGACGTTGAAGGCCTCGCAGCAGTTTATGCTCCTTCAGGAACAGCTGACTTCTACGGAAAACCGCATCGCCTACGCGCGCCAGCATTACAACGAGAGCGTTCGTCAGTACAACACGTCATTGGCCGAGTTCCCCCGCAACCTTTTGGCGGCAATGATGGGCTTTCAGCAGGCCGCATTGTTTGCGGCGGAGGCGGGCGAGAGGGCGAATGTGACGGTTTCTCTCTGAAATCCCGAGCGCAGCGAGGGATCAATATAGCAGCGATGCTTTCAAGGGCCTATGCGAAGCCCCATGCGGCTTGGTTGTTATATGGATCCCTCGCTTCGCTCAGGATTTCAGAGAGAAGCTCGCTCAAAGTTTTTTCAAAGCTCGTTCCAGATCCTCGATCAGATCATCCGGATGCTCCAGTCCAATCGAAAGCCGCAGCAAATTTACCGGGCTGCGGGTGGCAGCGCCTTCGACCGATGCCCGATGCTCAATCAGGCTGTGCGGGCCGCCAAGACTGGTGGCATGCGTAAAGAGCTTGACGCCGGCGGCGAGCTTGAATGCCTCTTTCTGTCCGCCTTTCACCTGGATGGAAAGCATGCCGCCGAAGCCTGACATCTGCCGCTTCGCCACTTCGTGGCCGGAATGGCTGGGAAGGCCGGGATAATGGACAGCCTCGATCTGCGGCTGATGGGCGAGGAATTCCGCGATCCGCTGCGCGCTGTGGGACTGCGCCCGCACGCGATAAGGAAATGTCTGCAGGCCGCGCAGGGTAAGCCAGCATTCGAAGGGCGAGGGGACGGCGCCGCCTTCGCGCTGGATGCCCTGCACCTTCTCAAAGAACTCATCTCCATCCTGAAAAATCAGGGCGCCGCTCAGTACATCACTGTGGCCCGAAAGGTACTTGGTGACTGAGTGCATTACGACGTCGGCGCCCAGCTTGAATGGAAGCTGAAGCAGCGGGGTCGCCCATGTGTTGTCACAGGCCAGAAGTGCTCCGACTTTGTGAGCGATCGCCGCGAGAGCAGCGATGTCAGTAATGTGGAGCAGAGGGTTCGACGGGGTTTCCACCCATATGAGTCGTGTCGATGGCCTGAGAGCGCGCTCTACGGCAGCAAGGTCCTGCATGTCGACGAGCGTGTGCTCGATACCATGGTGTTTGAGCCGTTGCAGCAGAATCGCAGTTCCATAAAAAACATCTTCCCCGGCAATGATGTGATGTCCGGCGAGCATCGCCTGAAACATGGCATTCGTAGCTGCATTCCCAGAAGAGAATGCCAGTGCAGCATAGCCTCCTTCGAGCGAAGCCAGAGCCTCTTCCAAGGCAGCGCGGTTGGGATTGTCATTCCGCGAATAGAGGAAACCGCCAGGCAGAGAGCCGTCTTCGGCCTTTTGGTACGTGGTGGAAAGATGGATGGCAGGGGTAACGTCGCGGCTGCCGGCTTCCGGCTTGCGCCCGACGTGGACGGCACGGGTTTCGATTTTCATCGTGGCTTTATATTATGTCGCTTCGCTCCAAACCGCCAGAGAGCGCTTTCCACCAGGCCCTTTGAATGCTCCTGTTGCAGCGGGCTCGCCGCGTGGTCGGGCTCGCCCTTGTTTTTCTCGCTTCGCTCCAAACCGCCAGAGAGCGTTGGGCAGCAGACTCCTTCAATGCTCCTGTGCAGCGGGCTCGCCGCGTGGTCGGGCTCGCCCTTATTAGTGTTGGTTCAGGTCTGTCGCTTCGCTCCAAACCGCCAGAAAGTTTCCTCTTACGCTACAATGCAACAACTCTCAAGGCGCGGAACCACGGAGGTCTCGGGTGCGAGACATATTGGTCGTTTTACAACTGTTTGCCGCAATCTTTCTGGCCATTGTTGGGTTGGCCCTGGCTTTCAGCTCACCAGGCCCTGGCACGCTGATGTTCGGAGCCCTTCTCGGCGGGATCGGGCTGACATTCCTGGTTTTGCTTTTCGTTAACCTGCGCAGGCCTGAATAGCGGCCCCTCTCCAGATTGAGGGAAGATGTTTCAATTCGATTCCTCGGCATAGTTTTTTCGCGGTTTGCGGGCACGGGACTCGCTTTCCTGATATGACGCCAAGAGGTACTTGCCCTCATCGCTGTTGATCTGATCGAGATCCATGATGAGCGCACGGTCTCCGAAGAGGCGCATCCTGAAGTAATAGATGTGGCCGGCTTCAGCGGTGAAGGAGGTCAGGGCAGCATGCGAACTGCGGCTGGCAAAAATCGATTGCCAGTTGGTGCACAGATGATGCTCTCCGGGTTCCACGTTCAGGTACAGGTAAGAGGCTCCGTACATTGCCCCCGCCCACGAGCCATCCATCCCAACCCGGGCCAGGATCCCGCATTCGTCGCCGCCCTCGCAATTATTGGGCGTGTAAACCTGGTGGATCACAAAGACAAGGGCTTTGCCGGCTTCAGGCGTTGCCGGGGCATGGCTGGTCTCTGAGGTTTTGACATCGAAGAAGATGTTGTCCGGGCCGCAGGCGGTTCTGGCTTTAGCGACCGCCGCATCATCCTGGGCGAATGCGGCACAGGCAAGAAGAACGACAGCAAATAGGGCTTTCATGGCTGCTCCTGGTTGTTACCGCTAGATTGTGAGCTGGATCACAAGCCGCGTGAGTTTTGTTAGATCAAGAGTTGTTGAGAAAGGTCGGTAGGTGAATTCTGTAGTTGGTAGTTAGCTCTTGACCTCTCGACATCGCTTCGCAAGACCAATTTCCAATCGCGAATCGCCACAGGACTTGTAACGCATAACAGCTTCGCCTCACTAAAGATCAGACCCAAGATCGCTAAATAGCAGGAGATCACATGAATTCTCGCACAAGTATTCTTGCTGCCCTGGTTCTGGTCCTGGTGGCCGGAGCAACGTCCGCTTTTGCCCAGACCCAGATCCAGTTTGTCGAGTACTCGGCAAAATTTCTTTGCGGAGTTGAGGAGGGGAAACAGCCAGGCTCCGGCCCGGTGCGGCCGGGCATCTATGAAACCACCATCAACATTCACAACCCGCAGCTTCCGCTGAACCCGCTGCCGAGCGTCACGTTCGCCAAGAAGGTGGTTCTTTCAACGCCGGAAGGCGAAAAACCCGTGCCTCCCTCGCGCTTTCGCGTGGACAGGGTTCAGGCCGACTTTGCCGAACAGGTTGACTGCAAGATCATCCGGGAGATGCTGGGCCCGGCGGGAACGGCTCCGTTTATCGAAGGCTTTGTGGTGCTGATCATTCCGTCGCGGGTGAATCCAGCGCCGCAACTCGATGTCGTAGGCGTGTACACGGTCGACAGCCCAACACAGAGCATGGCACTGGAGATGGTGCCAATCGCGCCCCGGATCCTGACCCTGCCCACCGCAGCCGGTACAAGACTTCAGAAGCAGATGATGGAGCAGCCGAAGCAGTAATGACTGGGGGGAAAGCTACTCACTGCTGACGGGGGAAGCAGTGGGTAGCAGCTCTTATGTCCGGCGGCATCTGAATTGCACAAAAGTTCTGGCATTTCCCTTCTTTGATTTTTCAAGCAAAATGGTCACAGCAGTCACATGACCACCCAGGGCGACTTCAAAGAAACGGTGCGGCAGCAGGCGGACATTGTCCGCATTGTGGGCGACTACGTAAAGCTGAAGAAAGCCGGTTCGCAGAACTTCCGCGGGCTGTGTCCATTCCACAACGAAAAGACCCCTTCCTTCAACGTGCATGCAACGCGCCAGCGTTTTCACTGTTTCGGCTGCCAGAAGGCAGGCGATGTTTTCACATTCATCCAGGAGATAGAGAAGATCACCTTTCCCGAAGCGGTGCGGCTTTTGGCCCAGAAGCTGGGCCTGGCGCTGCCTAAGACCCAGTACAGCTCAGAACACGAAGCGGAAGACGCGCGGCAGCGCGGCCAGCTGCTGGAGATGCACGAGCGCGCAGCTAGGTTCTTCGAGGAGCAGTTGCGCCGGCCTGAAGCCGCTCATGCGCGGGAATACCTGGCGAATCGAGGATTGAAGGAAGAGACGATCCGGGCATTTGGAATTGGGTTCGCGCCGGACTCAGGGTTTGTGCTGCGCGACCGGCTGAAAGCCGACTTCAGCGACGAGATGATGCGGGCTTCCGGTCTATTTTCATGGAAGGAAGGCGCCGAGGGCTCTACGGGCGGCTCCCCGACAGCAATGTACTCCAAGTTCCGCAACCGGGTGATGTTCCCGATTGCCAATGAGAATGGCAAGGTGATCGCCTTCACGGGACGTACCCTGGCGAAGGAGGACAAGTCGGGGCCGAAGTACCTGAATTCGCCGGAGACGCCGATCTATTCGAAGTCGCGGGTGCTCTACAACCTGGATCGCGCGAAAGAAGCGATCCGCAAGCTGGGTTACGTAATTATTGTAGAAGGCCAGATGGATTGCATTGCGGTCTACTCTGGCGGCTTCCATAACGTGGTGGCGAGCTCAGGCACGGCATTTACGGAGACGCAGGTTAAGCTGCTGGGCCGCTATAGCAAGAACATCATTGTGAATTTTGATCCGGACACGGCCGGCGCCGCGGCCACGGACAAATCGCTGGCCATGCTGCTGGAAGAGGAGTTCGATATTCAGGTGCTGCGGCTGGAGGCGGGCTTTGATCCGGACCTGTTTATCCGCAAAAACGGCGCGGAAGGCTATGCCCGGGCGCTAAAGGGCTCGCAGAAGTATTTTGACTACCTGGTGGAACGGGCGATTGGGTTGTTTCCGGTACGAAGTCCTGAGGGTAAAAAGAATGCGGTGAATTTTCTCTTGCCGCATATCCATCGCGTACCGAGTAGGATTGTGCGCGACAGCCTGGCTGGGGACATTGCGCAAAAGCTGGGGATCGATTCGGCGGTGCTGCGGCAGGAGTTCAAGTCGGCTGCCGCGAGCCGTGCTGCCGGCAGCCTGCGTCCGTCAGCGGGATCTGATGTCACGCCAGCCGAGAAGGTGCTGGTGCGTGCGGCATCAACGAATGTCGCTGAAGAAGCTGAGCTGCGGCAACGCGCTCTGCATGCGCTCGCGGAACACCGGCTGCACAGCGGGTTAGCTACAGAGAACCTCCTCCAGGCGGTGCTGGAAAATGCCCTTGCGCTCGAACGCGGCGAGGGCTTGGATGACGTGATGACCCTGCCATTGAGCGCGGCTGACCAGCACATGCTGGCGAAGATCGTCATGCAGGAAGATGAACCGCTCACACCAGATCTGCTGGAGGGCGCGCTGGAGGCGTTGAGGCATCGGTCGCAATTGACCCAGCGGGAGGGCGAGATCAAGCGCGGCATCCTGGAAGCGGAGCGGCGCAACGACATAGCTGCTCTGCTTCGCCTGAAGCAGGAGAAATTGGAACTGGATAGAAAGCTGGCTAGTTCGTAATCCCGAGCGGCAGCGAGGGGTCCCCGCAAAGCTCGTTCCTGGCTTTGTGGGGTCGAGAGCGAGGGATCGCTATCGTCATCCTGGAATCCAAAGGAATCCTGAACCTTGAGAAGGGGCCATTCTACCCCTGCAAGCTCTGTAAACGAGGGCAGGGATCTCTCGCTTCGCTCGAGACTTCGAAATCGGGGTATCATGACCTTCCCGTGAACCCGATCCGCAAATTTTTTGTTGATGCCCAGTTCCGCTGGGTACGTGATATCGCCCTGTACGGTATTTGCGGAGGCCTGCTGATCACGGTTCTCCGGCTGACCGAATACCGGTTTCTGGTGGTGGAACACTCCGTTCAGATCTATGCAGCGCTCGTCGCAGCGCTGTTTGCCGCAGTGGGGATATGGCTGGGAATCAGGCTCAATCGCAGGAAGGTGCCGGCGGCAACCGGGGCTGGGAACCAGGAGTCCGGCAAAGCTGCGTTTGTCGTCGACGAGATGAAGCTGAAAGAGCTGGGCATTACGCCGCGGGAGTTTGAGATTTTGGGGCTGATCGCCTCAGGGCTTAGTAATCGGGAGATCGCCGAGCGCCTGTTTGTCAGCGAGAACACGGTCAAAACCCACTCCAGCCGGTTGTTCGAGAAACTCGGGGCCAAGAGGCGCACCCAGGCGGTCCAGTTCGGCAAGGCTGCCGGGCTCATTCCGTAATTCATGGTCATGCAAAAGCATGATTTTTCAATTTGTGCCTCAGAATCACCCAAAAGAATGACGACAGCGCCTGGTAAGTCTGGGTACTTTTGCGGGCGACAGACATTCACCAGGAGGTGATTTGCGATGAAAAAGGCAGTTTGGACCTTTGGCCTGATCTCAGGAGCGATTGCGGCGGGGACTATGCTGGCCACCCTTCCTCTTGCGGATTCCCCACGCTTTAAAACCACTGAGGTCTTCGGTTTCACGGCGATTGTGCTTTCCGCGTTGATGATTTTCTTTGGCATCCGGTCGTACCGAGACAATGTGGGCGCGGGCAAGCTTACGTTTGGCCGCGGCATAGCCGTGGGGTTGCTGATCGCGCTGATCTCAAGCGCTTGCTACGTCGGTACCTGGGAGCTTATTTACTTCAAGCTGAAGCCCGGGTTTGCCGAAAAATATGCTGCTCACCTGATTGAGCGGGCCCGGGCCTCGTGGCAAAGCCAGGAAAAGATCGATCAGGCCGTTCGGGAGGCGCAGGGCTTTAAGCAGATGTATGACAAGCCGCTGAACAATATCGCCATTACCTTCAGCGAGATTTTTCCGATCGGGCTGCTCGTAACCCTGATTTCGGCGGGAATCCTGCGCAAGAAGGGGCAAGCACAGGCGGCACTGTGAGGCCGAGCGGGGGCTGCGGGGTTAAGAAGAGGCTTGGGCGGGAGATGCTGTGGGGGCTCGCAGGCAGGCATTTATCGTTCGTGGTGAGAGCGATTTCTTCGTTTCGCTCGGAATATGCTCTTAACCCCTTGGTTCTACGCGATAATTTCGTGCATCCAGTAATGAAAGCTTTGCGAAACCCTAACTGCCTAGCGGCATCTATATTAGGGAGGAAAATTCACAGGGCGGGTGCTGGATATCTTCTTTGTTTTGCGGCATGTGAAACGGTAAGGTGCTTTTCTTCTTGGGCAGCGTGTGGTAGGCTTAGTACTCTCGGGTCGTGCGCTCACACCAACCCAAATCCCGCCGATATTCTTTAGTGGATACGAGCACACAGCCCTGTATTGCTCACGAATAATTTGGCACGAAAAAATGAGGTCGTGGTTTGGCTCTAGAAGATAAATTTGACGATATAAAAAAACTGATCGACGCAGGCAAGGAAAAGGGATATCTCACTTATGACCAGGTCAATGACCTGATACCCGGTGATGTCCACTCCCCAGATGATCTGGATGACCTGCTCACCACGATCGGGACCCAGGGCATTGATGTCCTGGATGCAAGCAAAGGACTGCCTTCCGAACAGAAGTTCGAAGATCTGGAAGAAGGCGAAGATGTTGAACTTGATCTGACACCGGGCGCTCTGGAAAAAACCAACGACCCGGTCCGCATGTACCTGCGCGAGATGGGCACGGTTCCACTGCTCACCCGCGAAGGTGAAGTTGAGATAGCAAAGCGCATTGAACGCGGACAGCTCCGCGTGCTCAAGGCGCTCTCACGCTCTCCCATCGTCATCAGGGAAATCCTGCAGTTGGGCGAGGACCTGAAGCGCGGCGTCCGCTCGATCAAAGAGCTGGTCGCCTTCGACGAAGAGGAGATCACCGACGAAATCGTCCAGGCGCGGTTGAAAGACTTTGTCGGCCAGATCGACGACGTCGGCAAACACTACAAGAAAGTCGCGCAGCTGGTCGAAAAGCTGGAAGCGGTACAGCAGAAGAAGAAGCCCAAGGAGCACCGCAAGTATCGCTGGGCGCTCGGGCGCGCGCAGGTGCAGGTCTCAACCGGCATCCGCGGGCTGAAGTTCACCAACCCGGAGCGCAAGCGGCTGATCGACAGGATATATAAGACCGTCGACTCCATGCGCTCGCTCGATCGCCAGATCAACAATCTGGAGAAGAAGATCGAAGCGACGCGCGTTGAGGAGACCAAGCGCGAGTACCGCCGCATCCAGCGCCAACACCGCAATGACCTGGAAAAAGTGGAGCACGACACCGGCGTCAGCTATCAGGAACTCAAGCGCACGCAGCGCGAGATTATCCAGGGCGACGTCGATGCCGAAGCCGCCAAGCGCGAGCTGATCGAGGCCAACCTGCGTCTCGTCGTCTCGATCGCCAAAAAATATACCAACCGCGGTCTGCAGTTCCTCGACCTCATTCAGGAAGGCAACATCGGCCTGATGAAGGCCGTGGACAAATTCGAGTACCGCCGCGGTTACAAATTTTCGACCTACGCCACGTGGTGGATCCGTCAGGCGATCACGCGAGCGATCGCGGACCAGTCACGTACGATCCGCATTCCGGTGCACATGAACGAGTCGATGAACAAGTTTTTGCGCGCGACTCGCGAACTCGAAAAGGAACTCGGGCGTGCGCCGACGAACGATGAGATTTCCCGCCGGATGGATATTCCGGTGGAGAAGGTCCAAAAGCTGAAGACCATTTCGCGCGATCCGGTATCGCTTGAGACTCCGGTTGGCCGCGACGGCGAATCCGCGCTCGGCGATCTCATCGAGGATCGCTGGGTCGGCTCCCCCGTGGACGCCGTGATCGATTCGAACGTGCGCGACGAAACCGCCAACATCCTCAAGACGCTTTCTCCCAAGGAGGAGAAGGTGA
>DATFSU010000028.1:0-2173 GCA_035262465.1 Candidatus Angelobacter sp. | reverse complement strand
GCCGGGGCCGCGGCTTTCTCGACTGCGGCCCGCCCGCCGGCTTCCTCGCGTTCCACCAGGCAGGCGGTCCCAATCACCTTGAATCCGAACTCGCGTGCGGCCTGGATGGCCTGGATGGTCGAGCTACCGGTAGTACACACGTCGTCGACAATGACCACGGATGCACCTTTTTCCTGAAAGCCTTCGATTAGGCGGCCAGTGCCGTGAGCTTTCTCCGCCTTGCGAACCAGGAAGCCATGCAGCGGCGCTTCGGCCTGCGCGCTGATCACAGCGACAGCGACCACGATGGGATCGGCGCCCAGGGTAAGGCCGCCTACGGCTTGCGCCTTCCAGCCCTGCCGGCGGAAGAGATCCAGAAAAACTTGCCCGGTCAGCTCGGCTCCCACGGCGTGCAGCGTGGTCGTGCGGCAATCGATGTAGTAGTCGCTCTTGATTCCGGAGGACAGCGTGAAGTCGCCCAAGCGAAAAGAGTTTTCCGCCAGCAGATGGAGAAGTTGATCGCGAGCAGTCCGAGTCATATTAATTGCCAGGATTTGCCAAAACTGCCAAAATTGCCATGATTGCTGGTTTTCAATTTTGGCAATTCCGGCGATTGTGGCAATTCTGGCAATCCACGATAAGGTATCAGGTTTTCCGTGAACCCGTCCGTCACATCCGTTCCAGATGTCGAAAGCCTGAAGACGCAATAAAGGCCACGGTGAACAGGGTGAAGTTGTATCCCATGTGGATGAACACGCAGAGGGCCACGGATTTGGTCGCGGCGCGAATGGCTGTCAGCGCGATTCCCACGCCGAACAGGATCAGCAACGGGGCCCAGGCATGCGCCAACTGCTCGGAGTGAAGCAGGGCAAAGCCGGCGGCGGTGATCGCCGTAGCCGGGGCTACCCCGATCGGGCGGGCAAGCGCGGGATAAAGGAAGCCGCGGAAAAAGAGCTCCTCCACCAGCGGCGCGATGAAGATTCCAAACCCGGCCAGCATGTAAGCCGAGGCCGTCGTGCGAAAGTACTGATCAATGGGCAGCGACTTCGGGATCCAACGCTGCAGCGCCAGCGAAAGCAGTTGCGAGGCAAATGCGAGGCCAACGCCCCCGCCTAATGCAGCCCAGGCGCGTTTTGCCGCGGGCATGTTCCAGCGCACCGCCTGAAGAAAGTCGGCGCGGTACCGCTGCCAGACGATGAAGACCATGAACCCGACGGTCAGGATATAGGCCACGACTTGCACGGGAATGACCAGAAAAGCGTTATACGCGATCGCTTTCGGGTCGACGCTGTGAGAAGGATGAAGCGCGAAAAAGATACCGAAGGCGACGACGAAGCAAACGATCATGGACCACACAGCCACCATCACGATCAAGAACACATCGACCAGGTTGAACACGGGATTCTCGTCCGTGCTGCTGCGTGCGGGCGCCAAGACCTGTACCGATACCGGTGGCGGGGGCGAGGGCTGTGGCTGCGAAGTTGAGTCGTTGAGATCCAAGAATGTAGGCGGGAAAATGCCCCTGAAAACAATTTACACCAAGGAAGGCCTTAGAAAGACTAAAGGGGTAGCGTTTTGAAGCGTTGGAAGCCAAAGTCCGCTACCCCTTCTATTGTGCCCAGGTATAAGGAGAAGGTTGCAAGCAATGTACGGTAGACGTGGAGTTGCTGAACAAAAACCCGGGCTTGTTCCGGATTCCTAAACAATCAGCTTATCAGACTGTAGTTTCAGCTACTTACGAGTGTTACGAAGGTACCCTGCCAAGGCTTGGCCGGTATGCGACTTCTTGATTCTGGAAACCTGGTCCGGCGTTCCCTGCGCCACGATCTGCCCGCCCTGGTCTCCACCCTCCGGGCCGAGATCGATGATCCAATCGGCGTTCCGCACCACATCGAGGTTATGCTCGATGATGATCACCGAGTTACCGAGATCAGTGAGGCGATGAATAACCTCCAGTAATTTGCTCACGTCTTCAAAATGCAGGCCGGTCGTTGGCTCATCGAGCAGGTAAAGTGTTCGTCCAGTCTGGCGTTTGGAGAGTTCTTTCGCCAGTTTCATGCGCTGGGCTTCGCCGCCGGAGAGCGTGACCGCGGATTGTCCCAGCTTGATGTAGCCGAGGCCAACGTCTTCCAGAGTCTGCAGGCGCTGGCGGATCTGCGGGATGTCCTCGAGAATCGGCAGAGCATCGGACACC
>DATFSU010000027.1:0-7556 GCA_035262465.1 Candidatus Angelobacter sp. | reverse complement strand
GGCTGACGCCGCCCAGGCCATCCTGCAGACTGATCTTGAAGGCCTGAGTCTGATTCCCTCTCACAAAGATCTCATCGGCGCCAACATCGAGCTTGTCAGCGCGGAGTCCCGCGAGTTTCGTCTGCGAAACGCGCTGCAGTTCGTCCGCAAGAATTTTGATTTCACGGTACTCGATTGCCCACCGGCTCTCGATCTGCTCACCTTGAACGCTCTGGTTGCCGCCGACTCGGTCCTGATTCCCATGCAGGCCGAGTACTTCGCTATGGAAGGCGTGAGCGAACTTCTCGATACCATCGAGCGGCTGCGCCAGAGCTTCAACCCTGAGCTGCAAATCGAGGGCGTGGTGCTGACGATGTATGACGATCGCACCACGCTGGCGCAACAGGTCACGCAGGAGCTGAAAAAGTTTTTCGACAAGAAACTGCTGCGGACGACCATCCCGCGTAACGTCCGCCTGGCTGAAGCTCCCAGTTACGGCAAACCCGCGCTTCTTTACGACGTCCGCTCGCGCGGTGCTGAGAGTTACATCCGCCTGGCCAAGGAGCTGATAGAGCGGGCGCGCAAACCCGAGGCAACCAAGGATGTCTTGGACAAACTTTCACGTGCGAGCGGCGAGTCCTGACAAGAGTTGAGACATGATCAAGCTAACTGACAAACGCAAAGCACTAGGCCGGGGCCTCGACTCTCTTCTACCCGGACGATCCTCGATTGCGGCTCAGCCCGCCGTGAGTACGGGGGGCTCGCAGGAAATCCCGCTCGATCTAATCGATCCCAACCCGTATCAGACACGCGGCCGAATCAACGAAGAAGCCCTCAAAGAGCTGGCCGATTCCATTCGCGCCAGCGGTGTGGTTCAGCCGGTCGTCTTGCGTCCAACCCCCAATGGGCGATTCCATCTCGTAGCCGGCGAGCGGCGCTGGCTTGCCTCCAAGCGCGCCGGAAGGGCCACCATTCCCGCCACCGTCCGCCAGATCTCCAACGAGCAGGCGATGGAGATCACCATCATCGAGAATCTGCAGCGCGAAGACCTGAACCCCATGGAACAGGCTAGAGCTTTTGAACGCCTGAGCCGGGAATTCGGACTTACCCAGGAACAGATTGCAACCCGCACCGGCAAAGATCGAGCGAGCATTGCCAACTTCATCCGCCTGCTCAAGCTCCCCCAGCCCTTTCAGGAATCACTGGAAAATGGACAGCTCAGTTTTGGGCACGGCAAAGTTTTGGTGGGTCTGGTCGGATTTCCGCAGCAGTTGGAACGAGCGGCCAAAGAGGCGATCGCAAAACAGCTCTCCGTTCGCCAGACCGAGGAGTTGGTTGCCCATCTGATGAGCCCGGAGACGCCGGGCGCTAAGCCGGAAAGACCGGCTCGGGCAGCTGATCCAAACGTGCGCGAAGCCCAGCGAACTCTCGAACGCGCCTTGGGAGTCAAAGTCGAAATTCAGGATCGCAAAGGTAAGGGCAAGATCGTGCTGCGGTACGGATCGCTGGAAGATTTTGACCGGATCGTGGAAGCCCTAGCGGCTAGGTGAACTGCTGCGTTTCTCATCGCCCCCGGCCTGTGAGCGCAGGTGTCTTCGAGTCAGGGACTCTATGGACAAGCAAACCTTTTCGACGCTGTGCAAATACTTCAACATGGTGCACAGCGTCACTGTCCGAGCGATTGACGCGTTCGCAGACCGAGAGCTCGATTTCCGCCCCAAGCCCGAGATGCGCACCCCTCGCGAGCTGATCTTTCATGTGTACAGTCAAGAAAAGAGCCTGGCAGAGGCTGCCCAGCACGGAAAGTTCAATGCTGAAGCGGCCAGCCGTTCTAACCCGGAGGAACAAGCAGGCGCAGCAGAGCTCCAGGCCCTGGTCACGGTAAAAGATCTGAAGACTTATGCCCAGGCGTGTCATCAGACCGCGCAAAGCATATTCTCGTTGCTGTCGGAGAGCCAGCTGAATCATCCCGTGGAATCACCCTTCGGCACCTATCCCGCCTGGCGGTATTTTGCATTCGCCTACGACGAGCATTGGCATCACCGGGGACAGATCTACACCTATCTCCGCCTGCTAGGAAAACAACCGCCGATGTTGTATGACTACTGAGCCTGGCACCGCTTGAAGAGATCGCGCGCACCGTTAGGACTTACTTCTCATCCATAGCCTTCTGCGGGCTGCAAGAGCTTTGCTTAACTGTCCGGCCTTGACACGCAGGCAACTTTGTTCTATATATAGATAGAATGTCTACCGTAGACAATCCACGGGAACGTCTGGAATTCCTGCAGGGCACGCTCGAAGTCCTGATCCTGCGCAGCCTGCAGTTGGGGCAGAATCACGCCTACGGCATCAGCCAGTTTCTGGAGCAGCAATCGGATAATCAGTTTCTGGTGGACAACGGTTCGCTCTATCCCGCGCTGCAACGCCTGCTCCAGCGGGGATGGATTACCGGCCAGTGGAAGACCTCGCCAAATGCCCGTCGCGCTAAGTATTACCGGCTCACGCCGCTCGGACGTAAGCAACTGGTGACGGCTACATCGAAGTGGCAAAGGTTCGTCGAGGCCATGGGCCGCATTCTGGCTCCGGAGAGCTAAGAAGAATTTAGTAATTGGGTAATTGGGTAATTTGGTAATTGAGTAATTAACAAGAACGCGGCAGCGCAGGTTTTCAATTACCCAATTACTAAACTACTCAATTACCAAATCAGTCGATTCCCATGCGTGAATGGCTCGCCAAGTTAAGTGGTCTTCTGGTTCATCGCCGAGATCTCGAGGAAGACCTGCACGAAGAGATCACCGCGCATATCGATTGCGAAACTCAGGAAAACATCGAGCGCGGTATGACTCCCGACGCCGCTCAAGCGGCAGCCCGCCGGCACTTCGGCAATCCAACTCTTACGACGGAGCGTGCACAAGAGGCTTGGATGTTTTCTGGTTGGGAAACGTTTTGGCAAGAGGTGCGGCAGACGCTGCGTGGCATCCGCAGGTCACCTGGATTTTCATTGATCGTTATCCTTACGTTGGCGCTGGGCATTGGCGCCAACACGGCGATCTTCAGCGTGGTGTACCCGGTCCTTCTCAAGCCTCTGCCGTTTCCCGCAGGCGACCGCCTGGTGCGTCTGGGAGAATCCAGCGAGAAGGCGCACGGTTTCAGCGTCTCTTGGTTGAACTACCAGCATTGGCGCCAGGATAATCGGTCGTTCGAAGATATGGCCGCGTACGAGCAGATGCACATGACTCTCACCGGCCGCGAGGACCCGCAGTTGATTCGTGCAGCGGCAGTCGCGCCGAGCCTTTTTAGTCTTGTCGGTATGCAACCCATTGTGGGGCGACTGCTCGACGCCCGCGACGACCAGCTTGGCACGCCGCCGGTGTTGGTGGTGAGCGAAAACTTCTGGACTACGAAACTTGGAGGTAAAGCGAGCATTCTCGGCACGACCCTGGCGCTGGATGGCACGCTGTTTCAGGTGGTTGGTGTTGCTTCATCCGATCCTGGTTTTTTTCTCAAGCCGGCGGACGTTTACCTCTCGATTGCGCGCTTGCACAGCCGCGAAGTCAACCGAGGCCAGCATGGTTCCATTCGTGTGTTGGGACGTCTTAAGCCTGGGGCGACGTTGATGAGCGCGCACTCGGATTTGGACGCCATCATGCGGCGTCTCGCCGAGGTCGACCCTGGACCGGAAAACGATCATCGTGCCGACCTGCTTCCGCTCAAGGAATTTTGGCGAGCCGAGATTCGACCGACCCTATTGCTCCTCTTTGCGGCGGTCGGCCTCGTGTTGGCTATCGCCTGCGCCAACGTTGCCAGCTTGTTGCTGGCGAGAAGCACCGCGCGCACCCGGGAAATTGCTATCCGGACAGCGATCGGCGCCGGCAGATTGCGCCTCATCCGGTCGATGCTTGTGGAAAGCTTGATGTTGTCGGTTCTCGGCGGTCTCGCCGGGCTGCTTGTAGCATACGGCTGTTTAAGGACGCTCCTCAATCTTGCGCAGCCTGCCATTCCGCATCTGACTGAAACAACGCTACACCCGCAAGTTCTGGCTTTCACAGGGGGCATCGCTATCCTGACAGGATTGATGCTCAGCCTGGCGCCCATTTTGTTGACGCGAAGGCTCAGCCTCGTGGCTGCGCTTAAAGAGAACACTCAATCCGCTACAAGCTCGCGGGCCGGAAGAGCCTTCCGGAGCGCGCTGGTAGCGGGCGAGATCGCCTTGACGTTATTGCTGGTCTTCACCTCAGGTCTTCTGTTAAGCAGCTTGATCGCAGCGCAAACGCGACCGCCCGGCTTTATGCCAGAGCGGCTGCTGGCGCTTGAGCTGATCCTGCCTGGAAGCTACAAGACCGACGAAGCAGTCCGCGGCTTCCACGATCGTCTGACGGAAAGTTTGCGCGCGCTTCCCGGGGTTGAATCCGTGTCGTCTGTGAACTGTCCACCATCTGCAGGTGATTGCGGCGACAACTTCTATTCCATCCCCGATAGGCCGGCGCCGGCGCAGGGCGATGTTCCCGTCGCACTCTTCAACATGGCGGATGGCGGCTACTTTCGCACCATGGGCATTCCCGTCGTTGCAGGCCGCGAATTCACTGAGGCTGATCGTCGCGATGCTCCGCGGGTCGCCATCGTGAACCAGACCTTCGCTCGCCGGTGGTGGCCAGGGGAATCTGCTGTGGGCCGCGAGATTAAGGTTGGAGGACCGTATCGTGACGGCGAAACACTGCAGATTATTGGAGTGGTCGGTGATGTGAGCCAGATGGGCCTGGACACCGAACCGGTAGAGGAGACCTTTCGGCCTTTCCCGCAGGCGCCATCCTGGGCGATGGTCATGATGATTCGCACCTCCGGCGATCCCGGTGCGCTGAGTGCGGCGGTACGTCATACTGTGCACCAGGCTGATGGGAAGCTTCCCATCCAGAGCCTGCAGGTCTTTGAGAAAACTCTAGCCAACACGCTCGATCGGAGAAGGTTCAGCACACTGTTGCTGGCTCTGTTTGCCGGGCTGGCCATGACATTGGCTGCGGTCGGTATCTACGGCCTTCTCGCCTACTGGGTCAGTATGAGAGAAAAGGACATCGCCATCCGCATGGCTTTGGGCGCGCGGCGATCGATCATCCTTCGCGATGTCAGCCTGCAAGCTTTGCAGTTGGCAGTCCTCGGAATTGCCGTCGGAGCCCTCAGCGCGTGGATCGCGTCGCGCTGGGTTGCGGCGTTGGTTTTCGGCATCTCCGCGCAAAGCCCTGTGACGATGGCTGGCGCTGCTTTTGTTGTCGGTGTGCTGGCCGGCTTGGCATCCGCCGTGCCCGCCTGGCGCGCAACCAGAGTCGATCCCCTCAGCAAGCTGCGCGAATCATAAGGGCAGTTTCTGGCGGGAGAACGCTAGTTGAACCCAAACGTAATCACATCGCCCAACCCAATCTAGTCTCCAACGTGACCCCGGCCGCCCGCTTGTGGCCATCCGAGAAGGAGCTGTGGCGTTCCGCAAGCTGCGGCCGGGTGGCGAATATCATCCTGCAAGATCCGCTGTGGTCGAGTTTTTGAATGATCAAGACTTGTGGGAACAAGATGAAGTTCGGTCTAGAAAGAACAAGGCCTGCAACGGCACGCGGCCGCCGCGTCCGCAGGACACTGAACCGATCACCAGACCTAATTCCTGAGTCCGTTCCAATCTTCGGCGATCACGATGGAGTTTCCGGGATTGGCCGGATCGTACTTGATTGAAGTCATCAGCCCGGCCCGGCAGGTGTGCAGGTCGACGCGATGGCGCAGGCTGGTGACATCCTGGGAAGCCTCGTAACGCACCCCGCCGACGATGTATTGGTAAATGAGCAATTGGATCTCGGACGATGCTTTGTCCGGGGTCATCTCGCTCACATCGATGACGGTGCCGCCGGTAATGCGGCCGATCTCGCTGATGCGCTGCCGCCGTTCCCGTTCAAGTTGCTCGGGAGTCTTGCGGTGCAAGCGCTTCCAGATCAATGCAGTAGCCAACGCCCCGAGTCCTCCCAGGGCGGCGAAGGTATAAAGGCGAAGAGTTTCGTCCATTGCTTAGCGTTCAGGCAAAAAAAGTTACGGCCAGCCGAAGTAGATAAGTTTACGACAGTGGCGGTCGCGTCAAAATCCGAAGGAAACCTTACCCCGAACTACGATTTCGCCAAGTTGGCTTGACCTTTTTCCCAATCCTTCAGGAACGTCTCCAGACCGCGATCGGTTAACGGGTGTTTGAACATCATGTCCAGAATTTTGAAGGGCATGGTGGCGACATGAGCGCCGGCCATGGCCGCTTCCACAACGTGCATGGGATGCCGTAGCGACGCGGCCAGCACCTGCGTTTTGTAATCGTAGTTCTTGTAGATCTGCACGATCTGCCGAACCAGGTCCATGCCGTTGTGGCTGATGTCATCGAGTCGCCCTACAAACGGGCTCACATAGGTCGCTCCAGCCTTGGCCACCAAAATCGCCTGGCTGGCGGAAAAGCACAAGGTAACGTTAGTCTTGATGCCCTGCTCGGTCAGACACTTTGCGGCCTTGAGACCTTCGCGCGTGGTGGGCACCTTGACCACGACATGCTTGTGCCAACTGGCATATTCCTGAGCTTCTTTGCACATGCCGGCGGCATTGGTGGCGATGACCTCCGTGCTCACCGGACCATTGGCGATCTCGCAGATTTCAATAATGGTCTGTTTGAAGGGTTTGCCTTCCTTGGCGACCAGTGAAGGGTTGGTCGTTACGCCATCGAGAATGCCCAGAGCAGCGGCTTCGCGGATTTCAGCGATGTTGGCTGTGTCAACGAAGAATTTCATCTAGTCACCATCCACCACGGGATTTGTCAGCGTGCCGATGCCTTGAATGGAAACTGAAACCTGGTCGCCCGCAAGCAGCGGGCCAACTCCGGCTGGAGTGCCGGTCATAATCAAGTCGCCGGGAAGCAATGTCATGACTTGAGAGATGAAGCGAATTATAACATCCATGGGAAAGATAAACGCCGTCGTATTGCCAGCCTGTTTCACCTCACCGTTGACGCGCGTTTCCACCTGCACACCTGCCCAGGGATCGATCGCATCGGTCACGACCGGCCCAACCGGACAAAAGGTGTCGAAGCTCTTTCCCCGAGTCCACTGGCCGTCTTTGCGCTGCAGATCGCGTGCGGTTACGTCGTTCGAACAGGTGTACCCGAGGATGTACAAGCTGACGTCGTCGGCGTCGGTCAGCTTGCGGCAGGTCTTGCCGATCACGGCGGCGAGCTCACCTTCAAAATCCACACGCTGGGAAAGACGCTGCGGACGAACAATCTTCGCGCCCGGCGCGAGCAACGACGTCGGTGGCTTGAGAAAGATGATGAGATCGGGAGGAACTTCATTGCCGAATTCTTTTGCGTGGTCGGCGTAGTTGCGACCCACGCAGATGATCTTGGATGGCTCGACTGGAGCAAGCAGCGTGAGCGAAGCCAGCGGAAGCGGCGAGATCTTTTGAGCGGAGCCGAAATCCGGTACGGCGGCGCCGCCGTTTGTGGTCTGCGTGACCTGTTCCGCGCCAGCGGCTGTTTCGATGAACCCGTATTTAGGGCCGTCGGGAGATTGGAA
>DATFSU010000026.1:0-10281 GCA_035262465.1 Candidatus Angelobacter sp. | reverse complement strand
TCCTCCGGTTCAAACGAACGCATGCGGGGACTTCCCGAGCCGCGGCCTGCTTACCCTAAGGCGGCCGCCGCTCCCAGACGACATCATGTGTGGAATTGCCGGTTTCATAGCGCCACCCGGTAAGGGCAAATCGTCTTGCTCGCTGGCAGTGTTGCAATGCCTTGAGCATCGCGGCCCTGACGACTTGGGCTGGCTGCGTTTTACGGGTGGCACTGTGGAACTTGGTCGAGAATGGACAGTTCCCAAGGTCGAGCCCGAGGTGCTGTTGCTGCATCGCCGTCTCTCCATCATCGATACCAGCGATTCGGGATGGCAGCCGATGAGCACACCCGATGGCCGCTACCACGTGGTGTACAACGGCGAAATCTACAACTACAGGGAGCTTCGCCTGGAACTGCAGAAACTCGGCCATCGTTTCAGGTCGCAATCGGACACCGAGGTGCTGTTGGAAGCCTGGGCGGAGTGGAGTGCGCGGGCCCTGCGGCGCTTCGTGGGCATGTTCGCGTTCGCGCTGCTGGATACAGAGCGCCGGACCGTCACGCTGGCGCGCGACTTCTTCGGCATCAAACCCCTCTACTATGCGATGCACGACGGTCTTATCTGCTTCGGTTCGGAAATCAAAGCGCTTCTCGCATTTGGGCTGGCCCGGCCGGAGGCCAACGCCGAACGTCTCCTCTTCTATCTGCGGTATGGAATGACCGATTTCGGCTCGCAGACCCTGCTGTCATCCATTCAGCAACTGCCGGCTGCGCACATTCTGGAGATAGCTTTGGACGATTGCGGCCCAAGAGAGCCGCAATGCTACTGGTCGCTAGAGACACATGGCCCTGCGGATATCTCTTTCGAGGAGGCAGCGCGGCGCGTCCGTGAGCTTTTCTTGCGCAACGTCGAAATGCATCTGCGCAGCGACGTCCCGCTCGGCTCGGCCCTCTCCGGCGGCATTGATTCTTCTTCCATCGTGATGGCGATTCGTCACCTGGATAGCCAGGCTCAGATTCATGCTTTCAGCTTTATTGCCGATGACCAGGCCATGAGCGAAGAACGCTGGGTTGACATCGTGGGGCGAGAAGCCGGAGCGCATCTCCATAAAGTGCGCGCCACGGCTGGCGAACTCGCCTCTGATCTCGATACCATGATGCGCGTTCAGGACGAGCCCTTCGGTGGCACCAGCGCATACGCGCAATACCAGGTGTTCAGGGCAGCCAGGTCCGCCGGGATCAAGGTGATGCTCGATGGTCAGGGCGCCGACGAGATTCTGGGCGGATATCGCCACTACCTGGGCGCCCGCCTTGCTTCGTTGCTTCGACATGGCCGGTGGTCGGACGCAATGAAGTTTCTGCAAGCTCTCTCCCGCCTGGAGGGTTTCGGCGGATATCAGGGACTGGCCTGCTGCGCCGACTATCTGTTGCCTCCGGCCCTGCAATCGGTCGCGCGCCGCTTTGTTGGCAAAGATGTACTCCCATCATGGCTCAATCGCCTTTGGTTCGCTCAGCGGGGCGTCGAACCGGCATTCGTGAACTACACAACGGTGCGGGAGGTTTTGCGGGAGAGTCTGTCGCGCAGCGTCAGCCAAACGCTGCCTAGCCTGCTGCGATACGAGGACCGCAATTCCATGGCTTCCTCGGTCGAAAGCCGCGTTCCATTTCTCACCCCCGAACTGGTCAGCTTCCTCCAGGGACTTCCCGAGGAATACATCATCGCCGCGGACGGCACGTCGAAGGCTGTGTTTCGCAAGGCCATGCGCGGAATCGTGCCTGATCCGATACTCGACCGAAGGGACAAGCTGGGGTTCGTAACCCCTGAGCGCAGTTGGTTGAAAGTTCAGGATGGTCTGGTTCGGGCGATTCTGGGCAGCGATGCCGCACATCAGATCCCTTTTTTGGACCTGCGCGTTGCCCAGCAGGAGTGGGAGTCGGTCCGCGAGGGTCGCCGCCCCTTCGACTTCCGCATATGGCGGTGGGTGAACTTGATCCGATGGACGGAAGAACTAGGCGTAGTTTACAACTAGGCAGGGCTAAGTGAAGAGACTGCGCAGCCTGCTGGCAGCCGCGGCTTATGCCGGGACGTTACTCTGGGTCTATGCCACGATCCTGTCGCCGCTCTTCTCCTATGAGGGCTACAGACTGGCATGGCCTGGCCCACTGACGATGGTCTGGCTGATGCTGGTCGCACTCGGGCCGGCTCCGTTCATGCCCCACACTCTGTCACGTCCCTCGGCGCTTATCGTCTGGTGGCTTTATCTGGCGGCATACATCCCCTCGATTCTGGTGCCGGCGCTCAGCCTGGGCATGCCCTGGGAGAAGTTATTGCCGCTTCATCTCTCCTTGGCGGTCAGCATGGGACTTCTTTGCCTGGTATGCTCCTCCCGCCTGCTCGCCATCGGTCAGATGAAGCTGAGCCCGACGTTGTTTTGGTCCGTTTTCGCGCTCATCTGGCTGGCCGGCCTCGCATTTGCGTCCGGGCAATTCAGTGTGCTGGCTAACGTTGGTTCGATGTTCACGGGGGCCACAGAGTATGACATTCGCGGCCAGGTCCAACGGGTCGTTACCGGAGGGAACCGCGCCCTCGCCTACGTCTTAGGCGAGCTGGGACAGGCGCTCAACCCATTTCTGCTGGCCCTGGGAATCGTGCGTCGCCGGGGCCTCTATCTCGCCGCCGGAATCATCGGTCAGCTGATTGTCTTTGGGGTTAACGGATTCAAGACCGTCGTCCTATCTGCCATATTGTTGCCACTTGTGTTCGTGCTGATAAGGCGCTGGCGTCGCAACTTCGGTCTTGCATTCACGTCCGGGGTGATCGCGATCATTCTGGCTTGCGCGGTCGTCGATAGCGCCAATGGCAGCATCTTCTTCTCTTCACTTTTTACGCGCCGGACGCTGGCCGGGCCGGGGCTGTTGACTGGATTCTACTTTGACCACTATTCGCAAGTCTCCCACGCCGGAATTGCCTACCACTTGCAACGCGACGCAAGCGTGCTTGACGCTTCGCGGGAGATCGGCCTGGTGTACTTTGGAAGCTCCAACGTGGACGCGAACGCTAATTTGTGGGCCGAGGGCTTTGCCGATTTGGGTGTGCCCGGGGTTCTGGGATTTACCCTGATTGCGGCCGTGATGATCTGGCTGTATGACTCCATCGCCAAGAGGCGCAATCTTGAACTTGCCGTGCTTTTGGCGGTCATGCCCGCGGTGGACTTGAGCAATTCAGCGCCTACCACAGTGTTGATCACCCACGGCGGGCTGGCGGCGGCGATATTGCTCTACTTTGCTCCGTTGCCGCCCGCGGGAGCAGGCGAACCAGAAGAAGAAGGACAAGATGCTGCGGCGGCTCATTGACGTTCTTGCCAGCTCCGTGCTTCTCCTCCTGGCCTCGCCGATTTTCCTGGTTACGGCACTGGCGATCCGGCTTTGCGACCATGGTCCCGTGTTCTATCGGCAAACGCGGGCGGGCTGGCGCGGCTGCCCATTCGAATTACTAAAATTCCGTAGCATGCGGGTCAACAATCTTCCTGCAGTTGTGATGGGCCAAGTTGGCATAGAACACCCCATGGTGACGCCCGTCGGTCGATGGTTGCGGCGCTTCAAGATTGATGAGCTGCCACAGTTACTCAATGTTCTGCGGGGCGAAATGACGCTGATTGGGCCACGGCCGACCGTGCTGGAGCAAGTAAAGGAGTACACGGCGTTTCAGCGCCGCCGTCTGGATGTTCTGCCCGGCATGACCGGGTGGGCCCAGGTGAATGGGGGGGTTGAGATCTCATGGCCGGAGCGGATCTTGCTTGACGTTTGGTATGTGGATCACCGCTCACTTTGGCTCTACCTGAAGATCATGTGGCGAACCATAACGGTGGTGCTCTTCGGTGAAGCGCCGGATTTGATGTCCCTCGAAGAAGCGATTCGATATGCGAGGCAACAGGCGGGCGAAGCCGAGGTGGCCCGCTTTTCCGTCGCTCTTGCCGGCGGGGGCAACAGACTTCGCCCGCGATCCGAACCCTGACCGGAACCAGAGACGCTATGACTTGCCGCATAGTTCACGCAGCACTGTGGGATTCATGGCCGCGGAGGCGTTCGTGGCTCTTCGCAATCTGAGTGCTGACTGCTGATTGCTAGCCTAAACAACGCTATGACCTGTCGTGTCGTTCACCTGACTTCGGTACATCCAACTTTCGACACCCGCATCTTCCACAAAGAGTGCAGGTCTCTGGCCATGGCAGGCTACGATGTCACGTTGATCGCGCCCCATGCTGAAGGCGATATGGTTCGTGACGGCATCAAGCTGCGCGCAGTGCGCCCGCCGCGCAACCGGCGCGAACGGCTGATGCATACAGTTTGGCGCGTTTACCGGGCTGCCGTGCGTGAAGACGCGGATATCTACCACTTCCATGATCCAGAACTGCTGCCCGTGGGGCTGCTCTTGAGACTGCACGGGAAGCGGGTGATTTATGACGTGCATGAAGACTACGGTGGCGCGATGGGCGGCAAAGCCTGGCTGCCATCTGTCCTGCGGGGACCGGCTGCAATTGCCGTACGCTTCTGCGAAGCCGTGTTCTCCAGCGCTTGCAACCGCGTGATCGCGGTCACGCCTAAGCTTGCTCAAAAATTTAGTCCCGGCAAGACGCGAATCGTTCAGAACTATCCCTGGACGCATGAACTCCTCTCGGCCGAGAGTCCGCCCTACGAGAAACGCGCGCCGCTTGCCGTCTACGTCGGCTACCTCGGCGACGCGCGTGGGCTGAAAGAGATGACCGAGGCAATGCACATAGTGGCAAAAAAAATGCCTGCAAAGTTGGTGATCGCCGGCCAGGTCAGACACGGCGGCAGGGCTGAATTCAAGCGTGACGGAGACGATGGCGTGGTCCAGTACGTGGGCCATCTCAGCCGTCCTCAAATCGCCGCGCTGCTGGGGCGAGCGCGCGTCGGCCTGCTGCTGCTCCATTCGCTGGAGAACTACCGGCATGCCCAACCGACCAAAGTATTCGAGTATATGTCGGCTGGTCTGCCGGTATTGGCCTCCGATATACCCGCATGCCGGCGGGTCTTTGAACGCGCGGAATGTGGGTTGCTGGCGGACCCACTGAATCCCGAAGCCATCGCTTCGGCGCTGTTGTGGCTGTTCGACCATCCCGCCGAAGCCGCCGAGATGGGCCGCAACGGACAGCGGGCCGTAGTCGAGAGGTACAACTGGGAGTCAGAATCGCAGCGCCTCATCGCTACGTACGCCGAACTACAACCGGTTGGAACAACGTGATTTTCTAAAGGTGCCGACCATGAAATGGAAAGCAAAAGCCTTGATCCAATTCGTTCTCTCCAAGATCCCGGGTGGCGAGAGCATCAACCATGGCCTTCAGATATTGCTAGGCCGCTTCACGAGTTCACACGTACGGGAAGACGTTCTCGCTCACTTGCCGATGATTCGGAGAATCTCGCAGCATTTGCCGCCAAGAGATGCAACCGTGGTTGAAATTGGGACCGGATGGGGATTGCTTGATCCGTTGCTGTTTTCGGCGTTCGGTGCCAGGGAGATCTATACCTATGACCGCGTGCGGCACCTCCGCTTCGCTGCCCCGCAAAAAGCGGCTGCGCAAATCTATGCCTTAAGAGGTTCCTCGGGCTTCGCTGACGCCGACCAACAACGGATTCAGGCGATGCACGCCGCCACAAACTTGCGGGAATTGCTGGACGTCTCCAACATTCATTACAAAGCCCCCGGAGACGGCTCGGCCACGGGATTGCCAAACAGCAGCGTGGACTTATTCTTCAGCCACAACACCCTGGAGCACGTGACGCCGGCTGCGCTGGCTGCGCTGATTGCTGAATCCAGACGTATCCTCAAATCCTCGGGAATCGGTTTCCATGTCATCGATCCTGGCGATCATTGCCCTGGAGTACCGACGGTCAATTTTCTACGCTATTCAGATGCCACGTGGAACTTTTGGGCCGGCGGGGACATCACCTACCACAATCGGCTTCGCGCCAAAGAATTTTTGCAAGCTTTCGAGAAGCAAGCCGCCATCTTCCGCGATGTGAAGACGGAATCCATTCCCTCTGAGGTAGCGCTCTTGAAAGGCGGCTTCCGCATCAATGCGCGGTTCGCACATTTCACCCCTGAGGAACTTGCCGTTCACAAGCTGGAGGTCGTGTATTCGTTTTCAAAGGTTCGGTTCCCAACTCATCCTACGCATGATGCCGCATCCTCAGCCCTAGCCTGATGAGACAACTTACCAGGCGAAGCTATTTGCGATTTGACGAGACTGCATCGTGAACATGTGGCTCATCAACCACTATGCTTTTCCGCCAACCGAACCAGGAGGCACTCGTCATTACAGCCACGCTCGCGAACTGATTCGCCGCGGGCATGAGGTGCAGATCGTTGCTTGCACTTTTCACCACCTCAAACACCAACAAATGCTGATCGTGCGCAACGGCCATTGGCAGCGCCAGGTGCTCAATGGCGTGCCTTTTACCTGGATTTCCGCCTGCAGTTACCAATCGAACTCATTCTCTCGTATCCGGAATATGTTTGAGTTCAGCGGCCGTCTGTGGCGAGGAGAGTGGGCCCGCGGCTTGCCGCGCCCCGACCTGATCCTGGGATCGAGTCCGCACCCCTTTGCCGCATTCGCGGCAGCTGGCCTTGCTTCCAAATACCGAGTGCCTTTCGTTCTTGAGATTCGTGACCTCTGGCCTTACGTTCTGGCGGAGGTCGGCGGTTACTCTCCGTGGCACCCGTTCTTGAAGCTGGTTGATATCACTATGCGCTACTTGTATGGCAAAGCAGACCGGATCATCATGTTTTCCCGGCATTCCGTCGACTTGCTGGCTCGGTACGGAGCGGACCCAAACAAGATCGTGTGGATCCCCAACGGCGTTGACCTGACCATGAATCCCCAGCCACGCCCCGCACCGCGCAATGGTCAGTTCACGGTGACCTACTTGGGCGCGCACAACCAGTGGAACAGTCTGGACGCCGTTCTCGATGCCGCCGTCATTCTACAAGGTGAAGGAGTGAAAAATGTCGTGATCAACTTTGTGGGAGACGGCGTTGAAAAAACCAGGCTTAGAGAAAGAGCCAGGAAGGAAAGCATCGCGAACGTGCGATTCGAGGATCCAGTCCCCAAAAACCAGGTTCCACGGGTACTGCATCAATCCAATGCTTTCATCATCAATAATCGCAGAGACGGTATTTCGCGAAATTGGACGAGTTTCCAAAAGATCTACGACTATCTGGCTGCCGGCCGTCCGGTCATATTCGGGAGCTGTACTGAAAATGACCCTGTCCGTGAAGCGGCAGCGGGCATTTCCGTGGAGGCGGATCAGCCTCGCCAGCTGGCCGGTGCCATCAAATTTCTCGCAAGTCAACCGGCCGAGACGCTTGCGGAGTACGGAGCGCGGGGGCGCCGTTACGTAGAAGAGAAGTACAGCATCCCGACGCTCGTTGACCGTTTCGAAGCTCTGGCCCTAGAGCTCGCCGGCCGGGCAAAATCCGGTGCTGCACATTAGTTGATGTGATCTCGGCGAAAACATTGTCGCCTTCGAGCAAAGAAAAGCAATGCCCCTCCGAGAGCACTACCTGACAACTTCTGATTACGAGATGTGGCAAAAATACTTGCCCGCCAGCCAGAGTGTGTTCGGAAGCGTTGGCTACGCCAGGATTTGCGAACGATATCGCGAAAGCTCGCCTCGTTTGTATGTTGTGGCATCGGAAAATGCGTCGATTTGCTATCCGCTGCTGCTGCGTTCCACAAATCGCCTGCCTTTCACGGCCAGCACAAGCACCATGTGGGACTCAACCACGCCTGACTTTACAGGACCACTGTTGGCTGGAACTGACGATCGCGTCGTAGAGGCTTTTTCGAGGCGCCTTGAGGCGCTTTTTCAGTCCGAAAGAATCGTGGCCGAATTTGCTCATCTCAATCCCTGGTCGAATGCGCGGATGCTGTTGGACCCGCAAGGGCTTGTTTACAACCGCGATATTGTATGGGTAGATCTGAGCCTCAGCCTTGAAGAGCTTTGGGACAAGCAGCTCCGGCCTTCCAATCGCAACAAGATAAGGATCGCCGCCAGAAGTGGCGTGAGAGTATTCGCATCTTCCGCCGAAGACCATCTTCGTGAATTTTGCCGGATTTACGAGGGTACCATGCGGCGGAATCATGCGCAGGATGCTTATTATTTTCCCTTCAATTTTTTCCGCAGCCTTCGCGACGAATTGCCGAACAATGCGCGGTTTGTCTTCGCCGAATACGAGGACAAGATTGTCTCAGCTATGCTTTACCTGCACGATCATACCCATATATTCCAGTTTCTCGGCGGAACCGATGCCAGCTTCCACTCCGTGAAGCCTACCAACGCTGTGATCTGGGACACCATCCAATGGGCGCGTCAAGCCGGCAAGAAACGAATGATCCTGGGCGGGGGCTACAGGCCCGATGATGGCATTTTCCAATTCAAAGCAAGCTTTTCTAGGTTGCGCCAGCCCTTCCATATCTACCGTCGGGTTCACCTGCACCAAGACTACGCTCTTTTAGAACGCCAGTGCCGCGACTATTACAGCGTCGCCGACCTTCCAGCGGACTATTTTCCCAGTTACCGACACACGCCGAAAGCGAAGCACCTGGTAGCCGGTGCTCCGTAGTATTTAGCACTTAGTAATTGGTATTTAGTTCTGTGATCTGATGTCAGCACCGACGGCTGAAGGCAAAGAGAAATGCATCGACTAGCCATTCTTCCGCTGATTACTAATTACTAATTACTAATTACTGACTACTGACTACTACTGCATGGCTTCACAAGTGGAAACGCTGCCCTTTGCCCCCTGGCCCTACTTTGCGCCGGACGAAATCGCCGCGGCTGTCCGTGTGCTTGAATCGGGCAAGGTCAACTATTGGACCGGCGATGAAGGGCGTCGATTCGAACTTGAGTTCGCGAAATTTGCAGGTTGCCAATATGGGGTGGCCGTAGCCAATGGCACCGTGGCCCTGGAGCTGGCGTTGCGCGCAGTCGGCGTGGAACTCGGTGACGAAGTCATAACCGCCAGCCGCACATTTATTGCCTCAGCCAGCTGTGCCGTCGCACTAGGGGCGCGCCCGGTCTGCGCCGATGTGGACCGCAACTCGGGAAACGTTACCGCAGACACTATCCGCGCGGTTTGTACGCCGGCAACCAAGGCCATTGTGGCTGTGCATCTTGCCGGTTGGCCCTGCGAGATGGACCCCATTCTCGATCTGGCTCGCGAACGGGGCTTGAAAGTAGTGGAGGATTGCGCGCAAGCACATGGAGCAATGTACAGAGGGCGGCCCGTGGGATCGCTCGGCGACGCAGCCGCGTTTTCGTTCTGCCAGGACAAGATCATGACCACCGCCGGCGAGGGCGGCATGGTCACCACCAACTCCTACGATTTGTGGCAGCGCATGTGGTCCTACAAGGACCATGGAAAAAATTATGACAAGGTCTACGGGCCGAGACGTTCGCCCGGATTTCGGTGGTTGCACGACTCGTTTGGAACCAACTGGCGATTGAGCGAGGTCCAGTCTGCCGTGGGACGAATCGCTTTGGGCAAGTTGCCGCAGTGGCTCGCCACGCGCCGCAGGCATGCCGCGAAGCTAACGGAACATTTCTCGAAGATTCGCGGGCTGCGTGTTCCGGTGGTGCCGGAACACATGAGCCACGCCTATTACAAGTACTACGTCTACATCCGTAAGGAAGCACTGGCGCGGGGATGGGATCAGAACCGCATCAGTCAAATGATTGTGGCTCGCGGTATACCTTGCGGCAGTGGGAGCTGCAGCGAGGTTTATCTGGAAAACGCATTCCCGAATCAGTGGCGTTCGCGCGCCCGGTACCCTGTGGCTCGTGAATTGGGCGAAACCAGCTTGATGTTCCTGGTCCATCCGACCCTCACCGAAGCCCACATGGATCGTACCTGCGAGATCGTTGGGCAGGTGTTATTGCAGGCGACTCGCGCTCAGAGCACGGCGGCCGCTGCCAGCGGCCTTGTTTCCGCAAAAAGGTAGAAGGAAGAAGCATGCTACTACGATGGCGAAATTGGATCATATTCGTGATGCAGTCTATTGCGATTGCCGCGGCTTTGGTCTTTGCGTGGCTCCTTCGTTTCGACTTCACGCTGCCGCACGGGCAATTGCTGCTTTTATCTGCGGTCCTCTTACTTGTGATCCGGCTGACCGCCATGTATGGGTACAAGTTGAATCACGGTTACTGGCGCTACACTGGGATCGGAGACCTCAAGGACTTGGTCAAGGCCGTAGTTCTTGGCTCTGTGATTTTCTTCGCC
>DATFSU010000025.1:0-174839 GCA_035262465.1 Candidatus Angelobacter sp. | reverse complement strand
GGCTTCGGCAATACGAAGACAGAACGTCTGCCTTGCCCCGAACGGAGCGCGATGAACGGTGCCCAGCGCGCGGCGGCCGACGCGATCATCAATGGCCCCCGCAAGGCGATCTTCGGCCCATTCGTTCCCTTACTACAGACTCCGGTGCTGTTGGAGCACATTGGGAAGGTTGGCGAAACTCTCCGATTTCAAGGCACGCTGCCGAACCACGTCCGTGAACTTGCCATATGCATTGTCGCAAGAGAGACGGGGAACCAGTTCGAATGGCAAACGCACGCTTCACTAGCCATTCAGGCGGGCGTTCCCGGGATCGCTATTGACGGCCTAGGTGAGGGCCGCCGTCCAGGCGGGCTCGAATCAGAACAAGCGTGCGTAGTTGATTTCGTCAAGGAATTGATGTCGCGTCACGGCGTCTGCGACCAGACATACGTCGAAGTGGTATCTCATTGGGGAGATGCTGGAGTCGTTGAACTCACTGCTTTGGTCGGCTACTTCGTCATGGTGTGCTGGATTATGAATGTGGCGCGAACGCCCGGTGCAGTAGGATCGAACATTCCTGCCCTGTTACCCTTTCCGAGATAGTGTCGGCTTCGTTTTATCCGAACGGTGGGCAACCAGAAATTGTCGCCAAACGGCTTCGAGGAATTAGTCCTGTGAAGTCGGCAAGGGAGCTGCGAAGAGCAGAATCGTTCCCTGCTTGCGCGTTTATTGATCCTAATCCGCCCACATCTCCCCGCAGAGGACTTGATGGCCAATTAAATTTTAGCGTGCGAAAATGACTGCTTGTTCCCAAATCCGGGACGCTTCCTCGAACGCCATTCAGGGGATGGCACATACCGGAGAAAGTGAGAATCTCCATGAATCTACTACGCTTCAGGCAAGCTGCCCCGTTGGTTATGGCCCTCTTCCTCATCCCGGCTTCCTTCGCGCAGGCAACAGGAGGTGACACAGTCGATTTGGAGGCCCTGGCCCAAATCAAGACCGAGGCCTTCGAGCACTCGCAAGTGATGGAGAACCTCTTTTGGATGTCCGAGGTGTACGGTCCGCGCGTCACCAATAGCCGCAATCACAAGCTCGCCGCCGAATGGGCTATGAAGCAGATGCAAGAGTGGGGACTTAAGAACGTCCACCTGGAAAAGTGGCCGTTCGGCTATGGGTGGCAGATCAAGCATTTCTACGCTGCGATGGAGACGCCGGTCTATGCTGCGTTTACCGGGTTTCCGCTGGCATGGACGCCTGGTACGAACGGACCGATCACGGTCGAGCCGGTGTGGGCGCCCATCCACTCGAAAGCAGATTTCGCCAAATACCATGGCAAGCTGAAGGGCAAGGCCCTACTGATGTTTGATCCGGCTCCCCTCGCGCTCCACACCCGGGCGGACGCGCAGCCTTCCCCAACAGATGAAGAAATTCTGGCACGCGGAGGCCAGCGCGGGGGCGGCGAGCGCGGAGCGGCAGCCGGTGCGACACTTAATCGCGATCCCAGCGGGAGGGGGCGCCCCGGTGAAGGTCAGTGGGAGTACACCCCAACCTCGCTTGCGCTGGCCGGTGCGAAGAACGGAGTCCTGCGCAACGAGGTCAACGCTTTTCTAAAGGAAGAGGGTGTGGCCATTTCGATCACGCCGGGTTACAACGGAGACGGCGGTACGATCTTTTCCACGTATGGTGGGTCGGAGAATCCCAAGGATCCAGTTCCGCCTCCGATCATCGCGATTGGGGCAGAGCAGTACAACCGGCTCGTCCGCCTATTGCAGCACGGTATCACGCCGAAGCTGAACTTCGATATCGCAGTCGATTATCAGAACGAAGACGAGAACGCATTCAATGTCATTGGCGAGATTCCGGGTACCACCAAACCGGACGAAGTCGTCATGCTCGGCGGTCACTTTGACAGCTGGCAGGGTGGCACCGGCGCCACCGATAACGGCACGGGATCCTCGGTGGCGATGGAAGCTATACGCATTTTGGCTACGTTGCACAAGCCCATGGCGCGCACGGTTCGTGTTGCCCTGTGGGGCGGCGAAGAGGAGGGCGTCTACGGCTCAACCGCCTACGTGCAGCAGCACTTCGCGCAACGCACAACTATGGTGAAGACCCCCGAGTACGACAAGCTGGATGTGTACTTTAACGACGACGGCGGCTCCGGCCGTTTTCGCGGAGTGTCGGCTGGAGGCAGTCCGCAGATGGCAGCCATCTTCAAGTCCTGGATTGAGCCCATCAAGGATCAGCATATCGTTGCTGTTTCCGGCGGGGATCAGTTCAAACCCACCACAAGTCCCGGTGGCACGGACTCGTCCGCGTTTTCCTGGATCGGCCTGAACGGCATCGGTTTCCAGCAGGATGGATTGGAGTACGGCACCCGTACCCACCACTCTAATGCGGACACCTATGACCGGGTGCAAAAGGCCGATGTGATGCAGAGTTCTATGATCGAAGCGTGGTTTGCCTACAACGCAGCCACCCGCGCAGAGATGCTCCCACGCATCCCAACCCCGGCCCCAGACCCCGATGCGAAGAGCCATCAGTAAAGCGCAACTTTAGTTTAAAGGAAAGGGCGAGGCGGCCATTGTCGGCTCGGGAAGTCCGAAAATCCCCATAAACGGGCTTCTGGGAGATGACTCCCGACAAGTCGGCCAGTGTAGAGTGTTCAGTTCCTCAGATCGAGTCTTATTAACGAAAAAAGCCAAATGCTAACCAGTAAGAGATTTGCGGTCCGACGCTATTAGACCTGAGTGTCCGTAGTGGGAATCAATGACCCTTTTTAGGGCCGTTGTCCGGAAAATATGTAGTAATGGCCCTTAAAAGGTACGTAATAATATATCTAGTTAATAGACCTAAATAAGGCTACAAACTGCCAAATACCTTGACTATAGCCTTAAATGGGGATATTAATTTAGGTATGGTTGCAATCGCGACGAGAGAGTGGGAGGCGGAACTCGGAAAGCAAATCCGCTCCCTCAGACTCAGACTGGATCTCGATCAGAAGCAGTTGGCAGAACGGGCCGGAATTGCCCTTAACGCGGTCAAGAACCTAGAGACTGGAAAAGGTGCCTCCTTGCATTCTCTCATTCAAGTTCTTCGCATTCTAAACAGAACGGATTGGCTCGGAACACTCGCACCTACCGTTTCGATCAGCCCAGTGCAAATGCTCAAGACGAAGACGCCACGACAGCGAGCATCGCCACGGCGGATGAAAACCAACAAGGCCTGACGGAGCCAAATCGTGTACCGACCTGTTCATGTTGTCGAGGTTTTCATTTGGGGCAAGGCCGTCGGGGCCGTAGCGCTCGATCCGAAGCTTGGCTACTATGCTTTCGAATATCTGCCAGCCTTTCTTGAGTCCGGCGTCGACCTAGCGCCCATCACCATGCCAATCGCATCTGCTACAGAACCTTTTGTTTTTCCGGATCTAGCGGAACTCACCTATCGACGGTTGCCGGGAATGCTCGCGGACGCGTTGCCGGACGACTTTGGGAACGCCCTAATCGATGCCTGGATGGCGCAACAGGGCGTGAACAAGCCGCAGATAACTTCACTTGACCGTCTGGCGTACATGGCCAAGAGAGGAATCGGCGCGTTGGAGTTCAAGCCAGCACGCGGTCCTGGACGTTCAAAGTCAACCACCGCGATCAAGTTATCGGCACTCGTCGAAAGTGCCAGACGTGCTGTGCAAGGAGAGATTGACACTGATGAACACGCCAAGGCCGCACTCGCGCAAATCATTCAGGTCGGAACTTCGGCAGGAGGCGCTAGAGCGAAGGCTGTAATTTCATGGAATCCAAAGACACACGAGATTCGCGCAGGCCAATTCGATGTTGAGCTCGGATTCGAGCATTGGCTCATCAAGTTCGATGGCGTCGGAACAGATGAACGTCTCGGTGTCAGCCAAGACTATGGACGGATCGAGTATGCGTATTACTTGATGGCGAAGGCTGCAGGGATAGAGATGTCGGATTCTCGATTGTTAGAGGAAAATGATCGAGCCCACTTCATGACCAAGCGATTCGATCGCGACGGGAACAAGAAGCATCACCTCCAGACTCTATGTGGCTTGGCACATCTTGACTATCGACAGAAGGCCACTCACGATGCCAGCCAGCTGTTCCTGACAATCAATCGCTTGGGAAGCGGATACTCAGGTATGGAGCAAGCGTTCCGACGAATCGCATTCAACATCATGGCCGCCAATTGCGACGACCACACGAAGAACGTCTCATTTCTGCTTCGTGAGCGTGAAAAGTGGGAGCTCGCTCCGGCCTACGATGTCACTCACGCCTACAACCCGAAGGGAGAGTGGACATATCAACACCTGATGTCTGTGAACGGCAAGTTTGCAGACATCACGCGGGACGATCTTATGGTTGTCGCGGATCGCTTCGGTGTTGGAACGGCTGCTAAGGTGGTTACAGACGTCAGTGACGCCGTTTCATCCTGGCCAGATTTCGCAAAGCGGGCTAAGGTGAGCCAGTCTGAAATTGATCGCGTTAGGCAACACCACGTTCTTCTTTCGCGCTGAGCGGAGAATGCGGATCTTCTTCCTCAGGTGCCGCCTGATTACAATAAGTTACGGGCTTTTAAGGCCCTGCGGCGGCAAGCCGACCAGCCTGCCCAGATCACACGGAGAAGGGCACCCTGTGGCATTTGCTGGATGTTGAAGCAAACACCGGAATTCAGATTACAGAGTCATTTGCGATGTGGCCAGGATCGAGCGTGAGCGGTCTTTATTTCGCCCACCCAGAGTCTCGATATTTCAGCCTCGGCAAGATCGACCGCGACCAGATCACCGACTATAGCGAGCGCAAAGGAATGGACGTACACGAAGTTGAGCGATGGTTGGGGCAGAATCTGAATTACGATCCTGCGAAATAAACACCCGAATTTCCTGCCAAATCGGTTGCTTCCTGTTTGTCTTTCGGATAAACAGACCTAGTTTTCCACCTCTTTGTCATTCGACCACAACATATTGTTCCTGCGGCTGTCTTGACATTGTCGGGCAGAGGCGATACGCTGAAATAGAAGGAGCGCACATGTCATCGCGTACCACACGTACCGAGAAACTCGACCTGCGACTCACGAAGAACGCGAAGCGCGCGTTACAGGCTGCCGCCGCGGTGGCACACCGCTCGGTCAGCGAGTTCGTACTGGAAAGCGCTTTGGCGCGCGCTGATGAGGCCTTGGCCGATCGGCGCACGTTCGGGCTTGATGCCAAGCAATGGAAGGCGTTCCTCACTGCGCTCGATGCCCCTCCCCGCCCACTGCCCAATCTTGAGCGGCTTCTGAAGGAACCGGGATTCTTTGATGCCGGACCACAACGGTGACCGAGTCCCGCCACGTTGAAAAGCTGCGTCCGGATCATCACATTGAAAACTTCGACTGCAGCAGAGAAGAGCTGAACCGCTACCTGCTTCGCTACGCGTGGCAGAACCAGCAGGCAGGCGCCGCACAAACCTATGTCGGGGTTGCAGGCGATGCCATCATCGGCTACTACACGCTTACCGTGGGTCACGTTACCCACGAGGAAGCGCCGGAACGTTTGAAAAAGGGACTCGCGCGTCATCCGGTGCCCATCATGCTGCTGGCGCGTCTTGCAGTGGATCGGCGTTGGCAAAGGCAAGGCGTTGGCAGGGCGCTGCTTAAAGATGCGATGCTGCGAACGCTGCAAGCCGCCGACATAGCCGGCATACGAGCCTTTGCGATCCATGCGAAAGACGAAGAGGCACGCCGCTTCTATCTACAATTCGATTTCATCCCATCGCCGACCGACCCTATGCACCTATTCATACTCCTTAAAGATGTGCGGAGGATTGCCGCCGGTTAGGGACCGCCTCTCTTGGCCCGAACAGCTACCTCCTCCTGCCAGATCTGAAGCTCAAGGTCTCCGGCCGGCATAAGGACATATTGGATCCTTGGAGTCGCTGCGCCTTGGCCCTTTCGGGATGTTAAACGTCGCTTGAGCGGAACGCTCGACGGATATCGGCTTGTTCTTACCTGGACAGCATGTCCAGAATCCGATCCCCCAAACCGCTCGGATTCACCGCGCCGTTGGAAAGCACGATCACGGCGATTCCTTTCGAGCGATTCATGATCAGCATTGCCGTGTAGCCGGCGACCGCTCCGTTGTGTTCGAAAGCGACGTAACCCTCGCGCCGCTCCACATCGAAACCGATGCCGTAGCCACCCGTCAAGCCCACGTCAGCCGGCACGATCATTTCCGTCTGAAAACACTCCAGGGCAGAGGTCTTCAGGACGCTCTCTGGTCCTTGATCCATGAGAAACGAGGCGAAATGAGCCATATCGCCCACCGTGGTGTAGATGGCGCCGTTCGGGACCTTGTAGCCGCGTCCCGTTTCGCCTTCGCGCTGCGGCGTCTCGGAGTCAATTTGATTCGGACCCATCACCACATAACCCTTCGCCAAATGGGGGAGTATCGAGGAATTCTGCTCTAAAGCCGAGTGCGTCATTCCCAACGGCTGCAGGATATGTTTTGGCACGTACTCGGTGTAAGGTTCGCCGGCCGCCCGCGACAGCGCCGCGCCCAGAATCGCGTATCCGATATTCGAATAAGAAAAGCGCGTTCCCGGCTCGTGGATGTAGTGCGTGTGCGGCAGCGCGGCAATCAGCGTCTTCTCCCAATCCGCGACCGAACCTCTGGTGTAGGTAGCCGTGTCGTCGGGTTCGCGCCCCAACCCGGATGTATGCGTAGCGAGCTGGATCAGCGTGATCGGCGGAGCATCGGGGAATCGGCCTTGCACCGATTTGATCTCGGGAAAATATTTTTCGACCGGATCGGACAGGTGCACCTTGCCCGCGTCCACCAGCTGCTCGAGCATCAGGGCCGTGAACATCTTGGTGATCGAGCCGATGCGATAGACAGTAGCATCGTCCGCAGGAGTCTTCTTCTCCATATCGGCGTTGCCATAACTCTTCGACCAGATAAGACCCTTGCCGGCCACTACGCCCGCGGTCACACTGCCCACCGGCAGGCGGGCCAGCTCCGCGGAAATCATGGCATCGACTCCCGGCAGTTTCGGGCGTAAGCTCGCTAGAGGCGCAACCACTACCTTGTTCGTGATGTTGATCGCAGCGCCGTCGATTTTTCCATCGGCCCCAAGTCGGATCCTGCCTTCCAGCGCTCCCTTTTCAAGCGCGATTAGATAAATATCGGCGCCGCCAGGACCTACCCGCTGGAACGCTGCCGACTGGATCGCGCCAAGCTTGCTGATCATTGATTGAAGGTTCGGCAGTTGCCGGCGCGTGGCCTCGGCCAAGTCGGAGCCCATGGAGTTGTAATCCGGCTTACCCGCGCCCAGGTCCGCAACCAACTTCCGCAGCGCAGCTTCGCTTCCGGGCGCGGCGGTTTGGTCCTTGATGCGCTTGGCTACGGCTGCATTCGCCTCAATCAGACGCTTGGTCTGCGCGTCGTCCAGGCGCTTGCCCGGAATATTCTGGCTGCCCTGGTGGAGGATGATCTCGGTCGGCCGGCCTTGGGCATCATCCTTCGTGAATTCAAGCTGCGCCTCAGCCACCTTTAGAAAGAACATGGTCTTCGATTCCGGAAAAATCAAAAAAGCCGGCTCGCCGGCTGCTTTCACGGAGAGATGATCCTTATCGACCGTGATCAGCAGTTGGTCGCCGTCAAGATCGTAGGCGCCTACGTAGCGCTGCAGAGTCTGAAGATCGAGCGTAATCTCCTTGTGGGTTACGCCTTGTCCTAGGCACTGGCTGGCTAGAACAACGAGCAGTATGAGTCGAGAAAACATAGAAACCGTGTCCTCCTTTTCATGGGCCGAAGCAACAGTTCCAGGATGATCCCTGCGATTCCGTTGAGTTTAAGACGAATCTTTCCCGAATCCCAGGAATATTCGCTACTTGGACAGAGGCCATGATCGACACTGCCACCATCGAGTGCGTGGACGAGTTCTTGAGCCGGTTCATAGTCGGCGCCGGTGTCGACTTGACTAGAACGGCAAAGACGCATCTTCTTGCACGTAAACTACAGATTCCGACAATGTAATCTGGAACGAGGAGGCCTCTAAAATGGCGGTAACTGTAATCAGGCGGCGTAATCGCGATTCTTCACCACTACCGGAATTTCGGAGCTTTCACACCATGCATTCCGGTCGTAGGCTACGGCTGACAATTCGCCTGCGGCACAATTTTTGTCGCGAGTGGGATCTCTCAGGGAGAGGCCAGGCCAACCAGTAACTGGTACCAGCAGAGGACTCCAGCGGCGATCGGCGACGACTGGGACATATCAGCAAACAGGGCAACTCTCTGGTTCGCTTTCTACTGGTGGAAGCGGCCCAGGTTACAGTGCGTGGCCAACCTCAATGGCGCAGCAAGTTCTTTCACCTGGCCATGCGGCGAGGACGGAAGATCGCCAAGACAGCGATGGCAAGGAAACTTGCGGTCCACTTGTACTGGATGTGGCGCCAGGGATGGGACTACCAACAGCTACAGAAGTTCGGTTCGTACGCGGGAGAGCTCGGAAATCGCCATGGTGTGCGGTAGATCACCGGCGTAATGATTGGGCATCCCGCTCCCCTGGGCAGGGGAGTTCGAACTAGTAATCATGATCGCGGTTTGTGATCGAAGAGATGGTTGGGTCGGACCGAGGTCTGGTCCGTAACGATTAACAGCGAGCCTTGGTTGGAAAAGCGCAACCCATCAACGAGAGCGAAACGGCGCGCTCTTCGGAGTGCAGGGGCTAGTGTGCTTCAAAAGTAGTTGACACCGCCGACATTGTTAGAGATGGCGATTTTTCACCATTCGTCCCATTAACAGCCTTCTAGCGGTCCCGCTTACCGACAGCGGAAAGGATCGTCTAAGGTTGCATGCCTAAAAAGCCATTGATTAGATCCCTTTTCGGCGACGCGGTATTCCCTTTGATCGCACGTCTGTTCATTAGCGCCATCTTCGTACAAGGAGCGCTGGGCAAAATCCTGGAGTGGAGCGGCCAAGCTGCTTACATGCAATCACACCACGTGCCGGGGCAATTGATACCCACGATGTTGGGAATTGCGTTAGTGATCGAGGCCGCAGGAGTGCTTTGCCTCATCGTGGGATGGCAAGCTCGCGCAGCAGCGTTCGTCATGTGTGTTTACCTGGGCGTGGTGAGCGTGCTACTACACAACTTTTGGGCCGCCCAAGGCATGGCCGCGGGCGGCATGCAGACACAGTTCTTAAAGAACATCGGCATCATGGGCGGATTGCTAATGATCGCGGCCCATGGTCCAGGCAAGTGGTCAGTGGAAGATGTGTACGCACCGGCAATTCTGCCGCATATAGTCACAGACCCCCGTCAATGAGTGATATGGCGATGTTTCGCCAATATGTCATGAGCGCGAGGCTTTGCTGGGAGGCTAGATGTTGAGAGATGTCGGGCGGTCGTTAGTGTATGTCCAGGAATCGAGTTCCAAATAGTTCGAGGCGGGATTCCTTGGGTTGAAGCGGCCGATCACCGGTTTACTGGCGGGCAGTTCGAGTGCTGCGAAGTCGCGAGCCTCTGCTTCGGAGGAGAAATTCTTGGACCAGGTTCCGGAGAACCGGTTGCCATTGGCGTCGTGAAATTCGTAGGTAAAAGTTGCGCAGTAATAGTGGCCGGCTAGCCTCGAGGTCTCATTCTTCCGTTCAATATCGAGACGGCTGATGGCGCCGTCGGCTGTAGGCCAGGTCTGGGAACCACGATAAAGCCACAAAACACGCGCGATTACGGCGACAGCCGCTAGCGACGGTGCCAGCCAAAGGAGCTTCTGATAGTCGGGCGTACTAAGCATGGTTCAACGTAATACCAGCGTGGCGGTGATTCGGTAATAGCGCCGCACACTCGCCGGTTCGCCGGCTTGATCGGTCCAGACCACGCCCACGAGCGCGTGGCGATGATGCCAAAAGACGGCCAACATAGAAGCGAAGATGAATGTCGACGTGCACATTGCGCCTAAGCCGATTGAAGATGTTCGTCATGACTGGCAACATCAGAGCCGCGCCCAGCAAAGAGGTCTTGCGGAACAACAATAACGTGGCGCCGGCTACCTCGAGCTTTTCAGTGCAGCCTACAACCTGTTCGAAGACACCTGGCCCGCACTCGCGTCAAATTAGTCAAACAACCGAATTCATCACGGACAGACGAGAGATTCTGCCACGATCTTTGCTTTCCAGAGTGGTATCTTTATTGCTTACAATCCCGAAAATCTTGCGATAAGAATCAGATTCTATTGAAATGGAGGCTTACGCGGGTTGGGGAATTGAAGAACCTCAAATTGCAACGGCGTACAACAAGCTTTTTAAATCTGGTTCGGGACCAGGTGCTCACCGGCGCTCCTCACGGAACTCCTTTAGATTCGACACCATAAGATCTTGAGGTGTTGAAAGCTGCTGTAACCCTCGGCAATTTTCAACAGGGTTTCAATAAGTGTTCATAGGGAAAAATGCTTTGAACGGTTAGTGGCAATGTCAGTGATTTCGGGCAGTGACAACCCTGTTCCTTTCCAGAAGTAATCCTGGTATACCTCCTCGCCAAGGGCCAATTTACATTTGCTTATGGTCAATAGATAAAAAGGTTCATTGTGTTTCGGAATGGGAATTCTCTCGCGCCCCGCTATGAGCCTCTGCACAGCGCCTAGCAGCACCGCCGCTCGAATATACTCGGACGCAACTTCTCGCTCGCAGGCAACCATTGCCAACGCGAAAAGGCTCTGGATCATACCGTATTTGTCGCCAATCTTGCGTCGAAGTTCGAATGCTTCTCGAACCAGGGATTCGTATCGATCGTGTGCACGGCCGCCTTCAAGGAAACGAAGTGCCATCGCAAAATTCATTAGCGCAAAAGCTAAGACCCACGGATTGTCCGATTGGCGCCCCAATAGAACACTCTTGTCACCAGATACCAGGACATCGCGAGCATCAGTTTCATCAGCGTGAGCTGTGTCATTGGATATAAAGGCTGCCTTATACATTGCCCAGTTCCCTGTCGCCAAAGAAAGGAGCCATTTATCCGCTAGCTGAGTCGCCAATTCAATGCTTTGGTCGAAATAGCGAAACGCAATGCTCGGTTCACCTCTCATTGTAAGTCGCATTCCCCCTCCGGCGATCCAATTGACTGTTGCCGCCCATTGATCAGACACGGTTCTAGCCAACTCCAGACCCTTGTCACAAAAGGCGATTCCTTCTTGGTAGTCGGATTGGAAATAAGCAAGAATTCCGAGTCCTGTCCATGCTCGTACCAGAGTAGCGGGGGGACTCCCCTGCGCTGCAGCAAGAAAAGATTTGAGCTGCGCCCTTCCCTCGGTGAATTGTCCTGTTACTACCCAATACGGCCACAACGACGCACAGAGTGCAGCCCCGTCTTCGGGTGCATTCCGCAAAGCCCAATCCAACGCACGCATTACATTTGGAAGTTCAGCCTGCATCTCTTCAAGCGCTAGCAAAATATCTCGTCCCACTACTTGCTTGCCTATGCTCTCTGCCAGATTGCGATAGAAGTCGAAGTGAGATCTGGAGAGAGCTTCCACTTCGCCTTCTGCCCAGGATAAAGAAAGGGCAAATCCGCGTGTAGAGTGTAAGATGTGGTAACGGTCGACGCTGGATCGAGATACGAGCGAGCTTTCAACCAATTCCTCGAGCGCTGAAGAATCCTGTTTCGCATGCGCCGGGCGGCTCCGGATTGACTCGGCCGCAACCTTAGTAAACCCACCCATGAAAACGGAAAGTCTTTTGAACAACGATTTTGAGGGGCCAGAGAGCGAACGGTAGCTTCTAAGCAAGGCACGATTTAGTCTTTTTTCTTGGCTGCCCCCCAATCGAAAGTCGCTACGAAGACCGTCAAGAATTTCATCAAGACTTTGCTGGTATGTCATTGATGCCGCAAGTTCGATAACTCGGGGAACGCCCTCTGCAAGCCGGCATATCGAAGCGACGCGAAATGCAGTGGTCCCATCCCGGGACAAAGAGCATCCGTGCCTCAGTGCCGTTTCACTGAACATAGTGGCGCACAGAAACCCGTCAAGTGCGCTCCAATCATCAACCTTGTCGCTGGGGACTTGAAGTGCAGCCAAGCGATGTAGATATTCACCGCTTACCCCTAACGGTCGTCGACTTGTTGCGAGCACCTTGATGTTCGGACACGCCAGAAGAAGGCTTGAGACGACCATCGACCAATCCACCGCAACAGTTTCGCAAGCGTCCAAGATCAACAAGAGATCCTGTTCTTGAATCAATCTGACAAGTGCGCCGATTGTTTGGTGTTCCGTGTTTTCTCCCAAAACGGATGAGATCGCCTCTACGACCGCGGTCTCGTCTGCGGCTTCACCAAGGTTTTCAAATGGGACGAACCACACACCATCCCGAAATGAGGTTTGAAGTTCCGAAGCCGTAAGGATTGCTAGGCTTGTTTTGCCATACCCCTGTGGAGCCACAATAGTCGTAACGCGATTGTTGTTGATCTTTTCTATTATTGGATACATTTCGTCGCGTGGAAGCAGGTTGGCCCCACTCGGAATGAGGGCCGTTGGTTTAGTCTCGCGCACTTCTGCGACAAAGCGATAGCCACGCTTTGGGACAGTTTCAATGTAACAACCAAAGGCGCGTCCTTCTAAGAGGGTTTTCCGTAATGATGAGACGGCTTGAGGCAGACTGTCCTGGCCGACGAAGGTACTTCTGCCCCAAACCCACTTATGTAGCTCAGCCTTTGTCACAAGGCGTCCGGCATTTTCTACAAATACCAAGAGCAAATCAAAGGTTTGGGGAAAAAGGTCAACGATCTGATCCGCGCGCCAAAGTAGACGGGTCCCCGGCTCCAGGCGAAAGGGACCGAATTCGTAGTAGTGACTCTTGGCACGCATCGCGCGTTTTCATTTTCAGGAATTTTTCAGCTTTTCTTCACCGCCAGCGAGGGCTTAGTCAGTGTAATGTCCTTGAAAACATAGGACGTGTCCCATGTGGCATAACCAACTGTGGCCGGACGCATCGGTTAGCAATAATTTTATCAAGGACTAAACGCAAAAAAGACGATCGCGACCAGAGTAATGCTTAATAGCTGCTAATGAGTTGGCAATTTGCGTTTACTGCTAGTCGACTTTTGCATCGAGTTGTTTCAGAAAGGAGCGCAAGATGTCGCAAAAAGCGTGTGTTTGGGATTTCTTGGTGAGCCGCCTTGTTCTGCTGTTACTCGGGACGGGGACAGCATGGGCTGGCAGCTTCACCGCTTTTGGCCCGCAGACTTACGCTCGGAATACGGGCGCTCCAGCCACAGTGAGCTATACCTTCTCGATTCTCAATCCCAATACTCAGTACACATTGCATGTCGATAACTCGGGTGTTTCCAGTGCCGTTGTTGCAGTGAACGGCGATCAAATCCTTGGACCGAGCGACTTCGATGCAAATGTGGGTACCATCGACCGGCCGGTTACCTTGAACACAAGCAACGAAATCAGCGTTCAGCTTCGGAGCGCGCCCGGTAGCGCCATGCGGGTCTCCATCATAGGTGTAGACAATGACCCTCCCATCATTACCGCGTCTGCAAGCCCCCACGCCAGCAGCTTAGGCTGGAACGATACCGACGTAGTGGTGACATTCACGTGCTCCGACCAAACCTCGGGCATAGCTTTCTGTCCGGCGCCTGTCACTGTGAGCGCCGAAGGTGTGAATCAGGCGATTCAAGGCCAAGCGCAGGACAAAGCAGGAAACACTGCGAACACAAGGATTCTTGTAAGCATTGACAAGACTCCTCCGGTTCTAGCAATCACATCGCCTGTCAATGGATCGACTCTAGCCCTTAGTAGCAACTCGGTGAATGTCGCTGGCGCCGTGAGCGATCTGCTGTCGGGTGTTTCCAACGTGACATGCGGTGGAACTCCAGCCCAACTTGCGGGATCAACCTTCAGTTGTGCAGTCTCTCTAACCTTGGGACCGAATGCCATTAGCATCCAAGCCACGGATGTAGCGGGAAATTCGACTACGTCGATTCTGAATCTGATTTATTCGTCCACCCCTCAGGTAACAATCACGAGTCCCACGGATCTCAGTTTTAGCAATGTGAGCCCCATCACCGTAATGGGAACCGTAAGCGACTCGCATGCTACTCTCACCGTCAACGGTATTCCAACTCCGCTGACGTCAGGCGCTTTCTCCGTGTTGGTTCCACTAGTGGACGGCTTGAACACCATCAATGCTGTTGCCATCAATTCTGCAGGTATTATCGGCACTGCAGCCATTCATGTAACCCTCGACACAGCCTCCCAAGGACCACTCATTGAATCGATCGCGCCAATTGCCGCAGTGGTCGGCAAGCCCATGCAGTACCAGCTGGTTGTTTCGTCCGCCAACCCGTCGACGTTGAACTTCTCACTCGCCCTTGCGCCTCCCGGCATGACGATTGACCCCACAGCCGGACTCGTATCGTGGACACCCGCGTCGAACCAGGTTGGAGACCAGTCCGTCGTTGTCAACGTCCGGGATTCCACTGGGCAGACAAACCAGGCTTTTACGCTTTCTGTTTTTGGAACCCGCGTGGCCGCTTCTGTGGCCATATCCGCAATCAAGGGGGGAACAGTTTTGGTTACCGACCCTAATTCAAAGATCAATGGACTTTCGCTTGTCATCCCTCCCGCAGCGCTTCCCGCTGACGCCACCATCACAATCTCTGAGCTGATCCTGCCGCCTACGCTGGGTGGCACGACTCACTTTTTCATGCAGGCCTTCTCCATCGACCCGGATGGAACCGTGTTATCTGTTCCCGCAACGGTTACGATTCCCTACCAGCCTTCTCAGTTCGGGCAGCACGATGGAATCCCGTTGGAAGATTTTCTCGGGGTCTATTTTCTGAACGACGCGACCGGGTACCCGGAATTTCTGAGTACTTATTCAACCGACTTCGTAAACCATGTGATCACGGCCGCCCTTCCCCACTTCTCTTCCTGGATCAATACAAACATTGCGCGGCTTTGCCCGCCACCAGTGGGCGACGGGGAGGGCGTTTTTGTCGACTGTACCAGTACCAAGCCTGCCGGCTCGATCTCCCAGCTGCTGCCGACCGTTTTGGTCCACGGCTTCCAATTTTCTTTTTCTGGTATGGGCGATGAGAGCACTTGGGGCAACCTGCGCACTCTCCTCACCAATCTTGATGGCCAGCGCGAGGGCCACATTGATAGTTGGAGGTTTGATTGGGCCTCTCGGTCGGTACCATTCGAGAAGTCGGGGCAAAACCTCCGCGCTGCGTTGCTGTATATAGAATCGTTGCAAACGGCTTCTGGCCCACATCTCGTGAATATTCTTGCTCACTCTTTCGGTGGAATTCTGGTTCGCACCTATCTCGAGGGTCAGGCGACAGCCGCTCCCTATGTCCACGATGTGAATCGCGTAGCTACGCTGGGGACTCCCCATACTGGCATCGGTGGGGACTTCTCCAACGGAATCGCCAATACGTGTGCATTCTTAGCTCGATTGTCTCCCGGGAGCTTCATAACCTGCTTCGAGGCGGGCACTGGAGGATCGCTGTCCATCGGTTCCGAAGGAGAGTTCCTGCGTAATCTGAATACCCGCGAGAACCTTCCAGCGCTTGAAGGCACGAATCCGCCCTCCTATTTGCACATCAAAGGGCAAAGGCTAGCGGGTTCAGGATCGGCGGCAGGAGTGGTCCCTGATGATGGACTGATCACACAAGAGGGGGCACAGTTATGTGGCGGCTCACCCGATGTATGCGCAGGAACAACGGTGTTGGAAGAGGCATTCCCTCCAGGTCCTCCTGGCTCTACAGCGTCTATTGGCCTCTGCCATTCGAGGGCTTTGATCGGCACGGCGCTAATCGGGGAGACTTGTGACTCCAGACTAAACAACATCCCGATGGCAGAAATCAACAATACTGCTCACCCTTTGTGGCAGGAAATCTGCACGTTCTTGGGATGCGTGCCGGCAATTCACGTCTTCGTATCCGATCAGGGAAGCATTAAGAATGGAGGAACTGTTACCTCGATAGACGGGAAGATCGATTGCGGAACAACTTGCTCAGCGCCCTACCGCGCCGGGACAACCATAACGTTGACTGCAACACCCGCCAACGGTCATACGTTTGTAGCATGGTCTGGCGCCTGCACCGGGACCGACCCGACATGCACTATCAGCATCCCAAACGACTTTCCATTTGTCATATCCGGCGGCGGGAACCTCTACGAAGGGATTTTCGCATTCGCAGGATTTACGGTGCCAACTACAGCATCTATAACCAGCCTTAGCTGTACTCAATCGGGAATTGAGCCCACCGTCCAGACCGTCACCGGGTCTGGCGTAGCGACAGGGCCAGGTGATCTTACCATTCAAGTCTTAGCCGGAGGCACCTCGGCTGTTCCCAGCCTCTCGTCCCTTGACGATCGCACCTTACTGAGCTTCGATTGCGGCTCGTGGGTTGCAGACCCATCAACCCTAACGTGCCAACAACCGCCGGAGGGCCCCATTCAAACGAATTGGCAGACTTCGAGTCGCTTGGAGTGGTTTACCGCATTCGGCCAACCCTTCCAACTGTTTGGCACAGCCGCGGTAGCATATTTCCCTGGTCATAGATTCACCACCTTGGCATTTGATTCAGTGGCATGCACAATGCAGTAATGAAATTCAGGTGGTCGCCCGTTACGTACGAACAAACAAGTGGCAATGCAGCAAAGTTTCGCTATTCGTTGCCAAAACTCTCGTAAAGAGGCCGCCTAACAGCATTGTGCCAGGAATGCAGAGGCGATCCGCCCGGCCCAAAAATTTAGGCTGCGGCCTTGCTGCCCTTTTGAACCGACTTGAGAAACTTCAGTAAGTCGGCATTGACTTGATCGCATGCGTGGCGGTGAGACCGCGCGGCAAGAACGGGTAGAAAATCTCCTCGGCTTCCTTGTTGAGCTTGACCGTTCGCGCTTGGCATCCACGTCCGCATTGCAAAACCCTTAAGATATTGGAACAATGTTGGTGCATGACCGCAAGCAAGAAAAGAAGATCTAAGACCGTCCTAGTTGTCGGTGATGTAAACCTGGATGTTAGTTGGCCGGTCGAACGTCAACCTCCAGGCTCCACCAGCCAAGCTCATGGAGGTGTCCTCCCGGAGAAAGTCTCCAACCCGGACATTAAGATGGTCGTACTTGGAAGTGCTGGAACGATCGCTCGTGCTGTATGCATGGCAGACCACAATGTCAAAGTCATATTGGCCGGTGGATGGGCTGCCGAAGACGACCCCAAAAAGCTCGTGCCAGAATACGAGGACGCAGGATGTCCCGATGGATTGAAGCCTGGTGGAAAGCCGCTATTCATCCGGCACGGACATCTCACATTCCGCAGGTTGGCCCGACCCGACTTTACACGAGCTTTAATGCGCATCTTTGTCGAGAAGAAGTATGTCAAGCGGTATGACCGAGAGGTGGTGGAACCTCCAGAACAACTCGATCCGACGTTTCAATGGCCGAATCCTGACGATATTGACGTTGTTATAGTAGGCGACTACAACAAAGGCCTTCTCGGAAACAAGGATGTTTTAAAGGGGCTCCGAAAATACAAGGGTAAGCCATTTATTTTACGCGCGAAACGAAAACTGAACCACGAAGTCGTCACAACTCTGCCATGGACGATTATCTGTCCGAATCGCCAGGATTTTGTTTACTGCCTTTCGATGGAGAGACCCATACCGACCGGGCTCAAGAGGATCGGCGACCAGTGGTCGTGCCATCCGGACATCCTGGAGGGCTTCGAACGCTTTCTCCCCAAGTTCAAGGACAGGGCGATACTCCTGAAACTCGACAAGGAAGGAGCTGTTTTACTGAATGGAGGTCAGGTAACTCTCATCCCACTCGCTCCAAGTTCGCGGAGTGAATGGGACGGGATTGGCGCCGGCGATACACTCATGGCTACTCTCGCGGTTGCGTTATGTGGCAACACACGGGTGGATCTGAACGAGGCCGTTGTTCATGCCGTCAAGTCAGCTACAGCGTTCTGCGCGGCTACCTCAGATTTTGGCAGGTGGAAAGGCTGGTACGGCCCGACTATGGGCTTCAACCCAACAAGCACTGGGGAAATTGAAATCGAGACCTCCGGATCGCTTGATCTAAAGAAGACTTTAGGCGAATGGAAAAAAAGAAGTACATATCCGGACCTGCTGGAACTGCCCCAGCTTTGCATCCAGAGTTCAGAGTGGTACCTACCACGATTCTTGACAGTTAACGAGAAATTCGGCGGCGATTTGCTGAGGCTCAAGTTTCGCATCAAAGACTATCTTACAAACCGAAATAGGGGGCCGAAGCCCTTTGTTGCTGCGATCTGTGGCGGACCGGGCTCGGGCAAATCTTCCCTGGTAGACGCTCTTGCCGAAGAGCTACGCTGCAGACCGATCAAGCAGAATGCCACCCAGTGGAGCACCGTGGACCAACTGTGGCGAACCTGCGAACAAGTTCGGACAGAGCACATCGAGCTCAATCCTGCGTTGGTCTTCATTGACGAAGTCGACTCTCAGGTCGGTGGAGAATTGCTCTTCGGGAAACTCCTTGCTCCCTTGTGGGATTGCTGCTACTACTTTCAAGGTGAGGAGCGCAAGCTCGGTAGTCCGAGTGTGTTTCTGCTGGCTGGGAGCACGCCGCGGTGGCAAAAGCCCCAGAGCCTTCTTAGCGCCAAGAGTGCGGATAAGCTCCCGGACTTAGTATCCCGACTGAGTGTATACCCGCTCGGTATTCCGTCTCTTAAGGATAGAAAACCCGACGTCGTTTACATTGCGGCTAAGGGGCTCAAGCGACGGTTTCCTGACCTTAAGGAAATCGAGAAACGCGTACTGCGCCTTTTTGCTGAATCAGATTTCACTCATGGTCCACGCAGCATAGAACAGGTAATCGCACTCTTAGAATCACCCAGAAAGAAAGGCCAAATCTGCCTCGAAGACCTGAGGGATTGGTATGATTCCAAGGAAGTGAAGGTGCATATGGCAATCCCTTCGAAGCTTTCGAGTTGGCTTCGGGTTCGTAACGGAAGACCCGATTTCATCGAGCTGGGGTAACAAATGACAAGGGCAGCCGTTTTCCTTGATCGGGACGGAGTGTTGATTGCCGACACCGGTTATCCGCATGAGATTTCGGACGCTGTACCCCTAGACAGTGTTCCGCCGGCTCTCTCGCGGCTGCAACAGGCTGGCTTTCAACTAGTGGTGGTGTCAAACCAAAGCGGCGTGGGCCGCGGCTTGTTCTCTTCCGAAGACGTTGCACGCTTCAATGCTGCGCTCTGCGCCAATCTGGATTGCGCGGGTGTGAAACTGGCCGTCGACGACTTTTTTATCTGTCCACATGCACCGAATGAGAACTGCGATTGCCGCAAGCCCAAGCCAGGTCTGCTCCTCAGAGCTGCGATGGAGCGTTCGCTGGATCTTTCCAGGTCATTTCTTATTGGCGACAAGGAATCAGATGTTCAAGCTGCGAATGCTGCTGGCGTTCAGCCAATTCTTCTTGTTCGTGAGAGAAGCATTCTTTCAACGGCAAAAACGCTGGTCGCGGCTGACCTCGCCCAAGCGGTGGACCTCATCTGCAAAGTGAACTCATCCACTCTGCCGCATTGAATCGACCAGTCCACAGACAGCTTCGTTGAGCGGCAATGGGATACAGATCAATTTGTAGCCGGCCAGTCTTACGATTCATCAGGGTCGGGCACATGATCGATGGTAATAAAGTGACCCGACAAAATTCCTCGCAGCTTCAAAGAAGATACGAACATGGATCCGCACCGAAGAGCGGACCACTTGGTTTTTGGGCAGGTGCTCTAGCTACTTGCGCGATTGCGACTTCCGCCGATTCGCGGGCACACCCCTTCGGCTCCTCGTTACGGGCTTCGTGGTGTTGGCTGCCTCAAACAAATGCCGAATGCCGTGTTCCAACAGGTCGACAGCCCTCTCCAAAGCGCCGAGTTGTCGTGGTGCTCGTCACATATATAAGCAGGAAAGATGCAGGCTGCACATTGCGAAGCTCGATTTGGAAGCGCCACAAGGGAAAGTGGCAGATGATTTTTCACCAGGGTACAAAATGCGCAAAATCGCCGCGATAATTTCGCAAGACCGACAAGGGATGGAAGAAAATTAACGAAATATGTGAGGTGACTTCGTAGAGATAAAGCGTTGTTGGCGTAACATCGCGTCACTAACAACGTCGGCGGTGTCAAGCCTTTTCGAGCACACCGTCAGCTCGCTGCCTTCTCACAACCAACCCTTGATCCTAATCCTCGCGCAAAGTCTTGGCTGGATCAATTGTCGCCACCCGCAGCGCCGGCAACGTGATCGCGAGAATGGTCACGACGGAGAGCGTCACCACGACCAGAACGATGGTGGGCGCATCATACACGTCCAGGCCGAAGAGCAGACTCCGCATCGTTCGCAGCGTGGCGGCAGCGATCACCAGTCCCAGACACAGGCCCCCAGCCGTGGCCAGCAGTCCCGGCTTTCCAATCTGGACCATGGCTCGTTGAACGGTTGAACCCAGAGCGATTCGGATGCCAATTTCCCGTCTTTTCTGCACTACCAGGTTGGCCACAAGGGCAAAGATTCCGACGGCGCTCAAAATCAGCGCCAGTCCGGCCATGGCCGCCAGCAACGCGACTTCAATCCTCTGCGTCGCGAGTGTGGCCGCCATCAGATCATTCATGGAGTAAAACCCGGAGAACGGCAGGTTGGGAGCAGCCGACGCCAGCGCGCGTTGCATCTGCCCCGTCAACCCCTCAACCGGCCGCGCGGTACGGACAATCCAGCTTGGCTGAAACCAGGTGTGGACCGTAGACAGTAGCCTGCCATCATCGATTTGCGCGGCAGGAGTATAGATTGTTTCCACTGCGGCCAGCGGCGCTGTGTCCTGCCCCAATCTACCGGCGTTCGATCCCACCGTGTCGGTTACGATGCCCACGATTAGGAGGTTCTGGTTGTCTCGCATCATGTATCGACCAACAGGATTCAGGCCATGAAAGAATTTGCGGGCGAATGTCTGGTTGATGATGGCGACGGGGAGCGAATTTGGGCCATCGCCATCGGTGAACGCACGGCCCCCGATCACAGGGATCTCGAGAGTGGCGAAGTATCCCGGCGTCACGTACAGTTCGTAGGTTGAGGCCTCGCTTGGTGCGTTGCCGCCCTGGGGGACCGTTACCCCGCTGATCACCGACCGCTCATAAGGAACGGCCAATCCGACCGCGGCATTTTCTACACCAGGAATTGTCCGCATCGAGGCCAGGCTTTCATTCAGCAGTTTTCGAAAAGCCGCGGGCTCCTGATAACGGACGTCGTCCAGCGATGCCTTGGCCGTGATGATTCCCCGGGGATTGAAGCCGGGCGGAAGGGTCTCAAGATGAACCAGCGTACGCACCAGCAATCCCGCCGCAGCCAGCAGCACTACAGTAAGGGCCACCTCTCCGGTGATCAGAAGCTGTCGCAGGCAGACACCGCCGCTTGCGACCACGTTGCGGCTGGCAATCGAGGAACGCAGGTCGATTTTTCTGGTGCTCAAGGCAGGCAGCATTCCGAACAGCATGCTCGTGCCAACAGCAAGGCTCAAAGTGAAGCCAAGCACACGGCCATCGAGATGGACCGCAACGGGAAGATAGTGCTCCGGTAGGAGGAGCAACAATCCCCGCAAAGCCGCAAACCCGACCGCAATTCCGGTCGCGCCTCCGGCCAATGCCAGAGGAAGACACTCGCTCCACAGTTGCTTCTGAATTTGCCAAGGCGATGCGCCGAGCGCCAGCCGCGTGCTTATTTCGCCTGTACGGCGCAGTAAACGGACCAGGGTCAGTCCCGCGAGATTGGCGCACGCGATCAGCAGAATGAATCCTGCAGCGATCATCAATCCCAGCGATTGAGGCCCCAGCGTCTCCGTTTGTGCCTTTTGCAGCGCCACGCAATAGTAGCTCACCTGGGCGCCATTTTTTATCCGGCGTTGCACACGCTCGGATTGGCTGAACGCTCTATTGATTTCCGCATTCGCCTCTTGCCATGTTGCCCCATCCCGCAAACGAAGCAACGCACTGAAGTTGGTCGCCCTGCCTTCTCCCTCGCGGTTCCCTTGAAGAGCGATGTACAGATCAGCGTTCATGGGAGTGGTCGCATGGTCCGGCAAAACGCCGATCACGGTATAGGGTTCGCCCTTGAGCAGCACCCGCTGGCCTAAGACATTCGCGTCACCGTCAAAGCTTGAGCGCCACAAGCTATAACTCAAGATTACTGCTTTGGGGCCGTGCGGCCGGTCCTCGTCTTCGGAAAAGCTGCGGCCAAGCAAAGGATGAAGGACCAATACTTCGAAGTAGTGCGCCGAGACCTTTCCCGCGTGGAGATATTGGAAGCGCGAACCATACTGAAGATTGACGCCGGAAGGGCGCAGGCCGGAAAGGCCGGCAATCACAGAAGGCACCCTGTCGCGCAACAGCTCCCATTGCTCGCCATCGAGGTTTCGCTTTCCGTCACTGGATTCCGAACCCACGGTCCGGGCATAGATCGCGCCGATGCGGTCCGGATGAATGTAGGGAAGATCTTGCAGAAGGAGAGCGTTCACGATGGAAAAGATCGCCGTGTTCGCCCCAATGGCAAGCGCCAGGGTGATGAGCACCGTAAATGAGTACCCGGGACTTCGCCAGAGCTGGCGAACGGCAAGCTTGAACAAATAACTCAGATGTTCCATCGTGTAACTCCCTACCCGCTCTGTGACAAGGTGACGCTCAGAAAAGAAAGCCCTATTTAGACCTGAGACCGAACGAAAGGTTAGGTATTCGCATTCAAGCCGACGCCGCGAACGCGAGTCATTGAAGGAATAAACGACCAAACATCCCCAAAAGCAGTGCTGGCTCACGATCCGAAGTGCCGGCGCTCCCCATAGGCGCATCCTCATTGCGCTCCCATGAATCATCGAAGGTGTTCCAAAAGACTTGACGCTAAGCGGTAAGACAATTGATTCTCATGAGATAGCTCAGATTCCAGTCAGTGTTCCAGAATCAGGTGGTTTTTCGAACATCCAGTTCACGTTGGTGGTGCGCCGCAGACGGCGTGTGTTTGCCCCCTTAGAACAGCAAACGGAAGAACGTACCGCCTGAGGTCCTTACCGCAAAAGGGTCCCGATCAGCGAACTACCGCCGCGAAAAAAACGACCGGAGACCAACCAGCGATGCTGAACTCCGGCCATCGATCTACGGTTTCTTGTATGTTCCAGTGACTATTTGGCTCGCGGTGTGGTTGGGTGATTCCGCCAGGGCGCGGATAGTTACAGTATCCGAAATCGGGATTGGGGTTGAATACTTCCGCCGTGTCGGTGAGCTGCTCGGGTCGCTGCCATCGATGGTGTAGTAGATCACGGAGTCGTTAGCGCTGTCAGTGATACTCACGCTCGTGGCTGAAACTGCCGTCGAAGGATCAGAAGCTGGCGCGGGCGTCAACGAGGGGTTGGGTGTGGGAGTAATCTCAGTAATGAGCGCACCGTCCACGCAAACGTCCACCTGATCGAACGGGGCGCCCTCCAAGTAGCTCTTGGGATTCTTCCAAAAGCGGTTTTGCTCCTGCTTGTCCAGGAAAAAGCTCTCCGGAATGAAGATCGCAAAAACCTTGGCGTGCAGCTTGTCGACCACGCTGTTGGAAGCGAAAGCGGTGTCGCTTAGGCGATTGAGCTGCGTGGCCGTGTGGTCCGGCGCAATCCCGACAAAGGCCTGTAAAAAAGCGCCGTTGAAGACCGCCACAGCGGAACCCATGGTATCAGAGAAGTCGGTCAGTCCGGAGACGCCGCCAGCAACCGAGCCGACTCCCTGCAGCACGTGTAGCGTCAGGTTTCGGGGGTCGAGATCCTGGCCTTTTTCGGTTACACCGCGGAGCATGGTGAGGTCTCGTTCCGAGGCCAGGTACTTCAGCTTGTTAGGGTCGGTCACACCGTCTGGATCAAGCACCGAGCTAAGGTCAATGCTGATATCGTGCACGATGTATTGAAAATCCTTGCTGAGGTTGGTCACTCGTACCTGATAGACGAAGTATCGTCGACCGAGACGGCGGCCATAGACGTCCGAGGCTTCCTTAGGCGCTAGGAGTTCGCGGCGCACGCCGACGATGGTAGAGTTGGTGAACCCGGAATTCGTATTGCATGCCGATGGCGTGGCGTTGTTTGAGCCGCCGACATGCGAGCCATCGACCAAGGCGCCGGGAGCAGTTCCTCCCGCAATCAGCGGCGGCGGCAATTGCTTCAAAAGTTTCTCAAACTGGGGCGGCGTTCCGGTCTTCAGCGATTCCAGCGCCGCGGAAGTTTTCTGCCGGCGGCGTACGGCAAGTACGGCTTGGTTGACGCAGGCGGCAGCTTTGTTCACCTTCTGGGGGTCCGTCTCAGTCGGATCGAAGTTACATCTGTGGATAATCGCATTCACCTGTTCGTCGGTCAGGGTGTGCGGTTGAGTGGTCTTTCCCTGCGAGGCCGTCTTAGTATCGGAAGTCTTCGCGGTATCGCCTTGTGTTTGCGCAAAAACCGGCGCGAAAAAGAAAAGCACCAAAATTGTCAGATGGGCTGCAAAGTTTCTCATAATCTCTCCAAAATTCATGCGTTGCTCAGAGCCAGCTAAATGCCCCCTGTAGTGGAGGCCGCGCCGCAGCCCGATGAGTCTTTTCTCGAAGCAGTGGCATCTGCGTCGGTGAGCATCTGTCCGGAATGTCAAAACTGCACGAAATGTTTCAGAGGTTTTTGCCAGGCTCGATTCCGAGCCTCCGGCCCGAGCAGCTCAGCCAGCCGGTTTTAGAAATAAACGCTTGGAAAAAGGAGAGGAGGCAGGCACAATATGGCGATCATCACCACCTGCTTGAAAGTCCTTTCTATGATAAGAACTAGGATGGCTGTCCTATGTTTCTGTCTGTTGCTGCCTCCCGTACCCGGGTTCCAGGTTCAGGCCGCCCAAGAATCGCCGAATTGTGACGCCCTCATGGCTACGGCTGAACAGCTGAGCGCCGCAGAAGAAGCCAGCGCTCAGGAGACAGCGCTGAACGCATACAAGCGGGTCTTGAGTTGCTATGGGGCGGCTCCTACCGAACAACGTGCAAGGGTACTGTCTAAGATCGCACGTACGCAATTGTTGCTGAGCGAGTACAACGAGGCGCTGGAGACCCTTCAACTGGCTCTGGACGATTTCCGGGAACTGCCGGATCAGAACGCTGAAGTTCGCTTGAACGAAGCCAGAGTTGTCGGCAATCGAGCGTACGCGCAGAAAATGCTCGGACAGATGGATCAGGCTCTGGCCGGTTTCCAGGAATCGCTGAACCTCTTTCGCGATCTGAGAAACGCGCACTACGAAGCATATACTCTCGAACAAATTGGCTTGGTCTACTCAATCATCGGAGACACCAGCGAAGCACTTTCCGTATATGACGATGCCCTGAAATTGAGGTGGGGCATCGGACAAAAAGACAAAACGAACCAGCAGCAAATTGCCGCCATCTTTGATTTGAAAGGTAGGGTTCACGCGCAGCTGAATGACTTTACCGCTGCCATGGCGAACTTTCACCAGGCTCTGGCTCTGGCGCGTGAAGCCGGGTATCACGAGTTTGTTGTACATACTTTGAACGACATGGGGGCTTTGATACTCAAGCAGAACCGCCCGGCGCTGGCGGAGCACTACCATCAGCAAGCCCTGGACTACTTGAAGTTGCATGGATCCGAGGCCAAAGCAGTCGCTGAAACCCAGGCATTTCTTGGCGACGCCCAAATTGCCCAAGGAAAATACGATCCCGCCCTACGAAACTATCACCAGGCGCTTGTCCTCCAGGAGCGGGCAAAGGACATCGTGGGGCAGGCGCAGACCCATTTTTCTTTGGGAATACTCGAAGCTGCCGGCAAGCATTGGCCTCAGGCACAAGAGTCCTTTGTCAGAGCTGCACAACTGTACGACGATTGCGCCGCCCTGTTGGGAGAATCCAATGCGCGATTTCGCACTGCCTTGGTTCTAGCCGCCCAGCATGACGTAAATGGTGCCAGACGAGAACTTGCGACTGCGATCGATCTTGGCGAAGTCATTCGCATACTTGCTCCCGGGCCTGAGCTCAGGACATCTTATTTTGCTTCAGTGGAAGAGATGTACCGGGCGCAAATTGAACTGAATCTTAAAAGTCGCGAGGTGGACGCCGCGTCGAAGCATCTTGAGGCGTTTGAGATTTTCCAGCGTGCACAATCGCGGACGCTGCTCGACGCTCTAGGGGAAAAAATGCGGACCGCCCTGGCCATGCACAACGACCCAGAGGCGATGCGCGGCCTTCAACAACAGCAGCAACGTTTAGCCAGATTGCTGGGCTCACCCCCCAACACTGACAGGAAGGAGATCCTGCCAACAGTAAGACAAATCAAATCATTGCTGGACCAAATGGAAGCCGAGTCCGCTGCGCAGGAACCGCGTCTTGGGTTGTTTTTCAATGTTGTTTCGGCGCACGATCTCCAGCGCCGGATCATCGATGCAGACAGTGCGCTTATTCAATTCTACCTTGCCGAGTCTGGCAGCTATGCCTGGGTCATCACTCAATCCAGTGTTGATCTTGTGCAGCTGCCGCCCAAAACAATTTTGGAGTCGAACGTACGACTAGCGCTGCAATTCGGGGTCGGAGGCGAATGGGCCGGCTCGCAACGGTTGGCTGCAGAGCGACTCCGCCGTTTTTTCAAACCAATCTTTCGCATCGCGCACAAAAAGCTATGGCTCATCGTGCCGGATGGGGCGCTCCACTCTTTTCCGTTCGCAATGCTGACTTCTCTCCCGGGGGAGAGCCGTTATCCTGAGGAATTCGTAAAACTCCCTTCAGTCCCGGCGATCGACATGATCCGCCGCGTTCGCAATAACCCCCCGCCCGCATACAAGCTGGCTATATTTGCCGATCCCGTATTTGACGACCTAGACAGCCGGATTAATTTCAGTCATTCAACGCAGGTGCGGGCCCGTACCGTTGTTGCGACTCATCGCTCTCACACCATGCTGGGCGACTCTCTGCCCCGCCTCCGCTACACGCTGAAAGAAGCTCAGGACCTTTCGCAACTTTTTCCGGGCGGCCAATCCCGGGGCTTTTTGGGATTTGCGGCGACCAAAGAGGCCGCATCAGGAGATGCACTGCAGAATTTCAGGATTATCCACTTTGCTACTCACTCGTTGCCCGATGCGCGCCATCCGGAACTCTCGAAGATTGTCCTGTCCCGTGTGAAGCCCGATGGTTCCCCACAGGCCGGGGACCTTTTCGCTAAAGACATCTACCAGATGAAACTCGCGGCAGACCTGGTTGTCCTTAGCTCTTGCCGTGGAGCTATCGGCAAGCAACAGCCTGGGGAAGGCCCCATGAGCCTTTCGCGGGCCTTTCTCTTCGCCGGCTCCAAAGCAGTGGTGGCCAGCCTTTGGGAGGTCAATGACCAGGCTACAGCGGAGCTGATGGAGCGGTTCTACCATTACATGAGCGAAGGTAAACCGCCTTCCACGGCCCTGACTTTGGCCCAATCGGAATTCAGGAAAAGCCTCGGCCAGCGCCAGAACCCCTACTTCTGGGCAGGCTTCGAACTGTACGGAGAGTGGATGGCCTACTGAAACGTTTTCGCCGCTAAGCACATTCTGGGTGGAGTCGGAATTTCTGGAGGAATCTGCAATGGTAACAAAATCGTTTTGGAGAACTTTCATCGCGTCTGTGGTCGTACTAATGTTTGCCGGCTGCCAGTCATCCGGCAACGGACAGTCTGCAGTATCGCAAGCGAGTCCCCAGCAAGGAGTGGCAGGCGCAAAGCGTGACATATCGGCACATACCGAAGATGCAGCCAGCCACACCCCCAATCCTGACCACAACGATGGCGATCACTGTTTTCAACAAGAAAAGCCCGGAGTAAACAGGGATTTGGTATTGACCGTTACAGCGCCGGAAATTTCCGCTAACAACGTGCCTACCGCTTTCTTGATCAACCTTGATCCTAATAACCGGCAGATTGTTCCAGAACAAGGTATCGAAAATGTCAGTGACGGCAGCGCTCAAATCAGGATTCATGACCCAGGAACAGATCGAAAAAAACAACATCTCGGTCCCGGACCGTATGTAGCGGTTGCATCTACTGATACGACGATGCTTTCCCAAAACCGGGGAGGTGCGAAAAAACAACCTGCCGTCCTGACATTTCCTTATGTGACGTTCAACGATCCAAGCGAATGTCCTGTATTGAATCTTCGGACGAAATGAGCGGGCGAGTGATGCCGGAAATGCATATAATTATGCATCTCTCGGCTCAATACTATGCCCGACTGGACGCTCACCGGGGAAGATTTCAACCGGCTGCTTTTATGGCTCGATCCCGAGAGGGACCGCGCCGGCGAGCATTATGAAAAGATACGGCGTAAATTGATCCTGATTTTTGCCTCGCGTGGAGGAGGTTTCCCCGAGGACATGGCTGATGAGTGCATCAATCGCGTCATCAAGAAGCTTCCGGAGATCGAAAGGGACTATAGGGGCTCTCCGGAATTCTACTTTTACGGCGTGGCGAGGATCATTCAATTGGAATGGCCACGCCGTGACCGTCCAATTGAGCTTCCACCTGCTAGCGACCCTTACCAAAGCGCGGAACCCCTCACCTGTCTGGACGGTTGCCTCGATCGTCTGGCAAGCGCCAGCCGGACCCTGGTGCTGGAGTATTACCAGCAGGACAAGAAGGCCAAGATCGACCATCGTGCTGCGCTTGCGGAGAAGCTGGGCATCGCTGTTAACGCATTGCGGATACGTGCCCACCGCATTCGCCAGCACTTAGAGAAATGTGTACTAGAATGCCTTGGTGAAAAGGCCTCGGTCCGAGAATCCCAATGAACTCCGAGCGACAGATCCGCGAATATCTTTTGGGTGTGCTACCCGCGGAGCGCCGCGAAGAAGTTGAGCAGCAAATCTTGACCGACGATGACTTCCACCAGGAGGTTGAAATGGCGGAAGAAGAGCTGGTGGATGATTATGTGAGCGGGGAACTGCCCGCGGCGGATCGTCGGCTATTTGAGACAAATTTTCTGACGAGCCCATTCCGACGACAGAAGCTCCAGTTTGCCCGGGCCTTGCAAAGAGCCGTCGATGCCCGCGCGGGCACCACGCGCTTCGAGCGCATTATTCCGCTTGCCCGATTCTATCCCTACGCGCTGGCGGCAGCTATATTGGTTGCAGCTTTCCTGGGAGTTTTAGACTACCAATATGCCAAGCGGATCCGGGAAGATCGAGATCAGCTAGCGCTTCTTAATCGGCAACTCGAAAATTCTGTGCCGGTGGATCAGGTTGTTCCAGGCTCCGTCTTGCAGGCAGATCTGCTTCCAGGTGGCTCGCGTAGCGGCGCGCAGCCGCGATTCAATTTGTCTAAGGGAGTCTCGGCGGTGCGCTTCAATCTTGCATTACCCACCGGTTTGGAAGGCTTGATCAAGCTGGATCTGCTCAACGATGCTGGCCAGCCCGTCGTTTCGCAGCAGGGGATCAGAATCGCGCGTGCTGAGAGCAAGAGCTTAGCCAGTGTGATTATAGAGGCCGAGTATTTGACCCCGGGAAATTATGTATTGCATGCCACTCCGCAGCAAGCACCTGCCGGTTTTGACTACGCTTTCCAGATTTCACGGAGCACCTCCGCTGCTCAGTGAGATAAGCACGACGCACGAGGGCACTTATTGTTGCTGAAGCCTATTGCCACGCCGCTGGTGTTCGCATTTGATCCGGAAACAATTCTAGCGATCAGATGCTGCATGTACCACACCTATTCGTCATGATGCACGGCATAGTTCAACGACTCGGCTCGGAAAGGACCATTCAAACAGAGAAAGGGTGTTCCACAACTGTGTGTTTCTGGAACGAGGAAAACGCCGACCCGTCAAGTCTGCGTATGGAATAGGTGTGGCTGCTGGAGGCCAATCCGGCGTGATGAACCGACCCATTCCGCTCGCGTAGTATCGCGCACCAAAATAATCGAGGTTAGATTCGGAATCACGCTCTTTACCACTGAACTTATAGTGATTGGTTGTTATTTGCGAGTTGTATTCCTCTCCGAAGGGCAGGAAGGTTCCCTGCCATACGGGATAACCCTGACCATTCGTCAGCAACCGTGATGAACCGATCTGGTCGCTGTGGTAGTAGGTTGTGGTGTTGATGGGCGTGCAGCCAGACCCGACGCAATTGTTGATGGCCGCAGATGTTTGGGTTATGCCGCTGCTGCCGAAGCCGGCAAGGGATGGGACGATGGCGTTCTGGCTGAAAAGAGGCACAATCGTTCCATCCGTGCCCGTGAACGCCAGATGCTGGAAGTAAATGTCCCATTGACCGGGTTGCGAAGACCCGTCAAGAGAGCACGCAGCTGATTGATTTCAAGGACGCGCCGAAGGCTCCACTCATTCAGGGCCATATAACAACTCATCCAGGAGCACGCCAAAAACAATGAGCCTTGCCAATAACTAAACAAAATGCCTGGAGACATGAAGAAACTCGCTGCCTTAGCGCTTTGAAAGAGCTTTTCTGGAAAACCGCTGGCGAAGTACATGCTACCCATCGCCAGAAACAACGATCGCCAGCCGGGGAATCATTTTCCCTGGAGGAAGATAAAACCAGCGGCGGCGCAGCGCAGCTCGGTGCACCAAGTGGGATGCAAGAAATATAAGAAGAACACTGCTGATCGACCACGCAAAATTCCAAATGGTCCGATAAGGAATTGTGAATAAATCCGGTACCAGCAAGAGACACCAAAATGTAAATTGGAATGTCCAATAGGCTTTGCCGTTGCACGTCATCGCCGGTGTAATCGAGTCGATAGCTTCCACGGTTTTAGGTTGAGGCATTGTATGTCAATGCTGCGCCGATACCTAGCGAGAAAAACGTCTAGCGCTTTCCAAAAGCTTTGCGAACACGGGTCCGGTTCACGAGTAACTTATCCAACATACTGGCCTTTCGTCATTTAATCGCGCCGTTCATCACAATTCTGTAGGCGGAGTTAATCCGCAGCATATCTAATCTCCGCTCGAAGTTCCAATAAGAGCCAGTTGAGGCAAAACCTGATCTGGGGACAGTTGATCCAAGCTTTGCGGCGACCCATTTTGTGACAGGGAAAGATTCAATCGCAGTTGGTTGCCGATATCGGGAGCAGTTCATGCTAGCGGCTTAGGAAGGAAATGAGGAGATCTATGAGTCGCAACATTTGGTCCGCAATCTGCTTGACAGTGCTATTTCTCTTCTTGGCGGCATCAGGCGTTTGCCAAAGCAACGTCAACGAAGAGCAGGGGCTAAAGCCTTTCGATTCCACGAGCGGGGGCGATTTCGACAGCGTCAGCCTCACGAATGGCGGCCTCACCCTACATATCCCCGTTGTGTCATTTCCTCAGCGCGGCACCTTAGACCTTAGTTTTTTTCTTACGTACAGCACGAAGCAGTGGTATGTGAAACGCACGACGAACTGTGGTGCGAATCCGAATTGCACGCCCACGACTGTTCACTACAACTGGACACCTGTACGCAGCAACATGGGCGCTCATATAGTAAGTAGCGTGGACTGGTTCTTGAAGACTACAACAACTTCGGATCCTTCGTACAACCAATCAGTGATCGCTCCCGACGGCGCTACGCATTTGATGGGGGGCAACGACTTAAGCGCCACTCCCGCTTACCCGGCATATTCTCTCGATGCAACGGGAATGGTGCTGGTAGGAGCCGTGGGCAGCGCGCCGACCCTCATCATGAGCAACGGCACTCAATTCAATTATGTCAACGGTCGCGGCAGTAATCTGGTTGACGGTGTACAGCCGGCCTCAGTGACGGACGCCAATGGCAATCAGATCGCCATCTCTTCTGCGGGCTGGACCGATACTCTGGGCCGCTTAATGCCAGGCACGGGCAGCTCAACCGCGGCCGTAACACCCGGCATTTCGAGCTCTGATCTGAGTTCCTGTCCAAGCGGAACTATTTCAGCGACGATTTTCAGTGTCCCTGGTCTCAACAACGCCAGTCGGAACTTCAAGTTTTGTTACGCGAGTGTCACTCTGCAGACCTCATTCGCCCAGAGCGGAGTCACTGAGTATGGCCCGACTGCGGTTGCGCTGCTCACGGCTATCGTGCAGCCGGATTCCACCATGTGGATGCTCCAATACGACAGCTACGGCGATGTCACACGCCTGGTATTCCCCACTGGGGGATCCATTGCGTACACGTACGCCAATCGCGGTAATGGCTGCGCTAACGACTTCACGCAAACCAGTCGTTGGGTCACTAGCCGCACGGTCGATGCGGCCGACGGCGCAGGCGGTCATATCTGGACCTACACTTACGCCCCCAATTCCATGACGATCGCGGTCACAGATCCGAACGGCAACGATGTTGTACACAGCGAAACCGATATGGGCCAGTGTCAGTTCTACGAGACGCAGACGCAGTATTACCAAGGGGCTTCATCGAATGGCTCGCTGCTGAAAACTGCTAACACGCAATACTCAGGCGGCTTGAGCAGTTTCGATGTCAACGGTGGGCCTTTCGGGGTAAACATCGTGCCGTCGCAGTCATCGGTGACTTTGCCCGGTGGACAAAGCTCCAAGGTGGTGAACACCTACGACTCAGGTTCATTCAAGGAGTCTGACGGGGATCCCGTGGTTGTCGGAAGCTTGCTGCGCACGGATGAATATGATTTTTCAGGGTCTGTGGCTCGATCCACTGTGAATCACTATCTGTGGCAGGATAGCGCCGCGTATAAGTCCGCCAATTTCCTGGAGCTGGTGACGTCGACCACGGTTACAGATGCCGGCGGCAATCAGGTAGCGCAAGCTACAGCGGCCTATGACCAAGTAGCGGTCTCCAGCTCAGGGGTGGCTACATCGCTGGTTGGCCCGCCGGCGGGCGGCAATGTTCGTGGCAATCTGACCACAACCAGCAACTGGCTGAACACAACAAACAGCAGCATCTCGAGCCTGGCAGTATATTTTGACACTGGGCTCCCGGCCAGCCGCACTGATCCACTCGGCAATACCACCACCTTTGGATACTCCTGCGCCGGTAGCTACCAGTCGCAGACAAACTTTCCTGACACAAACAGCGTTCACCACGTTGTTTCCGGCAGCTACGATTGCAACACCGGCCTGCTCACCATCTTCAACGACCAGAACGGAAAGATCTTCACGTATCAGTACGACAATATGCTTCGGCTCACGCAGGTAAGCCATCCAGACGGTGGACAAACTAGCTTTTTCTTTCCCAACGCGACCACCGTAGAAAGACAGCACAAGATCGATTCCACCCGCAACGATGACTCCTTTGTTTACTCTGACGGTCTGGGACGAACAATCAAAACCCAAGCCAATACTCCGAGTGGCGCAATCTATGGAGCCACAACGTATGATCCCCTAGGTCGAGTGGCCACCGTTTCCAATCCTTATTTCTCGACGACGGATCCAACGTACGGTGTAACGCAATCGCAATATGACGCGCTGGGGCGTATTCTGCAGGTCACCAAACCAGACGGCAGTCTCGCTACTGCCCAGTACGTAAACAACTGCACGACCGCGACCGACGAAGCCGGTTACCAGCGCAAGTCCTGCAACGACGCCTTTGGACAGCTGATTGAAGTTGATGAGCCGGGAAACTCATTTGCCGGCAGCGTTTCCGGCGGCACCTTAACGCTCAACGGAACTTTGCGCAGCCAGGGAGGCGCAACAGCAACGCCTGGCAAAGGCTCTGTTACTGTGAGCGGCAGTGAACAGAACAAGCCGGGTACGCCGTTCACGTCAGGCAGGACGAACATCACGATTACCGGTGGGGAAATGACAATGACTATCGATCCCTGCTACAACCCGGATCTTCCCCCGCCCAGCCCGTCCTGTCCGCGAGATATCTCAGACACAGGCTCGGTCTCAATCACTGTCAACGGTTTTACCGCGTCGGCAAACTACGGCGCCAGCAGCACAACGGCGAGCGTCGCTTTGGACTTGACCAACGCTTTGAATGCGAGCTCATTTCCTGTGACCGCATCGCTCAGTGGAAGCACGATTACGATCATCAGCAAGGCCACCGGTGCAGCGTCGAACTACTCGTTCTCCACCACTTCTGGAACCAACGATGTAAACGATTTTGGCGGCCCGTCGTTTGTTCCTTCTCCTACCGGAGGCACACTAAGTGGCGGTGGAGGCAGCAATACAGTCTATGACTCGGGCACTTGCACGGTGACGGTCAATGGCACGGCTTACAGCACAACGTTTGGCCAGGGCGATACCACGACGACGATTGCGTCTCGACTCGCCTCTGCAGTCTCCGCCGGGACAGTGGCCTCGGCCACCTCGTCTGGAGGAACCATCTCAATGACGGCCCAGCAGAGCGGCGCTGCCACCGACTATTCGCTGGCGGCGTCTTGCTCGTTCAACTCCGCGGTCTTCAGCGGCGCCTCATTTAGCGCCAGCGCTTCCGGATCTACGTTCAGCGGCGGAGCGGACGTTGGGCCCACGGTATATGATTCGGGTACCGTCACCGTCACCATTGGCACCTTCACCGCGAGCGCTCCCTACGGCCAGAGCGGCAACAATACGGCTACCCAGGTCGCAACGGCGCTGGCAAGCACCGGCTCCACCGGTCTCAATGGTCCGGGATCACCCGTGACCGCCAGCGTTTCCGGAGCCAACATTTCGATTCTCTATAAGACGGTAGGCGCTGCCGGCAATCTTACCGTGTCCGCCAGTTCCGCCAGCAACAACTCCAGCGCATTCCCCGGAGGGTCGTTCAGCGGCAGCACGAACTTGACTGGTGGAGCCAACCCCGTTCCTTCGAGCATCAACAACCCTTACGTCACCCTGTTTCAGTACAGCGCGCTGGGAAACCTGGTAGGCGTCAACCAGAAAGGAGACGGCAGCCAGGCGGCGCGTGTACGCAGTTTCACGTACGACTCACTCTCTCGCCTGCTCACCTCCCACAATCCTGAGTCCGGCACGGTTACGTATACGTACGATGCCAACAGCAATTTGGCTACAAAACAGGATGCGCGCGGCCTGACGATTACTTACAGCTACGATCAACTGAACCGGCTTAGTGGCAAGGCCTACTCCGACGGCACGCGACCCATCACCAATTACTACGATGTTGCCGTGTACTTTCCGGTGACGAACGCCATCGGGAGATTGGTGATGGCCACGAACAACGATCCCAATCATGGCGGCGCCGAGAATTTTTCCTACGACCCCATGGGCCGCATCATCGAGCAACGCGATTACCTGCAGAGCGGTTGGCAGCCGGCGATCACGCCGCAATACAACTTGCTAGGCGCCCTGACGTCACTCACGTATCCAAGTGGACGGCAGGTCACATTCAGCTATAACACCGGCGACCAGCTTGACCAAGTGCAGTTCGCGAGCTTCTCTGGGACGAGCGCCGGCTACAACTACTGGTCGGCCGCCGATAACAGTTTCTATCCCACCGGAGCCCCCAAAGCTGTCACGCTGGGTAATGGTGTTGTGGAAACGTACAGCTTCAACCAGCGATTGCAGTTGTCGGAAAACACTGTCAGCTCTGGGGCGGCCACCTTTGCCGATCATCTCTACAACTACGGTCAGGGAAGCGATAACGGCAACCTTTTGAGCGTTAGTGACACGTTAAACTCAGGCCGCACCCAGAGCTACACTTACGACACCCTGAACCGGTTGGCCAACGCTGCAGAGAGTCGCTGGGGAGCCGCCTACACTTACGATCCCTGGGGCAATCTGCTGCAAAAGAATATCTCGGGCTCGAGCGCCGGGATCCTGCCGTTGCCGGTTGATGCCAACAATCACATCACCGGCGCACCTGCCGGCTGCACATCCGCCAATGCATGGTGCTACGACCCCGATGGCAACCTGCTTAACGACAGCTTCCACCAGTACAGCTACAACATCGAAGGGCAGATGGTCTCGGTCGATGGCGGAAACGCCGCCTACACCTATGATCCGCTGGGCCAGCGTGTGCGAAAAGACCGGTTCGGCCAGCCGAGTGTTGAGTACATCTACTTCGGGGGGCAGCCCATCGCTGAGCACAACCTCACCAATGGGCGATGGGACGACTATATCTTTGCCGGCGGGCGTCGCATTGCCCGCGCCAGCCACCTGACCAATAACCTGCAGACCAACGGGACCTGCAATAACGTCTCCAGCGGCTGCCTGGCGCAGTTCGTCTTCACCGCCAGCGCTCTGGCAAACTACGTGATCAAGCAGGGGGACAAGCTCTACGCTTCGCAATATGTATCGGTTCCGGGAGTCTATGCCGGACCGGCTCTCAACTGCACCGATCAAAACGGAAATCCGAGCTGTGGCGACACCGTCACCAACGTCTTCGATCAGGATGGCTGTCCAATGGTTCGCGACTGCCTCTCCTTCTCCGGCAGCGCCTGGCACTGGCGGCGAATTGATCTTTCGCCGTTGGCGGGGTCCAGGCTAACCGGTGTCGTCAATCTCGAAGTCAACCCAACTTCCAGCAACGCGAGTTGGACGGCTTACTATGACAGTGTTGTTCTGGTAGGAGCCGACGGCACGGTGTACCCGATCTATGCCAGTATGCCGGATGTGCAGGCTCCCTCGATCAGCACCTGGAGCCAGGCGGGCGCTTCCAGCCTAAGCTATAACTTGTATCAGGCTTCCTGGCCGCAGATGTATAACTGGGAGACGACCTATTATCATGCCGATCAGCTCGGGACTTCGCGCTTGCTGACCACCACCGGTGGTTGGCCGGTGTGGCAGGGGACCTTCATGCCGTTCGGTGAGGAATTCAACCCTGAGTACAACACCAACCATTACAAGTTCACCGGCAAGGAACGGGACGCCGAATCCAACCTCGATAATTTCGGAGCGCGTTACAATAGCAGTAGCCTCGGTCGCTTCATGACCGCGGATTGGTCCGCTGTGCCAGTTCCTGTGCCCTACGCAGATCTTGGCAACCCTCAATCGCTCAATCTTTATTCTTACGTAGGAAATAACCCAACCAGTAGAGCCGATGCTAATGGACATTGCTTCACTTGCATCCCGGGGGAGAGTGGTGGAGCACCTAACGGCCCGGCAGGATCCGGCAAGCGTCCTGAACTGATTGATTGCACACCAGGAAGCACCGACCCTCGGTGTGGGGACTGGAGAACCAAGAAGCCCGAAAGGGATGGGCGTCCATATATTCCCACAATAATCATTGCGCCTCGGCGAATCTCGCTCATTCCTATCACAGCGCTCCCAGTATCAGAGCCAACAAGGCCCGTCCGTGAAATGCATGGTCCAACGCCGCCCCGCCCACCCCGCGCGATTTGTCACGACTGGAGCGCACCGAACGGGAAAATCCGTTCTGTGCCCTTTTTCTGCGATAGCCCGCCTGGTCCGCCCCCTGAAAGGCCTTGGTGGCTTAGGGTGCTACAGACTCTCACGCTCACAGCCCCAGAAAACTGCGGTAATGGAGACGATAGCGCCCCACTGCATTCTCCCGAAGGAGTGGATAACAGCGTCCTAGGTAGAGCGGGGCTGCCGTCCGGAGGAGGCCCCATGGGACCGTTGGCCAACCTTGCTAGCAAGCAGGCGCAAATGCGGACAGACCGGGCTGCATTGGTGAATGGCTATAACAACGCGCAGGAGGCGGGGAGTGCTACGGGAAACGGGGCCGGAGTCCTTGGCAATATGGCCACTTGCTACAGCAATGAATGAACGTGAGACGTAAGAATGGAGTGGGACTGAGGCCGTCGATGGAAGTGAGGCGTTCTCAATGGGTGGCCCAGACTTTCTTGTTCTATTTTTGTCGCGCACGAATCTGGGGGGCCGCCCTTCGCGCCTTAGTTTTATGCGAAGGGCGGCATGTTGAAGACCTGTCCTCTATTCTTCCGCGTGAGCGTGATCTGATTGGGAGCCGGTTGTGATGGAAGGTCACTCCGAAAAGTCCAGACGATTGATTTAGCATAAACCGGCTCGTCTCGAAATAGACGGGGGGGAGCATTAGAAACAAAGGCGTTTCGAAACCATGTGTTTCTGGAACGAGGAAAACGCCGACCGACCGCCACTGGCATTCAAGTACTTGCGTCCGGTGCTTTCGAGATCCTTTTTGGAACACAACCGATCTACTGGGCTACACACATCTGTGATTGCACTGCCCTGATCAAGAAACGGTAGGTTTAGTGAGCCAGAACGAAATCAGATTTACAGCCTCAACGACCGTTGGGTTACGAGGACAACAGCCAATTAGCTCGTCACCGCCTTATCAATCGTTTGGCTCCTGATGTTGGCTGCTTTTTTTCCTTGTTTTTCGGTGTTCTGTTCGCAGATTGTTCTTACGTCTGTTCACATTTTCTGGAGAAAGGTCGAAATTCTAGATGCGGCGTGTCCGGCCGAGCATTAGCTTGTCTCCCGACGGCAGAACCTGCTTAAGACCGGCGTCGTCAATCCGAACGGAGAGCTTTGCAGCGGAACATTTGGGTGAAAAGGGTCGGCCACCCGCCACATCCGTCGAGAACACAGACCAACCGTTCTTCGTGTCGTGTTCTGAGAGGCATCGGGAGCAGATTACCGTTCAACGATCGAGGTCCGTGGCTAGTCTTCGGGTTAACGATCTCAGTCTTCTCCTTAAGGTTCACCTCGCCGGTAGGTGTTTTAAGCTTCTCGGAGAAACGCAAGTTCCGAAGGACAAGCTGAACGATGGGATGCGGCCAGGACTCGAAGTCGCTGAGATTTGGTTCGACAGGAAGTACGTTGGTGTTGAGGATTTCCTTTTTTCCCGGAACGGTCATCAGGGCGTCGAGATATAGTCGGCGCTTGAGCTTGTTGCGGATCACTAGCATCATCATCCAACCGTTTTTCGATTTCTCTTGTGTGAACCTCAACTCGACGTCGGCTTTGCCTAGGTCTTGTTCATACTCTACTCGAGATACCTCATTGTCAGTCGCCGTAATGTTGAGGCCGAAAGACTCTCCAGCGAAAAGGTACACGTCTTTATTTGCCACGTACGGGACTCGGTCGAAACTCTGCTCGTAGAGGCGGTCATTATCCACGTGCAGTTTGAGCTTAAATGGAGCACGGAAAACCGGTTCATCCTGGGTCGCAGTCTTCGCCGAGGGCGGGCACAGCAATGCGAATGCAAGAATGACGCTAACGATTGAGACGGAGTTCTTCAAGGTCACTCTTCGCCAATATAGCGCATATCGTAAAGTCATGGGTTTGCAGAAGGGGTGGTCGTCAACTCAGAAGCACGTGTACGGAATTTAATCATCCATTGCACAAGCTTGTCTTGGGGATCACCCTTGAACGGCCCCGTAACCAAATAATGTACGGATTCTTGCCCGCTGTTGTACCAGAATTCATAATCAAAATACTTATCAAGTGCCACCCGGCTCGCCAGCACGGGCGAGATCCGGATAGCCTTCAGATCGTCCAGGTCACGGCTCAAGCCTTCGTACCTCATGGATGAACGTTTAATGTCCACTTTGAGCTTTGCCGCGATCTCCTGCTCGGTAACATCTGGATTTTGAGCAGTCATTCTTGCTATGAACTGCGAGAGGTCGTCGTTGCCCATACCGATAATCGTATAGCTGATAACCTCCACTTGCCCTCCAGGATGGACGGGATAAACGGGATAGATAAGCACCACTAATTGAGAATCGGAGTCGCCAAATCGGAGGGTTAATTTCGAGAGGAAGGGCGACGTGACCGCATCCGGCCGAAAAAGGAGATCAAGAACACGATGTTTTACGTCGCCACGTACACTTTCGGGGGACTGCCCAACTGCACCCAGCGCCAAGAAAGCAACAAGTAGAGCACTTGCCAAACGCGTTTTAAAAATCATCGCCGTACGCCTCCTCAACTGGCTGCTTCATTCTCATTGAAGCTGAATATAGTCGTTCACCTTTTTGTTCCCAGTCGCCGATTGGGGAATCGTAACATAGAGCCCGGACTGCGATCTTACGAAGACCGGGATCTGAGTCTTAGTACTTCGGTCACCATCCGATGGAGTAGCTTCAGCCCTATTCCCATGTGTGTGGAAGACCGCTATAGTGTTCTGATCGGTATGGACCTTCAGTTCGTTGGCCGGCCCACTCTCGTGGACCGAATCCACTTTGTTGGTGATAGTTATCTTACCATTTTGATTGTCGATCGCGAAGCCCGCCTCAGCCAGTCCCTCGCGCGCATTCCCGTTGGTTGTTAACATAAAGGCTGCGTCCGACGCTTTCTTTACAACGGCGTTGTCGGAAAGCGGATGACCAGGGTTTGTGGGATCTTCGGGGCCGCTCTTTTTTGGATCGTATTGTTGCTGTTGCTGTTGTTGCTGTTGCTGTTGTTGCTGTTGTTGCTGTTGCTGTTGTTGCTGCTCCGCCGCCTCCAAACTTGCTATGTATTCCAACATTTCGGTTTCATTTGCACCGAGCACATAGTGTCCGTCCGGATCTATTTGCACTGTGGGCCGATTCCGCACGTAACTGTAGAGATTGAAGCTCTGTGGATCAGTCAAATCTGCATACGGGATGGGTGCGGCACCGCCAAACCAATCTGGCGTGATGAACCGTCCCATTCCGCTCGCGTAATACCGCGCACCAAAATAATCGAGGTTAGATTCGGAATCACGCTCTTTGCCACTGAATTTGTAGTGATTAGTTGTTATTTGCGAGTTGTATTCCTCCCCGAAAGGCAGGAACGTTCCCTGCCATACGGGATAACCCCGACCATTCGTCAGGAGACGAGAAGAACCCAACTGGTCGTTATGGTAATAGGTTGTGGTATTGATGGGCGCGCAGCCAGACCCGATGCAATTGTTGATTGTCGTCGATGTTTGGGTTATGCCGCTGCTGCCGAAGCCGGAAAGGGATGGGACCGTGGCGTTCTGGCTGAAAAGAGGCACAATCGTTCCATCCGCGCCGGTGAAAACCAGATCCTGGAAGTAAATGTCCCATTGACCGGGCTGCGAAGAGCCGTCAAGAGAGAGGCGAATCTGAGAGATGGCCTTACCTATGACAGGTGCAAAATTGACAGCGCGATACTCCCATTGGTTGTTGGAAATGCTACTTCTGATCACCTCGCCATTCTGATCTGCGAGGTCCTGCCCCGTCATCCACGATTCTGTACCGTCTGTGAAGGTAATGATCAGTCCGCCCTTGGTGCCACTGTTATTCCACTGCACCCAGCGGAGAGAATCGCCAGTCTGAATGGTATGTCCCGCCAGAGATCCTAAGTTAGTGAAATTAAACTGATACCATTGAAAACCACAGTTCGTGCATAGCTGGCCGCTGATGTGCAGCTGGTGCTCAAAATTGTTTGCCTGGGCAATCCGCTTGCCATTGGCATAAACGTAATCTGACCAGTTGCCCGCTTGATCCTTTTCACCGATGACGTTCCCGCCGAAGTAGACGTATTCGGTGTAATTACCAGCAGTGTCTTTTCGAACGCGCTGCCCGGCAGCATCGTAGGTATATGTTGCTCCTGTGCTGTCAACGCTGTTCATGCGGTTTGCCCCGTCAAAGGCGTATTGGTGAAGGCCGTCATTCATCACATTGCCGCCCGGATCGTACGTGTTACCGGAGAGACGGTTGTTGGTTAAGGCAACATACTGGTGCTGATATCCGGTGCCGAGTGTCATGTTCTGTTGCAGATAGTTACCCCAGGCGTCATAGACATAATTCATGCCCCAGCGGGTTTCCGTAGCGCTCGCCAGTCGATTAAGCGAGTCATATGTGTAATTTTGGGTGTATGCAGAGCTGAGCTGGTCAACGACGCTGGTCAAGTTGCCGTTGTCCTGCGTGCCGTAGTTGTAAACGTGATCGGCGAAAGTGTTGCCGGAAGGCACCGCGACAGTATCTCGCGTAGGCTGAAGGCGAGAATTGAATTGATACGATTCGACCACGCCGCTGCCGAGCGTCACTGATTTGGGTGCACCGGTGGCATCGAAATTGGCATCGGAAACGCTCCAGTAGTTATATGGGTTATATGGCTGAACGACACCCTGCATCTGGGCGAACTGCACCTGATCGAGTTGGCTGCCGGAATTGTATTGAAACGTGACATATCGTCCGCTGGGATATGTGAGAGCGGTCAGGTGATTGGCAAGGTCGTAGGAGGATGAGATTGGATAGGATCCCGTTCCGCAGGTTGAGGGAAGACACGTCCATTCATTGACAATGCGCCCGATGGCATCGTAACTCAAAATCGAACCTACGGTAGCTCCTGACATTTCGCTTGTAAGCCGGCCAATCGGATTGTTGAGTGTTGCACCCCAAAGGGTTGTCTGGTCATATCCAAAAGACGCAGTGGGAGTCCCATCGGAGTAACTTTCCTGGGTCAAGCGGTTCAGGGCATCGTAAGCGTAGGTTGTGGTGATGTTGCGTGCGTCATTTTTTGACGTTACATTCCCGTTTGCATCATATCCATAGCCGATCGCTCCCGATTCCGGATTGTTGGAGATGAGGAGGCGGGAGAGAGAATCATAACTAAAGATTCGGCTGCGCCACTGCGAACTGTCGCCCGGGGCAGAGCCTTTCTGGTCCACACGCAGGAGATTTCCGAGCACATCGTACTGGTAATCAGTTTCATAGTTGAAGCCTGCGGGGTCTTCCAGAACAGATGTACGCCGGCCCAGTCCGTCGGTGCAGCTCTTACGCTGTTTACCGGCTTCATCTGCGCCAGTGACGCAGTTGCCGGTGTATGAAGAAACAGAGGCGCTGCCATCCGGCTTGGTGACACTGATGGTGCGGCCGAGCGCGTCATACTGAGTCCTTGTGATGCCATAGGACGGATCGCTGGTGGAAAAGTAGGGATTCGTTACCGTAAACAGACGGCCCATGCTGTCATATGTTGCATCGACCGTAGCTACACCTGACGGGGTGTTGTGCATGGTGTGGGCGGCCCGGCCAAGTCCGTCGAGCTTCGCCGTCTGGCCGTCGGACTGAGTCGTGGTGATTTTTTTCTGTACTGTCACAGTATTCGCATCGGGATAGCTGGCTGTGGTCTGTGGCCGGTTGCCGCTAGAATCTGCAGGCAGAGTGATTGTGAGAGGACGCCGAAGGAGATCGTAAGTATAGTTTGTCTGGTTGCCGTTCTGGTCGGTGAAAATTGATACTAAGCCTGTGTTTGGCTCATATTTGGTTGAGGTAACGTGATGAGCCAGATTCGGCGAATTGGTATCAGGATAAGTGGTTTGCGTCAGATAAGCCAGAGAGTTCCGGTTTATGCCATCAGTGAAGTTGTCCGTATGGCTGTACTGGGTCTTGTGCCCCAACGGATCTGTAGTAGCGACGAGATTGCCGGTATCGTCATACTCATTGCTGGTCGCAAAAAAAGTACCGCTGGTGTTGACCCACCGCTTGACCGTGGTGGCGTTGCCGCGCGAACCGCTGATGGCCGAATGGTTTGGAACGCCGGAGGTCGGATCAGGAGCGACTTCATCATAAAGGTACTGTGTCTGCGCGAGTTGATTGCCGGCGCCATCCTGCACGGTGACTGTGGCCGGACGATTGAGAATGTTGTTGCCAAGCGTGGCGTAAGTGGTGAGCGTCTTGCGCATCAGTAGCCCAGAAGCACCATTGCCCCAATCATAGTCATCCACTTCGGTAGTGAGCCCGACAGGAGTCTTGAAGGTCACAGTCTGTTTCTGCTGCCCGCTAGTCAGTTGCGTTACGCTTGTGATTTGCGTAAAGGGCCAAGTCAGTGCTGTGGCTGAACAGTCGGGTGCAGCGCCGTTGTAGCAGGTGTAAAGCGTTTCCAAGGGACTGCCGGTGTCTGCACCCTGAAAGATCTGACGCTTGGTTTCATAGTAATTAGCCGGAGGGCTCGAAAGTCCTGTCCTCAGCTGCTGGAAGTAAATGTCTGTCTGGTTCACCTGACCCGTGACGCTGTCAGGCGGATAAGTTATCACTGTCTTCCAGTCACTTCCTGAGACGTTACTGCGCGTGTAATTGGTAGTTCCATCCTGATCCTGGCGGGTCAGTGAGATAGTGGAAAAAGGATCAGTTGTATCACAGCTAAGGCCATCATGAGCGCCGCCATAGGTATAAGTGATCGTGCCCCCAGTACGAAGTGTAACTGCGCTGATCCTGCCAGTGACGTTTCCGTTGGAAGTGCCGGGCGTTGGCTCGTAGCTAAATGTGTAAGAGGTGCCATCTGGGTAAACGAGGCTCGTAGCGAGGCTGGCCGCAAAGGGGCCAACATCAGGGAGGCCATTACAACCGCCGAACGCCGATTGAACGTTAAAGACCCCATAATTCAACACTACTGTTTCCGGCGTGCCATTGGGGTCAGTATAAGTAAAACTCACAGATCCGGGCGCAGGCGTTCCTCCGGGAACCGGTGGAAAAAACGGGCTGGTGGTTCTGAAAGTGCTGCTGACAGTGACGGCTGTCATGCCGAGGGTATCATTTATTGCGTTGGAGCCCGCACCCCCAACAGTGTTGCCGTTTACATCGGTCATTTGCTTGTTGCCAGCATCTAAGGGGCCGAAGGCGACCAACTGGATTCCTGAAGGGGTAGTGACAATTGCAGATGCCTGGCTCGTTGGACTGAGCAGAAAGCCAGAGCCATCGTCAGCTGTTACCGGGCCCGAAAATGTTTCTATGCCTGTACAGTTGTTGATCACGTACCGGGCAGTGGTGAACCTGTGGTGAATGCCTGAGCTGTCAGCATAAACAAAGTTATTGTAAGTGTCTGTCTTAAGGAACCGCTGGCTGTTGCAATTTACAGCGGTATGAACGTTGCTGGCTATGGCGCCAGAAGGGACGTTGCCGACAAAGCTCCAGCCCAAATTGGCGACTGGGCTTAGAGAGAAATTGTTGACTGCTGTCTGCTTCCATACGGTGTTGTTGTAGGCGAGAGCAAAGCTGAACGGGATCCCGCGCCCAGGTTTGCTGAAAATCGGAAATTGCCAGCTTACATTCAGATTACCAAGATTGATATTGTCCGGTCCATTCGTGGTGGTACTAAATTGAGGTACTCCAATGGATACCGTATTTCCTACATCAAACCCGAAGGTTGGTTGCGCGTGTACACGCTGTGAACAAGCCGCAATGATGATTAGGCCGATAGTTACGTCAAACCTGATGGACTTGGACATATCGGAGCCTCCGGGGAGTATGATTACGGCAGCAATCTAAATGCAAATGCGGAATTACAACTTGTAAACAAATGATGACAGTTTGGCAAGTGTATAGTTGGTTAATAGATAAGGGCTCTAAAAGATGGCAGACTGCCCTATCTCGACGAACTATCCGTGTCCACAAATAAACGCTGCAAGAGGATGTGAAAACGACGCTCTTGTTAAAAAGGGTATCAAGTTGCTAGCGCAGCAAAGGTTGTTTTAGCTCCTATTTACTCGTTGCGACGAACGAAGTGCAAGGGAATTGCTGGGTTCATACAGATTGAGGAAAACGTTTGAGACGGTGCACGACAAAAAGCGAGTGCAACAGTAAGGGAAAAAATAGATACGGATCCAGAATCCAACGTTTTTTCGTACCGAAGCAACGATTCTATGCCCAGGACTAGTCGTGTGCCTTTCAATGGGTAATCGACGCTCGGTTTTTCGAGTCGTTTTCATTGATCGGGCCCACGAACACCAGTAGGTGACGTCGCTTGAGAGGGAAATCTGCCGTTTTCGTATAAGGAGTTGCGAGGTTTTTAAGTGTTGGGTCAGACACCCAGCGACAGAAAAAGAGCACCATTCAGGAATGTTCTCGCGCAAGCCCGTCATTTAGAAAGGCAGATCACCAGACGGTAAGTTTAGTGAGCCACCGTTAGTATTGGAAGGCTGCACGTTTGTTGAACTTCGCTGACTTGGCAAACGCGCAGATTTCCAAAATCAATCCTGAAATCGTTGCCCGGTTCGCCGGCAACCGCAAGATTGCTGGCGTTGGCGTAAGCTCGATAAACGGTGATCTGAGGACATTACGCCGGCTGCTCAGGCTGGCATTTGAATGGGAGGTCATTCCCAGAGTGCCTGTCGTGCACGCCCTCCCAGGAGAGAAAACCAGAGATCGAGTGATCACTTTCGAAGAAGAACAAGCTTACTTGGCGTGTTCGGGACCAAACCTGCTTGCACTGACCATTCTTGCGGCTGATACTGGGATGCGGCCAAAATCAGAGCTGTTTCGGCTGGAGTGGCCTCAGGTCCACTTGGAACCCTCTGGAAATGATGCCGAATGGTTACATTAAGGTTAAAGAAGGAAAGACTCAGAGCGCTGAGAGAGTCCTCCCTTTAACATCCAGAGCCCGGGAAACGGTCCTCATATTAAAGGTGGAGCCTCGCAGAAAGCGGTGGGTGTTTCCTGGCCCTGGAAATTCGGGGCACATGGTGAGCATTCAAAAATCGCATCTCAGAGCAATTACAAAAGCTGGCTTGGAGAGATTCCCATTTTACTCCTGGCGGCATTCATTCGGCACTAGGTGCGCCGAGAGCGGAATGGATCGGCACACCCTCGCCAAACTCATGGGGCACAGTTCGCCACGAATCACAGAAAAGTACTACATCCACGTGACCGAGCCACACATAAGTGCCGGCTTCGAACGATTCATGGCCTATCAGACGAAGAGACTTGCATCCATCTAGCCCTTGACTCTCCCAAGCACCTGATTCGGAACAAAATGGTGGCGTGGCGATGGTCCCGCAACGCCCTCACCAAACATAGCTCATGTAGACGTTCTGAGTAATACCGAGTTGCGGTGGAAATCCAGGAACTGCCTCTGCCCCGCTGTGAAAGCGCCGACCGTAATGATGTGCTCAGTCTCCACGCCCATGCGGCGCAAGGATGGACGGTGAGCGACCGGCGAGATTATTAGTGTTCCAGAATCCTCAAATCCAATGAATCCCCGGTCGAGTAAATGGTCGATGCTCGGCGTGAGCAGCAGGCCATTCTCCCCGTTCAAGCGTTCCTCATTCGATGAATCTCGCCATGGTTTCAGATGACTCGCCACCAGGTGGGCAGCGTTATCGACCTTGGTAATCCTGCACATCTTTTCGATCTGACTGACTCGCTGCTTGAATAAGCCCTGGCCGCGCCGTGCCCGAATGATGGCTTCCCTGTCCGTATCCGGGATGTTCTGATCTGTGGCGACGACCTTCTCCAGCCGCTGCTCCCACAAATCCAGATCGTCTCCGGCCCGCATCGGTATCCTGGTCTCACGGTCCGCGCCTGACCGAATCGCATCAAACTCCGCCCCAATAAGAGCACCGAGTACGGCTGCTAGGTTTTCAGGAACCTCGGTGAGATAAATCGACTGAATGCCGTTGCCGTTCTGCTGCAGGGGCGAGTATCGAGCTGGGAGCGCCTTTCTCACCAGGTCAATGTGATCTTTGGGCCGTACCTGATTGATGAGGCGCTTAAAGTCAACGTCCACCTTCCAACCGACGTTCTCCCAATTCTGACCAGCTGAGCCGAACTCCAACGGCTTAGGGCTTTCACGGCAATATGACTGAACGACGCCTATCGCCAGGATCTTCGTGTCAGCAAATGAAAAGACGAGGTCACCAGGAGCCGCTTCCCGCATGAACTCATAGAAAGGGTTCCGGCCTCCGTTCGCGTTGCGCTTCGGCGACCAGAGGTAGCCGCCTGCGATTTCCTGTCGGTATGTCTGGTTCTGGTTGACCCACCAGTAGCGCATGGCTTTCAGGGAAGATGCTACCACCTTGGAATGTAAGGGCAACGCAGGAACAATTGATTATGGATCTATGTCCAATTCCAGCTCTCAGGAAAATAAAACGTCTTATCCTTTGACGCAGCAGGAACCGAGAAACTCTCTGCTTGTAAACGAAGCCATTTCTTAGCAACGACTACCTGAAGATCATCCGTGAGTTCAATTATTCCAGGTTGCCTGCGATGCGAAGCGAGTTCACACATACAGACAAACAGCTCTGAACAAGTGCAGTCCAAGATAGCCCCTTGCAAGGGCATGTCCAAGAAGTCGATGGGAGTACCGTGATCGAGAATGAAAAAGGATTTGCCTGTATCTCTCACGACATATTTTTCAATTGGACAAGCACTACCGAGCGTCGGAGTAACGTCAGTGATTTCACAAAGTTGTGCAAAACCATCTAAATCAAATTCGATATTCTTAGATGACGCGCTGCACAAGATTGCGCCATCTTTGATGTCATTGAGATCGGCCACGCGGATTGATCGGCGTCCCGAACAGCCCATAATGATGTCAGATTCACTTAGCAATTGGCTTAATGGAAGTGGGTAAAAACCCCTGCCAAAAGCCAGCATGTTAACCACGGGATTGATGTCATAAATTCCGACAATTGCGTTGCGCCCCTTAAACGCTGCGGCGGCGGATTTCCCAATGTTGCCCCAACCAACTACTCCACATCGCAGTCCATCAATGATCGAAGCGAGCTGTGATCTCATCACTTTTTCTAAACTGTAGACGCACGCATCGCCGATAAGAGAGTCTTCCACCCTCTTGAGTGCACTATCTGCCATGGACAGAACCGGTACACCCAAAGGCTTCTTAGCGGCGGCGGCTTGATACCGCCAAAGGCCATTTTTGGTGTCTTCGACACATCCCTTAAAGGCCGAATATTCAGCCAATTGCCCCGTCCATTCTGCAAAATACCCACCAACTTCCTGTAACACTATGGGATGTGCTGTTTTTTGAAGCAAAGCAGCCACATCCTTCCAAAGGCTGTTCAGCATGTAATCAATGCTCGGCGGAACAAAGACCTTATATCCCTTGGATTTCAAAAGTTCCACCGTCTTAGCGTCGGCTGAATAAACAATTGCAATGACAAGATCCACCGGGTACACCATGTTTACCTGGTCGATAAACTCCACCGTCGTCGGCAAAATGTGCTGGAGAATTATGGAATGGGTTTGGTCCGCATTAGTTGTTTCAGAAACCAGTTCTCTAAGAACCTTCAGTTGACCCGTAATATCCACTGACTTCTCAACGAAGTCAGTACCACTTTCAATGTTGGATACCAGGCTTGATGGAAGCCCTTTTCGACGGCTGGGAAATCTATGAGAGTCTGAAATCATCAAATCATCCGTTTTCGATTTCATAGCCATCTCGCGACTCCTCCATGATGTGAACACGTTCCCGATCTATGCTGACTGAACGAATACGATCCGTCGCGACACTGAGCAGTAGCGCCGGCAGGCACAGAAGAGTTCTGCGTCTTAACTGGGCGATGGACACAGACACCAGTGCTGTTCCGGTAATAGCCAACTGCGCACGATCCTGGTGTTGTGGCCGGTGCATTTGTCTGCGGCGTTGGTGATGGCGATGGGGCTTGCTTTGGTTGGGCCAGGGGCCAAATCAGGCCAAGCAACAGAATTGGAACGAACAGGGAGGCAAAGAAGTACCTTTCGCGCATTATGGCGCTCCTAGTGACTTAAAAAGGGGCCGAAGGGGGTGAGAGCAAGAGTTTAACGGCGTACTGTTGGAAAATGCAAAGGAATATGTTGTCTATAGCGACTTACGCCTTCCTGCTGGGGCACGGTTGTCACCAGTAACTGAACTTACCAATTTCCTCTCCGGCCTTAGCTCTTCGGTTTTAGGTGGTCTCAAATCGAGCGTGAGTTGACTGCCTTCTTGGTCGCGCTGCGCTTTATTTAACGCCTCATAATGCAACGGCAGTTCGAGACGGCGATGAGAGCGAATAATTTCTTCGACTCGCACAATTCGTATTCGATCACATCTGATCCCACGGGCTTTGTTTTCGTACATCCCTGCTGCTTTCGCGTCCTGCATCATCGGCTTAGTCGGCTGTTCCAAGGTAATCAAGCAGGCTACGGTAGCTTCTTCTTTGGCCATGTCACCTCTAAGGGCCGCAATATCCTTACGCTGAACACCGCCTGATTTTGTTTGCAGTACCATCTTGCTAACGCCGCCATCCCCACCGTTCCAAAAGTAAAACACGCCGTCGACTCCGCCGTCCGCTCCTTTTTTCTGCCTTACAATAGCGCGGTTGTTGGTGTAGGTGAGAATCGCCCATTTTTCAAATTCTTTCCTGACGCGGTCATCCTTTCTGTGAGCCAGTGCTTTTGCGGACGCCATATCCTTTGGTATGCCGTCCAACATGACAGCGTCGGCAACTTCTTTCCCGAACTGATCTTCGAGACGGGCGAGAATAATGGCAATTGCTTGGTAAGTTATGTCCATCCCTATCCATCGACGATTGAGACGCTGGGCCACAGCAATCGTGGTGCCGCATCCGCAATAAGCATCCAGGATCACATCCCCGTCGTTCGAGGATACTTTGATTATCCGTTCAAGCAGTGCTTCTGGCTTTTGGGTTGGATAGCCCAATCGTTCGTTCGCTTGAGAATTGACCGGGTTGATGTCATCCCAAAGATTTTGCAGAGGATTTCCCGGCATCTCATCCAAATATCGTTTATATCGCGGGACTGCGCCTGGTCTTGGCTGGACGATCCGTCCTCGCTCAATAAGAGCTTGCATTCTCTCTTTGCTGTAACGCCAATATCGGGTCACGCCCATCACCTCATAGGATGGGTTCCCCTTGGCCGCACCACCGGGACCGGTGATGTTGTCCAATTGATATCTTCTGCCGTCTGGGTCAGTGAGGTTGTACTTTTTTAGATATTTAGCTGAGTACTGCTGGTGCTGCTGATTGAAAATGACCGGCGAACCAGCTTTGGAGTAAAACAGAAGAGTGTCAGTAACATTCCCGTAGGCCTTACGGCCCTGCTTTGCATCACTGTGCGCGGTGGTCCTTTTCCAGATGATCTCGTTCACAAAGTTGCCGCCATTTGGCAGGAACACCGAGTCGATGATGATTTTCAGATAATGACTTGCTGATGAATCGCAGTGGAGATAGAAGCTACCAGTTGGCTTAAGAACACGGTTGATTTCAACCAGGCGTAGCGTAATGCTTACGAGGTATGCCAATAAACTTCCTTCTCCTAACACCCTGTGCAACCCATGAATCAGCTCAATCGTCTGTTCCGTAAATCGACTCAGATGATTGTTGATGACCTCTTTAAAACCATCCCTGGCCTGATCGTTCCATGTCCATGTGTCAATAAAAGCCTGCTCCTGAGCAAAATCTTCATTCCCGATATTGTTATAGATTTGGTTGTAATTGCGCTTTGAGTTGAATGGCGGATCGATATAACAGAGGTCTACCGATTCGTCGCGCACTTTCTTGCGTAGAATATCCAGGTTGTCGCCGTAAAAAAGCGTGTTTCTCATTGACCAATGTACACGGGTCGCTTACATGGGCAGCTTGCAGCAGCTTGCGTGGGCGGCTTTCGTGGCGTCTTTCTCTCGGGGAAGAGAATATGAGTTTCCCGTATATACTCCCTGGCTGCAATCAGAGATACGCCGGGTTCCCAAACTATCAAGCATCTTCAAAGGCAACAGTTACCAAGGTGTTCCAGAACTGCTTTGGTAACCAAGGTGCAATAGTTGTAAGGAAGTAAGTGCGCAATGCGCTCATTACTTGAGAAACACTTCTTGATTGTGCCAAGCCAATGATTCCTGCGACGGCCTCAATTGTTCCATCACCGGCAGATGGATCTGCCTTCCGTGCATCGCGTAATATTCGACGCCATTGTTGAATTCCTCTTTGATTCTCTTGCTGACTTCAACGTGATAATCAGGCGTGACAGTGATGTATCCCCTGTCAAACAACGTGTGAATATCCTGACGAAGAAGAATTCCATTGGTAGGTGAATGCGTGCCGCCCTCTGTGGCGTAAGGCCGGATGTGAGCGGCGTCCAGGATGTGAAGAATATGAGATGACGACACCGCGCACTGGCGGAGATACGAATCCGCGACAATCATTCGGAACGCGCCCTGTCCGAGACGCGGCAATCTAATCTGCGGCTGGCCGAACTTCTGAACCGCTATGAGGACTGATTCATCCGGAACCGGCACTGGCCTTGCCAGCCGTATCTGGACTTGCTCCCAGATTCTCCTGCCGTCTTGTTCGTCCGTGTCGTAACCCTTTCCCCGGACGATGCTGCGAGGCCAATCAGGTACGGGAATCCAATCCGCTTCGGGCAGAAAAAACGGCTGTTGAAGAAGGATGCAGCCAATGACTTCCTCCTGGGTGCCTTGCGGTTGGCCCTTCTTGTACTTCCAGACCCGCTCTCTCATCTCGGCAAGCGAGTGAGCGCCATTCTTCTCCTGGAATGCGGGCCAGGCGAAACTCAGCGGAGAAAGGCTGAAATGGCTGAAGTACCCACCGCCTGCAATGACATTTCGTGGGCTATGCAGTTTGAAGAGGAATGGTTCGCCAGGTTGGAGTGCGCGAAACTGAGTGTTGCCAGACGGCTGCCAAAAATTAACTTCGTCAGCTTGCTGGGCGCTGAGATAGCTGAACCAGTCGTAATCGGTCACTCCGACGAAGAAGCGCACGGACAAGATTATAAGTCCGACGACGTTCTGTTGCGGACTGGCCTTTACACTCTGGCAATAAGTTTGAAATGTTGATCTTTGAGGCGTTCGACCTCAAATCTAGGCGGCATACGGTCCGGCCATGGTGCGTAACGCTGGCGATACAACCATTGCCGAATCTCCACGCTACGAAGCTCACAGCAGCCATTCCAGAACGCTTGACCGTCAACATTGACGATGACAGAGATGAATCCGTCACTGTGGGGAAGGTCAATCGTGATCGTCTTCCATTTCTGGTCAAAGTGCTGATTGCGATCCTCGATTGAAAGCCGGAATCCATATCCGGCAGAGTGGCTGTGCTTGCCATTCTTCCAAGCTGTCCAAATCACACTGTCGTCCTCAAACGGGTTTACCCATTTCAGCATAACGGCATAAGGCGTTTGCAAGCTCTATCTGTTTCGGTGTCCGGCAATCCGGCTCAAATAGAGCGGGGCTGGCAACCACGATGCACGAGCACCTGGCACGGGAAGTCGCCACATTGAATCGATTCAGGTTGTATAGGAATTCCATTCCACGCGGCGCATCTTCTGCGCTGGAAGCAGCCATTGAGTATATGACTACGGCTCCTTCTTGACCTTGAAACCGATCCACGGTTCCAACGTGCGCATTGGGGAGACGCTGCGACAGACGATTTACCTGATCGTTGAAAGGAGCAACGATCAGTATTTTGTCGAGTGACAATGGTTGTGTGCTGCCATCAGCCTTCGTCCATGTCTGACCTGGTTTCGTCAAATATTTCACAAGCTCTTCAACCGCCTTAATTTCTTCCAAGGAGTGACTTTGATTCCCAGTGTGTTTAACTAACGCAAACCATAAGCCTGCGCCTGACAGTGATCCTCCTGCATTGATTTTTTGATTTTCGAGTCCAGGATGAGACGAGAGGCGTCCTTCGTAGAACATCTCAGACGTGAATTTACACACTTCAGGATGAAGTCTTCGGGTTCTTGCCAAAAATATGCCCCGTTCTGAGGCTATCGTTTTGCTCTGGCCCAACACATGACCCAAGGCCGATACATCCGAGCCTTCGGGATGGCTGCCTTGTGTGGGCTGTTCAAGTTGTTGTGGATCACCTAAAAGGATGATGTTTTGAGTTGCACCAGAGCACGCCAACACGGCGGCAAGCGCCATTTGCCCGGCCTCATCTACTACCAAAACATCCAAAGCTCCTCTGCAGACATCTCTGGACCAAACAAATGATGTGGCCCCTACGACATTGACTGCGCCTTTCTGAAAGGCGTCAAGAACCTCGTTGTTGTTGGCGAACTCCCAAACTGGGCCGCTGGTCGATGAAGTTTTGTTACGGTGGCCGCATTTGACCCCGGCTATCTGCTTCTCCTTTGCGATGATTGCCACATCATCCAGCAGCTTGCGTATGACGCTATGGCTGGTAGCCGTCACTCCCACTTTCTTTCCTGCCGTTACCAAGGCACAAATGATATTGGCGGCGGTATAAGTTTTTCCCGATCCTGGCGGGCCTTGGATTGGCAACATTGAGTGATCCAAGGCGACGCCAATTTCACAGATTGATTCCATCGACAGCTCACCCTCCTGAATCGACTTGCCCAATTTCAACCGTGGAGCATTTCTCAACAGTAGATCGCGAGCTGCTCGATATTCGCCAGGTGCGTCAATACCGTTCTTGAGAACCCAATCCCCTAGCCGCAGAATTGCGTCTGCCTGTTCGTTGGTTGGAAAGTCGGCGTGCTCGAATACACAAGATGGATGAAAATTCGTGACTGCGGTAACTTTCTTGATCGCGACAGTACCAGCTAACGGATCGATGGAAATAACTTCTCCGAATTTTTCGCCGTCCTGAGTATAGAGGGTGTCACCCTCACGAATCGAACACTCTTGAGGCGGGTAACTGTACTGGTCTGTAGCCGATCTCTCACGCGCACTTGCTTTCGGCAACCGAACAACGAATGACATGCCTGCTATAGCTGTTCTATCCAAATGCAGATCATCTTCATTCAATTCGGTTAGACGGAAAAACCCCCACCATTTGACTTTGCTTTCCCGTCGATACCAGTCCAAGACATGCGCCAGGAGCCAAAGAGCGTTCTGCTGTTGAGTTCGTTGTTCAGGATCAACAGGAAGGTCCCGAGTGAGCGCGTCAAACAGTTCAGCGACCCGCTTGTGGTGAAGGACGCCTGCCTCCTTGGGAGCACCGTCGATCTTTGGAAGGCGATCAATTTTCTGACCTGCCTTAATTTCATTTTCTCTGACCTGCTCCAGCCAGTCACGCAACAATTTCGTGGACTGACAGTCGTCTTCATTGTAGCCCTCGACAATTGTGTTTGTTTGGGCGTCCAATTTGGAGACAAGATTTAGCTGCAATGCGTGTTCAAGCAGACGACGAGCAATCTTGGCATTTGCCAGAGGGATTTTCCGTTGGTAGCCGTTGAATTGCTCAAGTACCTTCAACGAATATTCCTCGACTCCAGCGAGAATCGCTTCCTTGAATATTTTGTGCAAGTCAACGAAAACATCACCGCGTAGGAGCTGATCCACCTCCATCTCCTTTGTTGCATACCGCAGGACTAAGCGTTTTATCGCTGAAGGCTCATAGGCTCCAAAATGATAGATATGCAGGTCAGGCCATTTTGACAATCGCCCGATGACAAAATCGATGAACCATTCAAATGCTGCTTTCTCAGAGGCACGATCCAAGGCCCATTTGCCTTCATAGGCGAGACCGGTGTCGGTCAAACTCAATACGCCAAAGAGGTATTCGATTCCGCCTGGTCCCGTAAAGGGATCGCCTTCAAAGTCGAAGAACAGATCGCCTTGAGTGGGTTCTGGCAATCTGCATAGCCCTTCACCTGCGACAAAAGGAAGCTTCTCCCACTTCGGCTGGTTGGCCACCCTTGCTTCCAGTTGAATTCTGGCCTGCTGGTGAATCCGATTAAATCCGGCTATTCCTCCCTTTTTGGGTTTGAATGGAATCGGTGTTGGAAGCTCCGCAAGGGCCTTTAGAGTGACAATATTATGATTTGCGAGTTCTTTCCTTTGCAGCCTAGAAGCCCCGTGCACAAGGGAGAGGCTATCGTCTTTCCGAAGCTGTTGATCGCAGTGCTTCCACCATCGGCAAATATCACAGTGGGGCACGACTTCTGGATATGTCTTCCCATTGGCGTTATCAACGGCGTGCTTAATGGCTCGTTTGACGTAGCGATAATAAGCAGCATACTGAGAGAATCGATGGGACTCTGGTTCATATTCAGTATGAGGCCGAATCACATGGAACATCTCCGGTTCGCGTCCCTGAACACCTGTCAATAACTCAGAATAGAAACACAACTGCAATATTGCCTCAGCCTTAGTCGTCCGAGAGAGCTTGCAATCGACCGCCTCATACGACCAGTGACCCAAAGCGCTTGGTTGTTCAACTCGAAGAAGAACGTCCGCACGACCAAGCCATTCACCACTGGCAAGGGTCGCCTGCACGATGACTTGAACACCCTTCTTCATGGCATCCAAAGTTGCATCACGCGAGTTCGCATCCTGGGGAACATCCACGATAGACAGGCTTTTGCTCCGCAAATTGTCAACATAGGCTTTTTCGTGATCTAACCCGAGTTGCTGAAGCACCTTGAGATCGGGATTGGCCCAATCGGGCGCAGACACAGAGCCTTTGGCTAAAAGCAGATTCAAGGTTGTGAGGTGTTTGCAGGACAGATGGTTCGCCACGTCAGTGGCAGACAGGCGAATGTTCCCTTGGACGTATTCCATTAGTTTTTCACCATTTCTCTAACTACCAAGGGGGTTATTCGGGAGTTTATCAGCGCCGGTTCAGAAAACAAGAAAAAAGTCGCAATAAGATGTTTCCGTTGAAGAACTACTTTTTTCGTTTCGTTATTGAGATTGATTCTTTGAGTGCCTTGGCAATGTCTGCATCACCGGTTAGTATGTGCGCCGGTCCGGGCATGTGTGACTGATGTCCTAACCACGTTTGGACCTCGGCAGGATCTGCAATGGTAAATCGGCCTTCGCGTCTCACGTGCATTCCCTGCTCGTCCCAGGTCTGCGCAGATGACGGACTCGTGCCTAGGAATTTTGCGATTGCTGCCCAGCCTTTCAGGGATGTCGGTACCGGTGTTGTCTTCTTTTTGGGCATCTAGTTGAGACACACATTCATCGGAATGAAACGCTTATGCAAGCGTATTGTTGGCCAGTGCTGCTGGATGACGCAAGCGCGTGCCTGATCGATCTCCGGTGTGATGACGATGCCCGAATCTGGATGCTCTTCCGCAAGCGCGAAAATTTCAGAGATCGAGAGCGCTTCATAGACCTCATAGCCGTGACGTGATAGCTCGCCACCAAGCGTACTTGGGGCGTGCGCTGTGAACAGTATTAGGATCACGCCGCTTTCTTCTTCCGTTCAGCCCAACGCTTCTTCATAGCAAGTCCGATTCGCCTGCGGGCCGCCGCTGACAAACGACGCCGCCTGCGATCTGGCTTACCAGATGCGGTCGTGCCGCGTCTGCTCCGGAGCGCCGCAATCGCCTGATTCAATCGATCTCGTTCAGCTTCCAGTACCGCGATGATTGCCTGTGTGTCCAAGGGCTGACGCTCTTTCTTCCTTTAAGGCGTATGATTTTACAAGAAGCTGGAAGAGAACAGCACGGAATCATTTGTTGAAAATACGAGCACGTTTCCACTTGAGATCAGCAATAAATTTGGCCGCGATCTCATTGAATTGCTCATCAGTTACCGCCTCAGTTCCCGTCGCCAGTAGCAACATGCGGCCATGAGTCAGAAAAAATTCATAGAGGCTTTCCGTTTCTGGTGAAAATCGAAATGTCTTGAAACCCATTGTCCCATCGTCTCGAAGCCAGTGCACATAGCTCTCCCCGCCTACATCCCTAACTCTGCTTTTGGCTGTAGAAAGCAATTGCACCATTTCAAGCACAACATTTTCCAGGGACTCCGTACCGTAGTGCAAATGATCGGCGATATATTGAACTAACTCTCCAACCCCTACGATTTCGTGCCGCGATTCCATTCGGCGTACCACATTGCAATCAATACTCCATATCGCTGCCTTTGCCTCGTCCTGGGGTTTGGCGGCGACTAGTAACTGCATACGGATTGTGTCTTGTTGTGGGTAGACTTTGAACTCGCGCTGGTACAGGCCATTCATGATTCCGCTCAATTTTGCAGTTACCGCATGAAACGTCTTTGGAATTCCCGGATTGAATGCGTCAAAAATGCGCTCAACGGCAGTGTCCATCAAGTGTCCGTTAAGGCACGCGCCAGTTATCATTACAGGCTGATTGCGATGGGTGGGAATCTTATGAACCCGTCGCTTCATATCGCCAAGGCTTTCGTCGGTATCGGCCCCGAAAACAACTCCACCGTTGAACAGCATTCCCGCTGCCATGGTCATTCGCTTCGTCCCTCAGAAGCCGCTAGCTTTGACATTGTTAAGTTGTTTTATCTTTCCACCAATGAACAGTGTAAATTATTGAATTCTGAGTATTCGATGCAACTTTGATTGGGGCAGCTTGAAAGATGAGATTAGCGACTACATTCAATCTTCTTCTGGCTCTCTGATGCTCGGAGTGCTTGGTCTCATCCAGCCAAAAACAGGATGCTAAGGCCGAGCGCTGATCCTCTACGGTAGAGATTGTCGTTGTCAGTCAATTGCGGCATCGGGCAGGAGAGGAATTGCTTGAATGGCGGGATTAGCAGGGCGGACCAAAAAACATGAGGCAGTCGCATCAACAAGAATTATCGAGGAGCTTTTTTGCGATCTTCCTCAATGATCTCTATCCACAGATTGAGAACTGTGTCGGCCTCTTCGGGCCGCCCCAGCAGATAAGGACGAAGTTCCTTCGTGTATCTCTCTTTCAAAATATCCAGATCAAATGGAATGATTCGCGCTAAGTAGCGAACGTCCTCTCTGTCCCTCTGAATATTACGAGTGAGTTTGCTTAGCGCGAGGTCGTATGGATCAAGCGCAAAGAGGCGAAGATGTTTATAAACCCCTGGGTACATTTCGGTGAGACGAGTGTCGTACTCATAAGGAAGCTGAGCGATACCGACATAATCTAGGTAGACACCGTATTTCTGATGAAGCTCTGAATGCTCACGCCCTTTTTCGAGTAGCTCCATTCGCTGGTTCGTTGGCGCGATTGAAAGGACATCAACGTCGGATGTACGCCGTTGAAGACCGTACAATTGGGTAACGACAAAACCGCCTAAACATTGAAAATCGATTTGCTCTAGTGCCAAGGCATTCAGTTCCTTTAGGAATGAATGCCATGGCTCTGGAGGGTTAATTGACGACTGCATGACTGAGATGTTCCGATGAAAGATCGGAAAGCACATTCCATTGCTTTGCTTCTGGCGTGCTATGTTCCTTCAACCAACGGCGTTCTGCTTGTGGCATGTGCTCGTGGCAAAGTGTTAACTCACGTAGAAGAACAGAGGGCATCAATCCCTCTGCGACATTGCTCAACTGTTGTGATACAGCGCTTTTACCCATGTGCTCTGCTAGCGTCGTCGCGAGTGTAAGAACAAACCCCAAACGGTTTTGAGAGTCGTGCATTTTCACTTGAAGCACAACCCAACTCCATTCCATGGCATTGAATTTCAAAACCAACCAAGGAAGAGCTTCCGTTAAGCGGCTTTCTAATTCGTCCTTTGTCAATGCAGCCACCAGAAGCTCAGCAGGGTTCCATGTCGCTTTACTGCGCATATAAGAAAACCCTGGATAACCCAACCCGGCGAGTTGTTCTGCGACCTCTTGGTTCCCAAGCTCGCCCCAACTTTCCTCACCTTGCAACGGCAGTTCCAGTGGAGAAAGGACATAATCATAGACATTAAGTACCTGCTCAAGACGAGCCTTGGGAACCGCTCTCTTATCCTTCTCAAGCATCGATAAATAGGACTGCGAAAGCCCCAAACGTGGGGCCGCTTCTTCTTGCGTCCAGCCCTTCTTTTCCCTTGCTTGGCGTAATTCACGTCCAGTCATAACCATTTCCTTCTGTTATACAGATGCTGACATTATCACATTCGATGTAATATTTTCAATTCTAAAATTACCTGCCTTTATAAACGAGCTTGCCAAATCTATTATAAGTCTACTTATTTCTTTGACTTAATCGGGTTAAGGAGCGATCCTAATCGCCGCCAAAGGGAGAATACAAGGAGAACACACGAACTTATGAAAAAGACCTCTTTCTCAATCATTACTATGCTGGCTCTGCTGGCGGTTGGCTGCGGTGTTCGATTTCACGCCCCAGTGGATCAACCGGCTCTTGAAGCGATACGCGGTTGAGGCAGGAATTCATCCCGCGAAGTGCCACAGCTATGTTTTGAAGCACTCAATTTACATGGCGCTGTGGGATTCACTAAAGGATCTCTCGGCTATTCAGGATTGGGTTGGGCAACGCAGCTCGTCCAGTAAGCTTGTGTATATGCGTCATGACGCCAGAGCTAAAGCACAGTCAGCCGGCGGCGGGGATGAGCATCTGATCGAATTAGAGAGAGTCTGACATGGAAGAAAGAGCCGTCAGCAACATATTGAAGAGTTTGAGCGGCAAAGAAGGGTACACACAAACGACTGGGTGCAAAGTTTTCGCAAAGCAAAGCGGTGTGCCTGGTGTGGCTGGGATGACAGTCTGAATCGTCGGGGCCTTTGTGCCCCGTGCAACAGGATTAGGAAAAGGCTGGAAAAAGCTAATGCTGAAGACACTTCAGATTGGTGTGTAAAAGCCAGAGTCAATCGTGCCGAAGCTGAAAAGCAAAATGCGATCAGTTGTGGCACCCAGATCAAGGCGTTGCTATCTGGTACTCCAAGCGGTTTAAACGTTGAACATCTATTGACTGAATTGGGAGAACGGATGTGCGGCGAGATTCTATTCCATGGTGAATCACACAACATAGATTGGGCGTTTGATGGGCCACAGCGAACAATTCTAGCTGCTCTGTTTTGGATGATCCTGAGCAGACAGTCCCAGAGGCACCGGCGCTATTTTGCTGCCCAAGATCGTCTTTACGCGGCAATGAGTCAAAACTGATAACTTTCTATAGCAGGGAGAATGTATTGGACAGCCCTCCAGTATTTGAAAACCGTGCATTCCATGAAGCTGCCCATGGAGTAGCGGCTGTTGAAATGGGGATGGTGGCAATCGACCTCCGAATCGGAAGCCACCTTTCACCGCGTAATATCGATGTTGACGGCAGCACTGGCTATGGCTGGCCAATTTTGGAAAATGAATCAGGACTCGAACTGCTTCAGCGTCGCATGGTGGTTATTCTGGCTGGAATCGCTTGGGAAGAGTTTTCAACTCCACGACGCAATCGCGTTGCAATTATCCGGCGAGAACGCGATGACACGCTTGCAGCATTCAACATACTTCGCGAAGTGAGGAAACGTCATGAACTGGGTAAACGGGATCGGCGGGAATGGCTGACCCAAGCGTGGGAAAGAGCAAAAGCAATCTTGCGTGAGAAGAACAGCGCCATCATTGAAGTCGGCTTGGCGCTTTCCCCTCTGAGTACCATGGACGACTCCACACTGAGATCCTTTGTGGCAAGTGCTACTCTTGAAAACAATGCAAACCCGGATTCCGGCCTCCAATAGCTGCCGGATCATAATCCACATGCCTAGGAGGATCATGATCTAAAGAGCTACACGACCGTATTGACTCCTCGTTGTGCCCAACTTATTGTCGACGCCGTGCCCTACGTGAGAACCAAATGGAACAAAGGAAAGCAATACCACTATTTGGTTCGCGGCGTCCGAGTCGGCGGAAAAGTGCAACAACAAATCATCGCTTACCTCGGCGCACACCGGACCGCTCTAGAAGCATACGAGTATTGGGCACGACAGCGCAAGACCCCTGGAAAAAAGAGGATTCACGCAGAGAGGATGATGAAAGAGTTGAAGCCTTTCCTGCACGTATGAACAAATACCGGGTGCAACTCTGCCTGGTTCAACTAAGAACAAAAGGTGCCAAAGGACACCGCAATAATGGCCACTTCAGTACAAACCGCTCTCGCAGTGCACGCAGCAGCGAGGCAAAGCATTACATGAGAACTAAAGGACACGCGCACGGTACGGCATGGGCGGTTCTGTTCCATGCCGCAATGCGAGTTTGCGACCAGTACAATCTGCTTGGTGGAAAGGAATCGTATGTTTAAGCTGAACCCAACCCGGCTCCATCGAATTGAGAGTTACGCGAGAGAGTCTGGCAAAACGCCCGCCGCCGTCTTGAACCAAGCGCTTGATTTTTGGTTTGAGACCTTCGGAGGGATCGTTTTAGAAGAGATGACCAAACTCAATTTACGCAAGCGGTCGACAAGGTAACTGTTCCCGGCTGTTAGGGCGACCCGCACCGCCCAGGTGGCCGACCAGAATCAACCTTGCATGTTGCCTCTTGCCAAACACTCATCAAACTGTCCCGCAGTCAGTATTAGCGCGTTCGCAGTCTTGAATGTGTTCTTTTCCACGTCGGCAAGGAATTTGAGATAGGCTCGCTGTAGAACAAACGTTTGCAGAACGACTGGAGTCCGGGCTACCAAAACGCCGATCCTACCAAGCGCTGAAGCGTTCACCAGATTCCCCAGGCAGTGTTTTCGAGAACCACTCTCCTCGATCTCGATGCAAAACAGGCAACGCGCATTGTCGTTGAACTGTACAAGCATGTCGAAGTGCGTGAACTCCTCGCCCGCCGCTTCAACATTCCGGTTGTGAACATCAATCAGGGCTTGAATGAATGGCCGCGTCTGTTCCATTAGCCGCGTATATCGGTGTCCAAACTTCTCTCTTAGTGCAAATGGACCTACAGCAATATCGACGACTGGCCAATACATATCTCGTGGTTCGCCTGCGAATGGATACCACTGCGTGGCGACATCAACGTCAGGGTAAAGACGCATAAGTCCTTCCCTCAACTGGCGCTGGTATTGCTTCTCAGGCAGATACCCTTCTGGTCGTGGTCTTGCAATCCTTGGCATGAGGAATCTCCCTGCTTTACGGCCATTTAATTTTGTGACGCTTCAATAACTTCTTCATTCCAACATCAACTTTGTTCAGATGATTAAAAGGTTTCATTTTGCCCTTAACGAGCTTGCCTTTGTGCTTCCACAGTTTTATCCAGCCTTCTTCCAAGCCCTTTTGCGATTGAGCTAAAAGATAGACCTTAAAAATCGTTCCGGTTTTCTTTTTGCGTGCCACGGTTATCTCCTGCACACTGACGAATTCAGAGTAGATTGTACGATTAGGCTGGGAACTCACACATCCAGAAGTGTGTCCGCTGGCAAACGGTAGGCAGTTCGATCGAGCCAGAAGCTGGTGTTGACCCGGCTCCGACTCGATTCGCAGTTCCGTCTAAGAAACCAAAGAAAATGAAAACTTTCATATCATTGTGGGCGGAAGTACGCTAGTTTTGGCCGTGCCTAGCGTGTTCCGCCCTATGCCCACATCATGCGCCCAGCATGTGCCTGCCGGTCGCAATTAGTTCTTTGCCGTAAAAGACAAGGACAACACCGATTGCAATTACTAAAACTGCTTTCAGGGCTTGCTCCATATTCCTCCTTTCCTTATTGTTTTTAAAATCGCCGGATATATGGTCCGGCCATCATTGCCGCATTCTGTTGCTCACAATAGGTCAAGTGGCAGTTCTTAAATTTGGCTCCGCTGCCGCACGGGCACGGATCATTCCTTCCTACGTCTCTTAAAATCTCCTGGATTGTGTGACCTGCAGCGGGACCAATCCATATTGCATTTTGATTCGCCCCGGTTTGCTGCCAAACAATGTGCTTCGCCAACCAAATGGACGTGTAATTCAAGAAAACTGTCACCGTAGTGTCGTCCCATGGAAGGACTCGGTCGTTGGGCTGATATGAACAAACGGCATTATCGGCATGTAAGTGCGGATGAAGAGGAAAAATTCTTTTTGTAATCTCAGGGGTGAGACAGAAAGCTTTTGGATGATGCTTTGGCGGAAACACGAGCAAGCTTATCGCAAAACTTGAATCAACGGCTTTGAGCGATTCCAAGTATCCAGGACGCTGGTGGGTTCTGCGGCAACTGGGATCGTGGCTCAGCGTGCCCGCTTGGACCAAAACAACTGCGCCGTTAGCAAGATCGTCAAGTATATAGCCCAGTTCCTCGCTGCCTTTCAGCGGGGCAATAACGCCCTTCCATGCTCTGGTCGCTGTCGATCCCACCGGAGGCGCGGCAGTCTGGAACTGGGGATATGAATTGGCTACTGTTTGAGTGTTTGCCTCTAACCAGTCTTCCAGCAGCATCATTGACCTCACCAGTTTCCGAAAGGCCGAGGTGGATTCACGCGATGCACAGGCGGGGTCGGCGGCCGATGCTCATGCTCATGGTCATGCTCACGATCCCGATTGCGGTCATCTTCGTGTCCGTTACCGTTACTGTCGTTTTTCTGGTCCACTTTTTCTTTCCTCTCTAAAAAAGACAATGTCGATGTATTTTGACATTGGTGAGGCAATTATGTGCTCTCCTGGTAGTTGTGTCAAGAATTTTGTACATCTTTTGACAGATGCGCTATAATTGCGTCAAATCCTGCCGACATCTAGACGGGAAAGAAAGGAGACGCCTGAATGGAAGAAAGGCTACGACAGTTAATTGGTCGGAACCTCAAGGCCGCCAGAGAAGCAATGGGCATTTCACAAGAAGACTTTGCTAAAAAGCTCGGCCTATCCAGAGCGACTCTCAGTGCAATCGAAAATGGTCATTCAACCCTAGACAGCACCAAACTAATCCAAGCCTCACAAACTCTCGGACGCCCCGTGAGCGATTTTCTGCTCGAAGAACAAGAAGACATGGCATTCTTGTACCGCGCAGCAGAACGGGTGGTTCCCGACGACGGAGTTAGATCAAAGTTTCGCCATTTTTGCGAGAGCTATCGACAAATCGAAGAGATAGTGGGTGTAGCCGATAATCTTCTGCCACCACCTGGCTACACATTTATCCCCCATCTCCAAACAAAACCTAACCAATTTGCTGTGCAAGTTGCCGAGTCGGAACGTGAACGGCTGGGAGTGGGGAACCTTGAACCGCTGCCGAATATTTTCAAACTGCTTGAAGCGAACGGCGTGAGAATATTCGTCATGAAAATTCCCAATCCCGTTCTTTTCGGTCTATCCGCGTTCTCCAAGAGATACGGCCCGTGTGTCTTGGTCAATGCAGAATCAACTATTGAGCGGCAGATTTTCACTCTTGCACACGAATACGGCCATTTAGTAATGCACCGCGATAGATACAGAAATCTGGCTCCTTCTGAGGAAAGGGACACGGATTTTGAAGAAATGGCGCACACCTTTGCTGGTCGTTTTCTGGTCCCGGCTGCGGGATTAAGGGAGTTTGTTTTAAAGACGATTGGAAAAAGAAGGATCAGCCTTGAAGACGCCGTGAGTTGCAAGCATTACTTCCGCACCAGCCTCAAGGTGATTGCGCATCGTCTTCTACACTGCGAGCTAATTTCTCAAGCAGATCGAAAGATGCTCATCGATAAAGCAGACGAGTACAAAAAACAAGAATTCGCTCCCCTCGATGCAGGCAAGTATCTTGACGATTGGCAAGGAGTAAAGCGTTTCGATACTTTACTGCGAAAGGCAGCATTGTCTGAGCTGATTTCAACAAGCAGATTGGCCGAGCTTTTGGGAGCCAACTTGATTGAGACTCGTTCCAAGGTACAAGACTGGAGAAAGGAAATGACAGCCCTTGCATCCACTTAGTTCAGTAGACCTCTCCTTTGACTCAAACACAGTTGCCGATTTTCAACTGACCGGCAACATCGCCCTCCTCGATACCTTGTTTTCGGGGAGGGCACATATTTCAGACTTCGTAGAGGAAGAGCTAAAGCAGGCTCATATTAAGTGGCCCACGCCCAAAGTGCTTGCCCTCAACGAAGGCTCAGACCTCCAATTATTCGCGGAAATTGGCAGGAATAACCCCTCTCTTGCACAAAGCGAGGTCGGCGCTATAACCGTAGCTTTTGTTCACGGGATGACCCTGTTTAGTAATGATCGGGCGACCCGACAAACGGCAACCGAATTGGGATTGGCGGTCTTTGGCTCTGTAGCTATCTTGCGTTACGGCGTTGATTCCGGAATCATAAATCAATCTGACGCTATAAATATTCTGTGTCAAATCGTCGCAGCTGGTCCATATTGTTCGGATGAGTTGGCCGATTCGCTTAAGCAGGATGTTTTAAAAGAAGTGCCGAAAGAAAGGTAAGGTAAGGCAAGACATGGCGCAGCCGCGTGATGGCGTCTATGTGTGGATAACTTGGTTATCCAAAATAATGGCAGGCGAACAGTCCTGTGAATGGGCAAGCTGGTTCAAAGCTCACAACACCTATTCAAAACTGCCAAACGATTTCGACATCGTGACTTGGACTGTCGAGCACACAAAGAGACTTCGCGAACTGAATCGTGAATTGCGCACGCGGGGCGAACTGGTAAGCGTCGAAAACGAGAACTCCATTAAATATGTGCCAGTGACTGGGGTAACCGTCGCGGGGAAACCCGACTTAATCTCAACAGCCGGTTCCTTGGTAACCATTTATGATGTGAAAACCGGTCAGCCAAAAACATCCGACACAATTCAGGTAATGATTTACATGTACCTCGTTCCCTGGACGGTCCCGCGATACCGTGGAGTTCAACCATCTGGATGCGTCGTCTATGGTGACAACCGAGTGCTTATTCCGCCTCATGCGATAACAGAAACGTTTGCTGAGCAGTTTCGTTATTTCTTGAATATAGTCACTGGCCTTGAGCCTGCGATCAAAGTATCCGGCCCTAATGAATGTCGATTTTGTGATATTCCGCATTCGGATTGTCAGGAAAGACACATACTGAATCCATCGGATCTTTAACGGATGATCTGCTAATTCTTACTTGGAGCGTTCATGCAGTGGTTCTGGACATGGGGTGGAGAATGTTTTGGATACAGGCGTGGAGATAACCTGTTCACGCACAATGGCGATCATGCGGGCAAGTTTCACGACGACGAGGTGTATGGCGCTGATGGCCGCTATTTTGGGTGAGATAAAGAGTAACAACCGCCTTATCACAAACACTTCCAAAATAGGACGGATGCGGGGCGGTTTCGGAAAGATCAGTCGGCTACTCCCTTTTCGGCACAGATCTGCCAATATCCGATCTGTCTGATTGACATCATTCACGCGATTCACTAAATGGGTAATCTCATAACCCAAAGGTCGGTGGTTCAAATCCCCCAACAACCATTTTTAACGATCCCGTGTAACGGCGATCACCTTCCCGCAAAACCTTGCGAGGTCGTCGCAAAGGATTCGGCCGCTCACTGCAGGGTGTATTGGATGAGCAGCTGCAGGTCTCCCAGTTTGGTTTTGTCGAGTCCATTGATGCCCGCATCGATCGTCCAGGAACGAATGGGCGACCCGGAGCCGGTCATGCTTGCGCTGCCTTTGCCATCTGCGGTCCAGTTGCCCACTTGGACTCCCGCCACCTTCAGCGACAGTGTGCTCACGTCAATGTTTTGTCCTTTTGCGGGGTGCGGCCACACTGTCACCTTAACTGTCTGTGGTGTTGTTCCCTGCAGTTGAACACTATCGAGCCAGACCGGGAAATGCCTGCTTTCGAGAGCGAAAGTTGTCTGTTGCGGTTGGCCTGCAGGGGGATTAAGCAGTTGCTGGAACGCATCCGGAAACTCGTGCCGCAGGCTGATCAGCCGGAACAAGCCGGGCTGCTGCGAATAGGTTTTCAAGGTTTGTGCGCCGGCGACGAGGTTGTCCTCCACCGTCTTACCCAACGTGTCGTCGTAGCGCGTCAAATAACTCAGGTTGATGACAACATCCGAAATGCTGCTGTAGTCGAACATGCGGACCTTCGCCGGCAGTTCGAACGTCCATTGGCTGATGGCGCCTGCGCCTTCAAAGGGCAGGTAGCGCTCGTCGCGGAAGTTGAGCTCGAAGAGGCCCGCGTCATTTTGTGCATGGCTGGTGGCGATGGTGCCGGTCATGGTAAGCGGCACAGGCTCTGGCGGTCCTTGAAGATCAGTCTTCCGCCGGACCCAGCTATTCATAAGCTGCAACTTCGCGCCGACGTTCGTGTAAGGCCCGACCACGCAGGGAACCGTGAGCCGGACCGATTTCAAGAGACGCCGGTAGTGCCCGGGATATTGCAGATCGAACCATATCTCATCGAGCTTGAAGGAACACTTACCGGTCTGCTGCAGGCTTTGCAGCGCCCCAGGATCGATTTGCAAGAGCGACAACGATTGGCTGACCTCGATCTCGCGCGTGTTGCGCTCCATATAGGCTTGCTCCAGCCGCTGCAACTGCAGAAGCAGTCGCTCGCCGGCAAGCAATCCCGAGCTTTCCGCCTGCCAGTTGTCGCTCTGGATAAAGAAGTCGGTGGCATCACGCTCAAACTGGTATGCCCGTTCGGCCTGCCGGGCGACCTTCGCCGCCATTTGATACGCCTCGCGATAGAGACGCATGAGTTGTGCGCTCATGAACGTATAAAGGCCCACGCTCGAGAACTTGTTGGTCAAGAAGTCGAGAATCTCCTGCGACTGGTCAACCTGCTTGTCGTGGACATCGAGATCTTTGATAGCGATCTGCAGGCGGATCTCGGCGGCAGTAACTTGCTTTGTCACCTGGTTCATTTCTTCCTGCGCGAGTGTGAGCTGTTGCTGCCACTCCTGGGAGCGGCGCTGGAAGGTTGCCTCCAAGCCCGCCGACGCAGAGCCAGCGTCGAGAATGCCGGCCGAGCTCGCGTACCACTGCGCAATCGCGCTGGCATGGTCACCCATCTCCTTGCCGCCGTACGTCAGAGCGAACGGGCTGCCGGCTTTCGGGAGGAGGTATTCGATTCCGGCGACCGTATGATAGATGCCTTCGATGGTCTTGAGCGCGGTCGCTGAGTGCCTAAGCGTTTCCTCCGCCCATTCCGCCGCATTGAGACCGCCCTGGATCAGGTCATTGTAGTATTGAATCCGATTCTGCACGTTTTGTTGTTGTGATCGGAGCGAATCCAGCTGTGCCTGGGCCTCGTCGATCTGCTGCTGCTTGATGGACCGTTGCATCGACAGGATGTTTTTTTCGTGAGTCGAGCGTAGCAGCGAGAGCCCTTCGGCGTCCTTCTTCTCCAGCGCGCTCAAGAGAGCGCCGCCAAAACTCTGAACCGTAGAAACATATTGCCGGGCTTTTTCGACCAGATAGCTGAAGCGATACGTCGGCAGAGCTTCATTCTCCTGCCCGACGATTTCCTCAAGGGAGAGTCCGGCCGCTTTGGCGCGCACCAGCAGCATGGGGTCAATGGGCGGCTGGAACAACGCCAGGCTGACGCGCTCGCCGTGAATGTTCTGGCAGTTGCGGATCTTGAAGAGCCGGTCTTCGATGCGGTCCCAATAACCCAGCAGCACGTCATTGGCGGGCACACAGAACGCAGGCAGGTATTGCCGCACGATGTCAGGCCGGTTCGGATGCCGCTTGTTGTGTGTCTTGGCGGTGTTGGCGGCTTTGTAACTGGGCAGTGTCGGCTTTCGCTGATACTGCCGTGGACTGCCGAGTCCGGTGCTAAGCAGCGACGCGCTCATCGCATGCGCCTTGGGATTTGCTTTGGCCGGCGCCAGGGACAGCGCCACCGCGGCTTCAAGATCGAATTGCAGATAGATGTTTTCCACGAACATCAGGAACTCCGACCCTTTTTCGATAGCCGGGCCCAGCGTGTCGTAGGTAAGGGCGTTCTCGTCGGCGGTTTCGCACTCGCCGACGCTGACAGGCCGCGGGCCCAGGATATCGGCGGCCAGCACATAGAGCATGGTGGCTTCGTTGACTGACTCCATGGTGTCCTGCGTGAACAACTGGTCGGCCCAATCAACCAGGTTGCTGACGTACTTCATCACAATCGCCTTTTGGTAGGCGCTGAGACGGAGGCGGGCGATGGCGTGCGGATTGAAAGGATCGTCCTGGTAGAGATCGATCTGGGCTTGGTCCGTCAGCAGCTCCTTGAGTTTAGGCACGTCGACGTTGAGGAATTCGAGATACTGCCACACGCGGTTTTTGGGATTGGGGTCGAACCACAGCGGCGGCGCGGTTGGATTGAAGATCTTTTCATACCAATACTTCGCATCGCTATATTGCCCCTCGGCATTGAGCTGGTTGGCGATCAGGAAGGGAATGTGGAAGAAGAGCTCGCGGTAGTAGTCCCCGAAGGAGCCGTGAAATGGCAGCGCATCCAAAGGCTCGGAAGCAAATTGCAGCATGAACGAAGCAATGCCATTGGTTGGTTGCAGCCGTGGTGGTTCCTCGCTCGTGGACTGTGTACCCAAGGTTAGGAACTGTTGGATACCGCCGGTAAACAGGGCCTTGGTGAGATAGCCATCCAGTGTGGTGTTTACGCGCACGGCCACACGCTGCGGCAGAATCGACTCGAAGATCGCGGAGCCATATTGGAGCCAGTGCTGGTGTTTGCCGTGCTGGAGTACGGTTTCTCCCTGGTTGTTGTTCACTGGAATCACGTCGCGGAGGTACTCGCCGACGAGCGTGTTCGTCACGGGAGTAACACTTTCTGAAACGTAGGTGACCAACATGTCGTCAGTAGCCATCGGAAACTCGGCTTCAGCATAGTTTCGCATCATCAGAGAGAATGGTGGAAATTCCATCTGAGTCGCATCGTTTGTCTCGAGAATTCCCATCGCCTCGATGCCGTTGGATGGATCGTAATAGCCGGCTTCCGTATTGGGATCGAAGTCGCCCTTAAGAAGACGAGAATCGGAAAGTTCGTTCAGAGCTAGATCGAGCGTCGCGGTGAAGTAGTGGCTGGCTGGCACTGGCAGGGGATTCTTGGGATCAGAATATCCGAAATGAACCTTTCTGACGGTGAAGATGTCGTCAACGTCCTCCTCCGAGATCCAGTTGAATTGCTGTGGATCGCTCGTGGACTGTACCAGCACGTTGCTGAGCCCAAATTTGCGGAAGTAGTGAATGGTCAGCTTTTCGGGCTGGCCGGGATCGTCGGCTGTGGCTATCACCTTACCGTAGGTCTTGGTATTCTGATAGTCCTGCACCATCTGCTTGGTTCCGTTCTTGTCGACGGCAAGGAATGCATAGCCAGTAAGTTGATAATAGATTGGCGAGTTGTCCACCACAAGAAAATCGCGAAAGTGCTCAACCAGCGTCTTTTTTTGTGCCGCCGCCCATTTGCCATCGTGTTGGCGATACGAGTAATGCAGCATCACCTGGTGGTCAACCCCCTGGAATATCGAGTTGCCACTGGCAAAGCTGGTCTTATCCATGGATGTGATCTCGACCCAAAACAAATAAAGGCGGCCGAGACACACCAGCGGAGAGACGTAGGGCGCACTAATGCCTAGATCGACCGTCTCCCATGCATCCCACCGCCCGGCACCCGGGAAATAACGGCGGAGGTAGTATTGATAGGGATCGGAGTTGGTGCGAGCCAGAAACCAATAGCAATCGTTTTCCGGGTGCTGGTCGTCATGATCGAAGCACACGCCCACAACCTTGAGCTGTGCCAGCGTGGAGAACCCCGTCAGGTATTGCTTATAGGCTTCCTCGGCGGCATCAAGAGTGATCTTGCGCTGGAGCAAATTGTCTTCCAAATCCTGAAACAGCGGTGTCTTGTTGTCGCGCAGCTCCGGCTCGATATAGTTTTCGGGATAGAGAAACACCTTGCGGTTGGCTTCCCAGACGCGGTAGTTCTTCCGCCACTCCCACTCCTGGCTGATGTCGGCGGCGTCGATGAACGAGAGCACAGAGAAATTGTCTTTCTCGGACTGCTCAAGATCGATCAGGCAGCGATATACATAGAGTTGCAGGCTCGACAAGGCGGCAACCAGGCGTGAGGTCTCGAAGCATCCGCCCACCTGCACGTCGATAAGGAAATAGCTGTAGATCTCGTCGCGGCTTTGAAACTTAAGGGTATCGGAGCGGGCGATGATGTAGTTGCACAGCGCGTCGCGCAGCAGCATGTTGAGCGCGCCGATGTGCGGCGAAAGATTTTTGTCGCGCGCCACAGGATCGCTGTATTTGTCCTCGAGAAGACTCCACAGGAATTCGCCGGCGTTCTTCAGGCCCGGAAAATCGCGGACCAGTAGCTTCGCCAGGCTGTAACCCTGAATGTCCAGTTGATCGCAAAACGGGTAAAGCCGCAGCGCGCGGCTGATCCCATCCAGCGCTCCAGCCGGCAGAGTCTGCGAGAGGAAGATCGAGCGCAGCAGCGTTGGTTCGAGACCGTTGCCGGTGGCCAGCAACTCGATCTCATCAGCATTGAGCGGGCTCGCAACCAGCACCTGCGATGAGAACGACGGCGCAGCCGCCGGCGTCAAGGCCAAATGTGCCGGAGAGGCCAGCGCCCCGGCAAAGAGCGGTACGGTCGCAACCGCGCTGAATACGGCGGCGGGGGCAATCGGCTGATTTCCATTGGCGCGCACCTGGTACTGCCACAACAAGTTCTGCCAGTCGGCGGAACTCGGCGTGCTTGCCGAAAGAAGCTGCCGGTAACGCCGCATGGTGGCCAGTTCGGAGGCGCGCAGTTGCCGGATGTCCTGGATACCGAAGATGCCGGGATACTGGGCGATGAACCAGCCATCGGCTGTCTCCAGTTGCAACCGGCTGAACAGCCGTCCCAGGCGAGCGAGGTCGTTGGCCAGCTTGGTGAGGGGCGCGAGATCGGCGGGCGTCGTAGCAACGCCGTTCACAATCGTCGTTTTGAGCGCCTGCAGGATGGGTGCGCCGTCCCACCCGGGTTGCGCAAAGGCGAGCGCGATCAGCGTCTTGTCCGACTGCATCCCAGCAATGGCGGCCAGGCTGTTGGGCAGGAGGTTCGTAAAATGAAACGCCATGAATGCGGCATGCAATTCATTCTTGTGAGCCAGGTAAGGCGCCGTGAGCACATTGCCGGCGCCGAGGTCGGTGGCAGGCGTGTACGCGGGGCTCAGGGCATATTTATCGCCTTCTTCTTCGAGGAGATTGGCCTGCAGAAGTTGCGCAAAGATATTGGCCGCATCTTCAGCGGTGAACCCAGGCAGCGAGGCCAGGATAGAAGGCCCAAAAAGCCGCGCGCCAGACTGCCGCAGACCGGCCACTACCGAGACGACCTGATCGGTCGTGATCCAAGAAGTTGCCGGATCGAGGAGAGCGAACGCCTCGGAGATAGCCAGCGGCAGCGAGGCATGGGTCGCTATCGCCTGTTGCAACTGCTCGAGGCGATCGAGAGTACGGAAGTCATTTCCCGGAAATCCGAGTCTGTTGATGACCTGGCTGAGGTCTCCCGGCGTGATATGCCAGGCGCGCGCGAGCATGGCGTGGGCATAGAGCAACGCGACATTGCCGGGCGTGAGCTGGCAATTCCCATTGGCGTCGAAGGGAAACGCCGCTGGATATTCTAAGAACAGCATGAGCAGGTCTGACTCGGTCAGGCCGATCACATTCAGCAGCGCCGGTAGTGTTGCATCCACCGTGGCGTCGGATGGGTTGGCGGTATTGAAGTGGGCATGGTGGAACGTTATCGGGAACCCGCCCGGGCCCGTGAGCGCCGGGACCCCAAGCTGATCCGCGAGCGACTTCGCGCCCGTCTTCATCGGACCCACCGGGATATGGTCGACCACCCCGACCAGCGACTCCACGGAAAGCCCCAGCGTCTGCTGCAGGCGCCGGAAGCGCGCCAGGCCGGTAAACGATTGCGCGGAGAAAGCGCTGCCGCCGGCGATGACCGGGGTTCTAAAAGCCTCATCCAGTTCTAAGAGTGACAAGCCGGTCTTGCGCGCCAACCGCAGCAGGCGGCCGATGTGGTCCAGCAGCGGATCAGAGAGTCCCTGCACTACCTCTTTTTCGGATTGGATATCGTCCGGTTGCTTCACGCGGACGATGGTGAAGCCGCCGGCAGTCTTGGTCAGCTGCAGTTCGTCGAGTTGGGCGCGCGTAATATCCGCGAACCCAAGAAATTCCATCGCGTCCATCTGCGTACGATCAGACGTTGGAAAGCGAACCCAGGCGGTATCGGCGGGAGCGGCGATCAGGGCGTTCCATTCGTCGTCAGAGAGATGCAAGGTCTCTTTGAGTTGCGCGTCGCTGGTCGCATTCAGCAGTTCGTAAACGCCGGAGAGCTCCGTATTCCAATCGCGCAGATATTCCCGCACTGTCTCCAGGGGCGCGTGGTAGGGCAGCCCGATGGCGGTGCGATCGCCGGCCAGCGTCTGCTCAACATCGCCAACAGAAAGCGTCTGCGTGATATAGCTCTCGAGGATCTCTTTCACCAACGTGAGCTGGGGGATGAGCGTGTCAGTGTTATCGCACGTAAGCTTCAGCTTCCATAGGTCGGGGCGGCGCTTGTCGAGCCGCAGCGGGTGCGTGGGCTTGTTGGCAAACGCCTTCTGCGTGATGTTCTTGTCGATGAAGTACATCAGGTCGGTGAAGTAGGCGGCCGGGCTGAAGATGGAGCGGCAGTGCACGCAATCGCAGAAGGTGGAGCCGCCAAACAGTTCCGTATAACCGGGGATGTCTTTGAGGTCGTTGAAGGCCGAAGGGTTGATGCCCTGGAAATAGCGGCCCTGCTCGATGGCTGCAACTGCATCTTTGGTGAGCTGCACGCCGTTGGCGATCTTGGCCGAGCGAAACTGCGCATCAGCGTAGATAGGAGCGGCGCTCGCGTCGTCGAGACCGGTTTGCGCCTTGAATGCGCTGTAGCTCATGGTGCCAATTGCTGCCGAGGAATCAAGACCCACGCGCAGCAGCGCCATCGCCGCATCGTGGTCAGAAGCCAGATGCAGTACGCGCTGGTAGGCCAGCAACTGGTTGCGCACCGGGGTTTGATCGGCGGCGGCGATTCCCGTCCAATTGAGTGCGCCGTCGCGGCGGGGCTGATTGTCGAGCAGGTTGATGAAGCGCAGGTCTTCTCCGGCGTTGTTTTTGAGGAACAGTCCCAGGGCATCGACACGCGCGGGGTTTTCGGCAAGACCAAGGTGGCGATAGGCCTGCGGGGAATTCTGTGCGAGTGTCTTGTCGGCGATACGGTAAGAGAAGTATTCGGAGGGGTAGGTCTGCTGAACGACTTTGGCTAGCTGGCCGGCATAGGCTTCGGGTGTGAGCCCCTCGGGAACCGAGGCCGGGTTCTTGCGGATGAGATCGAGCCAGCGGCTGCTGTCCCACTGCACCAGGTCGTTGACGGTATTAAGTGCGGCCTTCTGTGCGGCCTCAACCAGTCCATACTGTTCGCCGGTGAGGCGGCTAAGGTCGGTAGTGAAGTGAAGCTGGTCGCGCTGCGCCGCGGTCAGGATGTTCTGCTTGACGACGTTGTCCCAGTCGAAGTCATTCCACGCTTCCAGTTGCTTTCTGCCGCCGTCGATTTTATCGATGAGATTCTGGTCGAGGCTGGCAAGACGCAGAAGCTCGCGTCCCTTGCCCTGGCGGACATCGTCGATGAAGATCGGGTTCTGTGCCAGCGGCAGGTTGGGCTGCAGCAAGGCGGCGACGGTGGGCGCCCCCGCCACGTCGCGGCGCGCCAGCAATCCCGCCACCAGCGGCGCGAGCGCCGGCTGCCTTTCCATGGCCGGGACGACCGTCTTCTGAATGATCGAAAGGACAGTCTCGCCCAGCAACGCGTGGTAATCGAGCGGCAGCCCGTCGACGAGCGTGCCCACGGCAGCGTTGTCCGACCCGATGGCCTGCTTGATCTCCTGCTTAAGCGCGGCGTTGAGCTTGCCATCAACGGCGGCGCGGACAGCCGCGTCCGTGATCGCGCCCGGCGCCAACCGGATGACATCGGGTCGCAACGCTATGATCGGCAGCGTAAAAATCGGCCGCACGAGTGCAACAGCGGCTGCGGTTGCGTTAGTTTGAGTTTGCATCGAAACGTCCTTTTCGTCTGGAATCTCGTCTTGCTAACATCTCTTCCAAGTTCCGGATGGTGAGGCCCACTTGACGTACCTCTGTGTGCAGGAGCGCGACATCAGCGCCTTGCCCATTCAATGTCAGATCGCGACCTTACATGCATCGGTTCATCGTGAACTACGAACCATAATTTGTGCTTCAGTTCGGATGCCCACCTCCCTCACCGACTCTCGAGGGCCGGGGAGTCCCCTGCTGGGTAAGTATGACCGCCGAGCCGACGATGAAGGCGGCGACATATGGGTTTTTAGTGGCAATGTGCAAGGCAAAAACCTGCGCAGCGGTCGCGGCGGCCTCATCTTCACTCCCCGCCTGAGTAAGGGCCAGCGGGAGCGTAGGGCCGACTACCCCGGGGCCAACCAATTTGGTAACTCCTTTGGTAACTCCGACGGTAACGCCGACAATACCTACGTCGATCGCTGCCGTTTTCGCTCCTTGTCCTTTCGGAGCGTGAGCAACATCAAGAAAAATAATGGTGCCTGTAATGGCTACTCCAGCCATGGCATCTACGCTTGCAAAGCCGCGGGTGCTACCCTTCGGGAAACGCCCGCTCTTCATGAGCTCCGCAAATCCTTCGTTCGATGGCCCTGGTTGCACCGATGGCGGGATGTTCGGATCTACAGCGATCCCGCCAGCGCCAACAATCCGGAGCGGCGGGCCTGGTATGTCATCTGGTGACGGCCAGAGATCGTCAACACCGCTGGTATCGTTGGTAGGAAGAGGATACGCAGCCGGAACCTTGTACGAATCAGGAACGGGGTTCCCAGAGCCGCTGGGCCCGTTTGGGGTTAAAGCCGTGGCGGGCGTGTTAGATGTGCCCGGCCCTGATCCAAACAATATGGGGTCGAGTTTGATCCCTTCGAAGGTGCCACCCGGCGGAATTTCGTAAGGATCCGGAGGTGGATCAGGTCCTGGCCCAAGACCTTTGCCTCCCTTCGCTTTGGCTAGTTGGTTCTTGGATTGTTTCTCGGATTTTTCTGATTCGCTCTCTTTCTTTGGTGTACCCATTTCAACGGGGTGGCGTTCTGGGTGCTCTAGTCTCTCGCCTTGGCCCGTTAGCGCGGTTACGACTCTTAATACGTTTTCGAACCGTCGCGCATACTCCCAAAACTTTGACCCACGGCCGGTTTGGTCGGTGAATACTATCGGACTACATCGCGAATACGCATAAAGGTTGGGGCCGTCGACCGGCCCAGCCGGATCAGCCGTCGTCCATCGCGAAACCCACGAACAGTAGTACCGCTGGCCCATGCAGTAGAATCCGGTCTCGTCGTCACGCTCGGCGTTGCAATAGCGATAGCGTTTGTCACTGACCTCCACGCCGCTGGCGCTTGCGCGGTAGGCGCTAGTGCCATATGGATGGTATTCCTCATATGAGAAAACCTGGCCGCTCTCGTCGCACTCGAGCATCGCCGATTCGAGGTGACTGCCAAGCTGGAATCGAAGACGTGGAGTGGGTGTCAGGCTCGTGACTGATGAATCGATGTTCTTGGTTTCGACCATCGCCATCGTCTTGGCCCCGTCGGCAATGTGCAGTGTCTGTCGTTCCAGTGATACGACTTGCGACGCATTTTTCTCACGATAGATCTCGTATCCCCCTAGATAGATCCTCTCTTTGATCAGGTTCAAGCCGCTGTCGATGACTTTACGAACACGCGCTCCGCCTGCGCCATACGAGTAATAGGCGGTACCGCCGCCGCCGAGATCGGCGCGGACCATCTTGTCCCGGTAGTCGTAATCGATCGCCGACAGGTGCATCATCTGGATGATGCTGCCGTGAGCATCGTGCGGGTACTTGGCGGTATATGGTCCCGAATCCGGATCACCCGGCAGGCTCGTCGACTGCAAGCGATTCGAACCGGGCTCGTAGGTATAATGCCGCGTCCAGCTCGCGGCCGTGTTTCCCACTGCAATGTGGCGGAACTGAAGAAAGTTTCCACCGGCATCGTAGGTGTAGGTCTCCGTGTATCGGCGCAGTGCTTGCCCGTCGTTCGGATGTGGAAGGGCATCAACGGGCGGATCATTCTGATCGCGCTGAATATCGGCGACGCCTCCGGCGTGCTCCCGCCCGGTGGCGCTGGTCAGCCGATACACGGCATCGTAGATGTAGTCCGTCGACGGCTCGACGACGGCATTCGAAAAGAAGACTGGCTGCTGCGCCTTATCGCTGATCGCCAGAATGTTACCCACCGGGTCGAATGCGTACAAAAGATCCTGCAGATTTATGTTGTCAGTGGCCCGGGTCGTTGTCAGCTGCACCATCCGGAAGGTCAAGGGATCGTATTGGTAGCTCGTCGTGGTCTGATTTCCGTACCGGATTTGCTGTCGCTGGCTCTTGGCGTTGTAATCGATGCCGGTAACGAATGGCGTCCAAATTCCAGAGCCACGGAGATTGACGTCGACACGATCAAGCAAGCCAGCCGCGTTGTACGTGGGCCGAATCTGGCTCGCGTCCGGAGCAGTCTGCAAAATCGGGCGATTCAATGCGTCGAATGCTGTGGTTTGCGTGAAGGACTCGCTCTCGAGTAGCGGATCCGCCGCCGCTATAACTGCGAGGGCGTCGGCGATGGTTGCGAGCACAGACCAATCCGGCTGATTCTTGTAGTCGCGAGTAACGCGGCGCGTGCCAGCGGTCACGTTGCCCTTGAAGTCGTACGCACTTTGCAAGCTGCCGGCGCCGTCGCAGACCAGAAAGAGCCGGCCTCTGAGATTCAGCGTCGCCGCATTCGGATGGGACTCGCCCCAGAGCTGCCGGAAGACCAGCGTCTCAGCAGCAGTGCCGGCTTTTACCCAGTGACGCGTCAGCCGCCGCAGGGCGTCGTATTGGTAACGGAAGACCTGTTCGCGTTCATCCCAGCGGCGAAGCGGATTGCCCACAACATCGGCGAGCGCCCAGCGTGTTCCGCTGTCTATATTAATGACCCGAAGCCTGGTTCCTCCGATGGAGTAGACCGATCGTTCGCAAGCGCGGCCCAGCGGATCGACCACCTCCAGCACCTGTCCTTCAAGGTCAAGCCTGCTGCGGGTTGCGTACTTTCCATCGGTGCCGTTGTCGGCGATGGCCAGCACACCACGCCCGAGCACGTCAAAATGCGTCACGGTTGGGGTATTGCCGTGGGGTGCAGTGCGATCGCGCGCCATCTGGTCGGCGTGCGCCCACCAGATGTTGCCGGGCTCGGTGGCCGTGTCGTTTTCGTCGAATGCGGTCTCCTGCCACGGAGTTCGTTCCCAGCGCCGATAGCTTCCATTCGGCAGGTCCGTGCGCGTCAGTCGCCCGAGCGCGTCGTAGGTCATGATGGGAGTCACTCCCTGCTGCACGAGCTCCGCTTCCGTCTCCATCTCCCACGTCGAAGAGAAGAATGGCTCGTATTGCTTGACCGGATTGCCTTTGTTGTTGAGGACCGTTCGGCCGGTTCCTACCCATGGTGAAGTAGCGGCTTGCGCCTTGCTCATCACCACCCGGCCTGAGCCGTCGGAAAAGACGTAGGTCTCTCGCCACCGTGTATTGGCGGCGCCGTGCGTTTCCCGCGCAAAACCATGAGCAAAATTCGGCTTGCTGGTCGAAGCATAACGATGCAGGTCGTACTCGAACCGTGTGGTCGGCTTGTCGAGAGTATCGCCTTGGCTGCCATCGGCGCTCGAGACCGCAGTGCGCACGACCATCCCCAGCTCGTCGAAGGCGGCGGAAGTCCGATTGCCGTTAGGATCGACGACGATTGACGGTCCCATGACGCGATAGTCATTGGTGGCCGTGACCTGGTTGCCGATAGCATCTTCTATCCCCGCGACCAGCATGGAATTCTCGTAGGTAATCGTGGTCGCCAAGCCGAATGGATCAATGAAGCGAATGGGCAGGAAGAAACGCGCGGGATCGTGCTCGGCATGTCCGGAAGACGCGAAGTAGCCGGCCTCGCCTGGCAACGAGCGATACCCGCCTTCGGTCAATATAGGCTGGGTGACACGCGCGCCAAACGTAGCCGCAAGCAATTCATCGCTGAGATCGAGGCGATAGCTCTCATACCCCAGCGCGAGGACATCCACCTGTCCGATGGGAAAGACATTGGGGTAATGGGCGGTATCGTAATAGCTTGCAACTACGCGCGCGATTTCTCTTCGCACCACGCCTGGGCCGGGCGTTTCCTGATAGGCGATGGTCGTAGCGGAGGCATAGGCGGTTCGGGCCGAGTCGCTGGTAATCAGACTGCCAGGAGCCGGAGCCATGCCTGTGAGTTCAAAAATGCGAGTCTGAATAGGAATGCCGAGGCGGTAGCCGTTTGTGGCAGCGTCCAGATGCAACACCTGGGTCTCGGTCACGGCGCCCAGCAGCATGCCTTGCTCGGGCAGATCGGCGGGCACGACGCGGCGCGGATAGGCGAACGACGCTCCCTTGAGCACTGTGCCATAAGCATCGACTTCGAGCGCGAGCGATTGCGCGATACGCGGGTCGGCGGGATTACGGTCGTAGGCGAGCTGCCGCTGTTCGCGTGGAACCGTATGGAAAACGCCGTAGGAATTTCCGGTACGCGGCTGCAGACGTCTCACCTCGTAGCTCGATTCGGTAACGGCAAACGGGTAAGCCTCAGAATTGGATCCATCGAGCCCGTAGACTTCAGTACGCAGGACCGTTCCTTTGAGGGCGCGCGCCGCTTCGCGCAGCTCCTCGGGTGTGGCACCTTCTGGCAGCACGCATTCCATCGGTTGCGGCGCGGCGGCGTCTCCCTGCCAATACTCATTGAGGTATTGGCGGCCTAGCGCTGCGCTTTCCCTCCAGGCACCGGTGTGAAACCAGGTTTTTGTAAGCACCGGCGGCTGGGGAACTTCGTCGTTCAACGGCGCGGGCTGATCGGTGAACAGGCCCGCGCCTCGCTCTGCCGCAAAGCTCTCGGCATCCCCCTGTTCGACCATGCCGAAGCCGCGGAACTCATGCTCTTCGGAGTCGTAGTGGCCGTGATGATACGCATACGTCGTAACCAGGCGGGTGCGGCTCACGGCGTCGTAGGTTTCCACTCGGTCGACAACCTGTACTGGAAAGGGGAGTTTTGTGATCCACGGACGTCCCGCGCTTTTGTCATCACGATAGAACCTCGTTGACGGCGCATAGCGCAGCCGAACCAGGCGTCCCATGTTGTTATCGAGCGCCAACAGCAAATGCGGTTTCGTGCTCCCGAGCAGATCAGCGACGCGCAGCGGCGGCGGTGCCCCGCCCGGCTCCTCCGGTGCCCAGACCACACAGGCCGTCCCTGTACCAAACAGGTCGAGGATCGCCAGGGTGCGAAGCGCATCGGAGCTGATCCCCTCATGCAGCACGCCAGAGGCAAAGCTGTTGCCTGCCTGATTCGTAAAGACGCTCATTCCGGAGTCGGTGAAATAGAGAAGATCGGTGGTGCCTGTGCCGTCCACATCACCCAGCCGGACGCGGCGCGCGTCGAATTGCGATTGCGGCTCAAATAAAGGTGGATGATCCATGGTGACCTGGGGCCCGAAGCGTCCATAGCCCAGGTTCGGCCAATAGGAAACGCCCGAGTAGGTAACGCGCACCAGATCGGAGAGACCGTCACCCGTCATGTCCGCGAGCATCACGCTCGCCTTATCGTCCGCAAACACTATCGCTGGACCTTCCTCATCGCTCCGCGGCAGAGGCACTTTGCGCGCCGGACCGAAGCCGCCACGGCCCAGAGATGGATACCACTCGATATATTCGCCTCGCGTAATCAGGAGGTCATCGAGACCGTCTCCGTTGAGGTCGACCAGGCGCAAGTTGGCGTCATTCCAATCGATGATTGGTTGTGCCGCAAACGGAACGAAGGGGCCCCAACCGTCATCCGTTCGCTCATGGAATCCGGCGCCCGGCACCGAGCGTGTCAGCATCGCCAGCGTGCCAGTGCCGGCAACGTTGGTGAGCTGGCTTCCGCCGGAGGCAAGCGCAGTCAGGCTGGGAGCGCTGGTCAGCGTCGCCGCAGCGGCAAACTTGCCGTCGCCAAGGTTCCGATGGTATCGAATGGCGCCGCCCCAATCGGCCAGTATCCCAGGGAGCCCCTCCTCGTCGAGATCGGTCCATTGCGCGCGCGTGCCGAGGGCAAAGCGGGGCAGCTCCTCCCCAACCTCGACCTCAGTCAGGTCGCGGATGTGCTTATCGAATACCGGTTCGCTATAGGTAAGCAAAAGCGCAGGCATTTGTTTCGACGTGTATGCCGTGCGCTGAGGGTTGGGCATGTATCCAGTCGATGCGACGCTGGTGAGCTTGGTCATCGAGGAGTTTTCGCTGTAGCTGAGGTCCTGAGAGCGTATCAGCGGGAATCCATCGAGCTCAGGGAAATGATGAAACATAAGCACGCGCCGGCAGAGACGGTATGTGCGAACCTCGAAGCCAGCCCGATATGACGAAAAAGCGTCAAGGCGGCGCAGCCAAGGCAGGCTCTCTTGGGGTGTTGGCGCTTGCGCGTCGTGTTCTCCGTAATCGAAGACCAGCTCGAACCTACAGGTCGACGCGTCGCCCGGCGAGGTATTCCCATAGCGAATCGACTTCGGGTAACGATTGACGATGGGCGAAAGGCCGGACAAGCGGTGGCTCTCTGAGGGGCTTGCCGCGTCAATGCCGGCAAGATCCTCGGCCTTGTAGTTGTACTCAACGACGTGACCCCGATCATCTTCGGTGCGCGCGAGGAGCCAGGCGAAGACGTGGCGTGGGTTCGCCGGATCGGCAATGCGCGAAGCAGCGGAGGCGCCGAAATAAGAGGTTATGTTGTCCCGCGTCGTCGAACGCCAATGGACATCGCCGGAAGACTTTTCCGTCACTCGCTCGATGCGCGCAAAGAGCCCTTCGACCCGAGGCCGAAAGCGCTCGACCACTTCTGTGCCCGTCTCCGTTCGCGGACCAGGGACGAGGTGCTCTGCGCCCGATAACACGAAGAGGTCGGAGTCTTCCCCGTCACGGTATTCAGGCAGCCGCTTGTCGGTGCTACGTGTGATTTGTGGGATGGCTACCGACCACCCGGCACCGAAGACCCCGTTGCCCTGCCCAGAGTCGTAGGACAGCGAGAGCTGCGGTGTGGGTCCGTGCGGCGCAGGCGTGAATGGAAGGGGAATGTCGAAGCCCGCAGTACCCGTTGCCGGGTTGGCGCGGAAGACCTCCCCGATACCGCGGATCGCGCCGCCGCCGACTGGCAGCGAGAGGCTGGGAGGTTTGAGCGCAGCGAATGCAGGCTTCGGGGCCAACGCTGCGTGCGTAGTGGGCTGTGCCGATCGTTCTGTGTCGTCTGATCGTTCGTACCTCGCCTTGGTGGATTGATCGTCGCGTGCCATCTTTCAGGTCCGCCTCATCGCATACGCAAAGAGTGATTCGCCTTACCTTGTCGACAGCGCCCGACTAACGATATTCAGTTCTTCTGAAAAAAAGATACACCCGGCTGTGTGAATAGGACGTTGCCCTGATCAGGGCCTCTCCAAAAACCGCCCCCCGGTCTTGCCGCAGCAGTATATAAGATGGTGCGGCAATTCCCACTTTCGTTTCATTCGAGGCTCGCGTAATTCCGACCAACGGTAGAATCAAAATGTTGGAAACCTCCATGTTTCACTTGATATTCTCCGACTCGTCTGAGTCTAGGAAACGAGAATAGGGCCATTGATGGTTGAAACAGAATGAAAACTGAATGAAAGATTTGCCGTTGTCGCCGTTTTGGTCAGTTGGGCTGACTGGCGATTCGTCGGACTGCTCTTGTTAGCATTGTGGGTCCAGAACACTCGCAAGCTAGTGCATCTGCTTCATTCGCTTGCGCAGGTCAATAAATAGGTCACTTAGTGAGCCCGTCGCGGGATGGCATTAAATTGCCAGGCCCCTCAAAGCCCATCCCGCAGCATGCTGGCCTCCGCTAAGATTGGTTTTGCCCAGTCCGGTACTCTTGATAATTCACAGGTTTCCACTATTTTGCCCTGCATAAGGTGGAGGATCAGCCGCGGTTTTGGAGCGGTGCCAGCTGGTTGCAAAACCCATAAGAGAGGCTTTGCCGGGGGCCGCCGTCCGGTTGATCGTATCTGCCGGATTTTGCCTACCAAGATCGTATTTCCAAAGGGATGATCACAAGACGGAGGGTTAATGAGGTTTCGCGGTATCTCAAACCGAAGCAGCGCGGGCCTTTTCGTCGGCTCGTAGACCCTTGGGGTTTTCCTCCCGGTCAGCCGATGTCCTTAATTAGACCTCCGAGCCACGCTTTTATAACGGAAAGGAGCTCCGGAGTCACTCTGGAGTCGTTAGCAACCTGATTGAGCCGCCGAAATAGCTTTCGTGGGCTGATGAGCTCTTCGAGAAGTAGCGTCCTCACGAAATCCTTATCCTTGTCACGGAACGCCACCAGCTTGCTCACTGCAAGGTCATGAGCCTCAACGCACCATCCTGTGTGGTTGCGTGTGTTCTCATTTCGGACTTTGATTGCACGTCTTTGCCAGCCAGCAGGCAGGACTGCTGCGTCAATGGAAACCCCATGCACATAAAACCCAAATGTGCCATGGAACGTGGATAACTCTCCAAGGCTTCCGTCGATCAAATCTACCTTATCAATTGCGTTCACGGGTGAGATATCTGCCTCAGCCGACTGTCGCAGTGATTCGGGGGCCTCGGGATACTGCCCCAAAATGGCTTGCGACCCAAAGACGTAGACCTCGTCGTCCTCGGAGACGTCACAGGCGGCACGAATGGCATGCTCCAGTTCTGCCCGCGTCATAGATGACTGATAGCCGCCACGACTTCTGCGTCGGTCTGACTGCGCATGACTGCATCCCGCTCGGCAGGCGATAGAAGATTCAATGCAGGCAGTGTTTGACGCAATCGAACGGCACGCTCGCTATTCTCCAGCAAAAACCTTTGCAGCCGCGCGGGTGACATCGTCGAAAGAATCCGAAGCCATTCCATGAGTTCGCGTCGCTCGCGACGACTAGCCTCACGAGCCCGGCGGTTGACGCGCTCCTTTGCAAATGAGATCAATCCCGGGTCTCTCCTGATTTTGGCTGCAACAGCTACGCCTAGTCTGCGAGAACGTGCATCATGTTCATCATGTGAGGCGATCGTTGATGCCTTAGTTGTGGATCGAGACCGCTCGGCCAGTGCCACGGGCGGAACACCACCCAGCAAAACTGCTGAACTGAGCGTCTTCATTGAACTTCGCTGTAACATCTGTAGTTCGCTCGGCATGAGGGGATGGACCGCAATATGGACGTCATGTTTGCGTTCCAAATCCGCGAGCCGCTCGTTTATGTAGTCCGTTAACGTATCAAGCTCTTCGGGTCGAGCGACGACGTACAGGGTCAGTGTCTCCGTCGTTTCAGGATTTTCTCCTGGATGGTCGATCCATGCTGAGATCGGAGAGCGTGGCATCGCCGACAGCAATTCGCGTAGGGCCGTAGTTAGCGCATTGAATCGGTGAGCCTCGGCACGAAACAGCTCCTTCAGAATACGTGAGAGCGGATAGCCGCCGCGAAGTTGCACGAGCTTTCGCGCTCCTGCTCCAATGAACTCGATTACTCCGGTGCGCTCAAGTTCTCGCAGAGCGGGATATATCGAACTTCGGCCGAGCTTGGCGCGTTTAGCGAGTTCACCTGCTGTCACTGAAGTGTTCTGGAGCGCCAACGCTCGCAAAAGGCGGACGTTCGCCTCAGTGCCAAAAACCTCGTTCAGCGGATGCACCAGACGACTTTGGTGTTCCTTGGGATGTCGCATTGTCTATTAAAGTATACGATTGTCTTTTATAAAAGACAATAGTCTGCTATTAAAGACAGATACTCCCGCACGCACGGACGCTACGCCAGGCGCATGCTGACAATGCGCAGGCAGCAGCACGGCGGGGACCCCATCCGCCCCCGACAACTGCAACAGCGGTTCGTTTGGAGACAGGCGCTCCCAAACGAGCAGGTTTGTGCGACATGCAGTCGTGCAGTCACAGGCTGACGACAATCGTCATCCTGCAGAGCGGCAGGTACGAATGAGGAACCGAAGTGCGGCCTCCTACTCACCCCTTCGCGGCGGCGGCACACAATGGGCGGCCTGCTAGTCGATTTGCGGCCCAATTCAGGAAGTCACAGGAATGTACAAATGATTCCATTCGGGAGATCACCAGACGGGTGGTTTAGTGAGCCGGCTAAGCAAACCAATTAGAGCCTCCCCTTTGGAGAGCTGTGCCGAAAATGGAGCGGTAGGCCCACTGACTCTTAACCAGTAGGTTGAAGGTTCGATTCCTACCGCGCTCACCATCTTCTCAATAGCTTACGGGGTGCCGCCAGCTCGCATTCGGCATATCTCACTGCCGCTCGCTCAGTCAGACCTGTTTAGGAAGCGAACCGCCCTCGCTCAGAATCTAGATGTTGATCGTTCCCGTTCGTTTTATAGGCAATTTCAGTGCGTATCCACGACCAGCGACACCTTGTAACTGCTCATCGGGAATGGCTTTGCCAGGCAGATACACGCGCAACCACAGTAAGAACTTGCCGGTGGGCGCGGGCAGCCAGTTGGATGTATGACCTGCCGGGGCGGTTATTCGTAAGCAAGTCCCGACCTACCATCCTGACATTTGGGACATTTGTGTTCGTGAACATCAGTTCCGTTGGCACCGTAGTTATGACCACAGTGGCTACACGCGAGTTGATACACCCATTGCAAATGGTCGTTGCCAGGTAAATTCGTCTTTCTGACCACGATCTGACCGTTGCGATTTACATCGCCGGGTTTGATTCTTGCGTTTGGCTCATGCAAAGACATGTATTCCGTGAGTGTCATCTTTGCCTCTTTTCAATTTGTGAATTTTTAGAACGAGAATTTCTGCAACACAGCTGCAGTGCTGCTCAACTAGACGTTTCCGCCGATCGTAACCGTGGTCCCGTCGAACTTGGTCAGGGTGATCCCGCTGAAGCTTTCAGGATAGGTGTTGGCCATTTCGTAGCCGTGCTCCACGAACTCGTGTATGGATGAGTCAGCTCGGCCCACCAGAAGCTGCCGATGGCCAGCCGGTTTGCTTGGAGATCGAAGGATTCGAAGCGATGATGGCTACTCGCTTTGGTTTCTCTGGATGGGTGATGACTATGGCTCCACTCATTTTTGTTCCTCCGTTATTTGCATGTTTTAAGACGCAGCGCGCAACTCAATCGTTGCCGCGCAACAAAACCACGTCCACAGTTGTCAATGAAGGAGGGAGCGATGTCGAACCTGTCCGCAGCGATCTGGCATGAACATCCTGTATGTTCGCACCAATTAATAATGGCTTGTCACACTGCTGGAAATTCGGTAGTGTCCTAATTCTGCGTTAGGACACTACCGGAAATTCGGGGACAGACGGGGAGCCTGTCGGAGATAGATTCTACAAAGCACTTTACTGAGAGCGTATCGATCAGATTGAAGCTTTTGGTGTGCTTGGCCAGGACCGTAGCGTACACACCGGAGACAATGTTTCCAAATTCTTGTTTGCCAGTCAACCATCGAGGGCCAACGACACGACGCCTCGAAGAATCTCAATAGCATGATCAGGCTCGAGGCCCGTCCGCATGCGGATGGGCCAGCACACTGATGCCGCCATTTCGACGAAAAGGAGATGCCATGCAGGTCAGCGCAACTTTGAAGACTCTGTTCATTACGGGTTTTGGACCCATCGTTCGTGACACGGGAGAAAGCCGCACGCTTTACCGCGATGTCCTAGGCATTTCCTTCAAGGAGGAAGCTGGCGGCTATCTTCACACCGAGGCAGTTCCGGGTGCAAAGACTTTTGCCCTATGGCCGATTTCCCAAGCGGCCCAATCTTGTTTTGGTAAGAACTCCTGGCCAAAGAACGTACCTGCGCCTCAAGCCTGGCTGGAGTTCGATGTTGAGAGCGTCGAAAAAGCGACTGCAGTTCTCGAATCACGCGGATATCGAGTGCTTGTGAAGAACAAGAAAGAACCGTGGGGACAAATCGTCAGCCGTTTCATTTCGCCAGAAGGACTACTGGTGGGTATTAGCTTTACCCCACTCATGCGGGAAGAGAAGTGGGCGCACTCTCTATAAAATTAAGATCAGGGCATAGCTGAGGAGATCGGGCATTACGGCATAAGAATGTGGTAAAAGCGGATCAAGGCCGATGGCATATTATCTGAGCGATGAGCGAAGCCTCGATGTTGTGGGCTCATATCAACGATACCAGCAATATCTACGCGAGCATGAGCGGGAATTCCCGCCGGGCGCTTTCGCAGTAGCGACGGCCGAATGGTACCAGAATCCCAACGACCATCGGTGCCCCCATGATGGCCGGCTGGAACACCTCATCGTGTCTGAAGTTCCCGACCTTGACAAGCAGGGATTGACTACTGCCCGAATACGTCTATTGGCGGCCTATCATGATGGATTTATCGAATTTGCTTACTCCCGAGTGTTTGCGTATAGCTTTGACAGTCCCGCCTGTTTTAACGGGTTGGGAGACTGGCTCTGTGATGAATTCCGACTGTCATCAGATGGACATGTGATTCATGAGATCGAATGGGCTGGGGGTAGAGGCGATAAGATGTCGCGATGGATCATTGAGGCATCAGACGTGCAGTTTCAGTGGATCCCGCAATCCATCTCTACAGCTCACTAGCTTTATGCGCATGGTCTAAGAAAACAAGTTCACGACTACGCTGCTGATAGCGGAACAGGGGGGGTCTGGACAACATTTTGGAAATCTAACCCCCAACGTGCGCCGTTGAATTGTGGCTCCGCAAAACGCGATATCGGAATCGCGCGGCCAGACGCACCAGTACCAGATTTGCCGAACAAATGTAAGAACAATCCACGAACCTAACACCGAAACGAGAAAAAACACGAGCTCAGACCCGGCAGCTAAAAGCCAAAGTTGTTCCTGTCGCCCGTGCCGTTTCCGTGCCGTTCGCAGTGCTTTACGTCGAAAAGAGTGAATTTCTTGCCATCTGCTGCGTTGTAAGTTATTGAAATTACGTTTTCGCGCGGATTCGATTCCTTCCGCGCTCACCATCTTCTATGTCCCACTATAGCTCGCTGCTATCGATTTTCCGCGATTCCGTCGATAAACGCCCGCACATAGGGTTACTTCTTCCCTTTCCTATCGAGTCCTTTAGGGCTGCGGCGATGTCAGCGTCGTTTGTCAGGATGTGGGGGGTTTCGCCATGTGCGATTGGTGTCCGAGCCACGCCTGATGGTTTGGCCCCAGGTAGTTGTAAATTTTTGCAGAATCTTAACGTTCCCAGATTAGATTATGCTAATATTTCGACCCGAGTCTGCAAGAGAACGCTTGCCACTCTAAGCCTGTTCCAGGCGGATACCTGTTCCAATATCCTGAGATTTCCGGGATCTCAGTTGTTTCAAATGTGTCTGAACCCTTCAGCAGTACGTTTGACTGCTGGAGACTGGAGGGACAGCGACTATGAAGCAACCGTACTTGCGCGGCATACGCTCTGGCCTTGCCGCTTTGGTATCGGTGATGTTTGTCTTATCGCTATGCGCACCGATAGCATTGAGGGCGGAGGATGATCGCCCACCAGGCAAGAATCCACCTCCGTTTGACTTCACCGATCAGCATTATCGCAATAACGGGATTGAACCCACCCTTCTTTTGCAGCGCGTGGGCACTCCCTCAAACAATGCGCTGAACTGGACCCTTTGCCAAACCGGCGATCCAGCTCCGTGTCCGAACACGGATCCTGACCACAACCAGACACGCGCGCTGCAGACGACAGGTGGGTTCTCTTTTGATGGCGGCCTGCTCTACTACAGCATCATGGCATTTGTCATGCCGAACAGTTTCACCAACAACCAAGCTGGTCAGGATGCTCGGAAGATCGCCAACGAGCGCATGGCCTTCATCTTCCCGGTCCGGCACGCGGACGGCAGCTACATCCTGAGTCCTGCGCTCAGCAATCGCCGCCAGGACAATATTTTCGACACCAGCGGTGATTACCTTGGTGACGATCCCCTGGGACTTTGGATTCTGGAGTTCGTGGAGCTCACGCCCTTCGGAACAAGCGCTCAGGGCCAGCAGATTCTCGCTCAACTTGCCCAGCAACACGGCATTGGCATCGATGGCACTCCGGTAGTGGAAACGCTCGATGAGCTTCAGGAAATGGTGGATCGGGGTGTTTTTCAACTTGTAACGCGCAACTTGGATGGGAGCCAGGGTTTTCCCTGGGTGGTTTGACCCATCGTTCGTGACCCCCGGTCCGGGGGCATAGCGCAAAATCAATCTGGAAAAATCGTATTCGTTGAAGACGTCACCAGATCGGACGGGACATCCGTGTCACCTCCGGTGCTGAATAACTTCAAGTGCCTGCAACAGACAGGGAACTTCTGTCCCGGCACGAACAATGGCGCCATCGACGGCCAAATCCAGGATCACTAATCAAGACCAATCGCGGGAGCCCGTTGAGGGCTCTCGCTTCTCATCAATCTTTGTTTGTGTCGTTGCTTCGTTCGGGTCGTTGCTTCCGATCCAGATTTCGAATCGTCATGCGCTTTTCCTCAAAGCCCAGGTTCTTGTTCCGGGTATCCTTGATCACTGCGCTGTCCACCTGCGCCATTCTTTTGGCGTCCGGCCAGCAGAAGACAGCCGAAACCACGCCCAATGTGTCCTCATACCATCTTCCGTTCGGCTCCAACCCGTTTTTGCCCAGCCAGGCCGTCACCGACACCGGAAGTTTCATGCCTGCGAGCGCCTTTCTTCCTGCAAGCTACTGCGCGGCATGTCACCAGGACATACACCGGCAGTGGCGAGAATCCGCCCATGCAAACTCGTTCAGAGAACCGTTCTACCTTCGTAATGTTGAGCTGTTAAACAACACGAAGGGGATTGAGTCGTCAAGACACTGTGAGGGCTGCCACAATCCCGTGGCGCTCTTTTCCGGTGCGCTCACCACTGGATCCAAGATTGAGCGCCCGTTCGACGAAGAAGGCGTTACCTGCACGGTCTGTCATTCAATTCGGAAAATTCAGAACACAAGCGGTACCGGCAGCTACGCGATGGGTACACCTGCTGCATTGGTCAAACCGGACGGAACTCCCGTGCCGGGACCGGTAGACGAGAACCAGATACTGAGTAATCTGGACCTGCACAAGCGCGCGGTGATGCAGGATTTTTATCGCACGCCTGAATTCTGTGCGGTGTGCCATAAGGCTGCGGTACCAAAGGCATTGAACAACTACCGCTGGCTGCGCGCCTTCACCGTTTATGACGAGTGGCAGGAATCGTCTTGGTCTAAGCAGACACTGGCGCCGTTTTACACCAAGCCTGCTGCTCGGAGCTGCCAGAGTTGCCACATGATGCCGGAAGCAGCCCACCAGGACTATGCGGAACACGATGGCACCGTGAAGTCACACCGTTGGCTGGGCGCGAACACTGCGATCCCAACGTTCTATCACTATCCCGAGCAACTGAAAAAGACCGCGGAGTTCTTGAAGGATACCGTCTCCATCGACATTTTTGCCCTCAACAAGAACAACGGCCCGCTGATTGCTCCCGTGGAAAAGCAGCAAGTCGTGTTACAGCGAGGAGACGTGCTCACGATCAGCGTGGTTTTACAAAACACCGGCATCGGCCACAGCCTTGTGCCCGAACAACGGGATTTCTACCAGAGCTGGGTCGAGTTCGAGGCCAAGGACGCGGCAGGAAATCAGCTTTGCAGGAGTGGAACCCTCGATGCCCGAGGCCATCTGGATTCCAAAGCGCACACTTACACAAATCGTCTGGTCTCGGCCAAGGGCAAGTGGCTTGACCTGCATGAAGTGTGGGAGACGCGTATCCGCGCCTATGACAACACGATCTTGCCCGGCCGCTCAGACCTGGTCCGATACCGCTTTACCATTCCGGCTGAGGTAAGCGGGCCAATCACTCTCACCGCGCGGTTGAATTACCGTCGTTTCCGGCAGGGATACACCAATTTCGTTCTCAAGAACCGGCCTCGTTATCCCGTAGTTGAAATGGCGTCGCGGACTTTGACACTGACTGTACGAGACAAGAAAGGGACCAGCAGTTCTGGAATCGCCACACCGGATTATCTGCGTTGGAACAACTATGGAATCGCACTCCTTGGCGAGATCCAGTACTACAAAGCAGCGGAAGCGTTCCGGCAGGTTGTGGCCTTGAACCCCCGGTATGCTGATGGCTACACGAACATCGCGATCGCAACGTACACCGAGTTGATCGACCACAAACGGGAAGGAGCGGACGGCCTGGGTGAGAATGGCTTGGCCGCTGGCGGTACGCCGGATGGCACAGGCAATCTTTTTCTGCCTCGAGCCGCCGATGCAAGCTTTGAACCGGCCTTGCAGGCGCTGGATCGTGCGCTCGCCCTCGAGCCTGGCAATCTTCGCGCCCAGTTTCACAAAGCGGTCATTTCCCGGCTGCTGAAACGCTTCGATGTCGCGATTGCGTTGCTCAAGCCTGTAGTCGATGCGTACCCCAGGTTTCGGCAAGCCCGGCAGGAGTTGGGCTACGCCTACTATGTGAGCGGTCAGTATTCGCTGGCTCGCGAGCAATTCGAGGCACTTCAGGCGATCAACCCGGATGACATTACGGCCAACAATTATCTGTCTTACGTTTATAGCAAGCTGGGTCTTAAGGAAAAGGCGGCGGCGCAGGCTGCACTCTTTGTTGACCGTAAAGAAGACGTGGAAGTTGAGCCTCTGGCCCAGGATTTCTGGAGTAAAAATGAAGATGTGACACGCGAGTTGGCTCCGTTCCACATTCATGACGTTCCAATCGTTACTCCGGCCGATCGCAAATCGCAGGCTTCTCTAAACAAATAAGGAGCGTATGAAACGCGGACGACTGATTGCAGCAATCAGCTTGGCTGGCGCAGTCCTGGCCAGCGTGATCACCTGTGTTGCGGCCCAATCCGGGAGTAAACCTGCAGAAGACAAGTCCAAAACCCGCCGGCCGATCTCAGCCCAGGCTGAGATGTTGCCCGATGCTCCCGATTTCGAACTGAAGACCCTGGATGGCAAGACCGTTCATTTGCGTGATTATCAACGGAAGGCAGTTCTGCTTAATTTTTGGGCCACATGGTGCGTTCCCTGCAAAGAAGAAATCCCGTGGCTGATCGACTTCCAAAAACAATATGGACCCAAAGGCCTCGTCATTCTTGGCATTGCGATGGATTCGTCATCTGGTCCAATCAAAAAGTTCACCGGCAAATTTGAGCTCAACTACCCCATTCTCCTCGGGAACCAGGTCCTGGCGGATCGATATTATGTGAAAGCTCTTCCGGTAAGTGTTTTCATTGACCGCAATGGCCGGATTACTGATCAGGTTCCCGGTGCAGCTGCCCGCAGCTTTATCGAGGACGAGATCCAACTGGCCCTCGAAAATGGCGGCCAGAGTTCTGCCAAATAGTGGAAGCCTCATCTGAACAAATCAACCTCGAAACACGCCACGATCTGAAGCACGCTGTTTCACTTTGGGATTCGTACTCCGAAGTTTCCTGATTCCAATATGAAACAAACCTTAGCCCGGCCATAGTTGCTTATTCCACGCTGTAATAGTTGAAAACGATTGGACTTCTCTCATCCTTCTGAGACATTCGTTCGTGTGACGATAGATTTCAACTATGAAACGAGTGCCGCTCTGAGATTCATCTCTCTTAGCCCCGATGTACAAGGCCCAAAAATTCATCTTTGCTTAATTGGCAGCCAGAATCGCTGATGTAAGCTGCTGCCTCGAAGCGACAGAACTACCGTAAGGAGGAACACACAATGAAAGATAAAAACCCTTCCGGGCCTGCGGAGCAAACGGGGCTTGTGGACAATGGTCACCCAGCTCCTGTCAAAGACCAATTTCCTAAACCAACCAGACGCGGATTTCTCAAGACTGCCGGTATCGGTGCTGCAGCCATAGCTGCTAGCTCAGTGATTCCTGGTCGCGGTCTGATGGAAGAAGCCGAAGCGGTCGAAATCGGCCCTCCCAGTCAAAATCCCAGCAAGAGGGCAACTCAGTCTGATCAGATACGAAGAACTACTTCCGGCAACGAGTCCACGGTCATCAGAAACGCCTTTCCTCATCCAACCAACGGCGATGAAGAAGCATATGCTAACCAGGCTTTTGCAGGAAACTTTTCCAAAACTCTGCCACATGATCCCCATACCGGTCTGGTCGTTCCCAGTGCTTACCAGGCGTTGCTGAACGGCTTCACCCAGGGCACACAGGCGGCACTGGACCAGGTGCCTGCCGGCGGTCCAGGGCAACTAGCCGGTCCGCTGAGCCCTCTTGCGTTTCAATTACAGGGAGCAGACTCGACTTCCGCCGCGGAACTCTTTGTGCCACCGTCAATCTCCAGCGCCGCTGCAGCCGCGGAGCAGGTGGAATTGTACTGGGCAGCCTTTGTCCGGGATGTTCCTTTTATCGACTACTCCTCGAGCCAGCCTTTGATCTCGCAGGCTATCGCTAACATCAACAGCCTTTCCGGTTATACGGGTCCCAAGCCGGTTACCGCGCAAAACGTCTTCCGATACGGCACTGGTTCGGCATTCCCGAACGCGAATGCATGGTTCGGTGTAACTACCGGCCCATTCGTTTCTCAATTGCTCTATCAGACCCACAACTTTGACGGCGTGACCTTTGTGCCCAAAATCAACACCAGGTTCCCCGTGGCCGATAAGAATACCGGGCAGGTCCTCACCGGCTCTGGAACGGGTCTCGACTTCATGACCGATTTCGCCGAGTACCTGTTTGTCGAAAACGGCAACGGGGCCATCAATCCTGCCGAGGCCCCAACCACGGCCGATCCCACACCGCGCTTCATTCGCAGCGGTCGTGATATGGGCCAGCAAGCGAACCAGGACTCCATCTATTCCATCTACTTCCGTGCCGCGATCATTCTGCAAAATCTGGGCGTCCCGATTAGTGCAAACTCGCCATATGCAAATGACACCAGAATCAATGGATTTAACACCTTCAGCAGTGCGTGGCTGTTCAATTTGATTGGAGCCGCGCAGGACACCGAGGCCCAGGCCTTTTACCAGAAGTGGTATGTACATCGCAAACTGCGGCCTGAAGCCATGGGCAATCTGGTGGATGGCATCAAGAACGGGAGGTTCAGCCTGAACCCATCGCTGCACTCCGATCTGCTCAATTCTCCGGTGCTCCCACTCATCAGTACTCGCAACCAGCAACTCAACACCAAACGCGGCAGGCCGAACGACGAGACCAACCTCTATTTCCTTCCCCAGCAGCCAGCGGGCGGATCTCCGAATCATCCTGATCCACCCGCCGGCCACGCTTTCACGGCAGGTGTGAGCGTGACCTTGTTGAAGGCGGTGTTCGACGCCGGCACCCCGAGCAACGCGAGACCGTGGCCAGTGCAAGTCGTTGAGCCATCTGAGGACGGGCTTACCCTGCTCAACAACCCGTCCAGTCTCACCGTACTCGGCGAACTCAACAAGCTTGCTTTCAATATTGCCGAAGGCCGCAACTGGCTTGGGATTCACACCCGCGTCGGCGGCAATTACCTCGGTCTCACCGCCGGAGAAAGTGTCGCCATCAGCCTGCTCACCGATCTGGGTTTCACCTACCCAGAGGCTACATTCAACGGCTTCACCTTGACAAAGTTCGATGGAACCGTGGTCACGGTGGGTGCTAAGCAGACCGTTGGAACCACAAACACACCCTCGACGACCTGCGCTTAGCGTCAGCAGCAAGCCGTTTCAGTCGTAAGGGCCAGCTCGGCTGGCCCTTTTTTGCTGTCGGGAGCTGGGTCGTTCTGCCTCACTCAGTTCCTGACCAGGTTCTTTTTTTGGTATCAAAGCCTGGGACCCAATCGCTTTTTATCGTTACACCGCTGCTTCTCACCGCAGTTGGTCTCTTCGCCGTCTGGACTCCACGCCATGAGCAACTCGCGTCGACCCAATGAGTAGCGTTTCGGCTCGAATAGGCAAGCGTACTTCTACTTGCAGAATAAAGGTTCCAATTCTATGAATGAGTAACGTGCAATCCGGAAAGCAGCCAGTGGGACGCGAGATCTTCGGCTGTTGGGGGCTTACGATTGATTAAGCCCGAACTTGGAACCATTCTCAGCGGCGATTTCACGCCGGTGTTGGCCAAGCACACCAAGCGCTTCAATTTGATTGACACGCTCTCCTTCGGAGTGGACCCGATTCAGCGGAACTTCGAGCCCCTTCAGCAACAGGTTAACTGTGGAGGAAGACGGAGATCACCAGTGCGCGGATGTTTAAACGGCACGAGGGGAGTTTCGGCCGGCACTCCCCTCGTGCCGTGAGTTTGGCCAATACTATGGTTGAATCGCGGCCGTCTGGTTGTTCGCCCCCACCAGGGAAAGGCCGGCAACCGCTTCCTGCGAGCTTTGGCAGTCGCAGCCGGCGATCGTCCAGCGATTCGATGTGCCGGATGTGATCACACCGTAGTTTTGGGTCTTGGTTGCCTGATCGTCAAAGACATTAACTGCGGTCAGGACAATATCGGTTGAGTCTGCTCCATACACTCCAGCCTTTGTTCCGGGAAAACTTGGATCTTGCCCGTTATTGTAGGAGGTAACCACGCCAGCCGTGACGTGGGCGGTACTTTGAAACACCAGCCCTATCTTGTTGTTGTAGGCCGCGGTCAGGTTGCTGATGCTCACCTTGCTTGCAGCCACGACCCACAACCCAACCGAATTGTTCGTCGAGACCACCGTTCCTACCGATATGTCCCGCACCGTAGTCCCAGTTGACTGGTTTATCTTCACGCCGGCGCCATTGGTTGGGTCCCCGGTGACGTTTTTCACCACGACACTCGCGATACTGATCCCCGTGGTGGGCAGATCCGTGCCCGCAAACGAACCGATATGCACGCCCTCAGCACCGCCCTCGACCACGACCGACCCGAAGCTGCAATTTGTGCTTTGCCGTACCAGCAAGCCAATACCGCCGCTGGATGACTGTGAAACGCTGATGGTTGAGGCCGAGCAGCCATCGCAGTTATTGATCTCAACCCCTTCATCTCCGGGGTTGATGACGGTGACCGTTCCCAAAACGACCCTGGATACCCTATGCGTCGAATCATCGCCTACTACAAATACACAGTCCTGTCCGACCGTGGTATCGCAGTGAATATTCGTAACAGCGACGTCCGAGGTGGTTGCCGCTATGGATTCGACTTTAAAGCCGTTGGCGCCTCCGCGCGACGCTGAACCGATGGAGGAGACATAGAGGTTGGTTCCGCGTACCTTGGTCGAATCGACAAATTTCAGGCCGTCCGTCCACGTGTCCGTGACCTCGATGGTGTCGAAGTTGAAGTTCGTGGCACCATCGACGAGGAGGCCGTTTGCGCCCAGGGCAGGCTCGCTCGTCTGATTACCTTTGTTGCCATCGATTTTCAGCCGGCCTCGGAAAGTAATGTTACTTTGAGTCGCGACCTCGACTACGTTGTCGTTGAGATTGGTTCCCGCAACCAGCGTCACGTCATCCCAGTAGATCATGATATTGCTGCATGGGACGGTTATCGTCGCGGTGATGGTGTATGTTCCCTTCGGCACGTTGGCTGAAGTGCCATTGTTGCATGCAGTAGTGATGATGGATTGAACTTGACCGCGAGCGGCGATAGACACTACAAACACAACGAAGGTGATCAGCAATCGTTTCATCTTAGGTAGCCTCGTGCAATTAGAATTTAGATAAAGCGGGATGAACTTTAGACATTGTTGATGTAATAACCAAGATATCGTAGGTGATGGTCCATAACGACAAATAGTATATTAAGACAGCAGTCGAAAAGGATGACCGTCACGCAGTCGGAGATATGGTTTTCTATCCATGGAGAGTGAACGGGGGATCGCGTTTACAGTAAGGCAGCTTTTCTGCGGCACTATGATCGGATATTCGATAAGAAGGTTCGTGAGGCGCTTTTTCGACAAATCCCGTAGTGCATCGGCGGCAACTGGCAAGGGTTTAGAACCGAATGCGGCGAGATATGGGTGGAGGCACTGAACTACGGCCCGATGAAGTGATTGCTGTTAATAACGAAAGCTGGCCAAAAACGAGCCGCGCGCAGAAGAACACGAAATAAAGCGCGATAGCTGGCGGGAGCACTTTTTGATAGGGATAGGACAGGTTCACCATTTCAAAGAGATTTCAGTGGAATTGGCTGCTCTGATGTCGCCCGTGGTCATGTCGCTTGGGTAACCTCTCTCCGTGTGCCGGTCGCGCAGGCCCAGCAGGTACAACACTGCATCCAGTCCCATGATGGAAATAGAATGTTTGGCATTCCGCCGCACCGATGGCTTGGCGTGAAAGGCAACGCCCAGACCCGCAATGCTCAGCATGGGCAGATCATTCGCCCCATCGCCGACGGCGATGGTCTGTTCGAGGACGATTCCGACCTGCCGCGCGATCAGCTCCAACAGCTCCGCTTTCCGTTTTCCGTTGATGATTTCACCAACCGGGGAGCCAGTAAGCTCGCCGTGACTCACGCCTAATTCATTCGCATAGACGAAATCAAAACCGAGTTCCTGCTGCAGTCGGCGCGCAAAACAGGTAAAACCACCGGAAAGAATGGCCGTTTTGAATCCAAGCATTCGCAGTGTGCGCATGAGGCGGTGTGCTCCAGGAGTGATCGGCAGCCTCGCAGCAACTTCATCAAGAACACTTGCAGAGAGGCCCCGGAGAAGGCTCAGCCGCTGGCGAAAGCTTGAATCAAAATCCAACTCGCCCCGCATGGCAGCCGCCGTGATCGCCGCTACCTGTTCGCCCACTCCAGCCAGACTCGCCAGTTCATCAATGACCTCCATTTGAATCAGGGTGGAATCCATGTCGAACACAATGAGCCTGCGATTGCGGCGAAAGATTGAGTCTTCCTGCACGGCGATATCAAAATCGCGTTCGTCGGCCAGCATGAGCAACTCGCGTCGAAGGCCGGCGTCCGCCGCGTTGCCAGAGATCGTGAATTCCACGCACATGCGGGGTTCATCGATTGCCTGGCTAGAGCCGCGCAGTGAGAGCCGATCCATAATGTCGATGTTGAAGCCCCTGCGAAGGAATACGGAGCTTACGTCCGCAACGTACGCCGCTGAAAGCTGCGGTGCCAGTAGCGTCACTGTATATCGGCTCTTATGCTGATTTCTGACCCAATCTTTGTATTGCTCCTCTGAAATGCGGTTGATGTGGGTAGCAACGCCCAGCTTTCGGCCATTGTCTTCAATCGTCTCTTCAAGACGACGGATCCGAAGCCTATTCTGGGAGCTGTCTGGTACGCTGACCATAAGCCCCAATGCCAGAGCATCATGAATGACCGCCTGGCCGATATCCAAAATGGCCGCACCCGATTCCGCCAGCACTTGTGCGAAAGCGGTAGTCAACCCGGGTTGGTCCCGTCCGCTGATCGTGATAAGGAGGATTTGATTCATCTTAAAGAGAAACCTCAACACTAAATGTTAGCTCAGTATCTTTGCTTCCGGAACGCGATCCCAGATTCCTTGTGGGTGAGCCTGTCATACGTAGTTGGTTTTGGTGAGTTCAAAAGCGATGCGCCTTACAAGGATGACAATGACGGAAAGGTCACAGCACAAAAACTCACGGATCGATGGCAGGTCTGCTGATGTCGAACCTGTACAGTTCGGATTCAATGCGGCTTCGGAAAAAGCGCGCGCTGCAATCTGGCAGTCCATCACAGCACCGACAATGGTGATCCTGCTTCGTGTCGGATCTGAGTTCAATCTGAATCACACTTGCATTTCGGGTTTGGCGCCTTTTTCTACACATAGAGCTCAGAAGCGGCCCAGCACGGTACATCGGCGTTACCGTTTGGATCACAGCGATTTGCGTTTCCGTTGCCGTCCCATGGACGCAGAAAAGTACCGGGAAAGCCTTTGATTACACGAGCGTCCTTCGGAGGTGTGAACGACTGAGCCGCCTGCGCACACTGTTGAGCTTTGGGGACACAGCTTACGAAAAACGCAACCGTGTGCGTCGTCTCGATGCCGTTGTCGGGAAGCCGGCATGAATGAACTGGGGATGCAGATTGAGCAATTCTGAGCCGATTGGGTGAGATCAGCATTGTCAAAATCCCTATAATGGCGATGATGGTTATACGCATGCTACACTCCCCTCTTGCGTCTGATGTTATTCGGAAAAGGTGCGATACTCCGCCCTCGTACGACAGGATCAGGACCAGAGCCTTCTATGCTCTGAATGTCGGCAGCGCCATGCCTCCCAGCTACTGCTCGCCTCCATCCTCGACGTTCACACGTTCAAGAACTATATCGCGAAACACGGCGGCGCCCCAAAGACCATTAACAGGAGTATCTCCTTGCTGTCTTCGTTCTACAAGTTCTTAAGCGGCGGGACGCGGAGCCTGCGCCTGCCGATCACCGTGCCCAAGCGCGCGCCCGCACAGTTCATCTCGCGCGAGTCCTCCGATCCCGTCGAGAAACCCGACACAATGAATTCGTTAAAGAATTGGGACTTTCATTATGCCGTGATGCGTGCCACTTTTGTGCAATAAACCCTTGGCGAGACTATCCTTCGCGAGGTGGGATCAGCCGCAGACGTTTTGCGTCATACTTCGCTGAGACGCACGGAATGATAGTGCTCTCACTTTACTGACAGGCCGGCGGTTGTACCTCTGGCGGGTCGCTGAGCGCTTCCGCACGCTTATTTTGCAGGGCAACATTCAGTTTCTGCAGATCGGTCGCCAGCAGGGCATTCCAGTCGATAACCAACTTTGTCAGATCGTGGCAGTAGTCTTGATATGCGGTTTCCATTGCCGCGGTTGGGGCTGCGTCGGCGCTTTCCAGTGTGGTGGAGAGGGCGCCCAGTTCCTGATTCAGGACAACAAAAGTTGGCTTGGGTTTTCCGGGATTGAACGAACGCTGTTCCTCACCTTCCATTGAGAGGATCTTCTGGGCGAAGTCTTTGATGGACTGCACCGCTTCGTTTGCGTCGGCATTGATGCTTATTTCTTTCTCGCGATCTGCCAAATTCTTGCGCAGCGCTTGCGCTCGTCTGTAAAGAGAGTGCGTGGACACGAGCATGGCATCGATCTTCTTATCAAGTTCGAGCTGGCGCTCCAGCTCGGCAGCGCTTGTCGTTACTCTGGGATCCAGGGCTACGTTGAGTTTTTGTTTGAACACGCGACCCTCGATCGTCAGTCGGACGTCGTATGTGCCTGGGACAACCAGCGGACCTTGCGGTTCCCCCGGAGTGCCTTCATACAATGCGGAGATCGGGTAGTCGTGTCTGACGGTCGGCGGGGCGGTGTAGCGGAGATCCCAGACGACGCGATTCATGCCTTTATGGTTGCGCAGCGGCTGCGGATTGAAGAGCCAGTAGCTTGGGACATTTGGCGGAAGTTCGGCGGATGGTGGCTCGGCTTTGCTGGAGAGTTCGCGGACCAGCTGACCTTTCGTATCGTAGATTGCGAGTGTCACCGCGTCTTTTGTGGGACTCGGGAGATAGTAGTCGATTACCGCGCCATTGGGCGGATTGTCCCCAGCCGGCATCTCTGGCGGGAGGGGGGTATCGCGATTCAGGTCTAGTTGCACCCGCAGCGCTTTGGAAGGTTGAAACAGGTGAGGTTCATTGTCGGCGACTCGGCTTGTTTGGCGCAGCGGCGAGAGATCGTCGAGAATCCAGAATGCCCGGCCATAAGTGGCGGCCACGAGATCATCTCCGTGCACAGCAAGATCGCGTACTGAGACCGTGGGCAGGTTCAACTGCAAAGAGTTCCAATGATCGCCTTCGTCAAACGAAACGTACGCGCCATTTTCTGTGCCCGCAAATAGCAGGCCTTTGCCAACGAGATCTTCGCGCACAACGCGCACGAAGTCTCCCTCGGCAATTCCGTTGTCAATCTCCTTCCATGTAGCGCCGAAATCGTGCGTGCGAAAGACGTGCGGCCGGAAGTCGTTCATCTCGTAGGCGTCGACCGCGGCATATGCGGTGGATGCATCGAAATGCGAGGCTTCGAGCATGCTGATCTGCGCGTGTTCGGAGAGTCCGGGTGGCGACACTTCTTTCCAGCTCGCACCACCATCCTTTGTGAGCTGAACGATGCCGTTGCTTGTCCCAACCCAGATAATTAGTGATTTGACCGGCGAAATCGCGAAGGTGTTGATTGCGGTGCGGTCTGGCGGCCTGACAGTCGCTTCTTCCTCTTTCGTCTTCGGCTTCTGGGGGTTGGCTTCGACTTGCTGCTGGCTTTCTGTCTTCGCTTGCTCGGCCGCGCTGCCGGGGCGCTTCGTCAGATCCGGACTCACTCGCTTCCACGTTGCGCCGCTATCGGTGGTTTCAAGAAGGAACTGCGATCCCAGGTACAATGCGTGGGGATTCTGCGGAGAAAACGCGAGCGGCGGATTTACCGGCATGCGGTAATCGCCGTCGCGGCTCACATTGGGTGAGACCGTGGCTACCTGCCGGTTTTGGCGGTCGATTCTCACCAGCCCGCGGCCCGGGCCGCCGGCGAAGACGATGTTCGGATTGGTCGGATCGGGGACGATGTAGCCAAATTCATAGCCGCCGATAGGGTCCCAATCCATGAAAGTGATCTTGCCGTAGTCGCCGCGACTTAGCGTGGCGACCGAGCCACTGTCCTGTTGCGTGCCGTAGATCCAATATGGGAAGCGGTTATCGGTGGACAGGTGATAGATCTGGCCGGTGGGCTGGTTGTACCAGGAACCCCAGCTCTTCCCCCCATCCAGGCTAATCGTTGCTCCCTGATCGCTGCCCAGAATCATGCGATCGGAGTTAGTGGGATCGATCCAGAGGACGTGGTTGTCGTCTCCGCCGGGGGCTCCTTTGTAGGCTATGAAGGTCTTACCTCCATCCGTCGACCGGTAAAGGGAGGTTTGGGCGACGTAAATAATCTCAGGATCGTGAGGATCGACAAACACTTTGCTGAAATAACCACTACCCTGAATACGTGGATCACTGGTGATCTTCTGCCAGCTCGTTCCGCCATCGTCGGAGCGGTAGAGTCCAGCTTGCCTGCGTGCCGCGATGATTGCGTATACGCGTGCACCACCTGGAGCGAGCGCGACTCCGATGCGTCCCATTCTTTCAGTCGGCAGACCGGATTCGCCAACAGGCTTCCAGGTTTCGCCGGCATCGATTGTCTTCCAGATAGAGCCGCCGCCATTCGCGTCGATCTGGGGGCGAGGGTCTCCTGGCGGAGTGTAGTGGGTCCACAGCGCCGCAAAGCCGATCTGCGGATTCGTTGCGTCGAAAGCGACGTCGATTGCACCAACGGTGTCATCTTTGTAGAGAACCTTGCGCCAACTCTTGCCGCCGTCGCTGGTCTTGAACAGCCCTCGATGGTCGCTACGCGCATATGTCTGACCGAGTGCCGCTACGATCACAACATCGGGATTGCGGGGATCTATCAAGAGCGCGCCAATCTTTTCCGTTCCCTCTAGGCCGATGTGCTTCCAGGTCTTGCCCTCATCCTCGGACTTGTACACGCCATTTCCATAGTTCACCGAGCCTCCGACGTTGCTCACATCGCCGGTGCCCATGTAGACGATCCTAGGATCGGAAGGTGCGACCGCAAGTGCGCCGATAGAGGCCACATGCACGTCGTCGGAAATTGGAGACCAGACCACACCCCCATCGATGGTCTTCCAAACACCTCCGCCGGGCGTACCCATGTAATAGACGGCCGCGTTCCCGGGAATGCCAGCCACGGCTGAGACACGTCCGGCGCGAAACGGCCCAACTTGGCGCCAACGCATTCCGCTGTAGACATCTGGATCAACCTTTTGCCCAAATGCACTGCAGAGAACTGCACCGAGCATCATTACCAAATAGCCGAGGCGCGTGACTCTACAACGCAGATGAGTTTTGGGAAGATAGACGCATTCTGCTTGATCGGTGGACTGCGAAACCGCGTGTGGAAATCTCATTTTGTGTTCCTGGGAAGCCATGCGCAGCCATTGTAGCTGAGCATGAAATGGAAATGTTCTTTTCAAAGTCTCAACCCTAGGGTAGGCACGACGATAAAAACCGGCCTGGCACACCGCGCCTATCATGTGGTTTCGAATCGGGAGTGGGTGCCTCGCGCGGTTTTTTGTAGGAGCAGCCAGTGTCTGCCCCGCGCCTTGAATGCACAACCCCGTGACTCGTTGCGCCGCGTCAAAAACGAACTCGATTTTTGACGTTGCCCTGCGGGGAGTAACAGTTGACATTCACCGCGTTGGACTCAGGTCGTGGTTGGCCGAGCGTATCTTTTGAAGTGCTCTTCGACGCAATGTGTTCCAAAAACATCATAGCGGCATTCAGCACTACCACGGATCAACTTGCATGCTACAGTGTCAATCCGGAACTTAATTCGTAAGATATGGAAATATATCTCATCACCAACCTTCTCACCGGCAAGCGATATGTCGGGAAGACGACGAAAGTGAAGGAAGCACGATGGATTCGCCACTGCCACAATGCCTACCGCACGAAGCCAAGACCTATGGCCTTGCCACGTGCAATTCGCAAGTACGGTCCGGCGAACTTCCGCATCGAAACTCTGGCCGTAGTGGATCGAAACGATCTTTTGAACCCCCTCGAACGACATTTCATCTTTCTATTTGGAACACAAGACCCTTCGAAGGGCTATAACCGGACATCAGGGGGTGATGGTTCGTCCGGGCAACGTTCATTGGAGTATCGACGCCGGCTTGCAGAACGTTCCGCGAAAATGCGCATTTACAAGGTCTGCGAGTTCTGCAAGACCACGTTCGCAATCCTGCCCTCTGAGAGTCGCCGAAAATTCTGTTCGTATCCGTGCTTTGCCAAATTCTGGATCAAAACCAAGCCCACTATCCCCTGTCGAGTCTGTTCACGCCCATTCGTTCCCACAACTAACACGCAGCGCACTTGCTCTCGTGCTTGTCGGGATTCCTTTAACGCGTTGGCAGGACGACTATTGGGCGGAAGGCCGCGCTCTCAGTTTGAAGAAACGATCGTCTTGTGAATCCCCTTGGATTTCCGGCCCTCGTTCTTTAGCTGCGTCTGCCGGTCTTTACCTTGCACTCGAACCAACGTCCGTGGGCAAAAAATCTCTTCATACTGGCATTGTCTCTTCGGAGGACGATAGTACTCCGTCTCCCGGGGTAATCGAAGGAAAGGTTACGAGTCCGATCCAAATCTTCAAAACTGGAAACCGCCTTAAAAAGTTTTAATGACGGTGAAAGCTCCTGCTGCGCGATTTCGTTTGAAAAAGTGTGACTCCAGATATATTCTTGGTGCCCTCACCCCCTTTAATCGTATTGCGAGGATCGTCCATCAGTTGGCTGCCAACTGCATATATCTTTGTTTGCGCAGTATTTGCTCCCGTGTGCTTTTTCGTCCGACCCGTCCCAAGCAAACAAGAAGCAGCAAGGTGATGGATAGAGTGTCCTCGGCATTGGTTCTGTTAAATCCTTGAAAGACACGAGATCCTAGGTATGAATGAACAAGAGACGCTGTATTACGAAATTCCCCGAGATGCGGCCGCCAAAAACTTGAAAACAGTAGCAGCAGAGTTGTTAAAGGATTCCCAAGCGGAAATCGCTGATATTCTCGCAAAACACAACATTCCACGAGATAAAGCCGAAGCAATGGCAAAATCTGTTACTAACGCAACTCCAGACATGGACTATAGCGGGTCCGGGAGTGTTGCTGAAGTCGTGGCTATTGCTGTTTCTTTAGCGCCGTTGATAAAGTCGCTAACACCTCTGTTGTTGCCGTTTTCTAAGCGTGGCGCCGACCTTGCATATCAAATTGGAAAAGACATATGGATGATGCTCAAGAAGAAAATGCTCGGCAAAAACATCCGCTTAAGCGAAAAGAAGACTGGTCACCGAAAATGATCGCAATGGCCGGATTGTCTCCGAGTGAAACCAAGATTCTTGTGGCAAAAGCATTCGCCTTCCAGGCGTTTGAAGCGCATCGGTACGAGCTGCTGCGCGGATCGTACTTTGACGAAAGCCAGTACTTGGCCGAATTTTCCTCATCGAATAATCTGAACAAGGCCAAGCTCAATGATGAGCCACTTTTCGATTATCTGAACTGGTTTCATTCTGTGCTTCTCTCATCGCTGCTTAGCAAGGTGCCACAGCTGAGCACAGAACTAGGACGGTTTGGAACCACTCTAGAGCATTTTATCTCCGAGCAGAATCTTGGAAGCGAGCTCAAACGGTTGTTAGATAAAATCGTGGCATCGGTTTCACTTTACGTCCCTCGTCAAGCTGCTCCAGCAATCAGCCTGGACTGGTCAAGTGAATCGATGTTGACTACTTGCGTAGCTGGACGAACCGTACCAGATGGTCCTAATTCGAGGAAGATCACGCTAATATTCGATTTGTCGACTTTGGATCCAGTCAGCTTCCACAGCATTCCTTGGATTCTCTCTCACGAGTTCTGGTGCCATTGCTTAGCAGATCTCGGCTCTGTAACCAAAGTTGGGTGTGATCCGACGGCCGCATACGAAGAAGGCTGGATGGACTCCGTACAGGATGGCCTGATTCGCAGTCAGAGCGGCAGCCTTTTTAACGCGTCAAGCCTCGTCAGAATCATCGACTTCTGGGAGGCGTATATCGTTAAACGGAGAACCAAGGCCTCAGCTAACGTCCTGTGGGGAAGCGAGGTTGCGGAACATTTCTTGGGTCTGTTGATCCAGAAACTGCCGGATCTAGACCCGATTTCCTTGTTTCGGCAGATATCCGTGGATCTAAACGCCCTTGTGTTGGATCAAGACGTTAAGGGGCAGGTAGTTGATAAGATCGGACACTTGCTGCAAATAAACGCCCTTCACTCTGTTGGTGATGGAGCGCCGCTATTCGGGGATGTACGATCTGACGGCGTTGCCGTAACTATGCGGCAGTGGCTGGCTGATGTTGTGCGTCATGCATCCGTAAATGGCAAATGCGACGTGCCACAACTGATTAAGTTGTTGAAAATAAACGCTTAAAAATAATAATAAATTAATTGACAACTAATTATTATCAAGTTAGTCTCTATACATATGAAAGGGTATCCCCAGGAGTATGTCAGTGCAGACTTTGTTGGAAGCGCGAATCAACTTGAGGCAAGCAAAGGTTTTGCGCGCCATCCTCAGGTTGGGTTCATTTACTCGAAAGCGTCTTGCCGAGGCTACGGGACAAGACTTGACCTACATAAACCAAGTGATTCCGCTCATTGGCAGTTTTCTCGTGAGCACTGAGAAGATACGTTCGGGTCGGCCTGGCCCGCCGGAAGAGGTGCTTTCGCTGACGCCCGAGGGGGAAAAGGCAGTTTTGGCACAATTGTCTCCTCTTATTGAAGAATTAAAACGTGAAGCCCCAGGACCCATTGATCTTGCAACCTATATTCCCTCGCCTAAGCAATACAACCTCGTTCGTGAATTGATAGATGACATCGAAAAAAATAGCTCTGTCTCGTCTGCTCGTTTGCAACGCGTTGTATCTCTCCTGGCGAACATCTCGGAAAATGAGAACCTGCCAGTGGAACAGACGATTGGCGAATCCCAAAACAAGCTCGACAGTATCCAGTTGAGTGACAAGCAACAGGTCGCAATGGCGCGAATCGACCTACTGCGGGGCAAATTGTCGTGGCTCTCCGTAGAAGCGCCTGAGGATCTAAGGCAGCAAGTTTTTGCGTTTGATCTCGGAGTTCTGGGTTTAAAGTACTTTCAATACGCGACCAAGGTCTTTCTCAGCCAAGGCGCGAAAGAAGTAGTTGAATCGATCGACTATTGGAGCACTAAACATGTGCACTCAGTACTCCTCCGAAACTTGACGCAAAAAACACCGGCCGCATTAAAAATGTTTTGGCGTCATCTTGACGCAGCATTATTGCCTGGCGTTTACAGACTTGTGGAGAAGATTGTCAGCCCAGAACCATCGGAGATTTTGGACGGTCTCCTGCAATACTATAACCAGTATTGCCAGATTCCAACCAATCGCGCTGTGGCGCTCCTGGACATTCGCCGGAACCTCATGACATTTGCAATTGTGGAACGAAATGGGCCTTTTATTGCGAAATCTGTCCCAATCTCAGCCGAAGATCAACGTAGTGATAAGGAATTGGTTGACGTTGTTTATAACTGCCTGACACATTATCGGCAAATGCCTGGCTCAAGTGCGATAGATAGAATTTTTGTAACTGGAGAACTTGGTCGCACGAAGAGATTTAATGAAATAGCCGAACAAGCCATTGGCGGCATGCATATTGGAGATTTCTACAGACCTAGCCAGGAAGGATATCCCCTTGCAACATTGGATGACACGCGTCTTACGCATGGAGAATTTTCGCGAGCCGCAGAAGTCGGGCTTACACTAAGAGCGGCGAAATTCCTAGCATAACAAGGTTCTGCCTCTTCGCAAGCTCTCGGATCGCTCGGGCGGCTCTGTTCACACCTTCGGAAGAGGATCAGCCATTCGATGCGCCGATCATTGCGTGACGGAACTGGACGGCCAGAGCCGCGACAGTTCCCAGACGATATCAGCAACAGTGGCATTCGGCTTTGGAGCAAAAGTTGGGTGATGCTGTTGTATGATCTTCGCCCTCACGCGATTCACGTCGGGAGCTATGACCACGTGCGCGTTGGGATGCTCCGCCGCTAGCGCGAGAACCTCGCTTATCGCCAGAGCCTCGTACGTACTCACCTGTGCCCGCGACAATTCTTCCGCGAGTAGCGATGGCGCGTGCATCGTGAACAAGATTACCGTCACGGGACACGAGTATAGCGTGGCGGATAAAATGTTGGCGTGGCAAAGAAGAAGACTAGTGAACCGGTCGCACTAAAAGGGTCGACCGCCATTGCAAAATGCTTGGGCACCAGTCCGTCCTCTGCGCAGACCTGGGCGAAACAAGGGATGCCGGTGAGGCGCGAGGGGCGATTCACCATCGCTGACCCCGCAGAGGTGCAGGCATGGCTCGGACAGCAATCACATATGCCCAAGCCGGCGCACATCCTGACAAACGACGCTGACATTGCCGGAGCGCTAAGGGACTCGATTGCCGCCGTAAAGGGGAAGAAGTAATTCCATGTGCGGACGCTATCGACTAACGGCGAAAGAGCGTTGGCTCAGCAGCTACTTCAATCTTGATCCTGAAGATGTCGCCTGGGCAGCGAGGTGGAACATGGCGCCCACGGATGAGGTTGCGACGATCCGCCAGGACCACAAGGCGTCGAAGCGCATTTTTAGCAAGATGCGCTGGGGTTTGATTCCCTACTGGGCGAAAGACGCCTCAATCAGTTCGGGCACGATCAACGCGATGAGCGAGACAGCCGCGGAGAAGCCGGCATTCAGAGAGGCGATCCGTCGCCGGCGATGCCTGGTTCCGGCTGACGGGTTTTACGAATGGAAGAGGGTAGTTTCGGGCCGGAAGCAACCGTACAGCATTGGGATGGCCGACGACGGACTGTTCGCATTCGCTGGATTATGGGATAGATGGAAGGATCCCGCGGGCAAGGTGCTCGAATCCTGCACGATCCTGACAACCGAAGCGAACGCTCTGCTGAAGGATATTCACGACCGCATGCCGGTGATCCTGAGCCCGGACGACTACGACTCCTGGCTCGACCCCGGTGAGACCAATCCAGCTCACGTTGCGGATTTACTCAAGCCGTTCGACGCCAGGCTTATGGGTGTCTACCCCGTAAGTTCAGCGGTGAATAGCGTGAAGAATGACGGGCCGGAATGCGCACTAGAAGTCCAGCCGGAGAGTAGCCGCCAGGCCAAGCTGTTCTGAACTGTCGCGGTTTGAAGAAATGAGTCAGTCGGTGGCGTGGCGAGCCCGGCGTGATTCGAACACGCGACCCTCTGCTTAGAAGGCAGATGCTCTGTCCAGCTGAGCTACGGGCTCGCTGCTCTCATTTTACAGCAACATTTTAGGCGAGAACGCCCGCAGGCAGGTACCTGTAGATAAAAGCACAACGAGATTTGGTGATCATCACCTTGGAAGACCTTTCGTCGGCATTTTCAGTAAGGCGTCAAGGGCCTCTTGGTCGTCCAGCATTTGCATTATGTGTTCGATTTGCGAATCGAACCGCGCATCAATCTCCCTCTCGGTTTCTGGCATTTTTAGTACTTGCTTAAGCGACTGCTCCCATGTTTCTCGAATCGCCTGGATCGGCGACGCTTGGTTCATTGCTTTAAGGACATAATTCTCCGCGTACAGGCCCTTGATGATCGAAAGCAACGATCTAACATAGTCCTTTGTTTGTTGTTGCATCACGCCCTCTATTTTGTCCCTTGCTTGCTGTGCTCGAAAGACAATACCAATTCCAACGCTGCCTCCTCAGGAATCCCCAGTCTCCTTGCGGCTCCTCTGAGCCCATCCAAAAGAGGAAATGCTCCTGGGATAACTCTTTTGTCGGCCGTCCTTATTTTGTGCGGCTTTGAGCCCAGAAGGTCGACCGCTGCCTTTTTTGCATGAATGCGGATATGACTGTAATACTTCATAGCCTTTTCTGTGCCGTGGCCGGCAATTGCGCGAACGGTTTCATCTGGCGCACCGCCCTCCAGAAGTTTGGTAATGGCCTGGTGACGGAAGGTCGTGGGGGTTACCCAATTTAGGCCCGCGGCCCGGCGGATCGAGGAAAATGCGGCTCGTATAAAAGAGGAGCTCGCAGGACGCAGTGGATCAAACTGCCCTTTCTTGATGCGAAAGGGAATGAGGTAGTGATATGGCTCAGAGCAACCGCGCGCTTTGGCTTGTCCAATCAATTCTTGAACCGCGGCGACCGCCACATCATTCAGGGGTACCGCCCGCACGCGGTTGTGATTCTTATCGGTTACCGGTACCAGGATTACTGGCGGATCCCGATCCATGCGGATGTGCTCGAGTTTGAGCGTCCGCAGACCATTGCCGGCAATGGTCGTGTTTCCGGTAATCAGCGCAGAATTGAGCGCTGTTTTCCACTCAGGCTTGCGCATCCCAAAACGAAGAAACCTATCTTCCTCCTCGGGCGTCATCACCTTCGGTGGGGACCAGTTCTTTGCCGGAAGGGGCTCATAATATCGTTTGATTGGATACCAAAGGTCGGCCAACTCCAGGAGCTGGGCCAGCGCGCCGAGCTCATGATTGATCAAGGAAGAACTGGTGCGGCTCTTTAGTCTCCATTTTTGATAGTCACGAAAGTGCCCCTCATGGAAAGAGCCCAGCAGTTGGTCTGGCTCAAAAAAAACCTGGAGAGTCCTAAAGTGATACAGATACATTTCGCGCGATCGTACAGAGAGCTTGTTGGAACGGCGCTCAATGTATAGCTTCGCAGCGTCGTGTAGAGATAGATCGGCACCGAATGGCGCTCGGATAAGGTCGCGGGTGTTCATCAGCAAAAAGCCTAAAGCGCTTCTTCAAAAGTGCCGCTGGTTGAGCCCGAGCTTTCAACAGAAAAATACGCTCGCCACCCATTGTAACCGCGCCTGTGCGGATCCAAATCGGCCAAGCCTACCATGCTGCCGTGCGCTCAAATGGCAGAACATTGCCCATTAAACTGTGATATCAGTGCTACTTGGCAGAAAAATGCTTGTTAATCCATTGAGAGTGGCCCGCAATTCAGTCTGAAGGTTGCGGTCCGGCTGAACATCTTCAACTGCTTGGCCGGATCCGGATCGGCCTCGCACAGCTCGCCCAGCGGCTAGATGGACTGTCGCAATTTGCGGATTTTTTGATCGGCTGAGATCGTTTGTGCAAATACTGCAATAACTCCAGCTTGGCCGTCTCATATGCCTGCTTGTTACGTGTCCCGGGCTACGGCAGCCAAGTTTAGATAATTGTCTAATTCATTGTCCAATGACGGTAATTCAGGCGACTACACTCACAATCCGAAAATACTGGAGCATGGCTAGGCACGCGAAACAAATTCCAAATCCTCGTACTCATCGAGCTGGCCTGCAGGGATGAACGTGCGACACGACACCATCGGATCGAGAATCACCACGCCCCCACCAAACTCCTGGACATGCCACGCTGCTTCTGGATCATTCGGGTCACAAGCCACCAGCTCAACCTCCGCGGGGTTTCCATGGAAAAGAACGTGGTCGCCCTTTTGTATTTCTTCGCCAGAGCAATACTTCAAGAAAATGATTGCCACTTGTGAACCCACCCCCTACTGGGTGAAATGACGATGTTACGCCAGCAACCGACTAAAAATCCTTCGCTTTTGCTGCGCTCCAAAGACGCTTTGCGGTTCCGTGTTTCCTCACTTTATCCGCTGCTGTACCGGCTGGAAAAGAGCGGTTGGATCCAGGGCCGCTGGGTGGAAAAAGCTGGGCAGCATCGAGGAGCTCAACGATTCTGGCTTGCTGGAGCGTGAGATGCCATGGGGCGATTCCGGTCGTTATGCAATCTAATGCATTTAAAACAAAGGGTAAACATATGCAACCAAAAAACCCTCAACAAGAGTTTATACTGTTGACGCGACAGGGTTGTTGAGGTGGGCGGTTTGAGGTTGACTTTTCAGCAACTTGAAGTTTGATCGCTGCATCTTATTTTATTGAGGTTAAAATCAATGGCTACCATGGGCGAGTAACAATCCGGCAATCTTACCTTTCCCATTCAAGATGATTTTGTGCCCCCTATGAGGGGCTTTCTTATTTTAATCTCCATCCGCTGTTCCCCAGGGATAACGCAGGTTTCGTTGCAAGCGGCGTTATCTGCTGTCCCCCATAGCTCAAAAAGCAGTCTGACGTAATACAGGGCGTGGAAGTTCCACAACCATTGCCGCTTCAGGGGTCTGCAAAACGTTGAGGTGGATTACTGACTCGCGTTTCTTGAGGAATATATTCTCCATGTCACATGTCAGGACAATTGTCAGTTCTGCTCCTTTCTCCAGGGGATGAGGGAATCGTTTGCAGACTCTGATCGTTGCTGCTTTCCGGTGATTGGGGCGAAGACACTTGCGGCGATCAACGCATGCGATCCGTTGGAGTTTCACCGGACGCTGTGCGAGCTGAGCGATGCGTATTACCGGCACGTCGCGACGGTAAACCCGGCGCAGGCAGTGTATTTGAAGGGATGGCTCAAGCACGCCAGCGCCTGAGCAGGCATGGCATTTCCCAACAATCACAAACTCAAGAGACTGAACTGCACGCGGCTACTTTCCGTTTTTGACGACGGAGCAAATATCGGAAGCGGCCTTGTGCATGCTGAGGAGGCTGCCGCTAAGGGAGGTCGGAGACAAGGTCCACTGGGAACGTTCCAACGAGACAGTGCCAGTTTCAGAAGAAGCGACCAGATCGAGAGAGAGGCGCCACTCGGCAGCCTGAAAGTCCTTGTTTTGCTGTGCGGCTTTATGATCCTGGGGATCGTAATAGCCCTGGAAAAACCTGATCCCCTCACACGCCGGGTTGCCGGCGAATGCGGTCAGCAACTGGTTTTCGATGTTGACGTTGAGGTCCTTTGCCGGACCCACACATGGGAAGAAACGCCGGGGCGAATAGTACATCTGGTCGAACTTTTCCTTTGCCGGGAGATTGGAAAGTCTTTCGTATTCGTGCTGTAAAGAGACGCACGAGGTGTTCAGGACACTGATTGCGTGCGCGCCGTCGAATGCAACCGTAGGAGGACTGGAGGCTTGCGAGAAGTAGATCCAGCGCGCGGTGAACGCGATGGCGGCCGCAAGCAACAGCCCAATGACCAGTTTGATCAAAATGGTCTTCACAGGCGGCGATTCTAGCACGCCAAAAATCTTCCGAAAATACAATCAGGCGCTTGCACCCACAATCCGGTCATGAGTGTAATGGCGATGTTACGCGTGGCTCCGACTTATAAGACCGTCAGCTTTGAACCAGTGGTACTCTATTGCACTGTTTATGCCCGCCACCTCGCCTCAACGTGCCTTCGTCCTAAACTTGCTCTGGCTCATTCTCGGCTCATTCGTGGCGGTTCAATCGACTCCAACTTCGGCGAACGAGATCCCCTAATCTTGACATCCATCGTCACTTTATCCAATATATTGTTATGCAACATAAGAACGCCGGAGGAATCCCAGAACGCGAATTGAAGAAAGGGAGTGCAGAGCTGTTGATTCTGTCCTTGCTGGAGGCGCGGCCGCGGCATGGGTATGAGGTCAGTCAGTTGATCGAGCTGCGCTCCAAAGGCGCTTTGCGCTTCCGTGTTTCCTCACTTTATCCGCTGCTGTACCGGCTGGAAAAGAGAGGTTGGATCCAGGGCCGCTGGGTGGAAAAAGCCGGGCAGCGCCGCCGCCGCTACTATCGGCTCACCGCGACCGGGGCCGAGGTCCTGAGCTCTCAAAGACGCGGTTGGAAAACATTTGTGCGTGCGATCAATCAAATCACGCGCGTCACCGGACCGGAAAATGCCTGATTGGACTGCGGAAATCGGGAAACGAATTGCCTCGTTGAACCTGGAAAAGGCGCGCGAGGTAAATATTGTTGAGGAACTCGCCCAGCATCTTGAAGATCGGTACCAGGAGTTGCTCGCCGGCGGAGCCACCGCAGAGGATGCGTCTCGCGAGACAATCGACGAGCTCAACGATTCTGGTTTGCTGGAGCATGAGATATTCCAAATCGAGCGACCCAGTCCACCTGAACCTGCCGGAAGAAACAAGCGACGACTCGGCGGATTTGTCCGGGATTTCTGGAGCGACGTTCGTTATGGCCTGAGGATGCTTTACAAGGCTCCCGCTTTTACCATGACGGCAGTCTTGACCTTGGCCCTGGGCATCGGTGCCAACACAGCTATTTTCAGCGTGGTCGACTCCCTGATCTTCCGTCCACTGCCCATCAAAGACCCTGACCGGCTTACCGTTCTCGCTTTTCGCCAGGGTGACGGCCCGCTGCTCACACCGTTCTCAATCGCCGATTTTCGCGATATTCGCAACGGGACCACGCAGGTGTTTTCCGGCATGCTTGGCTATCAGATGGGCATCGACGGTTTGAGTGTCGACAGTAAAGCCGAGCGACTCGTAACCAATTACGTCACGGGGAATTACTTTTCCGAACTGGGCATAAAACCTCGCCTGGGGCGTCTTATTTTGCCCTCCGAAGGCGAGACGCTCGGCGCCAATCCGGTGATCGTTCTTTCCTATTTGTATTGGCAAAAACGCTTTGGAGGAGATCCCCGGATCGTCGGGCGGGAGGTGCTGGTGAACGGCCATCCAGTCACCGTCATCGGAGTCGCGCCGCAGGGATTCTACGGCCTGTATCGCTTTGTCAATGCCCAAGCTTTCTTGCCTTTAGGAATGGTGACCGTGGAGTCGGTTCCAGACGACTACATGGTCAACCGGATTCAACAAAACCTGGCGGTCCTTGGCCATCTGAAGCCGGGCGTGGACCTGGGGACTGCCGGCAGCGCCTTGAATGTAGTAGCGAGGCGCCTGGCAGAGGACCATCCCGAGACCAACAAGAACATGAGCTTGAGCGTCTACTGGGAGAAATATTCTCGGCCTGATCCCCGCTTCGGGGGAATCCTCGTCAAGGCCAGCGCTCTGTTTGTGGTATTGGTGGCCCTGGTTTTGCTGCTGGCGTGCACCAATGTGGCTAATATCCTCATCGTGCGAGCCACTTCTCGCGAACGAGAGATGGCGATTCGCATGGCCCTGGGCGCAGCGCGCACCCGGCTCATACGGCAACTGTTGACCGAAAGCATGGTACTCGCGTTTCTTGGAGGCGTGGCAGGACTATTGTTGGGTTTGTGGGCCAGCAGCGCGTCCGGCTCGATCAATTTGCACACGGACCTTCCTCTCCGCCTCGAGTTCGGCTTCAACTGGCACGTTTTCCTCTACGCTTTTGCCGCAGTATTGATCACCGGCATTTCCGTCGGGCTTTGGCCTGCTCTGCGAGCTTCCGCCGGACGAATCAGCATTGCTCTCCGCGAATCGGGCCGCAGCGTGATGGCAGGAAAACACCGCCTGCGCACGGCTTTTGTAGTGCTTGAACTGGCTGGCGCTCTCATGCTGTTGGTTATGGCTGGGCTTTTCATCCGAGGGCTTAACCGCGTCCAGCAGACCGACCTGGGTTTTGATCCGGAAAATGTTGTCAACATGAGCATGGACCCGGCAAAAATTGGCTACAACGGAGCCCAGGGTCTGGCTTATTACAACGATTTGCTCCGCCGCGCGCAAGTGCTGCCGGGCGTTGACTCCGCCGCGCTCATTTCCTCGGTGCCCATGGCCTACTACAACAACAATGACTACCTTAAAGTTTCCGGGTACCAGAATCCGCCGGGGCAGGGGCCGCCCCTGGTTTCTTACAGCGTCGCGTCGCCGGGATACTTCGCCACCATGCGAATACCACTCGTTCGAGGGCGCGCCTTCACTGACCGGGACCTGAACGGCTCTCCTTACGTCGCTATTGTGAACGAGGCCTTCGCTCAGCGCTTCTGGCCCGGCCAGGATCCTATCGGCAAACGCTTTGCCAAGGTGAGTGGAATTACTAATCCGACGTACGAAATCGTCGGGGTCACCAGGAACAGCCGCTTTCAGCTCCTCACCGGTCCCATCGATCCCTATTTTTATCTGCCGCTGGCTCAAAATTACAGTCTGTCATCGGAGGAGACTTTGCAGATCCGCAGCAGTCTTGGCGCCGATGCCACCGTTCGCGCGGTTGAGGCGATTGTCCACGATCTCCATCCCGCTATGCCCGTATACGGTATTGCCACGATGACGGACTCGCTGAACAATCTTCAGGGCTTTCTGGCCTTTCGCTTTGGCGCTGCGGCCGCCGCCATACTCGGAGGCTTAGGGTTGATCCTTGCCGTGGTCGGTGTTTATGGCGTGATCTCCTATTCCGTAAGCCAGCGGACGCAGGAGATCGGAGTGCGCGTCGCACTCGGCGCCCAACGCGGCGACATCCTGCGCATGATTCTGCGACAAGGAGCCAGGATTGTGGCATTGGGAACACTGCTCGGACTTGCAGCTGCGTTCAGTGTGGCCCGCCTGGCAGCCGGCCTTTTCGCCGGGGTCAGTTCTGCGGACCCGCTGACCTATTCTTGTGTCACCGTTCTCCTCACTGTAGTCGCGCTGTCTGCCTGTTACATCCCCGCACGCCGCGCGATGAGTGTGGATCCCATGGTTGCTTTGCATCAGGAATGAAACCGCTTCTCGCCGCTTGTCCTGGTGGTAAAGTTGCCTTCATGGCCGACACTACAAACCCAAAAAGCTTTGAGGAGATTGTGGAGTGGGCATACCGCACCCTGCCCCGAAAGATCAGGAGCTTGCCGGATTTCCCCGGCATTCAAGTGGTTGACGAGCCCCCACCGCACGTACTGAAGGACATATCGAGCAGAGAGAAATGGCCCCGCGGAACTGAGTTGTTGGGATTGTACAGCGGTACAGTTAGGACGAAACGGTCATTCGCCCAGATCAACTATGCCCCCGACTTGATATTTGTTTTTCGCGGCCCCATTCTGCGGTCTTCAAGAGGAGACTTGCCGGCCGAAGTGAAACGGGTGGTGTGGCATGAGGTTGCTCACTGGCTCGGTTACGAAACCGAGGAGCAAGTGAAGGCCTTGGGCTTATGAGCTATTTCGGCTGTGAGTGTAATGGCGATGTTACGCCAATCATTTCGACGCTGGCGCCAAAGTGGAGGTCTTGAGTTCGGCGCACACTACCAGCCGAGCGCACCTATGTTCCACCACCGTGATGCTCGACCAACCACAGCTTTCGTATTGATAACCAGCCGGGAATTCAGCTGTGACTTCGTATGTTCCGGGTTTAAGCACCGAATGAAAGCGTCCTTTTGCGTTACTGATGAGTTGAGTCGACCCTGCTATGCCGACCAACTGGACCTTTGCGCCTTTGACCGGAGGTCCCCCGGTGACACGCGCCTCGCCCGAAACCTCAGTTAGTGCTGCTCCCGACCTAACGCGGCGAAAGTACTCAATATCTGCTGCCGCGTCGGCCTCTCGCTTTAGATCGACGCAGCCGTAGCTAACAGCCGGGGTGTTGAGTCGACTGGCCACGACGAGGTACCGTTCACCAACAACCGGAGGACCGTCGATGCTGCAATGCGACCCAGACTCTAGCAAAGCTGTAATGCTATAGATGCCCTCGACGTTGTCGCCCGTAAGGGGTTCGAGTGATTCAAATCTCATCGGACTCAAAATCGGCGACGGAGCGAATGAGATGAGAGTGCCGATGAAAACTTCTTCGTTTGAAGGATAGTCCGTACACACCGACGCCGGTGCCCTGTCCGAGGAGGTCGCGGTTGCAATAAACGAAAACAAAAGCAGAGCTGCAACACATCCCGCCACTCGCGATTTTCTACGTTCCATTGGTGAATCTTACGTCCGCAGCAAGCCCTTTCCAGATTACTGTCGTAACCAGGCGATTACACTCACTATCCGATTGCGAGTGAAATGGCGATGTTACGCCAACAATCAGATTTGTTTCCGGATTGCCGACAAACCAGTACCAGTGGATCGCTCGCACGACAACCGATAAGGCAAACCCCCAAAAAAGGCATTCATTTCGTCTCACGATCATGGTTCGGCTAACTTCGTTTTCCATCCCACGTCTGACTGTATGATGAGGTGTCTATGAATGGCCTTCTGCAGGATGTTCGTTATGGCTGGCGGATGTTGATGAAGTCGCGCGTCTTCGCGATTTCCGGTGCGCTCACATTAGCGGTTGGCATTGGTGCGACCACCCTGATGTTTGCCGTGATTGACTCCGTACTGCTCCGGTCACTCCCTTATCCCAATGCTGAAAGGGTACTGTGGATCAGCGAGACGGCCAAAGACCAGGGCGTCATCTCCGCCTCCATCCCGAACTTCCGCGACTGGCAGGAACAGAACCACAGCTTTGCCGCCATGGCGGCGCGGCAGTGGCAGACCTTTGTGATGAGCGGCGACGGACTGCCGCAGCAGCTTGAAGGCGTAAATGTGACGCACGAATATTTTGGCGTTCTCGGAGTTGCTCCGATCCTGGGTCGCAACTTCAGGACCGAAGACGATCAACCCGGGGCGGCTCTGACGGTGATCATCAGCAATGGGTTCTGGCATCGCCAGTTTGCTTCCAATCCCGACATCATCGGTCGCGCCATCACGCTCAGCCAGAAACGATACACCATCATCGGCGTGCTGCCGCCGCAATGGAGCAATGCCGAACAGGTTTCCGCGGTGTACGTTCCGCTTGGCCTCCAAGCCCACGAGCCATTCTTTAGCCGGCGGATCGCCCGCGCAGGCATATATGTGGTCGGACTGCTGAAGCCGGGAGTCACGCGCACGCAGGCGCAGGCCGATTTGGGGAACATTGCCGCACGCTTGCAGCAGCAGTATCCTGATTCCAACCGCGACAATGGCGTCGAGCTTGTGCCTCTCCGCGACCGCCTGATCGTGGGACAGTCTCGCCCCGCATTGTTGCTGCTGATGGCTGCCGTTGCCTGCCTGCTGCTGATCGCCTGCGGGAATGTGGCCAACCTGCTGCTGGCACGAGCGGCCGTGCGCACGAAAGAAATTGCTATCCGGGCTGCGCTCGGCGCGTCACGCACCCGTTTGTTGCGCCAGTTGCTTACGGAGAGCCTGCTCCTCGCCATGGGTGGAGGCGCCGCCGGATTGCTGCTGGCACTCTGGGGCAAGCACATGGTCTCGGCGAGTCTTGCCAATGCGGTCTCGCCGCTAGCCCGAGTTGAAATTGACGTTCGTGTGCTCGCCTTCGCGGTCGCTGTCTCTGTGGTGACAGGCATTGTCTTTGGTATCGCGCCGGCGCTACACGCCTCATCATCCTCGTTCAGCAGGGATCTGCAGCAGCCCGGCCGCACATCACACGCCTCAGGTGCGCAACGGCTGCGTGACTCACTAGTGGTTGCAGAGCTGGCCATGTCGCTCGCTCTCCTCGCCGGCGCGGGCCTGCTGGTCCGCAGCTTCGTTCGCGTACTCAACGTCAGCCCCGGCTTTAATCCCCGCAATGTGCTCACCGCCATCATGGTCATGCCCAACGAGCGCTATAACGACGTCGCGAAGGCTGAGGCGTTCTTCGATGAAGCCATGCGTCAGATCCGCGCTGTTCCCGGGGTGACCTCGGCATCTGCGGTGACGCCACTGCCGCTCAGCTTTAATGAGTACGATACAGACTACCAGCTTGAGGGCGACACGCCCGGCACGTCGCGCAACACCGAGGTGGGCTATCTTGCTACCGATTACGCCCGCACCATGAAGATTCCCATGCTAGAAGGCCGCGAGTTCACGGCGGCTGACAACGCAAAAGCGCCGCCCGTCGCTATGGTCAACGACACTTTTGCGCACACCATCTGGCCGGGGCGGGATCCCATCGGCCAAAAAATCCGGCTCGACATCCCCAGCAACCCGAACGACATGTTTCTTGCGCACACGCCCTGGCGAACAGTTGTAGGTGTAATCGCCACTGTCAGACAGTACGGGCAGGACGCACGTGCCGTGCCTGCTGTCTATATGCCAATGGCACAGCCGAGCGTTCCCATTCCGATGACGCGCCGCGATCTGGTGATCCGTACCTCCGTCGAACCCGAATCGCTGGTAAGCGACATACGCCATGCCGTGGCGCTCGCTGATGTTGACCAAGCGATCTCCAACGTTCAAACGATGCAGGATTATCTTGCCGATTCGCTGGCCGCGCGCCGCCTCACCATGGCCCTGCTGGGCGTGTTTGCCGCCCTGGCGACCCTTCTGGCGGGCATCGGCATTTATGGCGTGCTTTCGTACTGGGTAGAGCAACGAACGCGCGAAATTGGAATTCGCGTTGCCTTGGGCGCGCAACGTCGTCAGGTGCTGTCTCTGATCCTGCGCCACGCCGGCGGTTTGGTTGCGCTAAGTATTGTCGTTGGCTTGGGCATATCGCTCGCGTTGGGACGCTGGCTACGTGCCATGCTGTTCGACATCAGTAGCCTGGATGCCATTGTCTTTTGTGGTGTGACGCTGCTGATCGCAGCTCTAGCGCTGTTCGCAAGTTATTTCCCGGCGCTGCGGGCGACACGCATCGATCCCATTATTGCGCTGCGGGCGGAGTGAGACGCTTGTATCCTTGAAGCTTCGAGCGGCCGAAGGGCAAACCGGAAGTACCCAACGTCAGTTGTTGAAAACAGGCGTTTACACTCACTATCCGGTCTGTGAGTGTAATGGCGATTTTTCATTTGCGGTAAATAGTTTTGGTTGCTCAATACAGTTCACCTACTCTCCGGCACACGCATGTCGGACTTCTGGGGCGGGGCGCCGCGCCGCCAGAAGACCTCAGGCTCAATGGTCAGCACATAGCTGTCTTTTTCCGTATCCCAGGCTTCGGTCAATTGCCGCTTGACCGCTTGCATGCGCCGTTCGACCAGTGCCGCATCCTCGGTATCGGCGACGTAGGACAGGCGCAACACCGACGGCGCTTTGCGCAGTTCGCCGAGGAGCACGTCGACGCGCGGCCTCCACTGGATGCGGATTTCTGTCGAACCCGGCTCGAACACCGCATCCGACAGGTCGATAGCTACCACGCGGTAAATTGAGGCGCCGAAATCAAATTTCAGGGCCTTGCCGGCCGTGGCATGTTTGATCTGCAGCTGGTCAGTGGATAGTCGGAAGCCGCTCGGAAGGGTCCTGTCGTCGAGCTTGAGCACGAAATTGCTGCCGCGGATCTCGTTCGGCACAATCGCACAGGTAATGTGGAATCGCCCGTACTGATCCGTGATCGCCGTCAGGCCTTGTGCCGTCACCAGCCTTACTCCGGGCAGGCCTTTTTCGCCCGGATCCTGCCGGCCGTTTCGATTCACGTCATCGAAAACCTTGCCCAAAACGTCGGTGCAGTCGAACGTCTGATCCGGGACGACACGAACCGTTGCGGTCGCCTCACCGGACAGGGGCTGGCCCGTCACGCCTTGGAAGACCTGCGCGCGGTTGGTGAACTCGCCGTCGTTAACACCGGCGCCGACTACGAGCAACAGCATGATCGTGCGATGATCGGAGCTGCCGAAGTTGAGACCATTCCACACGAGCTGGCCGGCGGTCGCCGTGGGCTCGGTGGGCACACCATCCAGGCGCGCCGATCCTGTGACGTAGCGGAAGCCCGCCGGATAGCGATCCACAATCTGCACACCTTGCATCGATGCGCCGAGCACATTGCCGATCGTGATGGTGTACGGCACGAGCTGCCCGCGCGTGACGTTTAGTAACGGCGTCGTCTTAGTAATCGAGAATGATCCCGCGATCTGGGGGTCGACTGGAATGTGGTTGTTGTAGATCTGGTTTGAGCCGGGCACCGAGGTGCCATCCAGGGTGAGATTCAGATAGTACGCAGTCCCAGTGCTGCGCGGGGCCACGGATGATGGCGGCGCGAACTCCGATCCCTGTGCTTCGCAGTAGGGGACCGCCGGAAGAGCATCCTGCAGACCACCCGGGCAGGTAGGCACAGAAAACGCCGCGGTCGACGCGTCAGAAGCCGGGGGGATAACCAGCGACTCTCCGGCTACAAAGGTCGACGATGGCGCGACCACCTTGATGACAAAGTTGCTGCCGCTGGAGCAGGCAGGATCTGTGAAGTTGAGGTCGAAACGGTAATAGCCGCCTGCCTGGGTAATCTGGCCCTGTTGAGCCTGGTCGTCGAAGCAAGCCGCCGGCAATGGTGAGCGGCCCCCGGCGTTCAGCATGAACACTGTCATGCCCGAAATCGGAGCGCGCGTCAACGAGTTATAGATAACGCCATTCGGTCCGATCGGCAGATTCAAATTCAGGATGTTACTGCCAGAGGGCACGGCGATGTCGGTTATCCGCTGCAGACTGTTGGTAAATGCTGAGTCGGCTTTGCCGAGCTTGGCGGTATTCGGCCCCGCGCCGGGCGCGGTGAACCGCACCTCGTACCGCTCTGGAGTCCCGTCGGTCGGCGGTACATTACTAAAGCGATAAACGCCGTTGACATCGGTGAGAACCGACTGCAACTGGACCCCATTACGAAACAGCGCGACCGTCCAGCCCTGCAGACGCGGCTCGCCAAGGTCCGGTACCTTATTGAAGTTGGCGTCGAGCCATGCGGTGCCGTTCAAAGTGCCGACACCGGGGACTCCTCCGATATCGATCGAGACGCTGGCGCTTGCGGTTTCTGGTGGGGTGTTCCATGTCACGACCGCGGTGTTCGTAAGCGTGGTGCCGGCGGGAAGTCCCGCGGCAATCTGCGCCCGGAAGCGGACGTCGATCGTTTGTCCGGGCTGCAACGGCGTTGTCGGATTCACAGCGGAGTAGTTCGCGGTCAGCACCGAGCCCGCAATAGTGACACCATTCGTGGAGCCGTTCATCGTTGCTGCTGGGTTGACGAACGTGAGCCGCCCGGGCCCGGCTGTGCTCAGGTCGTCTGTGATTACGACTGGAGTGACCGCGCTCGTCGAGACATTGGTCACATGCACCAGGTAATCGAGCTGCCCGCCCGGCAGCGCGGGACCGCCGCCCACGACGCTGACTTGTTTTGTGATGGTAAGCGGGTTGACCACCACCGTGACCGTGTGGGCATCCTGGAAATCGAGGACGCCCGGCGTGCCGTCCGTCAACGTGCGTGTAGATGCTTTGCGAGTGGAGACGCTGGGGTCGCCATCGAACCACTGGATGGCCCCGGCTACGTTCGTGAGCTGGGTGCCCACTTGGCTGTTGGCGTCAAGCTGGGTCCGGTAGGTAATGATCAGGTCCTGATTCGCTCCAATCGCGGCCGCAGCGGTGAGCATGGTCAGCGTGAGCTGACAGGTGGTGCTGTCAAAGTTGCTGGTAAAGTCGGTGCCCGGAGCCAGAGGCCCCTTGCCCGCAACCGGAGCGCCGTTCTGGAAAACCTGCGCGCTGAGTATCTGCGGTGCCGAGGAGCACATGCCGCCGGTGGGGCCGCTTTTGGGGAGCTGATCCAGGATCGTGACGCTCCACGCATCACTCGTCCCGTTGTTCAGGATATCGAGGCCGAACTGCCCCGGCTGCCCCAGGGCCATCGTCGCCGGTCCCGACTTCGTCAACACGAGATTGGGCGCAGCGATGGTCATGGGCGGCGCCACGCCTTTCTCACCCGGCAGGGGTGTGAAAAACGTTCCGTTGATAAGTCGGCCGAACTGCCAATTGGCGGTGTTGAAAAACTGCTTCCCCGGCACGTTCGTCGGCGTGTCGTTGAGCACCACCGTGATATTGATGACGAACTGCTGCTTGGCCGGGACGATGGGAAAGCCGCTGAAAGTGAGCACGTTGCCGACATTGGAAAACGTATGCGGAACCGGGGTGCCGTTACTCACCCAGGTAACGGTGTGGCTCACATAGCTCAGATCCGCCCCTGTCGCGTTGAGGTCGTCCGTGATCGTGATGTCGTGCAGATCGTTCGGCGACCCCTGGTTGTTGACCACAATGCCGTTTAATGGATCGAACAGGACCGGGACCGTCAGCTTGTAGGTGAAGGGAACGCCGATGGTGGCCGTGGTCTGGCCCGCCGGATTTTGTTTGTCGATCTTCTCAACGGGAATGAAGAGATTCTGACAGTTGGGTCGGACGGTTGTCGTGGAGCCGTTGACGAACCAGATCGCATTTCCCTGCGGCTTATCGCAGGAGATGTTGCCGATGAAATCGACGTTGTCGAAGATGACCAGAAAGCTGGTGGCGTTGTTGCCAAAAAAGCTGATGTTGGAAGTCAGCGGGTTGGACGCGGGGAAGTTTCGAATCGTGCAATTGCCTTGGATGTTGATCTGGGCAGGAGGAACAGGGTTGACGAAGCCATCGATCACGCCGTTGTTCTGCGCCGACGGGCAAGTGTCCGCAGCGTGCGCCGGGATGGCCGTCAGCAGCAACAGTGCGAGCGAGAACAGCAGGATTTTGATCCAGTTGTCGTGCGTTCTCGCGTTGTTTCCAGTCATCTACGCCCTCGTTCCACTCACCAATCACCAACACCAATTGATTTCGGGACCGAGGCAGCCACCGTGCAGACTGAATTTCGGCGGTTTTGGACCTCCTGAGTATCATGGAGACGGCTTGCGACAACAACGGCACACGCGTGCTAACCCCCCCGTAACTCGAGTGCTCGATATCTCTGCGCGGAGCGCGCTAATTGCCAGGGAGGCGGCATGGCAGGATCGGCGTAGGGAGAAAGCAGCCGCGGTTGCGGCATCCGCAACGCCTGTGACTTAAGTCACTGCCATCGATTCATATTCAATCCACAATAAGTATCGTTGAATCGAAAAACTCTCGGCAAAGGGGAAGACGGCACAAACCAAGACGACGAATACTCCGGCTTGTTGTGCAAATATCTGATGCGAAGTGTAGATTCAACTGCTCCGGAGTACGCATGGACGGATTACATCCGTTCCTTGCTCCGGTATCTCCGGCTCAATTGGTTGTTACAGCACTTTCCCGAAAGGCTCGTCCGATCAGCCTATGTATTTGTGAACAGCTTCATCACGATTGCGGTGCTGGCGCTGCTGGCGCTTGTGACCCGTAACCCATTCGTGTTTCCCTCGCTCGGCCCCACTGCATATCTCCTGTTCTTCTCTCCACTGGGCAAAACTTCAAGTCCGCGCAATATCGTCCTCGGTCACGCTATCGCGCTTGCCTGCGGATATGCTGCATTTGCTCTCACAGGTGCCGGAGCTGTGCCGTTTGGAGTCCACCAGGGCATTTTTTGGCCAAGAATTTTGGCCGCAGCCCTTTCGCTTTCTTCCACCGGAGCTTTGATGGTTCTCCTCGATGTAAGCCATCCTCCTGCTGGCGCCACAACTCTCATTGTTTCGCTCGGCATTATTTCGAAACCGCCGGAACTCGTGATTATTGAAGTGGCGGTCTTCCTTCTGGTTGCGCAAGCTCTGGTGATCAACCGCCTGGCTGGATTGCCCTATCCCTGGTGGAACGCCGTGGCTTTATTCCAAAAACCGGATGGCACCGCTGACTAACCAACGGTGGCGTTGTTTGCAATCAATTTGATTGCAACCTTCGCGGGTCTACCCGTCGGCGTTTACCCTCACAATCCTGTCGTGAGTGAAATGGCGATTATCCCCCGCTCAGGGGAGCAAGCCACCTTACAAACTCAACTCGCCATCCGGGCTGGCGATTACAACCACATAACCGTCAGGATCGCGGAGCCACATTTCTCTGTGTTGGGGTGCGGGGTTGACGTGAGGCTCTAGAATCACCTCAGCCCTTAGTTCTCGCGCTCTATTCACCGTCGAGTCAAAATCGTCAACCTGGAACCAGAGCAATACTCCATGCCCGGGGAGCGCAGCGTTCGCGTTGATAAGGTTGGGATGGTGCTGTTCGTCCCAGGCGTGGAGCTGAAGAATCAAGCGGCCCGACGAGAACACCCGGTCATATAAATCCCGGTGTTTATGCTCAGGCAGCGAGTCTGCCGCCAATAACGTCCCGTACCAACGGCTACTCGCCCGAACGTCGTGTACCGCAATCAGAGGTTGAGCTTCAACGGACACCGCCATGCGCAATAGCATAACCTTTGAGAACAGGCTATTACATTCATTACGCGCGTTGTGAATGCGATCGCGATTTTTCGCCAAGTGTCTTCCCTTGGGTATTGCTTTCAGTCGGCCTACAGACAGCTTGCATGCGGGCTGAGAGAAGGAGACAATTCCAACTCATGCACCAGAGCACGGACAATAGCTCGGAATCCCGACAGGCACGTTGTTCGCCTGTTGGGGTGGAAGCGATGCGGCTCGATTCAAAATCGATGAAGACGTTCCTGTTTGGAATTAGTGTGGCGGCGATGGTCTGGCTTTCGGCGCTGCCTGCTGGAACTCAGGCAGAACCAAAAGTTACCTGGTCGCCAATGCTTAACCTGCGGAGCACGGACGAGATACCGAAGCGTCTGCGCGAGCCCGAAGCATCAGGGCCCTTGGCATTGGCGAAGGGCCAAGAATCTCGCAAAGTCGGCAATTGTGAGGAGTACTTGGGTGCGGTAAGCGCCGGGTTTTATCCGGCCACGAATCGCGACAACCAGATGTCGGCAATGTTCGTGCATGATTGTTGCGTGCTGCGCGACCTTCAGCACGCACGAGCCCCCGCAGCGAGCGGTTCTTACCGCTTGACCAAGGATTCTTTGACCCAGTTGCCTCCGATGCTGGTTCGAGGTGCGCGAGAGCTCACCGATGCCGCCGAACAAGCGGAGAAACGCGGAGAGAGTTGGAAACAGTTCGATCCGGACTTAAATGTCACCAGATTCGACGTCGATTCGTTGAACGCCGAGGATAAGGATACCGCCTACTTTCTCACCTTCCGGGCGCGAGGCGACTTCACAGGCGACGGCGTCGAGCAGATTGCAGTTTTCGCTTCGGCTAATGGAAAGCGCAATACCTGGTTCCAGGCCGAATACTTGATCCTCTCGCCAACGAGTCAGGGCACGCTCGTGCGGGTGACTGATCGTCGCGCCCCGTACAGGGTGAAAGCAATCCAACACGGAGAGAAGTAAGTTTTTACGACGAAGCGGCGAGCCGCCGGCATTATTGTTGTTAACGGGCGAACTACACGAGCAACGGATCAATGCTGTTGCAGTCGACCTACCGCCGCCTTGGCTTCGTCCAGCCACTTCCCGGACTCTGCCATCTGTTGCGCTGCCTGGTACTGCTCGATCGCTTGCGGTATCTGGTCCAGTTTCTCCAACGCTCGCCCCAGGCGTACATGAATGGCAGGATCTCCCGGTTTTTCTTCACCCGCACCCTGGTAACGCTCCAATGCAGCGTTGTAGTTCTTTTCTTCAAAGTATTCATCGCCCACTTCCACGTCGTGAGCGGCTTGAAGCGCCTTCTCCATTGCTTCATCACACGAATCCGCCTGGGGTTTGCTCGAACTCGGGCTCTGGTTGCCGCTCGAGCTGTTCGCTGGCGGCGCTGCTTTGGGAGGGGTCGGCGGTGTCTGTTGTTGTGACCGGCTGCGGCACCACGCAAAAATGCAAATGTCATTCGGCAATGGGCTCGAAACGTGGTGCTTCTTCTTCGATTGCTGCTTGTGGATCTCGGCGATGATGTCGTCCACGGGGCGCTCAGCCGGACATGCCGGCGCCGCAGATTGGCCAAGCATTCCTGCGCTGAGGATAACAGCTAGTGCGCACCGAACATACATACCGCGATTGTACTCGCTCTGGTAACTGTTGTGATGAGACGATTCGGCGAGTGGGATTGATAGACGGGCGGGCTTATCCCTCGCCCATTACGCCTCTGCAGATTCTCATGACAGCCTCCTCATCACCTGCGATGATATCTCGAATACATAAATCCCCCCCACAGAATTGGCCCTTGCAGGATGGGCCACGCAACATCTTGGGCCTTCTCAACAAGGGCCGAATGGCATAAGATAAAGGCGAAATAAAAGCAAATTCGCTCATCGCCACTCGTCGGCGATACCAAGTAGGTCACAAATGAAAGAACTCTTTTCCGCCTTTAGCACAGCGGTCTTTTACCCGCTTGTGGGTCTATGTATGCCGGGCCTATCCGGCATTTCCGGCTGGTATATCCTTCTGATGACCCAACCCCCGTTTCGCTCCCTCGTCTCCCGAAATCACACGGAGACAGCATTCGTTCTGATGCTCCTTTCGATTTTCGTCGGCACGATTGTGGACGATCTGGGAACTCGTCTTGAGAGTCAATGGCTGGACCGCGCCAGGAACCGGCGAACTCATGGCGCTCACCGTCAGGAGTGGTGGGCTTACTTGCGGAAGCCGTTCGAGGTTGAACCCTCTGGCCGCCGTCATCTCCGCAAGCTTGTCGCGAGATTGAAATTTGAACTCGGCGTGGCGATTGGAGTGGTCCTTACCATTCCGGCGGTGTGGTTGAACTCCGCAATCGGTAGCTCGTTAGCAATTATGGCTACCGTCATTGGGGCGGCTTTGGTCGCCTACCTCTTGCTCGAAGCAAAAGCAACCCACAATACCCTCGGCGATCTGCGTCACGAGCTACTGAAGGAAGGCGGAATCATATCTTTGCCCACACGCAAGATAGTTCAGTCAATTCAAGGATGAAAGGTGAACCTTTGATTAATTTGAAGACAACGCTCCTGGTGCAAAATCGCGGGTATTACAGGCAAGCGCGCCGTCAACACTGGTTGCTAGTCTGTCCCACATGGGAGTAAGCCTCTATGAAGCTTCAGAGGTTTGTCTTCTCTCGAGGTCAATCACATCGATAAATGTCTCCATCGGGCTGAAACTTGCAATCGGCAGGCCATTGAAGATCGTCTGACGATGATCCGGGGCAACATGCGCATAGTGCCGTTCACAAATGATTATGCTATGGCCCAGTTGCTCAGCAACGTACTTGAGTGAAACACCTGCGCGTATCCAGTTGGCTGCTGCGGTGTGTCGCAAGATACAAAAGGTAAAATTCGCGAGCTCCGCCTTTTCGGTTGCCAGTCGTGTGCCGTACCATTGCTCATTTTTGTCCCACTGGTGCCCTCCCTTAGTAAAGAGAAACTCATTGGCCAATCGGTCTCCAATTAGCCTGGCAAAGAATGTCGCGCCGGCAGGCTCCAAATAAACGATTCTTTCTTTCTTGTTTTTCGCGATGGCGGCTGGAATATGAACTGCAGTTCCAGTGAAATTGTCGACGCGCAAGCGGGTGAGTTCACCATAACGTGCTCCTGTGTACAACGCACCCAGGACCAAATTTCGAAAATCGCCCTCGCAAGCAGCAACAAACATCCTCTGTTCCTCATCGGACAAGAACCTTGTCCGGCCAGCTCTGACCGCAATGAACGGGCGGACTTCCCGCCAAGCGGTGCCGCTGCAATCAACATGACCCTCTTGCAGGGCGAAGTTTAAGGCGGCCTTGAGTATCTGGAGCAGTCGATTTGCGGTTTGCCGCCGGCGGCGCATCTCTTCATCTGTAACAGGTGCATGCTCAAACAACGTAGGCCCACCCCGGTAATGACGCACCCTCCCTCTATGCTCAAGAATTGATTCAATCCATCGGCGCACATGGTCACGCGTCAAATCGGCGACGGGAATGTGTCCCATTACGGGAAGTATGTGAAATTCCATCGTCCTTTGGGTGCCCTTAGTGCTGCGAAAGCCGGTGCGAATGAAATATTGCATGTAGTCCCGCATCGCGTCGGCAACCGTATATGGCGCTCGATGCCGCTTCTTCTTTTGAGCGTGCGCTTCCTGACTCCATTTGCGCGCCAGGGCTATCGCTTGTTCATAGCTTAGGTGGCTGAGGCCGTCATCCTCAAACATGTCATCCGCAGAGCCAAGGACAATGGTCTGCAACCGGCCAGCGCTCCTCGAAAATCCTGAGCGTGCGATCCATACGCCACCAGCTTTTCCCTGTTTATATCCCAGCCATGTACTCTGATTCAGTCGAATCCAATAGGGGCGCCGTTGGACTCCCAACTTTGCTCTTGCAGCCTTGTTTTCAAGATGCTTGACTTGCGTGTTCACGCGCATGATCATTCTCCGCAACGAATCTTGCCTAGCAAGTTCTATATGCTGAATTTTGCCCGCACGAAATTCGGAGAAAGGGACCTCTATGCCACAGTTGAGAGTAAAGCTGACCCGTAGTGAGCTATACCACAAGGTGTGGAGTATACCAGTTTATCTAGCCGCGCGGGATTTCAGAATCTCTATAAATTCATTGAAGAACATCTGCGCGAAGCATGAGGTTCCCATACCATACAAGGGATACTGGAGTTCTCTCAAAGCAGGGCGAAATCCTGAGAAGAAGAGACTGCCTGATCCGACGACGTGGCAGCCACACCTGATTGAGATCGTGGGTACGGATTTCACTAGGCTGCGTCTGCAGAAACTGGCCCGCCTGCCCAATGTTTCTGTTCCCCCAGTTACGATTGCGACCAAAGGCCCAGTCGTCCACTCTCTCACAGCAAGGACGCAGCGTCTTTTGAATAAACCACGCACCGATGACGCCGGAATCTTGGTGTCGGAAAGGGCATTTTTGGATCACTTTCGCGTATCGAGGCAAACATTGTCGAGAGGTCTCCGCATTCTGGATGCATTGTTTGTGGCATTTGAGAGTGAGCCGTTTAAATTAAGTTGGCCAGAAGGAAGTAACACGAAAGTCACGGTGAGCGTTCTGGGCGAACCCTTGCGATTTTCACTGGCCGAGATTGTCCGGTACACGCCCCACCAACCAACCCGAGGAGAGATCTTTCGTCAAAAACACGACTGGTTTTGGCGGCCGCCCAGATGGGACTTCCACTTGACCGGCCGCCTGCAGCTAATCATTGACGGAATCAAGGGAGTACGACTTCGCCACGTCTGGTCTGATGGCAAGCGGCGCCTCGAGGCCTGCTTAGGTGAATTCTTGATATCCCTGGTCGCAGTCGCTAAGGAACTGAAGACCGAGCGTGCGGAACAGGGGAACTGGCGTCAACGCTGGGACAGTCTGCGAGCCCGGGAATTGGAGGCCGCAGGAAGGCTGGAACTGAGCCGCCGTAAAATTGCAAGCCTGAACCAATGTTTCCTCGACTGGCAACACGCGAGAACTGTGCGCGAATTCCTCAAAGCCCTGGAGGAAGAAATCAAGCAAAAAGGTACGGCTGGTGAGCAGGAGCGCCATCTCTTAGACCGCGCTCGCAAGTATCTTGATTCTGTGGATCCGGTGGGAAATGCGCTCCAAGTACTCCGGAGATTAGACGACGATAGTGAGGCTTCGCAATGTTACAGAGGCGAGGCCATATGAGCCGTGTCTTTGGTGGGAAATTCTCATGCTGGCCTTGGGTTTTATGACAATTCCCTTCCCCTCGCTAACATTCGGCGGCGGTGGCGCATTGAAGGAATACCTTGCGAAGCTATTGACTTCGAGGTCGCGTCTGATATGCTTTTCGGCAAGCGCGGTTGAGTAGAGGGAGCGTAGCTAGTTTTCTCGCGTACCTTGGATGTACCGCCAAACGGGCTCTCGTAGGTTTTTGGGGTTTTTGGGTCTTTGGAAAATCAATAACTTAACTGTTTTCAGAGCTTCTTGGTCGTTCGATTCCGTCCCTGGCCACCAGTTTTACTGACTCTAAAGTAAACAGGTTAGCGACAGGATCCGGCAGTATCCCTCCTGCCGCGGCGGTCTTTCTCCCGGGTATTCTTCTTCGGACACGGGAAAGTCAGTGGTCTAGCACTGATAGTTCTTCCTGTACCAGTCCACGAAACGGCTTACACCAACTTCAATCGGTGTGTTTGGCCGATATCCCACAGCATGAGACAGTTCGTCTATGTCTGCGTACGTCGCGGGCACATCACCTGGCTGCAGCGGCAACATATTAATAATTGCCTTTTTGCCGATCTTGTCTTCCACAACGCGAATCAGCTTGAGAAGCTCGACCGGCTGACTATTCCCAATATTGAAGATTCTCGCAGGAGCCGCGCGCGATCCAGCTTTGGGCGGATTCTCCATAGCACGTATCACTCCTTCGACGACATCATCGACGTAGGTGAAGTCGCGTAGCATTTTGCCGTGGTTATAAACGTCAATCGGCTCACCCCTGAGGATCGCTTTGCAAAACTTGAACAATGCCATGTCCGGCCGGCCCCACGGGCCATACACGGTAAAAAAACGCAGGCCGGTAACCGGCATTTGGTAGAGATGCGCATACACATGCGCCATCAGCTCATTGCTCTTTTTTGTCGCCGCATAGAGACTCACCGGAGAATCGACATTGTCTTTTTCAGAAAACGGTGTCTTGCTGTTCGCACCATAGACAGAACTGGAAGAGGCATAAACAAAGTGAGGGACCTTACGCGAGCGGGCAGCTTCCATCAGATTCACAAAACCGACTACGTTGCTATTGACATAGACGTGGGGGTTTTCGAGCGAATACCTGACACCCGCCTGAGCCGCCAGGTGTATTACCGGTCCAAATTCCGTCTTCTCAAAATAGCTTTCTATGAATGGCCGGTCAGTAATATCTCCTTTTGTAAATACAAAGCCCGGCATTGGGCGCAGGATTGCCAGCCGGCCAGCCTTCAGCCCCTCGTCGTAGAATGGGCTCAAATTGTCGAGACCCATCACGCCGACACCACGCTCGATCAACTTTTTAGAGAGATGAAAACCAATGAAACCGGCGCAACCGGTCACCAGAACCTTGTCCATGTTGCCGACACTTCTCCTTCAATCCCTTCGACCGACACGGCCGCCGGGATGTGGGCTCCGTTAAAACTTCCACAGAAACGGCAGCTTGTTCGCGATTTCGAAGTCACTCTGAAATGGTGTTGCCAACCGGCCTCTTACGGCGAGGACTACAATTCAGAGCTACAGTAACTCAAGCTCTGGGCCTAAGCAATGCCCTGCCCCGGTCCATGCGCCGGTCAGGCCTTCAGCATTTAGCCTTCTCTCAAAAGCTGTTCCAATCCAATTCGTGTTGTTCTAGTCGATGTTGCTTTCCTCCCACCACCACGGCTGCCGCGTATCCCTGGGGCACAGCAACGGCGTACATGCTCCAGCGCGATAACTCTTCCGGCGCCCCCTCCACCCTTAAAAGACGCGCCGATTCGCCCGGCCCGAAAGCAACATCAAAACTATCGAGTTGAACAGACAAGCCCTTGCCGATGGCCTTGATATAAGCTTCCTTCCGCGTCCAGCAATCGAAAAACGCATGCACTCGATCCTCGGGGCGCAAGCTGCGCAAGACGCCTGCTTCGCGAGAAGAGAAAAAACGGTTGGCGATCTCTTCACCTGCAGCTTCCGGGTTGATGAACTCAATATCCACGCCGATTTCGGAATCGAGTGTCACGGCCAGCAAAGCGCGATCGCGCGAATGCGAGAGATTGAATCGCAACCCGGATCGGCTCAACCTGGAACCGAGCTGGGGCTTGCCCTTCTCTGCCACATGAAACAAGAGCTCCCTGGCAGGCACGCCAAGATACCGAGCGAGGATATTCCTCATAGCGGCGTGAGCTGCGACGAACCTGCGCCGGTCCCGCTCGAAATGGAAGCGCTCGGCCCGCTGAACCTCATCGTCGGCAAGGAACTGGTGGCAATCTTGTATGCGCTCCCATGCTGAAAGTAGATCGATCTGCCAGATGTGAACTGCGCCGCGAACAAGTCTGCGGATTTTGGCCGGCTGAGCGGTCATGCCCAGCTATTCTAAAAGGCTTGCGAAGTAAACGAACAAGCGCCTGCCGGATCAGGCAATTCCGCTGAAATGCAGGAAAGCAGCGCCTTTCGACGCTGCTTTCGTTGGTCCTGGAGCCTCCGGCTCCAGTCATGATGCGCTCTCCCCCGCAAAAGCAGGCATCATGAATTCCGGAGAAATCAATTGTGGCTGGTTATGTCACGCATTGTGAGCACGGGGCACGGCGCGTTGGCAATGATGTTGTACGTGACGCTGCTGCGGAAGTGGCCGTTGAACTTCTTCCCTGCCGGAAGCCCCAGAAGAATCAGGTCCGGCCGCTCCGTCTCGGCAAAGGCCAACAGCTCCTTCACTGGATTTCCGACTTCCACGACAAAGTCAGGCTTGCACCACTCTTTGGCGTCAGGCGGAGCAATCTTGATCAGTTTCTGGTAGGTCTTTTCCACCAGAGCGCTCTGATCATGCTGGAATGCTTCCTCGGGCGTGATCACATGCATGAAGGTAAGATCGGCGCAGCTCTCCTGCGCTACCGATAGCGCGTACTGCGCGCCGAATTCCGCATGCTCTCCCAGATCAGTCGGAAACAGAATGCTTTCCACGTTGAAATCGCGGTATGGCCGGGTGTTTACGTGGGGTCCGACCGTCAGCACAGGGCAGGTAGCGCTGCGAATCACCGCTTCGGCCGTCGAACCCAGCAGAAGGTGCTGCAGCCCGCGCCGCCCGTGAGTTCCCATGACGATCAAATCGATCCCATGCTCCGCAATCCATCTTGGAACTGTATCGGTTACCGATCCCCGCGCAAAAAGCGGAATGCTCTTGAGCCCGATTCGGGCTGCAACAGCCTCCAACTGTGCGCGGCTGTTTTCTTCCACTTCCTGGATGATGTTGGTTCCGGCCGTTTCCGTAAGGATGAGGGGATCGCAGGCATGCGCCGGATAAAGTTGCGCGTTGAAATGCCTTGCCAGGCCTACGGCATATGCCTTGGCGGTCCCTGAAGCTTCGCTGAAATCTGTCAGGAAAAGAATGTTTTTGAATGCGATCTTATTTACAGTTTGCAGGGCTTGCATAAAAATCCTCCTCGCTACGATGTCGTAAGGTCTTGAATCTTGTGTTCGAGCCAAATCCGATAGCGGTCATCCATCAATTGTTGGGAGCCCTTTTGGTATAAGTCTGAGATGGTTTCGCCTTGCCGGTTGAGAGGAATACGATGACACGGCACATGCCGGTCTTGCTGGCCCGAGGGGACCAAAGCAAACAGCGGGCATTCACTGCAGGGGTTTTGCCGGCCGGTATCGCGATAGTTGATGCACGACGGTGAATCGCGCAGGAGCAAAGTAGGCCGCCATTCGCTGCGGAAGGGGCTTCCGTATCCTCCTGCGTCCAGGAATGCAACCTCGTTGCGCAATACCCGCAAGAGCCGGCGCTTTTCGTGCTTGATACTTTTCGTCATTGTTCGCATTCCAACTCTAGAGGTCCAGTATTCATCGAATTCCACCCGATTTCTGTGACGGCGGTCACTCTTCTGCGGTGGATCTCTGCCGCCATGACTTGGCAGAAGTGCGCAGGTTTTTGAGGGCTCCAATGGACTATCTCGCGTTGCGATCTGGAATGGACGCAGAATCGATCAATAGATTAAGCGCTGCTGCATGGTTTGCTTTGTTACAAGGGAAAATCGCGGCTCTGCCATTGCGTCGTGAAGTATGCGCGAACTCAGGTACTCTCCCAGGGCAGGGCCATGTTTGAAGCCGTGGCCTGATCCGCCACCGGCGATCCACACATTTTCCAGCTCAGGATGACGGTCAATCAGGAAGTCGCCGTTCCATGTATTTTCATACTGGCAAACCCTGGTTTCGATGATGGGCGCCTGGGCAAGCGCAGGGATGTGCTGCTTCAGATACGCGCGCAGGTGGTCGATTGAGGCGGCCGGGGTAACGCGCGAATCGGTATCGGGGTCAAAAGCGGCGCCGTGGCGATCAAAGGCGATCTTGTAGCCGCGGCTCTCGATATCGGGCAGCGCGTAGGCCAAATCCGCATGACTGTGATGCAGCCACACCGGCATGCGAGGCGGACGGAAATCTCCGTTTCCCGCCGGCGGCCCAAGAAAAAACACCTCCTGGCGTGTAGGAAAAATGCGATCACCGACCAGCTGTGGAAACATCTTCGGCAGCCACGCCCCGCAGGCAAAAACGTATGTGCCCGCAGCAAAAGAATCTCCAGCACTGGTATTGAGCTGCATCAGTTTGCCCTTGGCGTTCGGAGCGATCACAGCGGCGGTGCGATATTCGAGGCCCTGGTTGATCAGTTCTGCCACCAGCGCCTGGACCGAGTTGCGCGCCATCAGCAGGCCGCTTTCCGGCTCCAGAACACCCCAGGTTACGTCAGGAAAATGCAGCTGCGGCCAGCGTTTCGCGATCTCGACGGATTCAAGCCGTTCTTGTTCGAGACCCGCATCTCGAAGAACCTCATGCAGTCTCCGAAGATAGGCATCCTCATCATTGCTCAGCCAGAGCACGCCGGTGCGATGAAAGGTTTTGGTGCCGGTGCGTGCGCTCAGTTCGCGCCAGTGTGGCAGGGAGCGCATGGCCCAGCGGGTGTACAACGCATCCGGGCCATAGCCCATGCGAATGACGCGGGTCTCACCGCCGGAGCTGGCACGGCTATTGGCCGGGCCATAAGCGTCCAGCAGAATCACCGACGCTCCGGTTCGACGGAGAAAATGCGCGGTCCAGGCTCCAAACGAGCCGGCGCCGACGACCGCGAAATCAAAAGCTTTGCTCATTCAGACTTCGCTCGCTCTGGCGTGCTTGACAATGTACCCCGTGAAGCAGCCTCTTCGTAAGCAATCACCGCACTCACCAGGTCTTCCAGCGCACAACCAACGCTCTAAACAAGGTGATGTCCTGTCGCCCATTGCGCACGGTTTTTTTGCCACCCGCAACTTCGTGCAGGTCGGCGATCATGTGCGACCGGTCAATCGCTCTGGTTCGCATCGGGATCAGCAGATCGCCCGCTTCAGCCAGCGCGCCTTCATAGGTATCTACCACGACGCGCGACCGGCGAATCGTTTCCTCATCGACTTCCCGCGTGTGCGGTTGAAAAGCCCCAACCAGGTTCAGGTGCGTTCCCGGTTTTAGGCCGCGCCCATCGAACAGAGGTTCTGTTGCTGTTGTACAAGTGCAGATCACATCGGATTCGCGCACGCAGATTTCTGCGCTTACTTTTTCAATATCGATTCCGTGGTTCCCTTTTATATGCCGGCAAAATGAATCCAGGTCTGACCGGCCCGAGCCGCAAACGAGAAACCGTTTGAATTTCCGGATGCGTGGAACGACGGCGAAATGCGCGGCAGCCTGCCGGCCGCTGCCGAAGATGCCAAGGGTTTCCGCGTCACCGCGGGCGAGCAGGTCAGTGGCTACAGCGGAAGTGGCAGCGGTTCGAAGCTCCGTAAGATAGTTTGCCTCCATGCGCGCCAACGCAAGACCCGTGGCCGGATCCAGCAAATCATAAACGGCTTTCACGCCCGCTTTCTGGCTTACGCTCACGAGCTTTACGCCTGCAGCTCCGAGAAAATTGTCATAGCACGGCATGATCAGCAGCATGGCGCCATCAAGTTCCAGCGATGTACGCACCGGCATGCGAACCCGCGAGAAGCCGCGCGCGAAGGCCGCGCGGATCGCCTGGATCGTCTTGTCCGGATCCAGGAGATCTCGCAGTTGGTTATCGGAGAGAATGTGCATAAATCTGAAGGCGATAAGCTAGGCAGATTTGCCTTCGGCCGAAGTAGGTTCCTGCCGGTACCAATCCACAGTCCGCCGCAGCCCTTCCTTGAAGTCGACCAGAGTCGTGTATCCCATGGCCTGCTGCGCGCGGCTGCTGTCAGCAAGAGAATCCCGAATGTCGCCGCCGCGAACCTCTGCATGCTTCGCCGCACCGCGATAGCCGGTTAACTCCTGCAGCAGAGAGAACAGCTGGTTGAGGGTGAAACTCTTGCCGGTGGCGACGTTGAAGGCTCGACCCGAAACTTTTTCTGCCGGGGACCGGCAGGCAAGAAGATTCGCGTTCACAACATTGTCCACGAAGGTAAAGTCGCGGCTCGTCTGGCCGTCGCCAAAGATCACCGGCTGTTCGGCCCGCAGCATGGCGCGGATGAATTTAGGAATCACCGCGGCATATTGCGAGGTGGGATGCTGGCGCGGCCCAAAAACATTGAAATAGCGCAGGCTCACGGTTTCCAGTCCCAGCAGGCGCGCGAAGTTTTGTGCATATAGTTCACCCGCATACTTTGAGACCGCATAAGGAGAAATGGGTGCGCAGACCATGTCCTCACGCTTGGGCAGGGTTGGCGTATCGCCGTACACCGACGACGAACTGGCGAAGACAACACGCTTCACCCCAGCTTCACGAGCAGCCTGCAGAACCTTGAGGGTTCCCACTACATTGGCATGATTGCAGCCCACGGGATCGGCCAGCGAACGCGGCACTGAGCCGCGCGCAGCCTGATGCAGAATGAAGTCCACGCCGTCGCAGGCAGATCGGATAGCCTGGTCATCGGTGATATCGGCCTCGCGGAAATCAAAGCGGTCAACAATGCCGGTAAGGTTGGCAATGCGTCCGTCAGAAAGATTGTCGATTCCGCGAACCTGGTCGCCGCAGGCAATCAGCGTATGGGCGATATTCGATCCAATGAAGCCGGCCACGCCGGTGATCAGATATTTGGCCATGGTCAGGAGGATAGCAAATCTATCACTTCTTCCGCTTCCCAGCCCGAGCCAGAATGCGGCGCACCTTCTTGGGAGAAACCGAAAGGCGCTTGGCAACACGAGCGACTTTCTTATCTTCTTTTTCCCAGACCTTGGGGATTACAATTTCGGCAAACTGCTCGGTAAGCTCCTGGAACGTCTCTTCACCGGTAATGCCCTGCGACCAGGCGCGCAATAACGGATCGATGCTTCCCCGCGGCATCACTTTCTGCCTCAACATCTGCAGCTCTTCCCAGAGGTCGTCATAATCCACGGCCTTCAGGAATGAGCTGGCGAGTTCGCAGCAGCGCTTGGCGTCCTCCATGTCACGAATCACGGGATTGCACGCGGTGAGGCCGCGCCAGATGTACGCGCGCGCCAGTAAGCGCTGATTCTGCGTATGCTTGGCTGCTTCCACCGCTTCGCGCGCATAGTCGCGTGCGGCCTGGGCGTGCTCCCAGGCATTGGTGCTGCCTTCAATCTCCTCGTCCAGTTTGCCCGTCTCGACCTCGCACTGCAGAAGCCGGGCACGCGCCATCAGGATCGAATCGTTCGCCGTCCTGCCCAACTCGTGCGCCCGAGCGGCGTGAGCGCCGGCGTTATCCAGATCGCCGATATCGAAATACAGCAGCCCGCGATTTTCCATAACGCTGCCGATGCCGTGATGGTGCTCATGCAGGCTGTAGATTCTTTCCGCCTGATCAAGATTGGCGAAGGCGCTGGCGCGCAGTTCCGCATGCTGGCGCAACTGGCTTTGTTTGTGACCGCGCTCGGCGGCGGCGCCCTTGCTGTTTTGCCGGCGTTCCCTTTCCGCATCGATGTGCCGGCCGATCTGCACCGCCACCAGCCTCTGGACGTAAGCAATATTGGTGAGTGTGCGCGCCAGGTTGCGATGCTGCGGGTTGCGCCGCTCGAAATGTTCAATCGCGCGGGAGAAAAACTTGAGCGCCTCCTGGTAGTGTCCCTGGCGGCGGATCATGCGCCCATGGGCCGAATAGATGTTGCCCAGCGTGATGTCGTCATCCGTGGAACGCAGGTCGGCTTCGGCCTGGTTGAGAATACGTTCGGCGTCGCGATACTGCCCTTTCTGAAACTGCAGCCAGCTTTCCAGCACCCGCATGACCGCCGCCATCTTGGGGAAGCCCAGGGATTGGGCCAGTTCGCGCCCTACTCCGGCCCGCTTCAGCGCTTCGTCGTACTCGCCCTTTTTGCGGTGGCAGCGAGCATTCCAGAAGTGCGCGATCGCGACCACTTCCTTGTCTTCGACTTCGTCCTGCATGGAAAGAACCAGATCAAAATGCTGCAGGGCTTCGTCAGGATGGTCCCGTAGCAAGGCCAGCAAGCCTTCCGCCATCCGCAAGTGCAGATAGTCGGCCAGCGCAAGCCGCGAACGCTGCTCCCGCGGAAAGCGGGCGATGAGCTGCTCCAGCAGGTCCGGCGCGGCGTAGCCGATATCAACCCATTGCGCCACGCACCCAACAAAGGCGGCGCCATTCCGCTGCTGGGGATCGAGCGCGGTAAAAAGCTGGATATGGGCGTCAAGCAGGGATATACCGTTCGAAACCTGGCGCATAACCAGGTTGTGCTTCAGATCACGCAGCAACTGGGGCGGGATCTCGCCGTTATTTGCGGTATTGCGCTCGAAGGACGCCACGGCACCGCCCATCATAGCATTCTTTTCGGCCAAGTGGTCCGAATCGGACCAGTAGGGTTGCATGGAGGATTAGGGGGGCATCTAATGGCTTCGGCGAGTTAATTCGCTCTCTTTTTTTGAGCGGGCAATACCGACCAGCAATCGTGGCAGGAGGAATCGTGCGACAAACGGAAGCACACCGACTAGAAGAATCATGGATCCAGGATCCCCGTTGGGATGGGGTTACACGAACCTATACGGGCAAGGATGTGGTGCGGCTGCGGGGCAGCATACGCATCGAGCATACCCTGGCGTGCCTGGGAGCAGAACGTTTTTGGGACCTGCTTCACACCGAACCCTACGTAAAAGCGCTGGGCGCCTTGACCGGGAACCAGGCAGTGCAGCAGGTTCAGGCCGGACTGAAAGCCATTTATCTCAGTGGCTGGCAAGTGGCGGGTGATGCGAACCTCGCCGGGCAGATGTATCCGGATCAGAGCCTGTACCCCAGCAACAGTGTTCCCAATGTCGTGCGTGAGATCAACAATGCGTTCCTGCGCGCTGACCAGGTGCACCACTCCGAGGGCAAAAACGGTATTTACTGGTTCGCGCCGATCGTCGCCGACGCCGAAGCGGGCTTTGGCGGATCACTTAACGCTTTCGAGCTGATGAAGTCAATGATCGAAGCAGGCGCGGCGGCGGTCCATTTCGAAGACCAGCTGGCTTCAGCCAAAAAGTGCGGCCACATGGGCGGCAAGGTGCTGGTTCCGGCGCAGGAATTTGTGCAGAAGCTGATTGCAGCGCGCCTGGCGGCGGACATCATGGGCGTGCCCACGGTTCTGATCGCCCGCACGGACGCCAATGGCGCCAAGCTGCTGACCTCGGATAGCGATGTTCGCGATGTTGAGTTCCTCACCGGCGAGCGCACACCGGAAGGTTTCCTCGGCTTCAAAGGCGGGATCGACGCAGCCATTGCGCGCGGCCTGATCTATGCTCCGTATGCCGACATGGTGTGGTGCGAGACATCAGAACCGAATCTCGAAGAAGCGCGGCGCTTTGCCGAGGCGATTCACGAAAAGTTCCCCAACAAGCTGCTGGCATACAACTGCTCACCATCGTTCCATTGGAGACAGAAGTTGGATGAAGCGAGCATCGCAAAATTCCAGACCGAGCTGGCGGCCATGGGATACAAGTTCCAGTTCGTCACGCTGGCCGGCTTCCACGCGCTGAATTACAGCATGTTTGAGCTGGCGCACGGCTACGCGCGGGACGGCATGACGGCCTATTCGCGGCTGCAGGAAAAGGAATTCCGCTGCGCTGAACGCGGCTATACGGCAATCCGCCATCAACGCTTCGTGGGAACAGGGTATTTCGACGAGGTCGCGCAGACCATCGCCAACGGCAATTCTTCGATCGTGGCGCTGGAAGGTTCGACCGAAAATGAACAGTTCATTGAGACTGCAAATGAGCCTGCGGTAAAACCTGCTGCTTAGTCAGCTTGATTGAGGTGATTACCCCTTCTGCCCGGCCCGGCGGAAGGGGATTTTTATCTTTATTTATTGTCGCTTCGCTCCAAACCGCTTGAGCAAACTCTTTGCTGGTCAGATCTTCTGCCCTGACGCAGGCGGCTCGGCGCGTGGCCGGCCTCGCCGCTAGGTTTCTTTTAGCGTCTCGACCAGCAGCCTGGTGTCGTCGGAAATGATTCCATCCACGCCCATCTGGGCGAAGCGGCGCATCCGCCGCGCATCATTCACTGTCCAAGTCACCACGGTCTTGCCGGCGGCATGGAGTTTCTTGACCAATCGCAGTGAGAGCAATCGATAGTGCGGCACAACGTAGGTGGCGGGCAATAATCGCCAGCGGCGGAGTTGCCAGCGCGTTTGTGCCAGTGTGCCCAGGACCAGAGATGAATCAATAGCATGCAGCCGGCGCACCACGCTCGGCAGGAATGACGAGATGAAGTAGCCGCGGCGCGGGCGAACCCGCTTCACGGCCCGGGCCACGAGCGGCTCGATACCGCGAACCTTGACTTCAATGTTAAGGAACGCCGTGCGGGAAAAGCGGTCCAGCACGTCTTCCAGGCTTGGCGGCGCGAGAGCGGGTGAAGCGAAAGTCTCCTGCAGCTGCTTGAAGGTGTGTCGCCGGATCACGATACGGTTCAGCCGGGGATCGTGAGTGATGATGGACTGTTTGTTGCTGGTGCTGCGAACGTCAAATTCAAAGCCGTCGGCGCCATGCTCAAGCGCAAGATCAAAGGCGGCGATGGTATTTTCCGGCGCATAGAGTCGGGCGCCGCGATGTCCGAGAAGTAAGAGCTGGGCAGGCAAAGCAGGCCGCTAGTCGAGATCGAAGTCGCGCAGCGGCCGGCCCTCGTCTGGGCTCTCTTTAGCCTTTTTGATCGCTTCCTGGAACTTCTTTTCCAGCAAGTCGGCTTTGTTCTTTTCGGCGTCGACGGCCTGGCGGAAGATGGATTCCTTACGGCCCTCCTGCTCCCGCATGGCCTTGGCAGCGGCGTCAAAATCGCTGAAGGTCTTGGGCTTGATCGGCGCTACGTGCGAAATGACGGCCTTGGTATCAGGATCAACTTTCAGTACCGCGCTGCAGCACGGACAGCCGACTTCAAAGGGCTGGGACGAAGACTTTGCCATACGGAGATTGTATGCCAGTTGGGCAAGAAAAGCGCCTCCCCGGCGAACTATTCGAATCGGATCATAGACGCTGGCAGGGGCCATTTTGCTACAATCTTCGAGAGAAAATCCAGCCTATGACTCCTGGCACGGCGTTCACCGATGTCCCCACCGCGATCGAAGAGATCCGCGCAGGGCGGATGATCGTGGTAGTGGATGATGAAGACCGCGAAAACGAAGGCGACCTCACTATGGCCGCCGAAAAGGTAACGCCGGAAGCCATCAACTTCATGGCGAAATTCGGCCGCGGGCTGATCTGCCTGGCCATGACGCCGGAACGCCTTGACTACCTGCGCATCGGCCCGATGACGCGGGAGAACAACTCGCCCTACGGCACGGCTTTTTACGAGAGCGTAGAAGCTCGCGACGGCGTTACCACCGGCATTTCTGCTCACGATCGTGCACGCACAATCCAGGTAGCTATCGATCCCTCAAGCCGCGCAGCCGATCTTGTCCGTCCAGGACATGTATTCCCTCTGGCGGCGCGCAAAGGCGGCGTACTGGTCCGCGCCGGACAAACGGAAGCTTCCGTAGACCTGGCGCGCATGGCAGGGCTGGTTCCCGCAGGGGTAATCTGCGAGATCATGAATGAAGACGGCACCATGGCGCGGGTGCCCGATCTGACTGAATTCTCGAAGCTTCACGGCTTGAAAATGCTGACCGTAGCCGAATTGATCCGCTATCGCATGCAGAATGAGAGCCATGTGGCGCGGGTGGGCGAAGCCATGCTGCCGACCCGCCATGGCGAATTCCGCATGATCGCCTTTGAGAGCCAGCTGGACGGCGAATCACACGTCGCGCTGGTCAAGGGCGATGTGGAGCACACGGAAGGGCCGGTGCTGGTGCGCATGCATTCCCATTGCCTGGCCGGCGACGTTTTCGGTGGCTCCCTGTGCGATTGCCAGCAGGTGCTGGACCGGTCTCTGGAGATGATCGCCCGCGAAGGCACCGGGGCGCTGATTTACTTGCACCAGACATCGAAGGGATTCCACGTTGACGATGAGAAACGGCTGGCGTTCCATCGCGAGGCGCGCCAATCAGCTCCGGCGCATCAACGAAAAACGCAACGCGAGATCGGCGTAGGTGCCCAAATCCTCTCTGACCTGAATATCCGCTCGATCCGCCTGCTGACCAATCATCCCAAGCGTGTGGCAGCCCTGGAAGGGTTCGGCATCAGCATTGTTGAGCATGTGCCTGTACCCGCGCAGCAGTCATTGGCACACTAGGTCTCTCTTCGCAATCCAGTTACGGCTGATGCACAGGGCATCTCAGTCCCGGCGAGTTGGTTACCGCGGGGCGACCGCAGATCTCGCAAACACCGGAATACGCAAATGTCTGCGGAGTCTTTTTCAGGCGCAGGTGAGCCGCCTTGATATCATCCGAGGTGAAGATGGCGATGAACTTTGCCGGCGCCGCCGCCTGTTCTACCGCAGGACGGCCTTTCGCCTCCAGTCGCTCTACCAGACATGCGACGCCGGAGACGTTAAAACCAAATTCGCGCGCGGCCTCAATGGCCTGGATGGTGGAGCTGCCGGTGGTGCATACGTCGTCCACAATCACCACGCGTGAGCCCTTCTGCTGAAAGCCTTCAATCCGCTGGCCCATGCCATGCGCTTTTTCAGCTTTGCGAACCAGAAAACCGTGGATGGGAACACCGGCCTGCGAACTGTTCACCGAGGTTGCCACCACAATGGGATCAGCGCCCAGAGTCAGACCGCCAACGGCATCGGCGTGCCAGCCCTGCTGCCGAATCAGCTCAAGAAAAACTTGGCCGGTAAGGGCTGCGCCCTGAGCGTGGAGCGTGGTGGTGCGACAGTCAATGTAATAGTCGCTCTTGGCGCCCGAAGAAAGAGTGAAGTCTCCCAGGCGAAAAGAGATCGTCGCCAGCAGATCGAGGAGTCGTTCGCGCGCGGACAAATTCATAACTAGAAATTAAGTTTACAGGTTTTCCGCGAAGGGCAAAGCCCATGAACCTTAGACACCCTGCATCTGGCGGAAGCCATGAGTCGCAACAAAAGTCTGAGCCAGCAGGATGAAGTTATAGGTCATATGAACAATCACGCATAGGGCGACTGAACGTGTGCGTGCCCGCACTGCCGTGAGAGTGACGCCCACGAAAAAAATCAGCAGCAGCGGCGCCCAGGAGAAGCTTAGTTGTGCGCCATGCAGCAAAGTGAAAAGCGCTGCCGTCACAAGGATAGAGGGCACCACGCCGGCAAACCGGGCCAGCGCGGGATAAAGAAATCCGCGAAAGAACAGCTCTTCCACCAGCGGCGCGATCAAAATAGCGAAGCTGGCCAGCAGCAGGGCGGAAGGGCGGTCCTTGAAGAGTTCCATGATGGGAAGCGACTTGGGAATCCACCGGCTCAGCACCATGTCCCCGATATCGGAAAATAACGCCAGAGCAAGGCCGCCGGCCATCGCGTACCCGGCGTAGCGCAAAGGCGGGGCATTCCAGGAGATTGCCTGCGGTAAGGAAAGCTGGTGCCTGCCCCAGGCCAGCAACGCCATGAAGCCGATCACAACAATGTAGGCCGCGAGTTCCAGAAACACCAGATAGCGGGTATCGCGGGAGAACGCCTTGCTTAGTGCCTCGGTGGAAAGATGCAGAGCCTGGTGATTGATCCAATAAATCCCGAAGCCGATCATTGTGCAAAAGAAAAACGCGAAGAATGCGATAACCGTGATCAGCAATACATCCACAATGTCGACGGCGGCACGATCGCCGTCGGTAAGGGGTTCGGAAGCAGGGGTGAAAGAGGAGGACGGGAATTCCGGCTGCGAGATAGGATCAATATAGTGCACGTTTATAAGATGACTGGCCCTAAGAGAAATTTACACTATCGGGAGGTTTCCTGGAGAAAGACTAAAGGGGTAGCTAAGAAGCATTGGAAGCCAAAGTCGCTACCCCTCAATTGTGCCCAGGTATAAGGAGAAGGTTGAGAGCACTTTAATCGCTGAATTGGGTTCTCCAACAAAAATCCTGGCTTTTTACGAATCTGGAACAAGAGAACACAACTCCTTGCCATTCAATCATTTACCGGACTTGCTGAGGTAATCTGACAAAGCCTGGCCGGTGAAAGATTTCTTAATTTTCGAAACCTGCTCTGGCGTACCCTGGGCCACAAGACGCCCTCCCTCTTCTCCGCCTTCTGGTCCCAGGTCAATAATCCAGTCAGCATTGCGAATCACATCGAGGTTATGTTCGATGATGACCACGGAGTTCCCCAAATCGGTGAGGCGGTGAATCACCTCCAAAAGCTTGTTCACGTCCTCGAAGTGCAGGCCGGTGGTCGGCTCATCGAGCAGGTAGAGAGTGCGCCCGGTTTGGCGCTTGGAGAGCTCCTTGGCCAGCTTCATGCGTTGGGCTTCGCCGCCTGAGAGCGTCACCGCAGACTGCCCCAACTTGATGTAGCCAAGGCCAACATCTTCCAGCGTTTGCAGCTTTTGCTTGATCTGGGGAATGTCCTCCAGAATCGGCAACGCATCGGAAACTGAGGTTTCGAGCAGATCAGCAATGGACTTGTCTTTGAATTTCACCGAGAGCGTCTCATGGTTGTAGCGCTTGCCGCTGCAGACCTCGCACAGCACGTAAACGTCCGGCATGAAATTCATCTCGATCCGGCGCTCGCCTTCGCCCTGGCAATGCTCACAACGGCCACCGGAGATGTTGAAGGAGAAACGCCCGGCCTTGTAACCACGCTCACGCGATTCCGGCAGCATAGCGTAGAGATCGCGGATATTGGTGAAGACGCCTGTATAAGTTGCCGGATTCGAGCGCGGCGTGCGTCCTATGGGCGATTGATCGATGCGAATCACCTTATCGATGTGCTCCGCGCCGGAAATAGCCTTGTGGGCGCCTGGCTCCTCCCGGGAACGGTAGAGTTGCCGCGCCAGAGCCTTGTACAAGATATCGTTCACCAGCGTGGATTTGCCGGATCCGGAAACGCCGGTAATGACGGTAATCACGCCCAGCGGGAAGACCACATCAATGCTCCGTAGATTGTTGGCTCGGGCTCCGAGGACGGTAATCGCCTTGCCGTTGGTTGCGCGCGGCTCGAAGCGCGTAGCAATGCTTTTTGCACCGGAGATGTACTGGCCGGTGAGGGAGTCATGTTCCTGCATGATTTCGGCCGGGGTGCCGGAAGCGACGACCCCGCCGCCGTGCAGGCCAGCTCCAGGGCCGAGGTCGATAACATAGTCGGCGCGGCGAATCGTCTCTTCATCATGCTCCACCACCAGGACCGTGTTGCCGAGGTTGCGCAGTGATTCCAGAGCTTCCAACAGACGATTGTTGTCCCGGTGATGCAGACCGATCGAGGGTTCGTCCAGTACATAAAGCACGCCGCGCAGCTTGGAGCCGATTTGCGTGGCCAGGCGGATGCGCTGTCCTTCACCGCCCGAGAGCGTCGCCGCCGAGCGATCGAGTGAGATATAGCCAAGACCCACAGCATGCAGGAACTGCAGGCGCTCGCTGATCTCATGCAGCACGCGGCCGGCAATGATCTGTTCACGGCCATTGAGCTGGACCTTCGCCGCAACCTCCACAGCGCGGGCAACCGGCAGCGCGGTAAAGTCAGCGATAGAGAGGCCGTTCACCTTCACAGCAACGCTTTCCGGACGGAGACGTTTTCCGCGGCAGACAGGGCAGATGGTCGCAGACATGTAGCCTAGCATCCATTCGCGATAACTCTCTGAGGTCGATTCTTCGAGATTCTGCTTCAAAAATCCCAGAACGCCGCGAAAGCCGAGACGGGGCGCCTCCTTTTCTTCGGGGCCATAGAGCAGGAGGTTCTGGATCTTCGCCGGAAACTCTTCAAAGGGCGTCGACAGATCGATCTTGAACGACGCGGCTACGATCTCAAGCATGCGCTGCAAGTAACTGGAACCGGAGCCAGGGCCAAGTGCACCATCCAGCAGCGGCTTGGACCAGTCAACAATGATCTTGGCGGGATCAAAATCGTACTTGCTGCCCAGACCGTTGCACTCCGGGCATGCGCCATACACGCTGTTAAAGGAAAACGAGCGTGGCTCCAGCGCGGGAATGTTGATGCCGCAGTCCGGGCAGGCCATTCTGGCGGAGTACAGATTCTCTTCTCCTCCGACAACCGCAACCTGTACCAGCCCGTTGCCCAGTTTCATCGCCGTAGCGACAGACTGTTCCAGCCGCTTTTCAATTCCCGGCTTGACCAGCAGGCGATCGATGACTACTTCAATCGTGTGGTTCTTGCGCTTATCGAGCTGGATTTCATCCAGCTCTTCGTCCAGGTGGCGAAGCTCGCCATCGATGCGAGCTTTTACAAATCCGTGCTGCGCCAGCTTGGCTAATTCGACTTTGAATTCGCCTTTGCGCCCCCGAACCAAAGGAGCCAATACCATAACGCGCTCATCTGCTTTAAGCTGCATCACTCGCTGGACAATTTGATCGGCGGATTGGCGGCTGATGGGCTTTCCGCAGCGCGGGCAATGAGGCACGCCCACGGAGGCGTAGAGCAGGCGTAAATAGTCGTAGATTTCAGTGATTGTCCCTACAGTGGAACGTGGACTGCGCGAGGTAGTCTTTTGTTCGATGGAGATCGCCGGGCTGAGACCTTCAATTGAGTCGACATCCGGGCGCTCCATCTGATCGAGAAACTGGCGCGCATAGGCGGAAAGGGTTTCCACGTAACGGCGCTGGCCTTCGGCGTAGATGGTGTCAAAGGCGAGCGAGGATTTACCCGAACCGCTCAAGCCGGTGATGACGGTGAGGGTATTGCGCGGAATCTCCACCGAGATGTTTTTTAAGTTGTGCTGGCGGGCGCCGCGCACGGTGATCTTGCTGATGGCCATGTAGCTATAAACCCTGGGACAAAAGCTCGGCACCTAACCCAGTCCAAGAAGGACAAAGCCTTACAGCGAGGTCTGGAGAGGTCAGTGCGCAGCTCTACTCCGTATGTTAAATGGCGATACGAAGGCTGGTCAATTTCGTCCGGCTGCGGGGGAAGTTACCCATTTGAGATCAATAACTTGCACCATAGGGCAGGATGTTTGGCACCAAGGGTGCAAGACCACCGGTAATCATGAAATTTGCAGCAAAATTGCAGACAATGTAGATCGGCCGGCGAAACCAACCGGGACCCAGAAAAGGACCATCTAAGAGATTTGGACGATGAAAACAATCCTAGCTTCCTCCACCGTGCTCTTTACCATTCTGTTTTCACTCGCCTTTGGTATTGCCTGCGGCTACGCTGTTATCAGCGCGATCCTGCACGCTTTCGCGCATAAACCGGAATTGGAAAAAGCTCCTGCCACAGCCGTGATCGCTACTACGGCTTCCAGCCACTAGTTTTCTATCCTGAGCGTAGCGAAGGCCTCCTATGAATGGGTAGGCCATGACCACTTCTATTCTCAATTTTTGCGCGCAAACCGACGTTAACCCCACATCTCTGTGGACCCGAAGAATTAACGGGGTAAGGACCTCTCACTTCGTTCGAGGCTTCAGAGCAGCGGTGGCTGCTTGCGCGGAACCTGGTTCGGATTCGGGGTCACGCCCTCCTGTTGCTGCTGTTGTTGCTTCTGCATTTCCTGGAGTTCCTGCAACAACTGGTCAGGCGTTTTTGGCTGCTGCTGTTCCGGCTGGGCTTGTGCCTGCGGTGGGGGCTGCGGCGGCTGTACCGGAGTATCCTGAGGATCACCTGCGTTTACCGTCTCGTCCGGTGTATCTTCCTCATCGGCTTCCTGGCCCTGTCTTTGTTGAGGAGGCTGTTGCGCCACAGCCGTGGTTCCGGGTCCTTTCCTGGGGGTAAGAATTACACGCTGCACTACGCTCGGACTATCCGGCCGGCCGATGGCGATAAAGTCAAATTTCGACCCGGAAAAAATGGCAGAAAGAACCTCTCCGGCGGGCGCGGGGCCAAGCGAAAGCGCGACGCGGTCAGGAACGTTCTCCCAGCCTTCAAACTCGATCCCGGCTTTGCTTTTGATCGCCGCTATCACGCTGCTCAGAGTGGAATTGAGCGCCTGCACAGTTAACAATCCGTCACGATAGGTGACCACCGGCGGTGACGGCGGCGCGGTCGGCGGCGGATCAGCCTGCTGGGCCATTGGCGGCTGCGCCTTTGGCGGTTGTTGCGCATTTGGCCCGTTTTGCGGGGGCTGGTTCATAGGTCGAGGCACACCTTGTGGCGGAGCCGGCTGTCCGTTGGGTTGCATTTGCTGGCTTGCATTGGGTTGCGTTTGCTGGCTCGCATTGGGAAACTGGCTGTTGATTGGCGCCTGACCGTTCATTGTATGGCGCCGGACGGTCTGCACCTGCGCAGCAGAGAACGCGGCAAGACTTACGATGCACGCGCAAATAATGGAGGAAAAACGAGCCATAGTGAAGTTGCAACTGTCGACCAAGAGGTACTTTCTAGAATTTTACTCCTTATAAACACAGAACGCTTGCCAATGCCGCGCTTGCCGTCGTTAATTTCTAAATACTCTCAACGGTTTCGTAACACACCCTAGTCAATAGGCCCTTAAAGCCGCCGGCCCTTTCACGCGTTCGGAGGAAAGCGTATATTTGCCTATGAGTTACCGCTACGCACATACATCTGCTTTTCCTCTGGACGCATCTTAAATACACGAACCGGAGCAGCGCATTTTATGAAGCACCTAACGTGGAAGTCCCTTGCCGTCGTCCTTTTGATTGCCGGAGCCAGCCTCCCTTCATGGGCGCAGTCATGCCAAGGCCGAGACGAAGTTCCGCAACAGACGCGGACCGCGATTGAAGCAGCTGCGCAGCAGACCTATGACCAGGCTTCTCGCGGCGACGTAAATACGCTGAAAGCCAATTCGGTCCCTCAGCTCCAGGGCAACTTTAACGGAATCGCCGGAGCTATCAATGACAACAAGGATGCTTTCACCGGCGCAAAACCGCAGCTCCGCACCTATTTCCTGCTCGATAGCGGTGATACTCCAAATCCCGACGGCACTTTCTATTGCGGTGTTTACGGCGCCAAAGGCACCAGCTCCGGCGGGGCCCAGTTTGCCTTCCCCGGCGCCACGGGTAAGTACGCGGTGGTGATCCAGGATTTTGTCGGCAACAAAGGCCCATTTGCGTTCACTACGATTTTTCAGGATCAGGGTGGTTGGAAGATCGCGGGCCTGCAGATCCGTCCGGAGTCGGCGGACGGCCATGATGGTCTCTGGTTCCTGAAGCAGGCGCGGGATTACAAAAACAGGGGTCAGGCTCACAATGCCTGGTTTTACTACCTCACTTCATGGGAGCTGCTGGCGCCTATTCCATCGATGAACACGACTTTGCTGGGCAATATTCAGGAAGAGTCCAATGGCATTCTTCCCCGCGACGTTCCCACGGAAGGCAAGCCGGTGGCTTATACCGCCAACGGCAAGACCTATACCATCACGGATATGAACACCTACAAAACCGACAAGAACTTCGATCTTCTGGTCAAATACTCTGTCCCCAGCACCTCCGATTTCAATGCCACGCAGGCCGATGCTCGCGGCCTGGCCAATGCACTGGTGGCTCAATATCCGGAATTGAAGGACGCTTTCGGCAACGTGTGGGTGCATGCAATCGATCCCAACGGGGGCGATGTTGTCGGCTTGGTCAAGCTCAAGTAAGTTCATGGCGCAGGTGATCTCTCGGGTTAAGTTGTGATGTTGATCTCTACTCACAAATTGCAAAGATAGCCCATGTTTCCTGACCTGGCCCGCTTTACCGATACCGTGTTTCTTCTGCTCCGCCTGATGGTCGGAATCATTTTTGTTTCCAGCGGCTGGAGCCATCTCCGTAATCCTGAAGAGAGAAGCAAAAGCATCGGCACGAGCAAAGGCTTTACCGCCTTTCTCGGCCTGGCTGAACTCGCCGGAGCCCTGGGCGTGATTTTCGGTGTACTCACTCAATTGGCTGCAGCAGGGTTGATCCTTCTTATGCTGGGCGCGATCCAGAAAAAAATGTTTCTGTGGAAGACCGGGTTTTGGGGCAAGCATGGCACTGACGGCTGGCACTACGACCTGATGCTGGTGGTCATGAACCTGGTCATAATTGTCACCGGCGGCGGTAAATATGTGCTCTGGAAATGATTCCCGTGGCCTTCAGGAGAGCACGCGTGAGCCGCAATCTCACTTTTCGGCAATGATCACCAGCGCTTCGGCTCTTTCCGCTTCGTCATCCCATCGCTCGACCACGGTGGGAATCAATTCCCCCGAATCGGCCTGACGGCGGAAGTGTAAGAACGTGTACGTTCTGTCAGCCCTTATCTGCGCTGTATCCAGCTCCACGATCGGGATCCATGTGCCGGTGTTGTAAAACCAGCGGCCATCCTTCACCACCTGATCGGGGTTGTGCGTGTGCCCCATCGTAATCAACTGATAGACCGGCTGCCGGGCAAAAATCTTCATGGCATCGGCAGACAGGCTGGACGGCTCACTGAGCTGGAAATAAGCAACAATCCGTGCCAGGAAATAAGAAGCCGCCATGGAGGCAAAACTCTTAGCCAGGCTACTGCCCGGCCAATTCATTCCCGGAAGAGATGGAAAGCTATGTTCCAGTTTTGGCGTTGAAGCAAGAAGATAGAACACCCCCACCGCCAGGGGAACGAGGATCGCCAGGGCCAACACCGCCACTTGCCCAAACATGTACCGAAAATAGCGCTTGGGAATGATCAGCAGCATGAACGGAAAATGGTAAAACAGCAATTTCAACGCCGTGAAAAAGCGCTGGCGTATCAGCAGAGGAAGAATGTTCTGCGACGGCCGCACGTTGTCCACGTAGGGATAATCGAGCTCTACCTGGTTCAGCAGATACCGGTTGAAGAATGAGCCAAAAGGGATATTCAACTCGGACTTACTGAGGAGCGGCCGCCCGACGACGTCAGTATACTTGTCATACCTGTGGCCGTGTTCGATGTAAAACGTGCGGTCGATGATCATGGCATCGTCCACGAACAACAGGCATTTGGAGATGCGCTGGGCCAAGGCTTCCGTGGGCGAGAGATGGATGTCTTTTCGCTCGAGCAGGGCGCACAATCTCCTGGCCAGCGCCAAGCGCAAACAGTTGCGAACGCTGCGCCAATACCATTCAAGGTCGTGGTTGCCCTTGCTGATGATGATTCTATTGCCGTTTTCCATCCATTCGGCCAGAGCCAGAAAAAACTTCGGATGTCCGCGCAAACACTTGTCGAGTTTCCATACCGATTTGAAATCGTCAGTCTTCAGGCCGAAAGTTCTTTCCTTCCAGTTGCTGAAGCTGTTTTTCAGTTGCTCGGTGGTCTTTGCGATACCAAGCTCCTGAAGCAGGTCTTGCCAGTACGTGAATTCGCCGTCTGTCTGGGGAAGTTCGGTGATGCGGAGAAAATCGACCATATCTCCGTTAATCACCAGGATCGCGGGCCTGCCATCGAGACGCGCGAGGATGGTATGGACAAAACGGTAGAGAGCGGAATCGGCAAAGAAATTCTCGGTGCCGGTAAAACGGCCGTCCGCCATTCGTCCGGCCGCCAGATGTAGGTCGCTGATGACGACGATTTCTGCGCCTTGGGCGGAAATCTCGATCGGAGAATGCCCGTAGTTCTCCGCCTCTTCGCAAAGCCGGAATGCTTCCTGCAAATCTCTTGCTTCCATAGTCATTCTGTCGAATCTATGCCGGAACCAGGTGGCTGGCCGGCACTTGTCTTCAATCCTTGGCGATGAATTCGGCGCTGCGTTCCGCCAGCGCCGCGATGGTGCGTGAAGGATTGAGTCCAACTGCTTCGGGAACCATTCCTCCATCCACGACATAAAGACCCGGGTAACCGAAAACCTGGCCGGTATGGTCCACCACGCCGCAGGTCGGGTCGGTACCCATGTTGCACCCGCCCAGTGGATGCGGTGTAATCAGCCACTTAAAGTCAGTCCACGTGGGTGAAACGAATTCCTGGCCGCCGGTGGCTTTGGTGAGCAGGGTGTGCATGGCGATGATCGCATCCGTCGGCTCCAAATCCTTGGGGAAGTTGAGCTTGAGCATTTTGCGCCACGGCCTGCACCAATTTCGGCCCAGATAAAGCAGGCCATTGCTGCGGTCTACACCGTTGGCAAACCAGGGCATGATGTTGCTGACTGGATCTTCATTGCGCAGGCGCTTGGCCAGAGCATCCAGGATGGCTTTGACATGCGGCTGCTTGATTCCGTGCTCTGCCTGGCTGAGCTTCTTCTGCAAGAAATCATCCAGAAGGCGAGGAAAGCCGCCGTCTTCCACCACGAATCGCTGATCCTGAAACGGCTGATCAAGGAAATTGATGTAGCAGGTGATGGTGGGCCCATGCGTTGGGGCAACGTCGCGCGTTGCCGGATAGATTCCGAGCGTCAGAAAATCTCCGTTGGAGCTCCAGTCGTGCCCCAGAAACTGACTGATATTAGGCAATGTTTTGTATTGATCGCGGCAGCGCAGCAGGATCTCAGTGGAGCCCAGCGAACCGGCGGAGACGACAACCTTACGCGCCGTCTCACTGCCGCGCTCCAGTTTTCCCTCTTCAAGAGGCAGCTTGCTGGGAACGATGCGATCGAAGGCCACGCGATATCCGCCGTCAATAGGCTCGATATAACGAACGTAGTGAAGTGGGCGAACGTCGGCGTGGTATTTCTCCGCCTGGGGGATGTAGTTCAGATCGAGCGTATTCTTGGCGTGCACCTGGCAGCCGAAATCGCAATTGGCGCAGTGAACGCATGTCCCCTGGGTGACGCCCTGATCGTTCACGAATGGAACGCTGTTGTTGTTGTTAAAGGGATCTTCCGGATGGAGCGGGTACTTGTCACTAAAGGAGATGGCCACCGGCATCTTTTGGAAGCGATCGCCATAACCCGTTTTTTGCGCCGCTTCCTGCATGAGTTTGAAGCGATGGGTAAGCTGGCCGTCAGGAATTGTCTGCACGCGGAGCATTTTTCCCACGCGATCGTAATAAGGGGCGAGCACGTCAAATGTGATTTCCGGAGGCCAGCCCTTGGCGAACGCTTCGCGATGAGCAGGGGCGGAAACGTTGGCGTAGATCAATGACCCGCCACCCACGCCGGCGCCGCAAACCACGGTCATGTTGCCCCAGAAGCGCCAGTCCACCCAGCCATGCTCGAACTGCGGCCGCTCATTGTCGTAAAGCCAGTGGCTTGAACTTTGGCTGGGATAGTCTTTGATCTCCCAGCGGCGTCCGCGCTCCAGTACCAGTACCTTTTTTCCCTGCTCCGCGAGACGGCAGGCTGTTACAGCTCCGCCAAATCCGCTGCCGATGACCAACACGTCAAAGTTAGGCGCCATAGTCTTTCCTTTCCTTACTCACACCGCAGCGGAAACGCCACGGCGGTTCATGAGTTCACAAACGATTTCTTCCGGTGTGATTGGAATCGCTGTGGGCTGGACGCCCAAAGCGTCATACACTGCGTTCGCAATTGCGATCGGAGCCACCACGGCAGCGATCTCGCCGATCCCCTTGGCTCCATCCGGACCCAATCCCGTTCCTGATTCAATAATGTGAAGGTCGATATTCTGCGGGACATCCAGGCAGGTGGGAACAAGGTAGTCGTGCAGCGCCTTGGTTTGCACCTGGCCATTTTGAATGATCAGGTTCTCATGCAGGGCTTGCGCGATCCCCATGGTGATGCCGCCCAACAACTGCCCACGAACTGCCTCCGGATCAAGCACCCGCCCGACGTCGTGGCTGGCAACGTAGTGAAGAATTTTGACCTGGCCCGTTGCCGGGTCGATTGCAATATCACAGCCATGGGAAGCGTAAACAAAATCTACCGGCCCGACCTGATTTCCGGTCTTGGCTTCAAACAGCATTCCCTTGGGCAAATGGCTTTCACCCGCCGCCTGCAACTTTCCTCCATGCTGTTGCGCTACCTGGGCCCATGTGATGCGGCGCGCCTGATTCGTGCGATCGAAGATCCCATCCCTATCCAACTCCAGCGAACCGATTTCCGCTTTCAGTGAGTTGGCAGCCTGCGCCAGTGCGAGTTCGCGCAATCGCGCTGCCGCCTGTTGCGCTGCCCGGCCCAGCATGAAAATGCCACGGCTTCCGCTGATCCGGGGATTGAAGGTATCAACGGAAAACGGGAACAATGCGGACTTCAGCCAGCCCAGAAAAGCGTTGAAGCCATTCGTCATAAAGCCGGTCCAACGCATCAACCGCGCGAGCGACTGCGACGAGAGGCGGGAGGTCATGGCATGAAGACGTCCGGAAAATGTCGTCTGCAGGCGCTCGATTCCACGGAACAACGACATCTTGAAGCCCGAGCAGGCGCGGCCGCTGCTGATCAGCGTTCCGGTTGGATCAGCAATGCAATCCTGGGTGAATGAATATGCGGGCAGACTGTCCAGGTTCAAAGCCCGCGCAACCAGTTGACAGACACCGCGAGTGCTGCCGCTGCCGGCGTCTGCAATATCTGATTCCAGCAAAAATTCGCCTGAGCTATCAACCTGGAGCCGGGCGACAAACCGATCCGTCAACCCTGAGGGATAGCCATATTTTGCGTGCGCGGAGCCGACGCCGCGGCCATATAGCCATCCATTGTTCGGCGCAGGACGCTGGCCCAATCTCGCCGTTACAGCATCCATCGTTTTCGTGAGCCATGGATTCGGCACCAAAGCCTGGCTGGATGCATAGGTCTCGGGTTTGTAGTTTTTGCGGCGCAGCTCTGCAGGGTCCATGCCAAGCTCGTGAGCCGCCTTATCAACCAAACATTCAATGCCAAAGTTGGCCTGTTGCGACCCAAAACCGCGCATCGGCGCTCCCGGCGGATTGTTGGTCAAAACGCCCTGGCAATCCACTCTCACGTTCGCAACGCCATAGCCTCCCGGAGCTTCCGTGGTCAACAGGGAAATGACCGCCGGCGTAAGCGAGACATACGGCCCGGCGTCAGCACGAATCTGTGCATCCAGGGCCGTAAACGAGCCATCTTTCTTCATGCCAAGCTTGTACTGCGCGAACGTGGCATGCCGCTTCACGCGCCGGGTGAAGCACTCCTCACGGCTCAGCACCAGGCGCACCGGCTGCCTGGTCTTGTAGACCAGCAATGCAAGAAAGCCTTCCAGGCCGGCAACGAGGTACTTGCCGAAAGATCCGCCCATCCGGTTGGAGATGATTCGTACGCGTCTTTCCGGAATCGCGAGTTGTCGCGCCACGGCGCTTACCGCAGAGTATGGGCTCTGCGATTGCAGTTCAAGAACGACCACATCATTTTCCATCCATCCCGAACCACCTTCAGGCTCCAGGCAGGCATGGTCATTGCTATGGCAGTGATAGCTTCCCTCCACCACAACTTCAGCCCCGGCAAAAGCCGGGTCGACATTGCCGGCTTGCTCGGTGAATTGCGAAATCAGGTTACCGTGGCGGCCAAGGGGCGCGGCAGCCGGCGACAGCGCTGCTGCAGGATTGGAAATCTGGGCTTGCGCGGTGTAAGTAACTCGAATCTTCGCGAGCGCCTCCAAGGCTGCGTTCTCATCCGTGGCAGCCACCAGCGCAACCGCATCCGCCATGGAACGTACCTGATCGACGGCCAACAACGGCTGATCTTCGGCAAACGTCATAGTCCCGCCGATGTTGGCGCCGGGGATGTCCTGATATGTAAGAACCGCGACTACGCCCGGCACCGCCCGAGCCGCGGCCGTGTCGATCGATTGAATCCGCGCCGACGGCTGCTCGCTCCAGAGAATCCGGCCAACGAGCGCTTTCTTGTCGTAGCGATCGGTCGGGTAACCCGCGTCAGCGCCCATCTTCTCCACGATGTCCGGCCGCGGCGAAAGCGCGTTGCCGGTTTGCTTTCCCTGGGAAGCAGCGGTAACAGCTTCGAGGATCTGACGGTAGCCGGTGCAGCGGCACAGATTTCCCGACAGCGCGGTGACGACGTCTTCTTGCGCTGGACTTTGATCTTCAGCCAGAAAGTGCGCGGCAGAAACGAGGAAGCCGCAAGCGCAGTATCCGCACTGAAAGGCAGCCGAGGTTTCCAGGTTGGAGCGCAAACAGCGGTAACGATCGCGGACAGCGTCCGCCAGCGCAGGTTCCAGAGCCGTGGCCGTAGTCACGTTGCACCCGCCTGCCTGGACCGCCAGCTTGATGCAACTCGCAGTTGGCTTGCCATCGAGCACCACCATACAGGCTCCGCATACGCCTTCACCGCAACCATACCGTACCTCGCGCAATCCCAGATCGCGGTGAAGGGCCTGTTGTAGAGTCGTGCGGGGCGAAACAGAAATCGAGGTGTCCTGGCCATTGACGCGCAGCTTGATTTGGACAGCGGAGTTGTCTTCGCGGTTCATGCCGTGGCGATGTCCTTCAGGACCTGCAGAATTCCGGACTCGACCAGGTGCCGCCTGTATTGCTCGCGCGGTGGTTGCGCTGCCGTCACCACAACCTGCGCAGCTCCTGTTCGCGCGGCCTCCTCAAACAAGGACTGTGACGGCAATTGTCCTACGAGCATCTGCTCGACTCCGGTGAGTCTTGCCGGCTTCGGTGAGACTCCGCCGCAGGCAAGTCTTATCTCGGCGATTTTCCCGGCGTTGACGGTAAGAGCTCCGGCGACGCTCACAATGGTCCGGCCGGAGGCGGCCCGCCAGGCGAACTTGACGAAGCGCGAGCGCTGCGTTTTGCGGGGCAGCCGAACCTCGGTAATCAAGCCCTGTGGTTCGCCGGCCAAAAACTGTTCGACCGGCTGAACCAGTTCACCGTCCGATTTTGTCTCCACTACTTCGGCGCCTAACACGAGCAGCGCCGGAGGCAGGTCAGTGCCGGGAGAGGCAAGATTGCCGCCGACGGTTCCCGCGTTGCGGACTTGCGGATTGCCCACGGCCAGTGCGGCTTCAGCCAGCGCAGCCCACTCTGCGGTTATCGGCGGAGAAGCGTGCAGAGCCGCGAGCGAAACCATGGCTCCGACACGAATCAACTGCGGCTCAGGCGAGATCGCATGCAGATCAGCGAGTTGCTGGAGGTCCCAGAGCGCGGCGCCGGTATCAGGCTGGCTCACGAGGCTGGGGACCAGCAGTGTCCCTCCGGCGAGGGCAACTCCACCCGAGGCCAGACCGGCAACAACTTCATTGATTGTCGATGGCCTGAAATATTTCATGCAAGTTCAAGCCTTACCAGCTCGCGAAGAAAGCCGAGCCTTTTTGGGTTGTTTTTCCGCGAAGCGAAATCGTCAGGCCCGGTTGGCATCGGATGGCGCCGCTTTGAAATAACTGCGATAAAAGAACCATCCACAAAGAAAATTGACCGGGCCGGCTGCAAGAAGCCCTAACCGTCCGACCGTAGTGATATGTTGAGCGAAGTAAACATAGGTCCAGTCGGCAAAGATCTCCGTCCACCTGATTCCGGCTACCAGCATGAGCCAGTGGCGATGCTGTTTCCAGCGGAAGAGAGCGATAAGCTGCCACAGGGCAAAGGCCGCCCAGCCGGCCGCGGTCCGGCGTAGCAGTCCCTCAGGATCGTCAAGCGGCGTGCCATGCATGACGCGGAACCATGTTTCAGGTGAAAAAAAGATCACGACGTCATACATGACGTCCAGCAGAATCAAGAGGACCAGCAGTACATCCACCGCTTTCTTGTTGATCATACGAACGCCGTTCCATGGCGGGCCTTGTTGAATTCGTTCCGCCAAAAAGCTGCAACATCCAGCCCGTTAGACAAACAACTCTGCGTCACCGAAGGGGGTAAGGGCCACAAGTCTAGCCCGCGGAACTGGAGAAAGCAAGGCATCCCCCAGGCCGGTGCTGGATTAGAATCCGGAAGAACGATATTCACAAGCAGCACTCTCCGTCAGCATAAATCCGCGAGTTTCTGCGTTGTATGGTTAGTGAATAGGATCGCGAAAACGTTACAGACTGCGGGTGCAATAGACGTAGGATTCGTCAACGCGGTGTGGCGTAGATTCTTGAGGACGTTGGCTCGTCATCGACGACGATCATCTTTACGCGTTAACCACTCGACTCGGAATTTTGTGGTTGCCGGGCGTATCGGCAGAAGAGGATTGCTCGGTCTTGACGAGCTTGCCTTCAAGGGGGAGGAAAACGGAAAAAGCAGTTCCATGTCCGTTGGGCCCGGTTCGGCTCCATACCCGAATGGTCCCACCGTGCTTTTCAATAATATTGCGGGTGATCCATAATCCGAGCCCCGTGCCAACGTCACTCTTGGTGGTAAAAAACGGTTGAAACAGATTTCTCTTGTGCCGCGGGGTGATTCCGGAGCCGCTATCGAGAACGGTAATGCGAACGCCCGGAAATTGAGGCTTGCGCCACGGTCGCGCCCGGGAAACCCTGATCTGGAGTGATCCGCCGACGGACATCGCATCGATGGAGTTGGTGATCAGATTGGAAAATGCCTGGCGAATTTCTCCGGGGATCGCTGTTACTTCTATGTCGTTCTCGAACTGCCTTGTTACTTTGATTTTCCGCGTCTGCAGCCGTGTGTCATAGAGGCGCAGCAGATCGTCCAGAAGCTGGCTGACGTTAAAGCGAGTCGGCGAAGCACTCTCGCGATAGAAACCAAGGGTCTGGCGCGCAATATGGGCAACGCGATCCAGCTCACGGCCGGCCAATTCCAGATACGCGGCTACTTTCTTCGGATCGTTCAAATCCTTTCGCGCCAGATAAACCAGATTGGTGACCGCTTCCAGAGGATTATTGATTTCGTGCGCGACCGTGGCCGCCATGCGGCCTGCGGCAGCCAGCTTTTCCGTTGTACGCAGAGCGCGCTCGATCTTCTTGTTCTCCGTGATGTCACGCACGATCTTGGCCGCGCCAATGATCCGCCCCTGCTCGTTCCTCACCGGCGATATGGATAGAGAAACATCGATGCGCTCCCCCGATTTGCTGATCCGTACAGTCTCAAAGTGGTCGATTTTCTCTCCCGCCCTGATTTTTTTGAGAATGGTCGGCTCGTCGCCCTGCAATTCGGGGGGAATGATCAGAGTGATGGGACGGCCGATGATCTCTTCCGCCTTGTACCCAAATAACCTCTCAGCGCTCTTATTCCAACTGGTGACAATCCCGTTCAGGTCTTTGCTGGCAATGGCGTCGTCAGAAGATTCCACGATGGCGGAGAGCAGCACTGCAGCTGCCTCGAGCGCCCTTTGCCTGCCGATGTCGCGAACGATCTTGGCCGCTCCGATGATGTTGCCCTGCGGACTCCGCACTGGCAAAATCGTCAGTAACACGTCGATGCGGTGGCCGTCCTTGTGCAGGCGCACGGTTTCAAAATGGTCAATCTTCTTGCCCGCCCTGATGGTTGCCAATATCCGTGATTCATCGGCCTGCAGTTCCGGAGGGATGATTAGGGTAATCGGCTGACCAACAATCTCTTGAGCTTTGTAACCAAATAACTTCTCCGCGCTTTGGTTCCAGCTGGTGACGATCCCGTTCAGGTCTTTGCTGGCTATGGCATCGTCAGAAGACTCCACGATCGCGGCCAGCCATCGCTGTGCTTGCTCCTCGTTGTGAGACCCGATGTCATGGGTGACAGTGGCGGTCTTCAGCTTGTGCCTCATCTAATTAATACGGCTCCTGTGAATGGCGTCGTTTCTTGCGCGGAAAATAAGTGAATATACATCAAACGAACGGCCGAATCTCCCCCGCGACAATACGGCTTTGTTCTGGCTGGGAATCATTTTTGCGCCGCGCCCGTCAAACCGCTGCCCGGTTCCGGGAGAGCTAACTCCGGCGCTATCCACTTTCAGGGTCAGACAATGGACGGTTGATCGTGTGAAACTTTGCGCAAAAGCCAAGCTCCGATTCCTTGGTTGGATGCGTGAGAGCTGAATTATGCTGCTTGAGTCCTGGCCTTACTTCCCTTGCGCCTGGCGTTGCACGTCCGGCAGCGCCTGCTGACCGATCGAATCAGGCCCTGGCGGGGCTGGCCACTTGGGGCGCTACGCAGAAATACGTCGAAGTCGCAGCTTATCTCCTGTTTCCTGGATTTTCGGCGCCATGAACCTGGATGTCCTGGTGGGGCGCAGCAGACGGCGGGGCTTGAGCACCCAGATTGGCTCGCTCCCAGGCGCGCACTTTGCGCCGCGCTGCGTCGAACAGCCGCTCATAGTTGCCCTTTCGCACTTTCTCTGAGGCCTCCGGCGTCAGCAGCTTCCACAGCGGATCGTAGAGCGAATAGATTTTCAGATACTGTTCCTGGCTTGAGGGCGCAACCTCGTCCGTGCCAAAAAGGAAACGGTCAGGATATCGATTCAAAAGCGCCGCGGCGATCTTTGTGGCTTCCGGAGTCGCGGTGATGTATTTGGCCACCTCAGTCCAGGAGATATCAAAGTAGAGATTGCTGAAGGCGGGATCCTTCAGCATGCTTTCCAGGACGGCGGCGTGGTGCTCCACTGGACGAACAATGCGCCCCATGCCGGTGTGAGCCCAGATGATGGTGGTCTTGGGATGGCGCTTGATCAAAGCCTTCATTTGCTCGAGATAAGCCGGCGGTTTGCCTTCCTTGGGGAAGGGCGTATCGAGATCATTGTGCAGGATCACCAGCAAGCCGCTTTCGGCGCAGAAGTCGAGGATGCGATCCAGCGCAGGATCGTTCAGGCTGGCAACTTCGCCGGCGATTTTGGCCGAGACGAACTCCTTGTGAATGCTGAATTCGCCGATACCGGTAAAGACGCCGGGAAACGTCTTGAGCACACGTTTGATGTGGTCCACGGCATACATGTCAGCAGGGTTAAAGCCGGTAATCATCGGATCAAAACGCGCCTGCTGCGCCGGCGTGAGCGACTTATAAGCCATGGCGATGAACGCGTCAGTAAACGAGTAGTAATAAAGAGGAGAATCAGACTCAAGATAATAGGCCGGCGCGCGATCGCCAGAGTTGCGGTAGGACCATTGCTGTTGCAGAGGAATACCGAACAAGGCTACGCGGCCCACCTTCGTTCCCATGATTTCCAGAAACTTGTGGATATCTGTGCCTTCCTGGATGTAATTGGTCAAGTGGAAGTGGGAGTCGTTGACTTCGGCATCGTCTGGGACAGCGGCGGCGGATTGCGCAGTCAGACCATTCGAACAAAGCAGCAAGAAAGTAAGAAAGAATAAAGTTAACTGCTTTGCGCGGTGGTGCAGATGCCCGTACGTATGAGTTGTTGATATTGCCGGCCTCAAAATGCCAACTCCAGATTCGAATGAAAAACAAGGCCTGTGCCCCCAACCGCAAAAGGCACGGATGTGTAGCCGACGGGAGACTTGTAGAGATAAAGGAATTCGTTGTTCACTCGTACGACCTTATTCTTCCAGGGAAACCAATTCAGTCCGACGCGGGTATCGTATGGATTGCCGAATTCGCCGAAAATGGTTGATCCTCCGGCGTAGAGTTGGAGCGTCTTGGGTATCACCATCGCGGAGGCCTGCATCTGGAAGCCCTTGTCAAACTGTGTGGGAATGCTGGCAGTACCGGTCCCGGTGAAGTTAACGAGCCAGCGCATGAAGAATTCACCGTCGAGCGAGAGGCCGTGATACTTCACACCACCATCAAAGGCGGTCATCCTGGTATTCACCGCATCCACCGTGATGCCCGGGCCAAAGAGGTTTGGAGTGAAGATGATGCTTCCGTCGGCGAGCCGTATCTGGGTGTTCTCGAACGTTTGCGAGTTGGGCTGCTCCTCCGCTGTTTCGTGGCTTCGGGTGAAATGCCCCGCCACGCGCAAGGCGAGCTTCTCATGGTTTTCGAAGTCACCAAAGCCCTGGCCAAATTCGCCTCTTGGTTCCCATATGAGCGCGGTAGAAACAGTGTTAAAGCGATTATCAAGCTGGCTGGCGCTCACCCCGAGCGTGCTCAGGTTGTTGCCCAGCATGGCCTGGTAACGGAGCGTATCCGTGATCGCGCCCTTGGCCCAGATGCCTGAGGTATAAGAAGGCCGAAAGAATTCGTCGGTGATCAGACGGGTATCCACACCGAGCCAGAAGGGAAAGTTTCCCTCCACGCTCCGCGTGCCTGGCAGCGAGGTGATCCCCGCCGAAAAGGTGAAGTGCTTGTTGAATGTGTAGTTGAGATTTCCGGCCAGCACGACCTGGGCGCCCTGGCCTTGCGTGGGATTGGAAGTCCAGGCGTAGAGAAAATACCGGAATTTCTTGCTGATGATCCAGCCCAGAAACTTGAACTGAAGCTTCTGGATTTGAAAGTCCTGGCGCTGCTGGAGGTTTGTGGTAACCCCGAATGCATTCGTATAAGTGGCATCGAGCAATCTCTGATTCAGATAACGTGTATACGTGTAAAGGCTGACGCTAAGATCCCCGTGTTCGGTATCAACCACTTTGAAACCGAGGTTAGGAGTGTACCTGCCCCATTTCTTGTTCTCTTCCGGTTTCTCTTCTTGTTGTGCGACGGGGAGCGTGGCAGACACTTTCGATGCTTCGTCGGGCTGGGATGGTCCCGCCGCAACGACGGGCTGGGTTGTTACATTGGCGGTGCCGGAAGTTTGCTGGCCGCCTGAAGCTTGTGCCGATTTCTGAGCGCCTGGGGGCTGGCTCCCAAGCTTCTGCCGGATCTCGCGAATCTCATTCCGCAGCCTGCGGTTCTGCTCCTCCACCTGCCGTGCCTGGTCCTCAAGCTTCTGGTTCTGCTGCAGCAACTCGTCAAGTTTGTTGACGAGTTCCATCCGTTCCTGGTCTCCAAGTACGGGTTGCGACGGCGAAGTGCCAGGCGTGTTCGCCTGTCCAAAACCAACAGAGGCGAGCAAGAAGATGCTTGCCAGGCTTTTCAAACTACGGCAAAGAGGATGGCCCATTTCGATGGTCATAAGGCTGCGGCTTCGAGCCAGACACGCGGTTCAGCGGCCGGTTACTTCACCCCCACGGAGCGTGGTGAATAGAGGTTGATGCCGAGCTTCTCTGCGACGTAGGCGATGGCCAACTGGGCTTTCACGCTGTTGCCCGCTTTATCGAGGGGAGGTGCGAACACCGCAATCGCGCCCTTGCCCGGAACAACGGCGACAATGCCGCCGCCTACGCCGCTTTTCGCCGGCAGGCCAACGTGCCACGCCCAGCCGCCGGAACCGTCATATAAACCGGCCATTGTCATGGTGGCCAGAATTTCGGGAACGTTTTCGCGCTTGATCACCTGCTCACCGGTAGTGGGATTGGCGCCGAAGTTGGCCAGGGTTGCTCCCATCATCGCGAGCTGTTTGGCGGTTACGCCGATGGAGCATTGCTTGGTGTAAACATCCACCGACTCCAGGGTGTCGGCATAGATGCGCTCATACTTGAGCAGCAGAGCCGCCAACGCTTTGTTCCCCGTGTTGGTGGCAGCCTCAGACTTGTAGACATCATTGAGGATCGTGAGCTTGGCGCCGGCAGCCTTGCCATAAAAATCAAGAATCTTGTTGTACTTTGCATCCGCCGTTGGCGCGGAGATCAGGCTCACCGTGGCGATGGCGCCGGCATTCACCAGCGGATTGCCGGTATGCGTAGGCATATCCACCACAGCCTCCACGGAATTGAACGGACGGCCCGTGGGCTCCATGCCGATCTTGTCGAAAACTTTGTCAGCACCAAGTTCTTCCATGGCCAGGGCCAGGCTGAACACCTTGGAAATAGACTGGATGGAAAACGGCTTGTCCACATCTCCGGCAGTGACGGTCCGCCCGTCTGCGGTCACTACGGCGATGCCATAAAGCGACGAATCTACCTTGGCGAGTTCCGGAATGTAATCGGCATTCGCTCCTTCAGTATTGCTTTTGAATTTCTTGAATGCCTCGTTGACGGCGTCCTGCACCTGTTCTTTGGTAGGCGCGACCGGACTCTGATGACTCGCACCCTGGGGCGCAGGTTTAGCGGCAGCCTGCGGGAATGCCGCCGGCGCAACGGCAAACATGCACAGCAGTACGAACGCGACGCCGCTTGCGATCTTAGTTTTCATCTTGCCTATGAGTTGAGAAGAATTCATTGCTACCCCCAAACCTGAAGTGAGAAAGCCGGCACAAATGTCTTGCAACGGAAAGACGCGCCATCTTTTCTTTGAAACTCATGTGATTTTTCATTTCGCAACATCGAATTTGAAGTCGAAGTTGTATCTAAAGCCGACCTGAACGCGATAATCGTTCACTTCAAAGCTGTCGGCAAAGTTGTCTCTGTGGCCCCACTGGTATTCCGCACCGATCATCACGTTCTTGGCGGGATAATGGAGCAGGTTGAAAAGCGCGTATTCTCCGCGATGAAAATCTGAGGGAAGCTGCAGCGAGGTGTTATCAATCTTCAACGCGGAATAGCCGAAGCTGCTGCTCCACTTGTCACTCCAGTACTTGTCGTAGAACGCAACCACGGAGGTGACCGGCAAAGGCCGCCCGTTAATGGGCCTGGTCAGATTGGAAGGCGTGGGTATGGGCGCGATATCGATAGGCGCATCATTCATGTAGTTTTCAATGCCATGGCCGTAGGTGACTTCCAATTTCAGGACGTCCTTTTTTCCCACCGGCACATTCGAACTTATATTCACGCCCCAGCCCCAGGTGTGACTGGAGAAGTTGAACGGGGCAACGGGTTTGAGATCGTCCCAGGCGATGTAGCGACCGATGCCGGCAAGCTGGAGATAGTCGCGCTGCCCTCCCCAGCGGAGGCGAGCCGACGCATCAGGGGCGGGGAAACGCGCCTGTATATTTTGCAGTTCGACTCTACTCGCTGCGGTGCCCAGGTCACCGCTGGCGCCAGGCCGTTCGAGAGCGAACCAAAGCTGATGGTTCCCCTTGTTGATGGGCATCCACCGCACCTGAACGTTGCGGAAGAAGACCATTCCGTTCGGCCCCCAGTACTCGAGCGAGTTGGGAAACACATCAGGATCCATGAAGGGGCTCCAGCTTTGACCGGCGCCAATTTCGCCCAGTTCGCCCCAGGCGTGACGTAAACGAAATGTTGTCTGGCCGGCATCGACGCCGACGCCGAACAGTTCCCACTCGAAGATGGTCTTCAGTTCACCGAGCGGAGTCTGAAAATAGCCCTTGACGCCAAAGCGAGTCTGCCGCACACCCGAATAAAAGTTGCCGTCATGGCCAAATTCATCAGGGCTCGAAGGCAGCTTGGTAGGACGCATGACGTCAAACCACAGAGGATCGTTCTGATTGATGTCGTAGCCCATATCCAGCATGGCGAAGCCGTAAATATCCAGGCGAACTTTGGCTTTGTCATCGGCGGGCGCCTGCGCAGGGGCTGGCTTGGTTTCTCCCGAAGGTGCGGAGTCCTTGGGTTGCGTTGACGAAGACGTAGATTTGTCATCGGCGTTCGCCACGTTGACCAGCGTCAAGTTGGCGCTACCTGGACTCAACGGCTGCGCAGTGAGAGCGGTGGCCCCGGAAGAAACGTCTTTCTGATCTTTGCCGGCGTCTTTCTGGGCGGCGGGTTCCTGGCTGGCGGATTTCTGGCTGATTTTGGCCGTAGGCGCGTTCAGCGCCGGCGGCGCAGCCGGCTGCGAATTTTCCAGGACTGCCAGGCGCGCTTTGAGCTGCTGCGTGAGCTGTTCAAGTTGCTGAACTTTGTCCTGCAGCCGTTGCACGTCCTGGTCCTGGGCCGCCGCGAACGTCGCTCCCATGCAACAGGCAAGAGTTAACAAAACAACTGTGTGCCGCATACCATCCCCGATTCCGGTCATACTGATTGAAGAACAACTTTTTCCGCGCGCTTACAGCATGGCCAGCTTGATTGGTTCAGAGAGTGGGAGTTTGATCCGGCGGATTGCGCTGTCAGCACTGCAGGCGATAAGCAGAGTCTCTTGCGTGCCGATATAGGAGAGCTGGGCAGGGTTGACTCTGGAGCAAACTGCTGGCGCAAGCGCCTGCATTCACTTACGTTGAGACAGATGAGCCGGAAGGCAAGATTCGTCTTGTCTTTGAAGGGATGCAGCAACGAAATGCCGCGGGTCATGGTGCGTTCGGCACTTCATTTTCCGTAGTGACGAAATACACGTTAGGCAAAAGCAGGGATTTGTTGCCAGGATGCGGCATGGCAGACACGGGGTCGCGCAGGGACACGCAACCCTCGATGGTCAACACTCGTGGTAGACTACGCGATGGCTATTGGGGACGAACGTTGGCTACCTGAACGTACTGGTTGCCGTAGCTCTCGATCTCGTAGTGTCCTTTTTTCTCGTCGAACTTGAGCTTGGCGGCGCCCATGATTTTCCCGACGCCCTCGCCCTTTTCGTTCAGCTTCACTTGCATGAATCCGAACGGATAATCGGCGCTTCGCGTGCCGTGGTGCAGTTCTCCGAAGCCGATATTGCGCGCGGTAACCACAGTAATGATGGTATTGGGACCATCTTGTCGTTTGCGCGCGACCGCGATCTCGTTGCCGGTGCTGCCAACGACGTTGATATGTCCGGCATCTTCTTTTTCCAACTCACGGCGCAGAGCGTCATTCCCTTTGTCTTTCGCCAGCTGAGCCCACCGCTGCACTTCCGCGTCGGTGGCGAAGCGGGTAATCCGGAAATCAAACTGAACGGTCTGGGCTCCGGCGCCTCCGCCTGTAGCCATTGCCACGGCGGAATAGGCTTGGGGTTTGGCCTCGCCTTCCTGGTTCTGGACGGTCGACGCAACGCATGTCACAACCATCAACAATAGGGTCAGTCTCGACATAATGGATCTCCCTTGCCAAGCGGATTCGTCGCCTCCAAGGAATATGGGCGCCTGAGAAAGACTTCCCTCTGATCTTTGTCGGAGGCCTATCTCAATCAGATTTTGTTGGCGTGATCGTCAGCACACGAGCTGGAATCCGGTGGTGAGTTAAGTTGAGCCACAGTCAATAACCGCTGAAATCCCGGCGGGGCTGCTCAAACACCATCGGACAAACTTCACGCGATGGTTGTAGCAGCCAAGGCCGCTTCGTAGCATGAATCAGGGGCTCGCCCGATCGGGAATCTTCCATGCCGCAGAAGAGTCACCGCAAAATCCGGTTTGCAGTCACACGTCGTCTAGTGGGTTGCGCATTGTTAATTCTGATGGCGGCGCTGTACGGCTGTTCAGCCGGGACAACAAGAAAGAACGCTCTCATCAGGTCGAGCAAAAAAGTGGAATCATCCGCAGCAGAGATCAGCGCGAGAAACCAATCGCTTTTGGCACGTTACTCGGCGGAAATTGAAGATGCCGCCGACAAAGTCATTTTCCAGTCATCTTCCCCAGATACGCGAAGACAGGCGCTCGAGTGGAAAGCCGAGGGGATTCCCGTGCTGCAAGCTACGCTGCTGAAAACCGATCCGCTAGCCGCCGCGCTCGATACCTGGGCTTTCATCCTGCAAATGGAAGCGTACATGCAACAACCGGCCGTCAAACAGGGCTGGGGAGCGTTTTATCCCACTGTCGCGGAAACGCTCGACACCATGGATATGGAGATGCAGCAACTGCTGCAGACAGCAGCTCCTTCGGCCAATATCGCGGCAGCGCGGCAAAAGGTTGACGCCTGGGCCAAAGCACATCCTATTGAAGCGGGGTTGCCGGGACGCAAATCGGCTGATGCTGATCTCATCAGCAGGACGGAGCAGTCTGACCTGGGAACCAGGGGCACGATCAAGGCGTTGGGAGAAAGCCTGGGCGATCTTACGGCCCGGCTGGACGCCTACAACGCCTATCTGCCCAAACAGGGTCGATGGCAAGCAGAACTTCTGCTCATGGATATGGCGCGTGATCCCCGGGTTCGCGCCACCACGGCAAACATGGCGACACTCTCAAATGCGCTGGCGAAGACATCAGGCAGCGTAGAGCGCATGCCGGAATCCATCGAACAAATGCGAAAAGCCGCCCTGGCGGATTTTGAGGGTCAGCGGCTGGGCTTGCAGGCGTTTCTGCGCGAAGAACGCATGCAGGTGATGAATGCTGTGGACCAGGAGAGAATCGCCACCGTCAAAGATTTTCACGATGAGCGATTGGCCGCGACCGCTGACCTGCGCGGAGAACGGCAGATTGTGCTGGACGCGCTGCACAACGAGCAGGCGGCGACGGTGAGCGCCATCAATGCCGCAAGCGAAAAGGCGCTCGCGGATTTTGACACCCGGGCTCGCGGCCTGATCGACCACTTCTTTGTGCGCGCGCTTGAACTCGTGCTGTTGATCGCGGTTTTGTGCTGCCTGGCTGCCTGGTTCTTGTTGCGCCGATTCAACGCCGCGCGCCGGAACCGCGGTCCGGCGGTGTATGACCGCGCGGCCTGAGCAGATGTTCTGACCTCGCTCAGAACACGATTTTTATCAGGCTCTTGACGATTTCCGATAACGGTATGACCGTGAGCGTGAGCGGAAGCAGCGGCACAACAATTGCCCCCACCAATCGGATGAGACTCTTTTTGTTGATCGGAAAGAGGCCAACGCCGCTTACCACCTCAAACGAATTAGCCATATCGGCAAGCGACTGGATGTCGCCGGTGCCGAGCAACGGCTCTGCTGGGCGGCTACTGCCCTTCACCCACTTCTGGCGGAAATCGTCGACATAGTGGCTGGCCAGGGCACCAAGCTCAAACCTGGCAAAACGTCCGGCGCGCTCGAGCTTAGTGATAAAGAACGCCATGGGAAGCACTGCGACCAGCACAAAGAAGAGCACCGCTACTACCAGCTCCATGGTGAAGTCAGGCAACGTCTTTCCTCCATGAAGGATGCGGGTAAAAACGACGGACGACAAAACCGTAGTCTGGGCAACAAAGATGGGGGAAAAAGCGATCAGGCTGGCAGAAAGAAAGCCGAGACCACCGGCGCGATCGGGATGGTAAAGATTGAGTTGCAGTGGCATGGCGCGAACCTGCCACAGAAAGCGGTACCAGATGAACAGCCGAAAGTACCAGCGCAACAGCAGAAAGCGGAAGATGGAGAGGCTTACAAACGCGTAATACATTCCTGCCGCAGTCAAATGGAGCCCGGAAGACGTAGAGATTGCGTACCAGCTTGATATCGAGATATTGGAGACGGTCAGTTTCAAATTCTGTTGCCACATCCAGTATCCGATCATTAAAACCAACGCGAACAAACCGAGCTCTACTCTCACCGAATTGCGGAGTCTCATGGCTGAGGCAACGAGTTCCCGGAAATGCTGCTGGTCCTGGCGGGCAATGATATCGCGCTGCTCAAATTGTCCAACCACCAGGCGTATGCGGTCGTGCACGAGCACCTCCGCTGCAATCAATATGGGAAGAGCAAGCAACAGCTTGATGTGCACTTCAGGGTCACGCAAGAAGGGGACCGGCACGCCGCCGATAAGGTGTCCGGCAGCGGCGGTAAGAACCAGCAAAGGCAGCCAGCAAATCAGCGGGATGGCCAGGATGCGCCGTACCACCAACTCCATCGGGCCGCGCAACAGTCTGGTTTTGCGGTAAAGCTGGTACAACGGGCCGCCGATCACCAGAGAAAACTCCTGCGGCAAGTTTCCCTGAGGGTCCGATTGGACGATCTGCGGTCTCCGTATCATTTCAGCCCTGGCAGTTCTTGATTACATGGATGGAGCGAGGCCCTCTGGGGATTGGAATTGGGGGGAAAGCGGAGCCGCGGGTTTGAGCCCAAGTGAATCCATAGCCCCTGGCTTACCGTTGATGCAAGATATAAGGTTGGACCACACTATCCGTTTCCGCCGGCTTAAATCTCTACAATATTTTTGGCTGCCGTTCGTCTACAGCAATGGCAGGAGCGGATGAAGGCGCCATCGAGCATCGCCTGGATGACTGAGCAGGACCGTCAAATTTCCGAGGTTGTGACGAAGGAGCGGTCGCGGCTGCGCAATTTCATCCGCAAACGGGTGCCTGACCCAGCCGACGCCGAAGACATTGTTCAGGATGTTTTGTACGAGCTGGTGGAAGCCAACCGCCTGTTGATGCCGATTGAGCATATAACCGGCTGGCTTTTTCGCGTGGCGCGCAATCGCATTACCGATCTCTTCCGCAAGAAGAAGCCGGAAACGTTCAGCGGCCAAAGGGTCGAAGGCGAAGAGGGCGAGCTGCTCGAGATCGAAGAACTGCTGCCTGCGCCCGATGCGGGGCCGGAAGCGCTCTTCCTCCGCAACGCGCTGCTGGAGGAGCTGGAGCTTGCACTCGACGAGCTGCCGGAAGAACAACGGGAGGTGTTCGTGGCACACGAACTGGAGGGACGCAGCTTCAAGGAGCTGTCAGAGGAAAGCGGCGTAAGCATCAACACGCTGCTCTCGCGCAAGCGCTATGCGGTCCTTCATCTTCGGGAGCGATTGCAGGACATCTACGACGAACTGAAGAAAGTATGAGGTGGAGAACCATGAGACCGAGAACGAAGAAGCTTATCTGGCTGATTCCTGTTGGAATCCTTGGAATGGCAGTGTTCATCACGATTGGCAGCTACCTGGTAATGCATTTGTGGAACTGGCTGGCGCCGCTGGTGTTCGGTTGGCGGCAAATTACCTTCTGGCAGGCGCTTGGGCTGCTGATTCTCTGCCGGATTCTTTTCGGAAGCCATGGCTTCCGGCCCGGACACCGATCCAATTTTCGGGGGCGGATGGCGGAGCGGTGGCAGCAACGATGGGAGCAGATGACGCCGGAGGAGCGAGAAAAGGTTCGCCAGCGCTTTCAGGGACGTTGCGGTCCATTCGAGCCGCCCAGTGCCACGCCTGCGCCATAATCACAAAGCCGGGCGGGTTGAAGGAGGCTCAGGTCGCTCGACTTGCCCGTCATGCAGAAGGAGATAGACGGGGGATTTGAACTCATCCGTCCCGGAAACTCTAATTCCGTGACGTGAACTTCTCTCCTTTAAACAACCCCTGTGCTTTCTCCCAGGTCAGATGGCCTACTTTCCTTCCGGTTTCCTGGCCAAATAAATCTCCATCCTTGAAGTGAATACCACAATAGCGCCGGGACATGCCGGCTTGCTCCGCCGCAGCGGAAAAGGTGGACCACTGAAGGGTCAGGCGCGCACGCGGAGTGAGACCATACTCAAATTTCGATGAGCCACGCTCAAAAGTGTAGGATCCGCCAAAGGCGTCGCTTTGAGTAAAGCTCTTCAGTACTTCGGCGGCGGCAGCGCTGAAGGTGCTGTGGCCGGAAATGAATTCCGGGAAAGCGGGGGTCATGGCCATCGTCTGCGGCTGATACGGCGTCCACTGGTCTGCCGGAATGGTCTGCGTGCCTTTGAAGCGTCCGCCCCAGGCGTGCACCTGCTGTCCGGCAAACAGGAAATGAATCGCGGTGATAGGACGCACAGAATCGTAAGCGGCCTTTGCGTCCCAGGCGGCAATTCCGGCGTCGAACAGCGCGTTGGTGAGCGCGAAGAACATCTTCACGTCATCGTCCAGAGTGTGATGGTCGCGGGTGGAAACGAACTGAGCAAAAAGACACCAGTGTCCCGGAGGGGTCTCCGAGGTGGGGCCATCAGCCCAGTACTCGACCATCATCTTCTGATCGTCGGTCAGGGCGGCGCTGAGATCGAGCAGTTCCTGCGCCTGGCGGACGTATCGCTCCCTGCTTTTGGTATACGATGCGGGCGGCGGAGGACGAAATTCCGCGCCAGTCGTCATAGCAAATGGAGTGACCCGCGCCCACTGCGGAGTCACAAACGTCTGGATCAGGTATCTTCCATAAAGTCCGCCATCGGGGATTGGTGTGCGCAGCGGCTGCCAGCGATCGACATCATTCAGGTGGTCGAAGGTATTGACAGGCTTGTAATCGGTATAGTCGCTGTACGCGCCAGGGTGGAGGTCGCCAAGCTGATTCGAGCCGTCGTGGTGGCGAAACTCCAGCACGGACTCAGCTGCGAGGTTGCCGATGCCGGTTGGCGTTTTGGGATCGCGAGAACTGTCTGCGGGATTGAGGCTTAACGCTTTCATCACGGCGTCATATTCAGCTACGTCTCCAGGAAAGAGATCGGAAAGGCAGCGATAGGCAGCAAAACTGATGGCGATATTTTTGTTTTGTCCCGTTCGTTCCGACGGGGGCCGTCTTAACCGCCCGCCCAGACGTGTCGCCAGCGCCTTACTGTCATAGGCCGCCCAGGCGTCGTACATGCAGGTGTGGGTGATCGCCAGCGCCCTGGCGCCGATGGTTGGCCAGGGCCGGCGGTAACGGATGGTTTCGACGGCTGCGTTGTTCCATTGAATAACGACGTTGTCATGCGCCCGGGTCTGCAGGGCAGGACCGCTCCACTGAACAAGCGGTTTATCCTGAGCAAAAGTTACCCCAGCGGCGAAGACAATCAGAGCTAAGCCCAATACTTTGGTGGCCGATTGAGACCCAAACATCGTGTTGTGATAACTCATTGTGTGCCCGTGGTGAAGCTGGTAAAGGTCCCCTGCACCGGCTGTCCCTCCAGATCCAGAATGCTGCTGCTAACGTTGATGAAGTAGCCGGCGGAAGGATTGAGCGGCGAAGACGGTGTGAACGTGGTCGTCAGCCCATCTGCCGACACCGAGATGGTTCCTGGAATCGGAACGGACGCCCCCTGCGGGAGCACCTCGAAGTCCACTGAGTTCACCGTTAACGGGTCCACGCGCTTGCTGAACTGCACCTGGATCGTCGCCGTAGTCAACACTCCCGTGGCTCCGTTCACCGGACTTGTTAGTGTCACGGCGGCCGGCACGATATCTGCTCCGGTTCCGGTGGTGAAGGTTGTGGTTGACGGCGCTGTCAGCGCGTTACCACTCAAGTCCAGCACCCCGCTGACACTGATTGTGTAGGTCGTGTTCGGGTTCAACGGCACCACCGGCACAAGCGTCAGCGTCTGGTTGGCATTCGACAAACGGCTGATCACATTCACCGGTCCGCCGCCGGTCAACGTAATCTGGTTCAAAGTCAGATCGTCGATCGGTTCGCTGAACTGAATCAGCACTTGCGCGTTGATCGGCACGCCGGTCAGGCCATTGGCCGGACTGACGCCTACCACGGTCGGCGCTGCCACATCCGTCGTGGTTCCCGTGGTGAATGAGTAATCGCACAAGATCGCGCATCCTAACACGTTCCCAGACACATCCGTGATTCCACGGAAGTTGAAGAACACGGAGAATGTCCGGCTGACCGGCAGCGGTACGTTGGGCAGGAAATTGATCGTCCTGCCATCCGTGCTTACCGAGTAGTTCCCGGCTACACCCTGGAACGTTACGTCGTCCTGAACAAGCAGGGTACTGCTGTTGACCGTGCCGGGGTCGATCGGCTCGCTGGTTTCTACCATGATCGGCGTGTTCACCGGCACGTTACCCGCTCCGTTGAACGGATTCTCATTGATCACCGCCGGCGCTACCAGGTCCGGTCCTGTTCCCGTCGTAAATGTCGTACTTCCGGTCGCCACTGCGTTCCCCGCTACGTCCGTGACCCCCGCGATTGTCAGCGTCATCAGCGTGTTGTCCGGCATCGGCGCATGCGGCACCAGCACCACACTCTGATTGTTGTTGCTGAAGCTGATCGAATCGGCGACTGCCGTCGTTCCTCCTCCCGTCAACTGTATGCTGTTCGCATTGACCGTCAGCGGATTTACCGGCTTGCTGAACAACACGCGGATCTGCGCGTTGTCGCCCACGTTCACTGACCCGTTCGGCGGCGCTACCGACACGATCGCCGGCGCCACTGTGTCTGTTCCCGCTCCCGTTTCGAAGAAGTTTACGTCTTCGGTGAAGGGGAAGGCCAGACCGTTGGTTCCCTGCAACCCGGGGTTGATCTGCACAAAGTAGAACGTGTTGGCCAGCAGCGGCGCACTGGGTATGATCTGCACCGTTGTCCCGCCGTTGATCAGATTCACCGTGCTCGGAACCACCGGGAAGTTGCAGCATACATCCTGCAGCAGGCTGACCGTGCTCGAGTTCACCGTCGCCGCATTGAGTGTCTCGTTGAAGCCCAGGTCTATTACCACATTGGTCGGC
>DATFSU010000024.1:0-3198 GCA_035262465.1 Candidatus Angelobacter sp. | reverse complement strand
ATCCGCGTAAATGATGTGTTGCCCGTCGGGAAAGTAACTGACAGCGCTGAGGTCAAGATTGGCGAGATCTCCCAAGTGCTGTGGACTGCCCGCCGGAACAGGTAGGAGCCAGCCGTTGAGCGTGAGCAGACTGGAGGAATCGGGAGCGATTCCTGTAATGATTGGATCGGGCACTGCAGTGTTAACGGGCGCGGACTGCCCGCCCCTCACCGAAACCTGAGCAATCATCCACTTACCCGACCGTCTTTCGTTGAAGTAAACGCGAGAGCCATCACTGGCCAGCGAGCCTTCTCCGGCGGCGTAAACGGTGGCCTTCAGCTCACCGTCATCAGTCAACTGCCGCACGGTTTCAACTTTTGGCCGCGCCCCCGGAGTTTTCCACCACAGCCCCAGGGTGGCAGCAATTATGGCGATCACGGCAGCGAACCAAGCGAGGTTACGCCAACGGCTATCCCTGGTCTTCACAGCAGCGGCGACGATCGTTCCCGAGTCTGACAGCGCTTCAAGGGCAAAGGCCAAATCCGATGCTGACTGAAATCGTTGCTCGCGGTTCTTTTCGAGACAGCGTTGTACAACCCGCTGCAACGCTGGCGGAGTGGTTGGCTGAAGCTGCGAGATGCCTGGCGGGTCTTCGTTGAGAATCGCGTTCATCGTATCGGCTACGGTGGGCTTATCGAATGCCCGCTGGCCCGACAGCATTTCGTAAAGAATCGTGCCAAAAGCAAAAAAATCGGCGCGGTAATCCACCTCTTGGCCGCGCACCTGTTCCGGTGACATATACCCGACAGTCCCCATCACCATCCCTGCTTCGGTTCCAGGGTGGTCGGGTCTTGATGTGTGGGTAAGCTTGGCCAGCCCGAAATCGAGAATCTTGACGTGTCTGTCTTTCGTCGCGAACAGGTTCTCTGGCTTCAGATCGCGATGGGTGATTCCCTTGCTGTGAGCTGCTGCCAGACCGCGCGCGATTTGCACTCCGTATTCGATCGCATTACGCGGTGGTAACGGGCCTTGTTTCATCAGTTCGCGCAGGGTGCTCCCTTCGAGCAACTCCGAAACCAGGTACGGCGCACCCTCGTAAACACCCATTCGGTACACGACGAGAATGTTGGGATGATTCAGGGCGGCGGCGGCTTGCGCCTCCTGTTCAAAGCGCCGAAGACGCTCAGGATCATTCGTCAGGAACTGGGGCAATACTTTGATGGCTACATCTCGGGCTAGGCGCGTGTCTCGCGCCTGATAGACCTCGCCCATACCGCCGGAACCGATCAGCTTCTGTACCTTGTAGTCTCCAACTTTTGTGCCAGGTTTGATCGCCACTGACGTGAAGAGCGATTGCATGGCGCCTTCGAGGGCTTCTGCGATTTGTCCGGCAGCGCCGTCGTGGGCGAGCAGCGACTCGACCTCGCCGCGTATTTCCACGTCACCGCCACAGGCCGTATCCAGGAATTGCGTCCGCTCTTCGGGGCGCAGGTCCAGCGCTTGCATGAAAAGACGCTGTATGCGCTCCCAGTTTTCAATCATGGGACGGTCGACCGCTCGAGCTAGGTAGTGGGCCCCTCGGACGCTCTGCCCCAGTTCCGCCCTGCCCTTGGTTTAGTTCGCCCCGCAGCCATGCCTGGGCCACGCGCAAGTCACGTCGTATGACGTTGACGGGCAAAGCGGGCACGGCTGCGGACTCCTCGGCCGTCAGTCCGCCGAAGAAACGCATCTCAACGAGGCGGGCCTTTTGCGGATCATGGCGCGCCAACTGACTTAAGGCGTCATCAATTCGAATCATGATGGCCGGCTTCTCCATGCAAGCGCCCCGAGCTTCATCAAGCGATAACTTTTTCTGCCGCGCACCGCGCTTCTGCGCATACTTCGTGCGCCTGTGATCAATCAGGATCTGACGCATCACATGTGCGGCCATGCTGAGAAAGTGAACGCGATCACGAACATTGGGCGGAGCTTGCCCAGCAAGCCGCGCGTACATTTCGTGGACGAGTGCGGTAGGTTGCAACCTGTGGCCTGGCCGTTCGCCTTGCAGATGCTTTTGAGCGATGCGGCGCAACTCGGAGTGAACCAAGGGCGGCAGGCGATCCAGAGCAGCCTCGTCGCCGTTTGCGTATTCGTGCACCAGCAGCGTGATGGAACCAGCGGCCATATGCATTCCTGCGAATTTGCATGGAAAAGGCCAGCAATACTTTGAGCCGAACCAGTCAACGAGTCAAGCATTTGCCTGTTTGTGTCAAGGCCGAGTCGTTTACAGCCAACTTGGGCACGCAGAGTACCGCGACGGTGCTCACGCGAGCGGTAGCGGGAAAGATTGCGGTGAGATCGCTGGCAGAGAAACAAGACCCACGGTATGGATAGGCGAAAACCGAGCAGAATTCTTGCGTGATGAGGAACAAAAATTCCTTCGCGCTGATAACAAGGCAGATCAGGCCGCTCTTCTACCCTCAATGCATGGCAACTTCGCCACGGGCTCCACGCGGTTCGTTCTTGGCTAACAGGAAAGATAGGAAAAACATTGAGGCGGCGGTCACCGCCAGAATCCAGTACACATCAATATAGGAGAGGGCTTGAGCCTGCGCGATCAGCGCTTCGTAGAGTCTCGCAAAAGCCTGCTGTTGCGCAGCATGCATGCTCAAACCGGCCTGTGTCAGACGATCCGCCAAACGGGCCACCGCGGCATCGAAGCTTGGAGAATGTGTGTGTTCGGCCAGAACGGACTGATGGTACTGACTTCGGCGCGCAAGTAACGTTGTCACCATCGATGTACCGACGCTCTGCCCGATGTTGCGCATGAAATTCATCACCCCGGCGGCAGCGTTGTTTTTCTCTAAGGGAAGGCCAACGTACCCGGCATTGGTGAGCGGTACGAACAGAAATCCGATCGGCAGGTACTGCAAGATGCGCATCCACGTTGCTGCGCGGAAACTCATCAGTAGGTCAAGCCTCCGGCACGAGAAATACATCCCGGCAGCCAGTGTGATCCAGCCGAAGGCAAGCAGATGACGCGCCTGCACCCGTGTTGTGAGCCAGCCCACCAGCGGCAGAAGAAACAGGAGGAGAACCGCCGCGGCCGACAATACCAGGCCGGCGGATTGCGCCGTGTACCCCAGCAAGGTCTGCAAGAACAGAGGGAGAAGCACGGTCGAACTGAAAAGGACTATACCCACCACGAAGAACATCAGGTTGCAGCTGGCAAAGTTGAAA
>DATFSU010000023.1:0-90814 GCA_035262465.1 Candidatus Angelobacter sp. | reverse complement strand
GAATCCTACGAAGTTTTCCCAGCCCGAAGGGCGTTACAGCGCAAGCCCGGCCCGGAAGGGCCGGGAAGTGAGATAAGAATCCTACGAAGTTTTCCCAGCCCGAAGGGCGTTACAGCGCAAGCCCGGCCCGGAAGGGCCGGGTAGGCTGAGTGTAAGATTGGAGCCCCGGAGGGGCGGCACAATGGCCCATACCTCAACCCACAATTATCTTCACATTGTTTTTGGAACCAAAGAGCGTAACAACCTGATATCGCAAGAACTTCAGCCAAAACTCTGGGCTTACATTGTTGGAATTTGCCAAAACCATGAGATCGTGCCATTCATTATTGGTGGAATGCCAGACCATATACACGCTTTGGTAAGGGTGCCGCCGATTTTACCGTTGGCCAAAGCGGTATCGGTGATTAAAGCCAACTCATCTCGCTGGATGGGAGAAAATGGCACTCGTTTCGGCTGGCAGGAAGGCTATGGAGCATTCAGCGTGAGTTCCTCCAATCTGCGAGTCGTTGAAGAATATATTCGAAATCAGGAAATGCATCACAGAAAGATGAGTTTTGTCGACGAATACCAAATCCTCGTGGAGCGGCATGAGAAAAGCGTGCCGCCCCTCCGGGGCTTGTAAATAACGGCGTCCTCTACCCGGTCCTTCCGGGCCGGGCTTGCATTGTCCCGCCCTTCGGGCTGCGGAATTTTCTTCGGAACCCTATCAGCCCCGTAGGGGGCGGCACAATAAGCTCCCCGTATGACTGGTACAATTGAAACAACGCCCGCTCACATCTAATTTCTTGCGGGCGTTCCAGGCAGCCTCACCAAGGCGAATTCACTTTATCTATGTTTGAGAATCTTCAGGAAAAACTGCAACGGGCGTTCAAAAATCTCCGCGGACAGGGCACGCTCACCGAGGAAAACATCCAGGAAGCGCTCAAAGAGATACGCATGGCGCTGCTGGAAGCGGACGTCAATTTCAAGGTCGTGAAGACTTTTATTGACCGTGTTGCGGAAAAGGCCGTGGGCAAGGAAGTGATGACCGCGCTTTCGCCGGCGCAGCAGGTGGTGAAGGTCGTTCATGACGAGCTGGTGGAAATCCTCGGCAAAGATACGGCCAAGCTGAAGTTTGCTTCGCAGCCGCCGTCAGTGGTGTTGATGGCGGGATTGCAGGGTTCGGGCAAAACGACCACGTCGGGCAAGCTCGCGCAATGGCTCAAGAAGGGCGGGCACCGGCCCATGCTAGTATCGGTCGACGTCTATCGTCCGGCGGCGCGGCAGCAGTTGAAGGTTGTTGCCGACGCGATCAAGGCCCATCTCTACGAAGGCAAGGTCGAACACGCGGACACGCCCACGGTCGAGCGGCTGGCCAAAGAAGCGCGCAAAGAAGCGACCAACAGCGGCTGCAATTTCCTGATCGTCGATACCGCAGGCCGCCTGCACATTGATGACGAACTGATGGCGGAGATGCAGTCGCTCAAAAAGATCCTGAACCCGCAGGAAATTCTATTCGTGGCTGACGCCATGACCGGCCAGGACGCGGTGCGCTCCGCGGAAGAGTTCCACAACAAACTTTCCATCACCGGCGTGGTGCTGACCAAGATGGATGGCGATGCCCGCGGCGGCGCAGCCCTCTCCATTCGCCAGGTCACGGGCCAGCCCATCAAGTTCATCGGCGTGGGCGAAAAGTATGACGCGCTGGAGCCGTTCCATCCGGATCGCATTGTCGGGCGCATTCTGGGCATGGGCGACGTGATGACGCTGATCGAAAAGGCGCAGGAGACGGTCGACCAGAAGAAAGCGCAGGAGTTCGCGCAGAAAGCGCTGGGCGGCGAAGGCTTCTCGCTGGAGGATTTTCGCGACCAGCTGCGCCAGGTGAAGAAGCTGGGTTCCATGCAGAGCATCATCAAGATGCTGCCGAGCATCGGGCCGTTTGCCAACATGCAGAAGGCAGCCGATAACGTGGACGAGAGCCAGCTTTCGCGCGTGGAGGCCATCATCAACTCCATGACGCCCAAAGAGCGCAATCATCATGAACTGATCAACGGCAGCCGGCGCAAGCGCATTGCCCGCGGCTCGGGAACGAGCGTGCAGGAAGTGAATCAGCTGCTGCGCCAGTACGCGCAGATGCGGAAGATGTTCAAAGACATGGGCAAGGCCAGCTTCGGCCGAAAGCTGGCAGGGATGAAACTGCCGGGTCGTTTCTAACATCCCGACCGAAGGGAGGGATCCCTACCATCGAAAAGCATTTAAAGGTTGTGAAAATACACGCCTTGAAGCAGCACCTCTAGAGCCTCGCGGCTATAGGGCTCCTCACCCGCTGCTGCGGGATTGGGGATTCAGACACAATGTCTTTAGCTCAACAACTCGACGATCTCACCGCGAAACTCCGCTCGCTCGTTCCTGCCGGGCAGCTGGTGATTATCGACCGTGCGGCCGAAGAATTGGTCCGCTCTCACGTGTCTGATTGTGCTCAAGGGGTAGGTGGCGGAGCACCAGCCTTCGAGTTGCCCGATGGCGACGGCATGATGTGGCGTTCAGAAGAGATTCTGCGCAGCGGCCCGTTGGCGATCGTCTTCTATCGCGGACGCTGGTGCGCCTACTGCAACACCCAACTGGCAGCGCTGCAGGAGATACACAAAGAGATTACCGCCGCCGGCGCGTCGCTCGTGGCTATCTCGCCGCAGACGCAGAAGCACACGTACATGACGCGGGACATGCACAAGCTGCGCTTTCCCGTGCTTAGCGATCAGGGCAACCACGTGGCCCGGGCTTGTGGGCTGGTCTATCGCGTATCGACCGAGTTGCAGGCGATGTACGAAGGCATCTTTACCAGGCTGCCGGGCTATAACGGCGACCAGAGCTGGGAACTGCCGCTGGCGGCGACCTACATTGTGCAGCCCGACGGAACGGTTTCCTGGATGAAAGTGGATGCAGACTGGAGAAAGCGGCCGGAGCCGGAAGAGATTTTAAGAGAAGTTCACCACAGAGGACACTGAGGATCACGGAGGATTGGAAGGACAAAGAAGCAGATTATTTCTCTGTGTTCCCCTGTGTTCTCTGTGGTTGGATGCTACATGCTGCCGCGGCTGGCCGGCGGCACAATGCCGTTCATGCGCAGGTATTCCACCATCTGCCCGTATTCATCGGCAGCGTGAATGACCGCTCCGGAGACGATCATCAACCTTGGCTGATTGCCGCGGAACGATGGCAGTTGGTCCATCGCGTTTTCCGGGGTAATGGTCTTGGCGGCGCGATGTCCGACTGCGAACGAGTCCTTCAGGAATTGGATGATCTCGGCTTTGGTCTTGAGCTCCTCGGGGCCATTGGAACCCTTGATATTCTCGGGTAGCTTTTCTCCGGTCACCCTGCTCCAGAAGAAGAAATTGGCGGCGCCGGTGTGCTTCAGCAATGTGGCAAACGTCCGCACGTCTTTGTAGGCTGCGCCGGGAATGTTCAGCGAGGCCGGAGTGAAGTTGTACTTGTCTTCCGGCATGGCTTCCGCCACATCAAGAACATTCTTCTCATATTGGCTCACCTGGCGGTCGGCGAGGGCCGAAAGCGATGTTATTGGCGGTGGCGTAGGCTGCGCCTGCGCGGCGGGCGTGGGCGCCGGCGTCGCGGGCTTGGCTGCGCCCTGGGCAAATGCGCCCGCAGCAAAGGCCAACACCGCGAGCAGGCACAACACTCTCAGATGTTTCATTGTGAAACCCTCCTGAATTTCGTATTAAGGCGACCGAAAAAGATACCACGCGCATCGGGTGTGCGGCCACTGCTCGGCCGCGGCACGACCAAGGCAATCATTGTTACGTGGCCGATGTTGCCAAAGTTCCCCAATTCTCTGAGCCGATACAAAAAACACGGAGCTTCATGTCTCCGTGCTCTCCGCGGCGAAATGGTTACTGGTTGCCCCGGCTGGCCGGCGGAATAATGCCGTTCATGCGCAGGTATTCCACCATCTGTCCGTAGTGATCAAACGCGTGGCCTACGGCAAAGCTGGTAACGAAAAGCTTGGTGGTCTGTCCCTGGCCGAAGGGATTGGGGATCAGCGCCAGCGCCGCGCTTTCCGAGGTCAGCGATCGAGCGGCTTTATGCCCGAAAGCGAAAGAATCTTTCAGATACTTGATAATCTCCGCCTTGGTCTTGAGCTGCGGCGGGCCGTTATCTTCGCTGGATTCGATGGGCGGCTTCTCGCCGGTGACGGGAGCCCACAGCAGGAAATTGGTAGCGGCAACGTGTCGCACTTCTTCGGCAAACGTCTTCACGCCCTTGTATTCGCTGCCGTTGATGTTGAGGCTGCCGGGAGCGAAGTTGAACTTGTCATCGGGCATGGCCTCCGCCGCGCTCACAAATTCTCTCTCCAGGCTGCTGATCTCGCGATCGATCACGCCGCCGATGCTGGGCGCCGGAGCAGGCGTTGGCGCCGGTTTGGCGGCGGTCTGGGCCATCGCGCCCGGAGCAACAGACAGAACGGCGCACAGACAGAATGTTCTCAGTTGGTTCATGGCTCTCCTTTATCGCTCTCCACTTGCGGTTGTAACTATATCAAGACAGCCGCTCGTCAGGCTTTCTTGGGACGGCTGGCCGGAGGGACAATGCCGTTCATGCGAAGGTATTCCACGATTTGTCCATAGTGATCGTTGATATGAGTGAGCGCCAGGATGACCAGGGAGATTCGCGTTACCTTGTTGCCGCGAAATTCCACGAGCTCAAGAGCGTTTTCGTTCGTCAGGTTTTTGACCGCCTCGTGGCTGTAAGCAAATGAGTCTTTGATGAACTTAAGAACCTCACTCCGAGCTTTCATCTCCGGCGGCCCGCCGGGTGCGTTGATTCCTGCCGGCTCCGGCTTGCCGGTAAGCGGCGCCCAGATAGCAAAGTTATCCGCCGCTACGTGCCTGACCTGCGCCGAGAACGTTCGAACGCCCTTGAATTCGCTGCCGGTGATGTTCAACGATTCCGGCGTGGCGCCGAACTTATCCTCCGGCATGGCTTCCGCAGCTGCGATGAAAGAGTTTTCAGCATTCGTGATCTCCTGGTCGATGGCAACGGCAAGCGGTGATGATTTCGTTTGAGCGTGAGCCGGCAGAGCCGCCAAAAGGAGTGCCATGAGAGCAGACAAACCAAACAGCCTAGAGGTGCGGGCGAGATTCATTTCTTTACGTCTCCTTGCTCCTACTGAACCTGAAGCGCGGCAGGTTCAAGGCGATAGAACGGCGCCAGCAGCAATCCGGCAGCAAGAGCCGCAGCAGCCACGGTAAGAGTGAATGGCACGCCTGCATTCTCCGCCACAACGCCCCAGCCGAAGCTGCCCAAAGCCAATCCACCCTGAAGAACGAGCACGTACATGGAGATCACTCGGGCACGAACCCACGAGGGGGCTGCTGTCTGGGCTGAAGTGTTGAGCGTGGCCAAGGTGCCAATCCATGCCAGGCCCGCTGCAGCCGAGAAAGTTGAGGCTGCAAACAGCGTAGTGGCCCGCACCAGCCCGATCAGGGCAATGGCGAAGACCAGGGTGGCGCCGGCGATGATTGCGTCCGGCGAGACGCGCCTGCGGGCAAGAGCCAGCACTCCTGCTCCGGCCAGAGCGCCGACGCCGAAAAACGCCAGCATAGCTCCAAAACCTTCCGGACCGAACTTGCGGGCGATCAGCGGCAAGAGCGCCCAGAAGGCGCTGGCAAAAAGAGAGAACACCAATGTACGAATCAGGATGCAGCGGATACGCGGTTCCTGCCTGGCGTAACGCAGACCAATAGTGATGGCGTCAGTAAATTTGGTGCCGCCGTTCTGGCGCTCAGTGGCCGGCCGCCAGCGATAGAGAAACATGATTACGCCGAAAAAGGAAACGGCGTTGATCAGGAATGCGCGCCCCGATCCGGTGAAGGTCCCCTGGCAGGAGGCGATCACCAGTCCCCCGATTGCGGGACCAACTGCACGAGCGATGTTGAAGCCGGCGGAATTGAGCGCCACAGCCGCCGGAAGCTTCGCCGGCGGAACAAGATCAGGCGTAAGCGCCTGCCATGCAGGATCGTTCATCACCGCGCCGACGCCCAGCAGAAAAGTAAACACCAGCAGGATCTGCGGGTTCACGGTGTGGGTGAGGGTCATGATCCCCAGAATGCCCGCCGCGGCCACCATGATGCTTTGGGTAAAGAGAAGGAACTTGCGGCGATCGACGATATCGGCCAGCGCTCCCGCGGGCAAGGCAATCAGCAGCACAGGCAAGCTCACTGCCATCTGCACCAGCGCCACCCACATGGGAGAGCTGGTGAGCGAGGTCATCAGCCATCCGGTGGCCACCGACTGCATCCAGCTCCCGGTGTAAGAAATGACGGCCGCAATCCACAGGCTGCGGAAGAGCGGCTCGCGCAGCGGCGAGAGCGCCGAGTGATAAACCGGAGCAACTTGTACCTGGCCCGGATCTTCCATGGGGCTAGCAGGCCTCGGCGGGTTGACTGCGGACATGACAAATCATTGGACTGCCTCCCGGGCGGTATCGTGAGCGGGCTGGCGGGAAAATGGCCACTCCTTGCGCCGCCAGGAGCGAACTAAAAAAATTATCACGCCGAGCAAGGCAATAACTGTGCCAAAGCGAATTTCTTTCAGGCTCGGCCGTGTGAAAAGAATGTAAATGAATCCCAGTGCCGCCAGAACGGCTGGAATCGGATAAAGATACATGCGGAAGGGACGAGGGAAGTCAGGACGGCGAGCGCGCAACAGCAGCAGTCCGATGACCTGCATGAGAAATTGAACCATGATGCGGATCACCACCAGGGCAGCCAGCACGTCCTGCAAGCGAAACATGCAGAAGAAGGTGGTCACCAGGGCCAAAGTCAGCAAAGATCGACTCGGGAAGTGATGCCGCGGATGCAATTTGGCGTACGCGCGAAAGAAGTTGTTGTCCTGGGCGGCGGCGTAGGGAACGCGCGAATAGCCAAGCATCAAAGAAAAGACTGAGGCGAACGCCGTCCACATGATCAGAAAGGTCCCGAACAGCGCCGCCCAGTTTCCGAAGGTGCGCTGCAACATGGTGGAGGCAATGTAATAGCGCGACTCGTGCGCACCGATCTGATCAAGCTCCTGCCACGGCATCACGCCGAGAATGCTGGTGTTCATCACCAGGTACAGCACGCCGACAATCACAATGGAGAAAAGAATGGCCCGGGGAAGGTTGCGTTCTGGCTGGCGGATCTCCGCACCCAGGAAACCGACGTTGTAGTAGCCCCAGTAGTCGTATGTGGCCAGCAGCATGGCCGAGCCGAGGCCGAGGAAGAAGCCGCCGGAAAACTCGAATGCGCCGGGAGGAAAGCTGAAAGCACGGGCGGCGCTGAAGTGGCTGAGTCCGGCCGCGATCACCAGGAGAATCGCGCCCAGCACACCAACGGAGAGATAGCGTGCCAGCCGGCCGACCATGGAGATCCGGCGGTAGAGCAACAAGAGCGCCAGCAGGCAGCTGCCCATGGCGACAAACGTGTCCCCATTGATGAACAGCCGGAACTCAAGAGCGCCCAGGTGTGGAATGCCGAGAGAGACGGTGTGATCGGCAATCACATGACCCAGACCCGGCCAGACGTACTCGGCGTAGCGGGCAATGCCGAGGCAGCCGGAGGCGATGGAGAGCGGCGCGCTGAAGATCAACTGCCAGACAAAAAGAAACGACATCAGCCGTCCCAGCTTCTGCGCGCCGTAACTTTCTTTCAAATACTGGTATGAGCCGCCGGCCTGAGGCATCGAGGCGCCAAGCTCCGCCCACACCAGCCCGTCACACATGGCCAGCACTGCGCCCAGCACCCAGCCCAGCATGGCTTGCGGGCCGCGCATGGCATGAATGATCAGCGGAATGGTGATGAACGGCCCCACGCCGATCATATCGATCATGTTGAGCGCGGTGGCTTCGCGCAGGCCGACCTCGCGAGCGAGAGCCGGGGGTTGGCCTGATGTTGGCGGTGACAGACTCATTGATGTCCCGCACTCAGCAGGTTCACGAACAGACGAATCGCTCCGGGCACTCCTGCTGGCAGCTGCCGGGAAAATCCGTAGGCCGAATAAATGTATATGCCTTTGCCGTAGTGAGCCAGAAGCAGGCCGCCTTTTTGCGACGGCTCACCGGGATCGTTCGAGGCCAGCAGCGGTTTGAACTGCGGGTCCCATTGCCCCATGAAATAAAGGCCACGCTCCTGCACCCAGCCGTCAAAATCTTTTGGCGTGATCTTGTTGGGCCAGTTGAAGACCTGCTCTTCCGGGGCCAGAATTTCCACCGGCGCTTCTTCCACGGTCACGCGCAGATTGGCCGCCGTGGCCGGATAGGGCGTGTAATGGCCTTCATTGAACAGGCCGATCGACTGGTTGTATTGGACGATCAGCGTACCGCCGTTGTTCACGTAGTCGAGCAGACGGCGGTTGTGCTCGCGGATGTCGGTCCGCGTGTCATAGGCGCGAATGCCGACAATGATCGTGCCGTAGCGGCTCAGGTTGCCAGCAGCGAGTTCCTGCGGCGTAATCAGGTTGACGTTGAGGCCGACGCTTTCAAGGACCGAGGGAATCTCATCGCCTGCGCCCATCAGGTATCCGATGCGCAGTTGCGGCGGCAGCTTCACGTCGACGGCCTGAACGTTCTCCGTGGCAGGACGATAGGCGGGGTAAGAGTCGAGATCGGGCCGGGTGATGATCTTGAATCCTTCGGCGTACTGCTTGCCGTTGTACTCGGCTTTCGCGGTGACCTTGTAAGTGCCTTCGTGCAGGTTCTCCGGCGTGACCTGAAAGTTGTAGTTGTTCAGGTCGCCATCGTGATCGAGGTCGACGGCGATTTCTGCCGGTTCGACCTTCCAGCCCGGCGGTGTTTCCAATCGCAATTTGGCATGAACCGGCGTCTGCACGTTGCTGCGCACGCTCACGCCGATATCGGCGGGAGATGGCCGGCCAACCGGCGCAACGACAACGGGCGAGGTGAGCAGAACTGAGATCGGCGGGCCGATCATGAGCGGACGTTCGGACTGGCCGAGCGTGGGATCGATGAATTTGATTTTGGCGACGGCGTATTCGATCCAGTTGTACACGCCGACATGACTGTCGATTGCATAGCCAAAAGTTACGCGTAGCGGATATGGGGACCAGGGTTCCGTCAGCGACTCGGGATCGCCGATCGTGTAGATGGTCTCGATTTCAGGGTTGCCACGGCTAAAGTAGGGTTGCGTATATTTCGCGTTCGGAGACACGATAATCCGGTATTGTTCAGCGCGCATCTCTCCGGGACGTAGGGGAGACTCATCGATCTTGTGTCTCGTCTCTGGAACGTCCTCTATTCTGATGTCTCCTATGTCACCGGCCGTGATAAAGCCAATTTGAATCGGATTGATGGGAGTTCTGCCACGATTATAGATGCGCGCGGTAACCGTAAAAGTTTGTCCCGGTACAGCCAGACTCATGGTCTGCTCCATGCGGGGGAAGTAGGAAGGAGCCGGTGGCGGACCTGGAGGATCGACAGTGAGTTCAAAAAAAATTCCTAGCGCTTCATTGGCTGCCTCCTCCAATTGCAATTGCTTTGCTCTAATCGAGGTCAGCAGGTCGCTTTTTGCCGCAGGAGAAAGCTGCGAATTCTCCACTTTCTTGCGTAGTAGATAACTCTCTTCTACGCCAGCCACCAACGGCGGGGCCGAAGCTCCTGGATTCTCAAGCGAGAACAGTTTTGTGGCCTCTTCAACCCTCTTTTGTAACGACACCAGTGCTGGCCGTAAAAAGGGAACTTTTGATTCTTCCGCACCCAGGCGCGCGGCAAGCCCAACGAGTGAAGTATCTATCCCGTCAAAAAAATCCTGCTCGTGCGCGCCGGTTGGCTTGTTCGGAGCCGAATCGGCCAGCTTGTAATAGGTGTAGCGCGGCCCCGGAGGCACGCGAATGCCGCCGGTGCCTTGCGACGTCTGGTGGGCCAATCCTTCCAGTGCAAACTGTGTGTATGACATGCCCAGGAGCGGTGAGTATTCGCCGATATTGAGCTTTACGGTGTAGTCTTCATCGGCTACGTTGCCGCCCTGGAACATGCGCGGCGGATTGCCGACGTAAAGCTTCTTCGCCTGCCAGGGCAGAAGGCCTTCCTTGATCTGCTCGGGAAATTTGTTGGGATCGGCGGCGGCGCGGAATGCTTCAATAGTGAGAAGAGCAGATGCCTGATGGTGACCGTGGCCGTCGCGCGGGGTGCCGCTGAAACGCGCGATCAGCACGTCAGGACGGAAGGCGCGAATCGCGCGGACGAGATCACCCAGCGCAACGTCATGACCGTGCCACTTGTTGAAGGTCTCTTCCGCTGTCTTGGAAAAACCGAAGTCGGTGACGCGGCTGAAGCGCTGCTCGACGCCGTAATATTTGTCGGCTTCCAGGAGTTCGAGCGTACGCAGAATGCCGAGCTCGTCCGAGCTCTCCGTGCCGAACTTGTTCTGGCCGCCCTCGCCGCGGGTGAAGGTAAAGAGCGTAACGTCCACACCACGGCCACGCGATTCCAGTGTGAGCATGCCGCCATCCTCGTCGTCAGGATGGGCGGTGACCTGCATCAGGCGCGCGGTGGTCTTGAGCCTGGTCAGAAGCTGGGCCAGGTGTACAGCGCCGAGGTCCTCCGGCAACGGCCGGGTATCCGATTGCAGGCTGGCGGCAAGAAACAAAATCATGCAGGAACAGGCAAAGAACTGCCGGATGAGCTTTGAGCGCATGGCGACCATTTTCGCTGTTAGACGGCCTATCGGGCAAACCGGGTGCAATTTTATGAATGGAATGCCAGCAGTTCGCCACCAGCCCCGTCCAGGAGGACGGGCTATTTATTGGAATAAGGCTCGGTCTTCCGCATTTCGTGCGCGGCGGGCGGCTGCCCCAGCTTTTTCTTGTGCGGAGCTGGCTTTCTGAGGCCCAGGGCGATATCGGCCAGTTCCAGGAAGCGCGAGCTGTCGGGAACGCTGCCGGGGCGGGGCTCGTGGGTACGCTCACCTTTCGAAGTTTTCAGGCTGTAACGTGGGGCAATCCAAAGGTCCTTCATATCACGCCGCTCATCGCCCTTGTGCTTCTTGGGCATGGAAAAAGTCTACTCCTTCGAACGAAGCTCCGCTCACCTGTTTCCCCGCTTCGGGCCAAGAATATTGATGACTGTTTCCAAAAGCCGCGCCGGGTTTTCCGAAGAGTCAAAAAAGTAATCTGCTTCGGGGAGCCGGGCTTCGCCATGGCGCAGCATGGCCAAAACCGGCGCCGCGCAAAGCGCATGCACTTGTTTCACCAGCCTTCTTCGTTCCTCAAGAGGAATGCTGTGGCCAAGCACAACCAGATCAAAGGAAATGTGCTGGCAGGCGGCAATGGCTTCGTTCAGGTCGCGAAAGGTAGAAACGTCAAAGCCGGCGCCGTTGAAAAGCATTTCCCGCGTGCGAGCCAGGCTGGGATCAAAGGTTATAGAGAGAATCCGGCGACGGTCTGAGCTGTGAATCAGCGGCGCAATGTCCGCTTGCCGGACAACCTCAAAATGGTTTTTTTGTTTCGTCATCATTATTCCCGCCGGTTTCAAGCCTATGGCGCGGCAAGGATACGGGGAAAATCTTTAACACCGCTGATTTCGGCTGAGCAGCATAAAGTCACGCCGCACCCCGCGAATCAACGCTAAGTTATTGAAAAGCAACCAAATTTATCATCTTGCAATCTTATTTTAGCTAATGATAGTATTCGCGACGTTACGTTTACTATACGTTTAGGAAAGGAGCGCCAATGCCGGCCAAGAAAAAATCTCCAGCTTTCAAGCCGACTTTTGAGTCCATGCACCAGATTGACGTTCCTCAGAGCCGCAACGGCAAGCACCGCAAGATCGTGGAAGCCATCCTGCAAGACGTGGTCAATCTGTCCCCCGGGGACGCGGTGAAGGTGCCGATTCGCCTGCTGGGCGATACCAAAGAGAACGTGCGTGCCGCGCTGAGCCGGGAAAGCAAAAAACGCAAAGCGCCGATCTCCACCGCGGCCGATGCCGATCATCTGTACGTGTGGCGGGACGAACGCTGAAAACCCCCATATTTGCGCTCGGGAATCAAGAAGAGTAAAGCGATCCCAAGAAAGGTAAAGTCTGTCCGTCGGACGCAAGCTAATGCTTGTGTCCAGCATTGCATCAACCTATGATGTGGTTCTTTGTCACGTGAACTTCTATGTCTGCTGAGCGGCGATACATTTCATCCGTGCTTTTGCTCGCGATGTTCTTGCTTGTCTCGGCGCGTCTTCGCGGGCAGGAAGAGGCTTCTCCGGACAAGGTTTTTGCGGCCGTGCCTTTTGACCGGTGGGTGCAGCAGGGAGCGGTCACGGAGATTCCCTGGAAGGTGCGAATCACGCCGCTGGGCCTGACGGTATACCAGCGTCTGCGCGCGCGTATTGATGTGGAACTGGAGGGACGTGACCTCCTTAAATTTCCCGCCGGTGACCGCCTGGCCGTGCTGGTGCAGGTGAGCGACGCGGCCGGCCGGAAGTTTCGTGAATATCAGATCACCACGCTCAAAGAGCTGCCGCATTTCAACAAAACCCGGCTGGATGTCTACTGGAATCTTTTTGTCGTGCCCGGTGAGTACCAGGTAACGCTGGCGGTGGTGGAAACGGTGAAGGGCCGGCACAGCCTGATGCAGGCTCCGATGCGCGTGGAGCCGTTAAAGAACGATCTGCTGCCAGGATCATGGGAAGGCCTGCCGACCGTGGAGTTTCTCACTACGGGCTTGCGGGAGCCGGATGTCTTTTTTCACCCCGATGCCACGGGAAGACTGCACCTGCCCCTCCAATCGCGGCGAGACGTGCGGCTGGAGGTGCTGGCTGACGTGACCGCTTCAGACCTCTTCCGCGGCTCCACGGCGTTCTACAACCGCTATTTGGCGGTGGCGCTTCCGTTGCTGAAATCGCTGAGCCAGGTGACGGTGGAACGGGGATCGCTGGACGTAGCCATGCTCGATTTGCGCAAGCGCGCTGTCACCTTCGAGCAGGACGATGTCAAGGCGCTGGACTGGCCGAAAGCACGCAGTGCCCTGGCTCCCGAAACCGGCCCGTCGACGATCGACATCAAGGAGCTGGAAAAACGGCGCGAGAGCCCGGCGTTTCTCCAGGACGAACTGTTGCGGCGGCTCACGGCAGCGCCTGCCGACCAGCCGCGCGGCGACGATCCGGCCCACGTTTTTGTGATCATCGGAAGCCCGATGGATTTCTATTCCTTTCGCAACCTGCCTCATCTGCCACCGGGTTCTGAAGAAAAGTGCGTGGTTTACTACCTGCAGTTTGAGCTGCTGAACACCACGTATGCCAATGGCGCTGTGGGCAACGTGCGCAAGATGCTGGCTCCGCTGCCGGTGCACGTGTTCAAGGTGAGATCGGCCGAGAGCGTGCGTTATGCCCTGGCCAAGATATTGAATGAAGTAAAAAACATGTAGACTGCCCATTCACGCCAAAACACGGGCGCGAATGGGGCCCGGCTCCGAGTTGGCGCCGCGCTTTTGCTCAATCTATGATGTTAGCTTGCGTCGGGTATTTCCCATGCGCTCATTGATCCGGCAACGCCTCGTCATCCTTTCCTTGTTGGCGTTTCTGCTTCCGGGCGCGAAGCTTCGCGGTGATGACACTCCTCCGGAGAAGATGTTTGCCGAAGTCCCCTTCGACCAATGGGTGAAGCAGGGGCCGGCTACGGCGTTGCCGTGGAAGGTGCTGATTCAACAGAACGGCCTCTCGCTGCACCAGCGGATGAGCGTACACGTTGAAGTGCAGATGCTGCGGCGCGAACTGGTGAAGCGTCCGCCGGACCAACGCATGCTGGTGCTGGTAGAGATCATGTCTGCTGCGGGACAGCCATTTCGCAATTACGAATTGTTCCGCATGAGCGAGATGGAGCCGGCGGTCAAGCGGGGCGAGATCGACGTTTTCTGGGATACCTACATGCTGCCGGGCGATTACACAATCACACTCGCACTGGCTGTGGGCGACACGGGAGAGCACAACCTGGCCCAACGCAAGTTGCACGTCGGGCCGCCAAAGAATGATCCGATGCCCGGGATCTGGCGGGAACTGCCGACGGTCGAATTCCTGTCGTCAACACTAAAAGGGCCCGATGAGATGTTTCGCCCGGACATTCCTACGCGGCTGAATCTTCCGCTGGCGACGCAACGCCCGCTGCAACTGGACGTGCTGGCGGATGTGACGGTGTCCAATCTTTTCCGCGGTTCGACCTCGTTCTATGAGCGTTACCTGGAAGTGGCCCTGCCGCTGCTGAAGGCATTGAGCCAGGTGAGCGTGGAGCGGGGATCGCTGAACGTGGCCATGCTCGATCTGCACCGGAGGGAAGTCACATTCGAGCAGGACGATGTCAAAGAGCTGGATTGGCCGCGGGCGCGCAGCGTGCTGGCGCCGGAAGCCGATACGGCGACCGTCGACATCAAGTTGCTGGCACAGCGGCGCGAGAGCCCCGCTTTTTTGCAGGATGAACTGCTGCGACGGCTCAACGCCGCTTCAGCCGATCCGCTGCATGTTTTTGTGATTATCGGGAGCCCAATGGATTTTTATTCCTTCCGCGATCTGCCGCGCCTGCCCGCGGGTTCGGAAGAAAAATGCGTGGTCTATTACCTGCAGTTTGAGCTCCTGGACACGACCTACGCCGACGGCGCCGTCGGCAACGTGCGCAAAATGCTCAAGCCGCTGACGGTGCATGTATTCAAGGTGCGCACAGCCGAGAGCGTGAGGCATGCGCTGGCCAGGATTGTGGAAGAAGTTTCAGCCATGTGAACGGTGATCGCGCGTCAACGGAAGACCAACATTGGTCCCATCCCTCCCGGTAGAGATTGCGAGAAGGATGGGAGCAATCGAGCCATGGCTCAGGGCGCTTACTGCTGTCGCAGCGGAGGCATGGGCAGTGGAATGGTGTAAGCCCTTGCCCCGGCTCCTACGCCTCCCTGGCAAGTGTTCGGCGGAGTGGTGCAGGCGTTCCTGGTTGACGGACACTCTGCCGCCCAGAACATATAACCCAGCATGCCGGAGGTAACGCCGGCGCCGTTGGGCGCGACGGTTTGGACATAACTTCCCGTGGAATCTTCGAGCGATGCGCTGAAAGTGGTGCACTCCGGAATCGGATTGTGCCCGCTGGTGATGAACAGGCTGCCGGTAAATTTGGCCGGCGCCAGCGGCGGGATGGGTGGAGCGAAGTTCGATTTACCGTCGATGTGCTCCTGCCAGTTGCCTTCGGCGGAAGCGGCGTTGGTGGGCTGGCGGTTCGGCACCAGGGCGTTGGCATAGTCGAGCACCGGGTTGGTGGTGGTGAGCCAAGCGCTGGTGGCCTGGCGGTCCAGGTCAATCAGGAAGCGATCGCCCGCGCCCACGTCGATAGTCAAGCGCGCCGCGGGATTCGCGCCGGTGGCATCGTAAGGCAGTTGTGAGCGATAGGCGCTGATGAACGCCTGCAGGCCGGCCAGATTGGGAGTGGTGTTTTGCTCGTAGTCGATCTCGATCCCCACGCCCAGGCTTGTCGCCAGCGCCGCGGCATTCAATCCCAGCTGCGTGGGATTGGTGGAGAGTGCGGTGTCCCAGTCATTGACGAAGGTGATTCCGCCGATGGCCAGCATGACGCGCACATTGTGGCTGGTGAAGTAGCTGACGATCTGCGCGTTCATGCCGATGGGCACGCCGTTCACGGTCTGGGCGTCATTCGTCTGATTGAGCAGCTTCAAGGGATTCACAAATGACAGCACAACCAGGTTCACGGACGGTACACCGTCGCCGCGGTCGATCATCCAGTGGTTGTTGGTGTCAAAATCGGTCATGTTGCGGACGGTGCCCCAGGTGCAGGCATCATTTCCGCAGTGCCAGGCGCCGTAAATTTGCAGAGGCGTGGCGCTAGCTGCGGCGCTGAGAAGAAGCAAAGCCAGGACCGGGCAGCAAAGTTTGCGGAGGACAGCCATTCGAGACTTCATCGCGGGACTCCTTTCGTGCGGTGGAGTGAAACAGGGGCTGGCCGGCAAAAAGGGCCAGGCAGAGGTTGGAGAAGCCACGGGTCCGGCTGCTGGTAAATCGATTTAATGCTAGCGATTGGCCGCAGGCGTTGTAAAGGCTGAGAAGAGAATTATTGGAAGGGAAATGGAGTCAAGTTCCAAATTGGGACGAATGCGTTTTTCCTGGCTAAGAACGACCATTACCCCGAGCGGCCCCACGCCTAGCCCTGATGCTGGCTACTTGCGGTCAGCAATGCTAAATGAGAAGTTCCAAAGCACGAGGTCCCTCACGCCTACTCGCGCGCTGGTGCAAGCACGCGCTCGTACACGGGGTTCGGGATGACGAGTCTGAGAAAGGCCAAATGATTAAGGGGAAATACAGAATAGGAATCTCTCGCTCTGTTACGGATTTTGCTAGAACGTAAACGCCAATCCGCCTCTGAGAGAGCGCGCTGACTGAACCATGTAGACGGTGCGGCCGTCCTGGCCCATCACCGGCATGTAGCCCTGGGCAAGCAGGTTGCGGATGTCGAGCAGGGCGTCCATCTTGGCCGGGATGAAGGAGGCGCAGGGAAGAGGCTGGCGGATGAAGATGCTCAAGTAGGGATCCATCTGGCCGGGCGAAGCGTTGAACGCGTCAACGCTGGAAAGGGCGTTGCCGCTGGTCCATTTATAGGAAGCGATCCAGCGCGTGCCGGAAGATGGGACGTAACCGTAAAGCTTGCCGCCGACGGAGTGTTCCCGCGTGTTGGAGAGCGACTGAGGCAGCGCCTGCCAGTTGGTGGGTGAATCGGAGGCTGATACTACCTGGCCAGTCGAATAGTCGACAGTAGCCGTAAGCTCATCGCTGATCTTGCGCTGCACCACCACTCGCGCGCCGGCTGAGCTTACGCCCGGAGCGTAGCCGTAAGAGAACGTTCCCGAGTAAACGTCAGGCAGAACATCGTCAGAGTAGCTGGTGGGATCGCCCGCGCCTGTGAGCACCAGGTTGTGAACGTGATCCAGGAAGCCGGCCACCTGCACCTTGGTATTGCCCATGCGGCGCGATACCGAGATTTCATGATGCGCTGCGCGCTCAACCTCAGGATCGCCATTCATCAGGGACATGCGCGGACCGGATTCGCTCAGATCGGCCGGGGCAGAATCAAAGCCCTTGGCGAGGCGTGTATCCGGCTCCGAGGTCGCGTAGCGGTATTCCACCAGCAGGTCAGGCGAGAGATGCACATCCGCCGAGCCGTGCGGCCGGACCGCCGTGACGCGGTTGGCAAACTCCATGGACTGGAGATCGGCGCCGTAATTTACATCGACGATGCCGGCAATGGTCATGCTGTCCGCCGAACTCATCTCAATGGCGGAATACGGCGAGTTCTGGACGGCAGTGCCGGGCGCAGCAAAGTGGCGGTAGGTGACGGTGAACGTCGGCCGCGAGTTGTCGCCAAAATCATGCGCATACGAAGCGCGCAGAACGCCGGTGGGATCGCCGGCCAGTGCGCCAATGTTGCCGTTGAAGGAGAGCGTTCCGGAAGAGAAGAGCGATTTTTCGAGCGCGAAGGCCGTGGTGACGTCACCGGTGCCGCCGAAACCGCCGGCTTCTGCGCCGGCAATGAAGGCCACGCTGGCTTTCACCGGGCGGCTTTCGCCATGCTCAGAGCCAATATGCGAGACCACGATCATGGAATCCGCGTCATCGCTGTCTTTGTCTTTTTCCAGAACGCGTAGAACGGGGCGATTGCCTGCCGAGCGCAGGGTCCAGTGCCAGTCATCAGGTTCGTCATTGTCGCTGCGGCGTGGCGGAATCAGCTTCAGGGCATCGTTCAGGGTACTCAGGGTTAGATTGACGATGAGGTGCGCACCGGAGCGCAGCATCACATTTTCCCGCAATGAAGGCAGGAAAGATGCCGCAGTGACTTTTACCTGGTAGATCCCGGCGGGCAGATTGTTGGCGGAATAATAGCCGTGAGAATCGGTGAAGACAGTGGTACCCACTTTGGTGGCGGAGACAAAAATCTCCACTACCGCGCCAAGCTGCGGGGAACCCGAAGAGTCCTTGACGTATCCTGCAATAGCGCCGGCATTGGCTGCGTGGGCGGACGCCCACGCCATCAGGACCACCAATAAACATCCGAGTTTGCGGGTCATATCCACCACCTCAATGAAAGTGGAGCCCCACTGCTGACTATTGTTGAACCACGAACTTGGCCGTAGGTGAAATCGTCTGTTTGGAAATCTGATCGTTCACCTTAATGGTCACCTGGTAAACCCCGGGATCGAGCTGGCTGAGCGGCAGAGTTTTAGCCAGGGTTACCTGCTCGCCTATGTTCCCCATCTGCGCCGTTGTTTCCGTGAAGTCTAGCACATGCTGGTTCGTGGCGGTATTAACTATCTGATATTCGACTGTGGCCGAGGGTTTGTTGGTTTTCTGGTCCAGGACGAGATTGTACACCTGCAGCCAGAAACTGATTTTGTCCTTTTCTTTCTTGTTGAAAGCCGCTGGCTTTCCGTCAGAAGGCTGGACCTTGGGAACCACCTTGTTGGTGCCGATGACGAAACTTCCGGTGCCGACCTCGCGCGATGGAACCGGTTCCATGCGGTCAGCCAGAATCAGAGTGGAAGAAGCCAGTTTATCGTCGCTAAAATCGGGGACGGTGTAGCTCTTGCTGAAAACCCCGCTCTTGTCGCCGTTGACGTCTTTCACGACCACGTCAAGCCGATAGAGGCCGGGCCGCATGGGCAGAGCCTTCCAGTAGAGCGATGAATTGTTGAGTTCCCGTTCCAGCAACTCCGCCGGGATATCCTTGTGCAGAGTGTCTTCGAAGGTTTGGACGATCTGGCCGTTCAGCTTGGTCAGCTGGCCGTAAACGTTGATAACTGCGCGCTGTACGCCATCTTTGTTCGAAAACATCAGGCCACGCAATGGAACCTGCAACGTGACCGGAACCAGCACGGTGTCAGAGGTGAGTTTGACGAAATCAACCCGCACGTCGAACGGCAACATGTTGGTGCGGATACGGTGGGTAACGATTTCGTTTTGCAGGTCGCGGAACTTGATGTCAGGCGCACGGTTCAGCTTGGCGAAGGTGTCCATGCGGTCAAACTGCTTGCTCTCATTGTTCTGATTGAAAAAGCCCTGACCGAGGGACTCAAGGCCGCCTTTGAAGCGGTCAGCCTTGTTGGCCAGGCCCATCGATTCCATATCGGTGAGGCCGGCGTTGGGAACGTGCAGAAGAGCATCCTTCTTCGACCGATCGATCGTCATTTCATAGGCGCCGCATTGGCAGTCGTCAACAAATTCGATCTCGATTTCCTGTCCGATGCCTTCAAGATAGCGATAGCGCCAGACTTCAAAGGGGAAAGTGGTGGTTTCTCCGCCGCCTTCTTCCGCGGGACGCTGATACGGACCGCCCATGGGATGGGATTCAATCGAGGTGGGTGGACCATACATTATGTAGATTCTTCCGCGGTCGGTTTTCCAGCCCGGAATGCCGGCAGCATAGTGCTCATTGGCGTAAGCGATGCGCCGGTAGTGTTCTTCTTTGTATTCGTTTTCTGCCGTATCCGGGGTGGGATCGCGACGTTGCCAGAAGGCCTCAATGAACTGGTCTCTTTCGGCGTTGGTGGTCAGTTTCTTGAAGGCGGAAAGCTCTTCATCGGTGATGATCCAGCGGACGTCCTCTTCCAGCCACTTCTTGTAGACGCCGCCCAGTTTTTCGATGGTTGCGGCTTTATTGTCGGTTTGGCGCGGACGCTTTAGCGGATCCTGAGCGTCCTGCTGACTCTGGGTCGCAGGTTTCGCCGCCGTCGAGTTCTGGCTCGCCGCCGACGTCTGATCCTTATTATTCTTGGCCTGATCTGCTTCCTGTGCCTGAACTAGAAAACACCCAGAAACAACTAAAACTGCCAGCAAAAAATAGTAATGAAAGCGGGAATAATGGTACGACACCAGAGTACCTCCTTCAGAGAGTACAGGTATTTAGAATTTTAAGTCTTTGTGCTGCTGGAAGCAAGGAGCGGAGCGACCGTTCTCGCCTTTTATTTTCCTTTAAAATCTTCATTTAACTCACTTTTTTGTTAATCGAATGCAACTATTTTCCGTCTGACACAATAGATGTGGCATGAGGAAACCACTTCTCGTTATAATCGGTCGAGGTACATACCAGTCACAGTAAGAGCTCTAAGTCCATTGCCGATCGAGGAACTTTCCCGGCCCTGCTGGCGTATATAAGGTGTGTACGGACGGCCCATGTGCGCCGGAAGGTAATTCCATGAATGCAAAGAAAATTGCCCTCATCGTAGGAGTCATTCTTTTACTGGGTGCGATTGTCGGTTTCACCGTCAATCAGAGCCAAAAGAGCGCCGTTACCGTGCAAACCGGCAAGGTGATCAAGCAGGATATTGCCTCCACGGTCACAGCCTCAGGCCAGATCAAGCCTAAGACCATCGTCAACGTCGGCGCCAACGCCATGGGCCGGATCACTCATTTGTTCGTCAAGGAAGGCGATACCGTAAAAAGAGGCCAGGTGCTGGCGCAGTTGGAAAATGTGCAGTCCGCCGCCGACGTTCAGATGACCCGCGCTACCCTCGACAGCGCGCAGACGGATGCTGTTGCCGCTCGCGCCGCGCTGAACACTGCCGAAGCCCAGATGAAGAGCAGCGCTGCCGATCTCGCCCGCACCAAGCTCGACTACGAGCGTGCTCAGGGTCTTTTCAAAGATCAGCTCATCGCCAAGGCCGATTACGACACCAAGAAAGCCGCTTACGAAGTTGCCGACGCCGTCCATGCCCAGGATGTAGCCCGCGTCGCCCAGAGCAAAGCACAGGTCGACTCCGCCGTGGGCCGCATTGGCCAGGCGAAAGCCTCGCTCACCCGCGTGGATGATATTTTGAGCAAGACAACCTACACTGCGCCGTTCAATGGTACGGTGACCAATCTTCCTGTGCATGAAGGCGAGACCGTGGTGATGGGAATCCAGAATTCTCCCGGCAGCACCCTGATGACCGTAGCCGACATGTCGATCATTACCGCGGAAATACAGGTGGATGAAACCGACATCGTTAACGTGGCTCTCGGCCAGGACGCCGAAGTCACGATCGACGCCATCCCCAATCAGACCTTCAAAGGCAAGGTGACCGAGATCGGCGACAACGCCATCATTCGCTCCACCGGTGTCTCCACCTCGACCAGCACCGGCGGTACCCAGGAAGCCAAGGATTTCAAGGTTGTGGTCACCCTGAACGATCCGCCCAAGAATCTGCGGCCCGGGCTTTCCTCCACGGCCAAGATCACTACCGGCACTGCGCAGAATGTGCTGTCCATTCCCATCCAGGCCCTTACCGTGCGCGATAAGAATGACCTGGACGCGGAACAGAACAAGGCGAAGAAAACCAAGGTTGCTGACAAGGCCGCGCCGGCTCCGCCTTCGGCCAAGAAGGAAAACAACGATGTGCAGGGCGTCTTTGTCATAAAGAACAACAAGGCTGAGTTCCACAAGGTTGAAACCGGCCTTACCGGCACCACTGAAATCCAGGTCAAGAGCGGCCTCAGTGACGGCGATGTGATCATCACCGGCAGCTACAAGGTGCTCAAGACCATCCGCAACGGCGCTGGCGTAAAAATCGATAATTCCATGGCCAATAAAACCGGCGAATCGTAAACCCGGGCGCGTTTTTGACGTCTAACAGCAGGTGGGGGTTGGTTTGGCAGAGGACCAGGAGAGAAGAATGGCTACACAGGTCGCCGATATTCAGATTAAGCCGAGCTCGCTGCGGCCCGACTGCATCATCTGCACCCAGGAGTTGTGGAAGACCTACCATATGGGGGCGGAGCAGGTGCACGCGCTTCGCGGCATCAACCTGACGATCAATCGCGGTGAGTATGTGGCCATCATGGGCCCTTCGGGCTCAGGCAAGTCCACGCTCATGAACCTCATCGGCTGTCTCGATACGCCGACCTCGGGCAAATACTGGCTCAACAGCAACCTGGTGAGCGAGCTCGATGATGACGAGCTGGCCCGCATTCGCAACAAGGAAATCGGCTTCGTCTTTCAGACCTTCAATCTGCTGGCCCGCGCTACCGCACTCCACAACGTGGAGCTGCCTCTGATCTATAGCGGCACTTCGTCCGAGGAGCGCATTGAGCGCGCCAAAAAGGCGCTTGAGGCCGTCGATCTGGGCGAACGCATGAACCACAAGCCCAACGAGCTCTCCGGCGGACAGCGCCAGCGCGTCGCCATTGCCCGCGCCCTGGTCAACAATCCTTCGCTGATCCTGGCCGACGAGCCGACCGGCAACCTTGATTCACAGACCGGCAATGAAATCATGAAGCTGATGGAAGACCTCCATCGCAAAGGCAATACCATCGTGCTGGTCACCCATGAAGCCGACATCGCCGAGCACGCCTGGCGCATTATCCACATCAAGGACGGCGTCGTCGCCAGCGACGAACGGAAAAACAAATAGCCCAACGCAAGAACATAGAAAAAGACCTTACCCGCTGATCATCTTTTTCTACATTGAGACAAGTGTCAGGGCACGAGTTCACTCGTGCCATCGCAAGCCCGCATAGGGCCCGGCTTTAGCCGCTGTTGACTCCCATCTCAGCCTCAACGTCGACGAAAGAGCATTCCTTGCGATACTCCAGCGCCGTAGGCGCGACGAGCTGGTCAACAATCCCTCGCTTATCCTGGCCGACGAGCCGACCGGCAACCTTGATTCGCAGACCAGCAATGAAATCATGAAGCGGATGGAAGACCTCCATCGCAAAGGCAATACCATTGTGCTGGTCACCCATGAAGCCGACATCGCCGAGCACGCCTGGCGCATTATCCATATCAAAGACGGCGTCGTCGCCAGCGACGAACGCAAAAACAAGTAGCCAAAGTTTTTCGGTCAGCCCGCGGGGCGGAATTATTGAGCCCACCAAGTGAGTGGTGGGTTGCTTTTTGCGGAGTTGCAAGCCCTGCAAGGGCGGCATAGAGTGTCCGCTTGAGGTCTAACCAGGAACCAACCGCTGATTTGCTCTGAGCCTTTCGCTGATGGCTGATAGTGCTGTCGGGAAAGCATCCCCTGCCACGCTCCAGCGCCGTAGGCGCGACGAGAGGTTAGCCCACCCTGAAGGCGATCCCGCGAAGCGGGAGAAGCCGGGAAGGGTGGGTAGGCTTAGTTAAGTGATCAAGCCCCGGAGGGGCGGCACTTTATTCCTTCGGCGCTCTCTTCGGTGATTGCGGAGGATGTTTTTGCACGTAGTCCCGAATGAATTCAATCAGAACATCCGTCATCTTCTTGCCCTGTGCGGCAGTAGAGGCTTTGAAGGCATCGTGCAGGCCGGTTTCCACATTCAGGTTCATTCGCTTCCACCTTGGCTCTCTGCCATTTCCCGCCCACATCCTCGTCAGAGATGAGCTTATACGTTTATGAGTAGTTCTATTTGATGCATACCTCCCTCATCCTTGCCCTTTCGCCCTCTCTTTGCTACACTTCTGTTGTATTTCCGCCGGGAGCGGCGCCGGCGTCTCGCTCAAAGGCCTGCAACTTTTGTCTGGTCCGCGACTCACACCTCGCCTGCCAGCCAACCTTACTCAAGCCTGAAGTGTGTCCCTAAGCAATCGCCGGGATCGCCGTCATCGCGCGTGATCGCCGGAATCGAAAAACCCAAAATCTAAAACCATCGAGCCTTAGCCAATTACCAATGTTTGGCAATGTTGGCAATTCTGGCAATCTCCCCCAATTCCGCCACCCATCCGGGTGGCTTTTTTATTGCGAGAAAGACAAATGACCAAAGAGAAAATCCTCCAAGCCATCCGCGCCTGCGCCAAAAAGCTCAAACACAATCCCAGCCTGCGCGACCTCCGCCTTATGGCCCGCGTCTCCGAACAGGTTTTGTACAAACGCTTCGGCAGCCTGCGCAAAGCCCTCGAGGCCGCCGGACTGCAGGCCTCAGGTCCCGGGTTTGGCCAGGAGGAATCCACGCTCCTGCTTGACTGGGCCGCCGTCGCGCGCAAGGTCGGCAAGATTCCCAGCGTCCATGAATACGAAAGCACCGGCCGCTTCAGCAACATGCCCTTTCACACACGTTATCGCCACTGGACGCGCATCCCTGAAGCCTTCCGCCGCTTTGTGCGTCGAAACGGGATCGAAGCGCAATGGTCAGACGTGCTGGTGATGATCGCCGCCAAAGCCGCTTGCGACCGCAAGACCGCCGGTCCGCGTCTCAAGCCGCGCGTGCGCAAAGGCCCCATTCTGTCCGACCGCCCCATCTACGGTCCTCCGTTGCTGCTGCCGGAAATGGCGCATGCCCCCACCAACGAATCCGGCGTCATCTTTCTCTTCGGCACGCTCGCCCGAAAACTCGGATTCATCGTCCAGCACCTGCAAACCGGCTTCCCTGACGGCGAGGTCATCCGCGAAGTCTCCCGCGGCCACTGGCAGCGCATCCATATCGAATTTGAATTTGAGAGCCGCAGCTACGTAAAGCATCGCCACCCGCGTCGTGGCTGCGACCTTTTAATCTGCTGGAAGCATAACTGGCCGGAATGTCCTGACAATATTGAAGTGCTTGAACTCAGCAAGGAGCTAGGCTCATCCGCCGGTTTGGGCTGAACGCTGACTCCCAGTTTGCTTTCTGTCAGCCCCAAGGACGAAACCGCCTCGGTCCGCGCGTGAGCCCTTTGTTAAGAAATGCCCCTCGGGAAAGTCCAGGATTGCCCTGCCGCGTTAACAGTGCTATACCTCTTGTGCAAATGGCTGTACCCGATACACAGCTTTTTCGCGATGTTTTCAGCGCCAGTCCCATCGGAATCGCGGTAGACAATTTGGACGGGCAGCCTCTCTTTGTCAATCCCGCCTTTTGCTCCATGCTCGGCTACCACGCAGAAGAACTTTCGAACAAACACTGGGTTGATTTGTCTCCTCCTGAAGATGCGAAAAAGGACTGGGTTCTTTTTCAGCAGCTGCGGGCCGGCGCGATCGAACACTATCAGCTGGAAAAGCGTTATTTTCGCCGCGACGGCTCCTTGATCTGGGGATACCTGAGCGTTTCCCTGTTGAAGAGCACACCTCCGTTGATTGTCGCCATGGTTGAGGACATCACCGAGAAGAAGGCGGCGGAAGAGGCGCGATTCAGGCACGCGGCAATCGTTGAATCGTCGGAAGACGCCATCATTTCCAAGAATCCTGACGGGATCATCACCAGCTGGAACGCCGGTGCGGAGCGCTTGTTCGGGTACACGGCGGCGGAAGCCGTTGGACAGCCGATTATGATCCTCATTCCGCGCGAACTGCGCGATGAAGAGAACCGGATTCTTACCCTGCTGAAGGCAGGCGGGCGCATCGAGCATTTTGAGACGATTCGACTCACCAAAGCAGGGGGAAGAGTCGATGTATCCCTCACCATTTCTCCGGTTAAAGATTCAACCGGCAGGATAGTTGGTTTTTCGAAAATTGCGCGTGACGTCACGAAACGCAAAAGAGCGGAGAACGTGCTGCGCGAGAGCGAGCAACGGTTTCACCTGGCAGCCGAGGCGGGAAAGATGTACTCCTATGAGTGGGACGTCATTGCCGATCGCGTGGTGCGATCCCCGGAACACGTCAAAATCCTCGGTCTTACCGAGCCGCTGCGCTTTGGCCATCAGCAGTTCATGGAAAGAATTCATCCCGACGATCGCTCAAAATTTAGTGCTGCAATCGCCGAACTCACGCCGGAAAATCCAACTGGCATCCTTACCTACCGGGTGCTGGTGCCCGGCAATGATCCGGTTTGGCTGAGGAGCGGCGCACGCGCCTTGTTCAATGACCAGGGCAGAATGCTTCGGGTGATCGGCATGGTAGCCGATGTCACCGATCAGAAACTGGCGGAGGAGGCGTTGCGCGCCAGCGAGGAACGCCTGCGATTGGCCCAGCATGCTGCTCGCATAGGAACGTTTGAATTGAATATTCGCGCCGACGTGAACACCTGGACGCCTGAGCTTGAGGCGATGTACGGCTTGTCGCCTGGCACCTTTGGTGGAACCCATGCAGCTTTCGAAAAGCTGATTCACCCCGATGACCTTCCACCGCTCCAGGAGCTGTTCGAGTCGTCGTGGAGGTCGGGCCAGCCGGCAAAGGCAGAATGGCGCGTGGTCTGGCCTGACGGTAGTGTTCATTGGATCGCGGGACGCTGGCAGACGCTGATGGATGCGGCCGGCGCGCCTTCACGAGTCATTGGCGTCAATGTCGACGTCACGGAGCGCAAGCAAGCGGAAGCGATTCTCCTCGAGACGAATCGCGCCTTGGAAAACCAGACCGCGGAGCTCAGGACGCGCGAGGAACTGCTGAAGATCTTTGTCAAAAACGTGCCTGCGGGCGTGGCCATGTTGGATCGCGAAATGCGCTATCTCCAGGTGAGCGATCGCTGGTGCGCCGATTACCTGGGTTCGGACAGCTCTCAGGTCATTGGGCGTTCGCACTACGAAATCTTCCCCGATATGCCCGACCGCTGGAAAGAAGTGCACCGGCGCGCGCTTGCGGGAGAAACGGTTCGGGACGCCGAAGACCGTTGGGAGTCGCAAGGCAGCCTCCGGTGGGCCAGCTGGGAGGTTCGTCCTTGGCTGGACCACGACGGAAATCCCGGCGGCATTCTGATTTTTGCCGAGGATATTACCCGCCGCAAGAAGATGGAAGAAGCTCTTTCTGAGATGAGCCGAAAGTTGATGGAAGCCGAGGAGCGGGAACGCGCCCGGATCGGAAGAGAGCTTCACGATGACATCGGCCAGCGGCTCACCATGCTGTCGCTGGAACTCGAGCAACTTCGCGAGGACCCTTCAGATCTCGAAAGCCGCATGCGGGAATTGCAAAAGCAGACGGTTGAGATTTCCAACGATGTGCAGGGGCTCTCGCATGAGTTGCACTCTTCCAAGCTCGAGTACCTGGGAGTTTTCGCGGGTATAAGGAGCTGGTGCCGGGAATTCGCCGAACGGCACAGAATAGAAGTCGACTTCAAGGCTGAAGTCCGTACGGTTCTGCCGTTTGATGTTGGGCTGTGCCTCCTTCGCGTTCTCCAGGAAGCCTTCCACAACTGCATTAAGCACAGCGGGGTGAAACGAGTCGAAGTGCAGCTGGCGGAGCAGGCAAATGAGGTTCTTCTCACCGTGCATGACTCAGGCCGGGGGTTCGACATCGAAGCAGCCAGGCGGGAAAGAGGCCTGGGCCTTACCAGCATGCAGGAGCGGGTCCGCCTCGTCAACGGAACCTTTGCGATTCAATCCCGGCCGATGTCTGGAACCACCATCCATGTTCACCTGCCCCTTGGACCGCAGGCCGCGTCTCAACCGGCAGCAGGCTGAAGCGTTTTTTCACCAATATTTTTAACGCGACGGGAACCATTAATCCGAGGCGCGTCATCGCTAGCTCCCAAACCACGCTTGACAGCCCTTTCCCAGGTGTTCCGCCGCTGGTTGGCGGCATTGTAGTGACCCCACGCGCTAAATACTAAGTACTAAGTACCAAATACTGAATGCAAAGCAGCTGTTCTTTCGCGTATCCTTATTCCAGAGGGGCCCATATGTTGAAGTTTGATTTCCTCAAGAACATCACCTCGCGCGAGCATCGCAAAGCCTGGTTTATCGCCATCGTGGCTGACGCGATTCAGATTGTCGGCATGCCGCTGTTTGGCCTGGGCGGGATCTCCCCCGCTGACACCGCGCTCGATCTGGTCACGGGCGCGCTGCTCATCAAGATTCTCGGCTGGCACTGGGCTTTTCTGCCTACCTTCGCGGCGGAGATGGTTCCCGGCCTCGACCTCTTTCCCACCTGGACCACCGCGGTGTTCTTTGTCACCCGCAACCAGGTGCGAACTCTGGAACCGGAGATTCTTGCGCCTGGCCCCGCGCCATCCGGCCGGCCGTAAACGCTAGGATCGTCAACATAAGATCGTCATCCCGATGTCCGTAAGGCGAGCGCGCGTTTTTCGCGAAAAGACTTCGTTTTCATTTGCTGTCCCGGTTTAGAATGGCAGGGATTGGCCGACCCATTGCGTTTTTTTGCGACCTCTCCGCGCAGTTGAATCATCCTAGTTAGTGAGAATGCCGGAATTCCGGGAGAAAGAAACCATGCGCACCCAGCCAAAGCCATGGCCCCAGTCCACTCCAGAGACCAAACTGCAGGCTCTGCCTGCGCGTCCATCCCCGCCCAGCTGGTTTGAGCAGCTCTTCCAGGGAATCGGCATTCCCGGCGAAATCAAGCTGCCCGATGGCAGGATCGTCGCCACCGGTGAAGGCGTTCCGCGTTTTCGTATCACTGTGCACAGCAAACAACTGCTGCGGCGGCCGGTCGACGAACTCTCTCTCGGCGAAGCCTACATCAACGGCGATCTCGATCTCGACGGCGACATGATCGCAATCCTCGACGTGCGCAAGCTGCTCGAGGATCGTCTGCGCCTCTCGTCGCGCATGCGCTTCGTACGCGACCTGTTTCTTACGCCCGTGCTTCGCCGACACAAGCGCGTGGTCGAGCGCCACTACAACATCGGCAATGATTTCTATCTGCTTTTCCTTGATTCCTATGCCCGCTTCTATTCACATTGTGTTTTCGAACATGACGAGCAGTCCCTGGAGCAGGCGGCAAAGTACAAGCTTGATCTGACGTTTCAGGCGCTCGACTTGCGTCCCGGCATGCGCCTACTCGAGATCGGGGCAGGCTGGGGCGGGACGGTGGAATACTTCGCACAGCGCGGCGTGAATATCACCGCCATTACAACGTTCCAGAATTCTGTCGACTACGTCAATGATCTGATCCGGCGCAAGAACCTTGATGCCACCATCCTGCTCGAAGATTTTTTTACCTACCGGCCTTCCCAGCCGTTTGACGCTATCGTCACCTATGGTGTGATGGAACATATGCCCGAATATCGCAAGGTCTTCGAGCGCGCGTGGAGCTGCCTGAAGCCTGGCGGCCTGATGTACCTTGATGCCTCTGCGGCCAAAGAGAAACACTCCCTCTCGCAGTTTGCGCGACGCTACGTCTGGGAGGGCGCCCACTGTTGCATGTGCCTGCAGGACGTAGTTCAGGAAGCCCTCTTTCACGGCTTCAGCATCCTTGAGGTCAAGGAAGAATCACACGACTACGAACTCACCATGCTCAACTGGTCACGACGGCTTGACCTGCATCGCGAGGAGATCATCCAGCGCTGGGGCGAACGAACCTATCGCATCTTTCGTTTGTATCTGTGGGGCGGCGTGCCTGCATTCCGCGACGATCAGCTGCAAGCCTACCACCTGGTCGCCCGTCGCGGTGAAAGGCCCGGGCTACGGCCGGGCTTGGCGCGAAGGATATCCGGTTTCATCCGGCAAATGGCATAACCTGCGATTGCCTGCCGATCTTCAGCTGCGGTGCCCGTCAGGAAAGCACCCAAACTCGAGTTCCCTCAAGCCGCGGTACCGGCCAAGGCCAGTGGCCGGGCCAGCAGCGTGCCCACTGCGGCCGGCGTAGCGCACTGATTTTTGTCCGCCTGCGGCAGGCGCCGCCCGGGCAGGCGGCGCATATTTTTCTCCGCCCGCTTCTTGAAGTCCTTCTTTGCCCGGAACAGGAGAAGGCGCAGGTAGTTCCGATTGACTCCATAACGCCGGCAGATTTCATCTTTATTCTGCTCATCCATCAATAACGCATGCAGGATTCCTTGCTGGCTCTCATCCAGGCGTGAGAGCACCTGCCTCACTCCGTTCGTTGTTTCCTGTGCCAGCACCAAAGAATAAGCGCTGGGAAGATCGCCGGGCACCTCGATATCCAGCGGCTGTAAGCCGGCTTCGCGACGCCGTGCCCGCCAGTTCTCATGCAGCACGTGGCTGCACACACCCAGCACGTATACCTCAAACCTCTCCGGGTTGCGGATGGTCCGGCCGGAGCGTACCGCAGTCAGGATCCGCAGGAACGTTTCCTGCCGCAGGTCCTCTACCAGGTCCGGCGTGCGCAGACCGCGACGCAGTTTCCTGAGCAGAATGGGACTGAAGTGATCAACGAAATGTGCTTCGGTTGCCGGATCTCCCTGCCTGAGCGCGTCGATGTATGCGGCGTTGAATGCTTGTGGTGCTGAAGACATCGGGAAAGGTCCTTATCTCTCTTGTGTTCCTGCCAGTGCCACTGTATGCCGGGATGTTTACGGCAAAACAGCAGCTTTGCTGGCGGGAGAAAAGTTTGTTGTCATTCGAGATAGCGCTCTCCGGGCCGGTTTCCCGCCATGCAAGTGGAACTTAATTTCGCCGGTGCCGAAAAGGGAACAGCTTTGCGATGAGAAAAGGGTTTGCAGCCTGGCAGATGACTCCGTCGCGACGCCTGGATAGGCAGGCATTGCCTTTCACACTGCCGGACTTATAATTGCCCGACTTAAATTCAATACTTTAGAGTGTGCTCGCGTGTCGGATAACGCTGACGACATCACGCAATGGCTGCGCCGGTGGCATGCAGGCGATCCCGATGCGGCTCAGGAACTCTTCCGCCGCCTGATGCCGGATCTGAAAAGAATTGCAGCCCGATGCCTTGCCCGCGAAAACCGCAATCGTAACCGCAAGCACACCTTCCAGCGCACAGATCTCGTGAATGAGGGTTTCATTCGCCTGGCGCAAGCAAATCGTGTGGTGGAATGGCGGGACCGGGGTCATTTCTTCGCTATATGTACTGTCAAGATGGGGTACATCTTGTTTGAGCATGCCCGGAAGAAGCCCAAAGCGGAGTTTTTGTCGCTTGAAGATTTGCCCGAAGGCATCATGGCGGGACGCACTCGCATGGAAGTACGGCAGGCTGTGCAGCAGCTCCTGGAACAATTGGAGCAGGAATCGCATATGACGTGCGCGGTTGTTACGGCAAAATGTGTTGTCGGCTATGAGATGGAAGAAATTGCGGCGAATTTCCGGATATCGCTGCGCACCGCGGAGCGCCATTGGCACCATGGGCGAAAGTGGTTGTTTTCACGCTTGAAGGAAGGTCAAGTTTGAGCACGTTATGATGATGGATTCTGCAGAGCGCGACGAGCGCGTCATGGGTCTTGTCGCTGAAACGCTGCAACGGCCGCTTCGCGACCGCGACAGCTTTCTCCAAAGCAGATGCCATAGTGACCCTGACCTTTACCGCGAAGTTTCGGAGATCGTGAGCTGGGAAGAGCGCATGGGCGATTTTCTGCGCCGCCCCCTAATCGAATTCATTGACCTCGAGGCCCTGGAGCAGATCTTTGAACCCGGGCAAGTCGTCGCCGGACGATTTGAGATCCTGCGCCGCGTGGGCGATGGCGGCATGGGCGTGGTCTATGAAGCCTATGACAACAAGCGGAAACAGCGCATTGCCATCAAATGCGCCAAGCCGGGATTTGACCGGCTGCTCTCCCCGGAACTGGAGCGTGCGCGCGAAGTCCGGCACCAGAATATCTGCCTGGTCAACGAAATTCACACCACAAATACGGAGCTGGGTGAGCTGGATTTTCTCACCATGGAGTTTCTCGACGGTGAAACTCTTGCCCACAGACTGGAGAGCGGGAAGTTTGAAGAGGCCGACGCCTTGTCTGTCGCTCGCCAGCTTTGCTCCGGAGTAGCTGAAGCCCATCGCAGCCAGGTCATGCACCGTGATCTGAAACCCGGCAACATCATTCTTTGCCGCAAGAAAGACGGAAGCACGCGCGCCGTCATCACCGATTTTGGACTGGCCACCCAAGCGGGCACTGCTGATGAACTTGAAGGCGGTACGCCCAACTACATGGCGCCCGAGCTGTGGCGCGGCGGCAAGGCTTCACAGGCGTCGGATATTTTTTCCCTCGGCGTAATTCTTTATGAGATGGTGACCGGCTGCAAACCATTTCCCGCCTTGACCAAGGACAACGTTGCTTTTCCTCAACCGGTGGCGCCCAGCAAACTGATCAGGAACCTGCCCCGGCGATGGGACGCCGCCATCCTCCCCTGCCTGAAAGAAAAACCTGATCAGCGAGATACCGCGGAAAGCGTGCTGGCGGCTCTGGAGCGCAAGTCTCTTTACCGCAGACCGGTAGCTCTGGCAGTTTTGGCAGCATGTCTGGCCTTGATCGCTGTAGCCACCTCCGTAATCATCAATCTTCATCTTTTTACCCCGGCGCCCTATAGCCTGGTGATCTTGCCACCGGAAGCTTCCGGCGATCTCGCTCAGCAAAGCCAGTCCATCCTCGCGGAGACAGCCAGGCGCATCCGGCAAATCCAACCGGGGAGAGCCACCGTGTCGGTCATTCCTCCCGAGAAGGCTTCCGCCAGAGGCGTTGCCACTCCAGAGCAAGCGGCCAAAACGTTCGGTGCGACTTATGCTCTGCAGGTCAAGCTTCAGCCTGATGCGGACGGTGTGTCGGTCGAAGGCGCCATCATTGATCTACACAATATGGCGCATCTGCCGCATGGCGATTACTCAGGCCATTTTGCCGCGAATGATCTGCCCGATCTATCCACCGGGCTTACAGGCACAGCCGCATGGGGGCTGGATATTCCCCGCACCACAGAACCGGAGACGGTCAACTCCGCTGCCACCCCGGCTTACAAGCGTGGCCGCGAGTTTCTTGAGCGTGAGCCCCATGATTATGCGTCGTCTATTCCGGCGTTCCAGGAGGCGGCACGGTTGGATCCCCATTCACCTCTTCCGCTGGCAGGATTAGCGGAAGCCCATGTACGCGAATTTCAAACCACCGGGAATCAAAATGCACTGGAGGAGGCTCTGGCATGGCTCGCCAAAGCCGAGGCTTTGAACGCCGATGCCACCCGGGTTCGGCTCACCTCGGGTTTGATGCATCAGATTCAGGGCAACTATGGAAAGGCCGTGGCAGACTATCAGAGAGCGGAGAGTACTTCCCCCCGCAACGTCGATGCTTGGCTCGGCCTGGGTTTCGCCCTGGAATCCCAGGGCATGTTGAACGAGGCCATCGCTGATTACAAGCGCGGCATCGATGCCGAGCCTGCTAACTACAAACCCTATGAGTACCTGGGAGGTCTCTACTACTATCACGGCCGCTACAGTGAAGCGGAAGGGCCCTTTCTGAAAGACATCACTTTAGCCCCAGACCGGATCGACGCGTACGGAAGCCTGGGCGCGGTCTACACGGCGGAGTTCAAGTATGCTGATGCGGAGAAGATTTACCGCGACGCCCTGCAGCGGAGCGAGAGCGCGATGGCGCTGAATAATCTTGGGGCCATGCTCGCTTTCCAGGGACAAGACTACCAAGCCATTGGCTACTATCGGCGCGCCGTGACGCTGGCTTCAGACAGGTATCTTTATTGGCAAAATCTCGGAGACTCCCAGCGTCGCACCCACGATCTTGCCGGCGCCAGAAATTCCTACCAGCGCGGTCTGGCGCAAGCCATGTCGCACGTGGTAAACAATACAGCCAGCGCTTCGGCTCGCAGTTTTGTTGCTTACTTTCAAGCCCGTCTGGGGTCTAAGGACCAAGCCCGGCAGCAAATCGCTGCCGCGCTGAACTCTCCAGCAAGGGATGACCAGGTAGTTGTTTGCGCCGTGGAGACCTATGAAGCTCTTGGCGACCGGAAGAATGCCCTGGCCGCCGCCAAAATGGCCACGTCCCAAACCTTGAATCAGATCAGTCATCGTCCTGATCTGGTCGATTTAAGCCGGGATCCGGAATTTGCCCAAATTCTGCTGCAAAAAAGGGCCCAATAAAACATTCTTTATGCCATGGCGGGTTTTTGCTGCGATTGCCGCTTATATGATTGAAAGGCTCAACCCAGACAAGGAGGCTGAAGCCATATGTCGACCCAGGTAGTCCCCAACGGTGTTGGCGTGGTCACACACGCCCCACCAACACACATCTCAGTTACGTATAAAAAGACGATCGACCAGACCGTTGCTCCCCCGAAGGAGGTCTACACTGTCACCGTCAGCCAGGATGAGGTGTACAAGGATCTCGATATGCCTGTGATCTTCGAGAATCCCAATGGAGAGCTGGTCAAGATTGTGTTCCTTTCGCCCGAGGGCAAGGAAACAGATGAGGTGAAAGCCGGCAAAGAGTGCACGCTTACAGTTGGCGGCTTTTACCACTACAACTGCTACTTCATTCCCGCTGGCGAGACCGAACCCATCAAGGCGACAACCGGCGGTACGCTGGATGTATTGCCACATCGCCCCTAAGTCAGCGACCAGAACGAGGGAAAAGGCGCCCCAGGCGCGTTATCTTCTTGAGAGACGGCGTTTTTGACAGCCGTCTCTATTTCCTTTGGCGTTGGTGCTGAATGCCTCAACCTGCAGTGGACCTACAAACCGTATGAGGTACGCGGTGAAGCGGTTGAGGTAGAGAGCACGGTCCGCGTGGAATTCCGCATCGATGGCGCTGCGAAGGCGGACTGACGGCTCTCTAAAGCGTTTGGTTTGTCTTATTTGGGGCGGGTTGCGATCACGTGGTAGTTGCGCGCGCTTACAACGCCTTCCCAGCCTGCAATAACAAAAGGAAAGATCCGTTCCAGCTTGTGATGGTTGGTGCGATGAGCCACGTACATGCCTGCCGCGACCAGTCCCAGGCTTCCTGCTGTATACACGGCGGCGCCGGGCCGGCTCTGTACAAACGGCCTCGCCACGGGATTCATCTCAAAAAAACCAGGCTGTGCCAGCCCCTTTTGCGTAGAGAGCGCGTCGGCTGTGAGTGAAGCCGCAGCGGCGCTGAGGGCCAGTGAATTCTTGACATCAAAAAACTTGTGCGCTTCTTTGTTCTTCTTGACCGTAATGAGCGCGCTGGGCGCGGCAGGCAGCGCCGCAGGGCCCGCGAATGCCGCATTCGCTGGAACGATGGGAGCCGGCGGGAGTGGCGCCGGAGGCTGCTCGCGGTTGTCGGCCGTCGTTGTTTTGCCGCTGGCCGGCGCTGGTCGCTCGTCTGCGGCGTAGCCGGAAACCACGAATAACACGACCGCAACGCATGCGAGAACAGATTTCATTCGTGGATATTCTCCCTGCCTCGTCACGCCGTCAAGCGGGCAACGCCTTCCCTGAGAAATTATTTGAAATGATTGAAAGATTCTTCGTGGAAATGCCCTTGAAGTGAATAAGGTCCTTTCCTCAGTTCCAACGGATTAGGGCCTTATAGGGCCGCCTTCAGCCCTGAGTGCGGGACGTCTGTACCAACCTGGATTCCCAGCTTCGCTGGTACATGTTCCTGGATTCCTGAATTCTTCACGGACGCTTAACTCACAGTTAATCGGGCGCGCCTAAACTCACATCACACGGAGTGCAGCCGCATTGCCGCGCTATCCACGTTCACTTTTCAATTCCGCCAGTTGCTGCTTCAGCTCCGCGACTTCCTTCTGCAAGACCGCGACCTGGTCTTCCAGATGTGCGACCCGCTCGTTGTCATCGGAAACGCTGCCGGAATGCGCCTCTGCCGGCGGTTCCCAGGCTTCAACGTCGCCGGAGAGCAGATGCGCATAGCGGATCTCCTTTGTTCCCGGTCTTCGTCCCAGCGCTTTGGCTAGCGGAGGCTCGCGACGCATGAGCTGCTGCAGGCCGGAGAGCACGTCGTCCAGATGTTCGAATTTATGCATGCGCTCGGTGCGCCCACGCAACTCGCCGGGCGTCTGCGGCCCGCGCAGCAGCAGCACGCAGATGATCGCGGTCTCCGGGCGGGTGAAGTTGAACACCTCCTGAACGTGGTGCTCATACTTGGTGACGCGGCTGTCCATGCCGCCGGCCGTTGCGGCCAGTCGCTTGTCGCTCAGATTGCGCAGCGCCAGGCGCACGGTCTCTTCGTTATAGTTTGTAACCGGCTCGCGATTGTTTTTCTGGTTGCAGGCGTTGACCAGAGCGTTCAGGGAAAGCGGATAATAGTCCGGGGTCGTAATGTCTTTCTCAATCAGCGCGCCCAGCACCCGCGCTTCCACGGCATTCAGGATAATATTCACGCATACAATTTATCAGGAATCAATTGTGTGAAAACGCTTCGAATGAGATAAGTGGATCACGATCTTCACTCACAACGCTGGATCCGCGCGACTCTGTCCCTGGAGGGCCTGAGCTGCGGTGATGCCTTCGGCGAGCGCTTCTTTCTTCCCGATGGCGTGGTTGCAAATTTGGTCCAGCAGCGTGCAGTGCCCGCCCCGCCATGGTTTTTTACCGATGACACGGTTATGGCGCTCTCCATCCTGGAAACTCTGGCGGAGCACCGCGAGATCAATCCGGATTCGCTGGCCCGAAGTTTCGCCGGACGGTACGATCCCGGACGTGGCTACGGTACGGCCATGCACAAGTTGCTTCCGGCAATCCGGCGCAATCAATCGTGGCGTGAAGAAGCCGCCGCACTCTTCGGAGGAGAGGGCTCCTACGGGAACGGCTCCGCCATGCGCGTTGCTCCTCTCGGCGCGTACTTCGCCGACGATCCGGAAAAAATCGTGGAACAGGCCCAGCTGTCCTCCGTTCCTACCCACACTCACCGTGAAGCGATCGCAGGCGCCATCGCCGTGGCGCTGGCTGCTGGCGTGGCCTGGCGCATGAAAGACTCAGGGCCCGGCGCCAACGGCCCTGAGTTGCTCCGGCACGTCTATCAACATGTGCCTGAGAGTCACGTTCGCCTCGGAATCAAACACGCGATGGAACTGCCTGCGGATTCTACGGTTGAAGAAGCTGTGGCCCGGCTTGGGAACGGCTCCGCTGTAACCGCGCCCGATACGGTCCCGTTTGCCCTGTGGTGTGCTGCCCGGCATCTCAGCAACTATGAAGACGCTCTGTGGACCACCGTCAGTGGGCTTGGTGATCGCGATACGACGTGCGCGATTGTGGGCGGAATCGTCGTGATGTGTTCCGGGATGGAGGGCATTCCGCGCGAATGGCTTACCTGTAGAGAGCCCATTCCGGCATGGGCAGGAAGCGCCGGCTCCTGATCGATTCCCAGCCAATGGAATGTCTCAGTAACATTCAAGTACTGATAAAATCGGGCACTCTCAACCGCATCTGGGGTGATCTCCGCCCCATCTCACGGGGGGAAGTGATTTAGCTCACTGTTCTATAATAAAAGGTTCCTTCATCATGAAAAGGCTCTGCATGCAGGGGCTTGGCGACAAAAAGCAGCACAGGAAAGGTTCATGGCGACCACAGTCGAACTAGGCGTACAGGAAAAAGCGGCTAAGACACAGCAACCGGGCCGTAAAATCAACGATTTCAGCATTCAGGTGGCCACGGTCAACGGATCGGGCTCGCAGTCGGCGAACACCGTGCTGCTGCGCAGCATTTTTCAGATGGGCGTTCCCGTCTCCGGCAAGAACCTGTTCCCGTCGAACATCGCCGGCCTGCCCACGTGGTACACCATCCGCGCCAGCAAGCACGGCTACATCGCGCGTAAGAAAGAGATCGATTTTCTGGTGGCCATGAACCCGGAGACGGCGCAGGAAGACGTAATGTCGCTGCAGGCAGGCGCTGCCTGCGTGTATGACGAGCCGCTGAACCTCTCCGGCCTGCGCCAGGACATCGTCTTCTATCCTGTTCCGTTCGACAAGCTGGTAGCGCCGGTCTGCCCTGAGGCCAAGCTGCGCAAGCTGGTCAAAAACATGATCTATGTCGGTGTGGTCGACGCGCTGCTTGGCATCGAGCGCCAAGAGTCAGAAAAGGCGCTGGTAAAGCACTTCGCCAAAAAGAAGAAAGCCGCCGAGTTGAACACCGCCGCCATCCGCGCAGGCTATGACTACGCCCTGACCACCTTCACCAAGCAGGATCCATTTTGGGTGGAGCGCATGAATGAAAACCAGGGCAAGATCATTGTCGATGGCAACGCCGCCGCGGCGCTGGGTTGCATGTTCGCCGGCGTGACGGTCGTGACCTGGTATCCCATCACGCCTTCCAGTTCGCTGGTGGAGACGCTGATCGAGTACTTGAAAGAGCATCGCATCGGTCCGGACGGCAAAGCCACCTTCGCCGTGGTGCAAGCGGAAGATGAGTTGGCCGCGGCCGGCATGGTGCTGGGTGCAGGCTGGACGGGCGCGCGCTCCATGACATCGACTTCCGGTCCCGGCATCTCGCTCATGGCGGAGTTCGTTGGGCTCGGTTACTACGCGGAACTGCCGGGCGTCTTCTTCGATATCCAGCGCGTTGGTCCATCCACCGGTTTGCCCACACGCACCATGCAGGGCGACGTGATGTTCTGCGCCTTCCTCTCCCACGGCGACACCAAGCACATCCTGCTGCTGCCGTCGTCGGTGGAAGAGTGCTTCAGCATGGCGATCGATGCTTTTGAACTGGCGGAGCAGTTCCAGACGCCGGTCTTTGTGCTCTCCGATCTCGACCTGGGCATGAACAACTGGATGGCGCATCCGTTCAAGTATCCGGAGAAGCCGATCACGCGCGGCAAGGTGCTGGATGCGGAAGAGCTCAAGCGCCTCGGCGGCTTTGGCCGCTATAAAGATGTGGATGGCGACGGCATCCCCTATCGCACGCTGCCGGGAACCAAGCATCCGGCGGCAGCATATTTCACGCGCGGCAGCGGCCACAACGAAAAAGGTCTCTATAGCGAACGTCCCAACGACTACGTGAACAATATGGACCGGCTGGCGCGTAAGTTCGAGACCGCGCGCCAGCACGTCCCCGCGCCGGTGGAGGAGATCAGCGGCGCGTCGAAAACGGGCATCATCGCCTACGGCACCTCGCACTGGGCGCTGACGGAAGCATGCGACCAGCTGCGCAAAGAACACAATCTGCCCATGGACTATCTTCGCGTGCGCGCCTATCCGTTCACCCGGAGCGTGCACGAATTCATCAAGAATCATGATCGCGTTTACGTCGTGGAGCAAAACCGCGACGCGCAGATGTTCCAGCTGTTGAAGCTCGATATCGCCGCCGGCCAGGTTACGAAGCTGCGCAGCGTGCTCCACTACAACGGTCTGCCGATAGACGCGCGCTCCGTCTCCGAGGCGATCGTTGCTCAGGAAACCAAGTCTCAGGAGGCCAGGTAATGTCCGCCACGTCCACCCCAACTCCCGCGCCCAAAACCAATCACATTGGGCTGACCGTGCTCGATTATCGCGGGAGCAAGACCACTCTATGCGCGGGCTGCGGCCACAACGCCATCACCGAACGCATTATCGACGCCATGTATGAGATGGGAATCCAGCCGGAGGATGTGGCCAAGCTTTCCGGCATCGGTTGCTCTTCCAAGACGCCCGCTTATTTCCTGAACCGGGCGCATGGGTTCAACTCCGTGCACGGACGCATGCCCTCCATCGCGACCGGCGTTGCGCTGGCGAATCAGAAGCTGATGCTGATCGGCGTCTCCGGCGACGGCGATACCGCTTCCATCGGCGTTGGGCAATTCGTGCACCTGATGCGCCGCAATCTTCCCGTGATCTACATCATCGAAGACAACGGCGTTTACGGGCTGACCAAGGGACAGTTCTCTGCCACCGCCGATGTCGGATCGAAGCTCAAGACCGGCGTGATCAATGATCTGCCGCCGATCGATACCTGTGCCCTGGCGATTCAGCTCGGCGCTACTTTCGTTGCCCGCTCCTTCTCCGGCGACAAGAAGCAGCTGCTCAACCTGCTGAAAGCGGCCATCGCCCACCGTGGAACGGTGATGCTGGATGTGATCTCGCCCTGCGTGACCTTCAACGATCACGAGGGCTCGACCAAGTCCTACAAATACTCAAAAGACCATGATGAGCCGATCCAGGAAGTAGGCTTCGTGCCGGCATTCGAAAATATCGACGTCGATTACGATCCCGGCGCCACCGCCACCGTGCGCATGCATGACGGTTCGCAGCTCCGGCTGCGCAAGCTCGACCGCGATTACGATGCCACGAACAGAGTGGAGGCGCTGCGCCTGCTGGCCGAGTCGCACGAAAAAGGCGAGATGCTCACCGGCGTCTTTTACGTGAACACCACGGCTCCCAGCTTTGTCGAGCAGTTGAATCTGACCAGTGAGCCGCTGGCCCGGTTGCCCCAGGAAGTGGTGCGTCCTTCACGCACGGCGCTGGACCAGATCATGGAAGAGCTCAGGTAGTGAGTTTTTCGGCGATCCTTCGCGAAACGAAAGAGCATTTGCCTACCGCCCGAGCGCATAACCTCCCGCTCGGGCTCTTCGGATTCCGGATCTGTCTGCAGCCTGTTTTACGTTGCTCCAGCGCATAGCACGAGAGAAGGGTAGCCCAGCTCGGAAGGGCTGGATGGGCTTGAGTGATGAATTGGAGCGCCGTAGGCGCGAAACGTCAGCTTTGACCCCGCGCAACTTTTCCTGTCCCCACGTGTTTACCTTTGTATAAACACGCTCTTATGATTCATTCGAGTGTGGCATAGAGTGGGGTGGGCGATCCATGGGGAACGGGATCTCTCTCCGCTGCGGAATGTGCGATGCGAGGGACGATGGGTCAGTTTTGAACTGACCCATTGTTCGTTTCAGCGCCTGCGACTCGGCGAATCGGGGGCCTCCAGACGTTATCGTAATCGAACTCCCGCTTGTTCGATTTCGAAAAGCGATCGTTTAAAATCAATCCATGTCCACTCCGGGACCGCTATACCGTCCATATGACAAGCTGGTAAAGATCACGCTGGGAGAAAAGCAATTTGAAGTCCCTGCAGGCAACATGCTCTTGCGAGCGCTGCAGTATCTTTCTCCTGAAGATGTTTCCTACGGCAAGTTCTGTTGGAATGAAGAGTGCCAGTATTGCCGCGTGAACTATGATCTGGGCCCGGAGACGCAGAGTCGCACGGCGATCTCATGCAAACTGATGGTGCAGGATGGAATGCGCGTGACGGAAGTGGCTCAGGAAATCAGGTATTGTCTGCGGAAGCTGGGGTTGAACCTGAAGGTCAAAGAGACGAAGGGCTGATTTCTTTAGTGGTGGCTGGGCGAAGGGCGAGGCGGCTTGGAGGCCGCGCCGGCAGCCCCCAATTTTGTAAGACGGTCCCGGGCCTGCAGGGCTTCGGGGCTTTTTGGATAACGGCTGATCAGGCTACGCAGTTCCTGCACGCCTGCATCGCGCTGGCCGAGTTCCAGTAGCGCATAACCTTTCTTCAACTGCGCCGCGGCGGTCTTGTTTCCACCCGGATATTGATCCAGTACTTTGTTGTACGCCTGCACGGCGCTGCTGAAGTTCTGCTGGCGATAGGCAATTTCTCCCAGATAGAACTGCGCGTTGCCGGCGAGATCGGTATTGCCATACACCTGCAGATACTGAGTGAATTCCTGTGATGCCAGGTCATTCTTGTTGGCGTTGTAGTCGCGCAGGCCATCGTTATAAAGCTGGTCTGCCGGAGGCGCTGAAGGAACGGCAGCAGCGGCTCCCGGTCCAGAGGCTGCGCCCGGCTGCCCCACGAGCGGCTGGTTAGGAATGTTCTGCTGCGCTGTCTGCATGTCATCGAGCTGCTTGCTTACCTTGGCAAGGCGCGCCTTCAGTTCGTCGACGGCATCGTGCAGCGCCTGCACCTGCCCGGAAATCTGATCGACCTTGCTGCCGTTGTCGGTGCTCTGCTGGCCCAGCGTCTTCTGCAGATTCTGGACGGTCGTGCCCATCTTGTTGACGTTATCGATCTGCTGGGTGAGCAGGTCTTTCATCACGCCCATGCGCTCATCGAAGGTGGTGCGCATGCGCTCCATGTTGTCCTGCATCAACTGGAGCTGCGTCTGGATCTGAATGAGCTGCGACTTGGTGTCAGCCGCGCGGGCGCTCTGATGGACGCACAAGGCAAACACGAGCAGGGCGAACAGAAGGGTAAGACTTTGTCTCTTCATAAGCATTGACTCGTTAGATGCAGAATAGCTGCTGATCCTCAGGAATTTTATTTTTTCAAATGACGAGGAGGCGCTGCCTTCAGTTTGCACCAGAAAAGGGAACTTCCAACCAAAGCTTAAGGCATGTACCTAAGTTGACAAGCCGGACGGGCAGAGCCCGCCCGGCTTCTGAGACTAGTGTAACAGGGTGAAATGATCGCGGCGATTCTTCTGCCAGCAATCCTCGTTGGATTCAGTGCACTGCGGCTTCTCTTTCCCGTAGCTGATGGTTTTGATTGAGTCGGCGCTTACACCACCCTGGATCAGGGCTTGCTTGGCAGCGTCGGCGCGACGTTCGCCCAGAGCCAGGTTGTACTCGGTGGAACCGCGCTCGTCGGCATTGCCTTCAATCTGGACCTTCCAGCCTTTCTGCTTGACCTGCTGGGCCGCGCGGGCCAGCATCTGTGCTCCATCCGGACGCAGATCGGCTTTGTCATAGTCGAAGTAAACGTCGGTGAGGGTTTGGGCAAAGAGTTGCTCGTCGGTGATCGGGGCCGGGGTAGGAGCCGGGGTAGGCGTTGGCGTTGGTGCAGCAGCAACCGCTACCTGCGCCGTGGCTTCCTGCGTTCCACCCGCGCCCTTGGCGGTCAGATGGTAAGTTGTGGTCTGGGTCGGCGAAACGGTTTGCGATCCGCTGGGATCGACTTTGTTTCCGTCCAGCGCGACATCAGTTGCGTTTTCCGTGCTCCAGGTCAGTGTTGCGGATTGTCCGCTCTGAATTTGCGGCGGGTTGGCCGTGAGCGTGGCGGTGGGCGCCTTCGCCGGCGGCGGTGGTGGTGGTGCCGTCTCCTTCTTTTTACAGCCGCTGACCAACAGCACCGCAGCCAGCGCCCCCAGGACTAGACTCCAATGTCTCTTGCTGTAGTTCACCTCATCTCCTCCAAAACGTAAAACAATTTTTATTCGTGCCCGGTACAAATGAATTACTTAAAACTCCAGTTGGGTTGGCTGTTCCGGCCCTGGCGCGTGAGCTGCTGCAGGTGCGTGCCATCGGCCAGCACGCTCCAGATCTGCTCTGTGCCACTGCGATTGGATTGAAAGACAATATGCCGCCCGTCCGGAGACCACGATGGAAAGTCGTTTCTCCCGCCATCATGGGATAGCTGAACAATCTGTCGTGATGCGATATCCATCAAATATATATCCTGACCACCCAGAACTCCAGGACCATAATTTCGCACCCAGGAAAACGCCAGCAACAGGCCGTTGGGAGACCACGCAGGTGAAACAGCATAGCCCTGATCGGTCATCTTCTGCACGTTACTGCCGTCCGCGTCCATCACGTAGATCTGGGGCAGTCCCGTTCGTCCGCTCACCCAGGCAATCTGGCCATTGGTCTTTGGATTGAAGACGGGCGAGACATCGCCCTTGCCGGTGCTCAGGCGGCGCGCGTTCGCGCCCGACGAATCAGCGATAAAAATCTCTGACAGTCCGCTATGCATGGAGGATGAAAAAGCGATTTTAGTTCCATCTGACGACCAAGCGGGAGAAAAATTGTCGCCGCTGAAGCGCGGGAATGCCACTGTCCTTCCGAGGTCGGTGGAGAACATCATGATTTGCCACGATTCCTTCGTCAGCCCGCTGAACGCCAGCCGCGAGCCATCCGGCGAAATCCTCGGCGAGAGCGCCACCGATCCCATCTTGGTCATCTGTTGCTGGTTGGCGCCGTCATAGTCCATGGCCCAGATTTCCTTGGCGCCGCTGCGCGTGCTCACAAAATAGATCCGGCTTTCGGCAATCCCGTTGATCCCGCCGCCCAGCCGCGCAATGATCTCGTCGGCAAAGCGGTGCGCGATCAGCCGCGCATTATCCGGGGTGGCATCCTCTCTGTATTGCTTGCCCAGGATCTGCGGCGCGCCTACGTTCTTGACGTCATAGAGCCAGCCTTGCACCTCAACCTTGCCGCTGTTCACGCCCAGGTTGCCGAAGGTAAGCACTCCGGCATTCGGCGGCGGATCGCTCCACGCCTTGGCGTTCAACTCGCCCGGCTGGCTCGGCTGCAGCGGCGGATAGAAGCTTTTGGCCACCATGTCAAAAATGCCGGCATTGTCCAGATCGCTCCACAGCGTCTCATTGAACACCTGGTTCAGAGGCGCCGACTGCGGATCTCCCGTGGAAGTTTTGAAATCAGGCACGGCAATCCGCGGCCGCTCCTGGCCCATGTTCAGTTCGATCTTGATTCTGTCCTGCGCCGCCGCGACCAAACTCGCGCACAGCAGCAGCACGCTCCAGCTCACGATGAAGACCATTTTTCCAGCGCCAAGTTTTTTCATAAGTAATGAATTCGCCTATTTCGGGGGATAATCGAACCAGAACTCTACCGTCACGCTATTGCCCTTAGGCAGCTTGCCAAACGAGTCGATGCGCTGAATCGCGCGTATCGCCGACTGATCGAGCGACGGCACCCCGCTCGACTGCGCCAGGTGCACGTTGGCTGGTGAGCCGTCACGCTGAATATCGAACTCGATAAACGCGCGATGCGGCGCCTTGATGCGTGGATCGATCTCATACGTCAGCCAGTTCTGCTGCACGCGCCGCTTCACCGCATCCACGTACCAGCCGTAGAGGCTGCCGAAGTCGGCATCCTGAAAACTGAATCCGCCTTTGTAAGAGCTGGTGGTCACCGAGCCGTAAGGCCCGCTCACCGGACCGCCTTCGCCATAAGGCACTGCGGTCTCCGTTGGCGTGGGTATCGGACGCGGCGGCGGCTGTACGCGCGTCTCCGTCACCGTCTTGGGAGTCTTTTTCGGCGGAGTAACCTTGCCCGGGATCGTGATGCCGTCATCGGTCTCCGTCTTGGGCTGCGGTATCGTCTGCGTCATGCCCTTGTTCTCAGTGGCGACGATGTTGTTGCTCTGCTCGGCGTGTGGGATGGGAATCGACGCGCTGACCAGCTGCGCCGTGATGGCATCGCCGGGCTTCATGCCCCAGTCATTGGCGTTGCTGCGCCAATTCATGACAAGGCTGGAAAGAAAAATCCCAAGCGCCAGCGCGCCGTGGAAGCCCACGGAGACGAGCAGCGGCTTCTTCCACTGCTCGCGCTCATAAAACATGTTGGCCCGAACATATGCCATATCAGCAATTAGTAATCAGCGATTAGCCCCAGCAATCCACGAGAAAAGTATCCGGGCACGGCCTAAGCCGGGCCACCGACGCCTCGCTGATCCGCGCCCCTCTGCGTCAATCAGCGGCAAAACTCTACTTCTTCCCCTGCTGAATCGGTTCCGTCACAATGCTCACGTTGGTGATGCCGGCCGATTTCACCGCGCTCATCACCGTGGCAAACGCGCCAAAGGCCACGTTTTCGTCGGCCTTCACATACACTGACTGGCCGCGCGGATCGCGAAACTTCTTGTGCAGCGCATCGCCAATCTGGTCCAGCCGTACGTGATCGTTGTCGATGTAAACTTCCTGGCTCTTGGTGATGATGATCTGCACCCGCTCTTCGGCAATCTCTTTGACCACCTTGGTCTTGGGAACAGACACTTCAATGCCTGACTGCAGCACCGGCGCGGTCACCATAAAGATGATCAGCAGCACCAGCACCACGTCGACAAACGGCGTGATGTTGATATCCGAAAGCGACGTCTCCGTCCGCCCGTTTTTGTTCGTGAATGCCATCAGCGCACTCCCGTCGTCACTCCGATGGTGCGTTCGATGAAGTTCAGCATCTCCATGGTGAAGTCGTCCATGCGCGCGCCGAACTCGCGCAACCGGTGCGTGAACTGGTTGTAGGCGATCACCGCCGGAATCGCGGCGAACAGGCCGAACGCCGTGGTGATCAGCGCTTCGGAAATTCCCGGCGCCACCGCGCGCAGCGTGGCCGCGCCTTCCGTGCCCAGGCCATTGAATGCGTCAATGATGCCCCACACGGTGCCGAACAATCCGATGAACGGCGCCACAGCGCCGGTGGTCGCCAGCCACGGCAGCTTGCGCTCCAGGCGCGTCAGCTCTTCAGAGCTTGCGATCTGCGCCGCGCGCTGCACCGCGGGAATGTTGCCCTCGCCCTGGCGGCGAAGCTCGTCATAGGCGTTCTCAAACACGGCCACCAGCGGGCTGGGCTTGAACTGGTCGGCGACCGCGGCAATATCCTGCAGCCGCTGCGCTTTCCGGAACGCGCGCAGGAAGCGTCCGCTCTGCACGCGTGCTCGTCGCAGCGATCCCCATTTGGTCAGAATCACCGCCCACGACATGATGCTGAAAAATAGCAGAATCACAAGGACGGCCTGCGCTACGGGCCCGGTCTGCCGGATCAGGTTGAAGATCTCCCCGCCGATTATTAGAGCCGCCAAAGAAACCAAGTTTGTCATGGCAAGAGAAATTAGTTTGATCATTGCAAAGCCAACCGCCTCTATCAGTTAACTCTTGACCGTAACACCTCAAAGTGCCCGAGTCAAACAGGTGAATACACTGGTTAAACAGGGTTACGAAAGGGTTAGAACCCGGGTGATAGCATGAAGTTCCCCTAAGGGCAGTTTACCGCTCGTGGAAGATCCGATTGTTAAAAGTGGAGCACGGTCACGCAGAGCAAACGTCACTAAGGTTCAGCGCCGTAGGCGCGGCAGGAGTTAGCCCAGACCGGCAGGTCTGGGTCGCCTGTTCAAAGAATCCAGCGCCGTAAGTGCCACACCATTGCTCAGTAAAAACTGCTTGCCCGACCGCAGAAGAGCACGGCGTTCAGCCGTGCGTGGAGCGCTTAAAAAAGGACTCGGATTTAGCCGCTGCGGCTGCCAGATGCTCATCCAAAAAGGATCAATCCGGACGAACGGACAGCCAGTCCCGCAGGGACGGTTGATAATAGCCCGCCGTTTTCAACGGCGGGTGAGCGAAACAAAAAAAGGAATTCCTCGCTGCCGCAGGCCCGCGCGCAGCGAAGCGTAGCGCACAAGTTTCAAGGTTTAGAACTCTTACTAGCCTGTTCATGCTTGACCAGCAATCGGATAGCTGCATGGTATGTCGCCAAATAAAAATGAAACATCCAAGCGTACCAAATCACTCTGTCATAGTGTGTTTTCTGCTTCGGATCATGGTGGCGAATCCCGAAGTTATTTGCGAGATCAAAAAGGATCGACTCGTCTTTGCCATCAAGGACTTTCTGTAATGCTTTGGTCTTCTTCAGCCATTCGAAGACGTCAGCAAGCTCCCGGATAGCTTCCTTTCTCTCCGACCAAGACAAATGTCGGTTTCTCCACTTCTCGATGGCGCGTCGAACCTTGCTATCTACATTCACCTCATCATATGCAACGATTTCGGCATTAAATATTTCTTGCAAACCTGCTGTCCCGCGAGTCAGCACCAGACCATCTTTTGTAAGTTCGTAACCGGATTTATAGTCAGCGAGAAAAATGTTGGCCTTCTCCCTGAATTCTTCGCGGCCAGCATCAACATCATAGTCTAAGTAGTCGTTACGCTCGAATCCACTTGGATCGGCGATTGAACCCCATTCGCCGGGTTTGGAAACATGATCGTAGAGAAATTCCAGAGCATCAAAAATGTGATCATCCGTAATGTCTGACTCTGCCCATCTCGTCAGCGGGAACAATTGAAAATTCAAAGCAATTGCCGCCTCATGCTGAATGGAATCGGGCAAAGCATTCTTTGTTATGTTAGCGCGTTGCTTGAAATAGTCTTTATCTCGATATAGGAGATAGAGATTGCGGAGCTTCCAGTAGAGTTCCTGTAAGGTGAGGCTCTCGGTTGTCTTTCTAGAACTGTAGTAGCGCCGGGTCATCTTTGCGTCAGTTTAGCACCGGAGGGGTGTGATCAGTTCGATCTTAGAGTCGGTCTCATATGAGACTGACTCGAATCGTTAACATATTTAACCTCATTTGTCAGCGCTGTGTGCCCCACTCCACCTCCCTCAACTCCACCACCTCTACCGGGCTCTCCGGCCAATTGTGTATCCAGCACACAATCAGATCGCAGCCTCTCGGTGGGTGGTTATGCCGCAGAAAGTTCCGGCTCTCGTATTCAATCTCGATCCTCACCTCCTGCCATGTTTGTTCGTCGACTCTGCGCAACGCCAGGCAATCCGGAAACGGCAATTGAATCTTCTTCACCACGAATCCCAGTCTCCACGCCAGCATGCCAAACAGAAACAGCACACCATTCTCGTTTTCCGGCCCGCACGCCATCCCCGACTGCATCATCGGCGGCCCAAACGTCGGACGATCCCGCAGAAGCTTCCCACCCCCGCGCGTCGCCGGCATCCTCTCGCCCCACGCTCCCGCGTGGCTCGCCTTCACGACCTCCAAAACATCTTCCCACTCGTCCGTCAGCCCTTCTCGCTCGGCATACGCCAGCATCGACGACGGCACCTGCCGCCAGCCCTTGCATCGCCCGATCAGCGGCCTTGAGCTGTACACGCTCTCCTTCTCATACTCAAAAATCGTCGGCAGCCGCTTGAGCTTTCTCACAATCGCCGCCCAATCTTCAAACAAATCCTCCATCGGTGTCGGGTTTTCTTTGGGCGGGGTCATCCCGCATGCCTGCACCGCCGCTGCATAACTGCCAAACAGTTTGAGGATCTGCTTCCTGCTCACCCGCGCCCTCTTCAGCAACTCCCCAAGATTTGGACAATGCCCGAGTTCCTCCGAGCACCTCTTGATGGCAGCGATGACTTCTTTCTTAGACATGTCTTTCTCCAGGGATCCCAACACGCGCCGCTTGTGCGCTTGATTGGGCCGAAAACAAAAAAGCCACCCGTTTAGGTGGCTGACATTCTTTGTTTTTGTGGCACAGGCACTCCTGCCTGTGCGTTTTTCGTCTCTAAGATTTTCCGCATATGCGGAATGGCGCCAGCTTGAAAGCCAATGCCAATTGCCAAAGGCTACCGGCGAAGGCCAGACACACTTCAACTCTACGGGATTTGTCACAGCAGGCGAGCAGAAAGCTCGCGGACTTGTGACGAGTTGCAGGCCGTTTCCGGACTTACGGCTGGGCGCCGCTCCCCAGTCTTACGCAGGTTATTCTAGGCGAAACAATAGAGAAAGTCAACAACTTTGTGGCAAAATCATTTTTTCAAATCGTTCCTCACGACTCGCCCGCGCAGCATCACGAACTGAACTTTCTCCAGCACCGTAATGTCCGTGAGCGGATCGCCGTTCACGGCAATCAGGTCGGCGGCTTTGGTCTTCTCAATGCTGCCCAGATGCTTCGCGCCGATCAAATCGGCCCCGTTGAGGGTTGCCGCCTGGGTGATCTCGAGCGGCGTCATTCCCGACAGCGCATACGACTCGAAGGGTTTCAGGCTGGCCTGTCCGCGCGAGAGGCCGGGGACGTCATAGTATTCGTCAGAGCCGAAGGCAATGGGAACGCCGGCAGCCACCGCGCGGCGCAGCCGGTCCTGGTTGCCCTGGGCAAATCGTTTTGCGCCGGCCTCTCTCCTCTTCTGTATTTCCGGATTCGCCGAAGCATTGGTCCCGAACATGAGGTAGAAGTCCGCGGGATAATCGGTCGGGACCAGGTAGATGTGCTTGGCCGCCATGGTCTTCAGGACATCGTCGGGGATGGTGTAACCGTGCTCGATGGAATCAGCCCCGGCGTCAGCGGCAATGCGCGTTGCATCATCGCCGATGGCATGCGCCGCAACCTTCTTATGCACGCGGTGCGCCTCATCGACAATCGCTTTCATCGTGTCCGGCGCAACCACGCGCGGGCCGGTATTCACGATCACCTTGATGAGATCAGCGCCGTCATAGAATGCCTGCTGCACCGCCTCTCGCGCCGCATCAGGAGTCGCCACCACCACGTATTCCTGCGCCACCAGCGATTGCGCGGCCGGTTGCAAACCGCCAAACTGTCCTCCGGCAGCGGCGAGCGCGCGCGTGCTCACGGCCATGCGTGGTCCCAACACCCAGTCGGCGCGGATGGCGTCGCGCAACGCCACATCGCCATTCCAGCCTGAGTTGCCCAGGTCGCGCACCGTCGTGATGCCGGCTTCCACGTCCTCCCGGCCCATTTTGGCGCCCAGCAGAGCGCGCGAAGCTGGGCTCATGCCGGAAACGGTGAGCGCCATGTTGGGATCATCGCCGCCATATTTCGGGTCGTAGTTTTGGAGGAGATGCGTGTGGCAATCGATCAGCCCGGGCAGCAGCGTCGCTCCTTCCAGATCGATCACTTTTGCCTCGGGCGCCTGCTTCTGCAGCTCGGCCAAGGTGCCAATCGCATCGATATCCTCCCCGCGGACCAGCACCGCCTGGCCATTAAAGTATTTGCCGGTCTTGACGTCGAGAATACGCGCGGGTTTCACGATGGTGGCCTGTGGTGCGGCCGGAGCCTGCGCTTTCGCAGTCGAAAAAGAAAGAAGTGAAAGAGAAAGGACAACAGCGAACAAAGCGGGCTTTCGTCTTATGGCGGATTTCATGGCGGCGGCAGTATAGCAAAATGCTTACGGCCCACTAGGCGGCTTGTAGCCGGGCAATGGTCCGATTTGTGTGGCAGAGGCACCGGGGTCCCCAGAATGCGCCGCTGTTGCGCGTCCCGGGGGTGAAGCACTCTTGCCTTTGCATGTTACGCAAGGTAGATGCTGCAAAATAGATTGTGAAGCTTAGTGCTCCTTTCGTACGTTAGTCAGTTGCTCTCCTGGTTTTCCAGATCACGGCGATCACGCGCGATGTCGGCGATCACGGCGATTATCCTCCGGAGCGTCTCCAGCAGATAATCCTGGTTGCATAGACTTTGTTTGCATCGAACCAGCGACTTTCACAATCGAATCATGGTCAACCATTTTGAAAATCTTCCGGAGCGCTGTGGATGAGTCATCAGAAACTGCTGGATCAGGTTGTCGATATCGCCGCGAGCTACTATGACCGCCGCGATTCCTCGCCGGTTTTTCCGCGTATCACCCCGGAACAGCTGCGTCATGCCTTCGGCGCGGGAGTTCCTCTGCCTGAGCACGGCCAGGACGCCGAAAAAGTTATCGCCGAACTCGCCCGCACCGCGGAACTCGGCCTGGTCTCACAAACCGGGCCACGCTATTTCGGCTTCGTGATCGGCGGCAGCTTGCCTGTCGCCACCGCCGCTGACTGGCTGACCTCGGCCTGGGATCAGAACTCCGGACTCTACGCCACATCGCCCGCGGCTTCCGTGGTGGAAGAAGCGGCCGCTGCATGGCTGCTGGAGCTTCTTGGGCTGCCGCGCACTGCCAGCGTCGGCTTTGTGACCGGATGCGGCATGGCCAATTTCACCGGCCTGGCTGCTGCGCGCCACTACGTTTTGCGCCAGGCGGGCTGGGACGTGGAACTCGACGGCCTCAACGGCTCGCCCAAAATCAACATTATTCTGGGCGATGAAGCTCACGTCACCATTCATACGGCATTGCGCATGCTGGGGCTGGGCACGCGCGCCATCCAACACGTCGCCACCGATGATCAGGGAAGAATGATCAGGGCGGAGCTGCTGAAGACGCTTAAGAGTTGCATTGGTCCTACGATCGTCTGCGCTCAGGCCGGCAACGTGAATACCGGTGCTTTCGATCCGCTAACGGAGGTCGCCGCGGCCACGCGCGAAGCCGGCGCATGGCTGCATATTGATGGCGCTTTCGGTCTCTGGGCGGCCGTGAGCGATCAGCTCAAACATCTTGTTGCCGGCGCTGATCGCGCCGACTCCTGGGCCACCGATGGCCACAAATGGCTCAACGTTCCTTACGATTGCGGCCTGATCATCTGCGCGCATCCGGAGGCGCACCGCGCAGCCATGACGGTTACCGCGGCATACCTGGTGCAGTCGGACAAAGAACGCGACCCATTTGAGTGGACGCCCGAATTCTCACGCCGCGCACGCGGCTTCACCGTTTATGCCGCTCTCAAACACCTGGGCCGCAGCGGTGTTCGTGACATGATCGAGCGCTGCTGCGCCCGCGCCCGGCAGATGGCGGAACTCCTGCGCACGCATCCCGGAGTCGAGATATTGAATGATGTGGTTCTGAACCAGGTGCTGGTCCGCTTCAACGGTTCGGACGATTTCACCCGCGCCGTGATCCAGAACGTGCAACAGGATGGTACCTGCTGGCTCGGCGGGACCACGTGGCACAACATGGTGGCGATGCGTGTCTCCGTATCAAACTGGTCGACGACGGAGCGGGACATCGAACTCTCGGCGCAGGCGATCTTGCGCGCGGTGAATGCGGCTACGCCGGTCGCCGCACGCTAGTCCGCCGATCTCGATGCCGCGAGCGATCGACAACCACTATTGCATGACGTAGTCGGCCAGCTTGACGCCTGTAAAATCGTTTTCCACACGAAATTGCCGTATTGCTTCGGCGCGATGAGGGGTGAAGGGCGTGCCGGGACAGCCTACCAGCCTTTTGCCCTCACTATCGCCAAAATAAAACTCGACCGTGCTCACCGGGCTGAGACCGAATCCGTTCTGGTAGCCGGTGCCGATCCATGCACCACGCTCGCTGGCCAAGCCTGCAAGATCTTCAGTTGTAGGCGGGCAGCTCTTAAACAGCCGACGGGAGAACGTCATCAGAGGCACCTCACGCTGCGCTGTGCGGCACAGGAGCCGCTCTGACGATCGCTGCTCGGTGACACAATAGCCGAAGTCAGGGACCGTAATCTGGCCGTCGACCGGCGTGAGTGCCGGGCCTTGGTGCTCGCGGAAAAGCGTCGCGGCCGTCGCAACGCGGACTGTTACGTCCGTGTCTTGGACGTGATCGAAGAAATTCCGGCTAATTTCGAGAGGAGTGTCGAGGCCGCGCCAGACTTTCCGTGCCGGATCATGAGGAAAGTCCGGGTCGTCAGGGAACAGGTGGTATGCGTTCTTCCAGCCCGAATCCCAGCGAGTTCCATCCGACGCTTCCAGAGTAATCCTGATGGCATTGACCTGTGCAAGGTAGCCGGCCGGCATATCGGCGCCTGACAATGGGAGCCTGAGCAGCACGGTCTTGCCCCGCGATTTTCCGTTTCGAATTGCGAGTGCGGCCGTTGCCGGTCTCAGCGGGGACTCAAGAGATACTTCCAGGCGGGGCTCCATGCCCGGAGCAAGCAAAGGATACTCAGCTTCATTCAGTGTGTTCGCCGGTTGGGCCGCGGTCAGGAGCAGCAAAACCAATCCGCCGGCCAGCAGAATCCAGCGCGACTGCGCGGTTTTTCGCCGCGCATATTGCCGCACAATCACCACCATCGGCAGCACGATCAGCACCGCTTCTTCAATCCAATCCAGTGGGTGTACATGAAGGTCAAATCCCACCGCCCGGTTAGTGCTCACACCAAGCCATAGGACGATCAGAAAAAAGATCAGCACCACGATCGCGGCTCGCGCGAACTGGCGCCCTCCTCGCGCCACGGCCGCCAGAGCCGCAACGCACAGATAGCACGCGCCCAGAAACAGCTGCATCGCCACTAGCCTGGCAAGGTAATGAAAAGGCGGGAACCCCGCCGCCTGCAGCAAACCAAGTTGGAGCATCAACAAAGGAATATTGACAACAGCAATAAAGAACAGGAATTTTGCCGCCAGCAGACTCGGCCAGCGATACGGACGCGTGATCCAGAATTGACGGTCTCCAGCGGGCGAGTCTTCGGATATCACGCGTATCAAGAGCGCCGCCCAGGCCAGGATTAACAGAAACCCACAGACATTCGCTCCCAGATAACGCCAGGAGTTGGCTTGGGCCATGAAGATTGCGTCAATGGGATTCCAGGTCACCGGCTGGCACCAGCCGTACAGCGCCAGCAGAATCAGAGACAACGCAATCTCCCACGTAAAGCGCCGCAAGTCTTTGGTGAAAATATGAATTGTCTGCTTCATATTGTTTTGATCCTTGCTCTCTAAGCTGAAGCCCGCTTGCTTTTTGCCATGGCCAGAAAAATCGAGCGCAAGGTCATGGGCGTGTAAGTGACATCGCGCACCTGCCCGAAGGTTGATCGGATTGCTGCGCCAGTGCGCTCCGGCTCAAACTGGCTGTCGATGAATTGAAAGGTCGCACCCGCGGCGGCGGGCTGCAGCCAGGTCTCCGGGGTCCTGGCCGGAACCGACGGTGTCTGTGCCAGCGTGACCACAACTTCACGGAAGCGATTGGCCAGGCTCGACATCTCTTCTGAAAATTTCAACCGTCCCTGTTCCAGGTAGCCGACGTGGCTGCTGAAGCTTTCAATCTCCGCCAGGTCGTGCGATGAAATCAGGATCGTGGCTTCGGCGGCGCGCTCCAGCAGGCTCTCAATCAACTGGTCGCGCACCAGTGGGTCCAGACCGGTGAAAGGCTCGTCCAGGACGATCAGCTTGGGCCGGTACGCCAGCGAACTCGCGAGCGCCGCCTTCATCTTCATGCCGCGCGAAAGATGGCGCAGCTTGCGGTCGCCTGGGAGCTCCATCTGCTCGCGCAGAGAGCTTTCCAGTGCGCGATCCCACTGGGGATAAAAAGGTCGCAGATAGTCAAAGAACTGATCGACGCGCATCCATTCGGGCATCTGCTGGTTCTCCGAAACGTAGCCGACCTGGGTGAAGAAGCCGCCGGCCAGCTTGCTGGAATCCACGCCCAGAACCTCAGCGCGGCCGCCGGAGGGAGCAAAAATGTTCATCAGGACTTTGATCGCCGTGGTCTTGCCTGCGCCGTTGGGCCCGACCAGAGCGTAGATCGCTCCCTGCGGGATTTCCAGGCTCATCTCGCGCAAGGCCTTCACGGTCCAAAAGGCCTTGCTCAGCTTCTCGGTTTTGACCGCGCTGCTCATCGCTTGCGACCTCCTGTCTCACTCTCCTGCGGCTCCAGCCGCTTCCAATGCGTTGCAATCGACTCCATCATCTCGTCCAGATCAATACCGAGCTTTCGCGCTTCCACCACCAGCTGCTCAATCTCATTGCCGAGCAGGGCCGTGCGCTCCTGCCGGCTCGATTCCGGCAGACGGGCGACTACTGTGCCGATACCGGGCAGCGTCTCCAGCAAGCCTTCATTCACCAAATGCATGACAACCTTGTGCGCCGTGTTGGGATTGATCTTGAGTTCCTTGCTCAGCGCGCGCACTGAGGGGAAAGCATCTCCTGTACGCAGCCCGCCGGAGACGATCGCCTTCTTAGCGGCATAAACCACCTGTTCGTAGAGCGAAGAGCCGGGACGGAATTGCACTCGGAACGGAATCACTACTGTACTATAACACATAGTACAGTAAACGCAAGCGAAAAATGAATGCGGGATCGGGGATCGGCTCCGGATCGCTTGCCGGTTTTGCCGTACCTAGCCCGCTATATGAAGAGAGCTCAATCGGCGGGAATGACGCGAAAAGCCAAGCAGAGCTGCAATTTTTTCTTAGTTCGGCAACTCCCCCGGCTATGTCTTAGTTCTAAGCAAGTAAGGTTTGCAAGTCCTGCCTTTATAGCTGGCGAGGGTATGCGTCTTTTATTCAAAGTTAGTGTGGTTGTCGTGGTGTTTTGTAGCGTGGCCGCAGCGCAGGGTACGCCGCCGCAACTTTTCGCCGGCGACCCGCCCCCTCTCTTCTCCCTGGCAGGAGCTCCGCCGCAGGCGCCGACCCCGCGCATGATGCAGATCAAGGCCCTGATGAAGCCGGAGCAGATGAAGGCGCTGATCAAGACCCAGATGAACCGCGTGATTGACGGCAAGCCTTATCCCGCGCTAGGCGAGTGGCAGCCTTTAACGGCACGGCAGAAGTTTGACGTCTTTCTGCACAGCACCTATTCGCCCAGCACGTTCCTCAACGCCGGCATTGACGTGGTTGCGGATCGCGTGAAGGGCCGCCAGAATCCTGAGTACGAAACCGGCATGATGGGTTGGGGCCAGCACTACGGCGTCGCCCTCGCCACCAGCGAGTCGGACGTCTTCTTTCAAAGATTCCTTTTTCCGGCCTTGCTGAAGCAGGACCCGCGCTACTACCGCAATCCCAGCCTGCCTTTTTTTAAGCGCGCTCTTTACTCGATGAGCCGGGTCATCATCACGCGAAATGACAGGGGAAACGAAACCATCAATGCTTCGCGCATTCTGGGCGGCGCGGCAACACGCGCGTTGAGCGATCTTTATGTTCCCGGCCAAAGCCAGGGCATGCGCCCCATCAGCAACACCGTCACCTTTGATCTCATGCGCGACGCCGGAATGAACCTGCTGCACGAATTCTGGCCCGATATGCGGCGCAAATTCCTTCATCGCTAGCCAGGCCCCTCCGGACCAAAAATAGAGAGAACGTGTCCATCCACGTCTTTGAAGTGTGCGACCCACTCGGTCGGCGTAGCCTGGCGCGGCTCGCTGATGAACTCCAGGCCGCGATCGGTAAGGGCCTTGTGCGCGGCACGCACGTTATCGACGCCGAACACCACCTCCGTGGCTCCAGCCACATGCGGCGCCATATTTACATGGCCGCGGCTGAGGCCAAGCATTACCGTTCCGCATTGCAGCAGCGCCAGCGACGGTTCCTGCATGATGAGCGTGAGCCCCAGTTTTTCCTTGTAGAAATCGACCGCCTTAGGCAGGTCGCGCACGCCCAGCATGATGGCGGCGATGCGTGACAACTGAATGGAGCCGGCCATACATCCTCCTGACAATCGTCTAAATAATAATGAGCGAGAAGGTCTTGCCCAAAAAAAAGTCGTGCAAGCTCCGCTGCTGTGGGCCATCGCCGTTACCTCCGTTTCTTCTAAGACATTAACAAGGCTGCGCTTAGCGGGCAGGTCTGGTACATTCCATGGAGAGCATCCGCATGAAGGCAGTTGCTGAGGTAGAAACTCCGGTAGAGAAGCTTGCCGTGCGCGTACAGACCGGGGGCGCCGAGTTGATTGAGGAGTTGTCCGCCGATTGGCAGCGTCTCTCGGAAGAATCGTCTGACGGCGAGATCTTCTATCGTCCGGAATGGATGCTTGCTTATCTCAAGGCTTTTGGTCGGCAGGCGAAAGTCACCGTGATCTCCGCCTGGACGGGCGACCGTCTCCGCGGCGTGCTCCCACTGGTGAGTGAGCGGCGCTGGATGAGCGGTCTGCCTGCAACCGGCGTCACCATCCCGGCGAACGTGCATTGCTTTCGCGTGGGATTAACGTGTTGCCCGGGTGCTGAAGGCAAGGAAACGCTGCGCTCGTTGTGGAAGGCCATGAAGGAGCTGCCCGGTTGGCACGTTTTTGACGCTTCCAACATTCTCGAAGGCAACGGTGTCGATCAACTGGCAGCCCTGGCGCGCGCCGATGGATTTCTGGTGGCCAGGAAGCGCACATCGCAAACGCTCTATCTGCCGATTGCTGCGCCGGGCAAGGATAAAAACAAAGACCTGGCACCCTGGATGGCGGAAACGAGGCCGAAATTCCGCTCCCACCTGCGCCGCTCGCGCCGCCAGCTCGAAGAGCAGGGGACCCTGACGCTGAAGCATTTCGGCACGGCCGATGCGGCCGCGCTCGAGCGTTTTTACGATCTCGAAAGCTCGGGCTGGAAAGGCGAGGAAGGCACAGCCATCAAGTGCGATCCGGGCACGCGCCGGTTTTACGACTCGGTCGCGCAGTCCGCCGCGAAAGCAGGCTACCTCTCGCTCGATTTTCTGGAGCTGAACGGCAAACCCATCGCTGGACATTTTGGTTTCAACTTTCGCGGCCGCTATCTGCTTTCCAAAGCCGGATACGACGAAGACTACCGGCGATATGGTCCTGGCCAGCTGCTGGTGAATGAGATCCTGAGCGAGACGCCGCAGCGCGGTCTGCATGAGTTTGATTTCGTCGGGCCGGCCACATGGGATGAGAGCCGGTGGGCTTCGGCGCGACGCACCAGCTATCGCGTCTTCATCTTTCGCAAGAACTGGTACGGTGAACTGTTATATGAGCTGCGCATCTCGGTGCGTGATCTGGTCGGTGGCCTGCTGGGCCAGGTTGCAGACGAAAGCGCTGCGATTGAATTGAAGTCCAAGCCGCAGGGGAGCGATAAGGAAAGCGACTCGTAAGCGCCGATGGATCGCAAATCCATTTCGCCGGTCTTTGTCGAAGGCCTGGATGTTTCCGCGTACGGCATCGCGCGCAGCGTAGGCCGCTACGGCGTTCCGGTTTACGCCCTCAACAATACCCTGCGCGATCCGCTCCGGTTTTCCAGCTACGTGCGTGAGTGCTTCCTGTTTGCCGACGATCCCAACCAGCCGCGCGCTTACGCCGGTGACAGCGTGGCTAATGAAGACGTGCTGTGCGGGTTGATGCTTGAATGGGGCGCCCGCTTTCAACAGAAGCCTGTGCTCTTCGCCACCTCTGACTGGTTTGCCCGTTTCCTTTCCAATCAGCAGGAGAAGCTCAAGGAAAAATTCCTGTTCCACTGGGTTCCGCCTGATCTGTTCAACACCATCGTCGACAAGGGCCGCATGGTCGAGTTCTGCCGGCGCGCCGGAGTGCGGGTGCCGCAGACGCACATCACACGCCCGGAAGATGACATGGAGGCGGTGACGAGAAACTTTGTCTATCCCTGCCTGGTCAAGCCTATTCATCGTTACACCGCTGGCTTTCCGGTCGAGACCGCGAAGGTTCTCATCGCACAGACGGCGCAAGAAGCGGCAGCGTTCTTCGCCAGGTATCCGCGCATCAAAGGCGCCACGCTCATGCAGGAGCTGATTGAAGGCGCTGACGATCAGGTCTTTCAGTGCACGGCCCTGGTGAACCAGAAGAGCGAGATCGCGGCGTATTCCACGGTGCGCAAACTGGGCCAGTATCCGCCGGGCTTCGGCAGCATGTGTTATGGGCGGGCCGAGCGCAATGAACCCATGGCGGCAGAAGCATTCAAGCTGCTGCGCGAGCTGGGCTATCGCGGCCTGGGCTCGCTCGAGTTCAAGTATCGCGAGAAAGACGGCGGCTACTATTTCATCGAGATGAACACCCGCCTGCCCTGGTACAACGGGTTCTTTGCCGCTGCCGGTGAGAACCTGGCGCACCGGACCTACGCCGATCTGGCCGGCTGGCCGCCCGGAAAAGTCATCATCGCTCCGTTTAACCCTTCACGTCAGCGCAACGGAGCAACCTGGGTCAGCTACCACCACTATCGCGGGTGGTACCGTGAGACGCGCCACCGCCGCGGTATCGGATTCGGAAAATTTCTTGGCAACGTGGCGCGAGCGAAGTCGTATGCCTGGTGGAACTGGAATGATCCCAAGCCGTTTTTGGCTTCAGGAGTGTTCGCTGCACGCCGGCTGGCGGGAGACCTCCTGCGCCGCATGAAATTGCGCTGAGAATTGTTTTTGTATTGCCACCTGAAGGCGTCTCCGCTCCTCTCGTGACGCGGATCGCCCCCAGGCGGCGGCCAGAAGCCGGGCCCGTGAATGCCCGGCCGGACTCCTCTCTTCAGTTGAGGGGCGCTTCTTCAAGAGAGCCGGCATGCGAACGTATTCTTCGCCTCGCACGCCGTTCCTCAAATTCAGAGCATCCAGCCAGTAGTGCGCCTGGGAGTGGATTCGTTGCAAAACATCTTGGATGGGTTCAAACCCTGCCCGCTCGCGTCAGAGCCCGCCGCCGGCATGTCCTTCAAACACTGAGGCCAGTTTGGTGATCTTCAGCAGATCGCGCACGCGCTGTTTGGGGTTTGAGAGCTCCAGTTCGCAATTGGCCCTGCCTGCAGCCAGGTACACGCTGACCAGCGCGCCCAGGCCGGAGCTGTCAATGTACTCAACCCCGGTCAGGTCAAGGACGATGCGCTTGCTGTCCGGGATGAGCCGTCGGACGGTGGTCTGCAGCAGGTCAGTACTGGCTGCGGTGATTTTGCCGGCGCCGTGCACAACGGTTGCGCCGTCATTCTTTTCCGTCGTGAGTTCTAACTCGGGAACAGGGAGAGGTGATGCGGCCATCGGAATGCCTCCTGTGAAAGCGATTGGAGTTGTGGATCCGAGCCAGAATTAACCCAGCCCGATGTCAGAAATAGTGACGATACTCGGGACAGAGATTGGAATGATCCTGGGTTCGGCACGAATCCCGAAACGATACACCCGCACAAGAAAAAGTCAAGACGGGGAGCTTAGGGCACGCCAGGCAAACACAAAATCGCCGATCGCATCTCTTCGTGTTAAGTTTGAATCCCCAAGGGCACGCAGAGTCAACGGAGTGAGGTGGGGGTTATGCGATCACGGCGAAGAGTCGTCGTTTCTATCGCGACCAGCGCTGACGGATACATTGCCCGTCCGGACGGCGATGTGGAATGGCTCAATCGCCGGCCGCAGAAAAGCGACTACGGCATGCGCGCCTTCTACCGGACCATCGACACCATCGTTTTCGGACGCAAAACCTACGACTGGCTCTTGCAGTATGCCCGAAAGAAGGGTCTCAAACCCAGCAGCCTGGTTGATCAGAAGGTCGCCAATTATGTGTTCTCGCGCAAGCCGCCGAAGAAGGCGATTGCGGGCGTGGAGTTTGTCTCGGAGCCGGTGAAGGCATTTACGCGGCGTCTGCGCGCAAAGCCGGGGAAACATATCTGGATGATGGGCGGCGGAGAACTGATCGCCTCATTCCTTGACGCGGGCGAGATCGATGAGTTCGACATTCACGTGGTCCCCACGTTTATCGGCAAGGGCATACCGCTGGTGGCGCCGCGCCGGCGGGATATCGAGCTGCGCTTGCTCTCGACGCGAAAATACAGTGACGGCAGTGTTCGCTTGCGCTATGAGGTTGGGTGAGGTGGGTGTCCTTGCCAGCACCATTGATTGATTGCCGCTAGCGGTGATCTGAAGATTCTGGAGGAGACCCCGGACGCGTTTTCAGGACAGGTTGAGGCGGCGGAGCGATCGGTTCGACGCTGGACTTGATGTAGTCGTCGGCGTTGGTTTCGTAGCAACGCAGAGGAATGCGTTTGCGGTCCAGGTCCTTTCTGGGAAAGTTGCGGGAATAGATCAACGGTTCATGCCGATCGGGCATGCTTCGCGCTGTTAGCTGCTCGATGGTCTGGTCGCAGTCCTCGTGTCTCCACGCGGAGACCTCGTGGACGACGGAATAATCAAAGCCGGATTCGGAGAGCCGGGGCTGATAGGGAAGAAAGGTGAAGACGAGCTTGATGAAACCCCACTCGTCATGGCTAACTTCCCTCTCCGCGACAAAAATTTCCTGGCTGGCGAAGAACGAGGAGCGCGGGTGGTCGGCGTAGGCGACGGCAACGAGCCGCACCCGTATCGTTGCCTTCTTGGGAGGATATTGCCAGCGGAGCTGTCCTTCAGCCTGCTTCTTTGGTCCCCAGATACAAGTAGCGGCGAGAAAAAGCAGAACTTTGGTCCAGATCTTCATCTTGCCCCGAATTGCGTTCTGCGGCCTGGGGCCGCCACATAAAGACTGAAGGTCATTGGCAACCATGGATGTTTCCGCCGATTTCATTTTTCCCGAGTCTGTCTTTAACAGACCGGAAAAGTTGCTGAGCGGTTGCCCCGGCAGCAACCCACCGAGAGAGCGGCGCTGGTGAACGAAGCCTGGGAGTCCGAAGTTTCTGCTGCTCGATTTCGTTGGTCGGGGCGAGAGGATTTGAACCTCCGACCCCCTGCGCCCAAGGCAGGTGCGCTACCAGGCTGCGCTACGCCCCGACAAATCAAGCTAATACCGCCATTGTATCGGAGTTGCAGGGCGGTGTCTGCCGAACGCGGGCGGGTCAGCGGGAAAACAGATAGAAGTTATCTGGAAATCATGTATATGATCCAAAGCCGCAAGGGGTGCGAAGCCAGCGGCTATGGCCAGCGAATTTCCGTTTCCAGAACAAAACTCGCGTCCGGGATGGAGTGTGCAATAGCTGTCATATCGAGCCTGGCTTTGCGAAAACTGGAACTCGGGCGAAAAACAGGCAAAGCCAGTTTCTGAGGCTGAAAGTCGCGGCGTCCGCTGTTGAGTCGGGCCGGCTAGCCGGTGGTTACTTTAATCGCATGTGCAAACCGGGCAAGGTGGTGGAGCGAAAGAAGTAGTTCACACATATTTACAGACAAAACAAACCAGAGTTCCTTTCATCCCACTATCCGCTGGGCCCTGACCCTCCGTAATAGCCCTGATAAAAGGGCAGGAATTGAGAGCCGGTTTCAATGGCACAATTAGAAGACACTCCTCCTTGATTTTCCCATTTTGGGAAAATTTTGTTCCGAATCCGGAAAACCAGACTAACGCTAATCTTTTGTTGTCGATACGAGTCCTGATAAGAAACTTTGGGTTTAGCAAGGACAGCAATATGAATCCATCAGGGGAAGTTAAATCAATGACCAAAAGAATTTTGACTTTCATAGCATTTGCGGCGCTTTTGCTTTCGACCGGTACAGCAGTTGCCAGCAGTTTTGACCAGCCTTGGCCGATTCCACCGGGTCCCCCGCAAGCCCCGGTGCCGCCATTTCACCGATAAGCCTTGGCTGAGCTCTGGTCGCAGTGCCGTCGGTAACGTGTTTTGATTTGCGGAAAAAGTGAATTTAGTTGTTTCAGTGCCCTTTAGGGCAGTATCCTCTAATGGGTTTGAAATGGCGTTAAAGCCGCTCATTAGCTTCTTATCGTTTGCTGGAATGTTTCTCCAGGGCACACTGGCTATAGTGCTGCTGGCCAGAAAAAGCTGGAGACAACATCCGCTGTTTACCAGCTATGGCGTATTTAGCTTCGCCATGAGCGTGATGCTCTATTTTCTTCAGCGGCGTGCGATTTATCCGCGTAGTTATTTTTATGGGTATTGGATTCAGGAAGCCATCGCGATGGTCCTGGGCTTTTGCGTAGTCTATGAAGTGTTTCGACATCTGTTTTCAACGCACAAAGCGTTGTTGAAGCTGGCAAGCCTGATCTTCCGATGGACCGTAGTCGTCTTGTTTTGTTTGGCACTGGCGGTGGTCTTTGTACAGTCACCGGGTGCTTCCAGCCTCAGCAAGACCGTTCTGGTTTTGGAGGAGGCGACGCGCGTTGTGGAAGTCGGCCTTTTGATGTTCCTGTTCGGTGCTTCTGCGGCATTTGGACTGCATTGGAAGCAGGCCGAATTTGGAATTGCTCTTGGCTTAGGTTTATTCGTGGCGGTTCAATTGACTACAGTAACGCTGCTGTCGCAGCTAGGCATGTCAGCGTGGGCAGTGCTGAACGTGGTCAGGATACTTGCCTTTGATGTGAGTTTGTTGGTCTGGCTGGGCTATCTGCTGGCACCTGAACGAGTGGCCACCACCGGTGAAGTTCCCAAGCGGGCCCAGCTTGAGCAGTGGAATCAGGCAGTGACGGAGCTGATAAGTCGATGATTACTGTGATCGTGATTGCGCTTGCGTTGTGCGCCGTCGTGTTGTTTTACATGGCGGTACGCGGCCGCAGAAAACAGGCCGGACACGGAGTCCGCCCGGTTGATCTCACGGCTTTCCGGACCTTGATGGACAGGGACGACGAACTGTTTTTGCGGCGAAAATTGCCGCGGTCAAAATTCTCCCACCTGAAGCGCCAACGCATTCGCGTGACGTTGCGTTATGTTACTCGCATCGCGTCCAATGCTTCAGCGGTCATGCGGATGGGTGCAGCGGAGCGCCTGAACCCCGCGCCTGAAGTTGCCGGCGCAGCGGCCCAGGTTACGGAATTGGCGACGCAGATCCGCCTGCAATGCCTGGTGGCGATGAGCAAGCTGGCCCTGGAGTATGCGCTGCCTTCGCTGCAGCTCACCCCGGGAATGCTGGCCCCCAAGTATCAGTCGCTGCGTGACAGCGTATCGCGCCTGGGCGATCTCACGCACAAACCGGCTCCTTTGGCGGCTGCAATCTAGTTCTGGTCTTGACGCGAAGCAAGCCCTGGACAAGAGCCAGGGCTTCTTTGCTTGCATGCTTTTCCTTCCGGTTTCTGTCCCTGCATTTAGAATAAGCGTATGCTCCTGCAAGGAATATTCCCGGCCGTAACCACGCCCTTCTATCCTGACGGCGCGGTTTACTACAAGAAGATCGAACACAACATCGACCGCTACTCGCGGACACCGATCGCCGGCATGGTGGTGCTGGGATCGACCGGCGAGGCAGTGATGCTGAGCGATGATGAGCGCCGCGAAGTGTTGCGCGTGACAGCCGAAGTGGCTTCGCCGGAAAAGGTGCTGATCGCCGGCACCGGGGCTGAATCCGTGAGCGAGACGCTGAAGCTTACCGAGTATGCCGCCAAGCTGAACTATGATGCCGCGCTCGTGCGCACGCCGCATTTTTATCGTCCGCAGATGAAGCCGGAAGCGCTGCTGGCGTTTTACCGGGCGGTGGCTGACCGGTCGCCGCTGCCAGTGCTGCTCTACACGGTGCCTCCGTTTACGGCGTATGACCTGCCCCTGGAAGTGATTGTCGCGCTGGCCGAGCACCAGAACATCATGGGCATCAAGGAATCGAGTGGCAATGTGGAGAAAGTTGCGACCATGGTGTCTTCGACCCGGCACATCCAGCGGACAGCCACTGTAACCGAAGTTCAACAGGCGGTCACCGCGCGCATGCTCGCGGCACCGGCAGCCGAGGAGAAGAGCAGCCAGTTAGTCAGCGTGAGCCAGTTGAGCGGTGGAAGCGATGTGGCTGTGGCCGAGCGTCCAAAAATCAAGACACGCAGCAAAGAAGTGGGTTTCCAGGTTTTAGTGGGCGCTGCACATACGCTGCTCGATTCACTGCAGGCAGGGGCGAGCGGCGGCGTGCTGGCCTTCGCCGCGCCGGCGCCGACTATTTGCTTTGAAATTCATGCTGCCTGGAGAGACAATGACATTGATTTAGCGCAGTCGAAGCAGGCGGGATTGACGACTGCAACGAAGCGCATTGTGTCAGAACTGGGAATCCCCGCGGTGAAGTATGCCATGGATCTGAACGGATATTATGGCGGTCTCCCTCGACTTCCCCTGTTGCCCTTAACCGCAGCGCAAAGATCGGAGATTGAAACCCAGATGGCCCCATTCCGAAACTGACGATTTTGGCGGGCGTGGCAGTGCTTGCTATCCAGCTTCGAATCAAGGCCTTGCCGCTAACCGGGTCAAAAAAATAGCGTTATGGCGGAACTTCCGGGCTGGGACGCGCGTTTCATTCTTGGGTATCTTCGGTGTAATGTTAATTGCCCAACTTTGCTGGATAAGGGTTAGACTAGAGGTCAAGCGCTAAACACTGCTACACTTATTGGCTTCCGGTTGGAAAATTGGCTCGACTGCAGCGAACATCGGAGAACCTGTTGTCTCTATCGGGCGCATCCCACGCGATGACAAGCGGAAATGGGCTGACGGGAATTTAGGTCGTAAGGGTTAACATCGTGTTGTCTGCAGGAAAAAAGTTGCGCGAGCTGCGCGAACAAATGGGTCTCACCTTGAGGGACGTGGAGATCTCAAGCACCTCTTTGGCTGAATCGCGCGGCATTGAAGAATTCATCATCAATCCCAGCCGCCTTTCCGACATCGAAACCAAGGGCGTTATTCCCAGCATTTATCGCCTGTATGTTCTTTCCGTCATCTATCGCGCGGACTTCACCGAACTGCTCAAGCTATACGGTGTGGACCTGAGTTTTACGGCTGCGGATTTCGCCATCTGCAGCCCCAGCAAAACACATCGATTGGAAATTGCCGCAGACCGCGGTTCCGTGCGGATTCCGATCAAGCTCGATCCCGGTTTTGACCTGCGGCATACCACTGATCTGGGCCGCATGATTGAAAACTGGGGCACCGTGCCCATGCAATACCTGCAGGAGCTGTCCAAGCAGAAGTACACTTACGCCTATGTAGGAATGGAAGATCTCACCATGTATCCGCTGCTGCTGCCGGGCTCTTTTGTGCAGGTGGATGAAGACCGCTGCCGCGTGGAAGAGAAGAAATGGCGCTCCGAACTGGAACGGCCGATCTATTTCGTTGAGACCCGTGAAGGTCACGTGTGCTGCTGGTGTTCTGTGCGGCGAGGCGAGATCGTGCTGCAATCGCATCCGCTATCGCCGGTGGCGCCGCGAATCCTCAAGCACCCGCAGGAAGCCGAAGTCATTGGACAGGTTGTGGGCGTGGCTATGCGACTTGGTGAGTGGTATGCTCCTGCTGTGCCAGAGCAACAACAGATTGCTGAAGTAGATGAAGGTGAGCCGAAAGAAGTGCGTCGCCGTTAACCGGCGCTTTGAGCACAAAGGAATTCGGATCGAGGAACTCTGACGATCCGGACCGCGCGACCGCCTCCTGATATTCCTCATAAATCTCACGCATGGGGACTTGGATCAGCTCCGCCGAGGTCTCCATGTGGGCGGCGTAAATCGCCTCCTGCGTGGGCCGGTTACCGAACGCGCGGGTAAAGCCCCAGTGAACATAGCCTCCGCTGCCCGTCTGCAGCGAGCAGATGTAGGCTACTTTCTCTACCAGTGTGGGCAGCGCGCCCAGTGTGCGTTTCTTGAAGTCTTCAGCGGCTTTGAAAATCATGGCATACCCTTACGTGGAATTCCGGCCCGATTCGTCGTCAGGGCCAAGGTATTAAATTCCAGTGATTTTTCCATGAAAAACATAGCATAAATGCCGGCCCGTGGCGGCATTTTTGCGATTTGTTCTGAAATCGGGAAATCCGGGTACTGAGGTAACAATGGGCTGGGTGCGTTTTGCCACGTCAGAGCTGGGCCTCGAATTTTGTCCTGATTTTTCAATCTGCTACATTCACTCGAGAGGCTGACCAAACGCATGCGGGTTCTCATTGCCGGTGGAGGCACCGGTGGACATGTCATCCCGGCGCTGGCGATTGCGCGTGAACTGAAATCGCGCTACCAGGCGGAGGTGTTGTTTGTAGGCACGGCGCGCGGGATGGAAAACCGGCTGGTTCCCCAAGCCGGCTTTGGCCTGATGCGAGTGAAAGTGGGCGCGCTCAAGAACGTAAGCCTGATCACGCGCATGAAGACCATATTTGACCTGCCGCGCGCGGTAGTGGATGCGCGGAAGATCATCAAGATTTTCGGACCGGATGTCGTCGTCGGCGTGGGCGGATATGCCTCCGGCCCGGCCATGGCGGCAGCCGTCCTCATGCATATTCCCACGCTCGCGTTTGAGCCGAATTACGTTCCCGGCTTCGCCAACAGGATTGTGGGGCATCGCGTCTCTGCAGCGGCGGTGCATTTTGAGCAGACACAAAAGTACTTTCATAACGCCCAGGTGGTCGGCGTGCCGGTGCGGACGGAGTTTTTTAGTGTGGCTACGCCGCCGGCAGGCAATCGTCCTCCCACGCTGCTGATCTTTGGCGGCAGCCAGGGCGCCCAGGCGATCAATCGGGCTATGACGGCAGCTGCTCCGGAAGTGTTACGACAAATTCCCTCGCTACATGTGATCCATCAGACCGGTGAGCGCGAATATAATGACGTTCAAGCTGCGTATGCTCAGGCTGGCATAAAGGCGGAAGTTTCAGCGTTTATCGATGACATGCCGGCCGCGTTCGCCCGCGCCGATGTGCTGTTATGCCGCTCCGGGGCGAGCACGGTGGCGGAAATCACCGCGGCGGGAAAGCCGGCGATTTTTGTGCCGTTTCCGCGCGCCGCGGATGATCATCAACGCCGCAATGCCGAGGCAATCGCCCAGGGAGGCGCGGCGGTGCTGATGCCGCAGGCCGAGCTGACGCCGGAAAAGCTGGCGCAGCAGTTGATTGGCTTGTTTGGCGATCCGGAACGATTGCGGCAGATGTCAGAAAAGGCCCGAACGTTTTCACACCAGGATGCCGCGGGACGAGTTGCGCGGATGGTGGCAGAGCTCAGCGGATTGCCAAAATCGCCGTGATTGCCAAAATCGCCGAAATTGAAATTGGCGAGATGCAATGATTGAGGGCGAGCCCAGACATGAGGCAAGCCCGCTGCAGCAGGCGCAGATGTTCAAGGGAAATCGAAGTTCAATTGCGGTTTGTCGCGAAGCGACACAAGAACCATGTTTGCAAAAATACAGAGGATACATTTCGTAGGCATCGGCGGCATCGGCATGAGCGGCATCGCCGAGGTGTTGCTGACGCTGGGCTACAAAGTTTCCGGCTCGGATCTGAAAACCTCCAGCGTAACCGAGCGCCTGAGCGAAAAAGGCGCCATCATCTTTGAAGGCCATCGCGCGGAAAATATAACCGGCGCCGAGGTGGTAGTGGCCAGCTCGGCGATTCGCCGCGACAATCCGGAGATCGTGGCTGCGCACGCGCAGCTTATACCGGTGATCCAGCGCGCGGAGATGCTGGCGGAATTGATGCGCCTGAAATACGGCGTCGCGATCGCAGGCATGCATGGCAAGACCACCACCACCAGCATGGTGGCCGCGGTGCTGGCGGCGGGAGGGCTTGATCCTACGGTCGTTGTGGGCGGACGTGTGGATGCCATGGGCTCCAACGCGCGCTTGGGAAAGTCACAGTACCTGGTGGCAGAGGCCGACGAGAGCGACCGCTCATTTCTGAAGCTGTCGCCGATCCTTGCCGTGGTGACCAACATTGATCGCGAGCACATGGATTGCTATCGCGACATGGCGGACGTGGAGCAGGCGTTTCTCGATTTCGTCGACCGGGTACCTTTTTACGGCATGGCCGTGCTCTGCCATGATGACGAACGGCTGCGCAACATGTTGCCCCGCCTGGCGCGTCGCGCCACCACCTATGGCCTACACCCGGACGCCGATTTTCGTGTGAATACGGCGAACGGCAAGTGCGCGAACGGCAAACACTACGCGCATTTCTCCGTTGATTATCGGGGCAAAACGCTGGGCGATTTTCACCTGCGCGTGCCCGGCAATCACAACATCCTCAACGCCACGGCGGCGGTGGCTGTCGGAGTGGGGTTGGATATTGATGCGGAGCGGATACGTAAAGCGCTGGAAGACTTTCGCGGGGTCGACCGGCGTTTCCAATTGCGCGGGCGGGCTGCCGATATCAGCGTGATCGACGATTACGGTCACCATCCCACGGAGATCCGCGCGACCCTGGCGGCCGCGCGGCAGTGCGGATTCAAACGCGTTCACGTGATCTTCCAGCCGCATCGTTTTAGCCGCACGCGCGATCTGCTGGATCAGTTTGGCGCCTCCTTCGGCGACGCCGATACTGTTCTAATTCTCGATATCTACGCGGCGAGCGAAGCGCCCATACCCGGAATCACCGGCGAGCGCGTGGCGCAGGCGGTTCAAGCCGCCGGCGGTAAACAGGCTGTGCGCTATGTGAGTTCATTCGATGAAGCCGCGCGCCAGGTCTCGGCGCTGGCGGAGCCCGGAGACATGGTGCTGACGCTCGGCGCCGGCAGCGTCTCACAACTCGGGCCGATGGTGCTGGAGCGGCTCAAGCTGAAGCAGGCAGCAGTCAGCGCGCCGCAATCAGCGTAGATGTCCGCAAAATCTCACCTTTTTCCGGCAGCCTGGGCCTGGCAACGCTGCTGTATCACGTAGAGGATTCGCTTCTGCAGATCTGACATCACCGCATCGGTCCACAGGTGCGCGTACCAGTTGAAATCGGTCGACAGACGATGACGGCTGGAGAGATGCAGGCGCGTTGCGCCGTTGGGCAAGGGTTCCAAACGGTACTCGCCGCGCAGAACGTCAAAGTACTGGCCGCCGATCTTTACATGCTCGTCGAGCGTGGTGGGTGGCACGTTGTTGGCGGCGATGGTAAAGCCCAGCCGATGATCGGACTCCCAGACATCCACGGTCTCAAGAAAAGAAAGGTCCTTGGCGAAGGTTGCGTTGCGCACGCCCCCCACGCCTTCATGCGAGAGCGTGGCTTCGATCGGGTCAGGGAAGCCGATGGAATGTGCCCACGATCGCGGCAGCTCTTCCGTGCGGATCGCCGGCACGCGTTCAATGTTGCGCCAGACCAACTCCGGCGGAGCCTGGATATCGACGATGTTTTCCACCTGGCGCGTCTCCCATTCGTAGAAGGCGTGCTTCTCCCAGGGGCCGGTGAGAAACGGCAGCATCACAATGCAGACCATGGCGAGGCTTTGCGCCCGGCGCGAACGGACGTAACGCGCAGCGATGCCCCCGATAGTTCCGCCCACGATCGCCAGAGGAATGGCTATGGGCAGGAACATCACCACGCAGATCCAGCCTTCAAGCAGTGTGAGCACGGTGCCGCCCAGGGCGGCGAGCATGGGCAGCAGCGGCAGCCAGATCCAAGTGATAGTCTTCTGCGGCTGCTTGATCTCGACGATATAGACGGCAATACAGCCGAGAGCAAACGGCATAAAAAACAGGAAGCCGACGCTCATGACTTGAAGTATTTCCCAGCGGAAAGCGGCGAGCAGGCGGACCGAAAGCCCGTAGGCAGCGCCAATGACGACGCTGGTGATGAGCAGCCAGCGCTTGTTGAGGGACTCGGAGGAAGCGCTTTTGGTCAGTTCCAGGGTTTGATGTTCCATGCGGCTAGCCCTCTAATTGAACGCGTTCAATTATCTCGAAACGGTCACGCGGTGTCAAGGAAAATGTTGAACGTGTTCATAGAATCCGCGCACGCGAAGGGAAACCGCAGGTCTGCGCGGCCGGGAGTTGCGGAAAGTGTGTCGCTAACGGCCGAACCCTACTGCTGCGCGCCCACTCCCGGCTTTTCTGCCGAGCCGCTAACTGTCGTAGCGCGGGCAGCGAAGAAGTTGTGGTCGTAGAGAGCGCGGTAGAACTTTCCGGTGATCTCTGCTGCCTTGGGGCCATAGGTCGGGCGGCCGCCCTGCAGGAAGACTACGGTGACGATGTGTCCGTACTCGGTCTTCGCGTACGAGGCGAACCAGCCGAAGCGGGTGCCATCTTTGGAGCAGGTGCCGGTCTTGCCCAGGATCTGCTCTTCACTGAAGTTGAGGCGCAGGCTGCGGGCGGTGCCGTATTCCACGGCGCCCATCATGCCTTCAGCAATCTCCGGAATGAGCGGGCCGATATCGAGCTGGCGCTTCACGCGCGGCTGGAAGTTGATGATGTCGTCGGCTGAAACCGGGTGCTGGAGATAGAAGAGCGTGCCGCCGTTGGCGACGGCGGAGACCAGCGCGCCGAGCTGCAACGGCGTCATGGAGATGCTTTCACCGAAGCTGCACATCTTGCCCACGCCGCCAAGTTTGGCTGCGAGTTCCTCTTCGGGGAAAACGCCGAGATGTTCGCCCTGGATGTTATATCCGGCAAGCTCACCCAGCCCGAACTGGTGAGCGTATTCGCTGACCTTGGCAAAGCCGAGGCGGCGTCCGACGGCTTCAAAGTAAGCGTTGTTGGAGTGCGCCAGAGCTTCCGTGAGGTTTACCTGCGAGTGGCGGCCGAGAACGATTTCCTCTTCGCGAGTGATGACTTTTTCGCTCAGACCGGCCAGAGCTACGGCGACCTTGATGGTGGAGCAGGGTTGCGCGCCTCCGCTGAGGGCCAGCTTCTGGTTGACCATGGCGAGGATGCGTCCGTCAGTGGGGTCGATGGCGACGACGGTTCCGTTCATGTTGCCCAGGGCGTCGATTGCGGCCTGGCGAACGATTGGGTCCTCACCTTCGACGATGTCGCCTTCGGCGGTGTCGTCGGCGAAGGAATTGCCGGTGAAGCGCTCAACATAACGATGGCGGCGAGAGCGCGTGCGCAGCGCGACAGTCCTGACGGTCGCACTTCGGGTGGTAGCGCGGGCAGCAACGGCTCTGACGGATGTGGCTTTCGCGCTGGTAGCCTTGGCGCTGGTAGCTTTCGCTGCCGCCGCACGGGCGTTGGCGCGATGGACAGCGCGGTGATGGCGCAATCGGGCCAGGCGTTTCTGGGCACGCGCGCTTTCAGTTACGTGTCCGGCGGACTTGGATTTGGTGGTGCTGGAGCTGGATGGGGCGGCAAAAACCGCCGCTGAAACAATAAAGGATACAAGTGCGACGAAGAGGATCCTGAGCCGAAGTGTCATGAGGGTCGCTACCACCTACTACCCGGGGAAAATTATTGTTGCACTTGGATTAGCGGCTGCTGGCCAGATTTAGTACGCAGTTTGCGCCGAAAATCCACTTATTTGCGATAGTAAGGGAGATTACTATCGGCGGCAACGCCAAATTCACCAAATTCCGAAGTAAGTACCTTTCTTCTCAATAAAAACTACAGCTTCTCCGACCGTACTAAAGAAGATGCCGCTAGCCGGTGCGGAGTTGGGCTGCGTGTTTCCCGTAAATCTCGGCAGGGACCGTGGGGGATACGCCCCTAATGCTATTAACCCTAGGTGCCTGCAGTTGGTTTTGTCTTAATCCAAGATTAAAAACTTTAATTTTTTCGGCCACGGGCCGCCAACCTTTGTCGATCGAACTGCGGCCGGCGGCGGCCGGAATGTGGAAGTTTGGAGCGCCAAGGTGCGTCATGTCGGCGGTTGAGTGCGGTTGTATTGCGCCGGGCCCCGCTGAGCGGTGACCCGGGATGCGGATCGGATTCAGTTGATCTCGCCGCGTTTGCGAATAAACGCCGGGACGTCGAGATCGTCAGGTTCGATGGTGCTCTTGATGGACTCGGTCACGGTTGCAAGATTTGGAGTTTCACGAGCGGGAGCAGAAACGCGAGCCGGCATAGCGGTATGGCTGCTTGCGCCTGCGTGAGCTATGGTTCCCCCGTTCACCACGCGCTGCTCAACAGCAGCTCGCGCAAAAGCGATGCGGTCCGGGGAGCCCTGCGGTTGTACCTGGTAAGCCGACGCCGTGCGGGCATTGGAGATCGCGGCCTGGGCCGAGGTGACGACGCGATCTTTGCGTGCCGGAGCATCGTTCTTAAAGCCCGTGGCTATAACGGTAATCTTCAAATCGTCTTTCAATTTTTCGTCCAAAACCGCGCCAAAAATGATGTTGGCATCCTCATGAGCTGCGGATTGAATGATGGTCGAAGCTTCATTCACCTCGGCCAGCTTGAGGGAAGACGATCCGGTTACGTTGATCAGGATGCCGCGCGCGCCGTCGATGGCGCCGGACTCCAGCAGCGGCGACGAGATTGCCGCCTGCGCGGCGTCTGTCGCGCGACGCTCGCCCTTGGCCACGGCTGTTCCCATTACCGCGTACCCCATGCCGGCCATGATGGTCTTCACGTCGGCAAAGTCGCGGTTGATAATGCCGGGAATCGTGATGATGTCGGAAATGCCCTGCACCGCTTGCCGCAGAATGTCATCCGCGATGCGGAACGACTCAAAGAAGCCGGCATTCTGCGCCACCGCCAGCAGCTTTTCATTGGGAATGACGATGGTGGTATCGATGGAGTCGATCAACTCATTCAGGCCGCGTTCGGCCTGCGCCATGCGCCGCCGGCCTTCGAAAGCAAACGGCTTGGTTACCACCGCCACGGTAAGCGCGCCCATCTCGCTGGCCAGCGATGCAATGATCGGCGCAGCACCCGTGCCTGTGCCGCCGCCCAGGCCGGTGGTGACAAATACCATGTCCGCGCCTTCCAGGGCTTCAATGATCTTGTCCGCATCTTCGAGCGCTCCACGACGTCCGATTTCCGGATTGGCGCCTGCGCCCAGGCCGTTGGTGAGCTTGGTGCCCAGCTGGATCTTTACCGGCGCGCGCGACATCTGCAGCGCCTGCAGATCGGTGTTCGCAACAATAAACTCCACGCCTTCGACCCCGGCGCAGATCATCCGGTTTACCGCGTTGCCGCCGCCACCGCCAACGCCGATCACCTTGATCTTGGCATTGTTCTTTGGTTCTTCGTTGAATTGGATTCTCACTTCACCATTCTTCGTTTCGTCACTCATACATCACACTCCTGCTCCGATTCAAAACCTGCCGGCGCCGAAACACATGTGCCTCGACGTCAAATATCGTGTTCGCTCGCCGCTCGCGAACCCGCCGATTCCCCCACTTCCCAACCCAAACTGTTCTCAGCCGTTGGCTATTGGCCATTGGCTCTTGCGCTTTCGATTCTGCGCCTCTGTTCTCCGCATCGCATCTCCGTGGGTTTTGGTTTTCCCGATCACGGCGATGACGGCCATCTCGTGCGATCCCGTGCGATTCCGCCTAGGCTCCCAGCCGCGCGATCAATGCCCTTAACTTCTGCCCAAAACCCTGCTCCGGATTCATCCGGGCCACGGTGGTGCGGTGGGCATACATCGCCAGCCCAACCACCGTTGAAAACTCCGGCTCTGCCAGTTGCGGCGGCATCTCTGAGAGCGGTTCCGGCGCCGCCAACCGGATCGGACGGTCCAGCGTCTTCTGGCACAGCTCCGCCAACCCCTCCACGCGCGATCCACCACCGGTAAGCACCACGCCCGCGGGGCACAACTCGAGCACGCCGGCCTGCTTCAGGTGATCCCGCATCAGTTCGCACAGCTCGGTCGCGCGCGGCTCAAGAATCTCCGCCATAAAACGCTGTGGCATGAGTCTTGACGGCCGTTCGCCTACCGCCGGCACTTCAATCTCGTTGCCCTCGGCAACTTTGCTGCTGATGGTATGACCGAACACTTTCTTGAGTTTTTCGGCCGAGATCAGAGGCGTGCGCAGACCGACGGCAATATCGTTGGTGAAGTGGTCGCCGCCCACCGGCACCACGCCGGTATGCGCCACCATGCCGTCCGAGTAGACGATCATGTCGGTCGATCCCGCGCCGATATCCGCCAGGCACACGCCCAGCTCTTTTTCATCCGCGCGCAGCGTGCTATCGGCCGACATCAACGCCTCATAGACAACGTTGTCCACGTGCAGTCCAGCCCGGTTGGCCGCCGTCACCGCGTTCTGTGCGGCGCTTTGCGAAGCCGTTACCATGTGCAGGTTCACTTCCAGCCGGCGTCCCACCATCCCCGCGGGATCGCGCAAGCCGGCCTGGTCATCCAGGATGAATTCCTGCGGCAGCAGGTGCAGCACTTCGCGATCTTCAGGCAGCGTGACCGAGCGAGCCTTTTCCACCGCGGCGCGAATATCCTCGCGCGCCACGTCCCTGGGCCGCGAGCCCAGGGTGACTCCGCCGCGGCTGGTGACTCCTTTAATATGCGAGCCGGCAACCGAGATCACCGCGTTTCCGACCTGGGCGCCGGCCAGCTTCTCCGCTTCTTCCACAGCTTTATGAATGCTGTGGACCGCTTTATCCAGTTCGACAATGATTCCCTTGCGTGACCCGCGGCTCTCCGCCATTCCATGTCCGCGATAGCGCAGGCCGGCCTCGGTGGCCTCGCAGATCAGCGCCACAGTCTTCGCGCTTCCCGTATCCAGCACGGTGATCAGACTGCTTTCGTTTTTCCCGTTACCGCCCATGATTGCGTCCCTTGCCAACTTCGAGTAATTGGTTATCAGTACTTGGTACCTGGCCGCTGAAACCAGAAAAATTTTCTGCTGTTCCAACACAAATTACCGGCGATGGCCCGTTCAATTTCGGCGATTTTGGCAATCGTGGCAATTCTGGCAATGCCTTTCTATCTCTGCGCTCTCTGCGTGCTCTGCGGTTTCTTCGTGGCCGGCTTTGCTGTTTTATGACTCACCGGTTTGCTTGCTGCCTTTCCTGTCTGCTTTTTCCGATCCGCGTTCGTCCGCGGTAAGGAGTTTTGCGTTACAAACTTCTTCTTGTCAGTGTCATCAGTGTTCATCAGCGGTGAGGGTTTAACCGGTGACGCCGCAGCAAGCTTGTCAGGGTTCACCACCACCTGTCCTTCATAGCGCAGGTCCACTGACTGCAGGTTGGGGAACTGCTGCCGCCACTCGGCAATGTGGGTTACGTACAGCTTGTAATGAGGCAGGAAATCGGCCGATCCCAGGTGCACCACCATCGTCCCCCCGGGATCGTTGGCCGTGACCTTCACGTTTTCCGGATCGGAAAGATCTACCTCGCTCAACTGTTGAACGTAATTGGTTCCGGCATTGGCGCTGCCCGCAGGGTCTGCGCTTAGCTCGTTGACCAGCCGGTTGTAGATCTTCATGGCAGCGGCGCGCGAAGAAAGCGGCTCAGTCTCCGCGATCCCGCGAATTACCGGAAACGAATACTTGATCTTGCGATCGGCGGGCAGACCCATCACCACGCCGTTGGCGTCAATCAAGCTGATACGCGAACCGATCTGCGCAAAGGCTACCGGTGTACGCTCCTTTATATTGACGGCGATCCGGTTCGGCAGCAGACGCATGACGGTGGCCTGTTCCACCCAGGGAAGCTGCTCCAATTGACGTTGCCGTTCGTCCAGGGGAATAAAGAAGATGTTGCGCCCGATATCGGCAGCGGCCACTTCCATCACGTGCGCGCGCGATGCATTGTGCACGCCGTTGATCTCCACCGCATCGCTCGATTCCAGCCGGAAACGCGGCGCGTGCATGCCATAGCCATAAGCCCACGCGGTGAGTACGCCGCCAGTGATGACAACGGCCGCAATGCCGCCGACCAACTTGAGCTGGTTCGCGGCTTTCCTCGGAATCGCGCTGCGCCGCACCGGAACGCGACGGTCGGTGCGCAGGAACTGAGCTTCTTCGTTGTCCAGCTCTTCCAGGTCGAGATCGTCCGGGTTGATCAGCAGCTCGGAATCGTCTTGTGGCACGGACACTCTTGTCCGTGCCCGCTTAGTCTGCTCCGGCGGATAGTTAATCGCTGATTGTTGATTGCTATTGCGAACACGAGAAGGCTTTCCCGGGAGACGGGTCTGTTCGTCGAGATTCAACTCGATTGAGTCGCGCGCCATTAAGCCGCGGTCGACGGAGTTGTGCGCCAGCACAAACTAATATATCCGGCTTTTCCGGTTTTTGTTAGGAAAATTTACGCTGCAACCGATTTTTTTCGGGTTTACGCCGTACGGTCACGAGCTTGCGCTATTCACATCGCAGCGCAACGTTCGGATCTACGTTCATCGCGCGTCGTGTGGGAATCCACAGTGCCAGCAACGATGCAATCAAGATGAGAACAATGGCGGCAGCCAGAGTCATGGGATCTTTCGGGCTGACTTTGAAGAGAAAACTTCTAATCACGCGGGTGACCACCAGAGCTCCTCCGGCGCCGATCAACGCGCCGGCCAAGGTTGGCAGCATGCCCGGCCCAATGATCATCCACAGAATGTTCCTGCGCTGCGCTCCCAGCGCCACGCGTATGCCGATCTCGCGTACGCGCTGCGAAACCGAGTAGCTGGCCAGTGCAAAGATGCCGACCACCGCCAGACCGAGGCCGAGCGTACCAAACGCACTGGCAAGCACTACGTAAAAGCGCTGCCGGCCGACGGAATCTGCCAGCACCCTGTCCATCTGTGTAATCGCAACCGGCAGATCGGCATCCAGCGAGCGCACCTGTTCACGCACCGCGTTGGCCAGCGCCGCGGGGTCTCCTGTTGTGCGAATGGCAAGACCCATGTCCGCAAACGGCTCCTGCGAATATAGAAGATACACATGCGGATTCATGGGAGCATCTAGCGCGCTGTGCTTGACGTCGCCCACGATACCCACAACGGTGATCCAAGGGCTGAAGAGCACACGGAAGCGCCGGCCGAGAGGGTTTTCGTTCGGCCAGTATTGCCGCGCCATGGCTTCACTGATGAGGGCAACCGGAATCGGCTGCGGCTTGTCCAGGTTCGCCGGTGAGGGTTGTTGCGGAAACCAGCGGATCAGCGGCAGCGCTAGCCGTGCATCATTGGAGTTGAAGAACCGGCCTGCTCGAAGCGGAATACCCAGCGTACGAAAGTAGTCCGGAGTAACGGAGCGCAAGGGCGCAAAGATCCCCTGACCGGGCGGCAGCTCAGGCCGGCCTTCGATGGTGATCGCCACCCAGTTGTCGCCGCGTTGCAGCGGCAAATTGGACGTACCGCCCACCGATTTGACACCTGGCAGCGCGGCGAGCCGGTCCAGAAGCTCACGGAAGAATCTGCGCGTTTCGTGCGCATCACGATACTTCGGTTCCGGCAGAGAAATGTTGGCCACCAGGATGTTTTGTGTTTTGAATCCCCGGTCAACGTTTACCAGGCGAATGAAACTCTTCATCAGCAGCCCGGCTCCCACCAGCAGCACCAGAGCCATGGCGACCTGCGCAGCCACCACCAGCGAGCCCAGCCGCCTTCTTGCCGGCTCGGCTGAGACCGTCCTGGCCTCGTTCATTTCCGGTACGGCTTGCCGGCGCGAAGCTCGGAGTGCCGGAACCACTCCCGCTGCCAGCCCGCTGAACAGGCTGATCATGGTTGTGACTGCCAACACCGATCGGTCTATTGCCATGGTTTCCGCCAGCGGGATATTGATGCCATGAATATAGGGCAGCAATCGTCCGAGCCACACGGCCAGCGCCAGCCCCAGAATTCCGCCCGCTCCGGCGAGCAGCATGCTCTCCGTCACCAGTTGTCGCACCAGCCGCGCTTGGCTCGCGCCGAGAGCTTTGCGGATTGCTATCTCATGGCGGCGCCCGTTCGCGCGGCTCAATAACAGGCTGGCGACATTGAGACAGGCGATGAGCAGCACAAAACCCACTGCTCCCATGAGAACCAGTAACGCCTTCTGCACATCGCCGGCAATGTCTTCGCGTGCCGGAATCACCGCGGCCATGTGTCCGGTGTTGTCTTTCGGAAGCCGCTGCTCCAGCGAGCTCGAGATCACATCCACGTCAGCCTGGGCCTGCGCGATGGAAACTCCAGGCTTGAGCCTTCCGTACACGCTCAGATTGTGACGGCCCACACTTCGCACCGCGTCGTTGAGATCGATCGGCAACCATACGTCCGGCGTGAGCGAATCCGGCATCGGCGGCATCACGCCGATGATCTCGTAGTTCTGATCATCGAGCGTGATCGTCTGACCGAGGATTTTGTGATCGGCAGCAAAATGACTGCGCCAGAACGCATCACTCATGACGGCGATGCGTTGTCCTGCCCGGTCCTCCCCCGGCAGGATGGTGCGGCCGAGTTCGGGCGCAAGCCCCATAACAGGGAACATGTCCGCGGAAACACGCAACGCGCGCACTGTCTCCGGATCGCCGCGGCCGGTGAGAGTTGGCGCCTCAAAATGATCGAGCGCCAGTGCGGCGAACGAATGCCCCTCCTGTTTCCAGGCCATGTATTCGTGTCCGGATACCGGCAGGTTCGCCTCGTGGCTGTTCGACCGTCTTTCGGAAATGCTGAACACCCGGTCCGGATCGGCAAACGGCAGCGGACGCAACAGTACGGCGTTCACCAGGCTGAAGATTGCCGTGTTCGCGCCAATTCCCAGCGCCAGCGTGAGCACCGCCACTGCCGAAAACCCTGGATTGCGCAGCGCCATGCGCAGGCCGAAGCGAACGTCCTGACGGAGATGGTCCAGCCACAGCCAATGCTGCGACGCATAGAACCGTTCTTCCGCCTGCAGCATGTTGCCGAATTTGCGATGTGCCTCGGCCGCCGCCTCTTCCGCGCTTAACCCGCGCTCCCGCAGCCGCTCGATTTCCAGTTCGAGGTGGGCCTCGATCTCCTGCCTGAAATCGCGTTGCTTGCGGCGGCCTCTGAACACCTTAGCTCTCCTGTGCGCCCGGCTCCAGCACTCGTTCGATAGCGGTGGAGAGGCGCTTCCATTTTTCGGTCTCTTTCACCAGTTGCTTGCGCCCGGCGGCGGTGAGCGCATAGAAGCGCGCCTTGCGGTTGTTGGTCGAAGTGCCCCACTTCGCCGCAACCCAGCCCCGCTCTTCCAGGCGCTGCAACGCCGGATACAGCGCGCCATGCTCCACCAGCAGTTCGTCCTGCGAGGATAGTTCGATCGCCGCGGCAATGCCCTGGCCGTGCTGCGCTCCCAGGATCAGCGTGCGCAGGATCAGCAGGTCCAGCGTGCCTTGCAGCAACTGCAGCCGCTCCTTTTCTTCTTGGGTAGACATCTTACCCGAAGTATGCGCTCGGTTTGGGTAAGATGTCAACCCAAAACACACGCAAAAAATGCGGCCTGGCTTGTGACGAACCAGACCGCATTAAAAGTAAGGCAGGGAGAGACGAATGAATCAAGCTACTTCAATGGCAAAACAATCTTTTTGCCGTTTAACGTGTACACCAGCTCATAGCCGCCTTTGGGCTTCTTAGATATCGGGAAATAAAGATATCCGGCTACAGGTTCCGGCGAAGTGGTTTCCGGCAGCATTCTCTCTTTCAATTCAGCTTCAATCATCTTGCGATCAGCTTCCGCGGCTTCGGGCGATTGCGGCGTGCTGCCGCCAACCGGAATACCCACGCTGATCTTTTGGCTCTCATAGACACTGCTGCCTGGTCTAGGTGCGCCGGTATTGGGATCAGGAACGGTGCCGCGATGGATTCCAACCACTGATTCGGTCTCGGCACCCGCCCTGGGGTCGGGATCGGTGTGCGGCTGGTGAGGCTCCAGCCGGGCAGCGAGAACGTCCGCGTGGAACGGGTTCACGCCGGTGTCTTTGCCGGCTTCGCGCAACACAAAATCATCCAGCGCAATTGTCAGAGGCTGTTTCTGTGACGGATACAAGCCCACCTCCACCACCACGCAGCACTGGTTCAAATCGATGGCAAAGTTTTTTTTCATGTCTTTCCGTGACAAGGATGAGGCGCCAATCTGAACCCCCGCCTGGCCGTCGTGCGCCGAATAGTCGCCGGGGTCAGGGTGAGGGACTGTGCCCCGCGAAGTCTGCCCTGACAGGGAGGAAAAGATTAGAAAGGTCACAGCGAATGCTTTCAGAAAGTTCATGGCAGCCTCGATGTGTGCGAATCAAGCCGTGCGAATCAATTAAACGTTAGCAACTTTGGTGCCAATGTAGAGCTTACACAGAGTGTTTTAGCTGCAGGTCAAAAAATCGTCCGGTAAGACAAAAATCAGGAATAACCCAACCTTCTACCAAGTCAATGTCTTCCATCGGCCGAGAAACTACTCATTCCTCTGATACTTCAAGATGATCTGGGATTGGGATCGCAAGGATTTTGAAGCGGGAGGCGCCAAAGGCAATAGAGGTAGCGGTGCTTTTCAGCCATCCGGTGCGGCTGATTTCGGCCAGCCGGACGGCAAAAGCCCTCCTACTTGCATCATCTTCTATCTGGTATATACTGGCGACCCTAAACGCTGAACGAAGGCACGACCCCCTTGGAGCCCCGGCGCGCGGCTTTCGCCCCGAAGGGGCAACTTGTCAACGGAGCCAAGCTCTTATGAATGACCTTCCTTCGCTGTTGAACGTAGCCCCAGGTACGTCCACAGCCGTCATTATTCCTGAGACCGGAACTGCTGTTACCTACGACTCCCTGCGCACGCAAGTCAAAACCATGGCGGAACATCTTGCCGCCATGGGCATTGGCCGCGGCGACCGCGTAGCCAATGTGCTTCCCAACGGCCTGCCGACCATTGTGGCTTTTCTGGCCGGCGCCGAAGTCGGAACCGCTGCTCCGCTCAACCCGGCTTATCGCTTCGATGAATTTGCTTTCTACTTGGAAGATACTTCGGCCAAAGTGCTGCTCGCCCCACCCGATGGAGCGGAAGAAGCACGCCGCGCCGCCGCGCACCTGAAGATCCCTGTCTATGCCGTTGATATGGATGCGAACGGCAATGTCAGCATCGTGAATCCGCCCAAAGGCGTCCCCTACACTCCGCCCACCGGCGACGATGTGGCCCTGGTTCTGCATACCAGCGGCAGCACCGGCCGGCCGAAGCGCGTGCCGCTGAAGCACAAGAACATTGCCGTTTCCTGCGGCAACGTCTCCAGGACCTATCAGCTCACGTCCGGCGACATCTCGCTCTGCGTCATGCCGCTGTTCCATATTCATGGCCTGGTAGCTTCCACGCTATCGACCTTCCTCACCGGCGGCACCGTGGTGGTGCCCAGCAAATTCAATCCCATGAGCTTCTGGCGGACCGTACGCGACTTCGGCGCGACGTGGTACTCCTGCGTGCCGACCATCCACCAGCTCTCCGTGGCGCGTTTGAACGAGAAGCCGGAAGGAATCGATAAGCTGCGTTTTGTGCGCTCCTGCAGTTCGGCGCTGTCACCGGTGCTCAAGGAAAAACTGGAAACATTACTTGAGATCCCGGTGCTTGAGGCATACGGGATGACCGAAGCCTCGCACCAGATGTGTTCCAACCCGCTGCCGCCGCGAGCGCGCAAAGCCGCCTCCGTCGGACCAGGAACCGGAGTCCAGGTCGGCATCATGGATGAGGCAGGCACACTCCTGCCCAGTGGCACGCAGGGTGAAGTCGTGATCCAGGGGCCGAATGTAATAGAAGGATACGAAAACAATCCTGAAGCCAACGCAAAATCGTTTACCAATGGCTGGTTCCGCACCGGCGACCAGGGAATGATTGACAGCGATGGCTACCTTCATTTGCTCGCGCGCATTAAAGAGCTGATCAATCGCGGCGGGGAAAAGATTGCGCCGCTCGAGATCGACGAGATCATGCTTAAACATCCGTGCGTGGCTGAAGCCGTTGCATTTGGCATGCCGCATCCCACCTGGGGAGAAGAGGTCGCCATTGCCGTGGTGCTGAAAGAACCATCACCGGAATCAGCTTTGATCGAGCACTGCAAGAAGCACCTGGCGGACTTCAAGGTCCCCAAGAAAGTTCTGATCGTGGACAAGATCCCGCGCACCGCGACCGGCAAGATCCAGCGACGTGCGGTAGCAGCAGCGTTTTCAGGCGGGCAGCAGTGAAGTTTTTGATCGTCGGGGCCGGGGCCGTGGGTGCATATATGGGCGCTCTGATGGCGCGCGCCGGATACGAGGTGACCCTGCACGCCCGTGGACCGCATCTTCGCGCCATGCAGGAAAAGGGCGTGCGCGTGATCAGCGCCGATGATGACTTCGTCGCGCATCCGCGCCTGGTGGCCGACCTGAAAGACGCCGGCCCGATGGACGTGGTTTTTCTCTGCGTAAAGGCCCACGGTTTGCCGCCGCTGGCCGCACAGCTTGCGCCGGTGCTGGGACCGGAAACAACCGTAGTCAGCACGCAGAACGGAATTCCGTGGTGGTACTTCCAGGGCGATGCCGGTCCGCTGGCGGGAGCACGGCTGGAGCGCGTCGATCCCGCTGGCGTGGTTTCGCAGGCGATTGAAGCGCGGCGCGTGGTGGGTTCACTGATTTACTTTTCCACCGAGATCAGCGAGCCCGGCGTAGTGCGCCACAACGAAGGCAACCGGATATCGCTGGGTGAGCCCGATGGCCAGCGCACAGAACGCATTCGCAAGATTGCCGATGCGTTGATTGCCGCCGGTTTGCGTGCGCCGGTCACGTCGCACCTGCGGAATGAAATCTGGGTGAAGATCCTCGGCAACGTGGCCTTCAATCCCATCAGTGCCCTGACCGGTGCAACGCTGGCGCAGATGCTCAGCAATCCGGAGACAACGGCGCTGGTTCAGAGCATCATGCAGGAAACCGAAGCGCTCACGGACAAGCTGGGCGTGAAAATGCAGGTATCGATTGAGCAGCGTATGGCAGGAGCGGCCAAGGTCGGGGAGCACAAAACGTCAATGCTTCAGGACCTGGAAGCCGGAAGGCCGCTGGAACTGGAAGCAATCGTAGGCGCGGTGCTGGAAGTGGGCGAGAGAATCGGCCTGCCCATGCCGCATACGCGCAGTGTTTACGCATGTACCAAGTTACTGGCCGAGCGTCGTAGCGCGGCGGCGCATAAAAACTGAGTCTCAAGAGAGAGGACAACATGAGCAAACGATGGATTCAATTCGGAAGCGCCGTCGTCAGCATGATAATGATCGCGAACCTCCAATATGCCTGGACCTTATTTGTGCGCCCGCTGCAGGATGCACACCACTGGCGTCTCCAGGACCTCGGGTTCGCCTTTACGACGTTCATTTTCCTGGAAACCTGGATCACGCCCGTAGAGGGCTGGCTGATTGACCGTCTTGGCGCGCGCCTTTTTCTGACCGCTGGAGGCATTCTTGTCGGCATCGGCTGGACCGGCATGGGCTATGCCCAGGGACTGACCCAGTTTTATGTCCTCTACGGACTGGCCGGCGTGGGCGCTGCGTTCATCTATAGCGGCTCTATCGCCACGGCGCTCAAGTGGTTCCCCGATATGCGCGGCACCGCTTCCGGCCTGATCACCGCCGGCTTCGGCGCCGGTTCGGCTTTGTTCATCCCGCTCATTGCCCGTATTCTTGCCTCCTCCGGATACACCACGGCTTTCCTCTACACAGGAATCGCTCAGGGCCTGGTCATCGTCATTGCAGCTCAGGTGCTGCACAATCCCGGCCCGGACTTTCAGGTCTCTCCCACTGCCAGGAAGGTGGTTTCTCCCCGCATCCGGCGCAATCAGCAGCAGTTCAATAGCGCTCAGATGCTGGCCACACCGCAGTTCTGGGTGCTGTACGTTGCGTTCGTGCTCACCTCGGTCGGCGGCCTCATGATCACCGCGCAAGCCTCGCCGGTTGGCCGCACTCTGAAGATTGCCGCCTGGGCCGTGGTTGCCGCCCTGGCCTGGAGCCGCGTGGCCAACGGCGCAGGGCGCGTCCTCTGGGGCATGTTCTCCGATTTCGTCGGCCGCGAGATGGCCATGGTCATTCCCTTTACGCTGCAGGCGCTGTCTCTCATCGGCGTGCTGACCCTGGGCAAGCTCTCCGCCGGCTGGTTCATCGCCATGATGATCGCCGTCTACTTCACCTGGGGCAGCATGTTCTCGCTCTTCCCGGCCATCATCGGCGACTACTTCGGCGCCAGCAACGCCACCTCCAACTACGGCTTCCTCTATACCGCCAAGGGCGTGGCTTCCATCGGCGGCGGCGGTATCGCCGCGTGGCTCTTCACCAAGTATGGCAGCTGGAACGTTCCGGTTTACTGGACCGCCGGCCTCACCTTGGTTTCGGCGGCGCTGATCCTGGTCCTCCGCGCTATGCCGCTGCCCGGCCAGAAACAGCAGGCCGAGCCGGAACTGGTGACGGCCAAGGCGGGGTGAGCAACAGAAAGCAACTCGCTGCTTCGACTGAGCTACATCAGTTTGCAGCGACGGCCTAAGCGCGATTTCCTGCGGGCGATGCTTGAGCATCGCCCGTTTTGCATTGGAACCCGACGCCGGTTAAATTTCCGCCACACCAAACGACACTGTCATCCCGAACCGGCGCGGGCGACACGCCTTCTTCTTGATCGCTCTTGACGCGCAGGTGAGGGATCTGCTCCCGCTGCGTCTTGGGAACACGAGACAATAAAAGAACAAGGACGCGCTCTCCGCAAAAAGCCTGTCCCGAGCGAAGCCGAGGGAATGGGGCACCCTCAATATTTTGAGGGACAGAGAAACCCGAAGGGTGGGCCATCCGCCTGAAACATTACCATTCAGCCCCTACTGCGTAATCATCTCCCTCATCAGGGAAAGGACGTACGCCAAGTTGGTGGCGGAAAAGGGCATCAAGGATTTGCGCTGCTTCTCTTGGTGTTGCCGCCGCAATGGAATAGCGGGTGCGGCCTGCTTCCATAAGAGCTTGTCGATTGACATGGGCCAACGCTGTGATCTGCGCAATGTTTATCGGAACTCCAGCTTCTAAAAGGTCAGATAAAAGGCGCACTTCAGCGCTATGAATGCTATCCGGAGACTCTCCTTCGCCCTGAGCGCAGAATGTGATCCACTGTGTCCATTCGGGCAAATTCCTAAGAAGGGTTATCGCCGCTTCCATGGCATCAATAGCATTTGTATATTCGCCGCTTGGATGCTCCATGAATGGGCGCGCGTTCATTTGGAATTTGTTGCCCCCGCTTGTAAACATGTTTATTCAACAAGTTGCTTCAATCCTACCACCTAACTATTCCGGAGGTTTCTCCGCTGGAAAATCGGGGACAGACGGGAAGTTCCACTCTCCTCATGATGCACTGAACTTGAGCGCCTCTTGTCGTTCATCTTTCGTTGGCTTTGCGGGACGCCCACCCTTCTGCGGCGCCAGCCTTCGATGGGTACTCTCCTCCAAGCTCTTGACGAACTCTTCTGTGCCTAACGGTCGCCCCGTATGCGTGCATTGCCGAAGGGCCGCCAGATCGGATTCTGTTTCTCCTGTACTGAGGAACGCCCGCCAGCTTGCGACCAACCAGTGTTGCCGCCAGCTATCCATGTCCAGACATGTATCCGCTTCGGCCTCGCCGCAGTGGGGGATTCAGCGGCGGTGAGACCTTTTCCACCCGGTTGCCGTCGCCGTCGTAGACATAGCCATTCGCGCCGGTGATGCGGTTTTCCTGGTCAAAGGTGTAAGAGTAGAGGCCGTCATTGAGCATGTTCCCGGCAGCGTCGTAGGGGTAATAGAGAAACTGGTTCTTGCCGTTCATGGTGAAAACGGCATTCTCGGCCGAGCACTTGGTCACGCTCTTCGCCAGCAGATTGCCCCAGGCGTCGTAGGTGTAGCTGTTGCCCCAGTATTCGGTCTTGCCGTTCACCGTCGCAGCCGAGCAGTCGGTGCCCGCGTTCTGAGCGGAGAGCAGCCGGTTCAGGGGATCATAGGTGAAGCTCTGGCTGCGGCTGGCGTCTTTGTAATTCGTAATGCCGAAGACATTACCGTTATCGGTCCCGCTCCCCGACGTGCCGTTGCCGGCGTGGAAGTCGTAGCCCAGATCCAGCACGTTTCCGTGAGCAGCATCCAGACAGTTGCCGGGAAGAGTGCTGTTTGTCGCGGCAGCCATGCGGCAAGGCTGAAGGCGCGGGGTGTAAATAAACTTCTTGCTGATGGCCGCCGCACCGCCGCTGCCGCTGACGAAGCCCGTGAGTTCTCTGCTGGCGTCGTACGACGCGCCGGTGATGTAGTTGATGCCGTTGCTGCTATCGACGGCCTGCGTGACCCGGCCAGCGGAATCAGGCGCTGATCAGGCCGTGGAAATGCTTGGGCATACCCACATAACCCCAGACGATGAATTGCTATTCTTGGCTGACTTCTTCGAGGATTTGAGCAACAAATCACGGGGCACCCTCAGTTTGGTTGACCGACAGAGAAGGCAGAAGGGTGGGCTACCCGCCACTCGAGGATCAATGGACGCCTCCCAATCCAGGCAAACCATTGGTAACGATGGACTCGGTATAAATCCCTCGTCCTCAAGGTACGGTCGAGCGGGATTTGAGCCTTCAGCTTATCCAAGTCCGCTGGAAACACGATTTCCTGCGGCGTGGGTGAGCCCCGAACCTGGAAGTTCTGAGCATTCACTTCGTCCAGTGTAAGCCACAACATAAGCCCTCACCCTTCCAATCGACTGTCACCCGGTATTTGTGAAGGACATAGAAAAACCCGAAGAGTTGGCCACCCGCCTAGCCGTTGTCATCTCTAGGCTCGCAGTCATCATGGTTCGCCTGCAATTGAAGTGGTGTGCCACGCAGAGGGTACGGGATCGTCGAAGCACTGAACGATGTAGGCGCAGCGATAGCGCTTGGCCACGTCTAGCAGCACCTCCCGGAACCTGACTGTCTCATCCGATTGTGACGCCATCAATCCAGGCAAGTATTCTGCAGAATCGAGCAGGCCTACGACCTGCTTAGCTTGGTCAGATTTAGCAGCTAAAAAACGAGCATGAGTCAATATTGCTTGCAGTGCATAGAATGCGTTGCGTACTTTTTCGGGAGCGATCATACTCAGTGATCCCCTGTTGTATCGAGCTGCACATCACGAATCGGAGTACCCGTGTTGCCCTCTTGAACACGAATGGGCGATAGGTCTGCGCCTGCTTGGTTGCATTCATGATACTCATGAACCGATCCGTTGCGGCATTGGTGCTCACATCAATAGTCTCTCTGGGGGAAAGCAGTTGGTCAATGGTCAGATTCTGGATGCTTCCAAGCACTCCTTCTGCGCTCACCACCTGCCCTGGAATTGTCGTATTGCCTAACAGGTCGGCAGCCTTCGCTCTTCTCACACCGTCTAGAATTTCGAATGTCGCAGTCTCAGATGATACAGAGGCAATAGCACCTTTTGGACCCGGCACCAAGAACGATGCGATTGTTAGTGCTTTACTTCGGCCACCGGCTCGCTGAACCTCCACGAGGTCTTGTCCTGGAATCCAACAGAAATGAGCGCTAGCTTGGCCTTTTCTTGGATCACGCAATCGTGGTATTCGTCAACGTAATCGGCATCCCAGACCGCCCTGCTAAAGCTTCCGCCGGGATCGATTGAGAACTCCTGCGCTGGAAACGTTGAGACTATTGACGGTTTTTCCTTCTTCACAACAACACATCCAAGCGTGAAGGAAACGACCGGCTTACCGCTCGTGTTTTTTAAGATGAACCCAGTAGGAACTTTTCCTTCAAGAGACATCGGAGCACTAGGAAGATTGACTACCCAAGATGTGTTTTGAGCGGTACAAAGCAACACGACGCTCAAGGCCATCTGGCTAATAACGACTGGTTTTAAAACAAACATTTCTCCCTCCTACCGCGGATTGCTCTTTTCCGGCGCTGGCTTTGGCTCAGGCATCATTTCTTTGATCTTATCTTCTGCCTGTTCCTGGGTTAAACCATTCTTGCTGTTTGGATCCATATCAAAATATTGATTTGCGAAGTTCCGCGCATCGTCTTCAAGCATATCATGCTGCGCTCGGGCGTCTGGAATCGATTGGGTCTGAATGGCATTAAAGAGCTCAGGATAATTATCTGCTTGCACGCCATGCTCAACCTCGTGACGAGTATCCACAGTCGGAGCCTTCGTCTGGTCAAGATCAATCTTTATGTCAACCGAAGACTTGCTTTTATCCACAGGCCCAGCCGCACTACGCACAGCGTTGATAGTTGTTGTTCCTGACGGGTCTCCTACTACCTCTTTTTCTAGCGCGGTCCCCTTCAGGGCGCCTCTTAGGTCAGCCTTGTTTATATTAAAAGTCATATTGCTTTTCTTTAGCTGGTCGAACTTTTGCTGGAAATCGCTTCGCATATACGCCTTCCCGAGCGTCTGTACCAGCTGCGCATAATCTTGCCCGGTAGCTGCAGTTTTTACCTCTTTCCCGTCAGGATCAACATTTGCGACTGGGTCGTTTCGCGAGTATTGATACATATTCCATTGCTGCGGGTCACGCATACGCTGTCGGCTGACCATCTTCGGATCGATAGACGTGAACCTTCCCAACGCATTCGAGTAATACCTCGCCCCAAAATAATCCAGCCCGGTTTCTGAATCCCGTTCTTTAGACGTGAATTTGTAGTGGTTCGAATCGTTGGCGACAAACTGCAATTCGCCGCCCCAGGGATAATAGTCAGAATCGGACTTGATGACGCCGGCAACATCGGTCACGGCCGAAGCCGTCTTCAGATGATCGGAGAAATAGTACGCAACGGTGTTGCCGGGAAAATCCTTTCGCGCCACACGCTCGCCGGCAAAGAACATGTACTCAGATTTCAGATTGCCCGACAGGTCGCTCTCCGCCACCACGCCGGGCGTCAAGTACCAGTAAAGCGTGCCGCTGGTGGGATTGATCGGCGGCGAGACCTTTTCCACCCGGTTGCCGTCGCCGTCGTAGATGTAGCCGTAGCCATTCGCGCCGGTGATGCGGTTTTCCTGGTCAAAGGTGTACGAGTAGAGGCCGTCATTGAGCATGTTCCCGGCAGCATCGTAGGGGTAATAGAGAAATTGGTTCCTGCCGTTCATGGTGAAAACGGCATTCTCGGCCGAGCACTTGGTCACGCTCTTCGCCAGCAGATTGCCCCAGGCGTCGTAGGTGTAGCTGTTGCCCCAGTATTCGGTCTTGCCGTTCACCGTCGCAGCCGAGCCGTCGGTGCCCGCGTTCTGCGCGGAGAGCAGCCGGTTTAGCTTTCAGATCCGTGCATTAATGTCCCTCATCCGTAAGCTGGACTTCTTGGAACGTGTACCCGGTGAACTTAGCAGCCTCAAATTCAAGTTTGAAACGCTCTGAAACGTACAGGGACTGATGGAATTCTTTGACTCGAATCACATCATAGTTACTGAGCGGGCTGCGCCTTAGCACCATCCGATAAACGCCGGACACCTTGCCCCGATCCTCTGGTTCACAATCGTCGTCGTCGAACATCGTGTAATGCGAACGTTCCAAATCCATTGCGAATGGGATATTTAAGATATTGGCAATCGCAAATCCAGGGATCTCACCTCCATTCATGTGAAGTACCCGTATGGGGAGGAACTGAATGCCAGAAAACCTTGCGTTCCGGATGACTTCCTGCCAGCGGGGCGAATAGATTGGAATCGCCAAGTGTGTCTGGAGAACATCGTCGGGCTCGCCATCCCATTCGGGCTTGGTACACCGAATCCAGGCGGTAGGATCCCAGTGCTCAATGTGATGTCCCCTCTCGAGTTGCCAATCCTCGTAGCCTTTGAGATCTTCGGCACTTGAAACAAAGGGGTTTGAAACCGTCTTGCCCCACGAAATTGCCCAATACCAGCGCATCTTCTCCCTACTTTCCCCAGACTCAAGGAAATCTCAATATCTGAGGGTTCAATTCGATAAAGGTCCGTATCTGGTTCAGAGCGCGTATGAGAGAATTCTGTGCTGCTTTTCCTGACTTTCCTTCTACCGCAGCTCTGGTCTTGTCAAGTACCATCTGATGATAAGCCTCCGGATGTGGGCCGTTATGGAATACAGTGCTTACGGGCATTTTATTTGCATCATGTTCCAACGTCATGTCGGCTTTAGCAAACACCTTTTCAAAAGCGGCCGTGAATCCACCCTTGATGTTCTTATTTGTAGCGATGTGGTGTGTTACTGTCTCAGCATTCTTGAGATCACTGGCACCTTCTAATAGAGGCCCGGCAACAGCCAGCGCAACCCCGACGTGGTCTCCCTTAAGTTCGCTCTGTAAGGCAGATGCCTGCCCTGTTGGATCCGCTGACGCAATGATCGGATTTGCAACATCAAAGAACTCTCCTTCTTTCTCGTTGATGTCAGCCATGATCCCGTGGGAGGTAGCCCCCGTAACGGGGTCAACGGGAGTAGCATCCAGGGCAGACGTACTGGCCTTGGACGCGGCCGTGTCGCTTGCCGGTTGGATCAGAGCGTCCCAAGCTTTTTTCAACCTATCTAGAACGCTGTCCTCATGTCCGTCGAAATCGGACCTCGCCGTCGGGATGTTGCGGACGTACGCGTACAGATTCAGCGTCTGCGGGTCCCCTAAATCCGCATACGGTACCGGCACAGGCGTTGCACTCCAGTCCGCGCTCACCCACCGTCCCAATGCATTCGAGTAATACCGCGCTCCGAAATAATCGAGTCCGGTCTCTCCATCGCGTTCTTTGCCGGTGAACTTGTAGTGGTTCGAGTCGTTGGCGACGAACGCTAGTTCGCCGCCCCAGGGGTAATAGTCGGAGTCGGACTTGATGACTCCGGCAGCGTCGGTGACGACCGAGGCCGTCTTCAGATGATCGGAGAAGTAGTAATAGACCAGTCCATTCGAGTCTTTGCGCGCTATGCGCTCACCGTTGAAAAACACATATTCGTGAGGGTTGTTCCCGGCTAAATCTGTTTCCGCCACCACGCCAGGCGTCATGTACCAGTAGAGCGTGCCGCTGGTCGGATTGACCGGCGGTGAGACCTTTTCCACCCGGTTGCCGTCGCCGTCGTAGATGTAGCCGTAGCCATTCGCGCCGGTGATGCGGTTTTCCTGG
>DATFSU010000022.1:0-106686 GCA_035262465.1 Candidatus Angelobacter sp. | reverse complement strand
AGAATTCCCGACATCAGCAGCGCCGCTGCCAGCAACGACGTGCCGATCGGTCGCCGGATGAATGGAGCCGAGATGCTCATGGCTAGTCCGCCATTCCCTCGTGCGGGATGGGATTGCCGATCTTATATTTTGCGAACCGTTGCGCCAGCCGATCGAACCACAGATAGACGACCGGCGTCGTATACAAGGTCAGCAGTTGGCTGAGCAGCAATCCGCCGACAATCGTGATGCCCAGCGGCCGCCGCAACTCGGCTCCCGTTCCTGTTCCCAGGGCCAGAGGTAAGCCGCCGAGCAGTGCTGCCATGGTCGTCATCATGATCGGCCGGAAACGCAGCAAGCAGGCCTGATAAATCGCCTCCTCGGGCGGCTTATGTTCTTCGCGCTCGGCCTCGAGAGCGAAGTCGATCATCATGATGGCGTTTTTCTTCACGATGCCGATCAGCAGGATGATTCCTATCAGCGCGACCACGGTGAGGTCATTGCGCGTAAGCATCAAAGCCAGGATCGCGCCCACACCGGCCGAGGGCAGCGTGGAAAGAATGGTTACGGGATGAATGTAGCTCTCATACAGCACGCCCAGGACGATGTAGACCGTGATCAGCGCCGCCAGGATCAACCAGGGCTCGGAAGAGAGCGAATTCTGGAACGCCGCAGCTGTTCCCTGGAAGCTGGTATGGATGCTCGTCGGCATCCCCATCTCCTGCTCGGCTGCCGCGATCGCTTTTGTGGCCCTGCCCAGGGACTCTCCCGGCGCCAGGTTGAATGACATGGTCACAACCGGGAACTGGCCCTGGTGGTTGATGGCCAGTGGGGTGTGCGTGGTTTCAAAATGGCTGAAAGTTGAAAGCGGCACCTGCTGGCCGCTGACTGACCTTACGTAGATATGCGTCAGATCGCTGGGATCGTCCTGGAATTGCGGGCCTACCTCCAGCACCACGTGGTATTGGTTCAGCTGGGTAAAGATGGTGGAGACCTGGCGCTGGCCGAATGCGTCGTAAAGCGTATCGTCGATCGCCTGGGGCAGAATGCCGAAGCGCGCTGCAGTATCGCGGTCGATGACCAGGTCCGCTTTCATGCCGCCGTTCTGCTGGTCGCTGGCTACGTCGCGCAATTCCGGCAGCGTGCGCAGCTTGGCCAGGATGCGTTCTGACCAGTCGTTCAACTCGTTGGCATCGGCATCTTCCAGAGAGTATTGATACTGCGTGCGGCTCACGCGATCTTCCACGGTCAGATCCTGCACCGGCTGCATGTAGAGCGTGATGCCCTCGATCTTCGCTACCTCCGGCTGCAGCCGCCGGATGATGTCTGAGGCGGAATCGTTGCGGTCTTCGTGCGGTTTCAGATTAATCTGAATGCGCCCGCTGTTCTGCGTGGTGTTGGTGCCGTCAATGCCGATGAAAGAAGAAAGGCTCGCCACATCCGGATCTTCCAGAATTACCTTTGCGACCCTCTGCTGCCGGTCCGCCATGGAGGTGAAAGAGACGCTCTCCGGGCCTTCAGTAATGCCCAGGATCACACCGGTATCCTGTACCGGGAAGAAGCCCTTGGGCACGATCACGTAGAGATATAGCGTCAAGGCCAGGGCCGCCACCGTTGCCAGCAGCGTGGCAGTCTGGTGCTTCAGCACGAACTGAAGGGTTTTGCCGTAGTAGTGAATCACCCGCTCATAGGCGCGCTCGGAAGCCTGGTAGAAGCGGCCATGCTTCACCTTGTGTGGGTTTTTGAGCAGGCGCGCCGCCATCATCGGCGTGAGCGTGAGCGAAACCAGCGCTGAGATCACGATGGTCACCGCCAGGGTGACCGCAAATTCGCGGAAGAGCCGGCCCACGATGTCGCCCATGAACAGCAGCGGAATCAGCACGGCGATCAGCGAGACCGTCAAAGAAATGATGGTGAACCCGATCTGCCCCGCGCCTTTGAGCGCCGCCTCCATCGGCGAATGTCCCTCTTCCAGGAAGCGCTCGATGTTTTCAATCATCACGATCGCATCGTCGACGACAAATCCGGTCGAGATGGTTAGCGCCATCAGTGACAGGTTGTCCAGGCTGTAGCCCAGCAGGTACATCACCGCAAATGTGCCCACAATGGAAAGCGGAACAGCCGCCCCAGGAATGATCGTCGCCGATAAGTTCCTGAGAAAAAGAAAAATCACCATCACCACCAGGACGATGGTGAGGATCATTTCAAACTGCACATCCTTGACTGACGCGCGGATGGTTTCCGTACGGTCGGTGAGAACCGCAACCTTCACCGAGGTTGGCAGCGCCCCTTGAAGCTGGGGCAGGACCTTCTTGATGCGGTCGACCACGTCGGTGATGTTGGCTCCCGGCTGGCGCTGTATGTTGACGATCACAGCCGGCGTCAGGTTCATCCATGCCGCCTGCTTCACGTTTTCCGCGCCATCTACCACATCGGCCACGTCCCGCACGCGCACCGGAGCGCCATTGCGATAGGCGACGATCACGTCCTTGTATTGATCGCCCGAGAGCAGCTGATCATTGCTGGAGATGGTGAAAGCCTGGCGCTTGTTCTCCAGGATTCCCTTGGCCTGGTCCACGTTCGCCTGGCCCAGCACGGTGCGTATGTCTTCCAGGCCCAGCCCGTAGGACGCCAGCGCTGTGGGGTTGGCCTGTATCCGCACCGCAGGCCTTTGCCCGCCGCTGATCGAAACCAGACCGACACCGCTGAGCTGCGAAATCTTCTGTGCGATCGTGGTGTCGGCCAGGTCTTCGACTTTGTAGAGCGGAAGGCTGTCCGAGGTCACGCCGAGGGTCAGAACCGGCGCGTCAGCCGGATTGACCTTGCTGTAGATCGGCGGATTGGGCAGATCGCGCGGCAGGAACGTGGCAGCGGAATTGATCGCTGCCTGCACCTCCTGCTCGGCGATGTCGATATTTGTCTGCAGGTTGAATTGCAGCGTGATGACCGAACTGCCGAACGAACTGGTTGAGGTCATCTGGCTCAAACCGGCAAGCTGGCCGAACTGGCGCTCCATCGGCGCGGTGACGGAAGAGGCCATTACCTCCGGCCCGGCGCCGGGATAAAACGTGGTCACCTGGATGGTGGGATAGTCGACCTGGGGCAGCGCTGAAACCGGCAGTTGAAAGTACGCAACGATGCCCACCAGCAATACTCCGATCATCAGCAGCGACGTCGCTACCGGACGAAGAATGAATAATTTTGATGGACCGCCGTTGGCCATAAATGTATTAGGCAGGAAGACTGCTGCTTAAGGAGCCTGACCCTCGCTGGTTATTGCTCCCTGATCGGGCTGCTTCTGCTCTTGTTGTCCGCCGCTGCGGATCTCCACGTGCGTGCCGGGCTGAAGTTTGTCCTGGCCGTCGGTTACTACCAGATCGCCCTGGTTCACGCCTTTGGTGATTGCCGAAAAATTTCCTTCACTGAACGCCACCGTCACCGGGCGCATTTCAGCGGTCTTGTCCGGCTTGACGGCAAACACATAGGTCCCCTGCGGGCCGCGCTGGATAGCCGCAGCCGGTACCACCACGTTGTTCTTCCGCACTTCCAGCAGCAGGTGAACGTTGACGAACTGGTTTGGCCACAAAGACCGGTCGCGATTGTCGAATATCGCCTTCAGCTTGCCGGTGCCGGTCGTGGTATCAATCTGGTTGTCGATAGTCAGCAGCGTGCCGGTTGCAATTTTGGTCTGATCGTCGCGGCTGTACGCATCCACTGACAGCCGGCCCTTCTGCATGTGCTTTGAAACTTCCGGCAACTCGTCCTGGGGCAGGTTAAAGATTACGGAGATAGGCTGCAGCTGCGTGATGATCAGCAGGCCGTTGGGATCCGCCGCGTGCACGATGTTGCCAACGTCAATCTGGCGCAGTCCCACCCGTCCGCTCACCGGAGCGGTAATACGCGTATAAACCAGGTTCAGCTTCACGTTGTCGACCTGGGCCTGGTCAGCGCGCACGGCGCCTTCCAGCTGTCCCACAAGAGACTCCTGGGTGTCGAGCTGCTGTTTGGGAATTACGCCGTCTTTATACAGCTGTTGAAAGCGGTCCAGGTTGACCTTCGCGTCCTTTAATGCCGATTGGTCTTTGAAAAGCGTGGCTTCAGCCTGGCTGAGCTGGACTTGATAAGGACGCGGGTCAATCTCGGCCAGGAGATCGCCTTCTTTCACTTCCTGGCCTTCCCTGAAAGCCACCTGCACCAGCTGGCCGTCAATACGGGTCTTGACTGCGACCGTGTTATACGCTTCCACAGAACCCAGCCCGCTGAGGATCACGGGCATATCCCGTACATCTACCTTGGCTACCGCCACGGGGATCGACATCTGGCCGCGACCCTGGCCGCCTCTGCCGCCGCCCTTTTGTTTGCTATCGGCGCTGGTTTTGCCGCACCCGCTCAGCATCAACGCGAGACAGGCGCACACAGCGATGCGACCGGCCAAAGTAGAAGGTGAAAATTTCAGCATCTGTCCTCTCAGGGCAGGATCTCGGAAATCTGCAATCCTATACAGACTTCGATGTTTCAGCAATTGCCGGTGGTAACCGCTAGGAATGTGCCGATTGGCTTCCGCGCCAACTTACCTATTTGAAGGCATTTCCAGGTTTTTTGCCGCTAGTTTTTGTAAATAATTGTTAATGGATATTGTGCAGTATGTTAATGAATATTATCGAGTTACATCACACCTGCCGGTTTACTTCGTCCCCTGCCTTTTGAGCGCTCTGCCGCCCATCGCTCCGGTCACTTTCCCATTTTCGAACGCGATCTCGCCGTTCACCAGCACATATTTAACGCCTTCTGGCAGTTGTGCCGGTTCGGTATATGTGGCCTTGTCATTGATCGTGGCCGGATCAAAGATCGTGATGTCGGCAAAGAAACTTTCTTTGATTAAGCCGCGGCCCACCAGGTGCTCGCGCTGCGCGGGCAGGGAAGTGATCTTGCGAATCGCCTGTTCCAGCGGCATGAGCTGCAGATCCCGGACGTAATGCCCCAGGAAGCGAGGCATGCTGCCGAAGGCGCGCGGGTGCGTGTGCGGTTCAAACAGCGGTCCATCCAGCGAAAGCTCATTCGCGTCCAGTCCGATGCTGGTCCACGGCTGGCGCAGTCCGGTTTGAAGATCTTCTTCGCTGGCGATGAAGTAGAGCGCGCTGGAAAGGCCATGATCGGCCACAACAAAATCCATGAACGCGTCGAGAGGCTCTTTTTTCTGCGCTTCCGCAATCTCCGCCACCGTCTTACCCGTGTACTGCTTGAGGTCGGGGTTGACGACAGACGAGACCATCACGCCCGAAGCTCCCCCCGAATCGAGATAAAGGTTCTCCCAGGGGTCCCCTTCGCGCGCCGGTTCTGCGCGTGAAGGGGCGGAGGGGTCCCCTTCGCGCGTCGGTTCTGCGCGTGAAGGGGCGGAGGTGCGCTCACCCGTAGCCGACATCTCGGTCTTGATCCGCTGGCGGACCGCGGGATCACGCAGCCGCTCCAGCAGCTTGCCCATGCCGCCATCGGCAACCCAGGGCGGCAGGCTCGAGGCAAGCGCCGTAGCGCCGGCCAGGTAGGGATACATATCGGCGGTCACATCCAGGCCGGAGTCGCGCGCCGCCTGGATCATCCGTACGATGTCGATCATTTTTCCCGCCCGGCTTTTACCGCTGACCTTCAAATGAAAAATCTCCACCGGCAGATGAGCTTCCTCGCCGATGCGCAGGGCTTCGCGCACCGCGGCCACCTCGTTCAGGCCTTCGCTCCGCATGTGCGTGGCATAGATGCCGCCATACTGTGCCGCGACCTTGGCCAGTTCAATCAGCTCTTCCGTTTTCGCGTAGTGGCCCGGCGGATAGATCAGCGCGGTTGAGATTCCCAGAGCTCCCTGCTGCATGGCCTGCGCCACCAGCGCCTTCATCTTTTCCAACTCTTCCGGGGTAGGCGCGCGATTCACATCGCCCAGCACGGCTTCCCGCACCTGTGCCGCGCCGACGTAGGTTCCGATATTGATGGGCGTGCCTTTCTTTTCCAGACGCATCCAGTAGTCGTCCAGGGTGGTCCAGTCGATCTTCAGGTGATACGGATCAAGGCCCGGTTGAGCGGAGGCAATGGTGCGGGCATTCTGCGGTGCGATGGAGCCGCCTTCGCCGGTGATCTCCGTGGTAATGCCCTGGGCCAGCTTACTCAGGGAGCGATTGTCGATCAGGAGCGCCGTCTCCGATTGGCCGAGCATGTCAATGAATCCGGGTGCGACCACCATTCCTCGGGCGTCGATCAAGCGCTTCGCCGTAACGTTCTGCAATTTGCCGATGGCAAAAATCCGGTCGCCCCGAATGGCAACGTCACCCATATACCAGGGATTGCCCGTGCCGTCGATGATACGTCCGCCCCGAATCACGATGTCAAAAGCGGGAGACCCTTGCTTTTGTTGAGCACACGCTGCGGTCGCAACCGCGACCAGGACGACGATGCGATAAAGTGCGCGGGCGAGGGCGTGTTTGCACATGGCGAACAGCTTAACATCGCCGGCAAATCACAAATCTCTGCTTGACAACAGGAACAAAAGAGGGCGCCGGCAAGCATCTGGAGACACCCTCTTTCCATTTGGCTATGGGAAAACTGTGAACAGATCACTCAGGTCGGTTTCTTTCGCGGCATCACCCAGCAGCGGCGTAACGCCAAAGATTTCCTCAAAAGTCCGCAGCGTGGAGCCATGGGTGTAGTGGATGGTATTGGAGTAGCCATGACCCTTGGCGAAGGGGGAAAGCACGATCATTCCGATGGGCCCATCGCCGGATGCGGCTTCATCCCAGGTGATAAAGATTGCGCCGCCGGCCTTGTAGGCTGCCGAGTTCAAAATCAGCGGAATATTCTGCGAAAGCCACGTGTCACCTTGTTTGATCGCGTTCCGCGTGGGCCTGCAGCTATCGTGCATATCGTCGCACAAGTTCGGAGTGATGAAATTGTAAGCAGCGACGTTGTTGTTGGCGAGATCGGAGGCAAATTCCGTGAATGGGCGCACATGATTGATGCACTCGGCCGAATTGGGGTTCAGCGTGTTGGTGACATCGTCAAAATACACAAACGGATTGTGCTTCACTGCGTACTCCCCGCTGCTGGTGAGCGGGCAAGTGGTGCCGGAGATATTCTCCTGGTAGGTCTTCCATGAAATGGCTTTGTTCTGCAGCAGCGTGACCAGGTGCTGCGTGGTGCTGAAATGATGTGAGCTGGGCGGATTATCATCCAGCACCCCGAAGTTCGTGCCGGCTTCGAGCCACAGATAGTTGGGCAGGCTGGGGTGGATGGACGGAGGATTGAAATACTGCTCGGCATGCGAGGCCATGGGCAGAAGCGTGTTGTTGATGTAAGGCGCGCTGCTGCTGCCTTTGATCTGGGACCAGTTATGGTTCTCCATCAGGATGATCCAGACCGTCTTGACGTTTCCCGATTGCGCCGCTGCGGGCAGGCCGGCGGATATCATCGTCCAACACAAAGCCAATTTCACCAGAGTACGTGCCAATTTCATCGTGCTTGCTTTTCCTTTCTGGATATTGACGCCGCGCTTTTTTAATTGGAACTCGTGATCCGCGCTGCGTCCTCAAAAAGGTTAGCGAGGCTGTGTGAAGATGCGTTGAAACCCGCATGAATATTGACCAAAAAGCAGAGCTCAAGTTCCACTTCGGGAGGCAGAAATGGGAATCGCGACTTCCGGCGAAGATGGCGTCGTATCGGAAAAATGCGCGCTTGGATCGGCTCCTTGCAGCAACAAAAAAGCGCAGCCGGATTGGCTGCGCTTTTGTTAGCTGTAAATTCGTTTACTGCTGTGGCGGTGTAGGTTGCGGCACCGGTGTAGGCTGAACATCAGCCGGCGGCTGTTGCGCGGGCGGCTGCTGTGCAGGCGGCTGCGCTGTCTGATCCGGAGGAGTGGTGCCCTGTGGCGGTTGCGTCGTCGGCGTGGTTCCCGGCAGCTGTGCGCCGGCAGGCAGTGTCCAGACTTCCACTTTTTGTCCCGGCTCGGTGCTTGTCTTGACTTGAATGCGCTGCGGATCGATCCCCTTGGACTTGGTCAGATACGTCATCGCATTCTGCGCGCGACGCATGGCCATGGTTGCGCCTTCACCCGGTTGCGCCTCCCCGGAAAGCACGGCATTCAGATTCGGATCCTGCTGCATCTTCAATGCAACATCGTCCAGTACCGCTTTTGACCGATTGTCGACATAAGCGCTGCCGGTTTTGTAATCCAGTTCCATCAGTTTCTGTGCCGTGGGCGTCGGCGGCGGAGGTGCTTCCACGTTGACCGTAACCACCGTCGAAGCGCTCATCTGGCGATCGTCAAAAGCGGTGGCGCGGACCGCGATCGGCCCGGCTGCGGTATCCGTTGTATCCAGTGTTGCCTGGTTTTTATTGGAAGAAAGTTTGCCGCCGTTGGCCACAAAAGTGATGTTCAGCGGACGGTTGTCAGGACTTGTGGCTTCGCAGCTGACATTGGCGCTTTCGCCGGCGCGGAGACTGGTTGGCGCCGCCGTGCAGGTAATATGCGGCGGCTGCGCGTTGGCTGCATTGTTGGCGCCCGGCTCGGGAGCATTGCTGAAAGAAGGCTTGATCGGCGGCAGCACCGGCGCGTCGGCTACATCCATCTGTTCCACGCCATCGCCTACCTGAATATCTTCGAGGGCCGTAAGGATCATCCCCGTCGCGCTGTGCTTGTGCACGTTGAGCACGATCATGTCGCCCAGAGTGCGCCGCGGCAGCGTGGAAATATCACCCATCGAAAACGTCTGCGGATTCACCTGTTGGTCTTCATAGTTGGTCGCCTTTGTGGAAAGGCCGCCTACAGGATCATTGTAGGTATGGGAAAACGTGCGGGTGACGCGCAGATAGTCGCCCGGCTTCAAACCTTTGTCGGCGCCAATGCTGAGATACACCTTGTATTTGGAGCCCACAAAGGTGTCGAACTCCCGCGCCATGATGATCCGGCCCTGTACCTTGCCTGTTGGCGGCGTGAAACGCTCGACGTTAACGTTGCGGAAGGCCGGTGCGGGGCGATCTTCGTACGGAATGGCTATGTCTCCGGGCAAAACATCGGAGCAACTCAACTCAAAAGCGGCGACAGCGGTGTTTTTCTGCACGTCAGTGATTCTGACGATCGCAAGTTCAAAGTACGGTTCGCCCGCGTCATGGACCGCCGCTCTCTGGCCGCTATAGGCTTCGTAATGATTGACGTCTTTTACGTGGCGGATGATCTGGTAGCGCTCTCCTGCCTTCATGCCCGAGCCGTGAATGAAGATTGTGTCGGCCGGACCGGCATAACGTGTCTGGTCCGGACTATTGGCGCCGGCGGCGACAAACAGCTTGTCTGAAACGTGCTCCGAGGTGATGTAGCCGGAGCAATACATGTCATTCTGCGTGGGAGCGTTTCCGACGTTGATGTTGCCCGAGCGCACTTGCGCCGGAGTAGCTTGCGGCTGTTGCGAATAGCCCAGCTTCGGCAAAAATGTTCCCGCCACTACGACCAAAATCAATATGAGTCCCGTTTTCCGCATGCTACCTCCAGTAGCCGTTGCCGAAAGGCAGAGCTTCCCGGGGTGGAACATATCACCGCTTTTCCTGGCACTTCAACTAAACTCTTATTTACTAAGAAGATACGCTTAATTACAGAAGTTCATTCCCTTCTTGCATTCGGTACTTGAATCTGTGATTTTCGCTCACGTATGATGGCCAGCCCTTTCTAAATCTAATGAATGGAACATCATCCAACTACGCCCCACGCTTCCTGCCGGCCCGGTTGCCCCGGGTGTGCGTGGCTATCGCCACCCCAAATCCGGTGGAAATGGTGCAGAAGGCTGACTACATAGTCCGCGATAACCCCTTTATTGAGTTCAGGTTAGACTATCTCTCCAAGCCGGCCCTGGGTCTGGCGAAGCTCAAGACCTTTATTGAATTCCATCCCGAAGCCTTAATTGTGGTCACCTGCCGCCGGGCTGTGAATGGAGGAAAGTTCCGCGGGCCGGTGGCTTCGCAGGTTGATGTGTTGGTCAAAGCAGCTAATCTGGGCTGCCATCTGGTGGATATTGAAGTGGAAACCGCTGCGCAGCTTAAGACCAATGACTTCAACAGGTTGCGCCGCTCCGCCAATCTGATTCTCTCTTACCACGATTACCGTGGCACCAAGAAGCTTGAAGAGACGTTCGCCCGGATGAAGGAATATCCCGCTGACTTCATCAAAATCGTCACTACCGCCAACTCCCTTTACGACAATGTAGTGATGATGAAGTTCTTGGAAAAATACAGCCACTCGCATTCCATGATCGGCCTGTGCATGGGCGAACAGGGAGTAATCAGCCGGGTATTGTGCACCCGCGCCGGTAGCCAGTTTACTTTTGCCGCCGTGAACGCCGGCGAGGAGACTGCTCCCGGACAGCTGACGGCGCGAACGCTGCGGGATACCTTCCGCATCGATCAGGTGGATGCAGCGACGCGCGTCTATGGCGTCGCGGGCGATCCAGTGGCGCATTCACTCTCACCCGCCATGTTAAACACGGCCTTCCGGCGCGAAAACGTGAATGGTGTTTACCTGGCCCTGCACGCCAAGTCCGTGGATGACCTCCTGGCCTGCGTGCGGGACATTCCTATCGCCGGCCTTAGCATCACCATGCCTTACAAAGAGCAGATGCTGAAGCACCTGGACAAGAGCGATCCCTGGACTACCAAGGTGGGCGCATGCAACACCCTGGTGCGCGGCCAGGATGGAAAGCTCTTCGGCTTCAACACTGACGTGAACGGCGTTGTTCGTCCCCTGGAACTGCGCATTCGATTGCAAGGCGCAAAGATTCTTGTCCTCGGCGCCGGCGGTGCAGCCCGTGCCGCCGTCTTTGGATTGAAGGAGCGCGGCGCAGATGTCTCGATCCTCAATCGCACGGCAGGACCGGCGCAGAAGCTGGCCAAGCAGGCGCGCGCCAAGGTCATTAATCGCACGATGCTCAAGAAGCTGGAATTTGATGTGATCGTCAATGCCACGCCGGTTGGCATGGAGGGCAACCGCGATCCGCTGCCCATCTCCGAGCAGGAGATGAAAGCCAAATACTTCTTTGAGATGGTCTATACCCCGGCCGAGACCCGCATGATCAAGATGGCCCGCGCTCGCGGCATGCATGTGATCCCCGGCTCAGAGATGTTTGTGCAGCAGGGTGCTCGCCAGTTTGAAATCTGGTCCGGGAAACCCGCGCCGCTTCTGGAGATGCAACGCGTGGTGGAACATGCGCTGGCGCAGCAGGCTGCCGCCAAAGCTGCAGAAGGCAAGAACAATCATAAGAAAGGGAAATAAAACCTTCTGCGTCTGTTCGTCCGCGCAACTGACCTGTAGTTTTAAAACTACCATCCCTCTATAAAACTATTCTGGTTCACCCGTCGGGTTCTATGCCTCGGCATATTTGAACCAGAGCTTAGGGGCCTCAGGGGATTGGCCCAAGGGGCCCCTGAGAGCGGCGAAGGACTGAAATCGCCCGACCAGTCCCTGCCTTCTCATCAACTAGGACACTGCTGCATCGCAGGCGGAACAAAAAAAAGCAAACTACGATGAGTACTAGTTTCTGAGAGATTTATCTCCCGAAAAAACTATTCCTTCATTCCAGCCAACCCTGCCGTGGATGAACGTTACATGAATTTTTGAGACCGTCCTTGAAAGCACAACTTGGCGCAGAACCCGGGCATCTCTATTCCAAATCGCCCAAATCGCCAAACAATCCAATGCTGCAAGGCTGAAAGGAGTTCTTACCTAATGCAGAGGAAACTACGGCAATTTGCCTGGATTCTGGTCCTGGCCATCGGCGGTACCGCGTTCGCAAGACCGTTAGCTGCAATCAACGGCGACGGCGGAAGCCCGGGCCACCATGATCGCGATCGAGATCGAGACAGAGACCGCGACAGGGACAGAGACAGGGACCGCGACCGCGATAGAGACAGAGACAGAGATCGCGATCGTGATCGAGAAAGGGAGAGAGACCGGGACCACGACCGTGACCGGGACCGCGAGCGGCATCGCGACCGCGACAAAGACCGCGATCGGGACCACGAGCATGAAAACGAGCACGAACATGAGCCCGAGCACGATAACGATATGGTCATCCGGTAGAGATTAAACGCCGCAAAGCCCGACGGCGAATCCATCGACAACATCAACAGGCGGGGACGCAGCAGAGCTGCGTCTCTGTCTCCTAGTCATCAAATGCGGCGCTCACTCCGGGAAACACGAGTGTCCAGACGGATGGCCGGCGCACATCTCTTTGTGGCGAGGAAAGAGCATATGAAAAGAAATCTTGTCCAGGCATTCCTGATCCTGCTGGCTTTTGGCATGTCCATGCCGTCGCTGGGTCAGAGTTCAAGGCATTCAAACGATGAAGCAGACAACCAGACCCAGACCGACGATCAGAGGCAGGAAGCGCCCTCATCGCTCAAGGGCTTTAATGCGTATGAAAACTTTCGCGGCATGGTGAATTCATCCGGCGCGCTGCTGAAGCTGGATTCAACCGTCGGCTATGACTTCAACAGCCACGTCGGCGTCTTTACCGGGGTGCCGCTTTACTTCGCTCACGATGCCAGCAACACGCCCGGGCAAACGGATTTTGATAGCGTTGGCGCGGGCGACGTATATTTCGGCGTCGAAGGCTATGTGCCCAGCCAGATCGTGAATCTCACGTCCACGCTTACTGTCTCCGCACCAACTGGCAGCGTGAGCAAGGGATTCAGTCCGGGCCAGGCAACGGTGGATTGGAACAACCGTTTTCGCCGGCGCTTTGGCCGGCTAGCGCCCTTTGTGGCCGCCGGCATCGGCAACACCGTTCCCGATTCCGAACTGGTCATCCGTAACTTTATCTCCATCGGCAATGTCGCTCACTTTGAGGAGGGAACGGACCTGGATCTTACCCGCCATGTTTACGTAGGCGGCTCGGCATACCAGATCGTTCCCTTCGGCGAACAGAAGGTCTTCAATCGCTTTGAAGCGGCGGTTCCGCGCGACGGCAACGGCGGTTCCGGCAAGGGCAGTGGCGGGCCGGGCAACGGCAACGGAGGTCCAGAAGACAATGGAGACCACGATGGCGGACCTGCGCCCGGAGCTCCGCCGCCCGGAGATACCGGCCAGCCATCTGCGACCGGAAATGATCTTACGCAGGAGCACGGTTTTGATGCATGGCTGGGCTTTGAGCCAACCCGCGTGCTGCGCCTGGAGGTGGGCTATTCGCGCAGCGTTACTTTCAACCTGAATAGCTTTTCCTTCAACCTGGGATTCAACGTGGGCAGGCTCTTTCGCTCCGGACAGTCCCATTGATCGCGTGAAGCTCGCAAAAAATCAGGCCTGCTGCAATCCTGCAACAGGCCCTTGAGATGTTGTCTGAAAATTGACTACTGCTGTGCCGGCGTCTTGGCCACGTCGCCTACCTTGGCCGGACCGCTGCCGCTGAAACTGAGCGTGGCCGAGTCGGCATCTATCTCCGTCACCGTGGCATCGCCGATTTTGTTGGTAACCGTTTTGATCACCTTCCCGCTGGTGGGGTCTTTGATCTGACGAACCGCGCGGCTGATCTCCAGCTTGTCGCCGACCCGCAGCCCGGTTTTACTGCCCACGTTGATGATCAGCGTGCCGCCGCTTACGTCGGCCACGATTCCTGAGACCTCAACTTTTTTCGTGGGAACATTGGCAGAGGCGTTGTCGAGCTTTGCCCCCACATCGCCGACAGCCTGGGTCACGGCTTCACCCAGCAGAGTCTGGCCGAAGTTAGCAGCATGGCTGTCAAAGCCCGCTCCTCCGCCACCGCCGGTGCCTGCACCGGCGCCGATGAGCGATGTTCCGGAGCGCTTGGATTCTCCCTCACCCGTCACGGCCGCCAGGATCTCTCCCGTCGTGGTATCGACCAGGCGGGCGCTGATGGCGCACACGGCTTTCGATTCGTTCTTCTTGATGCCGCCGATGCCAAAGCCCGCGCGGCCAAAGCCCGCGCCTCCGATCGACTTGCTGTGATCGTCGCGTCCAAACTTTGTAATCGATCCCATAATAATTGCGTCAACGCCCAGGATCTGGCCGATCTTCTGCGCCGTCGCCGGGTTCGCGCGATCGGAATTGCTGAAGTTCTGCTCCGCCAGAATCTTGTCCAGGGCTTTCCGTTCGATCACCGAAAACTTTCCGTCGGTTACCAGCTTTTCCACCAGCATGTCGGTAATGCCTTTGCCCACATCCTGGTTGCTTCCGTAGACGCCGTAAACGTACTGCTCGACGGTGCCATAATCAAAATCAAGCACGGCAACGCGCTTCTTCCCGGAAGTCTGCGCCGTGCAACTCACAGCCAAAATCAACAGGCTGGAAATCAAGCGGATCATTCGCGACATGGTTTTTCGCTCCTGACGGGCCACAATTTTTTAGGGGGTTTAAGCTCTCACGACTTTAGCAGGAGAGCTGCTCGACCACAACAACTTTGAACACTTATGAAAAAATCTTCACCATTCAATACGGCGCTATTCCTGCACCAGCCAGACCAGTGCTTCTTCGCGGGTGTCAAAATGCGGAATACGGCGCTTGGAAAAAGCCTGCACACCTTCATAAATCAGTCGCTGCAGGCCGCTGATCCCGATCACCGCCGCCCGCTTTACGAACGGCGCATTGGCCGCCACCTTCGACTGCAGCACCGCCACCGACTCCTTGTCGAACGTCGTTCCAGTCACGTCATTCAGCGTCAGCACCGAGTTTGGCTGTTCCCGCGCGATCACGCGGTGTCCTTCCTCCGCCACTGCTTTCAGCATGGCCACATTGCAATGCGAGTAGTTGATGAAAAGAACCCGCTTGCCTGCATGTTCAATGAAGCGGACACGGCCCGCCGCTATGGCATCCACTGTTTCCGGCTGTAATTCGTAGCTTGTTGCGCTCGCCATCGTGCCATTGTTGTCCAACCTTGATTGGGGCGAAAGATGACGAAAGTAAGCGCCCGCCCAATTTCCCGCGTCTTTGGGGGCCGTTCAACAATCGAACAATCATGGCGACGATCAAGGATTTCGCGATCTCGCTGCTGATGATGGCCCTGCCTGTCAGTGCGGCCGCCGCGATCCTTTTATTCCGTGATCGCCGAACGCTGCGTCCGGATATGTCGCCTGGTGAACGCAGCCGTGCCATCAATCGCAACACTGCCAGGACCCTGAATTGGTGGCACCTGATTGTGCTCATCGGAATATTCGCCGTGCTGGTCCTCGGTCCGGGCGGCAAAGGCCGCAATCGGAGTTCGATACCCGTTGTGGAAGCTGCCGTCGCTGCTTTCCTGGTTTTTCGCTACTACCGGCAACACGCGGAAGAATCCATCAAACCCGATCATCGCAGTGGCCGGCAGACGTTCATCGCGTCAAATGATGAGTATTCGAGTAACCAGCTGCTCTACTAGCTCCGTACCAAGATCCTTTTGATAAGGCAGGCCATTCTGGTTTACGATTTCCCTTCCGCACAATCCGCCGGGAGGACGCACCGTGACTCTTGCCCGCCATGCCAGAACCTGCATGCTGATTGCCCTGTTCTTTGTCTTGGTCTCCGCAGCAGGCCGCGCTTCATGCGACAGCCTAGCCAGGCTCAACCTACCCGATACCACCATCACCTCGGCGCAGGAGGTTGCCGCCGGACAGTTTATTCCGCCTGGCGCCAGCGCGCCGCCGGCTTCGGTCAAGAATCTGCCGGCGTTTTGCCGCGTACAGGCGACCATCAAACCGGCCCAGGATTCCGAGATCAAGATTGAAGTCTGGCTGCCGCTCAGCGGCTGGAACGGAAAATATCGAGGGCTGGGAAACGGCGGTTTTGCCGGAAACATTGACTATCCCGGCCTGGCCACCGCTATTTTCGGCGGCTACGCCTCCGCCAGCACCGATACCGGACATGCCGGCTCACCCGTGGACGCCACCTGGGCGCTCGGCCATCCGGACAAAATCGTCGACTTCGGCTGGCGCGCCATTCATGAGATGACGGTCAAGGCCAAAGCCATCATCCAGGCGTTTTATGGCGATGCGCCCAGGCACTCCTACTTTCTCGGCTGCTCCAACGGCGGACGCCAGGGTCTCATCGAAGCCCAGCGCTTTCCCGAAGACTATGACGGTATTCTCGCCGGCGCTCCGGCCAACTACTGGACCCGGGTCTTCGCTACTTTTCTCCATGATCTTCAAGCCACCGAAGCCACGCCCGATAGTTACATTGGCGCCGACAAGATCCCCGTCATCGGCAAAGCTGTCAATGCCGCGTGCGATTCCGCCGACGGCGTCGAAGATGGCGTTCTCAACTATCCTCTTGCTTGCCACTTTGACCCCGCGGTTCTCGAATGCAAAGGCGCTGACGGGCCGGATTGCCTGACTGCAGCGCAAGTGGTGGCGCTGAAGAAAATTTATGCCGGTCCGCGCGACGCCAATGGCAAGCAGATGTTTGCGCCGTTCTTGCCCGGCGGTGAAGAAGGCCCCGGAGGCTGGGTCACGTGGATCGGAATGGGGCCAGGCAAAGATCTGCAGTACGTGTTCGCCAACGGTTTTTTCACCAACATGATCTCCAGCAAGGAGACCGTGGATGTGAAGACCGTCGACATCGAGGCTGCCCTCAAACTCGCCGACGAGCAGCAGGGTCGAACCTTCAATGCCGTCAACCCTAATCTCAAGCCCTTCGCCTCGCACGGCGGGAAACTCATTATTTTTCACGGCTGGAGCGATGCCGCTCTGCCGCCGCAGGGAGCCATCGAGTATTTCAGCAGCGTGCGACAGACACTCGGCGGTGTTCCAACCGCCGATTTCATGCGCCTCTACATGGTCCCCGGGATGCAACACTGCGCCGGAGGGCCAGGAGCAAACTCTTTTGGCCAATACGGCCCATTGGGTGATCCGGAGCATGATGTTCGCGCCGCACTGGAACAATGGGTGGAAAAGGGTTTGCCCCCAAACCGGATCATCGCAACCAAATTCGTGAATGAGGCTGATCACTCGCAGGGCGTCAAGATGACGCGCCCGCTCTGCCCTTATTCCGAGTCGGCCCGGTACACGGGCAAAGGTGATACCAGCAACGCCGCGAACTTTGTCTGTGACGAACGGCCGCCGGGCGTCTTCGCCGTAGGTGACGCCGTCAAACGGCCGCAGCCACTCAATACTCCGGAGCCGCAGTATTCAGATAGTGCCCGGAAAGCCAGGATTCAGGGAACCGTGCGCCTCAACGTGACTGTCGGCGCAGATGGCCGTGTCCAGGACGCTGTGGTCGTAAAATCGCTGGATCCTTCGCTGGACGCCAATGCGATCGCAACACTGAAGACCTGGAAATTTATGCCCGCCACCAAAGACGGCAAGCCTGTGCCTTTCCAGATGCCGGTAGAGGTCACTTTCCATCTGCGCTGAGCACCGTCGCTCAGTTGCAGGTCAGCGTAGCTTGTCCGGTCAACGTCCCGCCGCTGGCTTGCGTGGCTGTAATGGTCACCGGATTCGTCAACGCCGCCGTGCAGGTTGCCGTTACCTGCGTCGTCGGAGAGGACGAAAGATGAACGGATGGGTCGCTAGCTGTCCAATTGGAATTTACCAGCGCCGCCACGGCGGACGCTACGCAGCCGTTCTGTGCCTTAGCCTGATTGAATTGAAAGATAGCGCTGAACATCTGGCCGTTGGCCGGGGCCGCGGCCGTATGGCTAACCGTCGCAGTTGCGGGTCCGACGTTGAGCCCGGTCGCTCCGCAATTGGGGGAATTGCCTCCACAGCTGATGCTGAGTGGAAGCGCTACGGTCAGGCAAGCACCGACAATGAGCTTGCTTACAAAACTGCTCGCAAAAAACCTGGACGTAAACATTGCTTACTCCTTAGTCTCTGCTTAGAAGAATTGTAACGCCTTGGGCGTAACCGCCTTTGGGAATCGCCCAGGGTTGTCTGCTCTTAGGTCGCACAACCACTTGTATCTTGCAGCCACTCTAAAGTAGCTGGCGGTCCCAAGATTGCCCCTTCCTCTACCGCTCAAGCTGCTGTTGCGGAGGTATTCTATGCGGCTCGTGTTGGCCCTCGTTCTCATCCCCTCGTTCTTGCTTGCTCAAGATAACGGAACGCGCAGCCCGAAAGCGCCGCGCCCGCTGGCGGCTCATGCCCGATCAACCGCCGTTCAAAAGCCCATCCGCGCCCACTTTGTCTTATGGGAGACCATCGATCATCTGCGCCACCGCATCGGAACGCCGCATCAATACTATGTTCCCGCCATCGACAAGATGATTCGTCCCGACGAGTACACCTACTACCAGATCCGGTACAGGAAGGTCTATGACGTCTTCTATCGTGACACGCCGGTCGGTATCGTCAGAATCCTGGTGGCTTACGTGAATGACGATTCGCGCTCGCACCTTGACCCCGAGGTGCGCGTAGGCCACGTTTTCTTCATCTTCGATAAGGACGTGCAGTTGCGCGATGCGCTGAACGCCATCTATGAAGCGCAGGAGGTCTGCTCCGAAGGCTGCACCCTGAACGGATTTGCCGCCAGCGTTGTCGCTCAGCCCAACTCACCCACTGACGCGCAATTGCTGCTCGCGCGGCAGATGCGTCCGCAGTGGCACGGTGAGGATATGCCCGATGCATCGCCCGGCCTGCATATCTTCTATCAAGACAGCCCCTACGCCGTGGACTTCGAGCACAGCTACGTAGAGCGCATCGATTTCACCCTCGTCAGCAACGCGAGCCAGGAGCGTTACAGCATTGAAATACGGCGCAAGGAGCCCACCATGCTCGATGTCTGGCGCCCGCGCCACCATCCCAGCGAAACTGCAGCGGCGAGGTAGTGGGCTCTTGAGTTTCTGTGGCACAGGCACTCCTGCCTGTGCACAATGAGTTGCTAGTATCTATCTGATTTGTAGAGCGCAGGCGCCATCGCCTGCCTGTTCCCTGGCCGCCTTACCTGAAGATCGGGCATTTATGGTATGAACCCGCCGTTCCCGGCGTGCCCGGGATCACCGTGTCCGGTGTGCCAGGGCTTCCTGGAATCACGGTGTCCGGAGCTCCGTTGATGCCTGGAATCACGGTCGGCGGTGAAGGCGGCGTTCCCGGAATTACCGTATCGGGCGTACCCGGAGACCCCGGGTCGTAGCACATCTTCTCCGGCGGCTTTACGATCTGCGGCGGGTTTGTCGCCATCTGCGCCGAGTATTGCTGCGTCGCGGTCGTGATGCTGGCAGCATCGAGCGTCAGCGGCTCAGCCAGAATGATTTCGAGCGGCGTTCCGGCGTCCAGGTAAATGTCATTGTGACGATGCAGCGCCCACGCGGTTAGGGCCACGAAAGCCACAGCCGTGACCACACCGATGGCGATAAACGCAGTGCGCGGCCCACTTGGAAGCGGAGGCAATGGAGGCGGCGCCGGCGTGGTGCCGACCGCCGACATCGCCGGCTGTGGCACATTGCTCTTGCCCACAGGAAGGGCCGCGATAACCGGCGAATCGCCGGGCTTCAAGCGGGCAAAATTGTGCAGCAGGTGGACATCGCCGGTCAGCGGCACCGTATAACCGGTGGCAAAGATCAGGGTGGCTGAGCGTAGCTCAAATTCCAGGTCAGGGTTCGCGCCGCGGTTGGTGGTCAGCTTCTCAATGGTGCCCTGGACATACGCGCCCGGCGGCACAATCATTTGCTTGCCCAGAGTCACCGGAAACGTCACTTGAAGATAAACCCCTCTACCCTTCGCTTGTGACGACTTGAGCTCAAGAGGGCGCACCAACCCCAGCGGCAGCTGGGTTCCCGGCGGAAGCACAACCGTGGTGTCAGCAGGCGGGTTTTGCGCCGATGGAGGGGCGGCCGCCGGCTGTTGTGCACCCGAATCGACCGCCGTCCCCTGCGCGGAACCGAAATGCCTGGGTACGATCCTGACCGGTTCATCCTGAGCCACCGCCATGTTTCCTAACAGAGCGAACACAAGCGCCACCGCCATGACGCCTTGCATCATCCTGCGGCCGGCAGTTGCCGAAAATGTTAAGGGCGTGAAACCGGAGGGACTGCAGCGAGTGGCTCGGATCATATGCGATTCCTTTATCAGGGCCGGCGCAACTCTCCCTTGCCGCCGGCCCACGTCGATTTGGGAAGGAGCTGCTGCTATCTCGACGCCTAGTTCTTGTAACCCAGAGATGCCGGCCCGGCGATTTGGATTTATGAAGAATTGTCACTTCAAGGCAAAGAAACCTGCAGCTTTCGTGAAGCAGAAAGCCTGGGATGATGTTCCTTTGGTCGTCCTGGACAGGCGCAGCTTCGACTAGCGCCCCTTCTCCGGCACCACCAGGTTGTTCTCGACGGAAAAAACTCCGGCCACGCCATTCGCGCGAATGCCGGCCATATTCTTATCTCCCTGGCGATCGACCACGCCCTCCAGCGTCACATGGCCGCGGTTCACGATGATGTGAATCGGCCGGTTGGAACCTATACCGTAGTGCCGCAGCGGTTCAAAGCCATAGATGGCGCGAAACACATCGCGGCGCAGCCGGTCATCGTTGAATGACACCGGTAAGACCTCGATCCGGTTCTCCACCCGCTCTACGCCTTCGATCTTTTTCACCACGCGCTCGGCCTCGCTGCGTAGCAAAGGCTGTGTCGCCTGCCCCAGCAGGATCACGTCATAGCCCTCGAGCTTGAAGGCGATGTTGTCGAACACCCCAAATTGAGGCAGCATCAGGATCTGGTGGCGGACTTCCTTGGTGATGCGCGCCTGCGCTTTGGGAGAGAAGGTTGGTTTGCCTTGCGCCTGAGCATTTGCCGCAAGCGCCATGACATGAACGATAAGAATGGCAAAAACCGCGCTTAAGCCTGTTTCTTTTCTCTTCATCTGCGCCTCGCTTGAGCAGTTCCGAAGGGCGACAACCGTGTTTCGATGGGTTTTTATTTTATGCCGGTGCAATTAAGATAGTCGATTGCGCCAATAAAATTTCTGAATCGTCTATGACTGCCTTCAATCCCAAGCCGGAAGCCGTTCCTTCAGCCCCAGAGCCCACTCGTCCCTCCAACTTCATTCGTGACATCGTTGTCGACGACCTGAAGACCAACAAGTACAACGGCCGCGTCTGGACGCGCTTTCCTCCGGAGCCAAACGGCTATCTGCACATTGGCCATGCCAAGGCCATCTGCCTTGATTTCGGACTGGCCGACGAGTTCGGCGGCGGCACCAATCTCCGCTTTGATGACACCAACCCGGAAAAAGAGGAGACCGAGTACGTTGAGTCCATTCAAAAAGACGTCCGCTGGCTTGGTTTCGAGTGGGAAGGCCTTTACTACGCCTCCGACTATTTCCAGCAACTGCATGACTGGGCAGTCGCGCTGATCCAAAAAGGCAAAGCCTACGTCGACGATCTGAGCGCGGACGAAATCCGCCAATACCGCGGCACGCTGACCGAGCCTGGCAAAGAGAGCCCGCATCGTAATCGTTCGGTCGAAGAAAACCTGGATCTCTTCGCGCGCATGAAAGCCGGCGAATTTCCTGACGGCTCACGCTGCCTGCGCGCCAAGATTGATATGGCCTCTCCCAATCTCAACATGCGCGATCCGGTGATGTATCGCATTCTTCGCAAGCCGCACCACCGCACCGGCGACAAATGGTGCATCTACCCGCTGTACGACTACGCTCACGGCCAGTCCGATTCGCTCGAGAACATCACCCACTCCATGTGCACGCTGGAGTTTGAGGACCATCGCCCGCTCTACAACTGGTACATCAGGGAGCTGGGAATTTTCCCCTCGCAGCAGATCGAATTTGACCGCCTCAGCCTGACCTATACGTTGCTGAGCAAGCGCAAGCTGCTGCAACTGGTACAACAGGGCCGTGTGCGCGGCTGGGACGATCCCCGCATGCCGACCCTGAGCGGCATCCGCCGCCGCGGCTATACTCCCGAAGCACTGCGGAACTTCGTCGCCAACATCGGCGTAACCAAGACCAACGGCACTATCGAACTGGCCATGCTGGAGCACTTTGTTCGCGAAGACCTGAACCGGCGCGCGCTGCGCGTGATGGTGGTGCTCAAGCCGCTCAAGGTCGTGATCGATAACTACCCTGAGGGCCAGACCGAAGAGATGGACGCGGTCAACAATCCGGAAGACGCGGGCGCCGGCACACGCAAGGTCCCGTTCGGCCGCGTGCTCTATATCGAACAGGACGATTTCCGCGAAGAGCCGCCCAAGGGTTACTTCCGCCTGTCGCCGGGCAAGGAAGTCCGGCTGCGCTACGGATACTTCATCACCGCGCAGAGCGCGGTAAAAAATGATCGCGGAGAAGTGGTTGAAGTCCATGCCACCTATGATCCCGCCACGCACGGCGGCAACGCACCTGACGGCCGCAAGGTGAAGTCCACGATTCATTGGGTCTCGGCGGCGCATGCCATTAGTGCCGAGATACGTGTTTATGACAACCTGTTCAGCAGTCCTGACCCTAATGATGTTCCTGAAGGTCAGGACTTTACGGCGAACCTGAATCCAAATTCGCTGGAACTGGTGACCAATGCAAAGCTGGAGCCGTCGTTGAAAGACGCCGCTGACGGCGCGCGTTATCAATTTGAACGCCTGGGATATTTCTGCGTCGATCCGGATTCGAAGCCTGGAGCGCTGGTGTTCAACCGCACGGTGGCGTTAAAGGATACCTGGGCGAAGGTGGAGAAGAAGCAATCAGCCGCTGATTCACGCAGATGACCGCAGATGGAGTATTGCAGAAACATCAAGATCGCCGAAAGCGAGAACCTCACCACGGATAACACTGATGACACTGATTTACACGGATCAGAACGCCGAGAAATTTGCTGGAATTCCGAAGCTTGCTAGATCTGCCTGACCTTACAAATCAGTGTGAATCGGTGTTATCAGTGTTTATCAGTGGTAAGGTTTTGGCAGTCTTTGGCAGTTTCGGCGATTTTGGCAATTCCGCTCATCCCCAATTCTCCGCCGGCTCCATGTTTACAAGCGTGGGTCCGGCGCCGTTGGTTTTTTTGCGGCTCGCCGCATAGCGGTAGACCTCGTCATACAGCTTTCCGATGGCGGCATGGTTGCGGGTTTCAAAAGCGTACATTCTCCCGGCCACGCCCAGCGCCGCGCGAAATTCCGGCTTGCGTCCCAGAAACGCCATGCGATAGCCGAGATCGCGCGGATTATCGGCTTCAAACCAGAGGCAGCCACGCCCGTCAGGTGTAGCGTCGCGATTGCGCGGTACATCGGCCGCCAGAAGCGTTTTGCCCTGCCATAAGCATTTCAGGCAAACATCGTTTGGCAGGCGCGCAGCAACGAGGTCAGCCGGAGTCTCTCCCAGGGCTATCACTACATGCGCGCATTGCAATGTCGCCGGAGCATCAAGCTGGTGCACCAGCGCCACGTGGGCCGTGATTCCCAATCTGCCCGCATGCTCGTTGATGGCCCGGCGTGCGCTTTCCGGGGCTTCCAGCAGCAATTTGAACTGCGGCAATTCGTTGGACGCGAGAGCAAAACCCTCAAGGACCGGGACCGCGGCTTCGGAGAGCTGGCTTCCGCCATCTTGCACAAACTGAGGCACGAAGAATGAAACGGTGTTTGCGGCAAGGCCGTAGCGGCGGGCAAGAAAATCGATGTCAGGGAAGAGCGGCGGCTCTTCTTCACCGCCAAGCGGATCGGGAATCAGGAAGGTATTTTCCGCCGGAGCGCCCCGCTCCAGTGCCGCTTCTTTCATTCCCTGGGAGTGGACGATGACTGCAGCTGCTCGCGAAAGGACGAATTGCTCGGCAACGCGGAATGACCTGCCCATCCAGCTGCCGGGTTCGCAGAGATGCGCTGAGATGGCCATTTCTTCAATGCAGGCGCCGAGGTCGTAAACCACGCACGGGCAACTGCGTACCGCTGCCATTCCCGCGGCAAAGCTGTGCGCGTGGACCAGGTCAGAGGAGACCTCAGGTGCGCAGTCAAGCAGCGACTTGCGCCAGTGGCGCACGTCCTGCCAGGAACGCAGAAGGGAGAGCGATCGCTGACCCTCAAGTTGTCTGCCCGCCAGATACAGTTCGGCTGTCCCTGCGTCATTCGGGGTCACGATGAACGGCCGCATGCCTGCAGAAACCTGCCCCTCCACCACCGGCAGAACGTCGCGCGCGTATTCGCAGGCGTGGATCACCCGCCATGCCCTGGCGCGTCCAGGCTGAAGCAGTGATTCAGTTCTTTGATGGCCTGTATGAAGGCTGGAACTCATAGGCTTACAAAACCTGCTTGCTCTCTTTCCCGGCAAGTTCGGAATAGCAGATGACGCGGTTACGTCCTTCATTCTTCGCGGCATAGAGCGCCGCATCGGCAAATTCGATCAAATCGCGCTTGAATTGGGCGTCGGTATCATACACCGCAACGCCGATACTTATTGTGAGATGCTGGACGGAGTGGGGTGACCCGGCAAAAAATTTCGCCTGCTCCACGGCCCGGCGCAGGCGCTGCGCCACATAGACTGCCCCGGTCATGGTGGTTTCCGGCAGGATAATGACAAACTCTTCGCCGCCGTAGCGCGCTACCGTATCCACCTCGCGCATGTCCTTCATGAGAATCGAGGTTACGTCGCGCAGCAACTGGTCGCCAATGTGGTGGCCGAAAGTATCGTTCACCTTCTTGAAGTGGTCGATATCGATCATCAGCAGCGCAAACTTCTGCTGCCGGCGTTCCGCGCGCTTGAACTCCAGCTCGAGCTGTTGCTCAAAATAGCCGCGCGTGCGCAGGCCGGTCAGGTAGTCGGTAAAGGCAAAGCGCAGCAGGCCCTCATTGGCGTATTCGCGGGTAAGAAGGTTTTCCGCAACCAGCGAGAGGATCCACAAGAGTTGAGCGTCTTCCTTGCTGAAACCGTCCGCCCGCGAACTGAAGAACTGCAGCGATCCCATCACGCGATTGCTCACAAATAACGGGACGGAGAGTGCTGAAGCGGCGTTGAGCACCTGCAGCAACGCGTCGGCCTGCAGGTTGGGCCCGCGCTTCACCAGCAGCGGCCGCCCATATTTGATAGCCCAGAAGTTCAGCACGTTTCCGCTCGCGATCTCCTGCCCGGCGTTTTTCTCCAGGTTGCGCGCCAGCCGGAGCTGCATCAACTCCTGGCCTTCATCCCAGAAATAGACCAAAGCGCGTTCGAACTGGGTGATCTCGGCTGCCATGTCACAGAGCAGGTTGAGGGTGGCGTCCAACTGCATCTGCAGCCCTGTGAGCATGCTCATGCGCAAGATGACGTTCACGTTTTCCCATCGTTGTTGGATGGTTTCCGCGCGCAGCTCTGAAAACACCTCTACCACGAATCGCTCAGGCGGACATGACGCTGGATTCTGCGATTCATGGGAAAGCATCGGAAACATCTTTCTCGGTGAGCTCAAAGCCAGGCTCCTGCAGGCCATTGTGTGAGATGCCGCCGTCTGATCTGGGGAAACTTACGGAAGTCTCCATGTCCTTTTTACCGGCAATAGGCCAAATGTACAGGGTAGCTGACCGTCTCCCGGCGCATAGGCGGGGTCGCCATTGGCACACGTTGCCCTAACAATGAGGAGTCGGATGCCTATTACATGCCTTTGTTTTGCATGGTTTTGCCGTTAGGGCAGAAATTGGCATTTCGCAGTCCGGCGTGGCTGGCTGCTTGCATACCACAATGCTGGAGGTGACCGAGATGGCGATTTCTAAAAAGGAATTAATCCGCGAGCTGAAGCACCAGATCAACAGTCCATTGGCGGTCATTCGCAACGCTCTTTACCTGGCCGGGGTTTGCTCCGGCGATCCCGAGATTGTGCTCTACCTGAAATTGGCTGACCATGAGGTTTCACGTATCGCCAAGGTCTTGAATCAGGCTGACCCCATTACAAACTAATCAACCGCGTGAAAACAAAAGACTTCAGCTCTGCTCCAGGCAGGTTCGCGCCGCTGGTTCGGTCGCCTGACGATATAAAATAACCAGCAACTCACGATTAATTACTCTTCGTGCACACTCTCTGTTGCATTTATCGGCTTCTCAGCTTAGGATAGCTCTGGCGCTGGAAAACCCGCTGGCGCTGATTGAAGCTCTTCGCAGTAAACTTCGCCCGTTTATAAAAAATTCACCGCCGGCCCGAACGTTTTTCCGACAGGAGAAGCTCCCCAATGGCATGGTACGCGTACTGCATCGTTGAGCAGCAGGCATTCCAGAATGGCATTCGCGCTCGCCGCCCCGTTCCGATCGAAGGTTTAAAAGGCATTGCTGATGCCCAGATTTTTGCTTATCCCAGCGGCGATTTTTCCGTCCTGGTAAGCGAATATATTCCTACCGGCGATCTTGGCCAGAAAGCGCTCCTGCAACATGCGCATGTGGTGAGTGAATGCTTCAAGCGCACCACCGTGCTTCCTTTCCGCTTCGGCACAGTTTTCGATACGGATGATGCCCTGCGCCGCGCCGTCCGGCTCAACCGCAAAGCCTTCCTGGAGAGTGTAGCCAAGCTGAAGGGCAAGGCGGAGATGCATCTGAAATTGCTGATTAAGGACGGTTCGCTGCGCGAGGCGCTGGAGGAGATCGAACTTCCCGCTACCGTCGGCAGCGAGTACCTGAGCAAACTGAGGGAAAAGGCAGTCCGACAGCGCGAGCGACAAACCAAAGCCCGCGCCCTCTCCGTTCAGGTCCACAAGATTTTCTCTCCTCTCGATCAAGACGTCTCTTGCCGCAAAGTAGATTCCGGTGGAATGCTCATCGACATAGCCCATCTCATTGACCACAAAAAGGTGCAGAAATACCAAAACCGCTATCAGATGGCTACCCGCCATCTGCCTGGAATTGAAGTCGTGATGAGCGGACCTTGGCCGCCGTACCACTTCATTACCGGCAAGCGTTCATCCTAAAACCGATCAGTCGGAAAGTTAGCCCGGACTCTTAGTGGGAATCTGAATACCCATTTGCCTGCCTTTTGACGCAGAATGTAAGTTTTCCACAGGCTAATTAGGCATCCTAGTGCCTGAAAATGGAATCAGAGTACAATATCCTTGGGCTGATGAGCCCCAGATGGCGTCACCACTCCATCTGCATCTTCATTCACGACTTTCCCGCAAGTGCTGGCCGTCGATCGGTTTCAGGGAGAAGGAATGAACCAGAAAATCCGAGTTTTGATTGTGGATGACGATGTCGTTATGGCCAAGTACCTGGCCTCGCATCTCGCTCGCCGCAATTTTGAGGTCACCGTCGCTTCCAGCCAGCAGGAAGCGTTAAGGGTGTTTCGGTCGTTTGATCCGGTGCTGGTTCTGGTGGAAGTTTCCATGGATGGTGAAGCGGGTACTGAGACTTTGCAGCGCCTCAAACAGATGAAGCCAGGCGTCTCCGTCATGGTGCTCTCCGCCAGCAAGGATCCGGAGTTTATCTTCAAAGCCTCAAAGCTTGGCGCTGATGACTACATCAGCAAGCCGGTCGATCCCAAAGAACTCGATATGCGCATCGGCAAGGTGCTGGACAATCAGCGACTCTATCGCGAAGTGACACAGCTGCGTGAACAGGTGCGCCGGCAAAGCGACTTCACCATGCTTTTCGGTTCCAGTCCGAAGATGATGGAAGTGAAAACTACGATCGAACAGGTGGCTGATACCACGGCCACGGTGCTGGTTCGCGGGGAAAGCGGCACCGGCAAAGAAGTGGTGGCGCGCATGATCTATTCCGAGTCATCGCGCTGTGATAAGCCCTTTGTAAAAGTGAACTGCGCTGCCATCCCCCATGAGCTGCTGGAAAGCGAGCTTTTCGGATACGAAGCCGGAGCCTTCACCGGAGCCAACCGGCAGAAGCTGGGCAAATTTGAACAGGCCAACGGCGGCACGATTTTTCTCGACGAGATCAGCGAGATGCATCCGGCGCTGCAAGCCAAGCTACTGCACGTGCTCCAGGACCATGAATTCTCTCGCCTCGGCGGCAAGCGCGATATTCAGGTCGATGTCCGCGTTTTGGCCGCCACCAATAAACCGCTGGAACGCGCCGTGGAAGAGGGCGTGTTTCGCGAGGACCTTTTCTACCGCCTGAACGTGGTTACAATTCACATTCCGCCGCTGCGCGAACGCCGCGAAGAGATCCCTGTTTTTCTGAAGTACTTTCTGGAAAAGTACAGTGAGCACTACGGCAAAAAGCCCGCTATGTTCAGCGAATATGCCATCACGCGCATGATGGAGTATGCCTGGCCGGGAAATATTCGCGAACTGGAGAACCTGGTCAAGCGTTATGTAATCGTCGGCAATGAGGCGCAAATCATTCGCGAACTCTCCACCCACAAACCGATCGTGAGCTCCATTTCTTCGTCAGTTCCATCGTTGGCCGGGAACGCGCCTCCGTTGGTTTCCACGCCGCCGGTGCAGGCCGGCAGCAACGGTGTAGAGATGGAGATGCCGTCATTGCTTGAGATCGGACGGCGTGCGGCCATGCAAGCCGAGCGCGAAGCCATTGAACGCGTTCTTGCGCAAACACGCTGGAACCGCCGGCAGGCCGCCAAGATCCTCAAGATCAGCTATAAAGCCTTGCTCAATAAGCTCAAAGCAATGGAGGAGCAACCAAAAGCACAGGCTAAGCACGACGAGGGCTAAAAGTGGTATCGCAATACCCTACCTACAAGTGCAGAATTGCCACACCTTAGTCTCGTGCGGTCCCAATTTGCCTCCTTAACTGCAATAAAACAAGAGTCTTATTTCCATGTCCGGCTTTCCACAGTAGTCTGAAGCGCTTTGGTTTCCGAGTTGCTTGCTTTATAGACAAACAAAAGAGGCCGTAAAAAACAAATGATTTCAACCCTCTTCCAAGTTTGTAGACTTCTTCAATCCGTGTGTCCTGGCGCAAGTCGGGGCTTCATGATCTTGCATCGCCTTCCCTGAGAGATTTCCCTTCCTTTTTCGCCTCTTTGACGAAAGCGGCCCGATGGGCCGCTTTTCTGTTTTGGCAGCATTTAAATTTGTGAGCACCTCGGTGACCAGAGCCCCACTTGCTGCATCTAACCCTCGACTCGGAACATTTGACGGTGCTAAATATGGCGACTAAGATTGTTGGTTTATCAAAACGCATGGACAAGAAGAAGCTGGACACGTTTAAAAAGCGGCTCGAAGAGCGTCAGCAAAGCTTGCGCAAGACCGTGAGCCGCACCGAGGAAGATGGCCGTATCGCGGATCAGGATTCCGCCCAGGATATTGCCGATCGCGCTGCCAGCTCTTACACGAAAGAGTTTCTATTCTCGCAGAGCAACAATGATCGCCAGCTCCTGCAGATGGTTGAGACCGCGCTGCAGCGCATCCGTGAAGGCTCTTTCGGCGAGTGCGTAAGTTGCGGCAATGAGATCAATGCCAAACGGCTTGAAGCTGTGCCCTGGACTCGCTACTGCATTGAGTGCCAGGAGAAGCTGGAAAAAGGCCAGTTGGAAGAGGCTCGCGACTAGAGGGCCTTTGTGGTCGGGACGCGCGGCGCAGATCAGAATATCAGGAGAAACAAAAAGGAGATGCGGATTGCATCTCCTTTTTCGCGTTTCGAACTTGATCAGTAGAGGTTGAACGCTACTTCAATCTGCATCTGCACGGCAACCGGACGTCCATCTTTCTTGGAGGGATCGAACTTCCACGTTTTCACTCCCTCGATGGCTTTTTCGTCCAGACCCATTCCCAGAGATCGAATCACCTGGGGACTGTGCACGCGTCCGTCGGTTCCCACGACAATACTGAGGACGACCACGCCCTGGTACTTCGCTTTGCGCGCTTCTTCGGAGAATTCCGGCTCCGGAGTATAGATGGCACGAGGCGGGCTGACACCATCGCCCACATGATAGATTCCCGGGCCAACGCCGGGACCGCCGTGTCCAGATCCAACGCCGCCGCCATCGCCGCTGCCGATTCCTCCGCCCACGCCGACTCCGTTCGAAGGCGCCATCAGTTTTGACAGCGGATCACCCAACTGCGTGTTGGGCGGCGTTTTCAGATCGGCGACCACCGTCGGCTCGATCATGAGCTTGCTCTTTTGCTGCACCATGACGGTAGGAGGAGTGAACTGCTGTCTGGCTGCCTTCGGCGGTGTGCCTGCCGAAGCTTTCAACTTGCTCGCGTCTCCGCCGCCACCGCCGCTCGGGCCGCCTTTGCCGACCTTCATGGGGATATACGGCGCCAGATCAACCGAATTCATGCTGGTCGGTGGAATGATCTTGGCCGGTACTGCGACGTGCAGCAAATACAGCATCAGCGCTATCGCGCCGGTGTGCGTTACAAACGACAAAAGAAAATTTTCCGGGCGCTGCTGATAAGTGCCGTAGCCAACTCCCAGCAGCGTGGGCATCACCGCCGGACTTGATTTTGCATCCTTGGCAAACTTCACCACGTCCTGTTGCGCCGATGGCTGGTTTCCAGTTGGATCGGGTCTTGGGGGCGGCGGCGTCGGCTTATTGGCATCGAGAGACATAAGGATTTATCTAGTATAGACGCCTTGTCATCAGAAAAGTTTCACCACGGTACATGCGCTAAAGTTAGTGTATCTAATTCCTCATCAAGCAACAACTTATCGATGGAATAAAGAGCCGAAAAATCCCTTGATTCGGCCCATAAATCCTTTCTTTTCCTGCTTCGGCTTTTCCACGGGCTTGGCCGGCTCCGGCTCCGTCTTTTGAGACACTTCCGGCGTCTTTTCCTTGAGAACGAGCGGATCGACCTGTTCTTGCACAAAAAATACGTTGGGCAAGGTGGAAATCTGCAGCTTCGCCACAGAATATGGCCCGGTACCGGACGGCCGAGCGTTAAAAACAAACGGGGTATCCACCTGCACGTGCACCTGCCCGGGATGTTCCGGGGGTGTAGGCGCAGTGGGATCATTGCTCGCAACCACGACATGCTCCGCCGGTTTCGGAGGATTTGGTTCTTCTTTCTCCTTCTCCTTCGGCGGAGCGGCTGCAGGCTGATTTTCAGCCCGCAGGACCGGCGCCATGGGCGGACAACCGCAGTCGCCTGTGAAAACTGTCGAACCCTGAATCTTGCCTCCGGGGAAATATGCAGCCTCGTCGGGTTTCACCTTGTAGCTACCCGTTCCCAGCAACTCTGAAAAGGTGATTTCGGAGTTATTTCCCTCGAGCGGCTTCACGCAGGTATCACCGCGCTTATTTATCTCAACCGCAAAGTGAAACGTGCCGGGCCCTACCAGCGTGACATTGAAGTCCGGAGTAATCACCACGTCCACAGCCTCCGGTGAAAGCTGATAGTCGACCTCCACGGCTCCTGTGCCTGTGGCCAGCATGAGTCCGCGCCCGCTGGCGCTGACGCTGAGCCCGCTGCGCGGGCAGATCCGTACCTGGCCGCCGCGATACAGCTTGAGCGTCGCCGGCGCAATTCCTGCCGCCAACTCCGATCCCGAAACTACGGTCATACCTGAACCTACGGGTTGCAGCGATTTCTGCCCCGCATCCGAGGCGAACAATTCACCCAAGGGAACGGGCCCCTGCGCCACGGCTGGCAGCGAGAGCAGCGACAGCAGCAGCGCAGCAACCAGGACCTGTTTTCCCAAGACAGTTTGGCGCCTCATTGACAGTTGACTACTCTCCATTCAGGAAATCGTATTTGCTGATTGCCACTGCGACGCCCTGCTCGCTTCCTGATTTCTCCACTCGTAACACCGTCCCCGTGCAACGAACGCGGATTGCATCGGACAGTGTGATCTCCGGCGGCAGGGTCATTACAAACTCAATGGGCGCTCCGACGTGAATGTCGGTTTCCAGGTACATGAAAACCCCGCGCGCGCTTACGTCGCGTGTGTGTCCGGCCGCCTCTTGTCTGCCGTTCTCCAGGAATTTCACGGAGACGGGCAAATCAAGCGGAAACCGGCGGATTGAGCGTTTCTCCGGGCCCGGTTGCGCCATAGCCAAAGCCTCCAATGCGAGTAGCCGTTGGCACCGATTCTAGCCTATATAGCCCGGATTTTGATGGGATATTGCATGGCGTTAAGAATTTACCGCGAGCTTACATCGATCAAATGGATCAGCGGATTGCAGGGATTAACTATGGCCAAAATCGCCGGAATTGCCAAAGAGTGCCAAAACTGAAAATCTCACAACAGATACCGCTGACGCTGATTCGCACGGATCTGAGCATGCAAAAATGCCGGGATTTTCCAAACTCTTCAAAGCTGATCCTCACTTTCTAAATCAGTGTGAATCCGTGTTATCAGTGGTAGGGTTGTGTCTACATCGCTAAAAAGTTCTTTAGCAGGAGTCTCCCGGAATCAGTCAAGACGCTTTCAGGATGAAACTGTACTCCCTCGATCGGGAACCGGCGGTGGCGCAGTCCCATAATTACACGGCTGCCGTCAGCTTCGGTTGTTTCCGCGCTGATCTCCAGTTCCTGCGGCAGCCCCTCTTCCGCCACGATCAGGGAGTGATAACGCGTCGCGGTCATGGGCAGCGGCGCGTTCCGGAAGACGGTCTTTCCGTCGTGCTTGATCTGGCTGACTTTGCCGTGCATGATCTGCCGCGCCCGCACCACGTTGCCGCCGAATGCCGCGCCGATCGCCTGATGTCCCAGGCACACCCCCAACACGGGGCGCTTGCCCGCAAAGTATTTGATCAGGTCAATACTGATCCCCGCTTTCTGCGGCGTGCAGGGCCCGGGCGAAATCAGGATATGATCCGGTTTCATCTCCTCGATCTCTTCCGGCGTCACCTGATCGTTGCGACGCACCTCCACCTTCTCGCCCAGTTCACCCAGATACTGGACCAGGTTGTAAGTGAAGGAATCGTAGTTGTCGAGAACGAAGACCATGGCGCGTGAACTAAGTTTAGCCGAAGACCAGGATTCAGGACTTGCCAAAATCGGCGAAATTGCCAACGAATCCCAAATTGAAAACCTTGCCACTGATAACACTGATCACCTTGATTTGCCCGGATCAGAACGTTGCGAAAATTGCCGATTTCCCCACAACCCTTCAGAGCCGATCCTGACTTTCCCAAATCAGTGTGAATCGGTGTTATCCGTGTTTATCAGTGGTAGCGTTTTGTCACGTTTGCCAATCTTTGGCAATTCCGGGCGGTTCTGGCAATTTCCCTGTGTTAGCCTTCCCCTATGCTCCACATCACCAACGGAGATTCGGTCGTTGGTACCTTCCGGCAAGTCAGATTTCCGGGTTCATACCTTGCCTGGCGTGACGTGCTGCATGACGGCCCTGTCCCTCAAACCCCTACGCTGAGCGAACTCTCTGACGTCCGTGCGCAGACGCTGGCCGGCTTTGGCTGGGGCGACTATGAGGAGATCCGGGCGGGATTCGCTTCGCGCGACCGGGCGCTGGAGAACTCCAGCCAGCACGACGAAATTATTCTGTGGTTTGAGCACGATCTCTATGACCAACTGCAATTGCTGCAGTTGCTGGACTGGTTCGGTAGCCACAATGGCGGAAGCAAGCTCAGCCTCATCCAGATCAACTCGTACCCCGGTGTGAAGCCGTTCTATGGCCTGGGACAATTGAGTGGACCGCAACTGGCCCGGCTCTTTCCCATGCGAGCCAACGTCACTCCTGCCCATTTGTCAGCCGCGCACGAAGGCTGGCAGGCATTCTGCTCTGACGATCCTACGGCCCTGCTCGGACTGGGCGAGCAAAAGTCACTTGCGCTGCCTTTTCTGGCAGCGGCGCTCGAGCGCTTCCTGCAGGAATATCCGGGGACCACTGACGGGCTTTCCCGCACAGAGCGCCAAATCCTGCAGGCCGCTGCGTCGGGCGCGCGCAAGCGGCAGGAAATCTACTTCCAGTCGCGCAAGCAGGAAGAAGCACCTTGGGGGGACGGTTCGGTTTATCTGCGACTCGACGGCTTGGCTGCTGGACCGAACCCGGCGCTCGTAGAGGTACACAAGAATGATTACGCGGTTACCGAAGCCGGGCAGAAGCTGCTCGAAGGCAAAGCCGACTGGATCGCGCTAAGCGGCGGCATCGATCGCTGGCTCGGCGGCGTACACCTGCTTGGACCTCAGTCGCAATGGCGCTGGGACGAGATCGCCAAAACGCTGGTGAGCATGTAGAAAATCTGGTGATCGCACGTCATCGGGAGATCGGGTGATCTGAAGAAACCGGCGCATAAAAGCAACCTCAAGCCAGCATTCAGCCAATAGCTTTTAAACAAGAGCTAGTTGCCAACTACTAATTACTGGTTGCTACTGTCTTATGTGCGTCCAACTCGGAAGGGTTTTGGCCACGTCGTTGTAAATCACCACCGCCGCAAACAAGACCAGACAGACGAAGGCCACTTGATAGACGCGTTCCTTGACTTCCTGCTTGATATCGCGGCGCATGACCGATTCAATCAGAAGCATCAGCATCAAACCACCATCCAGGATTGGGATGGGCAGAAGATTGAAGATCGCCAGGTTCAGACTGATCAGAGTCATGAATTCCAGCAGAACCAGGAAACCCAGTTGGGCGGCGCGGCCGGATTCCTGTGCGATCATCACCGGCCCGCCCAATTCCTTGATCGATCCGTTGCCGCTCACCAACTGGCCCAGCAGTGTGAAAATCACGGTCGATTTCTTTCTGCATTCCACTGAAGCCGTCCGCAGCGCGGCTCCGAAAGGGAGTTTTTCGGTATGAAACTCCGGCGGAATCTCTATGCCTATGCGATAGGCAGCCGGAGCGCCCGGGCCGCCGGGAAGCATGCGTGGAGTGACGGTGAGGTCCTTGGTTTGCCCATTGCGCAAAACCGTGATCTTCACCGGCTGGTCTTTTGTCGTCTGCAGCACCGAGTAGAGGCCAACCGCATTCCCTGATTTCACGGGAGTACCGTTGACGGACAGGATTTCATCTCCCAGCAGCATTCCTGCCTCGTTGGCGGGCTTGCCGATCTCAATCCTTCCTACAATCGCAGGGCCGGCTGGAACCAGGCCCAGGTCGTCCATGAAGTCGCTATCTTCCTTTTCCGAAATACGCGCCAGCACGTTCAAGTGCAGCGTCTGCTCACCGCGCTGCACGTCGACATTCAGGGTATGGTTCATATTACCCAGGATGAGGTAGCGCACATCGTCCCAGGTGGGATTTTGCTTTCCCTGCATGGCAACGATCTTGTCGCCGGCCTGGAATCCGGCTTTCTGTGCCGGGGAGCCATCCATCACCCATCCCAGCTCCGCAGGCTTGTCGAGATAGGCTGGATACTCGTGCCGGTACATGTACACGCCGGTGAGGACCACCACGGCCAGAATGATATTCATTGCCGGGCCGGCTATGGCGATCAGGAATCGCTGCCACCGCGGATGGCTCATGAACTCGCCGGGATCGCCGGTGCGAGTTTCCATCGGGTTCTCGCCCGCCATCTTTACATAGCCGCCGAGCGGCAGAAGGCTGATTCGGTAATCGGTATCTCCGCGGCGGAAACCCAAAAGCCGCTTGCCAAAGCCGAGGCTGAAAACCTCTACGCGTACCTTGAACAGTTTGGCCACGGCATAGTGGCCGAATTCGTGCACGAAAACGAGCACACCCAGAACAAAAATAAAAGCAACAATAGTGGTTGGAAATGATTGCATATGAATGTTTTCGATATTGTAAATGCAAGGGACCGAGGCCAGCTAGCGGGCCAGCTGGTACAACAACCGGTGCCGCGCCCTTTCCCGGGCTTCGGCATCCACCGCAAGTACGTCTTCTATAGATTCAGGATGGCGATCTTTTGTTTCACCAATTGTCTGTTCTACGACTTTAGAAATATCGCTAAAGCCGATTTCCCGCTTAAGGAAGGCTGCGACCGCCACTTCGTCGGCCGCATTGAGAGCAATAGACTTGGCGCCCCCGGCCTCGGCGGCTTCGTAGGCCAGGCGCAGGCAGGGAAACTTTTCCAGATCAGGCGGGCAGAAATCCAGCCGCTTGAGATCCAGAACGTTGAAGCGCAGATCTGATGTAATCCGTTCGGGGTACGTAAGCGCGTAAAGAATGGGCAGCCGCATATCTGTAACCGAGAGCTGCGCCAGAATGCTGCCGTCATTAAATTCAACCAGCGAGTGAATCGTCGATTGCGGATGTACCACCACGCTTACCTGCTTGGCCGGCAGGTTGAAGAGCCGGCAAGCCTCAATCACCTCGAATCCTTTGTTCATCAGCGTGGCGGAATCGATGGTGATGCGCTGGCCCATCTTCCATGTCGGATGGTTCAACGCCTGCTCCACCGTGATTTTTTCGAACTCCGATTTCGGCGTGTTCAGAAACGGCCCTCCGCTGGCCGTCAGCCACACGCGCTCGACCTCGTTGATCCGTCCGCCGCGCATGCACTGGTGTACCGCGTTGTGCTCGCTGTCGATCGGCAGCAGCGGCTTGCCCTGTTTGCGAGCCTCCGCCGTGATCAGCTCGCCTGCGGCAACCAGGCATTCCTTGTTGGCCAGGCCAACTGCTTTGCCCGCGCGCACCGCTTCGTAAGTGGCTTTGAGTCCGGCTACGCCGACAATCGCGCTCACCACGAAATCAACCTCAGGATGAGTAGCTACTCGAACCGTCCCGGCCTGCCCATGGACCACTTCAATTTCGTCGAGACCCTCCGACTTAAGCTGCCTGCGCACGCTATCGGCGTCCTGCTCGGTGGCCAGCGAGAGAATTTTTGGTTTCCAGCGGCGCGCGTCGTTCAGCGCCGCTTCCACGTTCGAGCCGGCGGCCATGGTGAGCAGACGAAAGCGCTCGGGATTGTTTTCAATCACGTTGAGCGTGCTGCGGCCAATCGAGCCGGTGGAACCAAGGATGGCAATTCGCTTCATCAGAAGAATTATGGCAGGAGAAATCTGGTCAGGTTCGCATAGTACCACACCACGGGAACAGCAAAGAGAAGCGCGTCTATACGGTCGAGCATGCCTCCGTGGCCGGGCAGAAGAGTCCCGGAATCTTTTACGCCTGCTCCGCGTTTCAGGGCCGATTCAAACAAGTCTCCCAACTGCGCAGCGATGTTGGTGAGCGCGCCCAGCACAATCGCGTGAACCGGTTTAACCGTCCCGAGCGGGGTATACGAGCTTCCGAAATCAAACCGGAAGGTTCCTGACGGAGAAAACCATTCGTTCAGGTCATGGCGATAGTGCAGCACAAGAAACGCCATGCCTACGCTGGCTGCCACCGACGCAATCGCGCCTTCCCAACTTTTGTTCGGGCTCACGACAGGCGCAAGCTTATTCCGTCCGAAGTTCTTGCCCACATAGTAAGCAGCGATGTCGCCGGCCCAGACCGAAAAGAGGACAAAGATCACCAAAATCGCCTGCGTAGAATCCGACCGAAGCGCAATGAAGGTCGAGAGCGAGGCGCCCACATAGAACACGCCGAAAACGGAGGCCGCGGAAGAAGCCAGTCCGCCGCCCAGATCTTTGCGAAACACCAGGGGTACGCCGAAGATAACCGGCGATAGTAACGCCAGCTCCAGCCACCGGGAGTGTAAACCGTGGTCTGGTGAATAGAAGAAGTAATTCCGATGACGAAAACTGGAAGCGACTATTGCATACAGGAGCAAGCCGATCGGCAGCAGCGCAGCCACATAGGACAGGCAGCGGAACGGCTTGATCCCCGCGGCTTTGGCAATATCCAGATACTCGCGCAAGGCCACAATGATGATAGCGGCAATCACCAATGCGTAAAGCCACAACGGTGCTTTAAACACCAGCAACAGAACCACCGGGATCAGCACCGCAGCGGTGAGTACGCGTTTCATCGACTAGTTGGAACTGCCGGGAGCAGGTTCGTTCAGGCCGCCGTAACGGCGTTCGCGCTTCTGGAATTCCTGGATAGCTTCCAGCAGATGGAAGCCGTTGAACTCGGGCCAGAACAGCTTGGTAACGTAGATCTCCGCGTACGCTGCCTGCCACAACAGAAAGTTGCTCAGGCGCATCTCTCCGCTGGTGCGGATCACCAGGTCGAGCTCCGGCAGATGGCTGGTATACATGTGCCGGTTCACCGTGTCTTCATCGATCTTCAGCAGGTGTTCCATGCCGCCGTTGTTGGCAGCCGCGTGCACCAGGGACTTGAACGCGTCCACGATTTCCGAGCGAGATCCGTAATTCAAAGCCAGCGTGAGCACCATCCCGGTATTGTGCGAGGTCTGCTCCTTGGCCCAGGCCATGCGCTCCTGCACTTCCTGGGGCAGCATCTGGCTGCGCCCGATGAACTGCAAACGGATGTTGTTACGGTGCATGAGCGGGAGCTCGTTTTTCAGATACCGGTGCAACAGTTTCATCAGGAAGTGGATTTCCGTAGCCGGACGGCGGACGAAGTTCTCGGCCGAGAAGGCATACAGCGTGAGCGCCGGAAGCCCAATGCGGGCTGCTGTCTCAACTACCAGGCGAACCGCTTCTACGCCCTTGCGGTGTCCGGCAACCCGGGGCAAATGGCGGCGCTTGGCCCATCGTCCATTGCCGTCCATGATGATAGCGATATGTTTAGGGAGCTGGTTGGGGTCAAGCTGGCTGTAGAGTTCAGCTTCCTTTCGGTCCAGCCCCGAAGGAATGGTTCGCAAAACCGCCTCGCAACCTCCACGCTAGCACAGCAGCTCTGACGTTGCAATTTTGGTTCGCTACTTTCGTACCCCTTGACACTTGCTTTGCGCAACGGAAAAGGTGCTAAAATTGTGCTTGTATTATCGATACCCCTCCGCCATAGTGTGCGCGCGAGCGGTCAAGCGGGATAAAAAGCAATCCATAGCCGATTCAAAGCCGAAAAACTGATGCGCCTGGCGGCGCTAAGCTGTATCCTTCTGGTTCTCTTCATGAGTGGACTGGAAGCGATGCATGCCCACTCTGATGCTGCGGTCTCGCGGAATTCTTCTCCCTGCGTTATCTGTCTCACCATTCACGCGAATACGCCCACGGTAAGCGTTCAGATTTTGCCTCAATTCCACGCTGTTGAAGCGATTGCCATTCCGTATCAACCGGAAGGCAAGAGCGCTGTTTCCGACCTCTCTCTCTTCATTCGTCCCCCGCCGGTTGCCTGATTCAGTAATCAATCCAAAGGTTAGGCCCATAAAAAATTCCGGTTTGGAGGGGAACGATGTTTCGAGTCCTCTTTCTATCGTTTTTCATGCTGCCTCAACTGTTGTTGGGGCAAACAACAATTCAGTTAACTTCTTCCGTGACGGCGCGCACGCAGGCGTCGTCGCAAGGGGGCCGGTCTGCGCCCTCGGCGACGAATCCGCAACGGCCGGATCGTCCCCCAGCTGCGCAGATCACGCTGGAGCAGGCTATCAACCTGGCGCTGGCCAACAGCCCCACCATCAGGGCGGCGCGGACGCAGATCCAGCAAAACCAGGCGCAGGAGATCACCGCCAACCTGCGGCCGAATCCAACCCTGCAGTGGGACTCGCAGTTCCTGCCGTTATTTAGCGGTGATTTTTCTGCCGACAACCTGGACCAGCTGCAGCAGTTCGATATCGGGGTCGGCTATCTGTTCGAACGCGGGCACAAACGCCAGAACCGCCTCCAGGCCGCGCGCGACACCACGGCCGTTACCACTGCCCAGATCGCCGATACCGAGCGCACACTGACCTTCAACGTAGCCCAGCAGTTCATCAACGTTCTCCTCGCGAATTCCACCCTTCAGTTTGCGTTGGAAGACCTGAACAGCTTTCAGGAAACCGTCAATATCAGCGAGCAACGGTACCGCGCTGGCGATATCAGCGAAGGCGACTACCTGAAAATCAAGCTGCAACTGCTGCAGTTCCAGACCGATGTGAGTTCCGCGCGGGTGGCGAAGGTCCAGGCTCTGGGAACCCTGCGGCAGCTCATTGGCTACGCTAGCGTGCCTCACGATTACGATTGCGCCGGAGATCTGGCCTATGAACCCCTGATCGCCTCTCTTCCTGACCTGCAAGCCAAAGCATTGGCCACGCGCCCTGACCTCAACGCAGCCCACAAGGGCGTGACGGCTGCCAACAGCCAGATTTCCCTCGCCAAAGCCAACGGCAAGGTTGATTTCAATGCCACAGCCAGCTACTCGCACGTATCCGGTGCGAGCTCGGCGTCGTTCTTTTTCAGCGTGCCTTTGCCTTTGTTTGATCGCAATCAGGGTGAGATCGCGCGCACGCGGTTTGCCTTGACTCAGGCAGAGCTCACCGAGAAGGCCACTGAAGACACGGTCATGACCGACGTTACCAATGCCTACGAGGCAGCTGCTTCAAACCAGGACGTGGTGAAGCTTTACGTGTCCGGGTATCTGAAGCAGGCCCAGGATTCGCGCGACATCAGCCAGTACGCCTACAAGGGAGGCGCGGCTACATTGCTTGATTTTCTCGATGCCGAACGCAGTTATCGATCTACTCAACTCGCGTACCGCCAGGCGTTGGCGGCGTACATGCTCAGTGTGGAGCAGCTGCGGCAGGCAACCGGAACCAGGAGTTTGCCATGACTTACTTTCACCAACAACGCTTAGCCCGGCTTTCGCACGCGCTAGTGCTTCTGCCCGTTGCTCTCGCCCTGTCATTGGCGGCCTGTTCGAGCGGCGATCCAGCCAAGGCCTACTCCAAGGACGCCGATGGCAAGGCCGAGCTGATCACCGTTCCCAAAGAGCAGGCTTCTCATATCCAGGTAATCACAGTCCAACCGACCAGCTGGCCGCGGGTACTGCGTCTCACTGGGGCCGTTGCCTATAACAGCTTTCTTACCACTCCGGTCATCAGCCAGGTCAGCGGTCCCGTCAGCCGGATTATTGTTTCGCCGGGCCAGCACGTGAAAAAAGAACAGCCGATGTTGTACGTCAGCAGCCCGGATTATTCCCAGCTTCGTGCAAACTACCTGAAAGCGCGCGATGCGCACTCCCTGGCGCACAAGAACTATCTGCGTTCGCAGGATCTCTACGCTCACCACGCGATCGCGGAGCGCGATTTACAGGCCGCCGAATCGGCAGAGATACAGGCGCAAGCCGATCAGACCGCGGCGGAGCAGTCGCTGAAGATTCTGGGCATTCCTCGCCCCGACACGCTCATCGAGAATCCTACTTCGCCGGAAGTGCCGTTGCTGGCGCCCATCCCGGGCGAAGCCGTGGAGCGGCTCTGCTCGCCGGGTCAGGTGCTGCAGGCCGGCCAGACGCAATGCTTCACCATTTCCAATATGAGCACGGTCTGGGTGCTGGCCAATGTTTATGAGAACCAGCTCGCTTATGTCCACGTGGGCGATCCCGTCACCATCAAGACTGACGCGTATTCCGATGTGTTTCACGGGCGCATTTCGTTCATGGGTGCCGCTCTCGATCCCACTTCGCGGACTCTGCAGGCGCGAATCGATACCGCGAACCCATCCGGCCGCCTGAAAAAAGATATGTACGTGACGGCCACGGTGGTGGCAGGAAAGATCGATGACGCATTGCTGGTTCCTGACTCCGCGGTTCTTCGCGACGCAGAGAATGAGCCGTTTTTATACGTAGTCACAGGCGCGGGCCAGTTTACTCGGCGTCCTGTGAAGCTGGGACAAAGCAGCGACGGTAAAACGCAGATCGTGAGCGGGCTGCAACCCGGAGAACAGGTAGCGGGCGATGGCAGTCTGTTCTTACAGTTTGCCAGTTCACAGTAACTGCAGGCCGAGCAGGCAGTTAGCGGGAGCAGAAGAAAGCGAGAAGGCGGATCGCTCTTTAGAGTTTTAGAGCGAAGCGACAAAAACAAATGATACATAAGCTTGTACAAATGGCGTTGCGGCAGCGCTTTCTGGTGCTGATGCTGACCGCTTTGCTGGTGATTGCCGGCGTTATTTCCTTCAAACGGATGCCGGTAGATGCCTATCCCGATCTGGCGCCGCCCACGGTTGAACTCATCACACAGTGGCCCGGGCACGCGGCCGAAGAGGTCGAACGGCTCATCACGCTTCCGCTGGAAGTGGAAATGTCCGGCGCGCCCAAGATGGAGGTGATGCGCTCCATTTCCTTGTACGGCCTTTCCGATATTCGTCTGACCTTTGATGAGGGCACAGACGACTATTTCGCACGCCAGCAGATCTTTCAGAGGATCGGTGACGCCCAGCTTCCTTCCGGCGTCACGCCCAGCATGGCCCCGCTGTTCAGTCCCAGCGGTCTGGTCTATCGCTACGTGCTGGAAAGCCCTGACCGCACTCCGCAGGAATTGAAGACCATTGAAGATTGGGTTGTCGAGCGCGCTTACAAATCTGTTCCGGGCGTGGCGGACGATTCCGGCCTGGGCGGCACAGTCATGCAGTATCAGGTGCTGCTCGATCCAGCCCGGCTCTACGGATACCACCTGACGGTTCCACAGGTGATCCAGGCGCTTACAGTGAATAACGCCAACGCCGGAGGAGGTTTTTACTCCCAGGGCGGACAGTTCTATTACGTTCGCGGCCTGGGTTTGGTGCAGGATACGGCCGACATCGGCGATATTGTTGTGGCCAGCAACAAGGGAACTCCCATCCGCATTCGGGACGTCGGGGAGGTGACCATTGGCAATGCGCCCCGGCTGGGATCGTTCGGCTTCCAGACCCACAAGTCGAACCAAAACGATGCCGTGGAAGGCGTGATCCTGATGCGGCGTAATGAGCAGACGCAAAACGTGCTCAAAGATGTAGAAAAGAAAACGGAGGACCTGAATAACTCCGTACTGCCGCACGACGTCAAGATACGTCCTTTTTACGATCGCAGCGAACTGGTGCAGGTAACTACACGCACGGTTGAAGCCAATCTTTTCCGCGGCATGATCCTGGTGCTGGTTGTCCTGCTCTCTTTCCTGGTCAGCGTTCGCGCCGCCGTGATTGTGGCGCTTACTATTCCGCTGAGTTTGTTGTTCGCTTTTATTGTTCTGCACGCGCACGATGTCTCCGCCAACCTCTTGTCGATTGGGGCCATTGATTTCGGAATCATTATTGACGGCACCGTGGTCATGGTGGAGAACATCTACCGCGAGCTGGCTCTGCGCCAGGGACAGCCTTACAAACTGAACGAAGTCATTCTGGCTGCCGCCAAGGACGTTGATCGTCCCATTTTTTATTCAGTGGCTGTCATCATCGCCGGCTATCTTCCGATTTATGCGCTGAGCGGTCCTTCCGGCAAGCTCTTCCACCCTATGGCAGACACCATGTCGTTTGCCCTGATCGGCGCGTTGATTCTCACTCTCACTTTTGTTCCCGTGCTCGCGTCCTACTGGTTCAAGGGCGGCGTCAAAGAGCCGGCAAACCGCGTTTTTGACTGGATCAAGAAGCTGTATACCCGGCAGCTCGACTGGTGCCTGGCGAATCGCCGGTTGACGCTCGCGATCGGTGTGCTGATTTTCATCGGCGCGCTCTCTCTGGTCCCGTTTATTGGCGGCGAATTCATGCCGCACCTCGATGAAGGCGCGCTCTGGGTCCGTGCCACCATGCCCTATACCATATCGTTTGAAGAATCGAGCAAGATTGTCCCGCAGATTCGCGATATCCTGATCTCCTATCCTCAGGTCACCGTGGTTGGCTCCGAACATGGCCGGCCTGACGACGGCACCGACCCCACCGGTTTTTTCAACGCCGAATTCTATGTCGGCCTGAAGCCGTACGACGATCCTTCCTGGAAAGGCAAACTCGATACCAAGGAGAAGTTGATCGCGGCCATCGACAAACGCCTCGAAGCGTTTCCCGGCATTATTTTTAACTACACGCAACCGGCCGAGGACGCGGTAGACGAAGCTCTCACCGGCTTGAAGAGTTCGCTGGCGGTAAAGATTTACGGTCCCGACCTTGATGTGCTGGAAAAGAAGGCCGTGGAGATCAAAAAGACGCTTGAGTCCGTACAAGGTTTTACCGACCTGACCGTAGTGCACGAGTTGGGCCAGCCCAGTCTGAACATCAATGTAGACCGCGCCAAGATTGCGCGCTATGGAATCAACGTGGCCGACGTGGAAGCCGTGATCCAGGCGGCCGTGGGCGGCCAAGCTGCCACCCAGGTTGTCCAGGGAGAGAAACTCTTTGATTTGGTCGTACGCATGCAGCCGCAGTTCCGCAGCAGCGCAACCGAGATCGGCAATCTGCTGGTGGGCACTCCTGACGGCCAGCAGATTCCCATCAGCCAGATGGCGGAAATCAAGCAGGGCAACGGCGCGTCTTTTATTTACCGTGAGAACAACTCGCGTTATATCGGCGTGCAGTACAGCATTGAGCATCGCGATCTGCAGCGAGCCGTGGAAGACGGCCAGGCTGCGGTAAAAAAGAATGTCTCACTCCCAGCCGGCTACCGCATTGCCTGGGGCGGAGAATATGATCAGTTCCTGGCCGCGAAGCAGCAGCTCATGATCGTAGGACCGCTGGCCGTTCTGCTGATCTTCTTTATCCTGTTTGCTCTCTACGGCAACTTCAAGTTCCCACTGGTCATCGCGCTCGACGTGATAATGACCGAGCCGGTGGGCGCGCTGATCGCGCTCAAGCTCACCGGGACCCCGTTCAGCGTTTCCTCCGTGCTCGGTTTGCTGGCATTGATGGGCGTTTCAGTAGAAACCGGTGTGATCCTGATTTCCTACATCAACAAATTGCGCCTTGAAGGCATGGATATAGGCACGGCCACGCGCGAAGCTGCGCTGCTGCGCCTGCGGCCCATCATGATGACCGCTCTGGTGGCCTGCCTCGGCTTACTGCCGGCCGCGCTCTCTACGGGAATCGGATCAGATACGCAGAAGCCCTTTGCCATCGTGATTGTGGCCGGCCTGGTATCGCGACTCTTTCTCGGTTTCTTCATCAACCCGGTTCTTTACCGGACCGTGGCGCGTGAAGGAGACGTTCTGCAGGTGTGATGAAAACGGGGTTGCGCCGAAAGGCGCACCGGCAAGACAGGTTTTTATCGTTATGAAACTAAAACAAGGCAACATCGCTCGTTGGATCCCGCCCTGGCTGGTTATCGCCTGCCTGGTGCTGGTGCTGGGTTCAGCCGCGGCACAGGCGTTGCATTTCCACCTTGACGGGTTGGAAAAAGACGCCCGGCACTGTTCCATGTGCCCGCTGTTGCATTCAGCCGCGCGTGTGACCGGGTTATGTCACACTAATGTCACGTTCCAGCAGACTGGTTTCCTGAGCCTGCTGCTGGCAATCGATCGTAAGACCGATCTGCATTCATCGCCGTATTCATCCCGTCCTCCTCCCATCGCGTAGCTTTTTCTCCAATTCAATAAAGGCCGACACTCTTCATTCACCAAGCACTTGGAGGAGCTATGCGTATCTCTATGAAGGCCCTTTTATGGGCATCTTCGCTCATTTTCATCAGCGTGATTTTTCTGTTCTGCTACACGGCTGACGCCCAGACTTCCGGCAGCTCGGGGACCATTCAGGGCGTAGTAACTGATCCAAGCAATGCCGTTGTAGCTGGTGCTAAAGTTCAAATCCATAACCCCGTCAGCGGCTATGACCGCACCGTCACCAGCGATGGAGCAGGCCGGTTCGGTTTTCCCAACGTGCCCTTTAACCAGTATCACCTCACGGTCGACGGCAAAGGTTTTGCGGCGTATTCGCAGGACGTTGATGTACGCTCCATCGTTCCGGTAAATCTCACGATCGGTTTAAAGATCACCGGAGCCTCGGAGACGGTTACCGTGGAAGCCGGCGCCACTGATCTGATCGAAGCTGACACTACTTTCCATACGGACGTGGATCGCGGCCTTTTCGACAAGATTCCGCTGGAGAGTACTTCATCCTCGATCAGTTCGCTGGTTACCATGGCCTCGCCCGGCATTGCGGCGGATTCGAATGGGCTTTTCCACGGCATGGGCGATCACGCGGAGAACTCTTTCTCCGTCGACGGCCAGCCCATCACCGATCAGCAGAGCAAGATCTTCTCCAATCAGATTCCGATCGACTCCGTTCAATCGTTAGAGGTGATTTCCGGCGCGCCTCCGGCGGAATTTGGAGAGAAGTCGAGTGTGGTGATCAACGTGACGACGCGCTCCGGCCTCGGCGAAACCACGCCTCACGGTGCAGTCACAGCTACCTACGGCAGCTTTGGCACATCGAACCTGGGATTTAATCTCGCTTATGGCGGTCAGAGGTGGGGCAACTTTATCTCTGTCAGCGGATTGAACAGCGGACGCTTTCTTGATACGCCGGAATTCACTGCCATACACGACAAAGGGAATGAAGAAAATATCTTTAACCGGCTGGACTTTCAGCTCTCCCAGGCTGATTCTCTCCATCTGAATCTGGGACTCACACGTTCCTGGTTCCAGACCCCGAATAGCTTTGACGCTCAGGATGCGACCGCCTGGTCCGGTGTGGTGGTCAATAATGGAGGTCTGGGGCCAGACGGGCTCCCTGTTGGTCCGTCTGATCAGCGCTCACAGATCAGGACCTTCAACATTGCGCCTTCGTGGACGCACTTGATTAACGCCGATACAGTTCTCACGTTGGGAGCGTTTGTTCGCCACGACCAGTTCAACTATTACCCCAGCGGAAATCCCTTTGCCGATTTTGCTTCGGATCTTCAGCAGGAAACACTGGCCCAGGATCGCAGGCTGACCAATACGGGAGTCCGTTCTGACATCTCTTATTCGAAAGGCATGCACAACTTCAAAGCCGGCGCGACATACCAGCAGACCTTTCTCACTGAGAATGATCATTTTGGCATTGTTGATCCGACTTTGAACGCCGTATGCCTAAATTCCGACGGGAGTGTCAATACCAACCCTGGGATCACGTCCACCGCACAATGCGGCGGAGCGCAGAATCCTGGCGGCTCGGCGAACCCGGGTTTCAACAGTCTCCTGCTCCCGGTTGACCTGACTCGCGGGGGCAGTCTGTTCCCATTCAACGGACATGCGGACATCAAACTGCTTTCTCTCTACGTGCAGGATGCAATCACCGCGGGCGACTGGACTTTCAACCTGGGCATGCGCGGGGATGTGTACAACGGCTTTGTCTCCCACGGTGAAGCTGAGCCTCGCATCGGCCTTGCTTACAACATCAAGAAGACCAATACTGTCCTCCGCGCTTCCTATGCCCGGCTTCTGGAAACCCCGTTCAATGAGAACCTGATTCTTTCCAGCACCGGTTGCGCCAATCCGGTCCTCAATCCGCTCTTGGTCTGCGTGTCAAACGCTGCCACGCCGTTTTCTCCCGGCTGGCGCAATGAATTTCACGCCGGCCTGCAACAGGCATTTGGAAAATACCTCGTCTTTTCCGGCGAGTACGTCTGGAAATACACGCACAACGCCTATGATTTTGGGGTCTTCGGCAGCACGCCGCTCACTTTCCCCATCGAATGGCACAACTCCAAGATTCCAGGAGTCGCCGGCCGGGTGAGCGTGCCGAACTTTCACGGCTTTTCGGCGCTGGTTGTCTTCTCCAGCGTTGCTTCGCGCTTCTTCACGCCACAGCTTGGCGGTGCCGGCGCTGCGCCTGCCGCGATTGGAGCATTCCGCATTGACCACGACGAAGCTTTCAATCAGACAGCACACCTGCAATACCAGGCAGGTAAGCGCGGTCCATGGATGGGTTTCAACTGGCGATATGACAGCGGACTGGTCGCGGGCGCAGTCCCTTTTGCCACCGACACAACAACGCCGGTCGATCTGACCGGCCTGAGCGCTGACCAGCAGCTCCAGGCGGGATTGTTCTGCGGCAATGTCTTCCCCACGCTGAGTTCTCCGCTGACCAGCTGTACGCCCTCACAATTTGGTTCGACCCGTATCTCCATTCCGGCGCCGGGAACCGAAAATGACGATCACAACCCGCCGCGAATTGCATCGCGCAACCTCTTTGATCTGGCCGTGGGGCATGACAATCTCTTGCACGGCGACCGTTACAAGTGGAGCCTGCAGCTGAGCGCCATCAACATCACCAACAAGACCGCGCTCTTTAACTTCCTCTCAACTTTCAGTGGAACCCATTTCGTTTCGCCGCGCTCATATTCGGCGCAGCTGGGATTTCACTTTTAGACTTGCGACAGGCTGGGATTCAGGAATTCCAGCCTGCTTTCCCCTTTTAGCAAAATCATCGGAATAAATTCTCGCCGATGCGGTTATAGTCATTCAAGCCGCTAAATTGCATTTGTGTTTGTGTTTGGGTGCCCCGTTATTCCTGCAGAAAGGCATTAAGGAGGCACTCGTGCTCCCGGTGTAGGATCGAAAATACCTGCTCTGCTGAGGTGGCATGAAAAATCGACTCCGGATTGCTTCTTCTGCCATGCCGCGGGTTTTTCTTTGGTTGTGTTTCGTTTTTCTGGTGCTCTTTCTTGCGATTCATGCGATTGCCCAATCGAAGCCGGACAATATGGCTGCAAAAGACAGCCACGAAGTTCCTGACGCGAATCCGGCCCGTCCTACTGTAGCCACGCCGGCAACGCTTACGCCGGTCGGCTATCTGCAATTTGAAAATGGACTTCTCTATGCCGCGGATTCATCCAGTTTTTCCAGCCGCCTCGCCTTCGAACAGACAACCAAACTCACTGTCCACCCGCGCCTGCAATTTCTCGTGACCAGCGAGCCTGTCGTCCACAGCGGTCTGGGCCCAGTCAAGGAGTTCAACCCCGGCGATGTCCTTGTGGGGGCCCAGGGCGTCGTGCTGGCAGGCCGTGAGAACCGTCCGACGGTTGCGTTCAGCTATTTCAAGCATGCCTACCAGGGCTCGGCTCCGGATCTCGATATCGGCACCCCCGAACACAGCCTGTTGTTGCTGATCAGCGACGATCTTGCCGGCTTCCACTTTGATCTGAACGGCTTCTTCAACGAGCAGCTTGAGAACCAGGTGGGCCGCGCCCAATTCGGCCAGACGATTTCGGTCTCGCATGCCCTGAAGAAGTTCACCATCGCGGGAGAGCTGTGGCATTTCACGCAGCCATTTCAGCAGGGCAATGCTGTGGGAAACCTGTGGGCTATTTCTTATCCCGTGCGCCGCAACCTGGTGGTTGATGCGGGCTTCAATCGCGGACTGACCAGCACATCTTCGCAGTGGGCGGGCTTTGCCGGCTTCACCTATCTTCTGCCGCATCGAATATGGCCTGCCGGAAATCACGCCGGTGCGGCGAAATAGCCGCGTGAATCAGCTACAATTTTAGTGTGGCGTCCAAGCCAGGTACCGATCTCACGCAAGCGTTCGCCATGCTCGTGCGTTCTGACGTTGAAGACGAACACGTCGATGTGCTGCGGGCCGCTCTCACCTTTGCCCGCATCGAAGACCCCCAACTCGATATCGAGCGCTATGTCCGCCGGGTGGAGGAGCTGGCACAGCGCGCCGGGGCCAGAATACAGGATCCTGATGATCCCCCGCACGTGATCGCGGTCTTGAATGAAGTGTTGTTCCAGGAGGAGATGTTCCGCGGCAACACCGTGGACTACTACAATCCACGCAACTCATTTCTCCATGACGTGCTCGATCGCCGGCTCGGCATTCCTATCACCCTGGCGCTGGTCTATATGGAAGTTGGCCGCCGTGTCGGCTTTCCGCTGTTCGGCGTGGGCATGCCCGGACATTTTCTGCTGAAGCACTATGACGTGGATGGCCGGTCGATCTTGATCGATGCTTTTGAACGGGGCTCGATCGTCACCGAAGAGGACTGCCGGGAAAAGCTCAAAGACATCTATTCCGGCCAGCTTACCCTGCAGCCGGAATTTCTGTTGCCCGTCACCCGACGGCAGATGCTCACGCGCATGCTCAACAACCTCCGCTCCATCTATCTTTCCCGGCGCGATTTCCGCGATGCTCTGCAGGTGGTGGATCTGATCCTGGTCATCTATCCCCGATCGCCCGAAGACGTGAAGCAGCGTGCGGTGCTTCGCTACAACATCAATGACTATCGCGGCGCGCTCAACGACTTTGAGGAATATGTGAAGATGTCGCCTGACGCTTCCGACGCCGACGAGATCCGCCAGACGGCGCTGTCATTGCGAAGGTCGATGGCGTTGATGAACTGATTTTTCCGAAGTCCCGACCCTGAGCTTGTCGATTATTTCGGCTCCGGGTTCTGCGCCGTTCCGCCTTCCGGCGGATTCATCTCTGCCAGCTGACCAATCAGCTTCTGTTCCTGATCAGAGAATGTGCCCTTGAAGCGGTCTGATTCCAGTACCTGTTTGCGTTCGTCAGGAGGCATCTGGCGCAGGTGACGGACGGCTTTGTGGACGGCAACCTGACGGTCTTGAGGCAAGCCCTTGAGCTGCTGGTTGGCGTTGCGCAGCTGTTCACGTTGCTGCGGCGTCAGCTTGGCCAGGAACTCCATACGTTGCAGCGCCTGTTCACGCTGCTGCGGTGTCAGATTGTTGAATTTTTTCAGGCGTTCGCGGACTTCGTTTTGCCGCTCAGGAGGCATCCGCTTGAAGAATGGATCATTCTCCAGAGCTTTCATTTGCTGGTCGGGCGGCAGATTCTTGTGGGCCTGGAGCCAGTCGCCCATCTTGCGCCCGCCTTTTTGCCCGGCACGATTGCCCGCGTTGGGGTTCTTCTGCCCCTGGCCCCCTTGCAAGGCAGCGATCGGCACCCTGCTCGCCGCGTGGGTATCGACGTGCGGCGGCACAGAGACGGTCAGCATCCCTGAAAAAAGCAGGATTGTAGTTACTGTGGCCCCAGTCACAATTTTGCTCCCCCGAGCAGAATTTCTACGGCTCAGCTACATCATCTGACGGTGCACCCGTCAATTCGTTCACCAGATCAGTATCAATCAATAGGTCGTGGTTTTTGTCCAGTGAATCGATGTCGGCAACAGCGGTCCCAACCTGCGGCGGCCCATCAGGGCCCTGCTTCTGATGCGTTACATCCACCAGGCGATACACCAATCCGCCTGCAGCCAGCATGGTGGCCAGCGAAACGGCCAGCACCGGCCGGCGCAGCCACGCAACCCATCTGGATGCTGGGGCCTTCTCCCGCTCTTCCTTCACGTGCGCCCGCAATCGCGTAAGAAAGTAAGGAGAAGGCTCCGGAGCCTCCCATTCGTCCAGCAACGCCATGGTTTTCTGCATGGAGTCGAGCTCCGCAGTGCAGGCGTTGCACTGGCTTACATGAGCAGTCACCTGCGGGTCGGCCTGACCACCGGTGAGCAGCTCGATCAAATTTTCCCGTACATCCTGGCAGTTCATACAAATTCCTTGAGCCGTTCGCGCAATGTTTCATACGCGCGAAACAACAGAGACTTAGTGGCGGACTCGCTCAGCTTGAGCACATCCGCGATTTCCTTGTAATCCATTCCCTGATACTTATGCATTAAGACCGCGGCGCGCTGTTTTTCCGGCAACGCCAATACGTGCTTCTTGATGGCCTGAAGCCGTTCCCGGCGCAGAATGTTCTGTTCCACATTCAGCGTGGGATCGGGCACATCCAGGGTCGTGCCGGTTTCTTCGTCCGGCTCGTCCAGGCTTACCATCTTGCCGCTGCGCTCGACCTTATGGTCGCGCGCGTGGTTCACGGCCAGGTTGGTGGCGATGCGGTAGAGCCAGGTCGTAAACTTGGCCTCCGCCGCATAGCTCTTGCGCGAACGATAGACGCGCAGAAAAACCTCCTGCGCCAGCTCTTCCGCAAGCGCCTGGTTGCGACACATGCGGTACATGAAGGCGATCATCGGCCGGTGATACTTGTTGACCAAATACTCGTAGGCCGCGTCGTCATCTGTGCCGGCGCGGAGCATTACCTCCGCATCGGTGAGCGAATCGTAAGGAACGTGGCTAGCTGCCATCTCCGGAATACCCTGCATCCTGCCGGTAGCTGTGGGCATGAACAACCCCGATTTTAAGGCCACGCTGCTCACACCCCCTTAAACCCTTTGGATCACAAAAAGTTGCGGGTTTTCGGGAGGGCCGTCAGGAGCCCCGAACTAAGAGTTTATTCCATGGCCGGATTTCGCGCATCCCCCTAGTTTTCCTGGGTTTGACGGGACCCAGGAACACCCATGAATACCACTTTCGTAACAACCCGCATGGCTCGAGAAAACACGCGTTTGGGCGGCCCTGGGTGGCTCATTCTACTAACTATTTCGCCCCGGGCTCGTTGAGAGGAGACACCACTGTTCGGTTGTTTCTGACTCTCCCGTGCTCCATGAGCAATTCCGGACACCGGGCTCCACAAGCTTTGTCACCGCCAATTCATGTGCCGGGTAGCCCAAAATGCAGGAGCGGCATGGAGGCCAGACACAGGGGAAATGTGGGGGGTAGGTAAAACGCGCCAGGGCTGCAGGCAGGCGAGAATAGCAACACCGCGACTCAAACATAAGGACTAAAATTTTTCTAGACAATTTGTCGAATTCCGGGCTCGCCGTTCGTCGTTATAGTGAAGGCGGGGCAACAAGCCCGGCTGAAGACCACTTTAGGAGAAGCGACATGCCGCAATTTCTGATTTCTGGTTACCTCCCCGACGATTTCGACCCCTCCACAGTGACCGAAGCGATGGCGGAGGAGATTCACGCGCTCAATCGCGAAATGATCGCTGCTGGCGTCAGAAAGTTCGCCGGCGGCCTGGGCCCGGCCCAGACACTGCGGGTGAAGCCCAACGGTGAGCTGCTGGTTACCGACGGACCTTACCTGGAGACCAAAGAGCACGTGGGCGGTCTATGGATACTGGAATGTGCTGACATAGACGAGGCGCTTGCTTGGGCGCGCAAGGGCGCCAAAGCGTGCAGTGGGCCGATCGAGGTGCGAGAGATCTTTTTCGTACCGGCCCCCGAGGTTGCAACGAAATAGGCCGGCCGGTCGCCGCAAAGAACTCCAACGTCACGGCAGCAGCCAACTGGCGCTGCGCCGTGGCGTCTTCGAGACGCGGCTGGCGACAGACTTACACACCGAAGAATACAATACAAGTGAGCGGCGGCGCCCAGCCACTGCATGCGGAAGGCAGGCGCAGTTTGGCGGCGAGAGCGGCGTACCCGGTGCGGCCGGAGTGGTTCTGATAGAATAAATCTTCACTCAAGGCAGCGGGAGCCAGGCGCAACGGGCGCTTAACTCAGCGGTAGAGTGCCATCTTCACACGGTGGAAGTCATAGGTTCGAATCCTATAGCGCCCACCATCTCTGGGTTATGTTGGCCTGATCCTGCACTGACCTTCGAGATGGAAATTTACAAGTTTTTGCTTGCACCGGCGTTCGTTCGTGGTAACATCGTTTTGTCTTCAGTGGCCGCCCGTTCCGGTGCGGCGTTTCGCGCAAAGACTAAGAGCGCTGATACAAACGAAGATTTTTCCAATAATTTAGCCGAAAGACGTCCAACCAGACCCTTGTAACATACGTTCATATCAGGTCACCCCTTGGACATCCGGCAAGATAGACCAATAGCTCACAGGTATAAGAATGAATGAAGGAATGAACCAGCCGCAGCAACCGCGCAACAACCGTAAGTCGCGGCGCCGCAGACGTAATTTTGGAGGCCAGAACCGCAGCCAGAACGGACCCAGTAGTCACGGTGGACAGGGTGGCCAAAACCGGCAAAACCGGGGTAATCGCGGCCAACGCCGTGGCGGATCTGCTTTTGTCGGCCCCATGGACCATAGCTACCGGAATCAGGGCAACGGCGCCGGCCAGCAGGGTTCGCGCTTCCACAATGGCGCCCAGGCCGTTCCCAATATGGAGCCCCTCACCCAGCGGGAAGACGCTCCCACCCGGATCTTCGCCTTCGTAGAAGACCTTTTCTTTGTTGCCAAGATCCAGGAGATCTCGCGCAAACTCAACGTGAAGGTCGAGTTCGTTAAGACCGACAAAGATATTGCTGAGAAGACAGAGAACGCCGAGGAGAAGCCTTCGCTCATCATTGTTGATCTGAACAGCAACGGCATCAAGCCGCTGCCGGTGATTGCCAAGATGCGCTCCAAATACAAGAAGAGCACTTCGATTGTCGGCTTTGTCTCGCACGTTCAGGGCGATCTGAAAATGAAAGCCCAGGAAGCCGGCTGTGATGTGGTGATGCCGCGCTCCGCGTTTTCTCAGAACCTGCCGAACATTCTCCGCCGCCACGGCGCAGAGGATGAGCACGAAGAGAACTTCAATCGGGCGTAACGACATTGGTAATCGGGTCATTTGGTAATTGAGTAGAGTTTCAAGAGCCAAATTCCGCTTAGATTTTTCGAATGCAAAAAGCAGGCGATCCGGTATGGATCGCCTGCCCTTTTTGATTAATGCTGGTATACGCTACTGCAGCAGGATTACCCGATGCGCGTACATCGTCGGATTTCCGCTGACTGGATCTTTCAGGATCAGGCCATAGGTCGGCAGGCTCATGCTCCCGCCGCTCTGTATATCGGCGAGTCCGTTCAGGTTGGTGAACTTCGTACTGTTTGAGGTCTCCACTGAAAGCGGTGCGCCCAGAACATAGCCAAGCATGTGATTGTTCTGCAGCTGGAACGCTCCGGCATTTCCGTTGTTGATCACCACGCTGTTCAATACCAGATCGCCTACCACGCCCTGCCGGCGAAGGATGATATGTGCCGGCACAAACGTATTGGTGGCGGAGTCGATTGAGCCGCCCACGGCGATCCGCTGCCCCGGTACCAGCGTGGTGTTGTTGAACACAAAGCTGGTGAGCCAATTATCCAGCAGGCGGATGCTGTAGTTGGTTACCTGGCTCACGTCGATCGTGGTGATGGTGCCGACAGGAACTCCGGGGACATCCGGCAATTCCTCGCCCACCAGCAGCGTTACCGTCTGCACCGGGCCCGACGTGGGATTCACCGCCACAATCCGTCCGGAGACAAACGCCTTCTCCGTGCTGACAACCTCGACGGCCTCGGCCAGAATGCTGCCGTCAGCCTGGACATCGCCATCCACCTCAATCACCGAAGGATTCGGCAGCGTGGCCAGCGTGAAATTACCGCTGAAATTGGTGCTCGAATTCACATCGATCGTGATGTTGTGCCCGCCGATCCGCTGCAGCACGAATGAATTTGCCGCCGTATTCACCGATGCCAGGCCGCCGCGAAGATCGTTGACTTCCGCGTCAGGATCGCTCGGTGCCACCGGCTTTACCTTGATCGCAGGAGTGATCACTCCGGTGATCTGTCCGGTGCCGTCCACTGCAATCGAGTTGCGCAGGTTGAAATCAAAGTGAAGCCCGGCAAGCCCGCTGCTCGATACCGTCAGCGGTTTCGTCAGCGCCACGGTGATCGTAGTGCTGGGAACGTTGTTGCCGCCCGAGTCCTTGAACGTGCCGGTGATGGTGGAAACCGAAGGCGGTGTGCTGGTCAGATCGAGAAAGCCGATGCTGGGATCGGACATGGAGATCGTGAGGTTATGGTATGTCCCGGCCGGTACCGTGTTGAATCCCAGCAGGGTGCGCAGACCTAGAAGCCGCGCAAAATCCACGGTCGTGGGCGAGGCCAGCAGCTCGGTAGTGCCATCCAGTTTCAGGCTGTTGAGCGTTACGTTGAATGAAAGGACTGATGGAAGAGGAGCGTCACCTCCGGTGACAAAAACGCTGGCCGATTGAGATGAGGTCACATTGTTGTTGGAACCTCCTCCTCCGCAGCCAATGAGAACGGAGGCGAGAATAACCGCAAGTGTGGCTAGGAAAATCGTACGTCGCATTGAATGACTCCCAGGTGGAGAGATTTAAATGGGGAGATTAAGTTTTGTTACGCAGTGTGCCTTAACACAGGCCAAAAAGCAGAGTTGCGGGATCGTAGAAAAATAATCGAGAATTCTTCGATGCGAGAATCCTTAACGGATTCTTTATGCCATGTGGACAGCCACCAGGGTAATCAAATCTCAAGACGCGCCTGCTCATGGCTCGTCGGGAAGAACATGCAAAAAACTGCAGCATGCCGCATTGCTCTCGAGCATCGGCACGCGAATTTGGCATCGGAAGGTCATATCATTCCGCCTTCAGCGCAATGGCAGGATCGACACCTGCCGCCCGCCATGCCGGCAACCAGCAAGCGATAAGCGATACGCCGCCCAGGAGCGCCACGACACCGACATAAGTGACCACATCGAAGCGCGATACTCCAAAGAGCAGAGTGATCAGAAGCTGGCTGGCGAATATTGCTGCGACAAGTCCAAGCGCAACGCCGATCGCGGTAAGCGAAAGGCCCTGCCGAATCACCATCCGGAGAACGATGCCTTTGGATGCTCCCAACGCCGAGCGTATCCCAATCTCGCGTGTGCGTTCACTAACGCTGCCCGCCAACACTCCGTAGATTCCTACGGCGGCCAACACCAGCGCTGTGAGGGCAAAGAACTCAAACAGAAGAAAGACAAAGTGCCGTTCAGCTTCAGATTCGGTTACAAGTTGTTCCATCGTAGTGGCGCGAACAATCGCCTGGTTTTTGTCGACTGACCAGACCGCGCTACGGATCGCGGGCGCCAGATCTGCTGCGTTGCTCCTGGTCCGCACCATCAGAGACATTGCGTTATCGGCAAATTGCCACTGCTCCATCGGAATGTAAACCGCATCCGCCTGGTTCATAGCCAGGGAGAGCTGCTTTACGTCGCCCACTACCCCGACAATCGTAAAAGGCCCCTGCGGACCCAGTTGCAGCGTTTGTCCAATCGGGTCCTTCTGGGAAAATCTGCCCCGCGCGAGTGATTCGCTGATCAGGGCAACCAGCGGAGCGCCGGCGATATCGCGCTGGTTAAATTCACGGCCGCTCTTAAGAGGAATGCCCATCGTGGCGATGTAGCCGGGAGTAACAGCATAACGATACACGCTGTAAGTCTGTGCGGGCTGGGTCGTATTTGCCTCAAAACGTGCCCCATATTCATCGAGTTCTCCACCCAAAGGAACCTGGCTGGTCAGAGCCGCCGCTCTTGCCCCGGGAACACCAAGGGCGGATGCAAGCACATTGTTGAAAAATCGATGGACCGCCGCATTTTCTTCATACTTGCGGCCCGCGGTCTGTATCTGCATGGTTAGGACGTTGGCAGCGTCAAAGCCTGCATCCACAGCAAACAGGTGCTCCAGGCTACGCAAGAGAAGGCCCGAGCCGATTAATAACACCAAGGCCACTGCGACCTCACCAATCACCAGCACGCTTCGGATCGGTGAACGACCGCCGGTGACTTCTCGAGAGCGGGCACCGAGGTCTTTACGAGGTTCGCTCCATGCCGCTTGCAATGCCGGCATTAGTCCGAAGGCCAGGCCGGCTAACGTTGTGATTCCCAGTCCGAAAGCAAGGACTGTGCGATCCATCCCGATGGATCCTGCTCGCGGGAAGTTTGCCGGGCTAATCGACACAAGAAGCCGGATAGCAAGCATGGCGAATCCGACGCCGACGACTCCACCAGCCATGGCGAGCACAAGGTTTTCCGTAAGTACTTGGCGCAGTAAGCGACCGCCCGGAGCACCCAGTGCAGCCCGCATGGCAAACTCCGATTGCCGTTGTACACTGCGTCCCAGAAGGAGATTGGCGATGTTCACGCAGGCGATGATCAGCACCAGAAATACCGCGCCGAACACAGCCAGCAGTGCCGGCTTCACTCCGCTCGTAACGTCGCTTTGCAGGGAAGAAACCAGAAATCTCACCTCCCGGGGATAGGTTTGTGGGTGCTGCTCGGTCAACACTTCCCGCCCTATTGCATTGAGCTCCTGGACGGCCTGCGCCGGGTTTACGCCCGGTTTTAGGCGGCCGACTGTTTCGAGATGATGCCCCCAAGCCGGACCAAGCGACAGATCATATTGAAGCAGAGACCACAGCTTAGCTTTTGGGGCGAGCACGTTTTCAAAATCGCGAGGCATAATCCCAATAACCAAATAGAGCTGGCCGCTCAGCGTGATCTGCTTGCCTATAATCTTGGGATCGCCGGCGAAACGGCGCTGCCACAGTGATTCGCTGAGGAGCGCTACATTCGGCCCATTGGGGCGATCGTCGGAAGCCTGAAAGTCATTTCCCATGAAGGGCGCTATGCCCAATACCTTGAAGTAGCTCGAGCTGACCCGCTGTCCTTCCAGCCGTTCCGGTTCATAGTCGCCGGTCAAGGTGGGCTGCCACGGCTTGAATACAGCCATGGTTTCAAAGTAGCGGCTCCGGTCTCGAAGACCCTGATACATGCCGAACGTGCCGTTGATTCGCGGACGTTCTTTCGCCGTCTCCCAGATTGCCATGATCCTCCCTGCCTGCGGGTAGGGCAGAGAGGCAAAGAGAATCGGATTTACGGCGCTGAAGATTGCCGTGGTCGCTCCGACGCCCAATGCCAGTGTGAGCACACCTACTGTGGTAAAAGCCGGGTGCACGCGCAACCGGCGAACCGCGTACCGCAGATCCTGCCAGAGGCTTTCCAAGAAGACCAGGCTGTTTTGCCGCCATACTTGTTCTCGCAGACGCTGGGGGTTCCCCAGCCTGAGATAAGCTTGTCTGCGGGCTTCCTCGGCGGACATGCCCCGTGCCAGGTTGTCATCCACCTGATGCGCCAGATGCGCTTCCATCTCCTGTGCCAGATCACGGTCCTCGCTTTTTCGTCCGAAGAACCTCCGAATTCCCATCATTTAACTCCTGTCCCCAGTCCCGGCGGCTCGCGCCATAACGCGGCCGATCGCTTCCACCAACTGTTGCCAGCGGCTGGTTTCAGCCAGAAGCTGCTTGCGGCCTTTGGCTGTCAATTTGTAATACTTTGCTTTGCGATTGTTTTCGCTCGTCCCCCAATAAGAGCTGACCCAGCCGCGCTCTGCCAGGCGATGCAGCGCGGGATACAGCGATCCCTGCTCCACCTGCAGCACGTCCTGCGACGAATGTTCAATCACGTGAGCAATAGTGTGGCCGTGAGCCGGGCCCGTGATCAGAGTCTGCAGAATCAGCATGTCCAGCGTTCCCTGCAACATCTCCGGCCCTGACGGCGGCTTGTTTCTTCCCATGGCGTTTTAGACTCCACTCGAAGTTCTAGGTGAGCAATTATTTTAGACCACTCGAACGTCTAGGTAAAACCTCAGGGGGAGAGTGAAGAAGCGGCGGGGGGAGATTCATGCCGGCAGAAGGGAACACCGGCCAGCGGTGGGCCAGGCTGAACGACAAGGGCCATTATGAGGCCGATGGGATTATTTTTATTCCTTGCAACTGAGCAGCAGCCCTGAACGTCCAATGATTCAAAGGCAGCAACCATGGCTCTGACACGCGCGTATGAGGAACACGAGGTCTCACCCGAGTTACGCCGCATCTATGCGGATATCCGCGGCGGTTTTGATCTTCCCTTTGTCCCGACAATTCTCAAGCTGTCGGCCGGCGTTCCCCAGTATCTGAAACTGGTCTGGAAAGACCTGGAGAATGTGGTGCGATCGCGGGAATTTGAAAGTGCAACCGATGCGATGCAGGAGATTGCGCATTCGGCCGCCGTCAGCGGTGGCTGGAAGTTTTCTGACCAGCCCAACGTTCTCGCCGCCGACAAATTTTCCAACGCCGATATTCGCGTGATCGGCGGCATTGTGGGCCTGTTTGCGCGATCCACGGCGCAGGTCGGCTTGTTTGCGCGGCTGATGCAGCGCGGTTATTCCGGCGGGCAGAAGGGAAGAGTGACGCGCTTGCGGCAGGTTGCGGCGCTGGCCCAGATGGTGCGCGTCCATATACCCAACGAACGCGAGGCAGGGCTGCGCGTCTGGCTTATCTATTCCGATATCAAGAAAACCACGGGCGCCAAGAGCGTGATCAGCCTCTATCGAGTGTTGTCTTCTTTTCCCAGTTATCTGGCTTCTGCCTGGCTCGACAGCAAGCGGCTGCTGGCCGATCCTGCCTTCGCCACCGCAGCCGAAGAGCTAAACCGCCGGGCGCGCGCGCTGCTGGCGGGTCTGCCGGTGAAGGATCATCGCGACATGCTGAAGGATCTCGGCCCTGCAGAGTGGCGCGAGATCGAAGAGGCCGTCGATGGAGTTGCGCGTCTGTTGCCGCAGTTCGTGCTGCTTACCTCGGTATGGCAGCGCTCATTCCCAACGGCATCGAGATTGATTGGGGCGGCGTGATCTGAGCCTCTTTTAGCGATTCGTCAGCATCTCTTCTTCAAACGCCAAAACAGCTGCTAGCGATAAGGAGCTGATTTCACCGAAGGAGTCTCCTCTAACCCACATCACAACGTATGTCGCCGGCTCAGAGTGCAGCCCGGCAAAGCGAACCACCATTCTGGGACCAGAGAAGGTCTCTGCCGAAAGACCTCTAGGTGGTCCGGTTTCAAGGATTTCCGCGGCGTGAGCCGCCCGGCCGTCGAATTCCCGTTTCGCTCTCTCCGGCGAATTGAAGGTTGAACGTGAAACGCCCACCGTTGTACAGTCCTGGGCTACATAGCCCTGAACGTTGAAGCTGCCCAAAGGAGCGCCTTCTTCGCTTTCGCCGTCCGCAATGAAGGTGGGTTGGAATTTCGGCTTCGCAGCGCCATTTCCGCTCAAGGGTTCGCCACACAAAGGCGACCTGTAAACGAGCGACCGTGATTGTTCGTCCGGCGTACCAATTTCCCACAGATCGAGTTTTCCGGGCTGGCCGGTTTCACGAAGCAGAGATTTTCCGTCGCCGCTGAGATGGCCTGCTGGGGTCTCCCATGTCGCGGCGAGTCTTCCTGAGTCGATGTTCCAGACGAAAAGGTGGTCGTGATAGTCAACAGCAAACAAGGAATTTCGATCCCCGATGGCCAAAGGAAAGCGTAGCTCTCCGGGGTCACCCTCGAATGTTTTCAGCTTTTGGCCTGTAACATAGTTCCAAAGCACAACCTCACGTTTGAACTTTAGAATTGTCTGCTTCGGCTCAGGCGGCAACGGAGTCGCCTCAAGTGCGGCGAGCTCTTGCGTTCCGTCAACAAACAACAGCCGTTCGACAGACTTTTTTTTCGCCAGCCTGATCCTAGGCTCAACCATGGGCAGCGCCACGGTCCAGATTTCTATCCCATCGCTCCCCGCCAGCGCCAGAGAGCTTCCGTCATGGTTTAGAGCAAGCGCTCTATGATTGTGTTCCTTCACAACAGCAAACAACTCAGACTGGTTGCTGACGTCCCAAACGACCGCCCCTTCCTCGTTCCCAGCGGCCAGCCTCCGACCATCTGCGCTGTAAGTGATGTTGTTGATTTCTTTTGTCTCGATACTGGTCAGACGTGCCACAACGCTTCCGGTGGAAACATCAAAAACATGAACGGCCCCGTTCACGACCACAGCCAGTCTCTTTGAATCTGGACTGAAGAGAATGGGATGGTCGAACACTTGTGGGGTGAAGCACTCGATGAGCTCTGTGCGCTTGCCACTGGCGACATCCCACCAGAACAACGTCCCGTCGTCTGCAATAGCGGCAACGCGTGATGCGTCGGGACTTAGCGCGTAACCAGCGAGGCTTGTCTGGTGCGAGTGACCCGAGCAAGCACCAAAGCTGACACTAGAGAAGCAGATTGTGGTGATCAGTACGACCGCAAACCGCTGAAGTACTCGATGCATCGCAAATACTCTCATCATGACCTTCACAGAACGTATACGTGAAGCGTTCTTGCAGTTGAGTGTTATGTACTCGCTGATGGCTTACCGCCGACCGCTTCCTCTGCTTTCAAACGGCATCTTTCCAGAGCTTCCTGCATTTGCTGGTGCAGCGCCGTCATTTGTTCATCGCTGGCATCGGCAGGGACAGAGATCGGGGTGGCGGCATAGATCATTGGGCGCGAGAACGGTTTGGGGATGATCATCCGGTCCCAGGAGTTCAGAATCCAGGCGCGTTCCACGGCAACGTAGAAGCAGGAGATGGCGAAACCCGTCTTCTTGGCCAGCAGAACCGGCCCCGGTTTGGCGACAAAGCGGGGTCCGCGTGGTCCGTCGATGGTGAAGACCACGGAGTGGCCTGCCTCCAACTGCTCGCGCATGCCGAACATCGCGCCTACCGCGCCGCGAGAGCTCGAACCTCGAACCGCGGTATAGCCCAGCTTCTGGATGATCCGCGCGATGTATTCGCCGTCAAAACTGCGGCTGGTCATCACCGCCAGCTTATTGCCGCGAAAGCGGTACGAGGCGGGAATGACGCAGCGATGCCAGAAACACCAGATGGTCGCCGGGGACCGTCCGTGATCATCACCCAGGACACCCGGCTCAAGCCTGGAGCGATAGCGCAGGGTCGGACCAATGAGGCGAATCAACAGGAATCCGGCCCAGGAGATGAGCGCGAGCTTGATGCGGTCACTGAAAGAAAAAGAGCGAATTGATTCGCGCTCCACTGCAGGTTGGGCCACCTGGTTCACGCTCTGATTGTAGCTTTAATCTTTATGGCGATGAGTATTTGGCTTCACCTGGCATCCGTCCGCCAGAGTTCACTGGTCGATGGCGCTCGCGCTACAGCCGAGCCGGGTGGGACTTCGCAATCGTTTCAAGTCGATGCAGGATTTTGAGCTCTTTATCTTTGTCCTGCTGATCTTTTTCCCGCTCAATCTGCCTCTTCATTCTTGCAAGCGCCCAGGTGACGGAGACATGGGGCTGCAATACCGGCTCGATAATTCGCCATTGTGGTCTCGCTTTCACGAGAACCGGCTCAGCATTGGCAGGAAAGCTCCAATGCTGGCCGCTATATTCCAGCTCAAAGTGGACGACCTCGGTCTTGTTGAGATCCTCCCATTCGGTGATTGCCCATGTGCCCTCGGTCTTGTATTCCACCACGACCTCGGCTTTCTTGCTGGACTGATGAAATGTTTTGATCCGGTAGCTTGAGATGACGGTCACAGTATCCCAACCGGGTTCCGCCTCCCAGAGATTTAGGTCGTCGATTTTTTTCGATGCAGGCAGTCTGCTATCGGTACGCGCTCCTTGCGCATCCAGGAAACAAAACCTGGCCATTGTGTCCGCTGCGGACGGCGGCACGGAAGCGCTACTCGCAACCACACAAATCAGGAGAACGCTGACCAGACGTCTGATCACGCGTACTTGATCCACTTCAAGATTTCCGGCAGGGTTGGCTTCTTGCCGTACATCAGGATGCCGACGCGGTAGATGCGCCCGCAGAGCCAGACCATGGCATAAATCGTACCGATCATCAGGGCAATGGAGAGCGCGATCTGCCACCAGAGCTCGCCCGCCTGCCCCTGAACGGCGATGCGGGTGAACATCACCAGAGGAGCAGTGAAGGGGAAGAATGATCCAAACAGGGCGATACCTGAATTCGGATTCTGGAGAATGCTGACGATGAAAACGATGGAAAGGATCATTGGCATCATCACCAGGAATTGCATCTGCTGCGCTTCCTGTTCTGAATTCACCATCGATCCGATCGCTGCGCACAGGGTGCTGTACAAAATGTAGCCCAGCAGGAAAAAGACGCCAAAGTAGATGAGCAGCGTTGGATTCAGTACGTCCCTTACCACGTTCATCGCGCCCGTGGAGGCAACGCCGTAGATTGCAAAAACGCCGGCCGCCGCAGCCCAGATGCCAACCTGCGTAAGTCCAACCGCACCCACACCCAGAATTTTCCCCGCCATCATTTCCTTGGCCGTTGCGGTGGAGAGCATCACCTCCATGATGCGCGAGGTTTTTTCCTCGAGAATCGAGCGCATCACGTTGATGCCGTAAAGCAGCACGGTCATGTACATCACCAGGACCATGGTAAGCGTCGCGACCACCATTTTTTGCGGGTCGGGCGCGTTCTTGCCCAGCGGGCTTTGTGCTTCCACATTCACCGGCTCCAGGGCGGCGTCGATGTCGCCTTCTTTCAGGCCTTTGCTTTTCAAAGCCTCACGACGCAAAGCGTCGCTCACTTGCTGCCCCAGGACGGCGTTGTCGACCAGGCTGGAGAGGTCGCGGGTAACGAAGGTGAGTTTTCTGGCGGAGATGTCACTGGGAGCGGCCCACAGGAATCCGTCCAGCTGTTTCTGGCTCACTTTTTGTGTAAGCCCGGTGCGCGCCGCGTCGGAAAGATCTGTGCTTACGTCCACGGTGAAATGCGTCGAGGGCAGCCCGCGCTTTTTGTCCACCCCTGGAGCCGGGCTGGCGGCCTGGTCTTCGTCCTGGTGCTGCTCAATGCGGCTGCGGATCGCCTCCGCGGTCCCGCGTTCTGCTGCCACCACCACAATGTGCTTGGGCGTATTCGATCCTCGCGTCGCCAGCATGGCGGGAAGCACCGAGGATCCAATCACCAGGAGCGGGATGAAAAACGTCATGATGACGAACGAGCGCTGGCGCACACGCTCCAGGTATTCACGCTTGGCGATGATCAGGGTGTTATGCATCGGTTTTGCCCACCGTGTTGATAAAGATTTCTTCCAGTGAAGGTTCCATCAATTCAAACTTGTTCACCCGCGAGCGGTCGGCTACCATGCGCAGCAGTTGCTGGGCATCGGCGCCCGGCGCCAGCCGGACTTCAACGTAATTGCCGTAATTGTTGTACGCGCTCACCAGCGGATTCTTGTCCAGAAAGTCGCCGTTGCCTTCGTATTCGATCTGCACATTGTTCTTGCCGTACTGGGACTTGATGGTTTTCAGATCGCCCTGCAGCACCGCCGTGCCGCGATTGATCAGGCAAATGCTGTCACACAGCTTCTCCACCTGGTCCATGCGATGGGTCGAAAACAGGATGGTCTTGCCCTGCTTCTTCAGATCGAGCATTACATCCTTGAGCAAGGTGGCGTTGACCGGATCCAGGCCGAAGAATGGCTCATCCATGATGATGAAATCGGGATCGTGCAGCAAAGAGGCAATGAATTGGATCTTCTGCTGCATGCCTTTGGAGAGCTCTTCCACCTTTTTTTCAACCCAGGCGTCGATCTCCAGCCGTTTGCACCAATCCATCGCTTTTTGCCGGCTTGCAGCGTTCGTCATGCCGCGCAGTTCGCCCAGAAAAACCAGCTGGTCAATGATCTTCATCTTCTTGTAAAGGCCGCGTTCTTCCGGCAGGTAGCCGATCTTATTCAGCGCTTTGCGCGCGAACGGTTTGCCAAAGAGATTGATCTGGCCTGAGTCGGGCACGGTAATGCCGATCATCATGCGGATGGTGCTGGTTTTGCCGGCGCCGTTCGGGCCGAGCAGACCAAACACACGGCCCTGCTCGATACCGAAGGAGAGGTCATTGACGGCCACAAACTGGTCATAACACTTACGGACTTTGTTGAGTTCGATGGTTTGCATGCAGATAGAGTCCTGCCTCAGATGCTATACGCTGGGGATGGTCAAAGGTTACACGATTTCCAGGTATTGGTCGATCCAGGCGCGTACCTTAAGCCGGCGCTCATCATTGGAATCGAAGCGAAGACCGTAGACCTTGTCGCTTTCGCGATACCAGCAGACAAAAGCGCGAACACTCAGCTTTTCCAGCCCAGGCAGGCTCAAAAGCAGGCGTACGGTATCTGTTTTGGGCAGAGGTGTAGTGGAACGGACCGACAGGCCTCCGGAGCTGATCTCAACCGTGGTGACCCGGGCGTTGGTGTTGGAGTCGGTTTCAATTTCTGCCTGGGAAACCACCGGGATCCGGACATAGCGGCGCAGTTCATGGATCACCAGGAGGTGGGTGGCGCGCACGATCCTCAGCACGTTTTGGCGGTCCAGAGGCTCATCCAGCACGGCATTGATTCCGTAGCTTGAATAGCGCAGGGCTTCGGCGGTGTTCCGGGCGATCCCATAGATCACCATGCGGCGGTTCGAAGGAGAATTGCGCGCGGCTTTCAGGATTTTGTCAGCATCCGGATCATACAACCGGATCACGCAAGCCTCGAATTTCTGCCGGTGAAGAACGGCAGCCGGGTCGCCTTCCAGCGCGACAACACTGATGCCGAATTGCCGGAAGCAATCGCCCAGAAAGGCATTGCATGCCGGATCAATGTGGACGCTGGCGGTCCTGGCTGTAATCTTTCCTGGTATTGCCGCGACTGAGGTGCTGCTCATGATTCCGTAGATCTGGGGTCTATCTGGAAGTCGAATATTCCTTTTTCATGCTGGCTGAGGCTACCCGGTTGCGGCCGGCCTGCTTGGCGAGATAGAGAGCGGCGTCCGCCGCAGCCACCACTTCATCACGCGTAACGCCGTGCGCAGGATAGTCGGCCACCCCGCAGCTGATGGTGACGGGACGTGGCACGCCAGGAAAGAAGTGTGTCTCCACCTGGCGGCGCAGCTTTTCTGCCACTCGCATGGCGCTTTCGCCGGTGGTCTCCGGCACCACGATGGCGAACTCGTCGCCGCCGTAGCGGCAAACCATGTCCATCTTGCGCAGCTGCTGTTTGAGAATGGATGACACGGCGCGCAGCATTTCATCGCCCAAAAGGTGCCCAAATTCGTCGTTCATTTTCTTGAAATGGTCGATATCCAGCATGATCAGAGACATGCGTCCCTGGAAGCGTCCCGCGCGCTCCAATTCTTCCATAACGCGCATTTCAAAATAGCGGCGGTTGTGGATGCCGGTAAGGCCGTCAACGTAAGCCAGCTGTTTCATGCGGTCAAAGTTGTGCGCGTTCTGGATGGCGGCCGCGCAAATATCGGCCACCGATTCCAGCGGCTGGATGTCATCCGGTACAAAGACGTTTCTGGCGGCGCTATCGAGCGCCAGTACACCCAGCTTTTCACCGAAGATAATCAGCGGCACGCACATCTCAGACTGGGTCTCGGCGAAGCCGGCAATGTATCCTTCTATGCTGTTTACGTCGTTTTCAATCACGCTTCGGCCGGTGCTAAGAGCGCGGGCTGCCAGTCCGGCGCCGGGAGAAAGAATCGATCCCATGGCCAGGTTGGGAGTAAGCCGGCCTTCATAGGCGCGAACGCGCAACGTATCGCCTTCCGCCAGCAGCACGGCTACGTGATCGATGCGGAACCAGTCCAGGAGCAGGCGGCAAACCACCGTGAGCAGCTCGTCCAGATCTAGGACGCGCGTGGTTTTTTTGGCTACCGCGTTAATTGCTTCCAGTTGCTCCGCGCGACGCCGCTCCATGGAATAGAGACGGGCATTTTCGATGGCCAGTGAAGCCTGCGTGGAAAAGAGCGTGAGCAGGTCGATCATCTCCGAAGTAAAGAAATCCGCCTGTTCGCTCTGGAAATCCAGTATGCCTACAACTTCATCGCGCACCAGCAGCGGAATAGCCACTTCAGACCTTGTTTCGGCTACTTTCTCGAGATATCTGGGATCTTTGCTGACGTCGGGCGCATAAACGGGTCGTTTAATGTCAGCGGCTGCCCAGGTGAGCCCGGTGCCTTTGGGAAGGCGATATCCAATATCCAGATTGCTTCGTCCCAGGTGAGCGCGAACCTGGAGTTCCTGCCTGTTCTTGTCGAGGAGGAGCACCGCGCCGTTTTGTAACTGAAAGAAATCGCGGATGATACTGAGAATGCGGTTCAGCACCTCATCCAGATCAAACGTGGAGAGGATTGCCTGGCTGGCGTCATACAAAATGGCGATCTTTTGCATCGATTCGAGCAAGGCGAATCAATCTCCGTTGAGAAAATGGTTCCACGTGGCTCCCGGCGGGATGAACCTAACTGAATGCCGGAGGGGGATGTGAGCACGTACCTGGCTTCTAGTTAAAAGATTCTACAGCGGAAAGCCTGTGGGAGAAAGTGATTTTAGTTACTACCCGCCACTCTTTGGTCATCTGCCCGGGGTATTTTCAATGAAACGATCCGGATTTCGTGGACCTGACCTGATTCTTACAAACTGTTGTAAACAGGAGTTACCGCTTCAACAGATCCACCGGTTCCCTGACGTCAGACACGCGGAAATAGCCGGTCAAAGAGGGATGCTTCTTCGCTATTTGTTCATATATGGCATACGCCACGTTGCGGTAGGAAAAGTGTCCGGCTGCACCGCTGCGGAGTTCGGCAATGTAGAGCGCCTCAGCAAAGTCCATTTTGAACAAGGTGCGCTTCCGGAAAGCCAGAGGCAGCAGATAGAGCCCGCCTTGCGGGTTCACCGCGGCGGACTTCTCGTAAGACTGGAGAAGCCTTTTCATCGCGGAAGCATAGCGTCCTTCCAGTCCGGCGGCCTGGATGTCCGGGGGCGTGTCATAGCCGTGCTGATGCGTGAATCCCTGCTCGATCTGCGTGCAGCGGCGGTGGCGGTGCATATCGCGGAAACCGCCCACGTCCATCAGGATGTCAAACTTGAACTGCTGCCCGGCATGGAAGGAGCGCAACAGCTCATCATGCTGGCCGCGATGCCGCAGTCCCAGATCGATGATCTTGCCCCGCTGCGCTGCCGTCAGCGCCTGTACGCGCGCCTGAATCTGGCGGTAGGAATAGTGGCTGGCGGAGTACAGCAGCGTTGTCGCCATTTCGATTTCAAGATGGCCATTTTCCACCAGGTCGACCAGCGGAGCGCGCTCCATGGGAACGCCTGCCATCAGCTCTCGCGCGGCGTGTGCCAGCTCCGTGCGCGTCTGGATCTCATATGCGCTGGGGTTGGCGTACTTCACCAGCGTCGGCGCAACCCGGATGGGCCGCAACAGCTGCTGCGCAGCCTTGGCTCCAAGTTCGGGATTGACAGCTTTGATCTCCTCTACCAACTCGCGCAAAGATTCCGCTTGCGCGTTGTAGGCGGCATCACCGGCGGCTTCTTTGAGCAGCGCTCCCAGGTGGCGAACTTCGTCATACGAGCTGGAAAGCAGGCGGGCGATCTGCGTCTCCAGGGTGCGTGCGTTGACGATCTGCCCCAATGAGGTGTTGGTAGCCAGGGGCAGAAGATAGCGCGAGTTGTCGAATGCCCGGGCACGCAGAGTGCGCGTGTACTGGTCTTCGGCCATGCCTTCCGGCCGCGCCACCTGCGTGGTGTAGTAGCGCAGCATCTCCTGGGTGAAGGCGTCGTACTCGGAAAAGAGAAAGTCGATGGCCGAGCAGTAATCGGCCTTGAGCGCGTTATTGCCGCTGAAATCAGGAATAAAGTAGCCGCTCTTCTTGAAGTTCTGGTAGCGCGTGGAGCGCTCCTGGCCGTCCCAGCGCTGCTCGTCGACGAGCACAATCGCCGCCAGGATCGAGAGCTTCTCAATGGCAAAAGCCAGGTGCGCCAGGTCGGCGATCGAACGGTGGCCATACTGGAAGTAAAAAGTGTTGAGAAACTGCTCGGCTTTTTGCTCGCTGATCTCCTTGAGCGATTCCTTCATCGAAAGCGCTGAACGCGAATACTTGGCCATGGCGTAGGCCTGCACCTCGGGATCGACGCCATGCACGGCAAATACGTTAACCTGCGGGCCGGAGCTGGCCCCGTTCTTTTCAGGCGTGAGCGGCTTGGAGGTCAGGGAATCTGGCATGGAAGTAATTTGATTCTATTCCATTCCCGGCAAAGCAATACTGTTTCAAAAATTCAATTTCGTCCCTTTTTATCCACAGCAGCGCTCTTCATGTCGCATCGCTAAAGGTGATAAAATTCATAAAATCCACTCTCCGGAGTTCCGATGCAGGCAATCCTTGCGCTTGAAGATGGACGAATCTTCAGCGGCAGAGGTCACGGCGCAAAAGGCGAATGTTACGGCGAAGTCGTTTTTAATACTTCCATCACCGGCTACCAGGAAATTTTCACCGATCCCTCATACGCCGGGCAGATCGTCGTTCTGACCAACCCCCAGATCGGGAATTACGGCACCAATCCTGAAGACAATGAAGCTACCCATCCCTACATAGAAGGGCTGGTGGTGCGCGAATTTTCTCCTATCAGCTCCAACTGGCGCTCGCAGCAGGTTACGGATGAATACCTGGAAAAATTCAAGATCCCGGTCATCGGCGATATCGATACGCGCGCTCTGGTGCGCCATCTGCGTAAGCACGGCGTGATGCGTGGCGTGATCTCCTCGATTGAAACCGACCCGGAAAAGCTGGTGATGAAGGCCCGCTCCATCCCCAAGATGGATGGCACGGACCTGGCCAAAGTGGTTACCACCAAGCAGCGCTATCAGTGGGATACCGGCACGCGCTCGCACGAGCCGACCGAAGTTGTAGGCGTCAAGGACCACCCGCCCAGCAAGCACGTGGTGGCTTACGATTTCGGCATCAAGCAGAACATCCTGCGCATGCTGGTGGACCAGGGCTGTCGCGTGACCGTGGTCCCGGCCATGACCAGTGCGGAAGACGTGATGGCGCTGAGCCCTGACGGCGTGTTTTTATCCAACGGCCCCGGCGATCCTGAGCCGTGCACCTACGCCGCGGACAACATCCGCCGCCTGATGGGCAAGACGCCGATCTTCGGCATCTGCCTGGGACATCAGTTGGTCGGGCTGGCGCTGGGCGGCCGCACCTACAAACTCAAGTTCGGGCACCATGGCGGCAATCATCCGGTGAAGCAACTGGAGACGGGCAAGATTGAGATTACGGCGCACAATCACAACTTTGCCGTCGATCCCGATTCGCTCAAGGAATCGGAGATCCTCAAGACCCACATTGATTTGAATGACAACACGCTGGAGGGCCTGCGGCACCGGTCTCTGCCGCTGTTCACCGTGCAGTATCACCCTGAGGCTTCGCCCGGGCCGCACGATTCGCGTTACCTGTTCAAGGATTTCATGGGGTTGATGGAGGAGTGGAAGAAATAGATGCCGCGCCGCAATGACATCTCGAAGATCCTGATTATCGGCTCCGGTCCCATCGTCATCGGCCAGTCGGCTGAGTTCGATTATTCGGGCACGCAAGCCTGCAAAGCGCTCAAGGCGGAAGGCTATGAGGTGGTGCTGGCGAACTCCAACCCAGCGACCATCATGACCGATCCGGAGACGGCCGACCGCACCTACATTGAACCGCTGACCAAATCGTACCTGGAAGAGATCATCCGCCAGGAAGCCGAATCCCTCCAGGGCGGCAAGTTCGCGCTGCTGCCGACGGTAGGCGGCCAGACCGCATTGAATCTTGCAGTGGAGTTGGCGGACTCCGGGGTTCTGGAGAAGTACAACGTTGAGCTGATTGGCGCGCAGCTTCGGGCCATCAAGATGGCGGAAGATCGCCTGCTGTTTAAAGATGCCATGACGCGCATCGGGCTCGACGTGCCCAAGTCTGCGTTGATCAACAATCTCAAAGATGGTCTCGATTTCTCCGGCAAGATCGGCTTTCCGCTGATCATCCGGCCATCGTTCACGCTGGGCGGCAGCGGCGGCGGCATCGCGTACAACCGCGAAGAGCTGCTGGAGATCCTTGCTCGCGGTCTGGATCTTTCCCCCGTCCATGAGGTGCTGATCGAGGAATCTGTTCTCGGCTGGAAAGAATACGAGCTTGAGGTGATGCGCGACCTCGCGGACAACGTCATCATTGTCTGCTCGATCGAAAACTTTGATCCCATGGGCGTGCATACGGGCGATTCCATCACCGTGGCGCCGGCGCAGACGCTCACTGATCGCGAATACCAGCACATGCGCAACGCCTCCATCAAAGTGATCCGCGAGATCGGGGTGGAGACGGGCGGCTCCAACATCCAATACGCGGTGAACCCAGCGAACGGACGCATGGTGGTGATTGAGATGAACCCGCGCGTTTCGCGTTCATCGGCGCTGGCCTCAAAGGCCACCGGGTTCCCCATCGCCAAGATCGCGGCTAAGCTGGCCGTCGGTTACACGCTCGACGAGATCCCCAACGACATCACCAAGAAGACCCCGGCCTGTTTTGAGCCGACCATCGACTATGTGGTCGCCAAGATTCCCAAGTGGCAGTTTGAGAAGTTCCCCGGCGCCGATGAAGGCCTTGGCCCGCAGATGAAATCCGTAGGCGAAGCGATGGCCATCGGCCGTACCTTCAAAGAAGCGCTGATGAAGGGCATTCGCTCGCTGGAAACGGGCAAGAAGGTGGGCGCGGAGAGAATCGAGCCGCGCATCCTGACGCAGAGGCTGGTCACGCCGCACCCGGAACGCCTCACTTACATTCGTTATGCGCTGCACCAGGGCATGACTGTCAAAGAGCTGCACAAGATGACCAGCATCGATCCCTGGTTCCTGTATCAGCTCAAAGAAGTGGCGGCCATGGAGACCGAGATTGCAAAGCATTCGGCGGAGACGCTCTCGACCGATCTGCTGCGGCAAGCCAAACGAGTGGGAATCTCCGACGAGCGGATCGCCCTCTCCATCAAAGCAGGCGTGCAAACGGTCCGGCGCATGCGGGAAGAGCGAGGGGTCCGGCCGGTGTACAAACTCGTGGACACCTGCGCCGCCGAGTTCGAAAGCTACACGCCGTACTTCTATTCCACCTACGAAGATGAGGACGAAGCTTCGCCTACGGCGAAAAAGAAGATCATCATTCTGGGCAGCGGGCCGAACCGCATCGGCCAGGGCATTGAATTCGACTATTGCTGCTGCCACGCGGCTTTCGCACTACGCGATGATGGTTACGAAACCATCATGGTCAACTGCAATCCGGAAACGGTCTCCACCGACTACGACACCAGCGACCGCCTCTACTTTGAGCCGCTGACGTTCGAAGACGTGCTGGCTGTCTATCAGCATGAGTCGCAGAGCCAGGCGCCGGTGGGCGTGGTCGTGCAATTTGGCGGCCAGACCCCGCTTAACCTGGCATTGCCGCTGAAAGGCGCCGGCGTGACCATCATCGGGACCTCGCCGGAGTCGATCGACCTGGCGGAAGACCGCAAGCGCTTTGGCAAACTGCTGGAAGAGCTGGATATCCCGCAGCCGCCGGGAGCGATTGCCACCAGCGTCGAGGAGGCGGTCGAAGGAGCCCGCAAAGCCGGATATCCCGTCATGGTGCGGCCTTCGTATGTGCTTGGCGGACGCGCCATGGTGATTGCCTACGACGACGAAAGCGTCGTTCGCTACATGAAAGAGGCGGTCGAATATTCACAGCGGCGGCCGGTGCTGGTCGATCACTTTCTGGAAGATGCGATTGAAGTTGACGTGGACGCGCTGTCTGACGGCGAAGACGTTGTCATCGGCGGAATCATGCAGCACATTGAAGAAGCCGGCATACACTCCGGCGATTCTTCCTGCGTGTTGCCGGCGGTCAATTTGTCGGAGCGTGTGCTGAACACGATCCGCGACTATACCTTCAGGCTGGCTCGCGCGCTGAAGGTCGTCGGCCTGATGAATATTCAGTTTGCTATCCAGAACGAAAAGGTATTCGTGATTGAAGTCAACCCGCGCGCCTCGCGCACGGTTCCGTATGTCTCGAAAGCCACGGGAGTGCCGCTGGCCAAAATTGCCGCGCGCCTGATGACCGGCCGTAAGCTGCGTGAATTTTTGCCGGTAAACATAGAGCAGGCCTCAGACCTGGCAACCGGCGCCGGATACTTTGTGAAGTCGCCGGTCTTTCCCTGGAACAAATTCCCGGGCGTGGATACGGTGCTCGGCCCGGAGATGAAATCCACGGGCGAAGTGATGGGCTCGGCCGAAACCTTCGGCGAGGCCTTCGCCAAGGCGCAACTATCTGCCGGGCAGGCGCTGCCGACGCGCGGTACCGTGTTCATCAGCGTGGTGGATCGATACAAGCAGGAATCCATCGAACTGGCGCGGCGGTTTGTGGAGCTGGGGTTCAGCCTGGTGGCCACGCACGGGACTGCTGATCGCCTGGAGAAAGCCGGTCTCAACGTAGATCGCGTGTACAAGGTAAAAGAAGGCCGGCCCAATGTGGTCGACTTGATCAAGGGCGACCGCGTGCAACTGGTGGTGAACACTCCCCACGGCGCCGAGCCATGGTTTGATGAGAAAGCCATTCGCCGCGCCGCTGTTACCGGCCGCATTCCCACCATCACGACGATGGCTGCTGCCTGGGCGGCGGCAGAGGGCATTGCCGCACTGCAGCGCAATGAAGTCAACGTGCGTTCCATGCAGCACTGGCATGAAGAAACCGTTCAGGGCTCAGCCATCAGCACGCAGTAGAATCTTCTCGCCCCTGGGCATCGGCGGCGCCGCGGATGTTCCGGCTCCTTTAACACCTGCTTAACAAAACCAGGCTTGCGGTTCAAAGCAGAGTGGGACTACGATAGTCGTCACCTAGTTGGGGGTAGCGTAAGACTGATAGATCGGAGTTATCAGATGCTTGCCGCTCGAAGATTGCAGCTGTCTTTCCTTGTGGTTTTGTTATCTGTCGCCGGCTTCGGCCAGAATCGCCCGCCGGTAGCGCCCATACCTTCAGATTCGCTCGAATTAGTAACTGGCGCGACCCAGGTTCCGAGCACGCCCGAAGAACGGAGTGCTGTACTCAGCCTTTTGGAGCGCGCTCGCCAGAACTCCGATCTCCATGCCGCGGGCAGCGCCGCTTTCGATTTGCGGGTGAATTTCAGCGCCAGCGGCAACGTGCTGGCGACCGGTACAGGAGAGATGGAAGAGACCTGGTTCAATGCCGCTCACTTCCGGTGGACGGCGCACCTGGGCGATTTTTCGCTGAACCGGATTTTCAACGACGGGCGGATTTTTGACGACAAGGTCGCGGACTTTATTCCCATACGTGTGCAAATGTTGCGCGGCGCGATTTTCTGGCCTATCAATTTTGAGCAGGCGCACGCGCTCATCCGGACCGCCGCAGCGACCTGGAAAGGGAAGGCGTTGACCTGTGTTCTGACCTCGGGCGATATGGCGGATGCAACTCCCACCCCAGGGCGACGCTGGATTGAGCGGGAATTTTGCATCGAAAACAAGACTGGCCTGCTGCAAATCCTGTCCGATGTTCCCGGTGTCTACGTGGTTTACGATTACAGCAATCCGTTCAGGTTCCACGGACGTGTATTGGCGCGCCAATTCTCCATTGTCGAAGGCGGGAGCACGGTGCTGGATGCCACCATTGAGAGCATTGCTGACGCCATCGATGGCGCCGATTCCATGACCCCAAGCGAGCAGATGAAGACACACGGCCCGGGACCGCTTCTCGGCGGAACCATGCGTTTTCCCAGGGTGATTCGTGTTGCCCCCGGTGCGGCGACCATCCAGCCGGTGATCGTGCACGCCATTCTGGATCGCAATGGCAAAGTAGGAGATGCGGAACTTGTGAGCAATGCAGGGGTCGCGCTCGGCCAGTCTGCGCTCGACATGGTAAAAAGCGGCATTTATCCGCAGGTTGAGCGGGCATGGGCCGGCCACCAGATGGAAGCGTTCATCAACGTGGAGTTCGTTTCCCAGTAAACGTTTCTCAGCAAGCGTTTCTGAGTAAACCCAGGTTCAGGATGGTTTGCGCATGATCGCGCGAATCGGTTCGTTGTCGGCATAAACCTGCCAGACGGCGACCTTACCGCTCTTGATCACAGCCCGCCAGGAGGCGGGCATTTTCCAGAAGTTTTCCTTGGCAAGCACTCCATCTTTGGAAAACGTACCCTGCGCGGAGCCGAAGACCGCCACCGTGTCTCCGTCAGCGAAGATCTCTGCGTGCGAGATGGAATAGTCAGGAACCATTTTGAAGTAGCCGGTCCAGGCAGCACGCAACTTTTCCGTGCCCTGAATGCGATTGCCGAGCGAATCAATAAACTCGCCGTCAGCAGCCATGAGCAAGCAAATCGCGTCAGGATTGCGCGCATTGATCGCTCGTTCGAACTTGAGAACTACCTCGATTGGATCGGCCATGGCTCGCTCTTTGCAACTTATCGGGGTAATCGGAAACCAAAACCTTACCACGGATGAACACCGATAACACTGATCGGAAATGGCAGAGATCGAGTTTGGGGGGACCGGCTTGAGTAGACTTGGAGGCGAGGCCGGTTTGGCACCGAGCCGCTCGCATCAGGCGCTGAGAAAGCGATGGAAAGAGTGGCCCTTGAGCCGTTTGGAGCGAAGGGACAGATACCTTCAGGTGCAGAAATAGGTACAAGACGAAGAAATAGCTTGAGCGGTGTGGAGAGAAAGCGACAGAATGAAATGTGTTTGCCTATAAAGGCGTCGATCACATTGCGCTGGTGACGAAGAGGCTCGCCGCCATGAGGAGTTTTTACTCTGACGGCCTGGGACTTACTTTGGAACAGGAAGGCAAGTCCAAGGCCGGATACAATGTGGTAACGCTCCGCGCCGGCGAATCCCTCATTGATCTGTTTGAAGCTTCGCCCACCAATCCCGCGCCTCCGGCCAACCTGAGCGAAGAGCACCTCTGCCTTTCGGCCACCGGTTCGAGCATTTACGATGTAATTGCCACCCTCAAGCGAAAAGGGCTTGATCCCACGCAGGCCGAGGTGAACAACGGCGCCAAGGGCAAGGGGCTCTCGACGTTTGTCCGCGATCCGGACGGCAACAAAGTTGAGATCAAGGTGGATTGAGACAGGAGCTGCGCTCCGCTGAGTTGGTTCTCGCTGCTCTTACGACCGAACTCGTCGGTCTGTCAGTTGGCGGCTGCAACCTCGACTTTCGCCGTCAGCGTGCCGATCTGATTGCTCTTCATATCGTGCACGCCAATCCTGAGAAGGTAGCTGCCCGGGGCTAAATCGAATTCCTGGCGAACGATGAGATTTCCTTTCATCACCCTGGCAAAGGTTTCAGGGGTAAGTTCGGTATTGAGGGTATTGGACTTGCTGGTGAGCGGTTTGCCATTGGCGTCAATCACAATCGTGGCAAATTCCAGCTGCCCTTCCTGACGGTTGTTGGGCCGCGGTTCAAAGATCACGGTATGAGGGTCCACGCCAATATCCACAAAGACCTGAGGATGCTGTTTGTCCGGAGGAGTGATACGTGAGGCCAGAGGGAGAAGCGTGGCCGATGGTGCATCCAGCGCCATGGAAGCGAGGAACTCCTTGTGACCTGCCTCGCGCTCTTCCGGGGTCAAGTGGGTAATGTCAGAAGCGAAGTAGCCTCGCCGGTAATGCACGTGCAGCCCTTTACCAGTGACGTCAAGCTCGATTTTGCGGAACTTGCCATCCCAGTTCCTGTCCGTGGGATAGTAGCCAATCGAATAATACGTGGAGCCGTCCCGTACGCTGGTTTCGATTCCATGGTCAATATCGTTGCGGTTGTAGAAAGCGCGTCCCCCTGTTTGTTCGGCCAAGTGGTCCATGGTGTTGTGGGAGGCCCCCAGGGCTGAGTTGCGGGCGCGAAGCACGTTGGTAGCAGCCGGGCCACCGAAGCTTCCGTGCCGCTGAACGTCGAACGAGGCATCGGGCAGGAGCATGCCCACTAAACCCCGGACATCCACCGGGTATACCGCCACTTCATTGTTCGTGAGCAAATTGGCGGTATCCTGAACTTCCTGCTGATAATTGCGCGCATTTGCCAGTCCGGCGATGGTGGGATCCACGGAGAGCGGAAATCCGGCCGAGAGCCAGATCAGGTTTTTCCGGCCCGGATAGCCCCCTACGTTACGGGAGATTTTCTGTAGCGCGGCCAGCGTCAAATGCACGCGGGAGTCGGTCTGTATGATTCCCTGATCCGGGAAAGCTTCGAGCACCGAGTTTTGCATCATCGCAATCTGGCGCTCCTTGTCGTCTTCCGTGCTCACACCCAGTAGATTGGCTGCCAAAACGCGCGCTTGCGTATCCTCGGAGTCGCCGGGAGCAGAGGTTTTGGTTCTTTTCTTCCTTAAGCTGGGATCAGACGCGATGCGCTTGAGGGCCTCCTGCAGAATTCTTGGGTCGGAATTGACGTTTTGCACCAGCCCCAGACGGATGCCCAGGCTGAAAATGGCGACATTTTGCTGCGGACCGACGCCCTGGAGGTACTTGATCAGGGCATCGCGCATGGCAGGCTGGTCAAAGCTGGGCGTGTTCAGCGAGTCAATCAGGATGATCGTAAGCGGGCCGTATTCCGGGTGAAAATCGGTGAGATTTGTAAACATGCCCACAGGCAAAGTGTGCATTGACGAGACAGCTGCTGTCTGTTGCCGGAAGAGCTCGGGTGAGCGTGCGCCGAACGCGCGAATCGTCTGCGGCTTGCCCTCTTCGCGAACCTTGAAGTCCTCAGCTTTCAAGCCTGATACGGGTTTGCCCGAGCCATCTGTTACCACCGCGTCCACCAGCACCATGCGCGAGGTCACTCTTAAGACCTCTTCCGATTGGCCGCTTGGCTGGGACCCAGTGCCGCTTGGTTGTTGAGAAGCGCCCGCTGTTTGGGACGCTTGAGTCTGCTGCGCTGGAGCGGCCAGCGCGCAGAGGCAGGCCAGCACAGCTATCGAACTCAGGAATCGCGATGACTTCAAGAATGTCCTCTTTCCAAACTGCTCGATTAAAAACCAAGAATAAAGATTTCAGGATTGCGATCTCAAGTTAATTATTGCAATGAAGGGTCAAGAATAAAGGTCATCAAATCAATGGTTTCCATGCGAGCTCCGGTCGCGGCTGGGTGATCTGATGGTTGGAGGGCTGCAATGTCTTGCACCTGAGTGCAAAAACTTTCAACTGTAGGCGCTTGCGCCGGTGCGGGTGTGACCTAACCCGCGAACGTGCATGCACTTTTCACTAGGTACATGTCCTAATTCCATCTTGCGCATGTACTAAGTAAAAGCTTCTAATCACCCTGCCCCGAGTAAGTCATCAGGACAACAAGAAAATTTAAAGATACTTGGCGAACCCTCACTCCCCCGAGTCGCCGAAGCTCAAGTTTTCTCCAGGAGAGTTTATGCAGATCGGCGTCTACGGTTGTGGATATCTGGGGACTGTGGTTGCTGCATGCCTTGCCGATTTTGGCGTTCCCGTAACCGCCTATGGTAGTGATTCCGTCAACACTACACTTTTAGCCAGCGGTATTTTGCCCTTCCACGAGAAGAATTTAAGTGACATTGTGCGCCGCGGTGTTCGCTCCGGCCGCCTCATGTATTCCACGCATTTGCAGTCGATGGTCCAGCGGGCAGAGATCATCTACCTGGCCGAAGACGCCAATCGTGACATGGAAGCCATCTCCATGGAGATCGCCAACTATTGCGATCACGGGCAGATTCTGGTCCTGGTAACGCCTGTACCGGTGGGCACGGCGCGGCGGATTGAAGAACGGTTGAAAGCTTCCGGCCGGCAGATCACGGTAGTGTCCCACCCGCTGTTCCTCTCCGAAGGCTGCGCGGTGGAAGACTTCAACTGGCCTGACCGGATCGTGCTGGGAACGAATTCGAACGCTGCTGTGACGTCGCTGAAAGCCCTGTATCGCCCGCTGGTGATGCGTGGGGTGCCGGTAATTGTAACCACGCATGAGACGGCCGAACTGGTGCGCGAAGCCTCCACGGCCTTCCTGGCGACGAAAGTCTCGTTTATCAACGAGCTCTCAAGTTTGTGCGAACGCATCAGCGCTGATGCCGTTGATCTGGCGCTGGCGCTCGGCCTGGACAAGCGAATTGCTCCCCGCTGCCTGCAACCTGGGTCGCTGGGCGGCAGCTTTACCGAGTCTGACATGGATGCGCTGGCAAACCTGGCCGCAGGCTCCGGCGTTTCGCTGAAGATCCTGACCGCGGCGCGTGAAGTGAACCAGGAGTTCTGCGGACGCATCATGCAGAAGATTTCCGGAGCGCTGCAATCGCTCGACGGCAAGCAGGTCGGCTTGCTGGGGCTGGCATTCAAACCCAACACCAACTCGGTGGTCAGTTCGGGTTCCATCCGCCTGGCTCGCCGGTTGATGGAGAGCGGCGCGCATGTGAAAGCTTACGATCCCATCGCCATGCCGGATGCGCAGCAAGAACTGACCGGCAACGTCCGGTATTGCGACTCGGCGTATTCCGTGGCAGAAGGCGCGGACGCGCTGGTGCTGGGCACCGGCTGGCCGGAGTTCCGCACGCTCGATTTTGACCGCATCCGCCGCATCATTCGCAACCCCGTGGTTGTGGATACCAAGAACCTGCTCGATGGCCCGCGGATGAAGGCCCTGGGCTTTGAATATCTGGGTGTCGGCCGCGCATAAAGCGTTCGGCGCAAGACCCTGAAGTGAGTCAAAAAATCCCCCGTTGCAAGCAACGGGGGTTTTGTTTTTTTGATTGGCCTCAACACAGCCGCAGAACACGCGTGATTGGATTTTATTTCTGGAGAACGAAACAATTCCGAGTACAATGTCGCCATCCTTCCGGGAGAAATCATGAGATCAGCAGTCTGGGCATTTGCCCTTTGCGCCCTGCTTGTCGGCGCTTCACCTTTATTTAGCCAAAACACAAGAAAGACCAATTCCGCTTCCACCAGCACGATATCGGCTGGAACCAATTTACGATCCATTGCCGGAGCGCCCTTTTCCGCCGAGGTAGTGAGGCAGTCAACCCAGCTTCTGCCCGACGGCAGCCGCACCATGGTGGAAACCCGCGGCAAGATGTTTCGTGACGCCGCCGGGCGCACGCGGGTTGAAAGCGAGATTGTCTCCGGAGCAGGATCAGCAACGCGGCATTTCATCACCATCGTTGATCCGGGACAGCAGCTCAGCATTGTGTTGGACGTGGAAGCCAGGACGGGCGCCATATTCCATTTGCCCGCAGCGCCTGTGCTGTCGCAAAAACAATTGAAGCTGGTAGCCGCTGCGCAGGCTCACCGGACCGCGGCCAACCGTTCTATCGCCGCATCGGAAGACCTGGGCACGATGACCATAGAAGGTTTCAGCGTAACTGGAACCCGCAGCACTCATCCCGCAGAAGCCGGCGCAGCCGGAGGCAAGGCTGGGGTTGCGATAACGGAATCGTGGTTCTCTCCCGATCTGAAAGTTCAGCTGCTCGGCATTACCCAACTGCCCCAGGCGGTAACGCAAACTACCCGCCTTACAAACATCGTCTCCGGAGCCCCTGAGCCCGCGCTATTTCAGGTCCCTGCCGGCTACACCGTGAAAGACCATTCCGTACAAAAGTGAGCAAAGGATACATGGAATTTACATTCAGCAAACGGCTTGTGGTCGTGCTTTGTGTTTTGGCTTGTGCCTGGCCAGGTCTTGCCCTGGCGCAGTCGCCGCCGACCATCGTGAAAGCCTTCAGTGCGCCGACAGTAGGTCTCAATGAAAGCGTGACGCTTACTTTCACCATCACCAATCCAAATCCAGCCACCGACCTAACCGGAGTGGCCTTTAATGACAACATGCCCGCCGGGCTGCTGATTGCCAATCCTGATAGCTTGGGAGGCACTTGCGATACCAGCCTGGTCACCACGTTCGCCACCGGCATCAACATGGTGGGTGCCACGATCCTTGCCAACAGCAGTTGCACGATTTCGGTCGACGTCCTGGCAACGGGGGCCGGAGACCAGGTGAATACGACAGATCCCATCACATCTATCGAAGGTGGAACCGGCGGCACCGCTACGGCCACTGTTACGGTGGTTGTGCCGGATGTGACGATCGCGCTCTCACATACGGGAAATTTCCTGCATCCTCAGACGGGCGCCACTTATACGATTACCGTTTCCAATCCGAGCACTGCCGATACATCAGCCTTGATCACGGTCAATGACAGCCTGCCGGCCGGCCTTACCGCGACCGCTCTTGCCGGGCCCAATTGGAATTGCACTCTTTCTCCTCTGCAGTGTGCCCGCGGCGATACATTGTTCGCCGGAACAAGTTTCGAACCGATCACGCTTACTGTTGACGTTGCCAACAATGCCGCATCCAGCGTGACCAATACCGCCACGGTCTCTGGCGGAGGCGAAACCAATACAGCGAATGATTCCGCCAGCGATCCTACGCAGATTGATCCGGCGCTGGCTCTGGTCGCTCAGACCACCAGCGCAACCGTGACGGCCGGCAAGGCCGCGACCACCGTCCTGAACGTGACTGCAAATGGCGGCGGGCTGGGTGCCATCACCTTTGCCTGCAGCGGACTGCCCGCGTTAGCCAGTTGCAGCTTCAATCCTTCTTCTGTGACCGTGAGCGGACCAGTAAACTTGATTCTGACCACGGCGGGGTCGTCGTCATCGTCTTCGTGGCCAGGTTCAGGAAGATTTCCGCCTGCAAGTTACCTGGTATGGTTTGCTTTCCTCTCTTTGGCCGTTCTCTGCTTTGGCCGCAGCAGAAAACTTCGCTGGCGATTGGCTGGAGCGATTGCCTGCGTTGCGTTGCTGGCATTGGCCGGATGCGGCAGTAGCAAGAGCGCGCGCACGCCTGCGGGCACATTTGCCGTGACTGTCACGGCCAGCAGCGCTACCGGTGGCGCGACGGCTACCAGCACCGTGAACTTGACCGTGCAGTAAAAGGTGCGGGTATTCCGATCAATCGTGGCGCAGCGTGATGTTGCGCCACAAAGTCCCATCGAGCAGATTCATGGTGCCGGTCAGGCTCTTGCCATCGAGCGTCAGATGCAGCAGCAGCTTCGGTGTCGAGCAGGTTAGAGCGTGCTTTTCGGACGCATATACGCACTCCATGGCGCCCATATCGTCCGCTTTGCCGTCGACAATCTTGTATGCCTCGATGGTGTAATGATTCGGCTTATCCCCGGTCTTTTTTATTTGATACAGCGCCTTTTCATCGTGACACGCGCTGGGGCGGACGACGCAGATGGAATCGCCGCGCCAGTCGCCGATCAGGGCGTAAGCGTCGGGCTTGGATTTCCCAGTCTGCGCCTGCACCGTCAGCAGCAAGAGAGCAGCGGCGACAATCCCGAAAGTGCCATGCTTCATGCGGGTTGGACTTACCTCGCTGAAGATTGTAAGCAGCATTCATGAAAATGCAGGTTATGCGCTCCTGGCCACCTCATACAGGTATTCCACAAATGACATCACAGCGCCATCGATTCCCTGGACCTTCGGGTTGGCCGAATCGATCACATAGTACTCATCAGGCGCGTGGGCGCCGCTGCCATGGCCCAGCCCAAAGTGTCCTGCCGCCAGTTTCAACGGTTCGCCGGTAAAGACATAGCCGGGCCATGAGCCGGCGTTGCGCGGCAATATAACCGGCTCAATGCTGCTGCGCTTCAGGACCGCGGTTTGCGCGCGAATCAGCGAAGCGTCGCCCTGCGTGCTGGTGGGGTCATAACCGCCGGTCATGTTGGCCTCAATATCGCCGAAGCCGTTTTTAGCCAGATGTGCTTTCAGCGCCGCCAGGGCATCGGCGGCAGTCATGTCTGGAACCAGGCGCATATCGATCTTGGCTACCGCGCGGTGGGGAAGAATTGTTTTTCCGCCCGGACCGGTGTAACCGCCGACAAGGCCTTCAATGTTCACCGTGGGCCGCGCCATCAGCATCTCCAGCGATTCCTGAAAGCTGACGTCGTGTACCCAGTGTTGCACTCCGAGCGAACGCTTTACGCCGTCTTCGTTCATGCGCTGCGCTGCAGCGGCGATCATCTTTTTCTCTTCCGTAGAGAGCGGCCGTGCCTTGGCCGCAAAACCTTCGATCGCGGGATCATTTCCGTCTGCGGAGACAAGCGTGTGCAACGCCTGCACCAGGTGCCAGGCCGGCGAATCCAGCCGCGCCTTGTTGCTGGAGTGAACGTCGGCGCGCGGGCCGCGTCCCCATTTCTCTCCGCTGGAGACCAACTCCAGCTCCACCACGCCCTTGGCGCCCAGCGTGATGGTTACCTGGCCGTCCGGCGACTGCGTCGCGGAAGGCATAAAGATTCCAACTGTGTGTCCAAGCGCCTGCTGTACCTCCGGCTTGCGCACCACCTGCGGAAAATGCGGCGACCCGATCTCTTCTTCGCCCTCCGCCACCAGAACAAAGTTGACCGGGAGCTTGCGCCCTGCTCCGCGAATCGCATGCAGCGCCGCAACGAACGCCGATTCCGGCCCCTTCTGGTTCACCGCGCCTCGTCCGACAACGACCTTGCCGAAGCCCGGCTTATCCACCAGGCGCGCTTCCCACGGCGGCGACGACCACTCGCTGGGATCCACCTGCTTCACGTCATACATGAAGTAGAGACCAAGAGTCTTGGGCGCGCCCGCGTCCAGCGTGGCAAAGATGCCCGGCTGGCCGTCCGTCGGGACTTTGCTTACCTGCTGAAAGCCGGCCTCGCGCAGCATGTGCATGGTGAGTTCGCAGCCTTCATTCACGCCGCGATTTTCGGCAGCGATGGATGGCTGTTTGATCCACGTTTGCAGGCGCTGCACGGTTTCGTCATGACGCTTTCCGATTTCGGCGCGAATAGCAGCCAGGTCGTCATCATAGGCCGCCAGACTGAGCGAATCCTCCGCGCGAGCCCAACGCGGCATGGCCAGCGCGGCAGCCGTGGCTGCGGTGCCTACGAGAAAATTGCGGCGGTCGACTGCGCCCGCAGGTTCAGATTTTTCCGGTAGTGGGCTATCAATCTTTGGATCGTTAGACATTAGCGTTCCTCCCACGGTGATTTGTGCGCCGGATTATAAGACAAAGGCCCTGCGGATTTCCGATCACGGCGATGTCGCGCGCTCCCGGCGGTCTCGCCGATTCGAAAAGTGTACTTCAAAGTCAACAGTCAAACCTCCCCTCCCCCTCCCCATTCATCCCAGGGTATCCCAGTTTGGCGCGGAGTTATCCCACATGCCCATCCGGATCCATCCCATCCTGGACACCTTCTCTTCAATCTCCATTTTTACTATTTGTGCAACAGCGGATGCGGCATCCTAGCGCACGTCTTCTGCTGAGTCCAGCGCGAAGTAGTACATCTTGAGCCGTTCTGGCGGCGTCTGAGCCGCCAGGCGAAATCCTGAGCGAAGGCGAAGGATCTCTCGCCGCAGCGCTGGGGAAAGATTTAGATGAGGTCGTTACTGTCACGCAGCCCCTTCGGTGAGGCATTCTGAGCTCTATCACCTGGTTACAACAGTTACATTCAGATTCCTCCCGCTGCGCTAGCCTCCTTCCATCGTTGTTCGTTCACGCCCATCACGACGAGCCACAGGGCTAGCAATAGTTCAGCCATGCCTATCACGAAAACGTAGGGTTGCACACGGGCCGCGATTGCAGGGGACAGGAACTGCGCAAAATTGTTGATCTGGTAGTAGAAGCCCGAAATTGCCAGCAGCACGCCTAGAATTCGAGGCAGGAAGGTCGACCGGAAAATCAGGTATCCAGTCAGGATGTTCCACAATCCAAAAAGTACCATGCTGATGGCGTATCCATAATCATACAAGTCGAGAAACATGAGCGCTTGCGCTTGCGACTGGGCCACGTTGACTGCACTTAAGGAGCGAGCGCCATTCAGGACGACCAAAGGTGCCAGAAGAAAAACGCCGATAGAAAGTTGAATGGCCTCTCCGATCAAATTTGAGACCGCTGCAAGCAAAGAGAGGCGCCTGCTCACGGGCCTGAACAGGTTGTATAGGAGAAGCGTATAAACAATAAATGCAACGCAGGAGACGACATCGCCGACAAAGCCCCAGCGATATAGCAGCTCGTGCGCCAGGATGTTGTGCGCGGTAGCCGCGGCATCGCTATCCACAACCAGCCTGCTACGAACCCAGATCGCGAATCCTTCAGTTGTTCCGATCAGAGCAAAGACACCTGCCATCCTGGCCTGGAAACGCGGCGACGCTTCTCTGATCTCCCCAATTTTTGTGCCTGTATCCATACTCGTTCCTCCATGCACGAGGAGTTGCAAGTCGGAATCATTAGATGAAATCCTACCACTCCCGTAAGATAGGGCAAGTTAATGAAGGCGGGGACTTTGGCGCAGTCTCAGAGCCATTGTTGACGAAGTCGCTATTACGCTCAAAATCCCCAAGCTTTTACAACTCCGGGCGCGGATAAGCCGTTCCCAATTCTTCGCTAAATATTCTTATGCTCCTCTTGGCACGCTTGGATAGGTTCAGGCCGCCCGTCCCTGGAAATCTTTTCCCTCGGGAAGCGATGCAAATCTCAACCAGGGGCAACCCTCAATCAGAGGCTGCTCTCCTAGTGAGTAATGTTCCCCCCTTTTTAAGTACCAAAATCAATTTTTCCTGGGAGGCTCTCTTGCGCAGGGTGATTCTCGTCTCATTTTCTGGATTGTTAATTTTTCTTGCCGGCTGCGGCTCCGTTTCCAGCAATACGCCAGGACCAACGCCAACTCCAACACCGGTCCCAAGTCCAACACCAAACCCAAGCCCCAGTCCGACTCCCAATCCAAGTCCCACGCCGTCGTCGACTGCCGATTCATTCCTCTCGACCATGTTCCTGATAGAGGGGCGCAGCCCGTCGCCGATAGGTCCCATCACGGTGGACACCACTGCCAATAACGGCGCCGGCAATCTCCAGCTCAAGAGTCCGGGCGTGAACAACACCACGCTGATTCTCCAGTTCTGTCCTTATCCGCAGGCCTTTAACGGCTGCTCCAACGTGACCTCGTTCACCACGGATGCCACCGGCAACGCGAACGTAAACTTCACCTTCCCGGAAAAAGGAACGTTCTCCGGGTTGTTCCAGCTGCTGCAAACGAATACTGCCGAAATAGGTCAAACCGAGACCGGCACTTCCGGCAAATCGTTTCAATCAGCGCTGCTGCCGGCAGGGACCGTCACCGGCGGAATTCAACAGACCACCGGCCATGCGCCGGGCAGCGGAACAGCCGTAGTCAATGGCACCACAGCGCACATCACGCTGACCGCGACCACGCCCAACCACACGTTTAACACGGCGGTTTGCGACCTGTTCCCGCAAGCGCCCTGCACGGTCTTCGCCAATATAACCACCGATGCGCAGGGCAATGCGAGCACTGATGTGGGCACGGTTCAGCAGCCCGTAGGAGCGACCATCTTCCGCATCAGTGACGCCGATGGCGTGGAGTTTGTAACCGCTTTTCGCGTGCAGTAACTTTCCTTCGGTTGAGGGCCATGCCTATGCATGGCCCTTATTTTTAGGTAATGGTGCAGTTTGGGTTCTAAATTCATCGCTTCGCGATGAACGTCTGCCTAAAGGCCCGCAATTCGCAAGCGAATCGCTAGACGCTGATACTGCTAGTGGTGCAGTTTTTCAAAACTGCACCATTACCTATTTTTATAGCGTGAAGACGGCTTTTGTTCGTGCGCAGTACAATCCAGGCAGCCCTATGACGTGCGAGCACCTCAGGTCCCTTGAATGCGCGATCCTCTCTGCCGGTCTCAAAGAGACGTTTCGCGGCCAGGCATGGTCCAACAATTGCCGCGAGTGGGTCTACTTTGACGGCTACATCGACCCGATCGCCGTCCGCGAGCACTTTGCTCTGCCTGACTGCGTGAAGGAACATTCACATCGCGGCACCCATGATGGGCAGGAGAGCGGCTTTGTCTGCTCGCAATGTTGGGACGCCGTCATAGGCGCCTACGAGCCACGCGCTGGGCTGCCAATCTTTCCTTTTTGTCGCTTCGCTCCAAACCGCTGATGAACCTGGATCGAGCAGTGCTTTTGCGTGCTCCTGCGGTAAGCAGTTCGCCACTTAACCCGAACTCCCACCCCAGCCCGGCGCAAAACCGACGCGGTCTGGGGACCCCGGGGCTCGCCGCTTTCATCTTCAAACGCCGCCCGCGCTCGAGGATTTATAATCGTTCTACACATGAAGGCCTACGTTACCGTCATGCTCAAGACCACCGTCCTTGATCCTCAGGGCAAGACCATCCACGGCGCGCTCAAAAAGATGGGTTATAAGGGTGTTGACGCTGTTCGCCAGGGCAAGTTTTTTGAGATCGCGCTCGACGGTGGCCTGGATAAAGCCGGCGCCAAAGCCGAGATCGAGCGAATCGCGAAAGAGGTTCTCACTAACCCGGTGATCGAAGAATTCACGTATCGAATTGAGGAGTAAGGCCCGCTCCCAAGGTCCCCTGCCGTGGGCTTTTCCCATTCAGCGCAAAGGTTTTCATCGTTTGTTGAATACACTCAGGTAACGTGCGTTTCGGCCGTTAGGAAGTAGAATAATCAGCATCGCCAGCAATATGCCCGGAGTCCAAATGAATGGCCATTGGGTTGCATAGTTTAGGGGTATTAGAAGCCCGCTCCACTCAACATTTAAGGGCGAGGCCGGGGTCCCCGACACACGCGGTTTTCGTGTGGCGGGGTGGGAAGCCGGCTTGTGCGCCGAGCCCGGGTCCCCGTCCCGCGTGGTTTTCGCGGGATGGGCAGGAACCCGCTGCTGCAGGAGCAGAACAACCCTAAGATCGAGACAAATTTTTAGCCGTTTTGGAGCGGACCGAACAGAGGACGTGAGGGGTTAAGGGCGAGGCCGACTAGCGCGCCGAGCCCGCTGCTGCAGGGGCAAAAGAATCTAAAGATCGAGAGAAATTTTTAGCGGTTTTGGAGCGGAGCGACAGAATTATGTGTGGAATAGTAGGTTATGTGGGCAAAAAGCGGGTTGTGCCCGTCATTATTGATGGGCTCAAGAAGCTCGAGTATCGCGGATACGACTCCGCCGGGATCGCCGTGGCCGGCAATGGCAACGCCGGCGAGCTGCAGGTGCGCCGCGCCGAGGGCAAGCTGCGCAACCTGGAAGAGGTGATTCGCCTGAAGCCTCTGGAAGGCACCTACGGCATCGGCCACACGCGCTGGGCCACGCATGGCCGTCCTACGGAAGAGAATGCTCATCCCCATCGCGATTGCACGGGCAAAATCGTGGTGGTACACAACGGAATCGTCGAAAACTATCTCGCTCTCAAAAAGAAACTGATTGAAGAAGGGCACAAATTCTCTACAGAGACCGATACTGAGATCATCGCCCACCTGATCGAAAAGAACATTTATTCCAAGGCCAACGGCCACCGGCCCAGCCTGGAAGATGCGGTCCGCAAGACGGTGAAGCAGCTCACCGGTGTTTTTGCTCTGGGTGTGCTCTCAGAGGAGGAGCCCAACAAGATTGTGGCCGCGCGTAATGGTCCGCCAGTAGTGATCGGCCTCGGCGACGACGAATACTTTGTTGCCTCTGACGTTCCTGCGCTTTTGAATCATACCCGCGACCTCTTCTTCCTGCATGACGGCGACCTAGCGGTGATTACTCCCACCGGCGTTCAACTCACCGACTTTGACGGCAAACCGGTGAAGCGCGACGTGCAGCACGTAACCTGGGATCCGATCATGGCGGAGAAGGGCGGCTTCAAGCACTTCATGCTCAAGGAAATCTATGAGCAGCCCCGCGCCGTCCGCGATACCACGCTCGGCCGCGTCTCGCTCGACTCCGGCAAGGTTTTTCTGGAGGAGATGGAGATCACCGAAGAAGAGCTGCGCCAGGCGCAGAAGATCAACATCGCGGCCTGCGGCACCAGCTGGCACGCCGCCCTGGCCGGAAAATTCATGATCGAGCGGCTGGCCCGGATTCCGGTGGATGTGGACTACGCCAGCGAATGGCGCTATCGCGATCCCATCACATCCAGCAAGGAAATCACTTTGCTGATTACGCAATCCGGCGAAACTGCCGACACGATTGCCGCTCAGCGCGAAGCCAAGGCCAAGGGTTCGAAGACACTGGCGATCTGCAACGTGGTTGGCGCCATGATCGCGCGCGAAGCCTCAGGCACCATCTATACCCATGCCGGTCCGGAGATCGGCGTAGCTTCCACCAAGGCATTCACAGCGCAGCTTACGGCGTTGTTCCTGCTGGCGATGTACCTGGGCGAGCTCCGGGGAGCAACTTCAACGGACGAGGGCCGGCGCTACATCGGTGAACTGCTGAAAATTCCCGCCAAACTGGAGACGCTGCTCTCGCACGACAGTGCCTGCGAAGATCTGGCCAGACAGTACTACAAGGTACAGGATTTTCTCTTCCTGGGCCGCGGCATCCACTACCCGATCGCGCTTGAAGGCGCCCTCAAACTGAAGGAGATCTCTTACATTCATGCCGAGGGGTATCCTGCGGGCGAGATGAAACATGGCCCCAACGCGCTGATCGACGAGAATCTGCCCGTGGTCATGGTGGCGACCAAGGATCCGAACGATCCGAACTCCGTGCTTCGCTATGAGAAGACAATGTCGAATGTGAAAGAGGTAACAGCCCGCGGCGGCAAGGTGATTGCCGTGGCCACCGATGGCGATGAGGAGATCAGGGAGTCAGTGGACCACGTGTTGCACGTTCCCCATGCACCGGAACTTTTGTTGCCGATCCTTGAGGTTGTGCCGCTGCAACTGCTGGCCTATCACATCGCCGTGCGCCGCGGATGCGACGTAGACCAGCCGCGCAACCTGGCCAAATCCGTCACCGTGGAGTAAACAGCGATCTTCCATTCTGTCTGGTTTCTTCAATACCTGCGCGTCGCGGTGTTTGTGGCTGTCGTCTTCAGCGTTTACCTTGCTGCGGCGATCTTCGCACTTGCCCGCTGGCGCGGCCGCAAGCCGCAGCGCTTCTGGCGCTGGTTGGAAGCCGGTATTTACGTGGCAGCCGCAGTCGGCATCCTCTGTATAGCCTATGCTTACGCGATTGAGCCGTACTGGCCACAGGTAACCCACGTATCTCTCAACACCACAAAGCTGCGGGCGCCTCTGCGCATCGTACACATTTCTGATCTGCATTCTGACGGCAAGGTACGGCTGGAAAACCGGCTGCCGGAACTGATTCGCGCACAGCATCCGGACCTGATTGTCTACACCGGCGACACGGTCATGAATCGCCAGGCGGTGCCGCTAGCCAAAGAAGTGCTGACACAGCTTGCATCCATAGCGCCGACGTACGTGGTCGCCGGAAACTGGGATGTGGAGATGGCGCGCAAATGGCACCAGAACATTTCCCACCCGACGTTTTTTGACGGAACTGGCGTGCATAACCTCACTGGACAGGCGGAGACAGTCGAGATCCACAGCCAGACGGTGTGGATCGCCGGAGCCGCCACCAGCCAGGAGCCCCAGCTGCCTGCTCTTCTCGAGACCGCTCCAGCCGACCAATTTTCCATCCTTCTATTTCACTTTCCCGATGAGGTGGAGTTCGTTCGCCAAAGCAATATCGATCTGTATCTGGCAGGGCACACCCATGGCGGACAAATCGCCCTGCCGTTCTATGGCGCATTGATTACCTATTCACGGTTCGACAAGAAATATGAATCCGGCTTATACCCCCTCGGGAAGGCGTGGCTGTATGTAAATCGCGGCATTGGGATGGATGGGCATCCGCCCACAGCGCGCTTCTGCGCCCGGCCGGAGATCACCGTAATCGATATTCTTCCGGCCACCACTCGCCCGTGATTTTTACCTCAATCAAGATTGGTAAAGAACCGATCGTGCAGCGATGAGCTCAGCGCCGTTGTTCTAAAATATGAGAGCTGTGAAAAATAATGGGGCGGCTTCGGACTCTCTTTGGTCGCGGCATGGCTGGTTGCTGTTTTTGGCTATGGCCGCGGCTGTTGCAGTGATTGGTTTCTTGCTTGACCATGTTCTGGTCAAGGAGGGCTTGCCCGGAATTGACATGTTGATTATCAGTAACTCGATCACCGGTTTGTTTGCCGGCGGCCTGCTTTACCAGGTGATTCGGGAAGAGAGAGCCAAACAGGAGCTGGTTCAGGCCCGCATGAAGACCATCGCCGAGCTCAATCACCACATCCGCAACGCGCTCCAGGTGATCAAATTCTGGGGCGCGCAGCAGCGTCCGTCACTTGACGCCATGCAACTGCAGCTGATTAACGATTCCGTGGACCGCATTGAATGGGCGTTACGCGAAGTGTTGCCTAGGTACCAGGTGGATACGCCGATTCCCATCGACCAGCCCCCGCAGGTGAAATCCGCCGGGCCCGCCGCTTGAGTTGATGGCTTATGTCACGTTGCGAATTGTAGTTTCCTGGCAGCCTCATGAACTGCAGATGCTGCGGCGTATTTCTTCCATTCTTTCCAAATCCGCCGGCAAAGGTCCCAGCTTCGAAGCCTTGATTTTACTGCAACCGCATGGCAACAAAGCTCATCTAATACCTTGACAGTAAGTCACTCACATATGATAATAACCCAGTTCTCATAGGTTAGTATATTGATTTTAAAGCACTTATAAAGCCAGGAGGCAGTTAGTCATGGGCAAAATTATCGGGATTGACCTCGGCACCACGAATTCCGTAGTGGCCGTGATGGAAGGCGGCGAGCCGAAAGTCATCGCCAATGAAGAGGGCGGACGCACGACACCTTCCGTTGTCGGGTTCACCAAATCAGGAGAGCGGTTGGTCGGGCAGGTCGCCAAGCGGCAGGCCATCACCAATCCGGAGAACACGGTGTATTCCATCAAGCGGTTTATGGGACGCCGCTTTGATGAAGTCACGGAAGAAATGAAGATGGTCCCTTACAAAGTGATTCGCCAGGGCGACCACGTAGCCGTAGTCGCGCAAGGGCATGAATATACCCCGCCGCAGATCTCGGCGATGATTCTGCAGAAGCTCAAGAAGGCTGCAGAAGACTATCTCGGACAGTCGGTGACCGAAGCCGTCATCACGGTTCCGGCGTATTTTAACGACGCGCAGCGCCAGGCGACGAAAGACGCCGGCAAGATCGCGGGTCTCGACGTGAAGCGTATCGTCAACGAGCCAACCGCGGCGGCGCTGGCTTATGGGCTTGACAAGAAGAAGGATGAAACCATCGCCGTATACGATTTCGGCGGCGGCACCTTCGATATTTCGATCCTCGAAGTCGGCGAAGGCGTGATCGAAGTGAAGTCGACCAACGGCGATACCCACCTGGGCGGAGACAACATCGACCAGCGCATCGTGGATTGGCTCGTCGAAGAGTTCAAGAAAGATGAGGGACTCGATCTGCGCTCCAAGGGCAATGAGATGGCTCTGCAGCGTCTGCGCGACGCGGCGGAAAAAGCCAAGATCGAACTCTCAACCACCATGGAGAGCGAGATCAATCTGCCCTTCATTACCGCTGACGCCACCGGTCCAAAACACCTGGTGAAGAAGCTGACGCGCAACAAGCTCGAGCAGATGGTGGATGACATCATCCAGCGTTCGGTTGCGCCGTGCAAGCAGGCGATGAAAGACGCAGGCGTTGACGCCAGCAAGATCGATGAAGTCGTGCTGGTGGGCGGACAGACGCGCATGCCGCGCATCCAGTCCCTGGTGAAAGAGCTGTTCGGCAAAGAGCCTCACAAGGGCGTGAATCCGGATGAAGTCGTAGCCATCGGCGCCGCGGTACAGGCGGGCGTGCTCGCGGGCGACGTGAAGGACCTGTTGCTGCTCGATGTAACACCGTTGACGCTGGCAATCGAAACCCTGGGCGGCGTGGCGACGCCGATGATCCCCCGCAATACGACGATCCCGACCAAGAAGACGGAGACGTTTTCCACGGCGGCAGACAGCCAGCCTTCGGTTGAGATCCACGTGCTGCAAGGCGAGCGTCCCATGGCCAAGGATGACCGCACTCTGGGCAAGTTCCACCTCACCGGCATTCCGCCGGCTCCGCGTGGCGTGCCCCAGATTGAAGTGACCTTCGATATTGATGCCAACGGCATCCTGAACGTAACCGCCAAGGACAAGGCCACGAACAAGGAGCAGAAGATCCAGATTACGTCTTCTTCCGGTTTGAGCAAGGAAGAGGTCGATCGCATGGCCAAGGAAGCCGAAGCTCATGCTTCAGAAGACAAGACCAAGCGCGAGGAGATCGAGGCTCGCAACCAGCTTGACGGCATGGTCTATCAGGTGGAAAAGACCTTGAAGGAGCATGGCGACAAGATTTCCGGCGACGAGAAGAGCCAGGTTGAAGCGGCGGTTGCCGATGCCAAGAAGGCTCTGGAAGGCTCGGACGCAGCAGCAATGAACTCGGCCCGCGAGAAGCTGACGCAGGCTTCACACAAGCTGGCAGAGGTCATGTATAAAGCTACGCAGACCCCGCCGGCGGGAGATGCAGGCGCAGGTCCGCAGGCCGGCGCTCCGCAGAACGAGGCCGGCGGCCAGCAGCAAAAGAAGGACGAAGGCGTGATCGACGCCGAGTACGTGGACGTGGAGGACCGGAAATAAGCGCGGTCAGCGGGCGTGAGCGTAGCGGGAGTCCGCTGCGCTTATCCTGAGGAGCGAAGCGACGAAGGATCTGTTCTCCGCAAAGAAGTAGCGAGTTGAAGGCGGCTCCAGGCCGCCTTCAGCCGCATGATACAAAGAGGAGCCCAATTGAAAAAGTATTTGGTCGTGAAAATGGCAGAAGGTTGGAGCCAGGTGGTCAACTGGGTCGTGATGCCTGGGCTCTACACGCTGGAAGCGGCGCAGGCATTTGTCGCTGACGCAATGGCAAGTGATCCCGGCGCCAACTTCCTGATTCAAGAGGTGGGAGCGGCATAACAATCGCCCTGATCGCGCGAAATCGCCGTGATCGCACGTGATCGGATAAAACCATAAAGCTTGCCGCGCATGTTCGCGATAAAACCTGGAGCAAAGATCCTCAATCGTCAATTGTGGCAATTCCGGCGATTTTGGCAATTGAATAAGCACACGGAGAACCAATGCGATTCAAAAGACGTCGTGGTCTGCGGATGTTTGCCGTTGCAGCACTTTTACCCATGATGGCCGTCGCGCAGACCAGCACGCCTGCCCGGCCGACCAATTCGCCAGACGCTCTCGCCATCTTTCAGCTCACCATGCGCGTGCGCCAGTTCCTGGCGAATGTCCCTAAAAACGATCCGCAGGTGTTTCAGGATTTCTTTGCCGATGACGTGATCTATACCCGCTCAGCGGGTGTGACGGTCACCAAGGCCGATATTCTGAAGAACATTGGCGTGCGCGCCAGCAACGAGCCGCAGGCGACGTTCGACGCCGACGATTTCACCGTCCATCCGTATGGCGAAATGGCCGTGGTGAATTTCCGCCTGGTCATGCACAACACGGAAAACGGCAAAGCCACCACCGCTTACTTTCGCAATACAGGAACCTTCATTAAGCGTAACGGCAAGTGGCAGGCGGTGGCTTGGCAGGCAACGAAGGTGCCTGAAAGCAGCAAGTAGTAATTGGCAAATTAGTGCTCTTGGCTCTTAGCTCTAGGCTTTGTCTCAAAGGGCCAAACAGTTTTGACTAAAGGCCGAGAGCCAATAGCCAAAAGCCTATGCAGGAACGAGCAACTGGAAAACCGAAGTTAAATGGCGACAACGCAACAAAAAGTTGAGCCGATTTGCGGGCGTGAGCGAAGCGAGAGTCCGCGGGCGAAATCCCGAGCGCAGCGAGGGAACTGACTTAGAGACTAGATGGCGACAACCCAACAAAAAGACTATTACGGAACCCTGGGCGTGAAGAAATCCGCCTCTGCGGACGATATCCGCAAAGCGTTCCGCAAGCTCGCCAGAAAATACCATCCTGACGTCAATCCCGGTGACAAGAAGGCGGAAGAGAAATTCAAGGAGATCTCCGAAGCCAATGACGTCCTGAGCGATCCCAAGAAACGCAAAATTTACGACCAGCTTGGTTTCTACTCAGACAATATCGATCCCGCAGCGGCCGAGGCGTACGCACGCGGCGGGGGCTTTGGCGCCGGCGGATTCGGTGCCGGCCCTTCCGGGGCCAGCGCTGGCAGAGGTGCGCAGGGCTTTGACTTCAGCGGCTTTGATTTCTCTGATGTGGGGGGCGCCGGCCGGCAGGGTAGCGCAGGCGGCTTTCGTGACATCTTTTCCAGCATCTTTGGCGGACGCGGCCCGGGTGCAGCAGCCGAAGACCAGCCGGAGCGCGGCTCCGATCTTGAATACCAGGTCAATGTCGGCTTCTGGGATGCGATCCGCGGCGCGGTGATGCGCTTGAACGTCAGCCGGCTCGATACGTGTTCGAACTGTCACGGCAGCGGGGCAGTGGGCACGCCCACGACCTGTCCGCAATGCCACGGCAGCGGGCACATTACCCAGTCCGGCGGCGGCATGAAGTTCAATATGCCCTGTCCGCGCTGCCATGGCACGGGCAAGATACAGAATCCATGCCCGGTGTGCCACGGGGAAGGCGTGGTGGAGCGCACGGAATCGATGGAGGTACGAGTCAAAGCAGGCACCCGCGACGGCCAGCGTGTACGCATTGCCGGCAAGGGCAATGCCGGAACCCGCGGTGGCGCCGCAGGCGACCTGTATTTCATCATTCGCGTCGGTGAGCATCCGGTTTTCCGCCGCGATGGTGACGACATCTACGTCACGGTTCCCGTAGAAGCGTGGGAAGCGGCCCTGGGGACCAAGATCGAGGTTCCGACCATCGACGGCCGCTCGCAGCTCAAGATTCCACCGGGAACCCAGAGCGGACAGAAGCTGCGTCTGCGTGAGAAAGGCGTTCCTTCGGCCACGCGCGACGGGGTACGCGGCGATGAAATTGTGGAGATCAAAATCGCTGTGCCGGCCGCGCATGACATGCGCGCGCGCGAGCTGTGGCAGGAGTTGCAGAAGCTGCATCCGGAAGATCCGCGGGCGGAGCTATGGAGCAAGGTGTAATTCTGGAAACGGCACGGCTGCGTCTGCGCCAGTTCACACTGGATGACGCAGAGGCGATGGAGGCGATTCAGGGCGATCCTATCGTGATGCAGTACTATCCGTCAGTGCTGGATAGGAAGGGTGTGGAGGCCTGGATCGAACGAAACATCGGCCGCTACCAGCGTGATGGATACGGGCTCTGGGCCATCTTGCGTAAGGATACCGGGGATCTGATCGGCGACTGCGGTTGCATCGTGCAGGAAGTTGAAGGTAAGAACGAAATCGAGGTCGGCTACCAGGTGCGGCGCGATCTCTGGTGTAACGGTTATGCAACGGAGGCTGCGCGAGCGTGCATGGAGTATGCGTTCACCAGGCTCGGCGCTGCGCGCGTGATCTCGATGATCCGGCCGCCGAACATGGCGTCAAGGCGCGTAGCGGAAAAGAATGGGCTGGTGTGTGAAAAGGTCGTCTTCTGGCATGGGTTTGATCATTGCATCTACGCCAGAAGCAAGGGTTGATTCAAGAGTTTGATCTGATGGCAGCAAAACGCAAATCCCGTGGCGCTTACATGATCTCAGCGGTGGCTGAGATGTACGGCATCCATCCGCAGACCCTGCGCTTGTACGAACGCGAAGGACTGCTGAAGCCTTCACGCACTGAGGGCAACACGCGACTTTACACAGAAGACGATCTGCAACGGCTGGAGTTCATCCTGAACCTGGCGCGGGATCTGGGCGTGAACATCGCGGGCATCGCCATCATTCTGCAGATGCGTGAGCGCATGGAAGAGATGAACCGCAAGATGCAGGACTTCGTCCGCTTTGTGCAGGAAGAAGTCGCCTATCGCGCAGGGCATGCCCATGCCGATGCCAGCCAGGGCGCCATTATTCCTCTGCGCAAGACAAGCTTCAACACGTCCGTCAAAGACAGGCGCAAGTAGCTCAACTGTATTCAATCCCTGGGTTTCCTGTGTCAGTCTTCCTTGAGGTCGTGGCCGTAGACAGAGACGATGGGTTTGCGTGCAGCGTCGGTCCCTGGCTGGTCGAACGCGGACTCCTCCGCGTCCATACTGGCTGTTCCTGGTGCGCCGGCCGCCATTGCTTTGGATTTTTGCGGGTAAATGCGCATTCTCTGGCGCAGCTTTCTCTCTGCATCAGCCCATTCTTCGCGCGCGCGTTCTACGCCTCGGCGGATGCTCAAGGCACTCTTCTTTTCTGCTTTGCGGAAATTCTCGATCAAGCTCATTGCCTGCTCCCCTCGGTTCTGGCAGTAAGAACTTCGTAAGAACTTATAGATTGGGATGCAATTGGCGTGATGTTGGAAACTGCTGCTGGAAGAGTCTTTTGTTTACTATCGTTTGCGCTATAGCCGCTCGACCTATGTCCTTTAGGACGGGGTCCCGCCCCTGACTCTTTTCTTATCCTGCTTGCTGTGAGCTTTGCTTTGCCAGCCAATCTAAGAATAACTGTTCGATTGGCTTATCTTTGGCGCGGATCACGTGTCGCATAGTATGGCCGGTAGCCAGGTGGCAGAGCTCCTCCGCCATGTTCTTGATGTGGTCGCCGGCGCGCTCCAGCGAATTGGCCATGGCCAAAACATGCAGGCTTTCCGGCCCTCGGAAGCCCTCTGCGTTTTCCGTGTGACGAATCACTACCAGATTGCGCAGCCGGTCAACCTCGGCATCCGTGCGCAGGACGTGAATCGCCTGCTCCACGTCACGCGCGATAAAAGCGCGGGACATGCCGGCCAGCATGTTTTCCAGCAAGCAGCCCATGCGGGTGAGCTGCTCGATATCATCCATATCAATGCGATTGCGAACAATGGCGGAGCGCTCAGCAAAGCTGAGCACCAGATCGCCCACGCGCTCAAGGTCCAGCATCAGCTTCATGCAGGCCAGCAGTTCGCGCGCTTGCGCTGGCGTTACCTGCGTGATCACAACCGCCAGTCGCTCATCCATCTCCCGGTCCATGTTGTCCAGCTGTTCTTCAGACTTGCGGACGGCAGTGAGAGCCAGCTGAGAGCCGTTGATGAGCGCGTCAATGGAGTGAGACACGGCTTCATGCGCCGTGCTGGCGGCGCGCATGGCCAGATCAACCAGGTGACTCTGCTCGGAAGACTCTTGAGGAAGGAGTACTGCTTGGGAATTCATGGGAGCTGCTGACCTTCCGCCATGCCTCGGTGGTACTCATGAGACACGGCTGCGATTGCGCCTTTCACTTTTTTCCGGTTATAAAGGCCGGATGTGAAAAGAAGGTTAAAAGGCCATGAATCCTGTGCAAAATCGGGTTCAAACCCCGTTTCAACCCGCGAGTTGCTGGTGCAGAATGGTTTCTCTGTTCTGCGGCGTCGGATCGCATGAAAGAAAAGTGACCACGTTCTCTGCGAGATCAATCGCGTGGTCGGCAATCTGCTCCAGGCAGCGCGAGGCAAAGATCAGATGGAGGTTCTGCTCGTCATCCGAGGGAAGAGTATTGCTCTTCAATCCGCGAAGGACGTACGCGCGATAGTCGTCCACCGATCCTCCGGCAGCTGCGGCGCTGCGCGCCAGCACGGGATCCATATGAATCAGCGAGCGCAAAGTTTGACGGCACAGGTGCGATACCGCAATGGCAAGCGGCTGCAAACACGAAAAATCTTCGTGATCATGGTGTTCGCCCACCTGGCTCACTCTGCGGCCAAGATTGGCCGCAAGCTTGCCCAACCGGGCCAGGTCCTTGCTGATATTAATGACGGAAGTCGCCAGCCGAATTTCTGAGGGCAACAGATCGCCGCTCTCAAGCGCTGTCACCACCGCGTGATCGATTGCGCTTTCCAGTTCCTGGATGGCAACCGCATTCTCCATGAGCCCGGCTACAACATGAGTGTTGGAATGAATCAGCGCGACGATGGCCTGATCAACGGCCTTATCAACTTTAACGCCCATGGTCACCAGTAAGCTGGTGATCTTTCTGCGCGGGCTTTGTGCCTGTACTGCCTGGATCGTCATTGGGAAACACCTTTTACTCAATGGCTTACCTGTTAGACGAAAGATACTACCCACCGGTTAACGGCAAATCACCGAAAAGTGAAAATCCCGTAAGTTTTCTTGCTTGGCTGTGTTTCAGGCTAGTAGATGACTCGATTCAGAGAAGGATTCACTTTTTCGGCGCTTCAAACCTGTAGCCTGCCCCGCGTACGGTCTTCAAATAGCGGGGATGTTCGGGATCAATCTCGATCTTGGCACGCAGTTTTCGCACGTAGACGTCGACGGATCGCGGGCTGACAAAAGTTGTCTCACGCCATACAGCGTCGAGAATCTGGTCGCGTGTAAAAACGCGGCCGGCATGCTGGGCCAGATAGTGCAGCAGGCGAAATTCGGTTGCCGTCGCCGTCATGGCTGCGCCTCTCACGGTCAGGGTCATGGCCAGCGAATCAATCTCGATGTCTCCGGCAGAGATCACCGAAGGCGCCAGCGGCGCTTCACAACGGCGCAACACGGCTCTCAGACGCGCTACCAGCTCGCGCGGGCTGAAGGGCTTGGTGATGTAATCGTCGGCGCCGGTCTCGAGGCCGCGTATGCGGTCGGCTTCACCGGTCTTGGCTGTAAGGAATACGATCGGAATGCCCGACAATGCCCGCCCAGACTGGCGTACCTGGCGGCAGAGTTCCAGCCCGTCACCGCCCGGGAGCATGATGTCCAGCAGAAGCAGAGAAGGCCGGTCCTTCAGCGCATCGGCTACTACAGAATGAGTACTTGAGTAGGTGCGAACACGGTAGCCGGCTGCTTCAAGATTGTGGCGGAGAAGGCGCGAGATATCCGCGTCATCCTCCACGACAAAGATCTTTTGCTTGTCTCCCGCAGCGGCTTGAGCGGCGGTTTTCTCCGCCCTTGCTTCATCTGGTTCCGGCAACGTTCTGCTAAGCGAGCCCATACCCCAAGAACATACAGAGGGAATGTTAAAGGAAAGTAAAAATGCGGTCGGGACGTAGCACAAGAATCAGAATAGTTTCAGCAAACAGAACTCCTCGGCCGTGAATGTGGTTGCCTGGGCGCAACGTGTGGATTGGGACAAGCAGCAGCCTGCATTTAAGATTGACATCTATGCCCCTGCAATTGAGAGCCTTTCGTAACGACGATCAGGAGTTCCTTTTCCGGCTCTATGCCAGCACACGCTTGCAGGAAATCGCCGCGTTTGGCTGGCCGCAGGCGCAGCAGGAGGCGTTCTTGCGCATGCAGTTCAATGCGCAGAAGCGCTGGTACGAGATGAGCTATAGCCAAGCCGATCATCAGATCATCGAGCAGGAAGGAGCCCCCATTGGCCGCCTGATGGTCCTGCGTGAGACGGCGTCAGTGCACCTGGTAGATATTGCGTTGTTGCCCGGGTTCCGCGGACAGGGTATCGGCGGCGAACTGCTGGGAAAGCTGATCACGGAATGTGATCAGCAGAAACTCCCACTTCGTTTACAGGTGCAGAGAATGAATCCAGCCCAGCGGCTGTACGAGCGCCTGGGCTTCAAAAAGACAAGCGAAGACCAGATGTATTTTCAGATGGAAAAACTGCCTGACTGACTATTTTGCGGGCTTCTGATCGCTGCCTGAGAAACCCATCGGGACCAACATTCCGCCCGGCCCGACCTGCCTCTGCTGGAGCTTGCTGGCTGGAGTGCAAGTCGAGGTGCTGGCCAGTACCGGCGCCTGGCCATCCTGCCGGCGGAAATAATAGCTGCGCATCGTGAAACAGGTGTTGTCCTTTTGCGCAGATTGCTGATCGAGGATCTTCAAATCCTTTGCAGGATATTTCATGCCCGGCTCAATCGTTACCCACCGCTGCCGGAACTTGTTGGCGGGAGTGCAGGTCGTCATACCCGCCGGCACCGGCGCCTGACCATCTTGCGGATGAAAAAAGTAACTCCGCAGCGTGTAGCAAGTGGTGTTTCTTGCATGTAGCAGCTGATATTCGGATGCTTTCGCTGCCTTCTCAGCTTTTTGCCGCGCCGATTCCAATAGCTGTTTCTGCTGAGCCGTAAGCTGTGGAGGCGCAGCGGGCTGCTGCGGCGCTGCCGTCGCAAAGAGAAGAACAAGGCTAAGAGGCCACATAAAACAGTCCTCCTGGCTCAGATTATAACCCACCTGCCAAGCAGCCGATTCCTGCCGCTTTACACGAAATCCACTTCGGGTTTGTGGGGAATGATGCCAGCGCGATAGCCCATGTCGAGCAATCGCCGCACGGCTTCCTTGCCGTCGTCGCCGTAATCCAAAGTGCGGTCATTCACGTACATGCCAACGAAGCGGTCGGCCATCTGCGTATCCAGGTCGCGCGCAAATTGCATAGCATAGGCCAGCGCAGGCTCACGATGGTCAAGCGCATACTGGATACTCTGGCGCAATGCACGGGTAACTGACGCAATCAGCTCCGGCCCCAGTTCGCGACGAATCGCGTTGCCGCCCAGAGGCAATGGCAGACTGGTTTGCTCATGCCACCACTTGCCCAGATCCAGAATGCGATTGAGGCCAGAACGCTCGTACGTGAGCTGGCCTTCATGGATGATCAATCCGGCTTCATACTTCCCGGCGATAACCTGGCGAATGATCTGATCGAACGGGACTACTACGGTTTCAATTTTGGGCGCGAACAATTTCAGCGCCAGGTAAGCCGTCGTCATCGTGCCCGGAACAGCAACCTTCATGCGCTTCAGCTCTTCCAGCCCAAACATCCGTGGCGCCACCACCATGGGACCGTATTGTTCGCCCACGCTGCCCCCGCACGGCATGAGCGCGTATTTATCCTGAACGTAAGGATAGGCGTGGAACGAGATTGCGCTTACATCGTAGAAGCCCTCCATGGCTTTGCGATTCAGCGTCTCAATGTCGGTGAGCGTGTGCGTAAACTTCAGCCCGGGAACGCGGACTTTGTTTGTGGCCAGCGCATAAAACATGAAAGCATCATCGGAATCAGGGCTGTGAGCGACGCTGATTTCACGGATTGCGGCAGAAACAGACGAAGATGACATAACAAAATCCTACAATAATCTGCACTTGAATGCGTTGCCGCATAAGTGCCTTTTCGGGAGAATTTTTTTTAACCTTGGGGGTGAGGCTTACTTCAAGCTGAATTCGCTTTCGTCTTCTCCACCGGGTCTTGCTGCGGGCTTTCCAGCGCTGGAGCCGGCGGCGTTACATCAGGACGGCGCAAATGCCAGCCCAAACGCCACCGCATGGCGCCTACTGCCACAAGAATGGCTCCGATGGAGACCGCCAATAAAACGAATGCAACCTTAACCAGCATTTGCGGTTAGGATACCAGAGCTGTTCTGTACGGAACGTTCAAAATGCTCTTAGACCCCGACAGGGAAAGGCTTAGTACGTGGTTCAGGCGCGGTTTTAGCTCGCCTCTCGAACCGGCCCTGGAGCAATGACATCAAACCCGTGTACCAATATCCCAGGACAAACAACAGCAGGAATGGGATCGTCCAGTAGTTGCCGCTGGTGAAAGCATAAAGGCACATCACCACGAAGTACGAACCCACCAGCAGCTCCAGCCAGGGAACCACGCCAAGGCGCTTGCGGTATTTCTGCCCCATCGCTTTGTCGGCCTTGGATTGCACGCGATATTTGGGTGTGCGATTGAAGGCTGATTTCACGCCGAACAGTGCTTCCATCACCGCCCGGGTGTTGGTCAGCGTGAGGCCAATTCCAAGAGCCATCAGGAACGGCAGGAAGAGGAAGGTGCGTGGCCAGCGGCGCGAGAACAGCTCTTTCTGCGAGACCAGATAGAAGCTGGAGATCGAAAAGGTTGATGCCAGGAACAAGGGCAGATCGATTACCAGCATCTGAAACCATCCGCCAAACGAGCGGATAATCATGGCCGGCATCAGCAGCGTGGAGAGCACGATCATCAGCGGATAGCTGAGGTTGGCGCTCAAATGGTAAAACGCCTCAAGCTTGATGCGAAACGGTACGTCGCTCCGGAAAACCTTGGGCAGAATCTTCTTGCCGGTCTGGATCAGCCCCTTTGCCCAGCGTGCCTGCTGGGTCTTGAAGGCCGTCATCTCAATCGGGAGTTCGGCCGGGCACTCGACATCCTGAAGATATTTGAACTTCCAGCCTTTAAGCTGGGCGCGATAAGAAAGATCCGTGTCTTCGGTGAGCGTGTCGTGTTGCCAGCCACCGGCTTCAGCAATGGTTTCGCGGCGCCACATGCCGGCCGTGCCATTGAAGTTGAAAAAGACCTGGCTGCGCGACCGTCCGCCATGCTCCAGGACAAAATGCCCGTCAAGCAGGATGGCTTCGACCTCGGTCAGGAACGAATAGTTTCGGTTCAGGTGCGTCCAGCGTGTCTGCACCATGCCGATCGCCGGGTCGGAGAAATGATGCACCACGCGCATCAACCAATTTTCTGACGGCACAAAGTCAGCATCAAAAATGGCGATGAACTCGCCTTTGGCCGTGAGCAAGCCGTGCTGCAAAGCGCCGGCTTTGAAGCCTTCACGGTTTGTCCTGTGAATATAGGTGATGGGATGCCCCAGAGCCGCATATCGCTCCACCACGCCCTGGGCCACCGCCACGGTTTCGTCCGTGGAGTCATCCAGTACCTGGATATCCAGCTTGTCTTTGGGATAGTCGATCTTGCAGACTGCTTCCACAAGGCGGTCGACGACATATTGCTCGTTGTAGATCGGCAGTTGGATGGTGACTCGCGGAAGCTCTGCAAACGACCCTGGCGGCTCCGTGGTGCGGTTCTTGCGGTTGCGATAGTACATGTAGACCAGCGCATACCGGTGCAGGCCGTACCCGGCCAGGATGACCATCACCACAAAGTAGGGAATCAGGAGCGCCAGATCAAAGGCATTCGGTGTATAGAGCCCGCGGAAGGTCTTATCCAGAAACTGGCTCTTGAGATAGTGGACCAATCCCCTCTGCGAATTGGCAAACAGCAGCAGCGCGGAAATGGCACAGGCGATCAAAAAGAACCGCTCCGTAGAACTAAGGTTTCAAACCTTAAGATTGTAAATGATACAAGGCGAAGATAGGGAGAATAAATCTGTGGAGGATCGAGAAAACTTTAGTTCAGAAATAGCTGGCGATAAAGCGTGTCCCTGCGTTTGGGGACAAACCCTGCGTCGCGGATCATCCGCCGCAATTCTTCCTCCGTGGTGCAATTGGTGACGCCGGCGGAGCGGACGACATTCTCCTCGAGCATCACTGAGCCCACGTCATTGCCGCCGAAGCGCAATCCTAGCTGGCAAACCTTCAAGCCCTGCGTGACCCAGCTCGACTGCACATTCTCAAAGTTCGAAAGAAACAGCCGTGAGATAGCCAGAACCTTCAGGTACTCAACCGCGGTGGCTTCATCCCAGTGGCGGCCGCCCAGCGCGGTGTTCTTGGGCTGGAAACTCCAGGGGATAAACGCGGTGAAGCCGCCAGTCTCTTCCTGCAGATCGTAGACATGCTGAAAGTGGTTGATGCGGTGTTCAAAGCTCTCGCCCACGCCAAACATCATGGTGGCAGTGGTGCGCATGCCCAGCTTGTGCGCCGTGCGATGTACATTCAGCCAATCATTGGTCAGACACTTGAGGCGCGCAATCTTGTAGCGGACTTCGTCGTCCAGGATTTCGGCGCCGCCGCCGGGAATGGAGTCCAGACCGGCGTCGCGCAGGCGCTTGATGGTTTCTTCGATCGAGAGGCCGCTGACGTCAGCGAAGTGGATGATCTCCGAGGCCGAAAAACAATGCAGGTGGACCTGCGGGAAGCGCTGCTTGATGCCGCGCAGCATGGCCTCATACCATTCGATCTTCAAATCCGGATGCAGCCCGCCCTGCATCAGCACACCCGTGCCGCCCAGTTCCACGGTCTCGCGGATCTTCTCGTAAATCGTATCCATGTCCAGCACGTAGCCCTTGGCGCGGCCGGGGCCTTTGATGGGAGCATAGAAGGCGCAGAAAGTGCAGTACTCGGTGCAGAAATTCGTGTAGTTGATGTTGCGATCGATGATGTAGGTCGCAACACCTTCCGGATGCCACTTGCGGCGCACCGCATCGGCCTCCATGCCCAGGCCGATCAGGTCATCTGAGCGAAAGAGCTCAAGCGCTTGTTGTTTGCTGAGGGACATGTGCAATCTTAATTCTAGCATCAGCACTCAGGGGGCCAATGGTCGTCGCAGCCAGAAAACCAACCACTGATAAACACGGATGACACTGATCGGGAATATTGCGCAAAACCGTTTTTTATCAGTGTTGTCAGTGTTCATCTGTGGTGAGATTTGTCTTCTACGCCGTATGCGTCCGCGGCTCCTTGGGGTCCGGGACCACCGGCTTACCTTCGCGTTTCCGCTTCCAGGTCCACCAGACCGCTGCAATGCCTCCGGCCACGCCGAGTCCGACCAGGGTCCACAAGATCGGCCGGTAATAGAGGTGAAAGAAGTGGAAAATCTGCCTGTGGTAGGTTGACCCCAGCCAGGCCAGGAGAAAATAGCGAATGGCACGGCCTGTCCCCACGGCGATGAAGAAATTCCTTCTCGAGTACTTGAGCGCGCCGGCTACGAGGAGAAACGGAGAGTAAGGCACCGGCGGCGGCAACAGTGCGGGAACAAACAGGCTCCAAAAGCCATACCGGTTGAAGATCCGGTAAATGGTCTCCTTTTTCTTGGGCAGCTTTTTATCGATTGCGTTTTCGCCCTTGGCGCCCAGGGCATAGGTGGCGTATCCGCCGACAATGCCACCGATCGTAGCCATGGTGGCGTAGTAAGGCCACCAGCTCTTCTGGTGCGCCGAGAGCACGATCGTCAGGGCATCCATGCTTCCCGGCAGGGGGAGAAGAGAGTTGTCGGCAAAGCCGAGCAGGATCAGGCCCAGACCGCCCAATCGCTCCATCCATGCACCAAGCGGGAAATAGATCGCAAGCAGCACCAGTTATTGGATGCCGATTTTGACGGGTATTCAGTTTGAGAGTTGTTAAGGGGCTTTATTTTATGTCGCTACGCTTCAAACCGCTTTATGAGCAGCGAGATGGCAGCTCCATCCAGCCCTGATGCACGCGGCTCAGCGCGTAGTCGGCTTCGCCGCGATAGTACTTGCAATAGATTGCAAAAACTCCAGCTCAGGTGCTTTGGGTAAGGCGCCGCACTCAGCGGCATAGCGATAAAAGAGCCGCAGGCCTTCCAGGTTTTCTGCATCCAGCGTGTAGTCCACGTTTTCTGTCAAGTAGTCCGAAATAAACTGGTGCGAGAGCCCCAGCTTGCCTGTCCAGGCGCTGGCGATTTCGGGAATGTGCTTGAGGCCGTTATCGCGCGATTGCTGGAATGCCTGCGCGATATTCAGCTGTGGCGCAGCCCCTCGCAGAGCGGCTTTTCGCACCGCCCAGAAGGCAAAAACGAACGGACGGCTGGTCCAGCGCTGCCATTCCTCCGCCAGATCGTAAACGTAGTAGCCGTCAGTGCGTGTCTGCAGCGCCGGGTCGCCGATCAGCAGCGCCGCATCATGCCATTGCAGCATGGCCTTCAGATCGGGCTTCTGGCGGGTAAAGCCCGGGTCAATGCCAACAAACTTGCGTAGATAAACTTCCACCAGCGCCGCCGAGGTGCGCGAGGAATCGTCTGTGGCAACGCTGCGAATCTTATCCAGCGGCGCTTTGCTCACCAGCAGAATGGAGCGCACCTTGTTCTTCGCTGCGATCGCCACGTCGGGCACAATCACGAGGTCGGGAATCGTGGTGTAAGCCGCTACGGGAATGATTCCGATATCCGCCGAGCCCTCGCCCAGCTGTTGTGCACAATGCGACGGGATGGTGTAGCTGATCGCAAAGTGCTCGCGCAGCCGCTGTGCGGATTCCCCGTTTTCAAAATCCCACATGAGCGGAGCAGTGTTCAAAAAGCTGATGGCCGAGATACGCAGGGCAGACATTGCACTGATTCTAGCAGGCAGAGACCCACGAGCAGAGGAGAGGCGTAGTGCCTCAGTTTGAATTTCACAGCTTTGTAGTTCGACAAGAATTCTTACCCCTGTCATCCTGACCGAGGGGAAGTCGCTCCCGCTGGGCCGTCGCGAGGTGCTGCTCAGATGTAATGAAAACAGTCGTGCCTCCAAGGGTACATTCGTGCTCGAAGCACAGACCCTGAAGGAGGCACGGAATGATCCACGTAGGAGTAGATCTTCACCAGAGATTTTGCTACATGACGGCTTTGGACTCAAGA
>DATFSU010000021.1:0-6269 GCA_035262465.1 Candidatus Angelobacter sp. | reverse complement strand
CGCGCTCAGCTACGCAAAACAAGGCCACGCTGAGCGCATTTTCTGCGGTCACACCCACGTGCCGCTCGCGCTGAAGCGAGACGGAGTGGAGTACTACAACTCCGGCGCCTGGGTGGACCAGCGGTGCACCTATATCACTGTAGGCGAGGAAGGAGTAGCCATCTATGAATACGTGCCCGAATCGACTGACGATCGTGATTCCCGCGAAAAACGAGTCGCGCCTGCTGCCGAACCTGCTGGAGTCGCTGTGCCGGCAGGACTATCCAGGTATGCGCTCGACCAAGGTCTTCCTGGCTGATGCCGGATCGACGGACGGCACCCCGGACCTTGCGCTTTCTTTCTCCGGCCGGCTCAACATCGAGGTGATCGCCGGCGGGCTGCCCTCGGTCGGCCGCAACGCCGGGGCGCGCCGGGCCGATACTCCTTACGTTCTTTTCCTCGATGCCGACATGGAGCTGAAAGACCCTACGCTCATTCGCCGGGCCATGGCTCTAACCGTGCGGCGCAAGCTGAAGTGCGTCACCACCAACATCTGGTGCAGCAACGGCACGCTGCGCGACCACCTGCTCTATATCGGAAACAACGTCGCGCAGTATGGCTCGGTGCTGGTGCGGCCGTTCAGCACAGGAATGTTCATGTTGTTCGAGAAGGCTACGTTTGACCGCTTGGGTGGCTTTCACGAGGGGGCGCTGTACGCGGAAGACTATCTGCTCAGCAAGAAAGTTTCGAACCGCAGGTTCGGGATCGTTCGCGGACGCGTTCACACCACCAACCGGCGCTTCCGCAACATGGGTTATTTCAAGATCATCGGGCTGTTCGTGAAGACGATGTTCAACACCTGGAACGATAATTATTTCCTCCACGATCAGGGATACTGGCGGCAAAAGGTCTAAAATCCAATTCAGAGATGGATAACGGATCTAGCCCCAAGCACGCCCACATCTTCCCTGCCGATTTCGCCTGGGGTGTGGCTACGTCCGCGCATCAGGTGGAAGGCGACAACTTCAACAATCAGTGGTCGGCCTGGGAGCAACAGGGACGCATCAAGTCCGGGGACCACGTTGGCCGCGCATGCGACTGGTGGCGCAACGCCGAGCAGGATTTTGACCGCGCCAAAGAGTTGGGCGTGAACGCGCTGCGGCTCTCACTCGAGTGGAGCAAGATCGAACCCGAGGAAGGACGCTGGGACGGGAGCGCGCTCGGCCGCTATCGCGAGATGCTCCAGGCGTTGCGGAATCGTGGAATCCGGCCGTTTGTGACTCTCCATCACTTCACAAACCCTCTGTGGTTCGAAGCGAAAGGCGGCTTCGCCACTCGCCAATCCATCGAACTTTTCCGGCGTTTCACCTACCAGGCTGTGGCGGCGCTGGGGGACCTCTGCTACGACTGGACCACTTTCAATGAGCCGAACGTGTATGTGTCCCTGGGTTATTTCCTGGGCGAGTTTCCGCCGGGACATCGAGGCCGCGTTCTTCAGGCCGCGGCGGTAACCCGCAATCTCTGCCTGGCTCATGCAACCGCTTACCGGACGATTCATTCTCTGCAGAGCCAGGCCAGTGTCGGCTGGGCGCAGCATTACGTCGTTTTCAAACCGCGGCGCCGGCACTCTGCTCTCGACCGTTGGTTGTGCGGCTTTGTCGATCGCCGCTTCAATGAGAATTTCGCGGAAAGCATTCTCAGTGGGACCGCGCCGTTTCCGCTCAACAAGTTCGGCCAGAGTCTGGCCGAGGTCAAAGGCACGTGCGACTATATCGGCATCAATTACTACAGCCGCCTGCGCGCTGGACTTGACCTGCGCAGCCCGCGAACTCTCTTCTTCCAACTGACGGTGCCGCCGCATAAGCCGCAAGGCGATAGCGGAATTGAAATCCCTTACGGCGAGGCTTACCCCAAAGGTCTGCGGCGCGCGGCCAAACGCTTCGCTGCCTTCAACAAGCCCATCTACATTCTGGAAAACGGCGTGCCGGATCGCGATGACCGAATTCGCCCCTGGCTGATGAAGTCCGCGGCCAAACAGATGCGGAAATTGTTGGCGGATGGCGTAGACCTGCGCGGCTACTTTCACTGGAGCCTCACTGATAACTTCGAATGGAACGAGGGCTGGCACCTGCGCTTTGGTCTGATCGAGCTTGATCCCGCGACGCAGGCGCGGCGGCCGCGCCCCAGCGCGGAGGTTTATGCCGAGATCATTCGCAGCAGCAGGAATGGTGGGGTCTCACAAGCCGCATCCGGCTGAGAAAACCTCTGCTGCTGGCCCTTCCGACATGACCTATAAACTCCTTGACTCTAAAACTACTTAGAAGTAGCATCAGCACCCGGTGCAAAACCATTTGCACCCTTCAGAACTGCGCTCTATAGCGCTCGAGGTCTTGGTATTTCATCTGCACTGACGGATTTGCAGGCCAAGGCCAGGGCCAGCTTGTACTAGCTGTCGTTCCCCTTGGAGCGAGATCGTGTCCTACGCAAGACATTCTGGTCGCTCATTCCCGTAAACAGTCTCGTCTGTTCCACGGGAGTCTCCGCGACGGAACTGCGTGTTCCACCACAGCCGAGGGAAATACAGCGAAGGGGATCGAAGTTGCCTGAGAAGGTGCTTCACGGCCTGACGTCCCTTTTCCGCGAGCCGAATTTTCGGAAGCCGAATTTGTCGCGGATTGGGCTGAGGCGTTGCAGTCAACTCGAGTCAGCAAGGAGAGAAAATATGGGTCGCAAAAATGACGGACAGGACGGCTATTGGTTGTCTCCAAATGCCGATCCTAGACGATTGCGCGATGCAGAAAATGCTCGCAGAAACCGCGCCGAGATCACCAAGGCCCTGTCGCACGGTCAAATCTCACGGCGTGACTTGGTTCGATGGGGGTTCTTTACGGCCGGAGGAATAATGCTCCCCATTGGCGGTCTGAATCCGTTTGTCCGGTCCGTGAGTGCGCAAACCTTGACCAGGAGCGCGATTCTGGCGTCCAGCTCGGATAATAGCGGCATTCCCACGGGCCTGCCCCGCAGTTCAACTTTTGCGCAAGCGCCATTCAGCCAGCCGATGCCGCGGTTTGATGTTCTGCCGCGCAATGCAGTCTCAACCTTGAATCCCGCGCCGCAGGCGCTATCCAACCAGACGCAGCAGCCGGTGGATCCGGCTTTGGTTGGTGGGAGAACGGGCCTTACCGGGCCCATCGAAGGCCGCCCGCCTGGAGCGAACTGGGCCCACCAGCGATTTGCTCAGTTTTCTCCTCAGGTGGCGATTGAAGTCATCACCAAACCGGTCACTACCAATATCACCTACAATCCGGGCGTCACGTCAGATTTGAATTCCGGCATCAATCCGGCCACACCGATTCCAGCAAAGTTTCATCCGGGCTTCCCAACTCAAAATGCAAACCGGGTATGGACCTTCAACGGCACGTTTCCGCCCAAGCTGACGCAAGTGCGTTACGGCGAGCCGGTCCTGTTCCGTCACCATAACGGGTTGACTACCGATATCACCAACAACGGTGGCTTCGGGCGATTCACACTGACGACCCACGAGCATAACGCCCATCATGGTGCAGAGAATGATGGCTTCACCGGCGCCTATTTTTGGCCCAATCAGTTCTACGATTACCACTGGCCATGGGTGCTGGCAGGATTTACCACCATCAACACCGGGGCTACCGATGCCCGCGCCGGCGCTCCCGCCGACAACGGCGGCATCAACAAGGTCCCCGGCGACTGGCACGAGACCATGAGCACGCACTGGTTCCACGATCACATGTTCACATTCACTGACCAGAACGTGTACAAATGCAACGCGGGGATGAACAACATCTACAGCTCGCTGGATCGCGGCGACGAGACTGTGAACGACGGTGTGAACCTGCGCCTGCCCAGCGGCTCCTCCAACGGGAAGGGCTGGGGCAACCTCGACTTCGACGTCAATCTTATGCTCGCGGACAAAGCGTGGGACGCGAATGGCCAGCTCACCATGGATACGCTCGCCTTTGATGGTTTCCTGGGCGACCAGATGACGGTGAACTTTGCCTGGAAGCCATTCTTCAACGTGTACGCGCGTAGATATCGCTTCCGCATCCTGAACGCCAGCGTGTCACGCTTTTTTGTTCTGGCATTGAGCGACAGCTCGCAGTTTGTTCAGATAGCGAACGACGGCAACCTGCTCCCCGTCACCGTTCCTCTGACGCGGACGGACCAGCTGGGCATCGCTGAGCGATATGACATCGTCATTGATTTCTCCCGCTACGGAGCCGGGCAAACGGTAGATCTGGTGAACCTGCAAGTGCACGAGGACGGCCGGGGACCAGCGAACATCGTGAGCGTGGCGCAGGCCCTCGCCGGTACGAGCGATCCGGCCGTGGGCGCATTCCTGCGCTTCAAAGTCATAGGTCCGCCGCCGCAAGTGGACCAGAGCGTCAATTTGACTGCCAACCCCCAAACTGCGCTGATTCCGAATCCGACTTTGCCGACGACAGCGCGGCAGCGCAGCTTCCGGTTTGATGACAACGGGACCCAGAACCAGAATGATCCCGTTACTACGTACACAGACAATGGTCCGTGGGGCATTCGTACGGACAACGGCGGCGGAGAGTCAGCAACACTCAAAGCCGACTTCGGCCGAATTTCTTCACAACCGGGGTTTGCTACAGCTGAGGTGTGGACCTTGGAAGGCGGCTCTGGGTGGGACCATCCTATTCACATCCACTTTGAAGAGGGCCAGATCCTTAACCGCGATGGTGTCGCGCCGTCACCAGCGGAGAGCGGCCGCAAAGACGTTTACCGTCTGCGTGACAATGGAAGCGTAACCATCAAGATGCAATTCCGGGATTGGGGCGGGATGTTCATGGAGCACTGCCACAACACCATGCATGAGGACAATGCCATGCTGCTGCGGTGGGACTTGGACAGCGGAACCCCGTTCCTGAGCCCGCTTCCCACTCCGATTTCCAAACCGACCGGCGTGACTTTCCAGGCGCCGGACGAGATCCTGCCGAATGCCTGATGCAACTCCCGGCGCTCGCTCGCTGCGGGCGCCGGGACCCAAATGAAATTTGGTAATCCACCAATTTGGTAATTGAGCAATTGTTCCTTGAGGCAGATTTCGGCGCCGAGTCCACGGGGAGGGCAACATGTTGAGCGCGAGTTGGCTACGTCGTACAGGAGCTGCGATGGTCTGGGTCGGGGCTCTAGTGTTTTGCTGGCCCGCACATCGGGTCGCCGCGGATGGTCCGGACAGGAGTCACTTTCCCAACATCGAACTCATCACGCAGGATGGCAAGAAAGTTCATTTCTACGATGATCTGATCAAGGGCAAGATCGTGGCCATCGATATGATCTACACTACCTGCCAGTACGCCTGCCCGCTGGAGACCGCGCGTCTGGCGCAAGTGCAAAAGAAGCTTGGCGCCCGCGTGGGCGAAGATATTTTCTTCTATTCCATCAGCATTGACCCCGTACACGACACGCCTCAGGTCCTGAAAGCCTACATGGAAAAATACAAGATCGGACCAGGCTGGACTTTCTTGACCGGCAAGAAGGAGGACATCGACTTCCTCAGCAAGCGGCTCGGCCTGTACTCCGATCCATCAATCAATGCCGACGGCCACCTGCCGCATCTGTTGATCGGCAACGAGGCCACGGGGGAGTGGATACGCGGCTCGGCCCTGGACAATCCCTCGTTCCAGGCGCGCATGATCGGTGATTTTCTGGATAACTACAGGCATTTGAATCCAGCCGAAGCGAAGAGCACGGCAGACGGCCGGCCTCTCGAAAACTTCGATCGCGGCCAGTACGTGTTTGGGCGCGACTGCCTCGCCTGCCACACTATCGGCCATGGCGATAAGATCGGGCCCGACCTGATGGGCGTGACCCGGACGCGCGAACGCGAATGGCTTTCCCGCATGATCCAAAACCCGGAACAACTTCTGAACGGGCAAGATCCGATCGGCACGGCCCTATTGAATAAATACAAGAACGTTCGCATGCCGAATTTGAGTGTGAGCGACGGAGAGAGGGACTACCTCATCGGCTACATGGAAGCGCAGACCGTGGCTCGTGAAAAAGAGGCGGCTGCAGGTAATGGCGGTGAAGTGAAATCAGGTACTGCAGCGGGCGCGTCGCCCGCGCCTCATCGCTAGAAGACGCGCTGCGGGGCCACGAAACTACATTCGCTAAATTCGAAGAGCCTTGCCTCCGGTTTCCGTCGCGCAGTTTGCCGGTTAGCGCACAACAAGACAACACAGCCCTGCACCCCGGCATCCCACCCACCCATACCAGATAAACGA
>DATFSU010000020.1:0-5152 GCA_035262465.1 Candidatus Angelobacter sp. | reverse complement strand
CACCCAGCCTCCGCTCCACATCACCACCGATCGGATTCAGGTCCATGGACCAGGACCTTCCGAATCCGACATGATGTACATGCTGCAGGATGGCCCGGGCAAAGCCGGGGAAGGGCAAATCGCGTTCTTCAGCGCCGAGGTCGCTCTCAATCATGAACTCACCAAGAACGCGCCTTATACCGCGACCGCGGTCACGGAGACCACGCAGACTCTCGCCGATGGCACCCACATCACCAGCAAAACCTCGGCCTTCCTGGCCCGCGACTCTCAAGGACGCACACGAAGAGAAGAAGTATTCGGGAAAGTGGGGCCTCTGCACGTCGAGGGTCCGAAGCTGGTATTCATCAACGATCCGGCCGCGAACACCGAATACATACTTGAACCGGCCGATCAGAGCGCCCGTGTCCTGAAACCGGAAACAATCAACCTGGATAAGAATGAGGCGGCTATGAGAATCAAGATTGAGAGGCGGACGCATGAAGAAGGCAGGGTTTCCGGTGAATCTCCCAAAGACGTGAATCATGAAGACCTGGGGACACAGGTGATCGAAGGCGTCAGCTGTCATGGCCGGCGCGAGACCGTCACCATTCCCACCGGCGCTATCGGCAACGATCGCCCACTGCAGATTTCGTCGGAAAACTGGTACTCGCCTGATTTGCACACCGAGGTCTTGCGCAAACATTCGGATCCGCGCTTCGGTGAAACCATTTATCGCCTGACGGATATCAAGCTGGGTGAACCTGACGCTTCGCTCTTCCAGGTTCCCAGTGATTACAAGACCATCGTTAAGCCGCAGATTTTTCAGCGGAATCTAAAACCCGAATCCAGGCTTCCAAAGGACTAGACTCTTCTCTCCAAGTTGATCTTCCTTTGGTTGGTCAGAGGCCGGGCCCATGCCCGGCCTCATCCGTTTCTGGAGAGAGGCGTTACCGCCGATCAGCGTTCGAAGTGAAAGACATCGACAATCTGGAAATTCCTGGTGTTAAGCAGCACGATATGGCCGCTGATCAATACATGGGCACAATCCGGCGGCGGTGGTGGAAGCTCGCGTTCCAACTCATCCGGGCAGCGGTAATACTTCTTGCGCAGACCCGGCGGAAGCGTACCCCGCCTTACCAATTGCCTTTCGAGTCCCGGCGGCAGCCGGTCGCGCTTGGCAAGTCCCGGCGGCAGGTCGTCCTGGTCATAGTGATGCCGATACCAGCTGCGAAATTCGTCGCGATCATGATCGCTGTACCCGTGGCGATCTCGGTCACGATCGTCGTCATCGTCATCGCGATGATGCTTGCCGTGTCCGTTGCCGTGCCCGTTTCCGTTTCCTTGCGTATAGGCCAGGCTGCTTGACAGGGAGAAGATCACAGCAGCGCCGGCATAGAGGAATCGTTTTGCTCGCATTCGCATTACCTCCTGTTGTGAATCCTTGCATCCAGAGTAGCTGATCGGCAAAAACATGACAAATTACGGTAGTGGCTGCCCCGCCTGCGGATAGGAACGCTGAGGCAAACGGGCCGATCAATGTGTCCTGGATCGGGTTATCGCTGCTTCATTTATTTACTTAGCTCATTCAAAATACGCGCCGCTTCTTCGTACTTGCTGACGGGCACCAGGATCTCTCCATTCTCAAGGTAGACCAATGGAACAAGTTCGCCTTCCACCCACACTTTATGCTCGCGGGTTTTGTTCGGGTCAATCTTTAGCTGGTCTGCGGGTACCATGCCCTTGTGTCCGTACGGAACGAACTCGCCCTCATACTTGGTATCACCGTCGATTCCGCTGAGTCGGCACCGATTGTAACCGGACTCCTCCCAGCATGCCATCCACCAGCCGCGCCTCGGAGCTGGGAGACCCACATAAGGCGCCCACAAAAACACTGAGTTCGCCGAGACTCCTTTCGGGCGGTTCGGGATCTTGTTGCTCCACCAGTAAGCGACAACGATCCCGCCAATACAGAGCGCCATAAGCGCCGTAAGCCCATAGGCAACGTACGCAATTTTTGGAAGTGATGGCAACGGTCTGCCCGGCAAGCTTCCTACTGGGCTGTCACGGGGATTGAAACGCGCGTCTTCTCCCACTCCATCATCAAATCACAACTGTTATTGCTCGCCTGATCGAGAGCGATCGTGAACTGCTCCACCGGCACAGCCAGCGCAGTTTTCGTCATATCCACGCGCGCCAAGTCCTGGTCTTGGTTATATTCGGTTCCCCACTGGCCGGTCTGCTTGTTGATGATGAGCTTCCAGGCGCCCTCTGACGGCAGCGTGTAAAGCGTGTACGTGCCGGCCGGGACCTTGGCGCCCCCGATAGTGAGATCAGTTTCAGTGGTCAGAGTGGTGGCTTCATTGGCCCCCGTGCGCCAGACTTTGCCGTAGGGCACCAGATCTCCCATGATCTTCCTTCCCTTCATGGACGGGCGGCTGTAGCTGATCGCCACCTTCTTGCCTTTGATGGTGCAGTCTGCCGTGCCCGGAGGGCTGGGGCGCTTGCTCTTATCCTGCGCCGGCTGCTGGGCCCAGGTGCATGCTAAAGCTACTAAAGAGAGGATGAATACTGCGGCGAAGCTCTTGCGGTTCATTGGAAATGTCCTTTCTGAAAGGAGTCCATTATCGCCTGAGATCTGCGTCTCCGGGCGATGAATCTTGCCATGCGACCTGAGTTTTGCGATCCACGCTTACGCCTCCGCCGGCAGCCTCTCATATCCTTCTTCCAGCTGCACTCCGACCGAGTTAAGCGCCATGCAAACCAGTTTGTATTGTCCCGCGGTAAAAACCAGGTCGAGCAACTGTTGTTCGCTGTAACGCTGAGCCAGCGCTTGCCAGGTGGAATCTCCGATGAAGGAGTCTGCGTGCAGTTCGTCCACCGCTTTCAGAAGCGCAGCTTCGAACGAACTCCAGCCTGGCGCCTCCGGGCCTTTGGCAACCCGACGAATCTCCTCCGCGGTGACGCCGGCCGCTTTTCCCATGACAACGTGATGTCCCCATTCATATTCCGCGCGGCACAACCACCCCATGCGCAGGATCGCCAGCTCACGTTCTCGGGGCGGGAGCGTCGATTTGACGAGCACGTGATTTCCAAACACCATCCATCTCCGCAAAAGCGCGGGATGCCGCGCCAAGGTGGCAAAAATGTTGAATATCCGGCCTTCCGACTCTAAACCCGACAGCAGCTCTTTAATCTCAGCGCTCCATTCTGCTTGGGGAAGCGGGGTAATGCGTGGATAATTCAAGCGCATCGTTTTGTCTCCTTTGGGGCACTACTCCCGATGACCCGATCGCCCGATCGCGGCGATTTTCCTATCTTCTGTTGTCGGTCTGGGGCTCAGGATGGATCAGCACTTTAAACAATTCCGGCGCAGCCTGTTTGAAGCGAATCTCAAGCGCGGTTGAGACGTCGTGGACGCGCGAGAGCGGCAGGTTGTCTGCCATGGTGCAGTGGCAGGACATGTAGACCTTGTCGCGCACCCGTTTGATTTCAACGTCGTGCATATCGAGAACTTCCGGAAACTCGCGGATCAGCGGCCTCAGCTTCTGCTCCAGGGCGGCGTCGCTGATGATGCGTCTGCCGCGTTCGATAGTCGAGGGTTCGCTCTCAATGTGAGTCAGAATAGTGGAAATCTCCGGAATCTCGCCGCGGATCTCGGCTTCCAGCCGGGTTACGACGTCGTGGGCTTTCTTGAGGCTCAGGGTTTCGTCGAGTTCCAGATGTTGCTCCACATGCAGCCGTCCCACAAGGTCCTGGACGCTCACATCATGAACGCTGAAGTTGTTGCGCGAAGCCACGGCGCGGATGCGGTCGAAGATATTTTCATGGCCGGTCTCGCGCGGGACAGAGTGAACGACCACGTCGCAATCGGGGAGGATCTTGTTTACCGCGTCCGTAATCTCCGCCACGACCTGTCCCGAGCGCTGGAAGGTGACGTTGCGGGCCAGGCCCACAGCGAGGTCAGCAAAATAGCGGTTGCCGGCGCGACGAATCCGGACGCGCTCCACTTCGATCACGCCGTTGATCTTGAGGACCGCATCGATGATACGGGCACGGTAGCCGGCAGGCGCAGCGTCGAGCAGCGCGTCGATCGTCTGGCGCCCCAGCCGCGAGCTGACATATACGATCACGCCCGAAACCACCAGCGCGGCAATAGGATCGGCTTTCACCAGCCACGGGATTCCCAACTGGCTGCCGGCCCAAACAGCGGCCAGTCCCAGAGCGACCACCGCGCTTGAAAAAATATCGGTGCTGAAATGGAGTGCATCTGCCTGGAGGGCCTGGCTGTCATACTTATCGGCGATTTTTTTCAGCCGGCGCGAACGCCACCAGTCGACCGCCATGGACGCGAAGAGCACGCCGAACGCAGAGAGAGAGGGATCGATCTGCACCGTATGATGCCCGGTTAGCCGGCGCCCGGCCTCCCAGACGATCCAGATGCAGGTCAGCAACAATAAGCCGGTTTCGATGAAGGCCGAGAAGTTTTCGACCTTGCCGTGACCGTACTGATGTTCAGCGTCCGCCGGCTTATCGGAGACGCGAACAGAGAGCAGAGTGATGAAAGCGGCCACAAGGTCCAGGCCGGAGTGCGCGGCTTCCGACAGGATTCCCAAGCTGCGGGTGGTCAGTCCCACAACCAGCTTGAGAACCGTAACCGCCGCCGCCGCGAGCAGCGAGTTCAGCGCAACGGTGCGCTTCTCCAAACGCATGCTCTTCAGGAGCGGGTTGAGTTCGGACGTGGACACGACCTCATTCTCTCAAGTTTTGTGGAGGCCTTGCCACCGCAATTGGTTGTGCTAGGATGGGGCAGCTTCCGCTTACTGCTCAATCCGCTATGGCCATCAAACCCACTCTCCTGGTCACCGGTGTTTCCGGGAATCTGGGCATTAGCTTGCTCAGGCAACTGTCCGACTTTCAGGTCATCGGGGTGGACGTTCGCAAACCGCCGGCCAGGGCCGAGCTTTTCCGTTTTGAAAAAGTCGACCTTGCGGAAGAGCGTTCCTGCTCGCAACTGCTGGAGCTGATGCGCGCTTATCGGCCGGAAGCCGTCGTGCATCTGGCCTTCGTCATCGATCCGCTGCGTGCCGGCGGGCTCGACCGGCGAGCCATGTGGCAGGTCAACGTCGTAGGTACCAGCCGCGTGCTGGAAGCCATCGCCGAACACAACCGCATG
>DATFSU010000019.1:0-55010 GCA_035262465.1 Candidatus Angelobacter sp. | reverse complement strand
TCCCCCGAGGACCTTGCTCAGATGGAGCGACGAGAGATTCGGACGTACCTTATGTGCCTCGAGCACGCATAGAAGTCTGTCCGCATCGCTCGCAATTCCCTATGGACAGGCACGCCTGTTTTCATAGAAGGATGACAAGCTGAAGATCGTATCACGAGAACTCCCTGAATCGGCATGGCGGAGGGGACATTCTCGGGATCCCTCGACTCGCACTTACTCCTGCGTCGCTCGTGCTCGCTCAGGATGACAAAAGAAAACAAGGCATCGGCTCCACTCCCTCGGTGTTGCTCAGGATGACAGAAGGTTGGGGGTATCGTGACTGGGGTATTGTGGCGGGCCGACCAAAGTTGTGCCTGACACATGTCTCGTGAAGCCAGTGGGTAATCGAAAAGATTAAAGACTTGTCATTCTGAGCGAAGGCGGAGCACCTGCGACGGCGAGTCGAAGAATCCCGAGAATGCGTACGCGACCATGCTGATTCAGGGAGTTTGACCGAGAGGCTGTCCCCGAAACCGCATTTCCCGTCCCCAACTTTCGGCGAGGTCCAGCCAACGCGGGTTTGTCTTTTCGATCAGCGCGATTTTCTTCTCGCGACGCCAACCCTTCAATTGCTTTTCGCGGCGGATGGCAGTCTGAACGTATTGATAACTCTCGTAATAAACAAGACGGTGGACTTTGTATTTACGGGTGAAACCTTCGATCGAATCGATTTTGTGCTGCGCGATGCGGGTGTCTAAATAACCGGTCACTCCAACATATAGCGTGCCGGTGTGGCTGGTAAGGATGTAAACCCAGAACTCGTAGTAGGAGCCGTCGCGCATGGCGAAAGATGGTAGCACGGGCACTTTGGGGAGAACTCCCTGAATCGGCATGGCAGAGGAGACATTCTCGGGATCCTTCGACTTCGCCTCGGGCGCTGCGCTTCCTCGGCTCCGCTCAGGATGACAAGAGGGTGAGAGCGATAACTATTTTGAGACTATCCTGGCTATAGGGCTGCCTCGCTTCGCTCGGGACAAGGCTTCTAATCCAACTCCCTCAACCCTGCCCTCTTCCAATAAACACCCAGACATCCCAACAACGCCACGGCCGTCATGCCGGCGATGGCGTGAGGGGCCATGATCACGCGGGCGAGCGAGCCGGCGATGAGGCAGCCGATCGGTGGCAGACCCAGGAAAGCGGTGGAGTAGATGCTCATGACGCGGCCGCGCATGTGGTCGGCGGCCAGGTGCTGTAGCAGCGAGTTGATGGTCGCCACGGAGATGATCATGCAATAGCCGGCGAGGGCGAGAAAGAATCCGGAGAGATAGAAGTTACGCGAGAAAGTGAAAGCAATGATGGACAGGTAAAAGAGAGCGGCGAAGCGAACGACAAACCGTCCGCGGCGGCGGATGCGGGTGAGCGACGCAATGGTGATAGCGCCGAGGAAAGCGCCGGCGCCGGAGCAGGCCATGAGCATACCGAGGCCTGGTTCGCCGGTGCCGAGGACGTCGCGGGCGAAGTACGGAACGAAGGTCAGATAGGGGATGGCGAGCAGGCTGCCGATGGCCACGACCAGAATGAGCGACGACATGGCAGCGTGCGCACGCACATAGGTAAAGCCCTCTTTGATCTTCTGCCAAAAGTGGCCTGCACGTGGAGTCCGGATGCCGCCGATCCGCGCCGCCCAGATGCCGTTTGTACGGGGCGCGCCGTTGCCGTCTGCGCGTGGCGCCCAGAGCAGATCGCCTTCACTTTCGGAAGGCGGCTCATGGTAGTTGATGCGGGTGAGCGCGACCAGCACGGCGAGAAAGCTCAGGCCGTTCAGAAAAAAGTTGCCGGCTTCGCCGACCAGGGCCATGGCAAAGCCGCCGAGCGTGGGGCCGATGACGCGCGACATGTTGAACTGCGCGGAGTTGAGAGCGATGCCGTTGGTGAGGTCTTCACGCGGCAGAAGCCGAGGCACCAGCGCCTGGTAGCCGGGCGTGTTGAGCGACATGGCAATGCCCGTGCCCAGGGCCAGCAGGACGATGGTGTAGACATCAATGTGATGGAGCCACGTGAGCGCGGCCAGGGTGAAAGCGAAGATCATCATGGCGGATTGCGTGATCATGAGCAGCTTGCGCTTGTTCACGTGGTCGGCAATGACGCCGCCGATGAGCGCAAAGAAGAGGATGGGGATGGACGATGAGAAGCCGACCACGCCGAGCCAGAAAGCCGAGTTGGTGAGCTTGAGCACGAGCCATCCCTGGGCGATGTTCTGCATCCAGGTGCCGATGTTGGAGAGAAAGTTTCCCGTCCAGAAGAGACGGAAATCGCGGTGGCGCAAGGCGCGAGCGAGGCGCGGGATTTCGATGACGGAAGTGGCGTCAGCTTCGACAGGGGCTTCGACCGCATCGGCGTTGGCCGCGGCTTGATTGAGCGGCACGCCGGTGGCTGCAGAGTAGCTTGGGTCGGCATTGGTCGTCGTGGCGTTGGCCGTCGGGCCATTGGCCGTCGCGGCCGAATGAGCCGGGCTCTCGGCCTCAACGCGCGGAGGTTCTGCGACTGCTTCTTCCAGCAGCGGCGCGGAGGCCACGCCGCCGTTTATCTCTGCTTCCGTACTCAATTTCGGTAAGACCTGAAGAGGGAGTTCAAATTAATATCCTCTATAGTGTAAGCTTTTTCGTTCCCCACACAGAGAGCACGAAAGGCTGACGCCGGTTGGGAAGCCAGATCGTTAAGGGGATAGAGCTTCGGTAGTAGCACAGCTTCAGATTTTAGAAAAAGCGCAAGGTCCCTCCGTCCTACTCGCGCGCTGGTGACGGCGCGCACTCGCTAAACGGCCGTCGGGATGACGATCTATGTAAGAGTTTAGTGTCCACTACCAAGGTTTTTGCCAGATTCGAGGAGAACCCATTGAAACGCGCCCAAGTCGTCGCCATTGCAGCCACCTTTATTCTTAGCAGCCTGGTTGTCAGCAGCTTTGCCCAGCAGACCAGCCGGGGCGGGCAAACATCGCCAACCGAGAACCCGCAGACCAAGACCGGGCAGGCGCCGCCGATGGTGGTGCAGGGGGTAGGGGGCGCGCCGACGCAGATGTTCGGCTTCCGCGACTTTGCCAGGCAGTACCAGTGGGACCAGGAGTTTCTGAAGGTACCAAGTCCGGCGCGGGCGGAGCAGCATTTGAAGATCCTGACAGCGCAGCCGCATGTGGCGGGATCGCCGGAGGACAAGGCCACGGCAGACTACGTAGCCAAGCAGTTTGCGGTGGCCGGTCTGGAAACCGAGACGGTGAAGTATTCGGTGTGGATGAATCGTCCGGCGGAGGTGAGCGTTAGCATTACCGCGCCGGTAGGAGTGAAGATGAATGGCCCGCGGCCGGAGCATGTGGATGGCGATCCGCTGGCGGACAATCCGAAGGTGCTGATGCCGTTTAATGGATCGTCGCCTTCGGGGGATGTGGAGGCGGAGGTGGTTTACGCAAACTATGGACGGCCGGAGGATTTCAAAAAGCTGGAAGAGATGAAGGTCGACGTGCGCGGGAAGATTGTGATTGTCCGCTATGGAGACAATTTTCGTGGGGTGAAAAGCTTTGTGGCCGAAGAACACGGAGCGGCGGCGGTGATCATCTATTCCGACCCCATCGATGACGGGTATTTCAAGGGCGATGCGTATCCGAAGGGCCCGTGGCGTCCGGAGAGCGGAGTGCAACGGGGGTCGATTCAGTACATGTTTAAGTATCCGGGGGATCCGACGACCCCGGGAGTGGCGAGCGTGATGGGGCTGCCGGAGTCGCAAAGGGTGCCACCGGACAAGGCGACGGATATGCCGAAGATCCCGACAACGCCGCTATCGTATGCGGACGCGCGCCCGATTCTGGAGAACCTGGCGGGTCCGGAGACACCCAGGGACTGGCAGGGAGCACTGCCGTTTACATATCACGTAGGTCCGGGGCCGGTGCGGGTGAAAGTGCACTTGAAACAGGATTATCGCTACTGGACGATCTGGGATGTGGTGGGGAAGATTCCCGGGACGAAGTATCCGGATGAGTGGGTGGTGCTGGGAAACCATCGCGATGCGTGGGTCTACGGGGCAGTGGATCCGAACAGCGGCACCGCGGCGATGCTCGAGAGCGTGCATGGGATATCGGAGTTGCTGAAAAACGGCTGGAGGCCCGAGAGGACAATTGTCTTTGCCTCATGGGATGCAGAGGAAGAAGGATTGATTGGTTCAACAGAATTCGGCGAGGAGCACGAAAAAGATTTAGCCCACGCGGCTGCGTACTTCAATCTCGATGTCGCCGTAACCGGCCCCAATTTTGGCGCTTCAGCCGTGCCCAGCCTGAAAGGGTTTGTACGCGACGTCACCAAAGTCGTTCCCAGCCCCAAGGGCGGCATGCTCTATGACGTCTGGAAAGAGCAGCGGGCAACTCAGGCTGGCCGCCGCGGACCCGATGGTGGCTCCAACCGTTCGCCCAACGCGCGCGTTGAAAATGACGTCCCGGTAGGCGATCTCGGCAGCGGTTCCGACTACAGCGTCTTCATTCAGCACCTGGGCATTCCCTCGGCTGACATGACCTCCAGCGGTCCTTACGGCGTCTATCACTCGGCTTTCGACAATTTCAACTGGTTCAAAAAATTTGCCGATCCCACTTTCGTCTACGAGCAGGAGATGGCCCGCGTCTTCGGCATTGAAGCCCTTCACATGGCCTCCGCCGATGTCCTGCCCTACGACTACGAACTCTATGGCGAAGAGATCGGCGTGTACGTTGAGAATTCGCGTGAAAAAGCCAGGCAAATGCTCGGCGCGGGCGCGCCCGACTTCAATCCCGCCGCGGAAGCCGCTAAACGTTTCATGAACGCCGGCGCCCGGGTTCTGGCCATTCAGAAGGACCCGCCCCAAGATGCCACAAAGCTCAACCAGGCGCTCATCGCTGCCGAACGCGCCCTGCTTACCCCGCAAGGATTACCCAATCGTCCGTGGTTCAAGCACGCGATTTATGCTCCAGGCCAGTACACCGGCTACGCGGCGGTCGTGATCCCAGGGGTGAACGAAGCGATCGACGCGAAAAATACTCAGCTCGTCACCGAGCAATTGCAGGTGCTCACCGACGCGCTCAACCGCGCCGCAGCCGGACTGGAAGCTTACAGGTAATCTTCGATTTCGAAGGCGTTCACACCTCCGTGAGCGCCTTCTTCAACTCAACCGGGTCTTCGATCGGCGGCTGGCAGGCAAATCCGCTGCAAACCACCGCAACGGTATTCCCTTCTTTAACCGCAGGAAGATTGGGAATGGTCTCCGCCAGAGCCGGCGGCAGCATCTGCGGAACGATCTTCTCGCGAAAGCGCAAAACAGATTTATTCAATCTCAGAGGAAGGACCGCGGCCGACTCCAGTTCATCGGCCTTCACGCCCGCGCCGCTCACGATAACCTGCGTGTGTGGAGTGAGGTACATGTCGAGCGCGATCGCATAGGTCGCCGCAAACAGCCCGTAGTGCGAGGCAATTCCCGCAAAAGCCTTGAGCGTGCCTTCCGCCAGCGCGCGATGGCGCGCATTGTTGGTATAGGCATGCAGCCGCAACAGAGCAATCGCCGCAGCGGGATCGCCCGCCGGCGTCGGTGAATCCTGCAATGGTTTGCGTCGCGCCGCCAGCGCGCCCAGCACCAGGCCGTCGCCCACTTCAGGACCTGCAGTCATATCAAAGAAGCCACCCTCTCGCGGATCGTGGAAGCGCGCGATCATGGCGTCTGTAATTTTCTCGGCAAAATGGAAGTAGCTTAGATCGGCCGTGGTCTCGTAAGCATCCAGGCAGGCGATGGCGGTAAATGCGTAGTCATCCAGCACGCCAGCCACCTGGCGTTTGCCCGCCTGGGGATCAGAGTACGCGATCACGTGTTGCAATCCAGACTTGCTGTCCCATGCCTGCGCGAGGATGCGATCCAGCGATCGCAAGCCAAACCTGCGTGCGCTCTCCAGCTTCAGCACACGCGCAGCCTGGAGATAAGCCGAGATGCACAGCGCATTCCAGCTCACGTAAACAGTCTTGTCCACGAATGGCGTCTGCCTTTGCAGCCGCGCTGCGTACATCTTCTTTTTGGCAGAATCCAGCAGCGCCTGGACTTCGCCGGCACTCTTTTTCAGACGATCGGCAATCTCCTCGACGCTGGCGCGCAAGTACAGCACGTTCTTGGCGGGGTTGTGGTGCATCTCGCCGGCCTCGCCGATGTCATAGTGCAGCATCGCTACCTGAAGTTCGTCGGTGCTTAGCGCCGCTTCGGCCTCGTCGAGCGTCCACGTAAAGTAGTCGCCATCGTCTTCCAAAGATATATCGGCATCCTGCGAGGCGTAAAAGCCGCCGTTCTTCTGATCGGTCAGCCACTCGTCCATCCAGCGAATCATGTCGCGTGCAATGAAGGCAAAAAATTCATTCCCCGTCAGCTGATATCCATGCACATAGTTCTTCAGCAGCTCTGAGTTGTCATATGACATCTTTTCGAAATGCGGCACGATCCAGTGCTCGTCGACTGAATAACGATGAAAGCCGCCGGCAAGCTGGTCATAAACGCCGCCCTGCGCCATCTTGGTCAGTGTCGTACTCACGATGTTCAGCAATTGCTCGTCGCCGGTTTCAGGGCCCCGTTCGCGCGCAGGGTCCCCAGCAGGCGCGTTTTTCGCCTGTTGGGGTGGAAGCGCCGCCTTTGCGCGTGAATGGGCTGGCGATGCACGTTGCATGAGCAAATCCATGGCGCTGGGATGGGGAAATTTCGGGGACGATCCAAAGCCGCCGTGCTCCGGATCAAACAGCTTCACCGCCGACTCCACCATGCTGTCAATCAGCTCGGGTTTCAACGAACCTGACTGGCCGGCAAATCCCTCGGCGCGGCTGATCGCGTCCATCACGCTCTCGGCCGATTCCAGCACCTCGCCATGCCGCTCCTGGAAAGCCTGGGCCAGCGTCAGTAGCACGCGGCGAAAGCTCGGACGTCCATGAGAATCCTGCGGTGGAAAATATGTGCCCGCGTAATACGGCTTCCCTTCCGGCGTGAGAAACGCCGTCAACGGCCAACCGCCCTGCCCGCTGATCGCCTGCACCGCCGTCTGGTAGCGGCTGTCCACATCAGGCCGTTCGTCGCGGTCAACCTTGATGGCGACAAAGTGCTGGTTGATGATCGCCGCGACTTCCGGATTCTCGTACGATTCCCGGTCCATCACATGACACCAGTGGCACCACACCGCGCCGACGTCGAGCAGGATCGGCTTGTTCTCGCGTTTCGCGGTCTCAAATGCTTCCGGCCCCCACTCATGCCAGTGGATCGGCTGATGCATGGCCGAGCGCAGATAGGATGAAGACGCGTTAGAAAGAGAGTTGCTGGCGACTTCGGGCATCCTTTAAGTGTACCGTTTATGGAGAAGCCATGTCTGTTCAAGCCAAAGTGCAGTATGATGAATCCGTTCGAGGTTCGCTGTGTCCAGCACAACTTCAATTTCGGTGAGCGAGTACCTCAACAGCAGCTACAGCCCCGACCGGGACTTTGTAGATGGACGGGTTGAGGAGCGTAACGTGGGCGAACATGACCACGCGGCTGTACAGGCAGCTCTGATCCTTTGGTTTGGCCGGCATCAGGAAGAGTGGCGCATCGAAGTCCTTCCCGAACAACGAGTCCGCATTTCACCGACGAAATATCGAGTGCCCGATATTTGCCTGGTCTCGCTCGATGAACCGGTGGAGCAGGTTCTTTCCAGGCCGCCTCTGGCGTGTATCGAAATCCTCTCGCCCGAAGATACGCTGCGCCGTATGCAGGAGCGCGTCAATGACTACCGCGATTTTGGAGTGCCCAACATTTGGGTGCTCGACCCTGCCACGCAGAAAGGCTATGACTGCACTTCTTCTGGTTTTCTTGATGCAACGGAGTTCGCAATCACAGGCACTCCCATTCAGCTTGTGCTATCTGAACTTTTTGCCAGGATCAGACGCTAGGCTTAGCCCCTGCACTCCACCATGCGTATCGCGATCATCTCTGACGTTCACGGCAACCTCACCGCGCTCGATGCCGTGCTGGCCGACCTGCGCCGGCAAAGACCCGACCTGGTCCTTCACGGCGGCGATCTCCCTTACGGCGGCTGCAATCCGGCCGAGGTAATAGACCGCATCATCCAGGAGGGCTGGCAGGGCGTGCTGGGCAATACCGATGAAATGCTCTGGGACACCAGCGCCCGCGCGGCACTTGAAGCTTCCGCGCCGAAGTTGAAGCCGCTCTTCCACGTTCTCTTTGATCTGTGCTCACCGGCAACGCGCAACATGATCGGCGAATCACGAATGGCCTGGCTGCGCCGGCTTCCACCTGAATTGCGTCATGAAAATCTGATTCTGCTTCACGCCGGCCCCGGCAATCTCTGGCGCGCACCCATGGACACAGCCGATGACGCCGAACTGGAGAGGACCTATAAGAGACTGAACGCCGCAGTCGTTGTCTACTGCCACATCCATCGTCCGTTCATCCGTAAGATCGGCAGCATGACCGTCTGCAACACCGGCAGCGTCGGCTCGCCCTACGATGGGGATCCACGCAGCTCCTACCTGCTGATCGAGAATGGCACTCCGGCGATTCGCCGCGTGGAATATGACGTTGAAAAAGAAGCAGCTCGCCTGCTGGCTTCGGATTATCCGCTCAAAGAGTGGATCGCCGAGATGCGCCGCAGGGGCGCGTATGTTCCTCCGCCGGAAGATTGTTAACTTAAGGCCACAAGGCATGTAAATCGGTCTTATTGATGGTCAGAATTACTTGTGGGATCAGCCGCTGTTCCCGACCCGTCTCCGCTTGCCGCGGATGAGCCGATGACCCCGATGACCCGATCTACCGATTTGGATCACGCCGGCCCGCGCGAGCGGCGCAGCCAGACTGCTCCGGCCAGGAAAGCCGCCGCGATCGCCAGTCCGATCCACAATCCCGGCTCGCTCAAGAACCGCAGCGGACCAATGGATGCCATGATATCCATCACGCTGGCGCCGGGCGCAGCCGGAGCCTCCGGTCCAGCCAGACGGCGTAACAGCAAATCAAAAAAATACGTCGTATTGAAAGCTAGTTTCTCCACTCCACCAATCAGGAACGGCGGGAGAAAGGCCCATAGGAAAGGCGCGCGCGGCGCCCATGCCGAAATAAAGAGCAGCCAGGCGTAGATCGGCGCGTACCACAGGCCATGGACGGTCACAACGTGGTAGAGCAGCATCGCTGGAAAATGGAGCAACGAGGAGTACGTCCATAGCGTCGTCATACTCACACCGCTGCCCAGCAGGATCAGGCTGCTCAGCAACAGCATGAGCGCTTGCGTGGCCACCGTAATGGCGAAGCTCAGCAGCGGCAGAACAGCCAGTGGGATCGTGACTTTGGCAAGCACAGTAGTGAGGTCGGAGACCGGCATCGACTTCCAGAACAGGATGCTGCGGTCTCTCCGTTCCCCGTATAGCGTATCGAGCGAATAAAAAATTCCCACCAGAAACGCACTGGCCGTGATCAGCGCCGCCGCAACTTCATAATGCACGCCGAGCAGATTGTGCAGTCGTGCCGGATCGGACGGCCATGCGCCGTGCATGCGGAGCCGGAGGATCATCGTCTGGACCAGGTGCCCGCCAAGAACAACCATAGCAGTAACTAAAGGAACAATATAAATGGAGCGGGTTTCCCATATTTCCCGCCGGACCGACCACAGGAACGGCTGCATGGCCGGCGTGGCGGCGGGCGCAATCGCCTGCGCATCAACCTGCGCCCCTGCACGGTTGAGCTCAGTATTCATTGTGCCGCTCCTTGCGCCTGCTGATTACCGACGACCGCAACAAACAGGTCAGCAATGCTCGGCGTGCGCACCTCGCCAAAGCCCGCGAGCTGCCCACGATCCACGCCCTCGAACAACAGGATGCTTCGGCCCAGCGCCTGGCGCTCGTGCAGCGGCTTCAGCGCGCGGGCCGCGGCGAGCTGGTCGGGATGAACCATCACTTCCACATAGCGCGACTCGCACTCCTCCATGCCGCACTTGAGCGCGATGCGACCGTGGTGGATGAACATGAAATCGGTGAGCACGTCCTGGATCTCATCCACCTGGTGCGTGGTCATCAGGATAGTGCGGCTGCGGTCGAAGTAGTCGTTCAGCAGGGAGTCGTAGAACTGCTTGCGGTAAAGAATGTCCAGGCCGAGCGTCGGCTCGTCCAGCACCAGCAGTCTCGCGTCAATCGCCATCACCAGGGCGAGGTGCAATTGCGCCACCATGCCCTTGGAAAGCTCCTTGACCCTGCTGGTGCGCTTGATTGTGGTCTTGGTCAGGAATCCTTCCGCTTTCTCACGATCGAAGCGCGGATGCACGCCGGCCACGTAGTCCAGCGCCTGGGCCACGCGAATCCAGCGCGGCAAGACCGCAACATCAGAAATGAAGCAGACGTCGCGCATGAGCTGGTCGCGCTCACCCCAGGGATCGCGACCCAGCACGCGCAACTCACCCTGATACGGCGTAAGACCAAGAATGGCGTTCAGCGCGGTGGTCTTGCCGGCCCCATTGGGACCGATCAGCCCAAGTATCCGGCCTTCCTCCACACGCAAATCAATGCCGTCCAGCGCTACCGTTGTGCCGAATGACTTGCGCAGACCGCGTGCTTCTATGCATGCCATAGGTTCAACGCTCCTTCTCGCGATTATCCGGCTGTTTCAATGGCCGAGTGCGCCCGTTTTCCGTGGCCTTCAGCAGCTCATCCGCCTTCAGGCCCAGCCTCTGGATGGTTGCCGAGATCCGCGGCCATTGCTCGGCCAGAAATTTCCGGCGCTCGCCCTGCAGCAGCAGGTCGCGAGCGCCGCTCTTCACAAACATTCCCAGACCTCTCCTTTTTTCCACCAGCTCTTCGTCCACCAGCTGCTGATAGGCCTTGAGGATGGTGAGCGGATTGACCCGGTATTCGGCCGCCACCGTGCGCACCGAAGGCAGCGGATCGCCTTCCTTGAGTACGCGGTCCAGAATCATCTCGACCACCCGGTCGCGAAGCTGGCGGTAAATAGGCTGGCTGTCATTCCACTCAAGGTCCATTCTGGTTCCAGTTTTCTTTTACCGGGAACTGGCCTGCTGCTGCGTCACACGCTGCAAATCCGAGCGAGCGTGAACCGGCTTGTCTCCCGGCATCATATATGTCCACTCTTCAATGTGGTGGTTCGCATCAATGATAGTAAATACTGCATGGTGCATGTGGCCATGGCTGTTACTGCCTGAGAGATCGGCAAAATCAAACTCGACCTTTTTCCCGTCCTCTGACACGCGGGCCGTCATGCGCGGCCGGTTGCCCGCATCGCAGTAGTGGACCAGTGTAAGCTTGTCCCCATCCAGATAGAACATCGTAACCGGATGATCAGATTTCGTGGGATCGGCAGCCGGATTTAACTCACCCATCTCATGGACTAGCGCGTTGCCGCGCGAGGTAACCCGCAGGTTGACCTTCATCGTGTCATCATCGGGCTTCCCGAAGGCGTCTGTGTCGATCGTGACTTTACCTTCCCACTTGCCGGCAAGCGTCTTTAGCATGGCAAACGATTTCTGCGCGTCCGTCTCGACCTTCGGTGCGTCGGTCGGATGTTTGTGTGCGTCCTGCTGGGCAAGAACTGCGGTGGCCAGTGGCAGCAGCATCAGTGACAGCATGACTCGAATGGCTTTCATGGTTTGCTTCCTCCTTAACGGCTTCTCTCTTTCGTTTGCTTATGGCCATTAGTCATTCGCAAACCTGCGGAGGTGATCCGCTCGGGATCATAAGCACGTTATAGTGTTATACATAACTATAACACTATGACATGTCAAGCACTTTTTCTGCTTAGTTCACATCCTATTGTTTTTAAAAGAGTTGCTCATATGCCAACGTGCACTGCAGGTGAGGGTGACCTTGCAGGGCGTTACGTTGTCGAAAGAAATCCAACACGTCGAGGCACCGCCTCACATTTTGACATGTGCTGATTGGCGAAACTCGTGTTTGCCTCAACCTTCCTTCTTGCTGATAAACATGTTGTCAGGATTTGCCGGACTCTCTCAGGATTCAAACTCTTCTGCCAAGACGTTTTGTTTTGTTAATTCAGGCAATAAAAAATCCAGAGCTGCACAACTCTTTTTGCTCTTAAGGGTTCCTACCTACGAGAGCAGCAGGCCATGAAATGCGAGATTTGCAAAACGATTGAACGGTTGGGACTGGACGACTCAGCGCACGATCTCTGGTACTGCCCTGATGCAAGCCCCGCCAGAACGGCCATCCGCCACTGCCGCAGCTACCTGCAACAGATCACCCGGCCGATCGCTCTCTTTACTCGCGCTTACCGGATCTGGGCCCACCAGCGACTGGTAACGCTCGGCCTGTAGCCTACCGGCTGGCGATCGGAAACATCCCCATAGCAAGACCGCACCTCGAACCTGACTTCCGGCTTTGCCGCACCAAGGCACTGAACCCAAGAAACTAAATCTTTTCCCTGCAATATCTTCGACGCCGTACCGGCGATTCATGGCCCCGAGGCCCCCGGCGGGTTTACAATCTAGGCCAAAGACGGCAAGCCTAGCGCGAGACCATACCAGGGCCGGATAACCTATGGACTTCTCCATTATTCGCCAACTCAGGAAAATCGCAGGCAAAGACGCGGTACTCGACCGCCCGGAAGAGCTCATGCTTTACGAGTATGACGCAGGCGTGGACAAGCATCGTCCCGGAGCCGTGGTGTTTGCCCAGACGACGCAACAGGTGTCGCAGATCATGCGCCTGGCCAACGACCGGAAGATCCCCGTGGTGCCGCGCGGCGCCGGTACCGGACTGAGCGGTGGCGCCATTGCCCGCCGCGAGGCGATCGTGCTTTCCCTGGCGCGGATGAACAGGATTCTTGAGATCGACGTGCCCAATCAGCGTGCCGTCGTTCAGCCGGGCGTCGTGAACCTGGAGTTGAGCAACGCCACTGCGAAATATGGCTACTATTACGCTCCCGATCCCTCGAGTCAGAAGGCCTGCACCATCGGTGGCAATGTTTCAGAGAACTCCGGCGGCCCGCACACCCTGGCCCTTGGGGTTACGGTGAATCACGTTACCGGGCTTGAAATCGTGCTGCCGAATGGGAAAGTCATCGAGTTTGGCGGCAAAGCGCAGGATTCCACCGGCCTGGATCTGACCGGCTTTTTTGTCGGCTCGGAAGGCACCATGGGCGTGGTAACCGAAATCACCGTCAAGCTCACCAAGCTTCCCGAGCATGTAACCACTTTGCTCGGTATTTACAACACCGTGGAAGACGCTGCCAATACTGTGGTCGCGATCACCCAGAGCGGTGTTACGCCTGCGGCGCTCGAAATGCTCGATGGCTGGATGGTCCGCTGTGTTGAAGCCAACGTGCATGCCGGATATCCGGAAGACGCGGCCGCGGTGCTCTTGATCGAGCTGGAAGGAATGAAGGAAGCGGTGGAAGAGCAGGCCGAAGCTGTAAGCGCTGTCTGCATGCAGCAGAAGGCGCGGGAGGTTCGCCGCGCGCGCGATGAAAAACAACGCCAGCTCCTCTGGCTGGGCCGCAAGACCGCCTTCGGCGCCGTCGGTCGCGTTTCACCTTCTTATTACACCCAGGATGGCGTGATTCCACGCACCAAGGTTCCTTACACGCTGGCGGAGATCGAGCGCATCAGCAAAAAATACGGGCTGATCATCGGCAACGTCTTCCACGCCGGCGACGGCAATCTCCATCCGCTGATCCTTTTCGATGCCCGCGATCCCAAACAGACCGAAAACAGCCGCAAAGCCGCGAAGGAGATTATGGCGTGCTGCCTCAGCTTCGGCGGCTCCATCACCGGCGAGCACGGCGTCGGAATGGAAAAGATGGGTCTGATGACCGCCATGTTCACTGAGGACGATCTGGAAGTGATGGTGCGGCTGCGCAACGCCTTTAACCCGGAATCGATTCTCAACCCGCAGAAGGTGATTCCTGACCTGCACTTCTGCCGCGAGATCACCGGTCCGCTGCCCAAAGCCAAAGTTGAGCCGGTAGCCGAGGTGCCTGCAGGAAGAATGCCGGTATGAGCACCGTTACCAGCCCGGCGTCTCTCGATCGCGATCTGGCGACAATTGTCGGCGATGCCCACATCCGCCGCACCGCCTTTGAGATCAACGGGGTGATTCCAGCCATTGTAGTTTCGCCCGGGTCGCCCGACGAAGTAGGCGCGGTATTGCGGCTGGCCAATGATCGCGGCCTGGTGGTTGCTCCGGCCGGAGGTCTTACCCAGCAGCAGATCGGCGGCGTGCCCGAACGTATCGATATCCTGCTCAGCACCACGCGCCTGAACAAGATTGAACAGTATGATCCGGGCGATCTCACCATCTCAGTTGCTGCCGGCATGCCGTTCGCGCAGATGCAGCGCACGCTGAGAGAACACCATCAGTGGGTGCCATGTGACGCGGCGAACCTGGATCACGCCACCATCGGCGGTCTTCTGGCCACCGCCGCATCCGGCCCGCTAAAGTCGACCTTCGGACACATGCGCGATTTCTGTATCGGTGTGCAGTTCGTGACCACTGACGGCAAGGTCGTCAAGGGCGGCGGACGCGTCGTCAAGAACGTTGCCGGCTACGACCTGATGAAGCTTCTGACCGGCAGCTACGGCTCGCTGGCAGTGATCACCGGCGTGAACTTCAAGGTGTTTCCCCGTCCGCGCCAAACCAGAACCTTTGTCTGCTCCTTTGGCTCGCTCGACGAGGCTCTGAAGTTCCGCGCTTTTATTTTTCAGTCGCCGCTCACGCCCATGTGCATGGAGATCATCTCGCCGCGCGCTCCGGAGTATCTGCACGATCCCGCGCCGGTGCACGATCCCGACGAGTACGCTCCTGAGGAGCCGTTATCTTTACCGGCGGTCGAGTGGCAGATTGTTCTGCGGGCGGCGGGAAGCGACAACGTGCTCGGCCGCTACGCCCGGGAACTGGGTTCCGCCGTCGCGCGCACCCTCGAAGGCGCCGCGGAAGAACAATATTGGAGCTGGATTTCTCACTTCGAACGGAGCGTGTTAAGTCGCCACCGGAATGGCCTGATCATCTACACGCATCTGGCGATTCAAAGCGTAGGGCCGGCCTTGCAGGCGCTGGAGCGCGCCGCGCCGGACTACAACCTGATTCCCGCTGCTGTGGGCCGCGCCGCTACCGGACACCTGGTGCTGGCGCTCATGCCGCTCTCCGTGGATCCGCCTTCAGCCATGCAGTACGCCAACTGCGTCTCGGCGTTTCGTGGCATGCTGCCGCCAGGATCTTCCGCCGAAGTGGCCCACTGCCCGGTGGAAGCCAAACCGCATTTTGACGTCTGGGGAACCACGCCCACCGATGTGAACATGATGCGCGCCGTGAAGCGGGCCATCGATCCCAAAAACATTCTGAACAGGGGAAGATTCATTGTCTGAGACCACTGCGATCGACGCGCAAGTCCCGGCCCAGCCGGCAAACCCTGCCTTCGCCAAGGATCGCCCAAGTTGGGAGCTGCTCTCCACCTGCGTGCACTGCGGGCTTTGCCTCAATCATTGCCCGACGTACAAAGTCCTGAGCAATGAGATGGATTCCCCCCGCGGACGCATCTACCAGGTGCTGCAGGTCAACGAAGGCAAGATGGAGCTGGGCGAGACCTTCGCCACCCACATCGATCGCTGTCTTGGCTGCGTCGCCTGTGAGATAGCCTGCCCTTCGGGCGTGAAGTACGGCCGCATTGTTGAGCGGGCGCGGGCGCAAATCGAGCAGGGATACAAACGGCCGTGGCTTCAGCGCACGTTGCGGAATTTCTTTTACAAGAAAGTGATTCCCGATTTCGTGATGCTGCGCCGCGTCGCCGGGCTGATGCGCCTTTATCAGCAGTCAGGCCTGCAGAGCCTGGTGCGGAAGTCGGGAGTCCTCAGGCTGCTGCGCGTGGCCGACCTGGATAAGCTTTCCCCGCAGATTGATCAGGAATTTTTCTTCGATGAGATCGGCAAGATTTATCCCGCGGTGGGCGAAAAGCGCGGACAGGTCGCCTTTGTGGCCGGATGCATTAACAACGTGGCTTTTTCCCACCTGAATCGCGCCACGGTGAATGTGCTGACGCAGAATGGCATCGAAGTTCACATTCCCGACGGCCAGGGATGTTGCGGCGCTCTGCACGCTCATGCCGGCCTGCGCGATGAAGCGCGCGAACTGGCTCGCCACAATATCAATGTCTTTCTCGGCGGCAACTATGACGCCATTGTGACCAACGCCGCCGGCTGCGGCTCCAATATGAAGGAATATGACGACCTGCTGGAGAACGATCCGGCGTACCTCGCCCGCGCCAGGGACTTCAAAGCCAGGATGAAAGACGTCACCGAGTATCTCGCCGGCATCGGCCTGCGCGCGCCCAAGAAGAAGATCGGCCGGAAAGTCGCTTACCAGGATCCATGCCATCTGGCCAACGCGCAGCGTATCCGTACCCAGCCGCGCGAACTGCTCGCCGCCATCGGCTGTGAACTAGTGGAGTTACCGCACTCGGATCAGTGCTGCGGTAGTGCCGGAGTTTATAACGTCGCCCAGAACGAGCTTTCCATGAGAATCCTGGAGAGGAAGATGGATGACGTAACTTCCGTGTCGTCGGACATGCTGGCCACGGCAAACGTAGGCTGCATGATCCAGCTGCGCGCCGGCGTCGAGGAGCGCAAGCTTGACTTGCCGGTCAAACACGTCATCGAGCTGCTGGACGAGGCGTACAGCAGTTAGTAGTTGGTATTTTAGTAGTTAGTAAAAGCGGTTCCGCGGGCAGCTTTGGCTGAAGGCTTCCTGTTGTCGGTATCCCAGCCCAGCTCCCGAACCAGACATTCACATATGGCGACTGACGCCAAGACCGAGCCGAACGTCCAGCAGGCGGTACCATTCTTCGGAGTCACGAATATGGAAGCCTCTCTACGTTTCTACGTCGATGGGCTCGGCTTCGTGATGACGAGGAAATGGACTCCTGACGGCGATGGCAAGGTGCGTTGGTGCTGCCTGGAGCACGGTACCGCTGCTCTGATGTTGCAGGAGTTCAGGAAAGACCATCATCCAAATTCAGGCCGCCCGGGAGGAACGTTGGGTGTTGGAGTGTCTGTCTGTTTTGTCTGCCGCGATGCGCTGGCGATCTATCATCAGGCCAAGGCGCGTGGTATCGAGGTCACGAGACCTTTCGTCGGAAACGGAATGTGGATAACGTCGTTGCGCGATCCCGATGGATACAGGATTGAGTTCGAGAGCTACACCGACGTGCCGGAAGAAACCGAGTACTCGGACGGTCCTTTAACGACGGATCAAAGATAAATCGGATCAACAAATTGCCAGAACTGCCAAGATTGCCAAAGATCGCCGAAACTGAATTTCAGCAATGATTTTCAATTTTGGCATTCTTTGGCAATTTCGGCGATTCTGGCAATTCTTGGTAGTGTCTTATCAATTAAGACACTACCCAATTCTTCTTTGTGTGATTTTCTTCACAGAATCAACTCCCGCAGAGGCAGAGACGATCGCGTATCCCGCCAAGTAACGTTATGCAGGTAACGTTACCGAGCTAAAGGATACTAAGTGTGCTTCTAAGGTCTTTGAGCGATTCGTGGATTTGCCCACGCCTAGAACAATGAAGAAGCCATGAACACCATCGTCAACAAATTCGTGCAAGCGCATGACCGGTATATGGAACTTGACCGCATCCGTACGGAATGCACCAACGCCGTGCAGCGCGAGTCGATTCACATTGCCATCATGACGGCTTACCTGGAAGTGCAGTATCACGCTCGGCAGATTGCCGGCCTGCAGTTCGCCGACGGTATGGATTTTGCCGAAGTTAACTAGTCACCTCCCAGACAGCCCCTGCTGCGCAATTTGCGTCTAATTTCTTACGCCACTGCTGTACTATGTACCTGTGCGCCGGAGTAGCTGGTGCTTCGGGGCCTAGAGTCAAAATCTTTGGGAGGTGGCTCCCCCATGCCACTGGCTCGCATTTTTACACACCATCCGGAGCGGACTGCCGCCCTATCCAATCAATTGCAGCAACAAGGTTATACGGTCGAAGTGGTCAGCCCTGACCAGGCGCACCTTTCTCCTGCCGATCTGGAAATCGAATTTGAAATCTGCGAGCGCGCCGACGTGCTGGAGCGCGCTGCCGGCCTGGCCGATGAGCTTCACGCAGATATCGCTGTCGCGCCCGGAGTCATACAGTCTCCTGAACCCGCCCAGCGGCCTGCGCCTGTTCAGAGTTCCGCGGTTCCTGAAGCCCAGAAGGCGCCCAGCGATCGTGAGCGTGAATTTGAGGCTGCGTTTGCCAACTCATCGGTTGAAGAGCTGAATCCCGCAGTCATTGAAATCCCGGTGATGGAGCGCGCTCCGCTGCCGCCCGTCGCGTTTGCCGATGATCCCCCGGCCGCCGCTCCGATGCAAGCTCAAATCGTCAAGCCGGCCGATCCGGTTCCTTATCTTGCCCAGTTGACGCCTTTCGGCACGCCTCAGGTCGATGCCGAAGTCCAGAACGCCGCTTTGCGGCTGGAGAATTCTCCTGAGCGCGAGGCCGCACGGCCGGAACTGCCGGAAACTTCACCTGCAGCGACGGGATCAAGCATCTGGCAACGCGGAGCAGACTTTACCGCCCGCGCCGTGGCTAACGCCAAGGCAATTGCAGCATCCACGGTCGAATCATTTCGTGAGCACTCGCAGGAGTACCAGAAGAAAGCCCAGATACGCTCCGCTGAAGCACGGGCTGCGCATGAGGCGCGCCTGCTCGACCTGGAGCAGCGCCGGGCTGAAGCCCAGCAACGGGCTTCAGAGCTGGAATCCGCCCGCCAGGCCGCGGCTGCGCGCTTGATTGAGTTGGTACGGCAGCGCGATCCGGGATTGCATGAAGGGAGCTCGCGCGAACAAAACGTATTCGAAGAGCGCGTGCTCGAAACCGAACGCGAAGCCTTGCCTCGTCCTGCAGCCCCGCGGCGTCCTTCCGGAACCGATACCTGGTGGCACGCTGCCATGGCGGTTGTCGCGAAAAAACGTCCGCCCATGAGCCCGCAGCTTCGCGCCGTCATGACCGGAGCGGTTGCCATTACCGTTCTTTTTGTTGTCGGAATCGTTCTTGGATCGCTCTACCCGCGTGCCCCCTTGGCCAAGCCTTCCACCCTAACGGGGAATGGCGCGCAGGGCGGCGGCGTTACCGCACCAACCGGCGGCGTCACGGTAAGAGCCGGCGGTCCTTCAAAACCGACGCCGGGGAGCAAGACGCCGCAGGCGGCAACAACCACCGCGGCTGCGAGCCAGCCTCCGGCCCACGACAAGCCTTTGCCGAAAGTTGATCAAACGCGGCGTATCGCGGCGCAGCAGGGGGAAGAAGATCTGGGCGATGACGTGGTTGTCCGGCACTACCAGCGGCCTGTGCCCACGCAAAAGCCAAAACAATCTGGCCAGCAGGCCGGGCTGAAGCACTTCTCTGATCTCGATACGCAGTGAGCGCGCGCTAGCGCGACAGTTGTGCGCTGGGCACCAGCCTCACGTTCACCCATTCCTGCGATGAACTCAGCGGAAAATCGAGCCGCTGGACCGTATCCGCAAAACCCGGGCTCTGGACCTTGAGCAGGTGCGGCTTGCGCGAGAGATGCGGAATCACGTAGCGGCCGTACGAGGCAGGTGTAATCTCCTTCTCGTCAAGAAAGACCCTGACATCCGGCGGGCTGCAAACCACAATCGTTTCCACGCCCCAGAAATACCAGGCGCCCAAGCCGGCAGCCGCGATCACCACCAGCAGGATCAGGACTACTAATCCGAATTTTCCGCCGCCCGGCTGCGGCGGCTGTTGATACCGAGAATCTGAATACGAAGGCTCGCTGGGTTGCGGCGGCGTGGGTTGCGGTAACGTTTGATACGTTGGTGGCGGGGGCACCGCAGCAGGCGCAATGCCGACTGGCGCTGCCACAGGAATGGTGTTCTCCGTGACCACAGGAATGGTTCTCTCCGGCGCGGCTTTCCCGGCAGACAAACTCTGGCCGCAGCTGGTGCAAAATGCGGACGACGCTTCAGCCGGCGCATGGCAGGCTGGGCATGTTCTCGCTGTAGAAACCGGCGCCGGTGCCGGCGCTGCTTTGGCCAACGGCTGTCCGCAACCTGTGCAGAATTTTGAGGCCTCGTCTGCTTCCCTGCCGCATGATGTACAAACAGCCATTTCAGCTCCTTGGCTTCCGATCATAACGCCTTAGCTGCACCGCAAGCCACATTGTTCGCAGTTCGGAAGCCATGCATGGCAATGCACCCAGATTCTAGCAAGGCCGGCCAAAACAGAACGCGGAAGATTGTATTTGAGCTGTCCAAGGAAAACCGGATAAAGTTGCGTTTTTCTTAAACCGGGCACGCTGATTGAATCATCAACGTTGTAACGCTGCCTGCGGTTCTGTCACTAACTCTATGGATCGGTCTTGCGCTTCGCGAGACACGGGTATTCATTTCGCAATTCAGAATTCTTAAACGGCCGAACTCACAGACATCTCCAGGCTCGAATATCCTTGGAATTTTAGAGATCTGTTCAGGAGGCATCCATGCCATCGAAAAAGAAAGCAAGACACCGTAAATCAGCAGCACCGGCGGCTCCTTCCGGAGGCAAAACCGTGGCTTGCTGGGAAGACGATCCCGGCGATCCGAAGTCCCAGCCGCCGCTGGCGCCGATCCACGTTCCCGTGCCCAACCAGGCAGCCAGGCCTTTGCCCTTCAAGATCGGTGGGACGGCTCCGCCGCCCAACATCTATCAACCGGGAACGCGCGAGTTCCTGTTCTATGCCAACGCCTGTGCGCTGCGCAGAACAGCCGACTTCTGGAGCAGCATTGTGCCCGGCGGTACCTCCTGGGAGATCGGCAGCACGCTTCCGGTGGATCTTGATTCCGGCACCGACCTCAACGCGTTTTACACGCGCGGCGATGGCGACGACAGTCCCGGCCTCCATTTCTTTCACGATACGGTGAAGGGGCGCGTGTTCTTCTCCGGTGAGAGTCCTGACGTGGCTTGCCACGAGATGGGCCACGCCGTGCTCGACGCCATTCGGCCTCAGCTGTTTGACGCCCAGACGATTGAAGCAGCAGCTTTCCATGAGTCGATGGGCGATATGAGCGCGATGCTCAGCGCACTGCAGGTGCCTTCGTTCCGGCAGGCGCTTCTGGCTGAAACCGGCGGTACGCTGAATCGCAATTCGCGTCTCTCCCGCCTGGCCGAGCAGCTTGGCGCGGCGATTCGCGTCGGACATCCCGATGCGGTGGATGCGGATTGCCTGCGCAACGCAGCCAACTCCTTTTTCTATCGCGATCCACAGACCCTGCCTCCGTCGGCCCCGGCATCGCAGCTGTCCTCAGAACCGCACTCCTTTTCACGCGTGTTCAGCGCCGCTTTCCTCGATTCCCTGGCCGGAATGTTCAAGCTTCAGGGATCGTCACCCGGCTCCGATGAACTGCTCGCGACCTCCCAGGACATAGCAAAGATTCTTGTCGGAAGCATCCTCGAAGCGCCCGTTGTGCCCGACTACTACAGCCAGGTAGCAGCGCACATGGTGTCGTTCGGAGAAAGCTCGCCTTTTAACGGAAAATACACCGAAATACTGAAAGGCGCTTTCGTGCGGCGGGGCATTCTCTCGCTCCAGGCCGCTGCCACCATCAGCAACGTGCGTCCTCCTGCAGCGGCACGTCGCGCCAGAGCGTTTGCGGCTGGCACGGAGCGGGACCGTCGCGAACTCCCGCTGGCTGCGATCAGCGCCGCCGTCTATGGTCTGAAGAAACCAGCGGTGAAGGTCTATACCGCGGAGGAGCCGAAGCACTTTGCCGTGACCTCTTCATCATTGACCCTCGGACCGGTTGAGCCACGGTCGCCGCAGAATGCAGCCGAGTCGTACACGGAAGACCTGTTCCAGCGCGGCCACGTGGCCGTGGGTGAGCACGCCAGTCCGGAGTCGGGATTCCACCATCCATTCAGCTTCAAAACCCATAAGATTTTCGAGAAGGGCGGGGAGCTGGTGCTGAAACGGATCTCGTTTGACTGCGGGTTTGACCATCCTTACCCCGCGGCGTAGAGTGGGGATAGAGGTATCGGATCATGGCGAAGAAAGCCGCCAAAAAATCTGCGCGGCGCAAAACTGCGCCCAGTAAAAAAAAGAATAAAGCGCTTTCGCCTCAACAGCAGCAGCAACCTATCAGCGATGCGGCCACCGAAGCCGCATCGCAACGCTTTGTTGGCGACCTGCTGGTGCGCGGGGAAGCTGCGCCACGCGACAACCAGGGTAATGTCCCCCTGCATGCCACGCATGTGATTACAGGGAAAAAGCCGGATGGCACCCCGACCGTAAAGCGGATCCGCTTCAAGGCCTTCTAGTCCAGCCCCGCCGGATGCCCAGCGACTGGGCCGGCGCAGAAGCTATTTGCCTACCGCAATCTTCTCTACCAGCTGGGAATAGTCTGTCTTCTCAATGCCGTATACCTGCTTGTTGAACTCATCCACTTTCTGCGAGTAGTTCATGGAGCAGAATTTCGGCCCGCACATGGAGCAGAACTTGGCCTCCTTGTAGTAATCGTCGGCCAGGGTCTCATCGTGCATGGAGCGCGCGGTCTCAGGATCGAGCGAGAGGGCAAACTGCTTTTCCCAATCGAAGGTATAGCGGGCGTAGCTGAGCGCGTTATCGCGGTCCTGCGCTCCCGGGCGATGCCGCGCAATATCGGCCGCGTGCGCCGCGATCTTGTAGGCGATGATTCCGTCCTTTACGTCTTTCTCATTGGGCAGACCCAGGTGCTCTTTGGGCGTCACGTAGCAGAGCATGGAAGCGCCGTGCCAGCCGATCATCGCCGCGCCGATGGCCGAGGTGATGTGGTCATAGCCGGGCGCAATGTCGGTGACCAGCGGTCCCAGGGTGTAAAACGGCGCGCCGTAGCACCACTCCACTTCCTTATCGACCTGCTCCTTGATCTTGTCGAGCGGCACGTGGCCCGGTCCTTCGATCATGACCTGCACATCGTGCTCCCAGGCTTTGCTGGTGAGTTCGCCCAGGGTCCGCAATTCGGCGAACTGGGCCTCATCGCTCGCATCGGCAATGCAGCCGGGACGCAGCCCGTCACCCAGCGAGTAGGAAACGTCATACTTCTTGAGGATCTTCGTGATGTCGTCGAAACGCTCGTAAAGAAAATTCTGTTTGTGGTGATGCGCCATCCATTGCGCCAGGATCGCGCCGCCGCGGCTCACGATTCCCGTGATGCGCCTGGAAATCAGCGGCAGATACTGCACCAGAACTCCGGCGTGAATCGTCATGTAATCGACGCCTTGCTGCGCCTGCTCTTCAATGACTTCGAGCATCAGCTCTGCGCTCAAGTCTTCAATCCGCTTCACGCGCGAGACGGCTTCGTAAATCGGCACCGTTCCGATCGGTACAGGCGAGTGGCGCAGGATGGCTTCGCGGATCTCATGGATCCCTCCGCCGGTGGAAAGATCCATCACCGTATCAGCCCCGAAATGGACCGCCGTATGCAGCTTCTTCAGCTCTTCATCCACGTTGGAGGTAATGGCTGAATTGCCGATATTGGCGTTGATCTTGCACAGCGAGGCCACGCCGATGGCCATCGGCTCGAGCTCTGGATGATTGATGTTCGCCGGGATAATCATCCTTCCCGCCGCGACTTCATCGCGGACCTGCGTCGGCGGCAGCTTTTCGCGATCGGCGACGTACAGCATCTCTTCTGTAATCAGTCCCTTGCGCGCAAAATGCATCTGTGAGACGTTTTCATCGCCGGTGCGTGCGGCCTGCTCGCGGCGGCGGATAATCCACTCTTCACGGGGTTTGACCTGCTGCGTGGTTTCGCTCTGCGGGGTGCTCTCGATTGTGCTCATGGCCTTCACCTTAAGATCGGAAACCCTTTATTATACGCGCCGTAGAATTGGACGTGTGACCCGCGTCACGCATCTTCATAAGCCCTCTTGACCCGCATTCAAAGCGGGGATAACCTTTAAGCTAGGTATGTCGCTGGAAACTCGTAAAGTCGTTCGCTTTGGCCTCGCCATCACGGTGATTGTGCTTGCTCTGGGATATCTTGCTTATACCGGTGTGCAGGAGAGCAAGAGCTATTACGTCAAGCTCGATAAGCTGCGTGACCTGGGAGACAGTGCTTATACCCGGACTCTGCGCGTAGAGGGCATCGTTCAGCCCGGCTCCATCAAGCGCAAAGGCGCGCAAGCCGATTTCGTGATTCAGGACGCTGAAGGCGGCAGCCTGCTGCTCCCTGTCAGCTACAAAGGAAGCACGCCTCCACCCGATACCTTTAAAGACCACGCGCAGGCTCTCGTCCTCGGCCGGCTTGATCGCGACGGCACCTTCCAGGCCACTGAGGTCCAGGCCAAGTGCGCCTCCAAGTACGAAAACATGGAGAAAGCCCAGGCCGAGCAGAAGTCGTCTGGCAACGCAGCGAGCAAGTACTGACCGAGGTCGCACGCTGACTACTGACCCACTCCCAGTCCGCACGGAAAATGTATCCAAAATTTATGGCCGCACGGCTGCGGTAAGGAAAGTGTCGGTGGAACTGCAGGCGGGGCGATTTTATGTGCTGCGCGGCGAAAATGGAGCCGGCAAATCCACCCTGCTGCGCATGATCGCCGGACTGAACGAGCCGACCGAAGGCGCCATTCATATCTTTGGTACGCCGAACAGGCAGGCCCTTCACCAACTCGGATACATGGCGCACGCGCCCCTGCTCTATGACGAGCTTGACGGCATGGAGAACCTGCGCTTCTTCGCACAGCTTTACGGCATGAATTCTGACGTTCCCCTGGCGGAAGCCATGGAACGCGTAGGTCTCGATCCCCGGCTCGCGCGTCGCGTCGGGCAGTATTCCCAGGGGATGCGCCAGCGCCTGTCATTGGCGCGCGCTATTTTCCATTCCCCGCGACTCCTGCTGCTCGATGAGCCCTTTTCCAACGTAGATCCGGATTCCGCGCTGCAGATCGCCCGGCTCCTGGCCGGAATGCGCAGCGCCGGAAATACCATTCTGCTGGTCACACATCAGGTCGGACTGCTGGCTGATCTGGCCGACGAATTTCTTTTGCTCTCGCACGGAGAGCTGGTGGATCGTGGACCGATGCCGGGAGCAAAAGCATGAGCGCCGCGACCGGGAAGCGCGTTGCCGCCGAGACTCCGCCAAAAAGCATGTCCATCACCAGGCTGGTGTGGGTGAACGTGGCCAAGGACCTGCGGCTGGAGTGGCGCTCGCGCGATGTCCTGAACTCCATGCTTTTTTTCTCGCTGCTGGTGGTGGTGATTTTCAGTTTTGCCTTCAGCCCGACCGCAGACCAGTCGCGCAACATGGCCGGCGGGCTGGTGTGGATTGCCTTCCTCTTTTCCATGGTCATGGCCTTGAACCAGTCCTGGGCGCGCGAACTGCGCAACGGCGTCCTGGACGCTTACCGGGTCTCTCCGGCGCCGGCGGAAGCGCTGTTTCTGGGCAAATGCCTAGGTAACTTTATTCTTGTGATTCTGCTGGAATGTCTGATGGCCCCGTTGTTCGTAGTCTTTTACAATTTAAGTTCAGTGGGGCCGCTGTGGCAGCTGGTGGTGATTGCGCTGCTCGGGACATGGGCTCTGGTGGTGAACGGAACCTTCTTTGCCGCTATGTCGATCCGCACCCGCAACCGCGAACTGATGCTTCCCCTGCTGCTGCTGCCGATCTCGATTCCAGCCGTTGGTTCCATGGTAACGGCGACAACGCAGGTGCTCACCGGCGAAGGCGCTCCGGTGGTGCAGATGAAATTTCTGGCTGGATTCTGCGTGGTCTTTACCACTGCATGTTTCCTGCTTTTTGAAACGGTCTTGAACGCAGAATGAAATCCCCGATCTTTTACGTCTTGCTGTTAATCACCCTCGGGCTCCTGGGCTGGGGGACGTACCAGGCAATCATGGTGGCTCCTCCGGAATCGACCATGGGCGACGCGCAGCGGATTTTCTATTACCACGTGCCGGCCGCGACCGCAGCCTCGATCCTCTTCTGGGGTAATTTCTTCGCTTCGCTCTGGTATCTGTGGAAGCGCAGCCCCGTTGCCGACGCTCTGGCCGTCACCGGCGCCGAGGTCGGCGTGGTCTTCTTTGGCGTGGTCCTGGTGAGCGGACCGATCTGGGCGCGTTACGCATGGGGCACCTTCTGGGTATGGGACGCGCGTTTGACTACCAGCCTGATCCTCTGGCTGCTCTACGTCAGCTACCTGGTGTTGCGCAAATCCTCAGAGGTTGGTTCAACATCGGTGCTGGCTGCAGCTATGGCAATGCTGGCCGCCTTGGACATGCCGATCGTATACATGTCGAACCGCTGGTTTCCCACCAACCATCCGCAGCCGATGATCGGAACGCCGAATCTCAACCCGGAGATGCAGAAGGTGCTTCTCTGGAACATGCTTGCCTTTACCATGTTTGCGCTTCTGATCGCGTGGTTTCGCTTTGAACTGGAGCGGACCAGCCAGAAAATCAACCAACTGCATCTTCGGAAAGCCGCCCAAGGTATCAGCATGGCGATGCTAGCTCCGCTGCTCTTGTTTTTTCAGGACGACAAGGCCTTGCGCGAACAGGTGGTTCAGCATCACTACATGGTGGCCGGCTACATCGCCGTCTGGACCATTTATATAGGCTACCTCCTGTTTCTCTATTCAAAACTGAAGAAGCTGAACCGCGAAGCCGCAGCCATTGGACTGAGGTGAAGTCCTGCCCACTTCGTCAGCCGGAGTGAATCGAAAGCAGAGAACGTTCCCCTTCATGGTTCCTGTAGCGCTGCGTGCGCGCCATCGTCAGGAATCGTCAGCTTGCTTCCCGCCGTGTGAGCTTGCTCGGCCAGTTCTTTTCGCGTCAGCAGGCAGTGATTGATGGCCTCCATATGCACCGCAACCACCGTCGCATGCGGAGCCGCCCGGCAGACGCGCACCACGTCGCCCGCAGTCATGGTGATGGGATCGCCATGCAGGAACTGCGCTGCGCCCGCATTCACTACAATCACTTGCGGACCATGCTGCTTGATGCTCTCCGCTACCTGGTCATACCAGATCGTATCCCCGGCAATGTAAACCGTGGGCTCGCCGTCGCTCGTCAGAACATAACCGCTGGAGGGCGCCATGGCGCGGGCGATCTCGCCGGTGCCATGCTGCGCCGGCGTGCGCGTGATGCAGATGTGGCTCCAGTGTTTCATGTCGTCGACAGCCGAAGCATTCACAAAATGCACCGCCTCCATCTTCTTCAGATCTTCCGGCTGGCATAGCAGCGGCAGATCTTTCGGCACTAGCTGGATCGCGGCGTCATCCCAGTGATCGCGGTGCGTGTGCGTGACCAAAACCATTTGAACGCCCTCAAGCACCTGCTCCACGGGAAACGGCAGGCGAACCAGCGGATTCGGGCGCGGCTGCGGCGAGTTTTGAATGGGTGCCATTGCGCCTGCGTCGCTGAGCATGGGATCCACCAGGATTCGCATGCCGGCGTAGTCCAGCAGCAGCGTAGCGTGACGAACGAGTTGGAGTCTCAAGAGAAAGCCTCTCTGGCCGCGAGAATCGTATTGCAGTGAATGGTCACCGTATCTGCTACCCTCCGCGCGTAGCCTCCCGCGTAGGTGATCATCACCGGTACGTTCCGCGCCCTGGCCACCTTCAGCACCAGGTCGTCGCGCTTCTTGAGCCCGTCGATCGTGAGCGACAATCCACCCAGCTGATCTTCTTTATATGGATCGGCCCCGGCGATGTAGCAGAGCAGTTCCGGCTCAAAGTGCCGGAAAGCCGAGCTCAGGGATTGATCGAGCCAGCCAAGATATTCGTCGTCATTGGTGCCGTCGGGCAAATTGATGTCGATCGAAGACGGCGGCTTGTACATGGGATAGTTGTGCGCCTGGTGCAGCGAGATGGTGAAGACCTCCAGCTCTTTGCTGCCGCTCTTTTGCGGCTCTTCGGGAACGGCATGAATGTCGCGCTGGCTGGCGCTCGCGCTCGGCAGCGGATGCCCGAGCCTGATCTTCGGCGGAAAAATCGACGCCGTGCCGTTGCCATTGTGCACGTCGCAATCCACGGTCATCGCCCGAGTGATGCGGCCCTCACGATGCATGCACTTGATGGCGACAGCAACGTCGTTGATCACGCAGAAGCCTTCGCCATGATCGGCAAAAGCGTGATGAAAGCCGCCGCCGATATTGCAGGCGATGCCGTCGCGCAGCGCCCAGTCAGCCGCCAGGATTGACCCGCCGGCCGCCAGCCAGAACGCCTTCACCAGCTCCGGCGAATATGGGACTTCCAGTTGAAGCTCCTCCTGCGCGGAAAGTGTTCCGTTTTTGAGCTTCTGCACGTACTCACGCGTGTGCACCAGCAGGATGTCTTCATCGTGCGCAGGCTTGGGGGCAATGAAGTCCGGCGGCTCGGCAATGCCGCTCTCCAGCAGCCGCTTGTGGATCATCCGGTACTTCTGCGCGGGAAAGACGTGTGCGCCGATGGGCAGATAGTAATCGTCGGTGTAAACCAGCTTGAATGGTAAGGCCATCGCCGATTAGGGTAACGCTCCGGCAGCCATCCCTGCAAAAACGAAAATCGCTTTGGGCTTTGCCCACCTGTCGACGCGCTAGCATGTTGAATAGCAATTCCTCGCCCCTGAGCGTAAGATTCCGTCTTATTTCGCGCTGATCTTTGACTGGAGCACTCGGGATGGTCTTTGGCATGTCTCTTGAAACCTACACGCTGATTCACGTTGTCATCAGCCTGATCGGCATCGTTTCCGGGCTGGTCGTGCTTTTCGGCATGATCGGCAACAAGCGCCTTGGCGGCCTGACAGCGGTCTTTTTGGTTACGACGGTCTTAACCAGCCTCACCGGGTTTGGTTTTCCCTTCAAAGGTGTCACTCCCGGAATCATTCTTGGGATCCTCTCGCTCGTCGTGCTTGCTCTCTCGATTGCTGCGCGTTACATGTTTCACACATCGGGAAAGTGGCGCTTCATTTACGTGATTACCGCCGTCGTCGCCCTATATTTCAACTGTTTCGTGCTGGTAGCCCAGACCTTTCAGAAGAAAATCCTGCATACCACAGGGCCGGCATCCGGCCCTGGATTCGCAGCTACCCAGGGAATTGTCCTGTCGTTGTTCACCGTGTGGGGATACCTGGCAGTGAAAAATTTCCATCCGGAGATCAAACTCGTCAAAGATTCCAAGGGAACCTGATTTCACTGGGCCCGTTTTTTCGTGCTACTATTTCCAGCCTGAATGAGTGAAGCTCAGCAAGTCTCCGTTCTCTGTCCCGCCTGTGGCACCACCACACTGCTGTCCCCTGAAATGTCCGCACGCGTCGTCGGTACCTGCAAGGTCATCTGTCCAAATTGCCGCTTTTATATCCTGGTTGAGGGCGACCAGCCCAAAGACTGAATGTGGTGCAAGGTCCCGCAGCGTGATCCAAGAAGCTGACTTCTCCGGAGCGAAGATTCGCGAGGCCAAGCTCGGTCCACGCCGCGAGCTGACTCTCACGATCGAACTCTGGCGCAAGGGTAAACATGACTTCGGCGGAGGGCCGGTGGTGGCGCTTCGTTTCGGGGCAATATCGAACTATGACGAGGTAAAGCGCTTCTTTGAGGTTCTCACTGTACCAAGCGAGCTGCTGCATTATCTACGCTATGCCAGCACGCCATCGCAGGGAAGACAGGTGGTTGAGATGGAATTCGACCGGTCGTACGCCCAGATCAGGATCTCCGCAGGCAAAATAGCGTTGTCTGAAGTGAGATCGTAACAACGCGAGATGTCATGGGCGCTCGTCTCTGTTAAAATCTCTTAGTAATAGACTTTCCCGTCCGGACTTCCCAGGATCATATTTGAACTGTGAAAAACTCCCGCGGGCGAGGAGTGTGCAATCGAAGTGAAGCGTGGCAAGACTGCCGTGATCGTCGGCGCCCAGTGGGGCGATGAGGGCAAAGGCAAGATCGTCGACGTCCTTTCCGACAATTTTTCCATCGTGGCCCGCTATGCCGGAGGGCATAACGCCGGCCATACCGTCATCATTCAAGGCAAGAAGTTTGTTCTGCAGCTGGTGCCCTGTGGCGTGCTGCGCCGGGGCTGCCGCTCGGTGATCGGCAACGGCGTGGTGCTGGACCCGCTGGCCCTTCTCAAGGAAGTAAAGATGCTGCGCGACGCCGGCGTCGCCGTGGACGGCAATCTCTTCGTCTCCAATCGCGCGCACGTGATCCTTCCCTATCACCGCATGATCGAGATGGGCGCTGAAAATGCTCCCGGACGCGTGAAGATCGGCACTACCTCGCGCGGCATTGGTCCGGCCTATGAAGACAAGATGGGCCGCCGCGGCTTGCGCGTCGCCGATCTGCTGGATTCCAGCCTGCTCCGCGCCACCATAGAGAACGCCTGCCGGGAAAAGAACATGATCGCGCACGCACTCTTCAATTCCGAGCCGCTCGATGCCGACAGCATGTATCGCGAATACGCCGATGCCGCCGGGAAGATCGCGCCTTTCGTGACCGACACGGCAAAGCTGCTCAACCACGCGCTGGCCGAGGGTGAGTCGGTGATGTTTGAGGGCGCCCAGGCGACCATGCTCGATATCGACCACGGCACCTATCCCTTTGTGACGTCATCGAGCTGCACCGCCGGAGGCGCGGTTACCGGCACCGGTGTTCCTCCAAACGCGATTCAGCACGTGATCGGCATTACCAAGGCCTACTGTACGCGCGTGGGCGGCGGGCCCTTCCCCAGCGAAGTGGAAGGCGCTGTGGCCGATCAGCTTCGCGCTCGCGGCAATGAGTATGGCGCTGTTACCGGCCGCCCGCGGCGCTGCGGCTGGATTGATCTGCCCCTGCTTCGTTACGCCCAGATGATCAATGGCGTGAACTGGTGGGTGGTAACCAAGATGGATGTGCTCGACGAACTGGATGAAATCCCCGTCTGCGTCGGCTACAAGATCAACGGCAAGAAAACCGATTCCGTTCCCGCTCTGGCCACCGGCTTTGACCAGGTGGAGTGCATCTACACCAGGATGCCGGGCTGGAAGAAATCCACCGAAGGCGCAGCCGGCTTCGATCAGCTTGCGAAGAAAGCGCAGGAGTACTTGCGCTTCATTGAACGGGAGAGCGGCGCCGCCATCGGCATGGTCTCGACCGGTCCTGACCGAGACCAGACGATGATGCTGCCGGAGTTCGAAGCCGACGTTCTGGGCCTTAGGGCGAAGCCAGCAACGCTCAAGAGTGTGAAGGCCAAGTAAGAATAAGTCAGCGATCTGGCGTTTGCCGTGAACCCCGGCTGTTTTCCGGTGACGAGTTTACTGCGGAGTTCTTTAGTACAGGAGCCCCCGAAGGGGGCGAAAGCGCGCGCAGTGTGCGCGCGTAGCCCAGGCCGTGAGGCCTGGGTAAGCTGTAAAACAGAATTGAGCCCCGGAGGGGGACACTCCAAAGGATTCTATGATCGTCCTGAAAGTCGACATGCTGGTGAAGGCCGGCAGCGAAGAAAAATGCCGCGAGTATATCCGCATTCTTCATGAGCATTCGCGCCGCGAGCCGGGCTGCCTGATGTACATCGGTCATCAGTCGACGGAAAATCCGCGCAAGTTTCTCTTCTATGAGCAGTACAAAGATGAAGCGGCGCTGCAGGCGCACCGCGAGTCGGCCCATTTCAAGCAGTATGTAATCGGCGGGCTGGACTCGATCATGGAGCAACGCAGCCGCGATCTCTACACGGTCGTCGAATAGCAGCCAGCCGCCGCTTTCGCACGAAAAATGTCCCTAACCAATTCTCTTATACTCCCGTCTCACTGGCACGCAGTGGTGCGCAAATTCGGCATTCAGGTGAGGCTTTTATGACCGCAACTCTCCTTGACGTTCGCCAGGCTATCCGCAACATGAGAAAGAATCCGGGTACAACGTTTCTGGCCGTGCTGATGCTGGCCGTAGGGATCGGCGCTACGTCAGCCATCTTCAGCGTGTTCTATGCGGTGTTGCTGCAGCCGCTGCCCTTCCCCGAGCCTTCGCGCCTGGTAAATCTGTGGGAGTCACGGGCAAGCAATCAATGGGACCAGGCTACGTTCACTGAGGCGAATTTCTGGGACGTACAGGCGAGCAACCGCACCTTTGCTGGTATTGCCTGCTACCATCCGCTCACCGCGAACCTTACCGGCAGTGGCGAGCCGGAGCAGATCGATGGCGGGGCCGTCTCCGCGGGGTTTTTCCGTGTGCTCGGTGTCAATCCCGTTGCCGGACGCGATTTTCTTCCCGAAGAGGACCAGCCCGGCCATGACAATAACGTATTGCTGCTGCGCAACAAGTTCTGGAAGACGCATTTCAACGGCGATCCACAGGTCGTGGGCAAGACGGTCCAGCTGAATGGGAAATCTTTTCAAGTGGTCGGCGTGCTCCCGCCGGGGGAGCCATGGCTTGACGCTGCCGATGTCTTCATTCCTTTTGTCCACAAAGCGAACGCTGACCGCGGCAGCTTTGAGTTTCAGGTGATCGGACGGATCGCCAACGGCGTCAGCCTGCAAACTGCTCAGGCCGATCTCGCAACCATCGCCAGCTCTCTTGCCGCCGAGTATCCCAAAGACGACAAAGGCATGGGCATCACGCTCAGCACCTCTTCAGACTGGCTGGCCGACAGCAATCTGCGAACCAAACTCTGGGTATTGCTGGGCGCCGTGGGGTTTCTGCTGCTGATTGCATGCGTCAACCTGGCCAATCTGCTATTGGCCAAAGCCACCGGCCGCACGCGCGAGATTGCCGTGCGCGCCGCACTGGGCGCAAGCCGCGCACGCATCTTTCGCATGGTGCTCACGGAGTCGCTGGTGCTGGGGCTGGCCGGGGCGATCTTCGGCGTCTTTCTGGCCATGGCTGCACTCGCCGCGATCAAGCGAGCGAATCCCGGCGGCATTCCCCGCATCGCCGAAATCGGCATCAATCCCTGGGTCCTTGGGTTCACGCTGCTGGCCGCGGTTCTTACCGGAATCCTCTCCGGCCTGGTTCCGGCATTTCAGGCGCCTTACAAAAGTATCGTCACCGGGTTGCGTGAAGGCGAGCGCAGCCAGGCGGGATCGCGCGCGCAAAAGCGCCTGCGCTCGGTGCTGGTGGCCTCTGAAGTTGCGCTCTCACTCATGCTGCTGGTGGGAGCAGGATTGCTGATCCGCAGTTTTGACCGCCTGCTGCGCGTGGATCGCGGCTTTCAATCGGAGAACCGGCTGCTGGCGGCGGTGAACATTCCCGGATCCTACAAAGAGCGCGCCGGTGAATTGCACAACGCCTTTCTTGATCGTGTGAGCGCGCTTCCGGGAGTGCAGTCTGCGGCCGCGATACTGTCCCGCCCTATCGTCGGCTGGGACCCGGGCATGGGCATCGTTGCGGCCGAACGGCCTGATGGCGATGGCGGACATTTTCCCTGGGCAGGCTGGCGCGTCGTCAGTGGAGAATACTTCCGCACCATGGGAATAGCGATTCTCAAAGGCCGCACCTTCAACCAGCACGATCAGATTGGCAAACCGTGGCGAGTGATCGTGAGCAAGCGGCTTGCCGATACGCTCTGGCCGGGCGAAGACCCGGTGGGCCGCCAGGCGCTGTTGTGGAAGGGACAAAGAAGTTCCCCGGCTGAGGTGATTGGCGTGGCCGCCGACCAGCGCGAGCGCGGGCTTGATGCCGATCCCACGCTCACCGTCTATCTTCCCTCTTACGGCGCCGGACCCGGACCAATGCAGTTTGTCGTGCACACTGCCGGAAGCCCCACTGCCCTAACACCGGCATTGCGGTCAATCTTGAAAAATCTAGATCCAAGCCTGCCGCTCTCTGACGTGCAGACCATGGAAGAAGTGGTCACACAGTCGGTGGCGCCGCGCCGCTTCAATATGTTCCTGATGACGATCTTCGCGGCGGTTGCGCTATTGCTTGCGCTGGTTGGCGTCTATGGAGTGCTGGCGCATTCCGTGGGCCGCAGGACAGCCGAGATCGGGCTGCGCGTTGCCCTGGGAGCTACGCCTGTGAAAGTGCTGGCGCTGATCATAGGACAGGGCATGCGGCCGATCCTGATTGGCGTGGGAATTGGCCTGCTCGGCGCGATGGGTCTGTCGCGCTTTGTGGGCAGCCTGCTCTTCAATGTCAGGCCGATTGATCCGGTGACTTATGGCGCAGTAGCGCTGCTGGTTGCAGGTGCGGCAGTACTCTCATGCTATGTACCGGCGCTGCGCGCATTGCGCGTCGATCCCGTGGCGGCCCTGCGCCAGGAATAAAGCAGAGGTTTACAGATCTCGCGGGCTAACGCAGTGGGATCGAGCGCGTCACTTCTTATCGGCCAAGAGCACGCCCGCGCTGGCGTAATCTTCGCGCGTGACCTCGATGAAGGTCACCACGACGGCTTCCTTCGCCGCCTTGGCATCTTCCACCATCACCTGCGTGATGCGCTCGGCAACCTTCCGTTTTTGCTCTACCGTGCGGCCTTTCAACAGCGTGACTTGAATGAGGGGCATGGAAATCCTCGCTTCGTTGTTACCGCGTCAGTTCATACCCGGCAAAAAAGTAGCTCAATTCGAAGCGCGCGGTGTCGTCGGCATCAGAACCGTGAATGGCATTTTGCTCGATGCTGGAAGCCCACTTTTTGCGGACCGTGCCGGGCTCGGCGTTCGCAGGGTTCGTTGCTCCCATCAGCTTGCGCAGATCGGCGATGGCATTGTCTTTTTCCAGCGCCAGCACCACGATCGGCCCGCTGGACATGAAGGTGGTCAACGAATCAAAAAAGGGGCGGCTGGCATGCACGGCATAGAAGCCTTCAGCCTGCTGCTTGGTGATCTCCAGCATCTTCATACCGATGATGCGGAAACCTTTTTCCTGGATCATGTGGAGAATATCGCCGGTGGCGCCTTTGGCCACGGCGTCGGGCTTAACGATAGAAAAAGTACGTTGCAGTGTTTGCATTCCTGGTTGATCACTCCTGATTCAAATCTTCTTTTGCCGGCGCTCTGGTCGCTACACCTTCACCGTTCCAATCCTGTCGAGCAGCGTCTGCGCCATCACCGCGGGCGATTTAGCCACAGCGATGCCCGCAGCTTCCAGCGCTTTGATCTTCTCCGCCGCCGTGCCGTGCCCGCCGGAGATGATTGCGCCTGCGTGCCCCATGCGCCGGCCGGGAGGCGCCGTCTGCCCGGCTATGAACGAAACCACCGGCTTCTTCACGTGTTTTTTCACGTACTCCGCCGCGGTCTCTTCAGCGTTGCCGCCGATTTCACCGATCATGATGATGGCGTGTGTCTCGGGGTCTTCATTGAACAGCTTGAGCGCATCGACAAAGTTGGTGCCGATAATCGGATCACCGCCGATGCCGATCGCCGTCGACTGTCCGATGCCGCGCCGCGTGAGCTGGTATACGGCTTCATAGGTCAGCGTGCCTGAGCGCGACACAATCCCGATATTTCCCTCTTTATGGATATGGCCGGGCATGATGCCGACCTTGGCTTTGCCGGGCGAAATGATACCGGGACAATTCGGTCCGATCAGCCGCGACTTGCCTTTGATCTTCAGAAACTCGTAGGCGCGGACCATGTCCAGCACGGGAATGCCTTCGGTGATCGAGATGATCAACGGGACCTCGGCGTCGATCGCTTCCAGCAGCGCGTCCGCAGCACCCTGCGGCGGAACAAAGATGATGGTTGTGTTGGCCCCGGTTTTTTCACGGCACTCAGCCACTGTATTAAAAACCGGCCAACCCTCATGCGTGGTGCCGCCCTTGCCGGGCGTGACCCCGCCGACGATGTTGGTGCCGTAAGCCGCACAGGTCTTGGCGTGAAAGGTGCCTTCACGCCCGGTAAGGCCCTGGATCATCAGCCGCGTGGATTTATCTACAAGGATTGCCATTACCTATCTGCCTCCTGCGGCTGCTACAACTTTTTCCGCTGCATCTTTCATGGTCTCAGCTACCTGAAAGTTCAAACCGGAGTTCTTCAGAATCTCCCGGCCCTGTTCCACATTGGTGCCTTCCAGACGCAGCACCAGCGGCAGCTTCAGGTTTGTGGCCTTTGCGGCCTGCACCACGCCGTCGGCCAGCGTGTCGACGCGCAGGATACCGCCGAAAATGTTGATCAAAATCGCTTTCACGTTCTTGTCGCTCAGCAGGATCTCAAACGCGTGGCCGATCTGCTGGGCATTGGCGCCGCCTCCCACGTCAAGAAAGTTTGCCGGCGAGCCGCCCGCATATTTGATGATGTCCATCGTAGCCATGGCCAGGCCGGCGCCGTTCACCAGGCAGGCGATGTTGCCGTCGAGCTTGATGTAGTTCAGGTTGTATTTTGAGGCTTCCACTTCGAGCGGATCTTCCTCGCTGATGTCGCGCAGTTCCTTCAGATCTTTGTGGCGATAGAGCGCGTTGTCGTCAAAGCCGAACTTGGCATCGAGCGCAAAGACGCGGCCGTCCGTCGTGGTGATGAACGGGTTGATCTCACACAGCGAGGCGTCGGTATCGACGAACGCGCGATACAAACCCATCATCAGCTTCACTGCTTCGCCGATCTGCTCTGCCTTCAGCCCCAGGCCGAAAGCCAGCTTGCGCGCGTGGAAAGCCTGAAAGCCGATCGTGGGGTCGATGATCTCTTTCAGAATGGCGTTGGGATCCTTGGCTGCCACCTCTTCGATCTCCATGCCGCCCGCCGCCGAAGCCATAAACACCGGGCGCGCGCTGGCACGATCAACCACAATGCCGAGATAAAGCTCACGCTCGATCGGCAGCGTCTCTTCGATCAACAGCCGCTGGACGATCTTCCCTTCCGGACCGGTCTGGTGCGTCACCAGCCGCATGCCCAGGATCTTGTCTGCCCAGGCCTTGGCTTCTTCCAGGTTCTTGGCGACTTTCACACCGCCGCCCTTGCCGCGTCCGCCGGCGTGGATCTGGGCCTTCACCACCACGCCTTTTGCGCCTTCTTCAAACAACCGGTGCGCAGCTTTTTCAGCCTCGGCGCGGGTCAGGGCCATCTCGCCTCGGGGGACGGCCACCCCATACTTGGAGAGGATTGTCTTTGCCTGGTACTCGTGAATTTTCATGTTGGGATTCTGTTTCGAAGCGTGCTACAGCGGGTACAGCATGCGTAAGCGAACCTTTGATTTTATAAGAGGGCGCGGAGTTCGGCAAACGAAGGAATAAATAGATCTTGCGTTCGATACAAAAAGTCTTAAAAAATTAAGAAGGTGTCATTCCGAGCCCGACCTCGAAGCTAGGTACAGCCTGACGAAATCGACTCGGGCGAGGAATCTGCTCTGCTATTTTTAGGGCTTTGGCAGTCTTCTTGTGAGCAGAGGTCGGAGTTCTTCCTTTGCGATGGCTTGCCAGCGGTAAAGCCCTGCAGCACTTTGTTTTGTGTTGGAAAACACGCGAGTAGAGCCTGCTGGTGATGCCTGTGTACAGGCGCCGCGACTTATTCGACATGATGTAAACGAAATATGTCTTCATACCGATAGCAGAGCAGATCCCTCACCCGCCGCAATCAACACAATGTAAACAGGATTTTGGAGGGCGGGTTCGGAATGGCACATTTGTTTCGAATTTTTGTAAATCCTGTGTTCTAGACCTGCCATTGCGAAAAAACCGATTTGAATTCCTTAAATCCCTTGCCCTGCCTGATAATATAACCACCCGTACCGCCATGATCGCCGATGCCATCTGCAAAATCGCCAACCATCGCGCCTCCTTGAGCCGCGAGGAGTCGCGCACCGTAATGGGCGAACTGCTGGCCGGCAAAGCCACCGATGCCCAGGTAGCCGCGCTGCTGGTCGCGTTGCACATGAAGGGCGAGACGGTGGAGGAGATCGTCGGTTTTGCCGAGGCCATTCGCGCCGCGGCCCAACCCATTTCGAATGCCAACGGAACGGCTCTCGACATCAGCGGCACCGAGCGCGAAGCGCTGGTGGATACCTGCGGCACCGGCGGCGACGCCAGCGATACTTTTAATATCTCCACGGCGACGGCCCTGACCATCGCCGGCGCCGGCGTGCGCGTGGCCAAGCATGGCAATCGCGGCATCACCTCCAAGTGCGGCTCGGCCGACGTCATGGAAGCGCTGGGCGTCAACATCACCATTCCTCCTCCGCGCATTTCCGATTGCCTGAACGAGGTGGGCATCGCTTTCATGTTTGCTCCGGCGATGCATTCGGCGACCAAGCACGTTCAGCCGGCGCGCAAAGATCTGCGACCGCTGCGCTCGGTGTTCAATCTGCTGGGGCCACTGACGAACCCCGCCGGAGCTTCCGCGCAGGTGGTGGGAGTTTACTCGGAAGACTTGGTAGAGAAGCTGGCGCAGGCACTCAAGATGCTGGGGCTGCGTCGGGCCCTGGTTGTCCATGGGAAAGACGGCCTGGATGAAATCTCCATCAGCGGGCCAACACGCATCGGCGAGGTGCGCGGCGAGTGGGTGCGCGGCTACGAAGTCACGCCGGAGCAGTTCGGCCTCGAGCGCGCTCCCATGACGGCGATCCTGGGCGGCGATCTCAAAACCAACGCCGAGATCATCTGGAAGATCCTGGAAGGCGAAAAATCGCCCCGGCGCGATATCGTGCTGATGAACGCTGCCGCCGCTCTGGTAGCCGCCGGCCGTGCCGATTCTCTTTCTGACGCCATGCCGATGGCGCTGCAGTCGATTGATTCCGGCGCTGCCAAAGCCAAGCTGGGCGCGCTGGTGGAGTTTACGAATCGTAGATATTTGTAGTTTTTCAAGAGGACGCGTCCTCGGGCAAGCCTCAGGTCGCCAGACTGAACATCGGCAATTTATGGGTCCTCTAAAAGCGGTCATGAAGCAATCTTTCCTGCCTTGCCCCAATCATCAAGCGTCGAAGGCGCGCAATTATGTAGCCCAGCGCGTGAGCGCTGGGCAGATGGGTTGTATTATGTGAAGCCCCGGAGGGGCGGCACATGTCCCATGCCTACACCAGAAACCATGTCCATCTTGTTTTTAGCACCAAGGAACGACGCAAATCTATCGCAGCCGCTGTCCAGCCCGAGCTTTGGTCATACATGGCCGGAATCTGTCGGAATCAAAAAATGGTCTCCGTGGCTATCGGAGGCGTGGATGATCACGTCCACCTTCTCTTTCACCTGCCTGCCAGCATGGCGTTGTCACGCGCAATCACTCTAATAAAGGCAAATTCTTCAAAATGGATGAACGAGCATGGACGCAATTTCGCATGGCAGGAAGGCTACGTGCGTTCAGTGTCAGCTCTTCAAACCTGGAGAAAGTCGCGCTCTATATTCGGAACCAGAAAGAGCATCACAAGCAAATGACATTCGAGAATGAATACCTCAGCTTACTCCGTAGACACCGGATTGAGTTTGATGCTGAACACGTCTTCGGATGATATCGCCGCCTCCGGGGCTTGTCTGCAATAATCAACTACCCAGCGCTTACGCGCTGGGCTACAAAATTTTGCGCCTTCGGCGCTTGGATCTTGACAGAGAAGGAAAGGCCCGCAGACTGAAAGGTAAACAGAAGAGGTGCATATGTATGACGTACCGCCGCGCTTGCGTCTTCAGTTGAGGTCGCATTTACAATAACGAAAGAACCCCATGCCGTTATCCCTGAGCCAACGCGCCGCCCGCACCGTGCAGTCTGAGATTCGCGCCATGTCTGTGGCGTGCGAGAAGGTCCAGGGCATCAACCTTGCCCAGGGCGTCTGCGATACCGAGGTTCCCGAACCTGTGCGCGAAGGCGCCAAGCGCGCGATGGACCAGGGCATCAACAGCTACACGCGCGCGGAAGGGCTGGCGCCGATACGCCAGGCCATCGCCGAAAAGATGCGGCGCTTCAACCGCATCGAGTGCGATCCCGAGACCGAAATCATCGTCAACTCCGGCGCTACCGGCGCGTTTTATGCAGCATGTCTGGCGCTGCTCAATCCCGGCGATGAGGTCATCCTTTTTGAACCTTACTATGGCTATCACCTCAACACGCTGGTTGCGGTGGAGGCCGTGCCGCTCTATGTGACGCTGCGCGCGCCCGATTGGAAGTTCAACCGGGAGGATCTGGAGCGCACGGTCACGCTGCGGACTCGGGCCATCGTGCTCAACTCGCCGGCCAATCCTTCGGGCAAGATTTTTAGCCGCGAAGAGATGGAGTGGATCGCCGCTTTCGCCAGGCGCCATGACCTTTTCGTCCTCACCGATGAAATCTACGAGTATTTCGTTTACGAAGGCGAGCACATCAGCATCGCCACGTTGCCGGGAATGCGCGAACGGACCATCACCATGTCCGGCTATTCCAAGACCTTCAGCATCACCGGCTGGCGGATCGGTTACACCGTGTGCGACCGCCGCTGGGCCCAGGGCATTTCCTATTTCCACGATCTTATCTATGTGTGCGCGCCGGCTCCGTTGCAAATGGGCGTGGCCGAAGGCATCGGCAGGCTGCCGGAGAAGTTTTACCAGGAAATCGGCAAAGAGTACGTGCAGAAGCGTGATCTGCTTTGCAATACGCTGCGCGAAATCGGGTTGACCCCTTCGGTGCCGAATGGGGCTTATTACGTTCTGGCCGACGCCTCAATACTTCCCGGGCGCACCAGCCGCGAGAAAGCCATGCATCTGCTGCATGAGACCGGCGTGGCTTCCGTGGCGGGATCGGCCTTCTACCATGGTGGAGGCGGCGAAAACCTGGTCCGTTTCTGCTTCGCCAAGACCGACGCGGAGTTAGCGGAAGCCTGCCGCAGGCTGAGGGCCTTGCCGGCTGGTTTACATCCCGAGCGAAGCGAGGGATCGCTATCACTACGAAATCCTTAGCTTTTTGCCAGACATGCTTCCTGTATTCCCACTGCCTCGCGGCTATAGGGATTCCCTCCCCGTTCCCCCTCGGCAAGCCTCAGGGTCAGGGTCGGGATTCGGGACAATGCTTATAATGACAACCAATGAACTTCTCTGAACTGTTGTGGGGCACCGGCGTCTCACACAGTGGTGCCGATCCCGAGATTTCCGGCCTGGATTACAACTCCCGTCGCATACAGCCGGGCTGGCTCTTTGTGGCCATGCAGGGCGAAACCAGCAACGGCAATCGTTATATTGACGCTGCTCTGCAGCAGGGCGCCGTGGCGGTGGTGACGGATTCCGCGGCAGAGCCCGGTCGCCCCAATATTCCATGGGCCGTAATCCCGCACGGGCGGCGCAGTCTGGCGCAAATGAGTGCGAATTTTTATGGCAAGCCGGGGGAGAAGCTGAAGATCATCGGCGTAACCGGCACCAACGGCAAAACCACAACCACGTTTTTGTGCGAGTCTATTCTTCGGCATTGCGGCCGGCTGTCGGCGTTGATCGGGACCATTGAATATCACGTGCCGGTACGCGCGGCTTCCGGAAACAACCCTGGACAGGGCAATTCGAATACGCCATTCAAGGTGCTGCCTTCGCCGCACACCACACCGGAAGCCCTGGAACTGAACCAGGTCTTTGCCCAGGCCGTTGAGGCCGGCGCGACAAACGCGGTCATGGAGGTTTCGTCTCATGCGCTGGCGCAGGAGCGCGTCTGGGGCATTCCGTACGAAGTTGCTGTCTTTACCAACCTGACGCGCGACCACCTGGATTATCACAAGGATATGGAGAGCTACTTTGCCGCCAAGAGCATGCTGTTTGCCGGCTGCGGAGCCCGGCCGCCGCGCATGGCCGTGATCAATGCCGACGACGAATTTGGCGTAAGGCTGGCCCATAGCAGAAAAAGCGCCAGCGAAGAAGTTACGCTGTACGGAGTTGAGAGCGGTAACTTTCGCGCCCTCAACCTCGACCTGAAGCAGGATGGCACGGCATTTGACCTGGCAACCCCGGCAGGAAGTACGCGGATTCAGACGGCGCTGATCGGCGGCATTAATGTATACAACATTCTGGCCGCAGCCGCGGCAACGTTGGCCTGCGGCTGCTCCCTTCCCCAGATTGCCGAGGCGATCCGCGGCTTCAGGCAGGTTCCCGGACGCTTTGAGAAGGTCGATTGCGGCCAGCCGTTTACTGTGGTCGTAGACTACGCCCACACTGACGATGCGTTGCGCAACCTGACGGCCATTGCCCGCGGCTTTGTGCGTCGTGGCGGCGGGACAGCAAGGGTGATTACCGTTTTCGGCTGTGGCGGCGATCGTGATCGAACCAAGCGTCCGTTGATGGCGGAAGCAGCCGGCCAGGGCAGCGACTTCGCGGTCCTGACCTCAGACAATCCGCGTAGCGAAGATCCGGACCGCATAATAGATGATGCGTTACCCGGCCTGCGCAAGACCAGCGCACGGTTTGCGGTTGAACCGGACCGCAGAAAGGCTATCCGGCTCGCGTTCGACGAGGCGCGATCCGGCGACGTGGTCTTGATCGCCGGCAAGGGGCATGAGAAAGTTCAAATCACACGCGAAGGTGTCTTCCCTTTCGATGATGTACTTGTCGCACGGGAAGCGTTACAACAGATGAGCTATGTGAAGGAGGGGAAGGCGCAATGAAGCTGCCGCTGTGGCGGATCGCGGAGTTTGCCGGGGCCAAAGGCGAATTCGATCAGGAACTGGTCGCCATGGGCTACTCCATTGATTCGCGCACCCTCAATCCCGGGGACTTGTTTATCGCGATTCCCGGCGAGCGCTTCGATGGCCATGAGTTTGTCGAGGCCGCGCTCGACCGGGGCGCCGCGGGAGCGTTGGTTCAGTCGGGGAAGAGAGTTCACGGCGATCCACATCGGATGCTGCAAGTGGAAGATACGGTCAAAGCCTTGCAGTCTCTGGGCGCAGCTGCGCGCCGGCTTTGGGGAAAACCGCTGCTGGCGGTGACCGGCTCAGCGGGCAAAACCACAACCAAGGAAATCCTGGCGGAAATCCTGGCCACGCGCTTTCGCGTGATGAAGAGCTCCGGCAACCTAAACAACCATCTTGGCCTGCCGCTGCAGCTGCTAAAGCTGGAAGCTGAGCATGATCTCGCCGTGGTGGAGATGGGCATGAATCACGCCGGCGAGATTCGCGCGCTGGGGAACCTGGCGCACCATGATCTGGCAGTCGTGACCACGGTTGCGCCGGTGCATCTGGAGTTCTTCGATTCGCTCAGGGAGATCGCGCGAGCAAAATACGAGATTATTGAGACGCTTCACCTCGGGGGCACGGCCGTATTAAATGCCGACGACGACTATGTCTGCCAGTTCGGACGCGATTTCAAAGGCAGAGTAGTGACTTTTGGTATTCACCGGGCAGCCGACGTGAGCGCGCAGAAGATCCAGTTGAACGGCGCGCAGGGATCGACATTTGAGCTGGTCGCGGGCAGCGTGCGCGAACCGGTCACGTTTCCTCTGGTAGGTGAGCACAACATCCATAACGCCCTGGCTGCGGCTGCGGCAGCCATGGATCGCGGAGTTGCCCCTTCGCAGGCAGCTAAAGCGCTCTCCGGCATGCGGCCCGCCGACAAACGCGGCCAGATCGTGCAGATTGGCGGCGCTACCATTATTAATGACTCGTATAACTCCAACCCTCGGGCTCTGGCAGCCATGATTGATACCCTGGCCAGCATGAAGGCGGAGCGCCATATCCTGGTGGCGGGAGAGATGCTCGAGCTTGGCCCGGCGGGGGAGTCGTTGCATCGCGAATGTGGACGTCACGCGGCGGAAAAGAAGATTGACCTGGTGATCGGCGTGCGTGGTATGGCCAAGGGTCTGGCTGAAGCCGCGTGCGGCGCCGGCACGCAGGCACAGTTCGTGGAGACGCCCGAGCAGGCGGGAGAATGGCTGGCGCACAATCTCCGCCCCGGTGATGCTGTCCTGCTGAAGGCTTCGCGCGGAGTAAAGCTGGAGCGGGCGCTGGAGATGTTGCAGAAGCACAGTATTTAGTTTTGAGTATTTAGTATTTGGGACGTTTGTCTCTTGAGAAAGCGATGAGAAATTATCGAGACTTGCAGGTTTGGACCAAGGCTCATTATCTGACGCTCGAGCTGTATAGAATCTCTCAGCTATTTCCTCGCGAAGAAATGTATGGAATAACAAACCAACTGCGGCGCGCTGCCGTGTCGATTGGGGCAAATCTGGCGGAAGGCTGTGGACGCCGCTCCAGCAGCGAACTTGCCAGATTTGTAAGAATTGCAATGGGCTCGGCGAGTGAGCTTGACTATCATCTCCTGCTCTCTCGTGATCTTGGGTTTATGGCGGCTAACGAATTCACGCTCGCGTCATCTGCGCTGACGGAGATACGCAAAATGCTCACTTCATTCTTGAACAGTGTTGAAGAACAAATCGAGATACAATCCAAAGCGGCCGGAACATCGTGAGAACGTCAGGAAACACCTGGAGAGACGGAGAACCTCTGGTCTTACTATGCAGGTGGCTCCGCATGCTAAATACTAATTACTAAGTACCAAATACTGCCTTCGGAGGCATATTGCTTTACTGGCTTCTTTATCAACGATTATTCGTACACTTTCCTCCGTTCCGTATTTTCCGTTATGTCACCTTCCGCACCGCTTTTGCCAGCCTGACTGCATTGTTCATGGGGCTGATCGTGGGGCCGGCCATTATCCGGCAGCTGCGCGACTTCCAGATCGGCCAGTACATCCGCGAGGAAGGACCCAAAGGCCATCAGAAAAAGGCCGGTACGCCGACCATGGGCGGGGTGCTGATCACCATCGCGATCGTGGTTCCGACGCTATTGTGGGCGGATCTTTCCAATACCTATATCTGGCTGGCGGTCTTTGCCACCATGGCGTTTGGGGCCATCGGCTTTGCCGACGACTATATAAAGGTCGTGCAGAAGCGGAATCTGGGATTGACCGGGCGCATGAAGCTGGTGTTGCAGTTTGCAGCCGCCGGCATGATCGGCGTCGCGCTGGTTACGCTGACGGCGACACGCCAGTATTCCACCCACCTGATGGTGCCCTTTCTCAAACAGTTTCGGCCGGATCTGGTTATCGAAGGTCTGCGGCACTATCCGCACCTGTGGTGGCTGGCGTTTACGCCCTTTGTTGCTTTCGTGATGCTGGTGCTGGTGGGATCGAGCAATGCGGTGAATCTCACTGACGGCCTGGATGGCCTGGCCATCGGCTGCACGGTGATCGCCGCCGGCGCGCTGACCGTGCTGACCTACCTGAGCGGTCACGCGGTATTTGCCGAATACCTGGAATTGCAGAAAATGCCTGCGGTCGCGGAGGTGACGGTCTTCTGCGGGGCGATGGTGGGATCGGCCATCGGCTTCCTCTGGTATAACGCCCATCCGGCGGAAATCTTCATGGGTGACGTGGGCTCGCTAGCGCTGGGCGGCGCCATCGGCACCGTGGCCATCATTATCAAGCAGGAGCTGCTGCTCCCCTTTATCGGCGGCATCTTTGTGCTGGAAGCCCTCTCGGTCATCATCCAGGTGGTGTCCTACAAGCTGCGCAAGAAACGCGTCTTCAAGATGGCTCCCATCCACCATCATTTCGAACTGATGGGCTGGTCGGAATCGAAGATCATCATCCGCTTCTGGATCCTGGCGTTGATCTTTGCGCTGTTTGCGTTAACCACATTGAAATTGCGCTAAGGGTGCAACGATGGCAGTTGCTATGACGGGCAGTGCCGGACAGAGATCGTGCGAGGCCAGGTGACAAAAAAGCTTCTGCCGGTCCTGGTTGCGCTTGTATCGGTGCCAATGACAGTCTTGCTCTATCGAAGTCCTGATCCTAGCCCATTTCTTATGTATGCCCTCTTGCCCGGAACGATTGTGTACCTACTCATTACAGGAGGACATGGTGGCTCCTCTATTGATGACAGAGTCGGACTTGTCGCTGCGGTAATCGTGAATTGTCTGGTTTATGCCGGTGCGGCTTTCCTCCTGCTTCGAATCAGAAGATCTTCCCAATGAGGCGATTCCCCGTTGAAGTTCATCTGTAACCTATCCCCAGTGAATCTTGTAATCCGGAAAAGTGAGATTCATGTCACAATGAGAACTTAGATGGAGCTTAAGAACAAACGAGTTCTGGTGGTGGGACTGGGGCGCTCCGGCGCTGCCTCGGCGATTTTTCTGCAGGAGCACGGCGCCAAGGTCATTGTTTCCGACTCCAAGAGCGAAGCCCAGCTGCAGAGCGACGTGCCCGCTTTGCTTGATCGGGGCATCTCCATTGAGGCCGGCCGCCACGGCGAACGCACCTTTCGCGACCAGGATCTGATTGTCGTAAGCCCGGGCGTTCCCTCAGACCAGCCGCAGCTTCAGCATGCCCGCACGCTCGGAATTCCGGTAATCGGCGAAGTGGAGCTGGCGTTCCGCTTTCTTCAGGGTAAGGTGCTGGCGATCACCGGCTCCAACGGCAAAACCACCACAACCTCCCTGGTCGGCGAAATTCTGGCCAAAAGGGGCAGGAAGACGCTGGTGGGCGGCAACATCGGCACGCCGGTGATCTCACTGGCAGGACAGTCAACGCCCGACAGCCTGGTGGTGCTTGAGATTTCGAGCTTCCAACTGGAGAGCATTGAGCGGTTCCGGCCGTGGATCGCCGCGATCCTCAATATCACCCCCGATCACCTGGACCGCCACCACACCTTCGAGGCGTATGTCGACGCCAAAGCCAGAATCTTTGAAAACCAGCAGTCGAGCGACTTCGCCGTGCTCAACGCCGACGATCCAACCTGCGCGGCATTAAAGAGCCGGGTGAAAGCTCCGCTGTTGTGGTTCAGCCGTAAACAGCAGGTCGAGCGCGGCGCGTTCTTGAGCGGCGAGCAAATCGTCTTCACTCACAACGGAAAGGAGCAGGTGATACTAAGCCGCTCTGACATTCAGCTCAAAGGCGAACACAACCTGGAAAACGTTCTGGCGGCTGTGTGCATGACCATGGTGGCCGGGTGCACGCCGCAGCAGGTGCGCCAGGGAGTGACTGAGTTTCGCGCCGTGGAGCACCGGCTGGAGCTGGTAGCGACCATCAACGGCGTGACCTTCTATAACGATTCCAAAGCCACGAACGTCGATGCCACGGTAAAAGCGCTGGAGTCGTTTCCCGGAAACATCCATATCATTCTCGGCGGCAAGGACAAGGGCAGCGACTATACGGTTTTGAATCCGCTGCTGCGCGAGCGCGTGAAGCGCGTCTACCTGATCGGGGCGGCTTCGGACAAGATTGCGTCGCAGGTGCAGAATGCCACCGCGCTGGTACGCTCCGGCGTTCTGGAGCGGGCCGTCCGCCAGGCTTTTGACGCCGCGGTACCCGGCGACGTGGTTCTGCTCGCACCGGCATGCGCCAGCTTTGATCAATTTGAAAATTACGAGCATCGTGGGCGCGTTTTTAAGGAGCTTGTCCGCTCCCTTACTCCCGTAACAACAGGAGACCGAAGCTAGTGGCAAAACGGGTCGGCATTGATAAATGGATGTTCGGTTCGACTTTGCTTCTGGTAGTGATTGGCGTTTTGATGGTCTTCAGCGCGTCGGCGGTGATGGCCGGCGAGCGCTTTGGCTCACCCTATCATTTCTTCGCGCGGCAACTGGGCTGGGCGATAGCCGGGCTGGCCGCCATGGCCGCGACCATGAAGATGGACTATCGCCGCTGGAAGAAGCCGGCGATCGTCTTTACCTTTCTCGGCGTGACCACCCTGCTGCTGCTGGCGGTGTTTTTTCTCGATCGCTCGCACAACACGCACCGCTGGATCAAGCTAGGCAGCCTGATGTCATTCCAGCCGTCGGAACTGGCCAAGCCCGCGCTGATCCTCTTTCTGGCGTTCTTTCTCGATCAACGCGCCAAATCCATGGATGACTGGCGGCACACGCTGCTGCCTGCCGTGGTCCCGGTGTTCCTTTTCGCGGCGCTGATCGTGAAAGAGCCTGACCTGGGTACTGCGTTGGTCTGCCTGGGTGTCTCAGCAGCGATACTTTATGCCGCCGGCATGAAGCTGCGCTACTTTGCCTGCGGGCTGGTTCCCATTGTCCCCGTGCTTTGCTATCTGTTGTTTTTTGTGCCCTGGCGGCTGGCGCGCATCCTGGTCTTCATTCATCCGGAGCGTGACCCCCAGGGCATCGGCTTTCACATCAACCAGTCGCTGATCGCGGTCGGCACCGGCGGCATCACCGGCGTAGGATTGATGGAAGGCAAGCAGAAGCTTTTCTATCTTCCCGAGCCACACACGGATTTTATCTACGCTGTGACCGCGGAAGAGCTGGGATTGATTGGCGCGATCCTGATCGCTGCGCTGTTCTTTGTTTTTGCCTGGCGCGGCTTCCGCACTGCGCTGCGTTCACGCGACAACTTCGGGCGCTTCATCGCGCTGGGCGTGACCACCATGATCGTCGTGCAGGCGTTCTTCAATATCAGCGTTGTCCTGGCCCTGCTGCCGACCAAAGGCATTCCCCTGCCTTTCATCTCCTACGGCGGATCTTCTTTGTTCGTAATGCTGGCGAGCGTGGGCGTGTTGCTGAACATCAGCCAACAGACAGAATAGAAATCTCTCGCATGTCTCTGTGGTTGCAGTCAGGATCATGCGGACTTTCGCGCGGCATCCTCTACCACCGCCTCAATCACAGTACCGTGGCCGCGAGACGACTTGACCGTGAGTGATCCCCCCACCATGCGCAATCGTTCGCGCATGCTCACCAGCCCGAGCCCTTCCGACGCGGCGGCAGGATCGAAGCCGATGCCCGTGTCGCTGATCTGCAGGTGAAGCGAACCGGCCTTTTTCGCCAGTGTCACACCAATCTGGCTGGCATGGCCGTGTTTCGTCGCGTTGTTCAACGCTTCCTGAACCACGCGAAAGAGGCACAAACTCAGCTGATCGGATAAATCGCACCGCGGCGCCGCTTCCAGATTCACTTCGATATGATGCTGCTGCGAGAACGTCTTGCACAATCCTTCAAGCCCTCTGACGATTCCGAGATGCTGCAGCGTGGCGGAGTGCAGTTGATGCGCAACATCGCGCACGCTGGCTGCAACATCTTCAGTTCGGCGCTTCAGCTCCGACAGCTGAGATTGCTCCGGGGCCGCTTTGCTGGGAGATGAACCCGCCAAATGGTCCAGGCCAATGGCCAACAACGCGATCTGTTGGCCGATATCATCATGAAGCTCGCGCGCAATCCTCTTTCGCTCTTCTTCCTGGGCCCGGATGAGCCTTCCGGCAAGATCGCGATTGCGCTCGTCATTCTTTTTCAGCTCCCTCTCGTTTTCGCGCAGGCGCTCTTCCACCGTTTGTTGCTCTTCAAACAGGATCGCCACGAACAGTATGGGCAGAGAGATGATGCCGAGAAACAATTGCACGAACTGAATGTATTGCATTGCCGGGTACCCGGAAAATGGTCCGTTGACCTGCGAAACCCCGAGCAGCAGGAACAGGGTGGTCAGGGAGAGCCCGGTTGAAGTTCCAATCGCTCCGAATCGGGCAGCAGCCCAGAGCAAAAACGGAATCGGGGCATAAAGCGCAAACGGCGACTCATTAAACCGGGTCAGCAGGATCGTATAGGTCAAGCACAGCGCGAAGCCAATGACCCAGATCGTTACCTCCGTTGCCCGGGCACGCAAATAACGATATTCGCCGGCAAACCACAAGAGTAATGTGGGAGTGACCACAATGTTAGCCAGAGCGTTGCCCAGAAACCACTGGCTGAAGCCGGGCCAAAAAGCGTAGCCCAGAGCATGCCGCGCGGCAGTCCCCCAGGAAGCCGAAAGCACGGGTACCAGGAAAACCGCAATCCCCAGATAGACTGCACACTTCCGTATGGTATTGAACCGGATGGGATTTCCGGTTGTGTATCGCAGCAGGGCTGCAGCCAGCATCGCCTTCAGGGCATCATTGACGAAGGTTGCCCATAAGAACCACTGTGGAACGTGAGGACGCACCCCGGGCAAAAAACGAATCGGCGCCGCAATGACTATATAAAGCCACCACTTCTCCCTGCTGGTTAGCAGCAGCGCACAAAGAAGAACGGAATCAGGAATCCAGATGGGAGCTGATGCATTTTGTGCGAAGAGCGACCCGTAGCCGTAAGCAGCCAGGTAGGCCAACGCGAACAGCACAACATTTCTTAAATCCCGCAGGGACAAATAACGGCGTGATGGTTCCGCCGGCAGCTCTAGGCTGCCCAAAACCTGTCTATCCGGGGATGCAGACATAAACGTCTGCCTCTCTATCTTCGGGGGAAGGCAAATATGGTACCACGAGCCTACGCAAGCTTGATCCGGCAGATTAAAAACAGCAGCACGCGACAATCATCCCGCGTTCATGTGCCACCGTCTTCGGCGTCCTAAAATTAATAAACTGACTTTCAGGAGGTTTCCCCCATGGGCACGTTCACCACCCAGGACGGAACACAGATATTTACTACTGGCAACAAGCTGCTATACAGCTGGATTGCACGAGGCTGTTTGCCATGTGCAAGGCTATAGTTTGCGTAGCTTCTTGCTCGCGAAGTGCCAATGAGGATAGCTTGAACCTATCTGGCTCGGAGAGCTCCATAGATCATTCCTATCCGCGTATATACATCTTCGTGAAGTTAATATTATTCAGCCGTTGATGAATAAAGTGTTCCCACTTTGACATCGCAATAAAAATATATTTGCAATAACTATTGCTTCCACAAATTCAGCTCTGCTAGTTTCCCCAATGCCATAAGCTTTTTCACCCCCTTGGTTGCCAAAAATGGGGGAGCTATCCGTCAGCTTCCCCATGCTATTCGCATATATCAGGACAGGCGTTTTCTATTACGGCCATCTGTTGGGTCTTGTGCCGTATAGAAGGCAGTACTTGTTCCCATTGGTGAAAGGTCCGCAAGGAGAAGAACCGCAATGCACTCCCTCAGGATGTTGATCGTATCCGTGGTGGCAATGGCGCTGGCATGTGGTCTTACGTCGTCAGGCCAGTCTACCCCCGACGTAGAACAAGGCATGAAACCATACGGTTCTTATCATGGCGGGAGTCTCGATCATGTCAGCCTGACGAACGGCAACTTGTTTTTTGAAGCCCCACTTTTTACTTTTTCCCAGAGAGGCGATTTTTCATATCCAATCAAGCTGCGCTACAACAATAAGAACTTCAGCTACTATCAAATCCAGCCCCCCTGTAGCCCAGGAACGCCCAAACAGCAGTGCCCGCTGCGCATGCAAGTTTTGTTTGGAGCGAATCCGCTGCGCAGCTCCAGATCAAGCTCCGGAAGCAGTGTGACGTTGGGATTTGATGGATTTCCAAGCGTGGGCGCGGGCAATGTCGATACGGGCTATTCATTCGATGGGAACGAAATCTTCGTTAACCCTATTTCCGTTGTGATGCCGGACGGGTCAACGCGCCAGATGGCTAAGACCGACAGCGGGCTGGTGACAATCGATGGTTCCGGGTATGCGAGTAATGGCAGCGTTTTCGCCGGCAGTAATGGGAATATGTATGGGCCGGCGATTGAAGACCGCAATGGAAATCAGATGATCGGCACAGGAGATACGCTGAACCGGCAGATTCTACCGGCTCCTGGACCCTCGATCCCAAACGGTACTCCTCCAGCCAGCACCGCCCCGCTCACTGCCTGTCCGGCACTCAACTATGCGAACCAGCCGGTCAGCTACGCGTACTATTGGAACCTGCCGGCCCCCAACACTCCTCCCGCCAGTACAGGTTCAATCCAACTGGTGGTCTGCTACACATCGGTATTTGTGCGCACGGGCACACCGGGAATACCTCCCATTTTTCAACTCGCCAAGAGTTTTACCATGCTGCAGAGCGTGGTGTTCCCGGACAACACCTACTGGGCATTCCAGTATGACGCGGCCGATCCAAACAATACTTCGTCATTCGCCTTCGGCGACCTGCTGAAAATCACATTCCCCATCGGCGGCAGCATTACCTATACCTGGGGCGTATCCGGATACGGATGCGGCAGCGGGATTGATCGGGCTGTGCTGACCCGGACCGTGGACGCCAACGACGGTACAGGTCCGCATACCTGGACTTATGGAAATGGAACCGGAGTGGTGACCGATCCGTTGGGAAATGACACCGTCCACACCATCACGGGTCTTGGTAACACCTGCTCGCTGTATGAAACGCAAACGCAGTATTACCAGGGCTCGCGCAATGGCGGCACCCTGCTCAAGACGGTCCAGACCGACTATCAATGGACGGCCAATCGCTATGATCCAGCGGTGATGACCCAAATACAGAATGATCCGCCTAACAGCGTGACCAATGTGTTTCCAATTCGCGTGACCACAACCTTGCCCAACGGGCTGGTGAGCAAAGTGGAGACCGATTACGACACGGCGCTCGCTTATCATGGGCCGCTCGATGGGATCACTTCAAACATTAAAACCTGCCCTGCGACCGATCCGGGCGGGAATGATAACAGCGACTGTCATTATTATTTTTATGGCGCTCAGAGCACCTTTGGGGTGACCAACTACACCGGCTCGCTCGGCAAGGTTATTGCCACACGCGAATTTGACTGGGGGCATGGAGCGCCGGGTCCGCTGCTCCGCCAGACGGTTTACACGTATCAGTGGCAGAACGGAGCCAATGCAGCCAGCTACCTGAACAATAATATGTTGGACCTGGTTTCTTCCGTGACCGTATCTGACGGTGCGGGCGCTCAGGTATCGAAGACCACCTATGCTTACGACGAATCATCGCTCGCAAGCTCAGGCATCACCACGCAGCATGACCCCAATCCGCCGACCGGGATTTATCGAGGAAATCAGACCACGGTCAGCCGTTGGCTGAACACCACCAACAGCTTTGTCTCCAGCCATGCCGCTTATTTTGATACCGGCGAACTGCAGTCGAGCACCGACCCGCAGGGGCATACCACAACGCACTTATATGACAGCGCTTACGCGGGTGCGTACTCGACCAAGACTTGCTCGCCTTCGACCGGCGGCGTCGCGCACTGCGTGAGCGGGACCTATGATTTCAACACCGGCCTGCTGACCAGCCTGACCAACGAAAACGCCACTACGCAGGCCAGCGGCAACACGCAGGGCGATTCGGCTCATACCTCCACCTTCACCTACGACCCGATGTGGCGGATGATCTCGGCCCAGGACCCTCCAGATCCTACCAATGGCGGCCAGAATGATAAGACCAGCTTCACGTATTCCCTGTCTCCGCCTTCGGTCACACGCCAGAAGAGCGTCACCGCCAGCCTGAACGACTCCGCCACCGCCTACTTCGACGGCGTCGGCCGCAGCTTCAAGTCGACACATGCGCTGCCCAACGGAACTGCCACGACGATCACAGCCTTTGACGCAGCCGGTCAGCCAGTTTCGGTTACGAATCCGTACTTCACCACCAGCGACTCGACCTATGGCGTCACGCAGACGATATATGACGGGCTCGGCCGGCCGAAACAGACAACCAAGCAGGATGGCAGCATCAGCCAGGTCCAATATGACGTCAGCAACAGCCTGGGGCTCAATGCCGATTGCAACATCACCATTGACGAAGCAGGCAAGCAGCGCGGCGCCTGCACTGATGCCCTCGGACGGCTGGTCGAGGTGGATGAGCCCTATGCCTCAGGTCTTGTGGTGAATAACCACGCCACGCTCGACAACACTGGCAACTTCGTGTTGGACAGCCCCGGCAACTCGACCCTGTGGTCCACGGGAACCAGTGGCAGCAACGCCCAATCGATCTTCATGCAGGATGACGGCAACCTGGTGCTATACATCTTCAAGTGGTCGGCGGGAGTTTATGCCGCACCCACGCCCGGCTCGTATCCGCAGGCATCCTGTAGCATCGGCACGTACCTGATGGCGGGGCAGACGCTGCCTTCAGGAAGCTGCATCGCTTCGCCGCATTGGCAATACTTCCTCTACATGGCCCCGGACGGGAACGTCTACATTTACAACTGGGCTGCAGGAGCCGGCACCTGGGGTCCGGGCACACAAGGACATCCCGGCGCTTACGCCCGACTGGAGACCAACGGCAACTTTGTTGTTTATGACGTGAATGGCGCAACGCTGTGGTCGAGCGGCACCGCGGGCACCGATGCGGAGCGCCTGAATATGGAAGACGACGGGCGGATCATCATCTACAAATCGGCCTGGAACAGCGGGACTTCCACTGGACAATTCAACTGGACACAGCTGGCGCATCCCGGCTGCGATGTCGGCATCGGCACCGGTACCACCGGAACCCTGGCCGCGGGGCAATGCTTTGTCTCGCCCAACGGACATTTTGAGCTGTTGCTGCAGAGCGACGGCAACATGGTCATCTACAACCTGGGCGTTACGCCGGCAGCGGCGCTGTGGGCCACGAACACTGCGATCTCGCCGGTTGACCCAGGCTATTCCATGCGCACCCTGTACAGCTATGACACGCTGGGCGATCTGTTGCGCGTTGAACAACGCGGAGGAACCACCGATTCCACGCAGTGGCGCGTTCGGACATTCACCTATAACTCCTTGTCACAGCTGCTTACGGCCACGAACCCCGAATCGGGCACCATCAGCTACGTCTACGATCTGGACGGCAACCTGCTGCAGAAAACGTCGCCTGCCCCCAACCAGACAGGCGCGGCCACCCAGACCGTCAGCTACTGCTATGACGAACTGCATCGGGTAACCGGTAAGGGCTATGGCGCGCAGAGCTGTCCGCTGACCGCGCCGGTTGTCAGCTACGTCTATGACTCCGGCACCAACGCCAACGGCAAACTCATATCGATGACCGATCAGGCCGGAACGGCCACTTACGGTTATGACATTCTGGGGCGATTGTCGACCGAGACGCGATCGCTGATTGGAGCCAACGGCGCTTCGGTTTCAAAGACTCTCAGCTATGAATACAACCTCGATGGTTCATTGAAGGTGCTGCATTATCCAAGCGGGGCGGCGGTCACATACAAGCCATGGCAGTCCGAATCAGTCGCTGTGAGCACTCCGCAAGAAGCTAGAGACCTGAGCAGCGGAGTTAATTACGTCACGGGCGGCGTTTACGGGCCGGATCTTTCGCTGACCGGCTTCGTGAGCGGCAGCGGTGGAGCGGCGACCATCACTAATAAGTTTATTTACACGCCGCGCCTTCAGCCTTGCCGCATGGCTGCAGCGACAAATAGCACCCTTCCCGGCAACTGTCTTGATAGTGCTCACGGAAACGTGCTCGATCTCGGCTATGACTTCCACACCGGCAACGGCACCTCGGGCAGCGGCACCGACAACGGCAATGTCTT
>DATFSU010000018.1:0-4419 GCA_035262465.1 Candidatus Angelobacter sp. | reverse complement strand
CTACATCGGCGCCGATTCCCTGGCGTACCTCTCTTTGGAGGGCCTGCGCGCGGCATGTGCCGAAGGCGAGAAGACCACCTACTGCACCTCCTGCTACACGGGAATCTATCCGACGGAGTTCGTGCCGCTGGAACAGTTGATCCCGCCGCCGATGGCGACAAAGAAATCTTCGTAAGCCTGACCCGTGTTTCAGAAAGCAGGACGGGGCTTCCTGCCGCGGTTCCCAACGCGCCAAGAGAGAGGTTAGATCATCCTGTCGCGGTGTTCCTTTTCCTTTTCCTTCCGTTCCTGCTCCTCCCTCTCGCGCTGGGAATGCATCTGGTCAAACTTGGCGAACTGCTCGTTCGTAAGCACTGACCTGTAAATCGCCATGACCTTCTCGTGCCACTCCTGAGTCAATCTCTCGCGCTCGACGCGCTTGGCATTGAGCGCCTGCTGGTCCGGGTTCGCGCTTCCTTCCAGCACCCGGATTTCCTCGGTCAACGCCTTCGCCTTGCGCTCCATGTCCTCTCCCATAGGAGCAAGTTCGTTAAACTTCTGCTGCAATTGCGCTACCTCTGGGCGTCTGAGAGCCCTAACTCCGCCTGCAGCTTGGCAAATTTTTCCTTTTTGTCATGGGCTGCGAGCGAGACGACCGCACCCAGCAGAAACGCTATCGTGATCAGGAAAATTCTCCTTGGCATTTTTCTATCTCCCGGGAGTGATCCTCCCAGGCATGCTTATAGCGGTAGATGGATTCAGAGTTGTTACCGCAACGTAAAACGTTGTAAAAAGCACGTGCAATTGGCGATTAACAATTATTGATTGCCGCAAGAGTAATACCCCGGTTCGTTTCATGTACTCTGGCGATACTCCATGCTGCTTTCATCCTGAGCGCAGCGCCGCGATCCCCTGTCTTGGACGACAAGGACAGGCGGGAGTCGAAGTATCACGTCCGCTGCCATGCTGTTGCAGGGAGGTCCCTTGATGCTATTTGGGAAGAACGCCTTGCAGCTGCATTGAAGCGGCAAGCATAGTCGGGATCCTTCGATTGCGCCCAGGATGAAAGCGGAAAGGGTTGTCGCGAACAAATCTGCGAATTTGCCACTTACCAGCTGCTTTTTACATCTTTTTACAAATTCAACTCGCGTCGTTGCAACTTCGCCCCAGTCGTGGTGTAGGATTCCGGCTCAATGATGAGCCCGCCCCGCCCTGGTCGTTCGCGGATGTTTCTGACCCTCCAGCTTGCTGTGGTTCTGCCCGCCGCGGCGCTTATCGCCTTCAGCGTGTGGAGCCTCCACAGCATCCATCGCGACCGCGCCGTGGAAGCGGCCATGCAGCGCGATTTCAGCCGCGTCCTGGAGATCACCGAAAAACGCCTGAACGAGAAAGCGCGCCGCATGGTGGAAGAAGCGCGCAACAATTTTCCGTGCCCTGCGGATTCGCCCGACAAATCCGGACAAAAGCTCAATGAACTTCTCAAGCAGCGACCGCAGTTTGCCCACGCCTTTTTGTACTGGCCGCATAAAGAACTGATTGTCCGCTCACAACCGGAGCGAATGGAAGACCCGGATTTCCACGAAGAAAGTGTCCGCCTGGCGAACACGCTCGGCTGGCTGACCGAATCCAGGATCAAAAACCTGGTGCGCGAGTTGCGCGAACGCGAAAAGAGAAGAGAAGAGCGCGAGATTCTATTGCGGGAAATAAAGGAAAAGGAGAAGACGGACAATTTGTACGACAAGGAGCTGGAAGAGATCAAGCAGCAGGAACCGGTGGAAGAGACGCCCATATTCAACGCGTTTCAGCCCAACGAGACCGACCGGGCCTACTACGAGAGCTACGCGTTGATGATCCTGCCCGGGTGCGATGGCGAGCTTTCTTTTGGAGGCATTGCGTTTGATGCCGGCTACTTACGGGAAAAGTTTTTTCCGCGCATGCTGGACGGCATTCTCGCCGAAGAGCAGGCCGGAAAGAGCGGCCATCCAGTAATGATGCTGCACGGGCGCGGCCACAACAGCGTGGTGGCGGCTTCCAAGGGTTGGGACGGCGGCATGCCGGAGTCGGAACGCAAGCTGGAAGAAGGTATCTCCGCATTTCCCTCTCTCATTCTCTCCATTAAGCTGCGCGGTACCACGATCGCCGCTCTCAGCCGTCAGTTCGAAAACACCAGCTTTGTGATCATCGGCGCGATCTCGCTCTTCCTGCTGCTGGGCACGTGGCAGATGTACCGCAATGTAAGCCGTGAGATTGCGCTGGCTCGTTTGAAATCGGACTTTGTGGCCAACGTCTCGCATGAGCTGCGCACGCCGCTCTCACTCATCCGTCTCTACGCGGAGACACTGGAGATGGGCCGCCTCACCCACCCGGACAAGCCGCAGCAGTACTACCGCATTATCCGCGAAGAGAGCGAGCGGCTGACAGCGCTCATCAACAACATCCTTGACTTCTCCCGCATTGAGGCCGGGCACAAGGAATACGATTTCCGCGAAACCGACTTGGCCCGGCTGGTCCGCGAGACACTGGACGCTTACCGCTACCAGATTGAGCAAAACGGCTTCACTTTTCAGGAGCAGATTGAAGATATGCTGCCGCCTGTTCGTGTCGATCGCGAAGCTATTGCCCGCTCCCTGCTCAACCTAGTGAACAACGCGGTGAAATATTCGCCCCGGGAAAAGTTTCTGAGCGTCAAGCTATTCCGCTCCGGCGATGAGATCAAGCTCCAGGTCGCTGACCACGGCATGGGAATTCCTATCAGCGAACAAAGCAAGATCTTTGAAAAGTTTTACCGCGTGGGCGATCCGCTGGTGCACAACACCAAGGGGAGCGGACTCGGGCTCTCTCTGGTGCGGCACATTGTCCAGGCCCACGGCGGCCAGGTGGCCTTGGAGAGCACTCCAGGCAAAGGCAGCATCTTTACGATTGTCCTGCCCCTGGCTCCCGGAGGAATGCCCGCTTGATCTTGTTGACTGTTGGCTTGAAGGCACGTCTTACGAGCAGCACGTCCTGAGGAAGCAGCATGGCAAAGATTCTGATCGTTGAAGATGAGCCCAAGATGGTGGCTGGGCTGCGGGACAACTTCGAATATGAAGGGTACGAAGTGATCACCGCCGAAACTGGAGTCGCCGGCCTGGGCCGCGCCATCTCCGATTCGCCCGACCTTGTGCTGCTGGATGTAATGATGCCGCAGCTCAGCGGTCTTGACGTATGCAAGCAACTCAAGGTGAAACGGCCTTCCCTACCCATCATCATGCTGACGGCGCGCGGGCAGGAGATCGACAAAGTGGTAGGCTTGGAACTCGGCGCCGACGACTATGTGACCAAGCCGTTTTCCATCCGGGAACTGGTGGCGCGCGTAAAGGCCGTGCTGCGCCGTGCGCAGGTCCTGCCCCGCGAGTTGGAGCGATATTCCTTCGGTGATATCGAGGTTGATATGCGCGGTTGCCAAGTCCGCCGCGCCGGCAAGCCGGTGGAGCTTTCAAGCATGGAGTTTGAGCTGCTCAAGCACTTCCTCTGCCATCCGGGAGAGACCCTGAGCCGCGACCGTCTTCTGGATGAGGTGTGGGGGTACGATCACTATCCCACAACGCGCACGGTGGACGCGCACATCGCCCGCCTGCGCCACAAGCTGGAGCCAGTTCCTGAGGAGCCGCGCTACTTCCTTACCGTCCACGGCACGGGCTACAAATTTGTCGGTTGACTCGTCGCTCCCAGTGCTGAATCCGGATACTCAAGGGATTGTAGCCGCCGCTGACGACAAAGAAGCCGTAGCGCTCCGCAATCACGCGTGCCGTGGCATGCCTTCTCAGGAAACCCAGCCGCCACAGTGCTTCGTGTTCCCGTTTTGACACCCATCTTGTCCCCTGGATTTGATTGACGTGCGCTACGATCAAGGATATAAATGAGCTTCCTAGTCGCTTCTGGAAGGCCTTCTTCCACCCCTCGCAGCGACGACTCCGGACGAACCTGAAACCCTCAAGAGCGTGGCTGCAACGTTTGCCTCGTCGCAAACCGCTGCGACGCTGAATGCAGAAATTCTTTCCGCAGGAGCAGAACATGAGCAAGAAGCCTGTATTCCGTGCCGGTTCCTTCAACCAGGGAGAAAAGCCCACGATCGCCTGCTTCAATCGAGCCCAGACTCTTTTGGGAGTGGATCTGGACGACTTGATTGCGGCCATGCAAGTCTATGTCGACAATTTCGTCGCTCCCGTGTGGGGCACGCCGGCCACCCTGCAAAAGTCGCAGGATTTTGTGAAGGGCGCCTGGGCGCTGGTCTTTCTTGATGATGCCGACCAGGCCAATGCTTTGGCGTACCACGATCTCACCGACGAAGGCCTGCCCCAATCCAAGGTCTTCGTCAGGACGACGCTCGCCAACAATGATCTGGTCAGCATCTCCGCCTCGCATGAGCTGGTGGAGATGCTGGTGGACCCGGCGATCAAC
>DATFSU010000017.1:0-3650 GCA_035262465.1 Candidatus Angelobacter sp. | reverse complement strand
CTGAACAAGAACAACATCCGGCTGGAGTACATCGGGCGGCAACACGAACTGCCGCAGGCGGTGCAGGAGCGCATGGAGTGGGCACGAAAAGGGACCGCGCAAAACAACGGCATGGTGCTCACTCTGGCGCTCAACTATAGTGCGCGCACGGAAATTGTCGATGCCCTGCGCTCGCTGGTCGATGCCGCCGCGCGCAACGGGGGAATCGAGCACCTGAGGATTGATGAAGAAGCCGTCTGCCGGCACCTCTACACCCGCAGCCTCCCCGATCCCGACCTGGTGATTCGCACCAGCGGCGAGATGCGATTGAGCAATTTTCTGTTGTGGCAGCTGGCGTATTCGGAGATCTATGTCACTCCGACTTTGTGGCCGGAGTTCCGCGGCGTGCACCTGCTTGAAAGCATCGCCGAATTCCAAAAGCGCGAGCGGCGCTACGGCGGCCTGCTCGAAGACCATTCCCATCACCCGGCAAACGCATCCCTGAGCTAGAGGAGACTGGCCTCTGATCAAGCGCATCGCCACGGCAGTGGTCCTGATCCCCATTGTCCTGTTATTGATTCTGCATGCTCCGGTTCTGCTGCTGGCGGTGGTTGCGGCCGTGGTGGCGCTGCTCACGGTAAACGAATTTCTGAAATTGACGGAAGCTTACGGCGTCAAGCCGTTCTACAAGCCCACCTACGTTTTTGTCGCCCTGTTTTTTGTTCTACTGGCCATCAACCCCGGCAACAGCACGCCGCTGCTGGCCACGGCGATTTTTGTTTACAGCCTCGGATTCGCAGCGGCCATTGCGCCCTTCGTCTTCCTGACTATCGGCATGCGCGGGGACGACTTGAGCCGCTCCTATCCAGCAGCAGCGGCTTCGGTTTTTGCCTTTACGTATGTCGCGCTGCCCATGGGCATGCTGGTGGAGATTCGCCAGCAGTGGTCGGGAGCGTTTCTGCTGCTCTACCTGCTGCTGCTGGTTTGGGCGGGAGACATCTTCGCTTACTTTGTGGGACGCTCGCTGGGACGCCATCTGATGGCGCCGCGAATCAGTCCGAAGAAGACCTGGGAAGGCGCGGCGGCATCGTTCGTGGCCAGCCTGGGGGTGGGCATGTTGCTGTACAACTACGCGCTGCCCGTCAACACCTGGCTGCTGAACGCTCACCTGATCGAGCGCCGCGACGGATATTTCGCCCTTGAAAAGCCGGCTTTGTGGCCGGTACTGTTGCTCTCGGCGGGGCTGAATATCGCGGCGCAACTGGGTGATCTCGTGGAATCGCTGATCAAGCGCGGCGCGGGAGTGAAGGATTCCGGAGCGCTGCTTCCTGGGCACGGCGGCATGCTGGATCGCATTGATGCGCTGCTCTTTGCCGCTCCCCTGCTGTGGTACTATGCGGCCTGGCGCGTGATGCAGTAGCGCTGGCGACTATGTCCGATGCGAGCCCTTAAGTGCCGCTCGCGGCGTTGCATCTGGAAAACCTCCCTCAATTCGGCAAAACTGGCACAACTGGAACGGCTTTCCACCGAAGACCTGATCGCGTCGCGGGGCTGGGACCGAGCGATTGCCTTAAACCAGGCCGGACGGAACTATAATCGACGGGCACCATGGGACTCACGTCCTCGCCCCGCGCGATGTGAAAGCCGAGCTGGTTGCAGCGCGAGACGACTGAGAAAAAGGAATTTTGAGATGGCGACACGGCTGCACTGGGTCGAAGGACCATGGCCGGGGAAGCTCGCGCTGGTGGCAACGTCCCTGGGGAAGCGACTGGCTCGACGATGAGATGGCCAGCTGGCGGCGGGCAGGTGTGGACGTGATGGCGTCGTTGTTGACCGCCGACGAGGAGCGGGAATTCGATCTCAAGGAAGAACCGGCGCGGCAGAAAGACAAGGTATGGACTTCATCGCGTCCCCCCATCCGGGACCGACAAGCGCTGGACTCCGAGGAGAGAACCGGTGGTCGAGCGGGTCAATGCCGGGCTCGAGTCGGGAAGGAACGCAGTCATCCACTGCCGCCAGGGAGCAGGACGCACTGGACGGATGGTGGCGTGCCTTCTGGTAACAGGCGGGATAGAACCGAACAGCGCCGTCGTGCGGCTCAGCCTGGCGCGTGGAGACACTATTCCTGAGACGCCCGAGCAGCGCCGCTGGATTGACGGCTATGTCGCGACTTCAGCCGGCATCTAACAAGACAGGCCGACGTTCGTATTCATGAGACGCATCGCCATTTTAGGTTCGACCGGCTCGATCGGCCGCAGCACGCTGCGCGTGATCGAATCCTATCCTGAACGTTTTCAGGTAATTACTCTCGCCGCTGGACGCAACCTGGACGAAGCTTTCGAGCAGGCACGGCGCTGGCAACCGCAAGTACTCTCGGTGGCCGGGGAAAAAGACGCGGATGCGCTTAAGGCTCGCCTGAACGGCGCGGGCGTTCGAGACATTGAAGTCGTCTACGGCCCGGCGGGAAATGTGCGCTGCGCCACACATCAAGACGTAGACTTCGTGGTCAGCGCCATCGTAGGCGTGGCCGGGCTCGAGGCCACCTATGAAGCGGTGCGCGCGGGCAAGATCATCGGCCTGGCCAATAAAGAGTGCATGGTGGCCGCCGGGGAACTCATCACTGCCGAAGCCCGCCGCCAGGCGATACCCATTCTGCCGATTGACAGCGAACACAATGCCGTCCACCAATGCTTGCGCGGCGGCAGGATGGATGAGGTTCAGAGCATCTGGCTGACGGCGTCGGGAGGGCCGTTCCGCAATACACCGAAGGCGAAGTTTCCCTCCATTACGGTGGAAGAGGCTCTGAATCATCCTACGTGGAAGATGGGGCAGCGCATCACCATTGATTCGGCGACCTTGATGAACAAGGGGTTTGAGGTGATTGAGGCCTGCCGTTTGTTCGACTTACCTGCGCGGCAGATTCGCGTGATTGTTCATCCGCAATCTACCATTCACTCCATGGTTGAATTCGTGGATGGCAGCATACTTGCTCAATTCTCGGTGACCGATATGCGTCTGCCAATCCTCTACGCGCTGACCTATCCCGAGCGGATTCTGTCGGATATGCGCTTCCCAGTCATGAACTTACGCCATCTCGAGTTCGCTCCGCCGGATATGGAAAAATTTCCGTGTCTGCGCCTGGCCTATGAAGCGGCGGAGGCCGGGGGTGCGAAACCGGTTGCACTCAATGCGGCGGACGAGGTGGCGGTCGCGGGCTTCCTGGAGAGGCAGATCCGCTTTGACGAGATTCCGAAAGTAATCGAATCGGTGCTTGGTGAAACGAAAAGCGGAAAATTGGAATCTATAATGGAAGTGCTTGAGGCGGATTCAGAAGCGCGTCGGTTAGCCGGAAGAAAAGTAGAACAATTCAGGAACAAACGGGTGTCGTCCGCTTCAGCGGTTGTGCCGGGGGAATAGTACAGGAATTTTATGTCGGATTTTTTGACTGCGGTTCTCGCTGTAGGTGTGGTTCTGGGATTCATGATTCTGATTCATGAATTCGGCCACTACGCTGCCGCCAAGCTGTTGGGCGTACGCGTCGAAGTTTTCTCCATCGGATTCGGAAAGCGTTTGCTGGGTTTCCGCAAGGGCGACACCGACTACCGGATCAGCGCGATCCCGTTGGGCGGCTACGTCAAGATGAGCGGCGAGAACCCGATGGACGAGCGCAC
>DATFSU010000016.1:0-3761 GCA_035262465.1 Candidatus Angelobacter sp. | reverse complement strand
CATGGGGATTTCCTGTTTCAGGATCGCCTGCAGGCGCCGGTATGCTTCAGGAAAGACGATGGCGTCCACGGTTCCCGTCATGTCTTCGAGGACGGCCTGGGCGTAGAGCTCGCCTTTGCGCGACTTCATCACTCGCACGTTGGAAACGATTCCCGCCGTGTACAACTCGTCGCGGCCGGTGCCGCTGGTCATTGCCGTGACCGCCTCTGCCGAGAGCGCGCGAAAGTCCTCCAATTTGTCCCTATACCTCTCCATCGGATGGCCGGTAATGAAGAAGCCCAGGACCTCCTTCTCGCTGGCCAGGCGCTGGTGCTCGTCCCATTCAGGGACGCTGGGCAGCCGGTCCGCGTTGCCGTTGACCTGGCTGTCCTGCTCAAAGACGCCAAACAGGCCGTGCTGGCCGAGTTCGGCATCCCGCTGCACCTTCTGGGCGCGCTCCATGGCCCGATCCAGGACGGCCATCAACTGGGCGCGGTTGCCGAGCGTATCCATCGCGCCGGCTTTAATCAGGGATTCAACGACGCGCCGGTTCAACAGCCGCAGATCGACCTTCTCGCAGAACTCAAAGATGGTGGCAAAACGCCCGATCTCCTTGCGCGCAGCCACAATGGAATCGATGGCGTTGCGTCCCACGTTCTTCACCGCCGCAAGTCCGAAACGGATCGCGTTCTGATGCGGCGTGAAGTAGGCGTCGCTGACATTGATGTCCGGCGGTTCCACCGGGATTCCCATCTCGCGACATTCGTTGATGTACTTGACCACGTTGTCGGTATTTCCGGTCTGCGAGGTCAACAGAGCCGACATGAACTCGACTGGATGATGGGTCTTCAAATAAGCGGTCTGATACGCGAGGAGCGCGTAAGCTGCGGAATGGGCTTTGGGAAAACCGTACTTTGCGAACTGCTCCATCAAGTCGAAAGTCTTGATCACCTTCTTTTCCGGGAATCCTTTGGCCAAGGCGCCCTGGACAAACCGCTCGCGCTGTTTGGCCATCTCTTCAGCGATTTTCTTGCCCATGGCCTTGCGCAAGATGTCCGCTTCCCCGAGCGAATAGCCGGCCATGACGTTGGCGATGCGCATGACCTGCTCCTGGTAGACGATCACGCCCATGGTTTCTTTCAGGATTGGCTCCAGCTCCGGCAGTTCGTATTCAACTTTTCTGCGTCCCCATTTGCGCTCGATGAAGTCGTCTATCATGCCGCCCTGGATCGGACCCGGGCGATAGAGCGCGTTGAGCGCGGTCAAGTCTTCTATGCTATTGGGTTTGTAGCGGCGCAGAACGTCAGCCATGCCGATGGATTCAAACTGGAAGATTCCCGAGGTCAACGCAGCGTGAAAAACTCGCTCGTAGGTTAGAGCGTCATCCAAGGGGATGGTGTTGAGATCCATCGCCGTTCCTCGCTGCCTGATGAGCTTAGTCGCGTCATCCAGGATGGTGAGTGTGGTGAGCCCAAGGAAGTCCATTTTCAGCAGGCCCATCTTCCCCACGGCGTTCATGTCATATGCGGTAACGATTTCATCGTTCTTCGTCTTGTGCAGCGGCACGAGCTCGGTAAGCGGTTTGGGAGAAATCACCACCCCGGCGGCGTGCACTCCCGAGTTGCGCACGAGCCCTTCCAGTTTGCGCGCCGTGTCGATGAGCTTGCGGACCTGAATCTCGTCTTCATAGGCTTGCTGCAGTTGCGGCGAATCATCCAGAGCCTGGTCGAGCGTGATGTTCAGCGTAGCCGGCACCATCTTGGCGATGCGATCGACATCGGCGTAGGGTATGTCCATCGCCCGGCCAACGTCTTTGATTGCTGCCTTGGCAGCCATCGTGCCGAAGGTGATGATCTGGGCCACGTTGTCGCGCCCGTATTTCTGCGTGACGTAGTTGATGACCTCGCCGCGCCGGTTCATACAAAAATCAGTATCGATGTCGGGAAAATCCACCCTCTCCGGGTTCAAAAAACGCTCGAACAGGAGCTCGTTCTGCAGCGGATCGATGTCGGTGATGGGCATTGAATACGCCACTAAAGACCCTGCCGCGGAGCCACGGCCTGGACCGACCGGAATGTTATTCTCGCGCGCGAAACGGATGAAATCCCATACGATCAGGAAGTACCCCGAAAACTTCATCTGCTGGATGATGGCGATCTCTTGCGACAAACGCTGCTCGTAATCGGCGCGCGACTTTTTCAGGCGTCCTGCCTGAGCCAGCTTGCTCAGCGAGCGCCAGCGCCGGGCGAAGCCTTCGCGCGCCACATGCTCGAAGTAGCTGTCCAGCGTGTAGCCTTCGGGAACGTGGAAGTCCGGGAACGGATTCCTGATCTTGTTGAGCTTGAAGCCGCAACGCTCCGCGATGGAGAGAGTGCGCGTCAAAACGTCCGGCCGGCTGGAAAAGACGCGGCTCATCTCCGCGCTGGATTTGACGTAAAACTGGTTGCCGTGGAACTTCAGCCGGTTGTCCTCGTGAATCGATTTCCCGGTCTGCACGCATACCAGCACGTCCTGGGCGTGAGCGTCGTCTTCGCAAAGATAATGGCTGTCATTGGTCGCCACCATGGGCAGGCCAAGCTCTTTTTCCAGGCGGAAGAGATCGCCGTGGATGCGATGCTCTTCGGGCAAGCCCTGGTCCTGGATTTCAAGAAAGAAGTTGTCTTTGCCGAAGATTTCTCTGTAGGCGGCGGCTGTGGCTCTTGCCGCATCGTACTTTCCGACCAACAGATGCTCGCATACCTCGCCGGCCAGGCAGCCGGAGAGTCCGATCAGCCCCTGAGAATGTTCGGCGAGAAAGTTTTTGCTGATCCGCGGCTTGTAATAGAAACCATTCAGTGAGGCTTCCGAAGTGATCTTGATCAGGTTCTCATAGCCTTTTTCGTTTTCGGCAAGCACCAGCAGGTGATTGTAGGTGTCGCCCTCGGGCGGAGCACGGTGGTCGTCCTTCTTACAGATGTAGAGTTCGCAGCCGACGATCGGCTTGATCCCAGCCTTCTCCGCCGCGTCGACAAAGTGGACCGCGCCGTAGATGTTGCCGTGATCGGTCACGGCCACGGCCGTCTGCCCGATATCGCCGACACGCTTAACCAGCTTCCCCACGTCGCAAGCGCCATCCAGCAGCGAGTAATCGGTGTGCAGATGAAGATGGACGAAGTCAGACATGAAAGGGGGCTCTACGTTCGATTATAACGAGGCCCGGCGTTGACGATGGCCTGGCTTGTGGAAAACCAAGCAGAATCGCCGGAATCGCGCGGGATCGGAAAACCAGCTCTTAGTCTCTTGCCAAAACAAAAACGCTGGAGCGCAGCCGCCCCCGGCTGCGGGGTTTTCCGATTCCGGCGATTCCGGTGCGATTCCAGGCGATTCCGGCGATCTTTCCCGGCAGAACGATGAGTTTTTCTTGCATTCTTTTCTCTCCAATCCGCGTATTAATACCTTAGAAGGGGATGCCTTGGACGCAGACCGGGGAGAGAGGCTGGAAGCAGCTTTGGCGCGGGCAGTCGCGGGCGATCCATCGGCGTTTGCCGAGATCGTTACCGAGCACCAGGCCATGGTCTTCAGCATCGGCTGGCATTACCTGCAGGACCGGTCGCTGGCCGAGGATATCGCCCAGGAGGTTTTTCTGGAGCTGTACCAGAAGCTGGCGAAGATCCAGTCCCCGGCGCACCTGACGTACTGGCTGAGGAAGGTGGCGGTGCATCGGTCGATCGACCAGGGGCGCAGGCAAAAGCACAGGCGGGAGTCGGGTTGGGAAACCTTGCCCGAACCAGCTACCGAAGTCA
>DATFSU010000015.1:0-458991 GCA_035262465.1 Candidatus Angelobacter sp. | reverse complement strand
CCTGACCATGCAGTTCCGTGATTGGGGCGGGATGTACATGGAGCACTGCCACAACACGGTGCACGAGGATAACGCGATGTTGGTCCGCTGGGAGATCGATAACGGAGGCGCGCCGTTCCTGCGGCCGTTGCCGACGCCGATTGCAACCCCGCAGGGTGTCACTTTCGTGGCCCCGGACGACATTGCTCCGACCGCTTTCTAGGCTGCGCTGGAAAGTGGTCCTATAACCGGCCAGTGGGCAGCCCCGTTGGCGCTCCCTGTCAGAGAGGAATTCTTGACAGAACGGAATCGCCCACTGGCCGGATTTTAAAAAACTAAAAGAGAGCTGCAAGTAACCAGGTAAGGAACTTAGGGAGATGCTAGTGAAGAATTGGATGAGAGCGGCGGTGGGGTTTGGTTTGCTTTCCGGCGCTCTCACTCTTTTACCGGCGAACGTCCAGGCGCAGAGCCGCTGGGGCGCCAACTACTTCCCCAATACCACGTTGACGACACAGGATGGAGACAAGGTCCATTTCTATGACGACCTCATCAAAGGCAAGATCGTTGTCATCGACCTGATCTATACCACCTGCGTCAATGCCTGCCCGCTCGAAACCGCGCGCCTGGTGCAGGTGCAAAAGATGCTGGGCGACCGTGTCGGCAAGGACATTTTCTTTTATTCCATCAGCATTGATCCCAAGCACGATACGCCAAAAGTTTTGAAAGCCTATGCGGAGAAGTATCACGTCGGCCCAGGCTGGACTTTTTTGACCGGCAAGAAGGACGACATCGACTCTCTCAGCAAAAAGCTTGGACTCTATACCGACCCCGATCCCAATGATCCTGACGGCCACACGCCCAGCGTTTTGCTCGGCAACGAGCCGATGGGCCAGTGGATGCGCGATACCGCAACCGACAACCCGCGCTTCCTGACCAACATGATCGGCAATTGGCTCAACGGCTGGAAAAACTCTGCTGCCATAGAGGCAAAAGCCAGCTACGACCAGGCTAACAAGATCGATCTCAGCGACAAAGGCCGGTATGTTTTCGCCAAGGTATGCGCTGCCTGCCACACGATTGGCCACGGCGACAGGATTGGCCCGGACCTGTTGGGCGTCACCAATGTTCGCGATCGTGGCTGGCTGGCGCGCTTCATCTCTGAACCGGACAAGATGGTGGCGGAGAAAGACCCGATCGCGATTGCACTGTATGAAAAATACAAGCAGGTAAACATGCCCAACCTGCGCCTGGCAGAAGTGGACTTGAATGCATTGCTGAATTTCCTGCATAACCAGGATACGACCCAGCACAAAGATCAACCCGCGGGAATCTCCGGCGAGAACACGATAAAGGGAAACACCACAGAAACAAAGCTGGAGGCCTCCGGCAGCAGCAAATGAGTACGGGTGGTCGAACAGGAAACGACATCTGTCGCCTGGGACCGCAGAAGGTTGGAGAAAGTTTTGAGCTGAGCTGACCGAACCATTGCATCGACCACGGCGAGATGCCGGGTAAATGGGATCGGTGAGTGAAGCAGCGTGGCACAGAAACACGCCACTCAACAAAGTTTGCGACTGCGCACCAGCCCGATGGTGACACAGCCGTAAACGGGGCTGCCGGACCGCAAACCGGCAGCCCCAAAAGAAAGATTGGGCTTCACGTTTTTCCCCGGACTTGAGGCAATTGGCCTGGGGGTTGGAGCCGGCTGATCACGTTGCTATTTTGACCGTGAACAGCTCAAGGATTGGGGAAGCAATGAAGGCGCTTCTCCTGCAAGTTGCGACTGTCGCCAGCCCGATGGCGGCACGGCCGCAAACGGGGCTGCCGGACCGCAAACCGGCAGCCCCAAATTGAGCCGTTATGCGGGCGTGAGCGAAGCGGAAGCTGAGCGAGAGTCCCGCAGGTGAAATCCTGAGCGACGCTGAGGTTTACCGAAGCGGAGTCGAAGGAACTTTTTGGAGCTTCTGGCCTGACAAGTGAGTGCCAGACGCAAGGTTGCAACTGTACGCCAGCCCGATGGTGGTACAGTCGCAAACGGGGCTGCCGGAGCGTATCCGCAAACGGCAGCCCCAAATTGAGCCGGTTAGCGGGCGTAAGCGAAGTGAGAGCCCGCGGGCGAAATCCTGAGCGACGCTGAGGCTTGCTGAAGCAGAGTCGAAGGATCTGTTCCTTGGCGCACCACCGGTTCAGTGGAGACGGAGCCACGGAGGCAGCTCTATGGCAAACGGCGGACGCACTATTCCCTCAGCGCAAGCGCCATTCACTGCTTTGCTGGATCCAGACGCTACAAAGCTTTTGAAGATGTCGCTAATGCACGGCTCCTCGATCTGATGACCCAGATATCGGATCTTGATCTGTCGTCCATTCGACAAAAACTTGACCGCACTCTCGCCGAACCAGGCGGGACTGGAACCATCCACCTCGCCCGAGATCATCAGCACCGGCACATCGGACTTGACCGGCTCGATATAGTCGGGAGCAATCTCTCCCTTCGGCCACTCCTGGCAGGCTTTTATGTGCCGGGTCACGCGTTCCGGGCCAACGTAGGTTCCACGGGTCTCATTCACCACATCGCTATCGCTGATGAATCGCACGCCTTCCGAACAAGTGATCGTGAAGTAGACCCCGCGAGACACATCGGCGCCGGGGCTGAGTATCATGGCTGCCTTCTCGAATGGCAGATAGTCATGAATATAGGCCCGGTGAATGATCAGCGGCACGAATGCTTGCGACCCGGTGGAATACATCGCCAGGCGGATTCGCTCCACAAAACTTGAGCGCGCCACTTTCACGTCGGTTTTCTTCCCCGTGACCGGATCAATGAACTTGATGGTCAACGGACCGTTATCAAAACGATTCAGGACAGCCTCAAACTCCTTTTCCAAGTCGGGGAAAGTCTTGTGGCAAACCGGGTCTCGAGCGCAATCCGTATAGAGCATATCCATGGCGTGCTGTGCGCTTCGCGGAAACAAGAGCGGTTGCTTGATATTGGGCGTCGCCACTCCAACCAGGAAGGCCGATCGCGCATGCTCAGCGTGCTGGCGTAAATAAACTTGCGCCGCGATCGTGCCGTACGACACGCCCAACAGGTCGATCTTGTCGTATCCCAGCGCAAGGCGCACTTCGTCCAGGTCGTCCATCGCGATGGGAGTGGTATACAACCGCAGGTCGGCAATTCCCTGCAGCTTGTCCCGGCAAGCCTGCACTTTATCGATGGGAAGGATATCTCCGAAAAATACGGCCAGATCTCTAGGATCGTCGCCCACGTCGCAAAGCAGAGGATTCGATCCTCCAGTCCCACGCTGGTCTACAAACACAATGTCGTGATCTTGCCGTGCCGGACCAAGAATCTCTCCGTGCACCAAATCGACCATGCTGGTGGCTGGAGCTCCGGGACCTCCAGCAAGCGGAAAGATGGCATCAGGCGCCGCGACTCCGTTCAAAGCCTTGAGCACAACAATCTTGAGCTTGATTGTGCGTCCGGACTTGGCCGCCCGGTTCTCAAACACTTCATAGGTCCCGCAACGGGCGTCGCCATCCAATCCCGCTAATTTGCACGGCTTGAGCACAAGGTGTTGGGAGCCAGCAGGAGTGGATGAAGTGCCGGCTCCGGACTGGCAGGAGCCCAGCAGCCCCGCAGAGGCCGCGGAGATCAGCAAAGTGGCAATGCGAATGTTTCGGCGACTCACAATCTTGGTCCTTAGCTTTCTACGCCATTTTTCTTTGGTTCGATCGATGCGCGTTTGCGCGCTCCGATCAGGCCAACATTGAACCACATTCTGGTGCCTGGCTGCAGACTGTCGCTCTCCGACGCAAAAAAAGAAGGACCAGCTAAGCAGGCAGTGCGGCGCCGATCCTTCAATGAGTTGATCTTTTAATTTAGGAGAATGGATCATTTCGGTCATCGTTTGTACGGCCTGAGGTACCTCCGTCCTCTGCCAGAGTTTAGGTGCGGGAAGCGGAGACCGGGGGAACAGCCTCCGTTTCCCGCGTAGCCAGCGCCTGCAAAAGTATGGATAGAGTGAGCTTGGCAGGGCTTACTCCGCGCTGGCTATAGACAAAACTCAAAGTTCGAGATCCAAGGGCCCCTTGAGGGCCCTGAGATCAGTTGCACATCAAGCTTCCGCGTATTGCAACGATCTTTCTTTGCAACGATCCTCAGTTGCAGGTCGAGCTTGAGGCGCCGGCCAGAGAATCGCAGAACTTCGGCATAGGCGCTCCGCCTGCGGCTCCTGTTGCCGGGAACGTGATGGTCTGTTCGGTCAATACCCCGTCTATCATCACCATTCCATTCGGTACGGTGAGCGACGGATGATCAAACGGCGCGCTCTGGTTGCGTACGCGCTCGTCAGTCAGGGACTTCAGGAACGCCACAACTGCGGCCTGGTCATCGGCGCTGAAGCCAGCCCGCTTGAGGCTGGGATCAACGTCGGCTGACGGGAAGTCGCCGCCCCGGCTGTAGAACTCAACCAGCTGGCTGAGAGTGGCCTGGCCGCCATTCAGGAAGTACGGAGCGGTCAGCTCGATGTTGCGCAAGCTTGGTGTCTTAACCGCGCCGTTGACCGACACGGGAGCTCCCGGCGGGACCGGTGTACCGGAAAGGTTGCCCATCGAGGCGAGTTGCGCCGCCGAAAGCGAAGACAGTCCGGAAGGATCAGCTGCGGCAATTCCCTGGTCATCATCCACCGGCCGTACGCCGATGTTGTGGAAGCCCACGTCATGCCACTTGCCATTGCCCAGCAGTTCAACCACGCCGCGAGCAGAGATGCTTGAGATCGCAGCATCGGTGAATTCCGCGCCGTTGTGGCAGTTGGTGCATCCGCCTTTGCCGGTGAAGCGATTCAGCCCGCGCTGCTCCTGCGAGCTCAGCGCGCTGCCGTTGCCCTGCATGAACTGGTCAAAGCGAGAGTTGTCAGACACCAGCGTGGATTCATACATCTGAATGGCTACGCCCCAGAACATGGAGAAGTTGTACTCCATTTGCGAATACTCGTCTGTGTTCAGCGGACGGCCCAGGTGCAGGAAGTTGCTGTCCTTGTCCACCACCACGTTGGAGTTCCACCACTGCGGCTGGAATGCAGCCTGGATCATCGTGATGTAATCAGTGTTCAACCCCGTGAAAGGAGCGTCGCTGTAGCTGCCCAACACGCTGTCAGTGGTTGAGACCTGCTGCAGCACCAGCGGTGTGACCGAGAGCATCTTCTTGCCCATCTTCACAAACGGACGGCCCATTGCGGACATTTCCACGCTGCTGCCCGGAGGTCCAACGGCCTGTGACGCCAGCGCCGAGTTCGAAAGGCGGAACTGAACCTCGTGCACGATGTCTTTATTTGACGCATCCGTCTGCAGCAGCCTTGCGTTCGGGTCGCCGGTGCCGAATGGATCCACTCCGTTGAAAGTGTTTTGCGCGCGGCCGTCCCAGAAGTTGCGGTAGTTGAAAACCGCGTTGATCACTGACGGCGCGTTGCGCGGCGTCGACTGCCTGACGTTCATCTGTTCCCCGGAGGGCGCAATGATGTTCCAGATCGGATCGGGGACTGACGTCAGGTCTTCCGGACCAAGGCCGATGACCACATCATTAAAGCTGTTCAGATATTGGCCTTGTGATCCAACGATATTGTCGTTGTCGGAAAGCACCGCGGAGTTGCTGCGGGTGGTGTCCGCCAGCTGGTGCAGCGGAAAGTCCGTGATGCTAAGCTGGTGGTTCGGGCCAGTTCCCGGATTAAAGATCGTGGAGTCCGCAGACGTATTGCCGTTGCTGTCAACGCGCCGCAAGCCAGGGTCAACCTGGTTCATGGTGCGGCTGTCCGCCCCGGCGTTGAAGTGACAGGTAGCGCAAGCCGTAAAGCCGTCGCTGCCGAACTGCATCTCCCAGAAGAATGCCTTGCCCAGGGCGATTGCAGCCTGCTTGTTGCGAATTACGTTGCCCAGCTCGGCCGAAGTCGGACCAGGTACAGGTACTGTTCTGAGCGCGGCCAGTTTGCGTCCCTTTCCCGCTTCATTTTCGACCTGACCGCCTTGATTGCCGCCGCCGCCGGCTTGGCCGCCATTATTCCCGCCCCCATTGTTGCCGCCACCATTCCTTCCGGAACCGCTCGTAGAGACTGTTGATACATTGCCTCCGTTGCGCCCGCCATTTCCCGAACCATCATCGTTGCCGCCGCCACCGCTGCCTCTGCCCCCGCCGCCGCTACCCGAGCCCGGACCGGAAGCGCTGCAAACGGCGACAGCGCCATACACAAATGCCAGCAGCAGCCGGCTGAATTTACTTCCCATCCTCATAAATAGCTTCCTCCGATTTTCAAAAAGGCCGGCCGGAAAACCTGCTAATCGTTTTCTGCCGAGCAAAGTGTTCACTGCGCAGGCCATGAGCAAGTGAACTTCGACCTGGATAATGCATTCGTCCTGCCAGGACGAGACTGTAGGCAGATAGCGATTCATACAAATCATGATGATCGATTAACATGTTTATTTTCTACAGCTTACTGGAATCCGCGCCGGAGATCTTCCAGACCCCGATGGACGTTCAAGAGCCTGATTTCGGTTTGAATGGAACCCGCCTTCCAAAGAATGAGTGGAAGTCGATTTCCATTCGCAACATCCATTCTGTTGGTGTGGGCGGTATGGTTTGGCTGGGCAAAAACACCGACTGGCTGGTCACCCTAGGGCGGAAAAGACAGGCAGGGCGGAAATCAAAGAATCGACTGTATTCATGCGTATTTAAGCTTATGTTGTTTAAGAATCAGAGTTTGCAGAAATCAGGGTAGGTCGAATCCCTCCCTCTCCGCCATGTACCATTATTTTCTTGCCAGGAAGAAGAAGAGTTGGATAAACCCGCGAGACACTCGCAGATGTTATCCAACTCCAAAATTGCGGTACTCATCCGTCTAACTGGTTCTTAGGAGCAAGATCCGGCCGCGCGACCGGAATCTTGTAAAAGGCTTGTTCGTGTTTCACCTCCGTTGGGATAGGCTGCCGGGCGAACTCCACTTCGCCCGGCCGCCCGGGTTCAGGCATCTCTCTACCGTCATAGTTCAACGCCTGAATTGCTTAATCTCACCCGGGGTGCGCTGTGCGCACCCCGCCTCTAACACACGGTCTCTATTGCGCTCCAATGAGCACCGTGAACGAGTTGTTCGCAGTATTCGTATCGGTACTTCCAGATCCCAGTTGTGCAATTCCGCTCATGGAATAGGAGTTCGCCGGAGCCGCCAATGAGGGAACTGCGGTCACGCTGACAACGGCTGTCTGGCCGCCAGGGAGCGTTCCTATACTGCAGCTCACCGCGTTGTTGATGATGCTGCAGGTTCCGATAGTGGTTGATACCGAGCCGATCGCCAGCGACGCGCCGACCGGCGCCGTTGTTGAAGCGGCGAAAGTCACACAATTCGCAGCGACCGAGCCCTGGTTGTTCTTGATCTGCCAGGTGAACGTGTCCGGTGCTCCGTGCACCGGATTTCCATTCTGGGCAGAGCCTGTGGTCTGAATATCAGTCGTGCTGGTTAAGCAGGGCGTGCTGATGCTCGTTGTCGCCCTGGCTGTGTTGTTGGCCGTATTCGGATCGGCTATAGCGGCGCCGGTTGAATCGAATGCCGCGACAGTCGCGTTATTTGTGATGCTGCCGCTTCCGCCGGACGGAATCGCTACCGACAGGCTCACCGTCGCGCTGCTTCCTGCATTGAGCGCGCCCAGATTGCAGGAGAGAACGCCTCCCGAGGGAGCACACACACCCTGGGTGGTAGTCACCGCAGAAAATGCCGCAGGCAGAGTATCGCTAAGCGTTACTTGGAAGGCATTGAGCGGCCCATTGTTGGTGACGGTTATGACGTAGGTCAAAGTGGCTCCGGGTGCGATCGTACCCGGCGCGCTCATGAGAATGGACACGTCGGTTGAGAGCGGTATCGTGATCGGCAGCGATGGCGCTGACTCGGGACCATTGCCGAAGATGTTCGTGGCGTGGACGGTAAACGTGTACGTGTGTCCGCCAAGCAGTCCGGTCATGGTCGGGAACCCGCAGGTCGGGCACGAGCCGTTAAGGACTGCAATTGGAACAGTGACGGTAGCGGCAGCTACTCCCGGAGCTACGCTATCAAATGCGCTGACGGTGTAGCTGGTAACGCTGGGATCAGCCAGAGCCCTCCAGCTCACATTCACCGATACGCCTGCCAGGGTGGCAACCACTCCGGTTGGAGCTGCGGGCGACGTCAGTGAAGCTACATTGCTCAACGAAGAAAACGCGCTGCAGCCGGCAAGATCACACGCCTCTACTTCAAATTGATACGACGTTCCGTTGGTCAGTCCATTGATCGTCGCTGTAGTCGGCGGCACCGTATTGGGCGGCGTCGCTGTGACCGTGAAGTCCGGCACTCCGCTTCCTGTTCCTCCAGCCAGCAACGTCCTGACTACATAGCTGGTAATCGTCTGGCAGTTCGTGAGCGGCTCTGCCCAATTCACCGTGGCCTGGCTGCTTGCGCTCGCTGTCGCCGACACATTGACCGGTGCAAGCGCGACCCCCGGGGGACAGGGCTGCGCATTGACCAGCCAGATCTGGCCGGCTCCATTGACTCCGCCTTGATCCGGATCGGCGGATACGAAGAGCAGCTGATTGTTAGTGGCGTCGGCTGTCAGACCTGTGATGAAGCTGAAAGTCCCGCCGTAGTTTGTCTGGACGGTCAAGTTGCTTGCGTCTACGATATTCGAAACCTTGGTGACGCTGGGGAACGAAGCAAAGTATGCCGTCGTGCCTGGGAAGGTTGGATACTGCGCGTCGCTAATCGCGGCGCCTTGAGGTGCGCCGGCCATGCTGGCCAAAATTTCCGTCGGGAGCGGCGCTCCGCCGCTTAGCGGACTGCCGCAGAGATTATTGCTGTTGGCCGACGTGAAGCACTGGTCGGCGTTGAACTTGACCCAGGGCGCGAGGCTATCTCCCCCGAACAAAGTGTGCCCGATCCAGCCCAGGCCGAAGTTGTGGCCGGTCCCTACCGCTTCATCCGGACTCAGAATGGGTATCTGGATTTTGTCATTCGGTCCTGGTGTAACTCCGCTGCCGCCATTGCCGGGACAATCGGTGGCCGGATTGAATGTTGCCGGGCTGATGATGCGAATGATGGCGCCGTCGCGGACTGAGCCGCTGTACAGGTTGCCGTCAGGTCCGAGCGCCACAGAATCGGGGACGATCGGAACCAGCGTGCCGTTTTTGGGATCTTTGACTGCCGGACAGGCGCCGAAGGCGTTCCTGGTGTTTTGTGTTCCGAGCAAGCTTTCGATATTTACCAGATCGAGCGATCCCTGGCCGCCGTCACCGCTGGGCAAGTAATGCAATCGCAGAATACCACCGCTAACCCTGCTGGTATCGCCTGCATAGAGCGTATTCGTCGCGGCGTCAAACGTAAGCTGACCGGGAGTGATGATGATCTTCCCTGGAGCGCCACCCACGCAAGTCAGGAGATTCACAGAATGTCCGCCGATTCCCGCCGTCGCAGGAATCACCTGATCCACCTCGGGATCGATGCGGCAAATACCGTTGATAGCATCTCCATACCATAAATGCCGAACCGGCTGGCCGGTGATGGCGCTGATCGCCGTGCCACTCAGGATCACCCCTGAGGTCGGAAGTGTGAATTGGGTAAGTCCAAACTGGGTAATGTCCTGGCTACCCGCCCACAACGTGGTCGTGGTGGGTTGATTTACCACCGTTTGTGCGTTCGCGGCGCCGACAAACACTGCGACAAAAATAACTACCCAAACGAAAACCATGTTGATCGCCGCAATTTCTCGTGGATCGCTCTTACCGTAGCCAGGTGTGGCCTTCATGGATCTAGTCCCCTTTCGACTTCTCCACTTCGCCGGGCGACTCTGTTGACGCACGAATCGCTAGCCTTTAGAAGGCATCCCATAAATCGACCGTAGCAAGCGGTATGAGGCCGCGGCGACAGTGGTTTGTGAGACAGCTTCTAAAAACCGGGGTGCAGGTTCGCACCCCGTTTCTCTTTACTCGACTACCAGCATTGGGAATACAACCGACTTCCCACTCGGGTAGCGACAAAACTTTTGGGATCTTTTATGGTCCGGGTTGCCGGGGAGGGTTGCTCCCCGGCAATCGGAGTTAGAGGTTCATCACTGGGCGCCGATGTGCACAGCAAACGAGTTGTTCGCTGTATTCGGATCTTGTCCATTAACCTGGGTGGCCGTACCGGTCGTGGTGTACGAATTGGCCGGTTCGGCGTTCGACGGTGTTGCCTGGACCGTAACGGTCACGGCGCCGCCGCCGTTGATGGCACCGAGGTTGCAGTTCAGGTTATTGCTGGCGTCAAAGCTGCAAGTCCCCTGCGTCGTGGTGAACGAGTTTTGCGTCAGCGTAGCACCGCTCGGAGCATTTGTTGTCGCAGTGAAGTTCACGCAAGCGGCGTTGATGCTGCCTGTGCCGTTCTTGATCTGCCAGGTGAACGTTACCGGGCTTCCGTGCGGCGGGTTGCCGTTGTTGGAAGAGCCGGTTACCTGGAGATCAGCCGCGGACGCTGTGCAAGTCCCAGCCCCGCCAACCACGGTGCTAGCGCTAAACGTGTTGTTCGCCGTGTTCTGGTCGCTGACCAAGCCTGACGGATCAGTTACGACTACCGTCGAGCTGTTGGTGAAGGTACCGCTCTGGCTCGCGGGCAGCAGTACGGTCACCGTTACGGTAGCGCTACCTGCGACTGGTATCGCTCCCAGAGCGCAGTTGAAGGTGGTCAGGGTTTGGGTACCAGTGCAAATGCCCTGCGAGAAGGTGGAGGATACGTACCCGGCCGGGAGCGTATCGCTGAATCCAACCGAAGGCGCTACTGCTGGTCCGTTATTGTGGATGGTGATTGTATAGGTTACCTGCGCACCGGCATTAGAGCTCGCCGGCACGGTCTCCGAAGCGCTCACGTCCGCATTGGTCGCGCACGGATTCGGTACCGGGGCTGACAGCGCTGAAGCCGTGCTGGTGCCTACAGCGTTGGTTGCAGTCACGGAGAACTGATAGCTGGGAATGCTCGCTCCAGTTCCGCAAGCCAGACCAGTCACTGATCCGCCGGTGCCGGCGCCGAGAATCGTAACCGGAGAACCGACCTGTACCGCGGGGGATCCCGTAAATACAGTAATCGCTGAGCTGGTCACAGCAGAATGGCCGTTGCTGGGTTCTGTCCAGGCAACTGCAATGGTCGAGCCGTCGCCCGCATTCACGCCGACCACGTTGGTCGGTTGTGCAGGAACGGTCGTCGTGAACGGGGTAACGATTGGGCTAAGAGGTGAAAACGCGCTGCAACCGGCGGCATTGCAGGCCTCGATCTCAAACTGATAGCCAGTGCCGGGAGTCAGGCCGCTGATGGTCGCAGACTGTGCCGGAGCGTTAAAGACGGCATCGGGAAGTCCGCTGGGAGTTGCCGGTCCGCCGGTTGGAGAGGCCAACAAAATTGAGATGTCATACGAGGTTGTGGGCTGTCCGTTGACTGTCGGTACCCAGGTGAGTGTCGCCTGGCCTGTGCCGGGGCCAGCCGTTGCTGACGTAAAATCTGGCGCAGACGGTGGTCCAGGAGCCGCCGGAGCTGGCGTGATTCTCCAGAGCCGGCCGGTGCCGTTGATGCCGCCCTGCGTCTCGTCGTCCTGCGCCCAAACCGTCGCGTTGCTCGGATCCTCTGGATCGGCCGTAACTCCGGTCAGGAACGAAAACGATCCGCCATAGTTCAGGTTCGCGGTCTGCTGGGTTGCGCTCAGGATGTTCGTTACCCTGGTCAGGTTCGGGAATGACGCAACGTACACTGCGTTGCCCGGGAAGACCGGGTATTGCGCATCGCTGGCCAGCCCGCCCTGCGGCGCGCCTGCCGCGCTTGCCAGGATTTCGTTGGGCAGCGGGGCTCCGCCAACCACCGGGTTGCCGCAGGTGGTGTTGCCGTTCACCGGCGTCAGGCACTGAGTGGCATGGAACTCCACCCAGGGAGCGATGTTGTCCGCGCCGATCAGCGTATCACCAATCCAGCCCAGACCGAAGGTGTGGCCTCCGCCAAACAGTGAGTCGTGGCTGAGTATCGGAATCTGGATCTTTTGGTTGGGATCCTGGCCGGTGAAGCCCGAACCGCTTATAGTGCCAGGCGGGCAGTCGGTTTGGGGATTGAAGGTGGCCGCGCCGACGATGCGGAGGATGGCGCCATCGCGGATGTCGCCAACGTAGAGGTCTCCGTCAGGTCCGAGGGCAGCAGCGTCGGGAATACGCGGAACCGGGCTTCCGGTCTTGGGATTGGCCAACTGGCCGCAGCCGCCAAACGCGTTCCGGCCAATTTGCGTTCCGATCAGGCTGTCGATTTTAATCAGGTCAACCATGCCCTGGCCATTGTCTCCCTCCGGGTGGAAGATCACGCGGGCGACGCCTGCGCCCACACGGCTATTGTTGGTTAAGTACATGAGCTGGTGCTGCACGTCATACGTGATCTGGCCGGGAGCGATCGCCAGTTTGTTGATGCTGATCACGCACGCCAGCGCGTTCACGTTCCATGCGCCGAAGCCGTTCACCGGCGTGGTGAGGGGAGCATCAACTTCGGGGTCAATCCGGCACAGTCCGTTGATGGCATCGCCGTACCAAATGTGGCGAACAGTGTTGCAGGGGGTTGTGGCCCCTGGCTCTTGACAGGCGAATTTACCGTCCGCACCCAGCGGACCGTTGGTGAACTGGCTGATCGCCGTGCCGTGCGCGACCACGCCCGAGGTCGGCACGGTGAGGCCGCCGGGACCGGTCACGGTCACATTCTGAACACCAGCAAACAATTCAGTAACCGTGGGAGCATTTTGAAATGTCTGTGCATTCGCTGTACCTGCGAACGCAAGGATGAGAAGACAGCCCAGCACCGCGGCGATTATCGCTGTCGCCTTCCGAATTTGAGGCTGTAAATAGCTTGTTGTTTTCGGGCTTTTCACTGATTTTCTTCTTTCCCGTTCCCGGAAGCTCCATGGCTTCTGAAACGATTGTTGTGAGTTGGCCTGCAGCTTTCTCTAAAAAAGGCGTCAGCCGCGTCGTTTCGTTTTTCTCGAGCGCGGTCCATCACGCGTCACTGCGACTGCTCGCAGCAATGCGCCTGTGTAACCAGGAAAGGAAAAGCTCAGTTAGGGCTAGAAACGAACCTCGGAACGGGCCATAACTGCCTAGCCTTTTCGGTTGCTGGGCACCTCCAGCTCGTGGAAAGACAACTTCCACGTAGCCAGTCTTGCCGTACAGCCACCAACCAGCGGCATCAGCCCGATGATTTCGTCGATTTTGGCAGCAAAAGATTGACTTGCGCTTCCCGGATGCGCTGCCCCGCAAATGACATGCTTCTCAGGAAGTGGTTATAAGCGCCTTGTACCTTCGTGCGTACATGGCGTTATAACGCGCCTCTACTATGGAAACCGGTGCTTAAAGCAGCATTAAAAAGAGATTAAAAATTTTAATGTGGCCATGTACGATTGGACGAGGGGTGGGTAGCCAGTTTCCAGTTGCAGCTACGTGAGGAGTGATTTTTGCGGCGAGACACGGCTGTTGTAGCGCCTTAGACCGAGCCTACTCCCGGTTCGGTGCGTTCGCGCTGATCCGATAGAAAGAAGCGCGTTGTTAATTGTGCGCGACCGCTTTTTGCGCCGCCCCAATTTGTGCAGTGCTGACGGGCTCTCCACCGGCCCGCGAGAAATATCGCTCATTGTAGTGGGCTTGGACGGACGCGAGAGCTCTCATCAGCTTCACCATGTTCTGCTGGTAGATCTTCGTCGAAATCTCTGCTGTAACTTCCTCCAGCGGAATCATTCTCCGGCTTTCCAGCTTGTAAATCACATAAGCAGTTGGGAACTCCCGCACGCTCGTGACCTCGCCTGGCTTAAGTGCAAACAATTCGGCCTCTGTCTTTTGCTCCATATTTCCACGCCGGATGGGCTTCAACGAGCTGACCGGAGGAGTCTTGATGCCGCGGGCTTCATAATCCGCGTAAGGACTTTGGAGGCCGAGGGTCTGGTAGACCTCTTTCTGGAGTTTTTCCATGTCCTCGCCTGTGATGGCGCGCCCCTGCAGCTCGTAGGCCAGCCGCTTTGCTTTGGCCTCGAAATCGGCATCGCTCGGAATTCTCGGTCTTTGCCGCGGGACAGAAATATGCGTAAGCGTCAGCTCCTCAAAGCCCGCCGGGTTTTTCTGGTAGTACGCCTCGATTCCCTCTTTGGAAATATCCCTCGCCTTTTCATCTTCTCTCAAGCGGTAGAGGTCTCCGAGAGCCCGTTGCCGGACCAGCATCATCACTCCCGGGAGCCGCGCGTCCTTGTCAATTCCCGCTTTTTCCGCTGCGTCCGCGTAAATCAGATCGTTCACGTAGCCTTCCGCGATTGAACGCGGTATAGAGCTGGTTGGAGTGGTAGCGTTCAGGAGCGCGATCCGGAGCAAAGGCTCCAATTGTTCGCGAGTAATCACCCGAGTACATGAGCCGGTCTCCGGTTTCTGGCTTCCGCACAAACCATGGATGGTGATAACTGCATCGCCCGGAGCGACCTCCTTTTTCGCTGCCGAATTCCCTACTGAGCTCGCGCCATTGGCAGCATTTTGAAAAGCAGTCGGTGAGGTGGCAAAATACGCCTCGTTATAATCCGCGTGCACCGCGTCGTGTAGCGCCTTATCCAGACCCACAGTTTTGTCCCCATACAGGATCCCATGGATCTCACTCTTCACCATTTCAAACGGCAAAGTCTCCCGGCTGGTCCGCTTGAAAAACATCCACAGCCCTCCAGCGTCGAAGACCGGAGTGACCTCGCCCTGTTTAAGCGCAAAAATCGCCTTCTCCTCTTCGTCCTTAAACTGCCCTCGCCGCAGGCCGATCTGTACGTTCGAAGACTCTTTCACGCCCAGCGCATTCAGCGCTTCTTTCTCCAGCTTCGTAACGTCCTCTCCCTTTACCGCGCGCACGCGCAGGTCTTCGGCTAATTGTTTGGCTTTGGAGCGAAACTCCACATCGCTCAGGTTCTGCATATTGTTCTTGGGAATCTGAAAGCGGTCCAGGTCCACTTCTTCAAAATCGCCGATGTTTTTCTTGTAGTAGGCTTCTACTTCTTCGGCAGTAATGTGCTGCGCCTTTTCCGTCAACTGTACGCGGTACATGTCAGCCAGGGCGCGCAAGCGGATAGCTTCCATCACCTGTTCAAAACGAGGATCTTTGTCCACACCCGCCTTCTGCCCTGATTCCGCGTAAAGCAGCAGACTGAAGTAATTGACCGCAATCTTGCGATATACGGCGGGTTCAACGCCGCGCGTAGTCGCGCTCAGGGCCTTCAGGAAGCTCTCAAAATCCCGCCGGCTGACCAGCGTTCGGCACGCACCCGCTTCGGACGTTGCACCGGCGCAAAGTCCTTCAATGGTGATCACCGGATCTGTGGCCAGTACGGCACGGCCTTTAGACTTCGCTCCGGCTGCTGCCTTTGCCGGCGCGGCTGGTGCTTTTTGTGCAGTCCCTTGCGCCAAAGCCGTTTCTAAACCAAAGACCGTTGCCACACCAAAGATAAGAACCAATGAAATTCGTGACATTTTGTAACTTCTCCCGCATGAAGGCTTTCTTGGGCATCCAGAACTTACTCGCTCGTCCCGCGCAAGTGTTCCGGTGACTCCCGCTTCCGGTCGCTTGGGGGTGCGACCTTTATAAGGCAGAGCCTGTGGACTCGACCGAGCACATATTAGCGTGTTATGCCCCCGGAGTCACGGTTCCTGGAAAGAATTAGGGAAATTAATGATTAGAGAAATTAATGTTTCGCAAGAGGAAGGCAAAGTGGCAAGATTGTTTTTCGGGTTCGTTCTAATTTTAGTTCTAATGGAGCGCAAGGTAGAATATGGCTGGGTTTCCGCCCTGCGTCGGAATCTATGAAGGTTTTTACGCTGACAATTTGGATGCTTGTGGGAACCGGGATTATCGCAGCCCAGACAAGCGATCCCCAACATGCGAACCTGCCCCCTGCTGCGCCCGTACAGCGAAGTGGGGTTTCATCTGCGCCAGCAGGCAATCCGAATCCTGGCGCCCAGACTGCCGCGCCAACAGCTACCCTTGCTCCCGTGCCGGCAAGGCCTGTAGATGCGCCACCCGTTTCGCCTGAAGTAACTTTTCGCGATGGAATGATTACCCTGACCGCGCCCAATTCCAGCCTGGCCAGTGTGCTGAGTGCCATCAGCTCAAAAACCGGAATTGAGTTTGAAGGCGCAGACATCGGCGCCGCTGATCGCCTGGCGCTTTCCATCGGTCCCGCCCCTGAGGCTGATGTTCTGTCCGCGATCTTTGATGGCTGGCGCTTCGACTATGTGGCTTTGGGAAATCCAGACAGTCCCTCTATTGTCCGGCGGGTAATCCTGACCGCGAAGGGTTCAGTTCCTGCGACGCCGAAACCAGGTGCAGTCCAGCTTCGCAATGATAAGGATGACGTAGATGACAATGATCTGGTCGCTGGAGATCCTGCAGGATCAGGCCGTCGCATACTTCTGCTGAAGCAGCAACTGGAGAAGGACCACGAACAGGAAATGAAGCAACGGGAATTGTATTTACAGCAACAGAAACAGCAGAATTCTCAGCCCCCGCACTAGCCGCAAATTTAGGCAGAGGCGCGCACGCGAATTTCTCCTCACAATTAGCTTGCTTGATTGGTGCCCTTCGGGCGCGGCGTCTGAACCCGGAAGCATCTCCGTCAGTGGTATTTTTGGCGTTCCGCATTAAGAAGCAATTGGGATCGGGATTAGAAATTTCAAGAATTCCACGCCATCCCCTCGGGCCTAGCTGCGCCCACTGGCCCGGCGCGGGCCTGAGAAGCTGCTCAACAACTTGTACTCTGCAGGGGAAGCCAGGACGTATCCGATTCCGTGCGCCGTGTGGATCAGCGGCTTATCGAAGCCGTCGTCAATCTTGGCACGGAGATAGTTGACGTACACGTCAACGATGTTGGTCAACCCTTCAAAACCAAGATTCCAGACGTGCTCCACCACCATGGTGCGCGTGACGGTACGGCCGGCATTGCGCATTAGATACTCCAGCACACCGTATTCCCGCTGCGTCAGTTTGATTGGTTTGCCGGCTCGCGTCACGATGTGCCGCATGCGGTCGAGCTCCAAGTCCTCGACTCTGATTCTGTCCATCAGCTCCAGCGGACGGCGTAGGAGAGCATGGAGACGGGCCAGCAGCTCTTCGTAAAAAAATGGTTTGATCAGGTAGTCGTCGGCGCCTGCCCGCAGTCCGCAGATGCGGTCAGACTCTTCCTTCCGCGCGCTCAGAAGCAGGATCCGCGTGCCGGACCCGGACTTCCGGAGTCGCCTAAGGATTGTCAGGCCGTCGAGTTTGGGCAAGTTCCAATCGAGAATGATGGCGTCATAATCAACCTCGCCGGCTAACTGCAGACCTTCTTCCCCGTCCCCGGCCACATCAACGGCAAAATGATCGGCCTCAAGACCCTTGGCCAGCGTACGGGCTACTTTGGACTCATCTTCTACTACCAGAATGCGCATCTCTCGACCTCCGCTTCGGCTGGCAGATTCGGCCCAGCTCGAAACCGTCGGCCCTCCGGAACTGTTGGAGCACTTGGGGAGCAGTCTCCAGTAGTGGGTAGTTTCAAGCAGCAAAAATATAAGGTAAGACAAAGATATTGGAGCAAAAGTGTGCGTTTTTGAACACTTCTTTGCGTCAAACGGCCCAAAACAGAGCATCGACTGAAGGCTTTATTAATTTATTAAGAACGTGCGCTTGTAGCTGGCTCGTGATCGGCGTGCAAGGAAAGAGGGCCGGCCGGAAACCGGCTGGCCCTCCCGATGCCTACTTGGCGTTGATGGTTACGGTGAACGCGTTGTTCGCCGGGTTGGTATCCGTTCCGTTGAATTCCGCCGAGCCAGTGACCGGAATCGTCCCGCTTGCGGCGACGCTCACATTCACGATCACGGTCATGGTCTGTCCTCCGCCGATGCTTGCCGCAGAACAGGTAATCGTCCCTGAGGTACCCGGAGCAGGCCCCTCGCAGGTGCTGAGAGTCGACGTCACAGATTGAAACAGCAGCGACGCCGGCAGCGTACTGCTGAACGTAACCTGATTTGCCGTCGGACTCTGACCGTTTTTGATCTGCCAGGTAAACGTGTCGGTGCTGCCGACCGTCGGCCCGCCGTTCTGCGCCGCGCCCACAACCTGTATATCGGTGGGCGCTGTAGGCGCTGCGATCTGGGTAATAACAGTCGCAGTATTGTTGAGCGGATTGGGATCAGCCAACGGCGCTCCGGCTGAATCGAAGCCCTTCACCGAAGCGCTATTCACTGTGATTGTGCTTGTCAGAGTCAGCGTCACCGTAATCGTCGCGCTTCCTCCGGCTGGCAAGCCGCTCATCAGACACTGGACGCCTGCAAAGCCCGGAGGGCCGGAGCATACGCCTTGTGTAGATGAAGCAGACACAAATGTCGCGCCGACCGGAAGCGGATCGGAAACAACCACGCTCGGAGCAGCACTGGGGCCGAGATTGGTGACCACAATGGTGTAGGTAATGTCCCCCCCCACATTCGGTGCCGGTCCCGAAGTCATCGCGATTGCCAGATCGGGCGGCCCCTGCGGCGGAGCAGTCGGCGTGACCGCGTTGGATGGCAGCGATTCCGGACTGCTGCCCACTGCGTTGGTCGCGTGCACGGTGAACGTGTAGGTGGTTCCGTTGGTTAGACCGCTCATCGTTGCCGAAGTCGCTGGCGCTACCACGAAAACACCCAGCCCCGTGGCCACGCCTCCGATATAGGACGAAACTGTGTAGCTCGTAATCGGCGAGCCGCCGTTAGCGGTGGGCGCAGTCCATGCGATGGTTGCGGCTGCGTTGCTCGGCGACGCAACGACTGTCCCTGGCGCGCTCGGAGCAGTCACTACGTGCGGAGTAACAGAATTGCTTGGCAGTGAGAACTGGCTCGTTCCGAATGAATTGCTGGCCGCGACTTCCCACTGGTACGAAACACCGTCAGTCAGTCCGGTGACGGTTGCAGTTGTCGGCACGAAGGTGGATCCTGCCGGAGCGGTCACCGTCACGTCGGGCACGGTAAGGCTATTCGATGCGAATGAATTGTGCACGGTGTAACTGGTGGCGTCACCGCCGCCGCCTGATTGCCAGCTAACAGTGGCCTGGCCATCGCCTGCCAGCGCAGTCACTTGGATTGGTATGTCAGGTGTCGTCGGCGGAGCATTGACGAGTTTGTCAATCCAACCCGCGTTGGTAACCGCTGGTACGTCGATTGCGGGATCGCTTCCCAGGTAGACCACCTCGTTCTTAAGGTTGGAAGTATCCACCGCAATCGTCAGGCCTGGCTGAATGTTTGATGCCCAAATTTTTTGCACCGCCGGGACTCCTACGCTGAGGCCGGAGACCAGCGCGATGTTCGTTCCTGTCGGGTCGAAGGCATAAATATTGCTGCCGTTTGTGGCGGGATAATTCTGGTCGCTGAACATTCCCAGTGGATTTGCGACAAAGGCAACCAGAAGACCGTTTCCTTTACAAGGAGTGAAGTTGTTCGCCGCGGTAAAGCACTGGTCCGCATTCCCGATTCGGAAGAGACCGATGCCGTCCGCGCCCCAGAGGTCGTGCCCGATCCAGCCCAATCCCTTGCCGATCTTCCCGTCGAAGGTTGATCCCATCACCTGGAAACCCGCGCACGGTACGGAAGCAGACTGCGGGCCTAGAATGCGTATGATGTTCCCGCTCTTTCTGAAGCTGACATACAAATCGCCGTCAGGACCGAGAGTGATCGCCCAGGGGAAGTTGCCGCTCACTCCGCAGCCGCCGGCATCGCCAAGAAATTCCGAGGTGGCGCTGATCAGGCCCTGGCCTGAATCGCCGTCGGGAAGGACGTGGAGGCGAGCCACCGACGACGGTTTGGCGTTGTTCACGGAATAGAGAGTGTTGGTGGTTGGATCGAATGCCGTTCTTCCCGGCGTGAAGTTCACTCCGGCGACCTTGTTAACGCAGGTGTTGGTGTTGACCGTATATGGCCCTGGGGAGTCGAGATCAGGATCGATGCGGCAAAAGCCGGCCTGATCGCCTTCCCACACATGCCGGACTGGGTTGCCGGTAACGGGGCTGATCGCTGTTCCCGGCAGGATCTGTACCGCCCACGGAAGGTTGAGTCCTTGAATCATACCTATATCGGTAATTGTGCTGGTGACCTGCGCCGCAGCGCCTCCGGGCGCTGCAAGCAGGGCAAGAATCGTGAGAATCAAAATCGCATTCCAAGGTGCCCGACCCTCGAACCGAAAGTTGAATGGAATTACCCCTGGCGTGGTTGTGACGTGTGTCAAGCTCCTCATCGGCTTGGGTATAACCTTTCCCCCGGAAGGCTTATCCATCACACAAAAGCATTTACTGATGTTGATACTGGCCGCCGGAAGGGCGGTGGAGCACCTAGGCCGTGTGGAGTCGAGTTGTCAGAATGACTGGCGATAAGCTCTGCCGGCTCTCTACCAGTCCGCGCGGTGATCCGGAGCTGAAACTAACTTAAAAGAAATCTAACACACTGGAGATGATTAAACTGCCGTTTGATATATCGCTCATCGCGAATTTTAGTACCTCATGCACCATGGCCGTCAGTTCCAATTAGTGATATGGCCATCAGCACAATCAAGCCAACATCGATCTACTAAATCCGATGCGTATGACCCGCCGCAATCGTGGGGCGACGTCTTAGCCAAGGTTCATACATCAGCATCAGGAGTTGCAGCAGCCCCGGTTTTTCGCCGAGGCTGCTTTAGCTCACGCGCTTCACTCGCGACGGCGTTAGAACGCCCGAAAACGTTCCCCTTCGATCACCTGCGTGCGCACGCCGCTCATTGTCGCCGGAATCGGCGGATGAGTTTCTCCTCTCACGACGTAGATCGCGATCGCGGTTTCTCCCGGGTTGTCCTTGCTGATGGCTACACCAATGCCCTGGATACCCGGCTGACCCAGCAACGTGCCAACATTGTCCTCCTTCACAGCGGACGCTTGATCGATGTCCTGCTGAGTTACGGAAGGCGCCAGGCCAGGAGCATCGAAGATTACCCTGGTACGCACTCCGCCAATCACTGCTGGAATCGGAGCCTGAGTGGCACCGTTCACGTGGATCTCCAGCGCGCCCTCACCCGGCGAATCCTCGCTGGCAGCAACGACGACGGAGCTGATCATGGGATCACGGACCAGGAGGAGTTCATTCGCCAGGCGTACATTGTCCACGCGCTGCTGCTCCGCTGCTGACAAACCGGCAATGATCGAACGGAGCCTGGGAACGATAGTGCTGAACGCGCCGTTCGGATTCCCGCTCGGCACCGTCGCCGTAGGCACGCAGCTCACTCCATGGTCCGCGCCGCCTACGATTCCAGGAATCTGCGCCGGCTTACCTTGGATGGTGAATGCGCTGATCACATCTCGAATCGGGTTTGCCACCGCGGTGGTTGACGTCCCGGCAAACAACAGGCCCACCGGTCTCGCCTGATCCGTGGTCACAATGAGGGCGCCGGAATCTCCCGGAGCAGCGAAACCGCCTCCAGTATTGTTGATGATGATCTGGTTGACGAAGGTGGAAGTGAACCCGACAGGCCCGCCGCAGGTGGAATCATAATCCACAGTCACCGTTGTGAGAATGCTGCTCACTGTGGAACAGGTAAGGCCCGTGGTCCGGCCGCTCTTCGCGACAGCCAACCCTACGCTTTCAACGGCCGTTGTCGAAGATGGCGCCGCTGCGGCAATACTGCTGGCCCCAGCAATGCCGAGGTCGAGGATGCTGCCGCTGCTATCCACTTCTCCGGCCGCGACCTGCGCCAAACCGGCATCCACGTTGTCTGTCGCTTCACCCGTTGTGCCGGAGAGGGGCCTGACGAAGCCCGCGCTAAAGTTGGCTGCTACGTTGGGACTGGCAAAACACGCAGCAGGTCCAGGTTGATTGATCGCGTCGCCAACGGTCCCCGTCCCTCCGTTGCTGAGCACATGTTGAGCGCTTAGGACGAATAAGGTTCCGGAGCGGTTCATCAGCGCGCCAAGAGTTCCCACGCAACATGCGGCCGGCGAGGTATTGTTCGCGTTGGATCCCGAAGTCCCCAGTTTGATGGGCGGGGTCTGCGGAGTTGACGTATCGTTGGGAAAGACCACGATCGCGTTAGCCGCAGCGCTGACTGCAGAATTCGCCTGCGAAGTCGCCGTGATGGTAAAGCTATTCAGACCTAATCCAGGGAAGCCGGCCGGTGCGGTGTACACTCCGCCTCCAGTAATGGTCCCAACCGTCGCGTTCCCGTTCACAACGCCGTTCACGCTCCAGGTCACGGGCGCTCCGGTGCCGGATGCGGTGTACGTCTGAGTCTTGCTCAGGGTTACGGTTGCACTGGACGGTGAAACACTCAGCGTGAGCGGTGCAGTTACCGTCAGGTTGGCGGAAGCCGTATTGCCAGTGCCGCCAGTAAGCGAACTTACCGCGCCCGTTGTGTTGGTAAAAGTGCCGCCCGACGTTCCAGTTACATTCAACGTCACGCCGCAACTTGCACCCACGGCAAGCGATCCCCCGCTCAGCGAGATGATCGTGCTCCCCGCAGTGGCGGTCGCTGTCCCGGCACAGCTGTTCGTCAACCCTGGGGCCGGTGCCACTGCTAAGCCGGAAGGCAGCGTGTCCAAGAGCGCCATGCCAGATTCACTAACGGTGTTTGCTGCCGGGTTGGTGATGGTGAAGGTCAAAGTTGTGGTTCCATTCAGCGCGATGCTGGCTGCGCCAAAAGCTTCCACGATCGACGGCGGAGCTGCCACGGCGATCGCTGCCGAAGCACTGCTGCCCGTGCCGCCCTCAGTCGATGTGACGTTGCCCGTCGTGTTGATCGACGCGCCCGCCGCGGTCCCAGTCACGTTCAGTGAGAATATGCATGAGGCATTTGCAGCCAGGCTGGCCCCGCTCAAACTGATCAGACTCGTCGCCTGGGTAGCAGTGATGGTCCCACCGCCACAGGTTCCAGCCAGACCGTTGGGTGTCGCGATGATCAATCCCGCGGGCAACGCGTCACTGACGCCCACTCCTGTAAGTCCAACCGTATTGGCAGACGGATTGGCGATAGTGAAGCTCAAACTGGCGGATCCATTCAGCGGCATGCTGGCCGCGCTAAAAGCTTCGCTGATTGTGGGAGGCGCGGCTACAGCAAGGCTGGCCGAGGCGGTATTCCCGGTCCCTCCGTTAGTCGAGCCGACGGTAACGCTGTTGTTTTTCGCTCCTGCAGTGGTCCCCGTCAGATTCAAGCTCAGTGTGCAGGACGCACCTGCCGCCAGTGTGCCGCCTGAGAGGCTGACCGCAGATGAGCCGGTTGCCGCTGCGGCCGTGCCGGTACAGGTCGTCGTCAAGGCGCTCGGGGTTGCCACCACCAGGCCCGTGGGCAAACTGTCACTGAAACCCACACCGCTGAGCGCAATCGCGCTCACCGAGGTGTTGCTCACGGTGTAGTTTAAGGAAGTCGTTCCATTCAGTGGGATGCTGGCTACCGCGAAGCTCTCGCTGATCGTGGGAGGAGTACCGACCGTCAGGCTGGCCGCAGCAGAAGTGCCCGTACCGCCGTTCGTAGACGACGCAGCGCCAGTCGTATTGGTCAGCAATCCCGGAGCTGTGCCGGTCACATTGACTGACACCAGGCAATTGCCGCCGACCGCAACTGAGCCTCCGCTTAGATTGACCGCGCTGGCCCCCTGAACGGCTGCGACAGTGCCTCCACAACTGTTCGTCAAGCCGTTCGGGGTTGAGATGATCAGCCCCGCCGGCAATGTATCTGCGAACGCGACTCCAGCTTCTGCCACCGTGTTGGCTGCAGGGTTCGTGACGGTGAAACTCAACGACGTGGTTCCGTTCACCGGGATGTTCGCTGCACCGAAGGATTCGCCCAGCGATGGTGGCGCCACTACGATCAGGCTCGCCGAGGCCGTGTTGCCCGTGCCGGCATTTGTTGAGGTCACTGCTGTGCTGGTATTCGTGAAGCTGCCTGCATTGTTGCCGGTCAAGCTCACGGAGAGCGTGCAATTGCTGCCGGCGGCTATCGTGCCCCCGCTCAGAGTGAGGGCGCCTGTCGCGGCAGGCGCGGTCGCTGTTCCGCCGCAGCTATTTGTAAGCCCGTTAGGCGTAGAGATCGCCAGTCCGGCCGGAAGCGTGTCACTGAAGCCGACCCCTGTAAGCGATACTGTGTTTGCTGCGGGGTTGGTGATCGTGAAGGCGAGCGAAACGGTCCCATTCAATGGAGTATTAGGAGCGCCAAATGACTCTGCCATGGTTGGCGCCGCCGGTGAGCCTGGCGTTGGACTCGGACTCGGTGTCGGTAGCGGAGTAGGTGTGGGACCTGGGCCTGCACTGCCGCCACCACCACATGCCGTTAGACTCACGGCCAGACAACCCGCGAGTATTGCTGCCCAAAAGCTTCCTGCTACGTTGCGACAACCAACCACTTTCATACGCCTTCCTAATTTCCTTCTCCCGGAAGCGTATCTGCGACGATTGGAACGAGGTTGGCGTGCTGCGTCACCCAGCAGCCAAACTGCAATTGACTGATGCGGCGCCGGTATTTACACCGGCGATGCCTGGAAACGGATACGTGACCCTTGATTCAGGTCCTGCCAGGACTTAATTGATAATGTCGGATTTTTTTCAGCCGGGTGGGCGTAGATGTTTGGCGATGCCATACAACTAACAAACAAACGACTGCGCGCGGTGAAGGTCGCTCAATTCCGTCTACTGTTGCGGCAGATACTACATCAGGTACTACTTAGGATGCAAGGACAAAATTCATTTTGAAACCTATATTGTCTTTTTTCTATATGGCGCTGGTCAAAAATTGGAACCGTGTCGCTCAAGTCGAAGTGCGAGAAACATTTCGCTTGAAGAAGCAGCGGATTGATGTCAATGAACAGCAGCGAGCCCGACTTGCGTGGCGAGCTGTTGGTGCCAGGCGCGAGAGAATCTTTGCCGAGGAGGGCTCGTTGGCGGTTTGGAGCGAAGCGACAAGAACAACGACTGGCCGGGACTTATATGCTGCGTCTCCGGCCAGTCGCCTACAGCGCGCGGCCATCGTTGTAGCTCGGTGAAGAATCTCCTCGTGAATGAGGTTGAAAAAAGTGAAGTTGGGTAATCTAGCGGGGAGTTACCCAACTTCCAGGTCCTGCAAAGTTTCCACAGCGATCTCTCAGAGCCCTGTCCGTCGCACAGGGAGAATGCAATGGCTTCGCAGGAAGACCAACTGAATGTTGAGGCTGCCGGCGTTTGGAGCGCGCCGGCAGCCCGGTTCGAGTTATCTGGGTTTGATGGTTACCGTAAACGAGTTGTTGGAGATGTTCGTGTCATTGCCGCTGAAGCTGCCCGAGCCAGTTGCCGAGAAGACTCCCGCTTGCGTTGGCACGAAGTTGACCGACACGAGCCACGTCTGGCCTCCAGGCAGGCTGTCCAGGTTACAGGTGAGTGTTCCGCCAAAGCTTCCCGCGGGCACCCCTCCGCACGTACCCACGCTGGCAGCCCCAGAGGTGAACTGGAAGCTCGGAGGCAGTTGCAGTGTGAACACCACGTTCGAGGCGGTCGCATTGCCGGTGTTGTTTTTGATCTGCCAGGTGAAGGTGTCGCCGGTTCCCTGGTTCGGGCCGCCGTTCTGGGCCGAACCTTTCACCTCGAGATCAGCGCTGCCGCCTCCTGTGCCACCTCCGACGCCGACGACCCCGACCACCGGAGGATTAATGTTGGTGGTGGAGCTGGCAACGTTGTTTCCGCCGACCGTCTCAACAATCAGGTTGCCGGACGCATCGCGCAACTGGACTGAAGCGGTGTTCGTGACGGCGGTTGCTCCCGCGATTATGGTCAACGTCACCTTAGCGCTGCTGCCCGAGAGCATTCCACCCAGATTGCAGCTGAAGTTCGCGCCCGTGTGCGTACACACACCCTGGCTCGTCGCTGCCGCCTGGAAGGCTCCGGGCAGCGTGTCCGTCAGAGTGACCATCGCCGCGTCTCCGGGACCATTGTTCGTGATCGTCATGGTGAAGGTCAGGAACGATCCCGCATTAATGCTGGCCGGCGAGGTCATCGCGATTGAGAGATCCGCTCCCAGCGCCCCAGTCGGAGTGACTGCAGCCGAGGGCGCGGATTCCGCGCTGTTGCCGGTTACATTGGTTGCGTGCACGGTGAACGTGTAGGTTGTGCCGTTGGTCAATCCAGTAAAGCTCGCGCCGGTTTGATTTACAGGCACTGTCAACGTAAGTGGTCCGGGATTGGCGGTTATGGTGTACGTCGCGATCGGGGATCCACCGTTATTTGCCGGAGGAGTCCACGCGATGATCGCCGAGCCATTGCCCGCGGAGGCGACCACTCCAGTGGGAGCGCCTGGAACGGTCAATGCCTGCGGAGTTACCACAGCTGTGGGAGCCGAGAACGGGCTGCAGGCGGTTGCGTTGCAGGCCTGCACCACGAACTCAACCGGAGTGCCGTTGGTCAAACCCGTGACTGTGGCCGAACTTGGGACAATACCGTTTGTACCCGCGGTTATGGTCAAGTCAGGAACACCGGATGACGCTCCGCCGGCGAGCAGCGTGCGCACCACATAACTGGTGGTCGCCTGGCCGTTCGGAGTTGGGATCCAGCTCACGGTTGCTGCATTGGCAGTTGCGCTGGCAACCACACTTCCCGGAATCGCCGGCGGCCCAGCCTGCGGCGGCTGCGGGACGACTTTGTAGATCGCCGCAGCGCCGTTGATCGTGCCCTGCGTGCAGTCAACGCCCACATACACGGTTTCATTAGCCAGATCGCTCGTGTCAATTGTGGCGCCGGTCAGGAAACAGAAATTGCCGCCGAAGTTCGGGGTGATCGCCATGTGCAGTGCATCTGTTACGTTGATGATCCTGGACAGCCCGCTCAGTGTCATGGCATAGAGCGTGTTTCCGGGGAACGTAGTGTTTGGACCGTTGTAGGTGAAGTCGCTGACCAGACCTCCCTGTGGACCGGGGACAAAGGAGGCCACGATTTCCGTTCCCGCGCCTGCCACCGGACCACAGCGATTCAAGCCGTTGGCCGGCGTGAGGCACTGATCGGCATCGAACTTGACCCATGGAGCGATATTGTCGGCGCCAAACAGATCGTGTCCGATCCAGGCCAGCCCAAAGGTGTGGCCCGCAGCGGCACCCGCGCCAAGCCTGGCGTCGGCGGCAAAGATCGGCACGTCAATGCTGGCGCAGTCGTCCGGATTTCCCGGATCGAAAGTTGCCGGATGAGGAATGCGCGCGATCGTGCCGTTGCGCGCCCATCCGATGTACAAATTGCCGTCTGGGCCGATCGTGGCCGCATCCATCGTAACCGGAGTCGCGCCATTGCGCGGATCATGCACGACCGGGCACCCGCCTGCGGCATTGCGTGTCGCCTGCGCGCCCATCAGTGATCCGATGTGGATGGGATCAATCGCTCCTTGTCCATTGTCGCCCTGAGGAAGGTAGTGCATGCGGATGACGCCGTTTGCCGTGCGCGGAATGTCCGCCGCGTAGATCGTGTTCGTGCTGGCATCAAAAGTGGCTTGCATCGGAGCAAATGCGCCGGCATTAATGGAGCCTACGCATGTGGTGATGATGTTGTTGAACCTGCCGATACCAGGCGCAGCAATTGGGCTATTCGGATCATCGATCTCGGGATCGATGCGGCAGAAACCGTTGCTGGCGTCGCCGTACCACATGTGACGCACCGGTTTGCCGGTGAACTTGCTGATGGCTGTACCTTGCAAGATGAGACCTGAGGCAGGAAAGGTCAGTGACGACAACCCGAACTGGACGAAGTCCTGGGTGCCGGCCCACAGCGTTGTGGTTGTGGGTACGTTGAGATTCGTGACGTTTTGCGCGCTCGCTGAGATCGAACACGCAAACAGCAGGGCCAGACCAAAGATCACGAGCTGCACGGAAACCGGCAACTCGCGAACTGCGAGCCCATGGTATTTTCTCTGATAGTTACTTCTCATTCGAAATTCTTCCTTCTGTCCGGCAGATACCAGACTTGGTGATACCCCGGAAGGGCGTACAGCGTTATCGACCAGCACGTCTGTCCGGTCAGCCAGCGCGTCCTCAGCATGCCGGACCTGAATCGGTCCCCTGGAAAGGCGGGCAGCGTCTTCCGAAACGCTGCCGCGCCTGGGCTCCATGAGACTGTTCTTGAAGCACTCCTGCACCCGGCGGAGCAAGTGGAGCGCCGGGTGCCGGAGCAGTGGCCTTCGCTCGACGAAAGCGAGAGCCGCTCTGGCAAATGCATGTACCCTGCCAGCAAAAACCGCGGCGTTCGACCAGCCGGCAAAAGATCAAGCTTGAGTCGGCCAACTAGCTTTTTTTCTATGGATTACAGACAGTTTGGGGCTGATGATTGGCTGCCGGCGCCGCATTTTGAATGTCCGCTTTCACTCACGAATGGAACTCGTTTTCCACGAGCTGAATGGAAGCGCATTTCCAGAAGGAGTTGCCGGCTTAAAGCCAAGCGGGACAGCGGTGGTTCCTGCGTTCGTAAAAAAACGTGACCATGGTCAGCGATACTTGTATTGGAATGAAACGGCGGGTGCTTTGCGACGTAAGCAAACATCGCGAGAAAGGGTTTTGATTCCGGTCGCCAAAGACGCGGGCTGCAGACTAACCAAGTACTAACTACTAACTACTGCTAATACCTATCCATGCGCATTTCTCAGTCCCGGCCCGCTCACGCCTGGTGGAAAAATGCGATATTGCTTCATCTTGTAGAGCAGCGCCTTGTAGCTGATCTGCAGCTGCGTGGCGGCGACTTTGCAGTTCCACTTGGTCGCGATAAGCACCCGCTCGATGATCCTGGGCTCGGCTCTTTCCTTCAGGTTCTGCACCATCGACTTCAACCCGGCGCCTCCGTGCATTAAAGCTTCGTCTTCCAGGTTCGGCGCAATCTCGGCGCTTGGGTCTTTCTCTTCCAGCTCGGCGATGGCCAGCGTTTCATCCTGCAGCACCATGTAGCGTTTCACAAAATTCCCCAGCTCACGCAGGTTTCCCGGCCAGGTGTGACGCATGCAGGCTCTCACCAGCGCATGGGAACACTCTGCCGGTGAGCAATCATACTTGTCGGAAAACTGCTGCATGAAGTGCTTCAACAGAAGCGGGATTTCCTCGCGCCGCTCGCGCAGCGGAGGAATGTTGACTGTGAAAGCGTTCAGCCGGTAGTAAAGGTCCTCACGAAACGTTTTGCTGTTGATAGCCTCATGAACATTGATGTTGGTTGCGGCCAGCACGCGGAAATTTGACGTCACGGTGGTTCGTCCGCCCAAGCGTGTAAACTTCCCGTCTTGCAGAACGTGAAGCAGCTTGGCTTGCAAGGCGGGGCTCATCTCGCCGATCTCATCCAGGAAAATCGTTCCTTTATCGCACAACTCCAGCATGCCTGGTTTGGAGCGATTAGCTCCGGTAAAAGCCCCTGCCTCGTAGCCGAAGAGCTCGCTTTCCAGCAGATCGTGCGGCAACGCCGCGCAATTTACCTTCACCAGCGGCTTGCCCGCCCGGCGCGACAATTTATGAACCAGGCGCGCCAGAACCTCTTTGCCCGCCCCGCTTTCTCCCAGAAGAAGCACAGGTATGTCGACCTTGGCGACTTGTTCCACCTGGGTGCGAATCTTCTGCATGGCTGCACTGGCGGCTAGAAAGAATATCTCGTTCTCAACGGTTTCAAAATGTTCCCGTGGGCTGTTCTTGTGCGAAGGTTCGTTCGCAGCGGAGGCGACAGGCTCCAGCAGACGCTGCACCGCTGCAATCAGTCCCGAGTCGTCCACTGGCTTCGCAATATAATCAAGCGCGCCCATACGGACAGCCTGCACTACCGTGCTCACGTCGTGTATCTCGGAAAACACTGCAATCTTCTGTTCCGCACGCAGCCGCCGGCAGGTCTGGATCATTGTCATCGCCTCGTCAGCGCCGTCGATCTCCAGAAGAATGAGGTCCGGCTGCTCGCCGTTTTCGATCTGATCGATCGCCTCCGAAGTGCTGCAATACGCTGCTACCGGGAAACCCGCGCTCTCCAGCAGTTGTTGCGTGCGCGCAAGACCTTCAGGGTTGTTATTGACGACAAGAATTGTTTCTTTGCCGGAAGCGAATGGGGAGTGCTTCATCAGTTCAGCTGACCTCGCGACGTTGCTTTGCCCGCAAATTGATTTTTCCTGAGCCTTCACAATGCATGGCCTGCAGGCGCCTGCCCAATTTGCAGCTTCAAATTTTGGATTCGTCAGGCCTGACGTCGGCCTTTGCCCTTATACAAGCCTTGCATGACGGCCCAGTTGCGCGAGGTGTGCCCGAGACATAGGGCTATACAAACTTGGCGGTCGTCACTTCGGACCCGAGCTTCTCTGTTATCGTCTGATTAGCTCTTGGCCCAGCACAGACTTGCCTCTTTTCAGGGTCAGAGGTACTTTAAGCGGGCTGCCCGTTCATGTAAATGTTTTTCCCTTCCGGACACTGTCACAGGTTTCTGAGCTCGGCGTATCTGCAACAACCATAAAGACTTATTAGTCAGCAGAGCAACGCGCGTAGCGCCGAAGCTAAGCTGCATCCGGTTAAGATTTCTAACAATTTTTTTCGCAAATAGGCCATCGTCTGGCTATTCACGCCTATGCAGGCAGTTTCTTCAGCAACGCCGACGCGCGCCGGAACCACGGCCTTTCCCGCCGTTTCAGATAGCGCGGCATAGTCGCCTTCTTCGCCAGGACCCGTTGCACCCACTGTTTCGCCTCTGGTGTCTTGCCCTGCGCGGCGAGCAACTGGGCATAGTTGAACTGGGTTTCCGAGAGCGTGGAGGTCTGCGTGACCTGCTCGAACAGATTCGCCGCTTGTGCGTCCTGATGGTTTCGAAACCAGGCGTAAGCCAGCAGCCCGGCAGCGCGCTGATAGTCGTAATTGCGGTCTTTATTCACCACCCGCTCCAGATCGCTGGCAGCCGCGGTGAAGTCATTGAGTTCAATCTCACACAAACCCCGCCGGTAAAACGGATCCGGTGAATCAGTCCGCGAAGAAATGGCCTTGTCATAGCACTCTTTGGCCTTGGCGTACTTCTTTTGCTCCAGATACAGATCCGCCAACTCTTCATAGTTGCCCGCGGAAGGATTGTCGAGCACCATCATCTCCAGCTGCTGGATGCGTTTCCGGTGCGAGAAGACGTGGAACGACTGCCGCAGCAGGCCCATATCCGGGATTACTTCCACGCAGATATAGACAAGGGCGCCCAGCCCGCCGCCCATAAGAATGATCCACAGCCAGTAATTATCCGGCCGCCGGCGGATGAAGTGGACGACGGCCATGGCCACAAGGATCAGGCCAAAACTATAGTTGCCAAAGAGGTTCATGGTTCAAGGTTGAGGGGGATAGCGCAGGCACTATAGCACACTGGGATGAATAAGCTAGCTGTCTGCGGGAACTGTCCCTTCGGAACTTTTACTTCGCCCGGGGATGGGTCTTGTCATACACCTCCATCACGTGGCCGATGGATAGTTGAGTATATTTCTGCGTGGTGGATAACCGTTCATGCCCGAGCAACTCCTGGATTGCGCGCAAATCCGCGCCTTCACTCAGCATGTGCGTGCCGAAGGCATGGCGCAGGGTATGGGGATGTATATCCGGGGGCAAGCCTCGCGCGACTGCAATCTGCTTCACGATCCGGCCCACGCTGCGGGTGGTCAGCGGCCCACCGCGCTGATTGATGAATAACCGGCGGGTCGTCTTCCGCGTCTCATTGAGAACCTTCTGTCGCGCTGCGCGATACGCTTCGAGCGCTTCCGCCACGGCGCCGTCCAGCGGCACATAACGTTGCTTCTTCCCTTTTCCTCGAACCAGGATGACCCCGTTCGCCTCTTCGATATCGCCTAGCTCGATTCCCACCAGCTCGGAGTTGCGCAGCCCGCAGCCATAGAGTAGTTCGAAGATCGCGCGATCGCGTTCAGGAAACGCTGCTGTTTCCGGCATTTCCGAGTTGAGCAGCCCGTTGAGTTCCTCCATGGTAGGCACTCGCGGCAACTTTTTGGGCAGGCGCGGCGTGGAGACCAGCGCCGCCGGGTTCTGCTTGACCATTCCTTCCCGCGCCAGCCATTTGTACATCGACCGCAATGAGGCCAGCGCCCGCGCCACCGATACTTTGCTGAGTCCGCTCGAGTGCAGATGCGAAAGAAAGCCGCGGATCGTAACGTGGTCCACATCCTTCCACCGTATTTCCGGCCCCAGATACACCGCAAAGCGAAGCAGCTCGTTTCGATAGGCGCGCAGCGTATGCGCGGAAGCATTGCGTTCGCTGCGCAAGGTTTCCAGGAACCGGCTGATTCCCTTCTGTATCTCCGGATTCAAGGCTTTTTGTTCCTGCTTCATGGCCGGTTGCCCCTGCCTCTCTTTCCCCGCGGATGAAACTCGCGGTAGACATTCTTCAGCCGGTCCAGCGCCACGTGCGTATAAATCTGGCTGGTGGAGATATCGGCATGGCCCAGGATCGTCTGCACGGTGCGCAAGTCCGCGCCGTTTTCAACCATATGCGTGGCGCAGCTGTGCCGCAGCATATGCGGGCTGGCGTGGCGCCCGGAAGCCGAGGCCTGTTTCACCATCTGCCAGACCCGCTGCCTGGTGAGCTGTGCGCCGCCCCGGCGCACAAACAGCATGGACGAAACCCTGCCCTTGAGAAGCGCCGGACGGCCTTCTGACTGATACTCCCTGATCTGCTTCTGCGCTGCCTGCCCCAGCGGCACGATTCTCTCTTTGTCGCCTTTGCCCCGCACCAGCACGTGTCCCAATTCAAGCTTCAGGTCTTCCAGCTTTACGCCGATAATCTCTGACACGCGCAGCCCGCCTGCATAAAGCATCTCCAGCATGGCCTGATCGCGCTGTGCGATCGCCGCCGCCAAGTTTTGCTCGCCTGCACCTTTCCTGCTCGATGCGCCGCCCACTTCTCCCGCCTTCTCCAGCATGGCGTCAATCTCCGTCCGCGCCAGCGACTTCGGCAGCACCTTCCACTGTTTTGGCGAATCGATCTCGAGGGTGGGATCGTGCTTGATGATCCGGTCCAGCAAAAGATATTTGTAAAAATGCCGCAATGTTGAAAGCTTGCGCGCGACCGAACGGTCTTTAACGCCGTCGGAAAATAGCCGGCTCAAAAACCCGCGCACATCTTCCCTGCGCGCCTGCGCCAGACCCCGGCGCTTGCTCTCCAGAAAACCGGCAAACTGCTCCACATCCAACCCGTAGGCCTCTACGGTAAGCGTGGCCAGTCCCTTCTCAACCCTCAGGTAGTCCAAAAAACTTCGCAGCAGCGGATCGGGTCTCGCAGCGGGTTTCGCGTTATCAGACCTCATCATCCCAGTATCGCGCTCCGCATCTATTCAGCAAATAGCCGCCTTGGTTCCATCCGTCGAAGCATTGGCATGGCAGAATAAAGGATGCCCTCAAGTCACTCTGCGCCGATTCCTGACTTCCTCTATGGCACTGCCTGGAAGGAAGACCGCACAGCGGAGCTCACCGAGCTCGCGATTCGCATGGGCTTTCGCGGCATCGATACCGCGAACCAGCGCCGCCATTACTTTGAAGCCGGCGCGGGCGAAGGGCTTGCGGCTGCCTATCGCGCGGGCATTGTTACGCGGGCAGATCTCTTTCTCCAGACCAAGTTCACCCACCAGGATGGCCAGGACCACCGTCTCCCTTACGATCCCGCAGCCGACCTCCCCGTGCAGGTCGCGCAATCCCTGGCCAGTTCGCTCGAGCACCTAAACACCGACTACGTTGACAGCTTTGTGCTTCACGGGCCTTCCGATCGCTACAACTGGACCGATGACGAGGCCGAAACCTGGGAAGCGATGATCAGAGAACGCGACACCGGCCGCACTCGCTTTCTCGGCGTCAGCAACGTCGCGCTGACCCATCTTGAGCAGATGCTGCAACATCACACCCAGGCGCCGGCGTTCGTGCAAAACCGCTGCTACGCCCGTCTTGGATGGGACCGCCAGGTGCGCGAATTCTGCTGCCGGAACAAAATCATCTATCAGGGATTCTCTCTGCTGACGGCAAACAAGGATGTGCTTCGTCATCCGGCTATGACGACCTTGGCGCAAGAGAAAAATGCAACTCCGGCGCAGATTGTATTTGCCTTCGCGCGCGCAGTGGGAATGCTGCCGCTTACCGGCACATCCAGCGCAGAGCACATGCAGCAAGACCTTGCCGACCGCGATTTGATTTTGGCAGAGAATGCGGTTCGCACGATCGAGTCTATCGCCGGGTAATACGGGGCAACTCTATTTTGCCGGATTCTTCTTCGCTGCCGCCTTCTTTTCCGGCATAACAAAGGGCTTCTCTTCAATGCCGCAGGCTCGCGCCACCTTCTGCGCATTCAGAGCGCTCTCCGGCTGCTCCTCGTGTTTGAAGAATGCGTACACTTCACGTTCGCCCGCGTAGGTTTTCAGCTCTTCCGTCATCTTTTCGAGGTCCGGCGTGCTGTACTCAGGTTCGCGGAAACGATAGTAGAGAAAATCCGCCGTGGTCACCTTTGGGACCACGATCTTTTCGCTCTCCGCCCAGCAAAGCGCGGCATTTTTGCTGCGCAGGATTTCGTACACCGGCTCGCAAAACCAGCTTTCATGACGGAATTCAAAAGCAAACCTGTAAGCCTGGGCCAGCAGGTGGGAAAACCGCTGCAGCAAGTCCACGTCGGCTTTCAGGTTCGGCGGCGTCTGTACCAGGACCGGCCCCAGCTTTCCTGACTCCCGCATCGGCTCCAGGCTCTGAAGAAAAAATCGCATCGACTCGTCCGCATCTTTTAAGCGTTTGAAGTGCGTGATCGATTGATGCGCCTTCGCGGCAAAACGAAAATCCGGCGGGGTAGCTCCCACCCATCCCGCGATCGCGCTGGCCGTGGGCATACGTCGAAAGGTGGCATTCAACTCCACCGCGTTGAGGCGCGTTCCGTAAAACTCAAGGAATCGTTTTGACGGCAGCTTTTCCGGAAAGAATGCGGGTTTCCAACTCGTGTATGACCACCCTGACGTTCCGATGTGCAGAGCGTCAATTTGCGCGTCCATGATGAGCAGTATAGTCGAAGGCCATAACCCAAAAGTCGCGAGGGGATCATTTCAATCCTCCCCGGCATCTTCGCGTCTTTGTGAATGGTTCTTACTTGTACAGCAGATATTTCTGGCGTAACTCCTTGAATTTGTCCAGATCGTCCTGCCAGCTTTGCGCAATGGCTCGGGGATCGTCGCCATTTGCCAGCGCGTCGTAAACCTGGCGGTTGGCAAGCAGCGCAAGTATGCGTTCAATCTTCCAGTTATCGGGATACAGTTTCCGCAGTGCCCCTGCCAGTTCGATGCCCATCCCCGGCGCATCGAGCACGGTTCGATCGGTAACAATAATGTTGACGCCCTTGCAGAGCTGGTTCTGATACGGCGGGGTTGCGGGCGTGAATGTGATCGGCACAAAGCGAACACCGGGAATCAGCCGTGCGTTGAGGTAGTCGGAAAACGCGCGCGCATCGATCCACGGAGCTCCCAGGACTTCAAACGGCGTATCCGTTCCGCGGCCGACTGAAACATTTGTGCCCTCCACCATCGCAACACCGGTATAAAGCGCCGCTTCGTTCACCGATCTCAGATTGGGCGATGGGTTCACCCAGACGATCCCGGTGGAATCAAACCAGTCGCCGCGCAGCCAGCCCTGCATGGGAACCACGCGCAGGCGCGCGCCAATCTTTTTTTCTGTGTTGTAGAACTGCGCCAGCTCTCCCAGTGTCATCCCATGCCGCAGCGGGATGGGATAATAATTATTGAAATTCAGCATGTCTCCTTGCGACATCGGCCCCTGGACAAACGAGCCATTGACCGGGTTCGGCCGGTCCAGCACGATCACTTCCGTGTTGGCTTCAGCTGCGGCTTCCAGCAGGTAGCCGAGCGTCGCCGGATAGGTATAGAAGCGCGCGCCGGCATCTTGAACATCAAAGACCACGGCATCGAGCGTCTTGAGCAAATCGACCGGCGGCCGCTTTTTCGCTTCTGTACCGCCGTAGAGCGCATATACCGGCACGCCGGTTACGGTGTCGATTGTGTTTTCGACGCTGAGCTGATCCAGGTTGCCAAAAATTCCGTGCTCCGGAGCGAAGATCGCCGCCAGTTTGATTCCCGGCGCCGCTGCCAGCACGTCGATGTCCCGCTTGCCCTGCGCGTCAATTCCTGTATTGTTCGTGAGCAGGCCAATCGTCATTTGCGGTTTGTCCTGCTTGAGCGAGGCAAAATTATCCTGCTCCAAAACATCAATGCCGGTGAGCACGTGGCCGTTGCGCGCAGCCAGTCGCCGCGAAGCCGTGGCTGCTTCGTTGTAGCCGGTAATGGTCAGTTGTCTTTCACGTTCCGCTGAAGTTACGTCCAGATGCAGCAGTGCCGCCACGGCCGTAGCAACACGCGAGCGCAAGGAAATAACCGGCGCTCCCTGCCGGGGCAGGACCGAATTCGTCAACAGAATCACATATGTATTGGTGTACGGATCGACCCACATTGAGGTCCCGGTGAAGCCGGTGTGGCCAAACGATCCTACAGGCAAGAGCGCGCCGCGGTTCGAAGAAAACGAAGAATCAATGTCCCAGCCCAGCCCGCGCACCTCGGTGGCGTTGGGCGGCTGCTGCGGGGTGGTCATCTTCTCGATGATGTCGCCGTCCAGGATGCCCTTGCGGCTGATCAGGGCCTGCGCATACAGCGCCAGATCGCCCGCCGTGGAAAACACGCCCGCATGCCCAGCAACCCCTCCCATTCGCTCTGCCCGGGGATCGTGCACCACGCCACGAAGGATCTGCCTGCGATCCGGAGCGTAGGTCTCGGCAAACTTGTTCTTCCACTCCGGCGGTGGAAGGAAACGGGTGTGCTTCATGCCCAGCGGCTCAAAGATGTGGACCTGGGCATACTTGTCCAACGTCATGCCGGAAAGGCGTTGCACCAGCTCACCCAGCACCATGAAGTTCGTATCGCTATATATAAAGACCGAACCCTGGGGAGCCTGAAGTTTCTCCTCATGGGCCAGGCGCAGTGCGGCATCGCGGCCGTCCCATGGCGGGTTCAGGTCGATATCAGGCCGCAAGCCCGAATAGTGGGTCAAAAGCTGGCGGACCGTCACCGCGTCTTTGCCGTTCATCCCGAAATCGGGGATGTAGTGCGCCACCGGCTCATCCAGGCGTACTTGCCCATACTGCACCAGCCGCATCACGCTGGGAGTGGTGGCCACCACCTTGGTGAGTGATGCCAGATCAAAGATCGTGTCCACAGTCATCGGCTCGGGCCGTGGAGTGGTCGCCCGAAGACCGAAGGCCTTCTGATGAACAATCTTTCCGTCGTGCCCCACCAGCAAAACTGCTCCGGTGATCGTCTGATCGGTGATCTGCTCCTGCACCAGCAGGTCAACCGGAGCAAAGTTGGCTGTCTCCTTGGCGGCTTCCGGCGCCTTTTTTTTCTTCTTCGGGCGAGCCGCGCTTTGCGGCACCGCGACAGCAAGAGAATTAACCAGCAAAACAAATACGGGAAGAAAGCTTATGATTTTGTGAGGAAATTTCATCTCTGGACTGAGTGTGTTATAAACCGAAAACAAAAGCAATACGAGGACATTCTCTGCACCAAAGTATCAACCACATTCTGCCCGATGCGTTTGAACGGCAGGACGAACAGTTTCACCGCGCCTTTGATGTCGTGCGGTCCGGAATCGGGCAGCGGGCCTTTCCCGGCGCGGCAGTAGCGGTCGCTCATCAGGGAAAACTGATCGCAAATAGAGGTCTCGGGCATTTCACTTATGATCCTGCTTCGCCGACAGTTGGATCGCAAACTGTTTACGATCTAGCCTCAGTTACAAAAGTGATCGCTACCACACCCGCCTGCATGATCTTGTATGAACGGGGCCAACTCAAGCTCGAGCAACCGCTGGTTGAACTGCTTCCTGCTTTTGCCGGTGACGATCCCCGCCGCCGGCAAGTCACCCTGCGTATGCTGCTGGCGCATTCTTCTGGTTTGCCCGCGTACGTTAAGCTCTTCCAGACCGCCCATAACAAAGATGAGTTGCTGCGGGAGGCGTCGGTCGTTCCTCTTACCGCCGACCCTAATGCCCGGGCCGAATACAGCGATATCGGCTTTATTCTGCTGGGCGATGCGCTGGAACGAATCATGGGCGGGCCGCTGGATCAGTTCTGTGCGCGTGAGATCTTTTCAAGGCTCGGCTTATCCAACTTGCTCTTCAAACCGCCAATGGATTGGAAACCCTTGATCCCTCCGACAGAAGACGACCGCGCGTTCCGCCACCGCATCATCCAGGGCGAGGTCAACGACGAGAACGCCTTCGTGATGGGGGGCGTGGCTGGCCATGCCGGGTGTTTTGCCACAGCCCATGACGTGTCAGTTTTTGCACAATGTATGTTGCAGGGCTCCCACTCGCGCGCCGGTGTTGCGCGTGAATGGCCAGAGGGCGGCACACCCCTGGTTCATCCTGAGACGCTGGCAATTTTTACCCGACGTGAAGAATTTCCCTCCGGAACGTCACGCGCGCTGGGATGGGACACCCCCTCCCAACCGTCACAGTCGGGAAAATATTTTTCCTCGCGCAGCTATGGCCATTTGGGCTATACAGGTACTTCACTATGGATTGACCCGGAACGCCAACTCTCCGTTACGCTGCTTACCAACCGCACCTGGCCGGATCGTGGTTCGCAGTTGATCAAGCAAATCCGGCCCGCTTTCCATGATGCCGTCATCGAAGCTATTGAGAATTGAAATCACGTGAGCCCTCCCGAATCCAACATTCCCGAGCTTGAAACCGAGCGGGACAACAGCGCCTCAGCACAGCTCGACATCCTGTCTGCCCAGGAGATCGCTCAGCTGCTCAACGCCGAGGACAAGAAGGTCCCTGCCGCTGTCGAACAGGCGTTGCCGCAGATCGCGCAGGCCATCGACCTTATCGCCAACGCCATTTTGGGTGGCGGAAGGTTGATTTACGTGGGTGCCGGCACCAGTGGACGTATGGCCGCACTGGACGCATCGGAGATTCCGCCGACCTTCGGCGTCGATCCAAAGACCATTCAATACGTGATTGCCGGCGGCTCTAAAGCTCTGGGCCAGGCGACGGAATACAGCGAAGATTCCCGCGCCTCCGGCAGGCTTGACCTGCGCAAACGCAAGCCGGGCAAGAAAGATGTTGTGGTTGGACTGGCTGCCAGCGGACGCACTCCCTACACCGTGGCAGCTCTCGAATACGCACGCAAGAAAGGGGCCAAAACCGTTGCTGTGGTCTGCAATCGCAACTCAGAGCTGGGGCGGTTGGCAGACGTTGAGATCGTCATCGAGGTCGGATCGGAAGCGGTTTCCGGCTCGACCCGCATGAAGGCCGGTTCTGCACAAAAGATGGCCCTCAACATGCTCTCCACAGGAGCCATGGCCCGGCTGGGCTATGTGTACGGCAACCTGATGGTCAACGTCCAGATCCTCAATCGCAAGCTGGTGGAACGTGGGTTGGCGATTCTGGAAAAAGCGGCCGGAGTTGATCGCCAGAGCGCCGCAAAAACTCTTAGAGCCGCGGATAACCATGTAGCCGTGGCGCTCATCATGTTGAAGACCGGTTTGGGCCGGAAACAGGCAATACAGAGACTCAAGAGCGTTAAGGGCAACGTTCGGCAGGCGGTTGCCATGGGGTAATCTAGATGAAGATCGTTTCGAAGCCACCAGCGGTCCGGCCAACCAGGCAAGCCATCGTGCTGCCCAGCCTGGTCGCGGACCAACTGAAGAAGCCGGTCTCGCGCAGCCGGACGATTCGAATCAACTTCAACGATCTGGCAATCGCACCTGAGAGTCTTATGGATAAGTTTGTAATTCGCGGCGGCAACCCCCTGGTGGGAAGCGTCCGCATCAGCGGCGCCAAGAATGCCGCTCTGCCGGCCATGGCAGCCGCCATCCTCACCGACGAGCCGATGATCCTGGAAAACATTCCCGATGTGCGCGACATCCAGACCGAGCGCAACCTGCTGGTCTCGATGGGCGCCGAGGTTGAGCTGGGTTACGGACGCGCCTCGCATCGCACTACCATCTCCTGCAATCGGCTGGTAAATCCGGAAGCTGCTTATGAGTTGGTCAAAACCATGCGGGCTTCAACGCTGGTCCTGGGACCGCTGGTTGCGCGCATGGGCCGCGCCCGCGTTTCCCAGCCCGGAGGCTGCGCTATTGGCGCGCGCCCAATCGATCTTCATGTGAAAGGTCTGGAAAAGCTCGGCGCTTCCATCCAGCAGGAGCACGGCTACATTGAAGCCAGCGCCGACCGCCTGCGCGGCGGCCATATCATCTTCGACAAGATAACCGTCACCGGCACCGAAGACCTGATGATGGCGGCCACTCTCGCCCAGGGCGAGACCATCATGGAAAACTGCGCGCGCGAGCCGGAGGTCGTCGATCTGGCGGCACTGCTCACCAAGATGGGGGCAAAGATCGAGGGTGCAGGCACGCATACCATCCGCGTTCAGGGTGTCGAAAAGCTGCATGGCGCCCGGCATCGCATTATTCCCGATCGCATTGAAGCCGGCACGTTTGTGATTGCCGCAGTGTTGACCGGCGGAGATCTCATGCTGACCAATTGCGACCCCAGCCACCTGGGCGCGCTGATCCAGAAACTGGAAGAGTGCGGCGTGAGCATCACTGCCGCTGCCGATTCCCTGCGCGTCACCAACGGTCATCAGTTGGTGGCGGCCGACGTTTCCACCGAGGAATATCCCGGCTTCCCCACAGACATGCAGGCGCAATACATGGCCTTGGCCACGCAGTCGCAGGGCACCTCCATCATCACCGAAAATATTTTTGAGAACCGCTTCATGCACGCCCAGGAACTGGCGCGCATGGGCGCGAACATCAAAGTGGAAGGCAGCCGCGCTATCGTACGCGGAAAGACCCCGCTCAGTTCGGCCGCAGTGCAATGCTCTGATCTCCGTGCTTCAGCGTCGCTGGTGATCGCTGCGCTGGTGGCCGATGGTGAAACCATCCTCGACCGCGTGTACCACGTTGATCGCGGATACGAGCGCATTGAAGAAAAGCTCAGAAGCGTAGGCGCGCAGATTCGCCGCATCGGTGAAATCCTTCCCAAGCGTGCCGTACCAAGCGTAGTGGCTTAGAGAAAACCCCCTGCACACTTTGGTGTCGCTTTTTCAATGCACCCATGTCCATTGTCCCCGAGTTCCCAATTTGGGACAGAGCTCGATTTTTATCGACTAATTTTCATCTCTTTCACATCTTCGGGTCGTACCATAACTTCCTCTGCCAGCAAGCCGCAGGAAGCACAAGCTCATGCAACGACGCGATGAGATTCTTGATTCCCGTGCTCATCAAAACGGCGCCAAGCCTCTGCCCCTCTTCCGTCCCGAAGCCATTCTTCATCAGCAGCAAAAATCTTACGGCGAGATCATTCTCATCCGCCCGCTCTCTTTGACTCTTCTTACCTCTCTGGCCGTGATGATCATCGGGCTGGCCGCTGCATATCTCTTCCTTGGCAGCTACACAGAAAAAGTGCGCATTTCCGGAGCCTTGCTGGCGAAATCAAATGACAATCAGCTTCGCGCTGAACTTTACGTTCCCGGTCGCTGGCTGGCGTCGGTTCAGCCGGGAACACGATTGTCATTGCGATGTCGCGCGTGTCCTTCCCGGTTTGCCGAACAGCCTGCCACCGTCCTGGAAGTCTCTGCCGCGCCATCATCGAGCAACGATTCTCCGAATACCCAATTTCTGGAGCCGAAGTACAAAGTCACGGTGACGCTCCCGCCCCGCGCGGCACAAATGGCTGCACCGCCCGACCATTCGCCCCAAACGGGCGTGCCCGTGGAAGCTGAAATTTCGCTTGGCCGCAAACCTTTAATTAAGTGGCTGTTTCAACCGTCTGGAAGCTGATCAGGCGTGGGTTGGCAAAGCAACTTTGCGAGATGAAACTTACCTGGACACAAAAATTGCCGATGGTATATCAGACCGAAGCCGCGGAATGCGGCGTAGCCTGCCTGGCGATGATTGCCGGCTACCACGGCGCACAGATTGATATGCCGGCTTTGCGGCAGCGGTTTTCAGTATCGCTGCGTGGCGCTACGCTCGCGCATATTATCAAATTTGCCGGCGCGCTTGATCTCGCCGGCCGCCCCCTCCGCGTGGAACTGGAAGATCTCGGCTACCTGAAGACTCCCTGCATCCTGCACTGGAGGATGGATCACTTTGTTGTTCTCAAAAAGGTCACCAGGAAACACATCTACCTTCACGATCCCAGCATGGGTCCGCGCCGCGTCAGCCAGGCCGAGGCCAATCGCGACTTTACCGGCGTCGCCCTGGAGCTTACTCCGACTCCCAGCTTTGCTCCGCGCGACGAGCGCCAACCGCTCCGGCTCCAGGATCTGATCGGTCGCATCGTCGGACTGAAACGCGCGCTGGGACAGATTTTTGTTCTCGCCGCTGCTCTGGAGTTGTTCTCTCTCATCAGCCCGCTGTTCCTGCAACTGACGGTGGACAAAGTTGTGGCCGCATTTGACCGCGATCTGCTGTTGACGCTGGGAATCGGCTTTATGCTGTTGATCGGCTTGCAGGCGGCTCTTGGAGCATTACGCAGCTGGACCACGCTCTACTTCGGCGCCTCGCTCAAGCTGCAATGGTACGCCAATCTTTTCTCGCACCTGGTCCGACTGCCGGTTTCATTTTTTGAGAAAAGATATTTTGGCGACATCATGTCACGTCTGGAAGGCGCTGAAGCCATTCAGCGGACACTCACCAACAACTTCATTGAAACCGTGCTCGATGGCCTGATTTCGCTCTTCATCCTGGCCGTGATGTTCGTCTACAGCCCTAAACTGGCGCTGCTCGTCGTGATGAGCGTTCTGCTCTACGTTGCTCTGCGCAACCTGGCTTATATGCCGCTGCGCAAAGCCATGGAGGAGCAGATTATTCGCCTGGCCCGGCAACAGACCTTTCTGATCGAGACGTTGCGCGGCATCCGCACCATCAAGGTCCTGGGTCGCGAAGATGGCCGCAAGACGCGATGGATGAATCTGCTGGCGGACAGCACCAATGCGCAGGTGCAAACCGAATGGCTCACGCTGCTGTTCAAATCGGCGAACACCTTCATCTTCGGTTTGCAGTCTGTGGCCGTCGTCTGGCTGGGTGCAACGCTCGTGCTTTCCGGGCGTTTCAGTATCGGCATGCTGTTCGCCTTCGTCGCCTATCAGGAGCAATTCAAGGCCCGCATCACCACCCTGGTGGACCGTCTCTATGAGTTCCGGATGCTCTCCCTGCAGGTGCAGCGATTGGCCGATGTCGCGCTCGCCAAGCCCGAACTGACCAGCTTTGAAGCGCCGGTCTTCGGCGCCGAAGATGCCGCCATTACCGTGGACCATCTCTTCTTCCGCTACTCGGATACCGAACCCTGGCTTTTGGAAGATGTCTCGTTCCACATCGCGCCGGGCGAATGTGTAGCGGTCGTTGGTCCTTCAGGCGCCGGCAAATCGACCTTGCTCAAATTGATTGCGGGGTTGCTTTGTCCCCAGTCCGGCGAGGTAGTGGTAAACGGGCATTCGGTTTCCACCGGCCGCGCCGCCCTTACGGGAAACGTGGGCTTCGTCCTGCAGGACGATTCTCTCTTCGCCGGGACCATTGCCGACAATATCGCATTCGCCTCTGACGTCGCCGACATGGAGCGGGTGCTGGAATGCGCTCGCCTGGCTTGCCTGGACGAAGAAATCAATGCCATGCCCATGGGCTACAGCACGCTGGTCGGTGACATGGGCTCCGCGCTTTCCGGGGGACAGCAGCAGCGTCTTCTGCTGGCGCGCGCTCTGTATCCAAAACCGGCGATTCTGGTTCTCGACGAGGCCACCAGCCATCTTGACGTTCCCACGGAGCAGCGCATCGCCGCCACTCTGGCCGAGTTGCGCATGACGCGCATCTTCGCGGCACACCGGCCGGACACCATTCGCATCGCCGATCGGGTCATCAGTCTTTCCCGATCAGGAAAGATTTCTGCCGGAACCAGCGGCGGATTATCGAGTGTACCAACAATGAAAGGAGAACTTATATGACCAAGCAAGACAATAACAGAGTACTGGTACGGGTTGGCGCCCGCGAACTCACGCGAGATGAAATTGAGTATGTAAGCGCCGGCCAGGCTTTCCACACCAATGTGTGCACCGCGGTTCTGGCTACTGCTACCCACACCGGCGGCGATGGTGACGGCTGCAGCGATACCGACAGTGACACTCATTTCGTTTAATTCAACACCCAGGCCATCCGGACCATTCCCATGTCTGGACGGTCATTTACAGGATTTTGAACGAATTTGGATTGCACAAGTGATCCAAAACTACCGAAAGGAGAAAGTATGAGTGACAACAGAGTCTTGATCCGTAAAGGCGCGCGCGAACTCGATCGCAAGGAGATCGAGAGCGTTGGAGGCAGCATTCGCACCGCTACCCTTTGCACCTTCGATCCCCAGTATGGCGCGGATGGCGATACGTTCCTCGGAGAATGCTGACGTTGATGCGGATGGCGGCTCTGGCCGCCTCCGCTTTTCATTGAACCACCTTTTGTACCCGCTTGTCAGACCTGAACTTGAAAGGAGAAAAATATGAACGAACAGAACAGAGTATTGATTCGCCAGGGCGCGCGTGATCTGACCGCAGAAGAAGTGGAACGGGTCAGTGGCGGACTTCGCACACTTACAGCCTGCACCATCATTTCAACGGGCGTCAGGGATGGCGACCACTTCCTCGGTGAGTGCTAGCTCCAACAGGCTACGCTTCCCGGGAGTTCGGCAAAGAACTCTTTGAAGAGCTGGGCACGGTACGTGTACCCAAAATCACGGAAGGAGAAAAATATGGACAACCTGGACCGAGTATTGATCCGCCAGGGTGCTCGCGAATTGACACCGACGGAAACCGACCTCATCAGCGGAGGATTTCGCACTCTTTCGCTTTGCACCGCCTTTCCTAGCCCGGATGGAGACAACCGCGTAGGCGAAAGCGGCTGCTGACAATCCGCACATCGGGCGGCTTATATGCGACGGGCCTCCGCCTTAGGAGATCCGTCGCATGAATGAAGGAAGTACAAGCCAGAAGGAGAAACGTTATGGATCAGGCAAACAGGGTTCTCGGCCGCAAGGGTGCTCGTGAACTGAGCGAGCAGGAAGTGGAAGGTGTTACCGCTCTTTCAAGATTCATCGCACGCTGACTCCGTGCTTCATAGACCCCAAGCAGCAGCTTCTGGCGGGTGATCAAGCCATTGGCGAATGCTAGCGGGTCAAAACAGGGTGGTGGCTCGCCGCGCCACCCTTCTCAATATCAAATGGAGGCGACACAATGAAAATCATCGTTCTGGCTCGGGAAGACGACAATCATACAGCTCCGCTGAAATGGGCTCTGGAAAAAGGCGGCTACCGCGTAGTGTGCTGGGCCGGGCTTTCCTGGACTGGACAAGGACAGGCCTCAGTGCAGTTTGGTGAAACCACTCGCGTCACGCTGGGTGAGCATTCGGTCGATCCCGGCGATGTAGTGTGGATCCGCCGTCCTGAACACCCGCAGCCCAATCCAAAAACGGCAGAGCCGGACAGGAAATTTGCCGGGCTGGAATACCGGTCGCTCTACCATTCGATCGCCTACCTGCTGGAGAGCCTTCCCGTCTGGTGCATCAACAAATATTCGGCCGGCAGAAACATGATCCAGAAATCGGTGCAACTGCAATTGGCGCAAAAATGCGGCCTGAAGATACCGGCGACGCTGATGTCGAATACGCCGCAGAGCGTGCGCGAATTCTTTGGCCGCGGCGGCAGAACCATCTGCAAAGGCTTTACGCCGCATGTGTGGCAAAAAGAGGGCCATCGCAGCATCGCGATCACGGAAACGTTCGAGCTAACCGGCGAACAGCTGCCTACCGACGAGGTTCTCACCTACGCTCCGGCAATTTATCAGGAGCGCGTCCCCAAGGAATTCGACGTAAGAATGGTGCTCATGGGCAATCACATCTACTCGTACGCACTGCACAACACGAAGAAGGCGCTGGACTGGCGCCAGGATGCCGGCTTTGGCCACGTCAGCGTTGATCCCATTCCGACCCCTCCCGAGGTGGAAAAAGGCGTTCTTGCATTCGCCCGTGAGTCCGGAGTTTGTTTCGGCTCTCTCGACTTCGGAGTCGATGCCCAGGGGCAATGGTGGTTTCTCGAGATCAACGAGCAGGGACAATTCCTATGGCTTGACCAGTTCAATCCCGGCGCCAAGATCATGGGAAAATTCTGCGCCTTCATCACCGCACCGGAAGGATCGACAGCGCCGCTGGAAGAGCGCGAAGATCTATTCCCCTCGCTTCAGGAATACGAGGACCTGCTGGCGCAAGGGCAAGTTCCGCCAACGGCCCGGCCCTTCAAGGAGGATCCGTTCCTTTCGATGGAAGTATGATGACTGGCCTTTGCCGTCTCTAGCCGCTTTGCTGTACAACTGAGGCGATGAAGATCGTCAAAAAAACGCAGCAGCTGGTAGAAGCCTTTGAGGTCCGGCACGGCGATTCGTTTCGTCTTGAAGACTACGATTCCGGCGACGTGCACGGCATTGCTTCTAAAGAGAAAGCCATCGCAACCCTGCAAAACAGCGTTGGCATTCTCCAGGAACTGCAGGAAAAACTCTACGCCCAGGACGAATGGTCACTGCTGCTTATCTTTCAAGCCATGGATGCTGCGGGAAAAGACAGCGTGGTCAAGCACGTAATGTCCGGGGTCAATCCGCAAGCCTGTGATGTCGCCAGTTTCAAACAGCCTTCCACGGAAGAGCTGAACCACGACTTTTTATGGCGCACCACGCGACGACTTCCCGAACGCGGCAAGATCGGCATCTTCAACCGCTCTTACTATGAAGAAGTGCTGGTGGTTCGCGTGCACCAGGAGTTTCTGGCCAAACAGCATCTTCCGTCCGGGTTGGTGACCAAAAAAATCTGGAAGGAACGATTTGAAGACATTGTCGCCTTTGAGCGCTACCTCAGCCGGAACGGCACAGTCATTCGCAAATTCTTTCTCCATGTCTCTAAAACGGAGCAAAAACAGCGCTTTCTGGATCGCCTGAACGAACCGGAGAAGAACTGGAAATTCTCTGAGGCTGATGTTCACGAACGCCAGCACTGGGACGAATACATGGACGCCTACGAAGACATGATCCGGCACACGGCCAAGCCTCACTCGCCGTGGTACGTGATACCCGCCGATCACAAGTGGTTTACCCATCTGGCGGTAAGCTCTGTGATCATTCGAACGCTGCAGGATCTTGATCTCCGATTTCCCAAAGTAAGCAAAGAGCGGCACAAGGCATTGGAGAACGCCCGGCAGGCTCTGCTGAAATGACGATATTGGAAGAGAGTCTATTTCGTCGTATAGACAATGTTGTCCGAAAGCGGCGATTCCAGCCATTCTTTCAGGCTTTGCGCCTTGCGGTCGCGTTCTGAGGTCTCTGCGGCCACCAGATCAATCGGCCATTGCACGCCGATTGCCGGGTCCGCAAAATGAATTCCGCTCTCGCCCTTCTGGTTGTAGACACCGGTGGTCTTGTACTGCACTTCGCAGTCGTCAGTCAGTGAACAGAACCCGCGGGCAAACCCGTAAGGCGCCCACACCTGCTTCTTGTTTTCTTCTGACACTTCCAAGCCGAACCACCGGCCCAGCGTCGGCGAGCCCTTGCGGACATCGACCGCTACCAGGAATGCTGCGCCGCGAGTGACACGCATCAGCTTGCCCATGGGCGGGTCCCATTGAAAGTGCAGCCCACGCAGCACGCCCTTCTTCGACTTGGAATGATTATCCTGAACAAAATCGGTGGGCAAGCCCAGTTCGCGGAACTGGTCCGCGCGATACGTCTCCATGAAGAAGCCGCGCGAGTCGCCGCGAACTTCGGGCTGCACCACGATCACGTCATTCAGATGGACAGACTCGATTTTGAAAGCCATTCGGGTGCATAGCTCCTTGAAAGCACGAAATGGACTGCGAGTTCGCTCGAGCGTCAGGAAAGGTTTTTCTGTGCCTGCGCTGTCTCCATCTTGAGTGTAACAGCCGGCTGGTCAGTACCTGAGAGCGCCTGCCAGCCGCGCCGGGAAAGATCCCAGAAGATGAGGTAACCGGCAGCCGCCGCAATCGCCAGCAACAGCACTCCGAGCATCCAGCTGCCGAAAATAATCTTGCCAATGCCAAACAGTGTGGCATACACCAGAACGCACCCCATGATCCAATCAAAGGCATTGCTGGTTACATCGCGAACCTGTGGAATCTCCGGCGCAAGCGCGGCGATCTTCTTCCAGCCATGCACGGTGGGCCGCACGCGACGATAAAACGCTACCAGCCGTTCTTCCGATTCCGCCGGCGTCAGGAATGTTGCGGCGATCCAAGCCACTGTGGTAATGCCGGCAGTGATGAGCGAGGTCTTGGCAAACGTTACCGGATCGTCGCCAGGAAGACGGCTGTGCAGATAAATGGCAACCACTGCAGCCACGATCATCGCACTGATCTCGCTCCAGGCGTTGATGCGCCACCAGTACCAGCGCAGGATGTATACCGCGCCGGTTCCCACGCCCAGGCCAAGCACAATCTGCCATCCCTGGCCCACCGAATGCAGTTGCTGGGCAACATAGCCGCTGACCAGCACCAGCAAGATGGTGAAAAGGCGGCCGATGGCTACATAATGTTTCTCTGTCCTGCCCTTGGCCAGAAAACGCCGGTACAGATCGTTCACCAGGTATGAGACGCCCCAATTCAACTGCGTTCCCAACGTCGACATGAAGGCCGCAAGAAACGCTGCGACCATCACCCCTCGTAGCGCGGGAGGAAGAAAGTCGCGCAGCACCATCACGTAGCCCTGTTGCGGGTTCGCGCCAAAAGCCGGGTCAGGACGAATGCCGCCATGCGGGGAATAGACCGCCAGCGCCACCAGTCCGGTGATGATCCACGGCCACGGCCGTACGGCGTAATGCGCGATGTTGAACCAGAGGGTAGCGCCCAGAGAATTTTTCTCATCGCGCGCGCAGAACATGCGCTGGGCCACGTATCCGCCGCCGCCCGGCTCCGCTCCCGGATACCACGCCGACCACCACTGCACGCCCAGATACATCAGGAAGGTAAGGACCGGAAGAGTCCATATGGCAGTGGAAGTCAGGCCATGATGAAAATCGGGGAAGAAGGCCAGCGGGTTCAAAGTCTGCGCTCCGGTCTGATGCACGGCATCGCCCACAATCTGCAATCTCAGCTTGAGCGCCTCCATGCCGCCAATCTTCACGACAGCGACCCAGGCCAAGACGACCACCATGGCCATTTTGAGGATGAATTGAAACAGGTCAGTCACCAGTACACCCCAGAGGCCGCCGATCGAGGTGTAAATGCCGGTGAATGGAATCAGGACAAAAATGCAGATCAGAAGAGCGGTATGGCTGGGTTCACCCAGCGTGTAGTGCACCAGCGTGTGCCCTCCCAACGCGAGTTCGACCACTTTGCCCTGGGCAATGAGCGGCCCCAGAAGCACCGCGACAATGCTGACCATGGCATTCGTCACCCACCCGAGGATGAGGCAATTCATGACCAGTCCGAGATAAACGGACTTGAAGCCGCGCAGGAAGGCTGCCGGCTTGCCGCCATAGCGGATCTCCGTCAGTTCCACGTCGGTCAGGACTTCCGCGCGCCGCCAGTAACGGGCAAAGAAGAAGACCGTCAGCATCCCGCCGAGGCAGGAGGTCCACCAGATCCAGTTTCCTGAGATCCCCTGCGTCGCAATCACGCCGCTGACGAAGAGCGGCGTGTCCGCAGCAAAAGTCGTGGCCACCATCGAGGTACCGGCCAGCCACCAGGAAACGTCACGCCCGGAGATGAAGAACTCTTCTGTGTTGCCGCCTGCGCGCCGCCGGTAATAGATGCCGATAGCAAGGTTGACCAGCAGGTAGCCCACAATTACGATCCAATCGATCCAGGTTAAAGACATAGGTTCTCAGCTTTCTCACGGGGTGCTTGAAGCGAAGTCTAGCAGATCACGTGGATAGCGGCACTCCGGAAAACGCTTTACCCGGAGTAAGGGACCAACGTAACCAGCCTGGTCTGACGATCACGGATTCACGCTTGGGCGCTGCGGCATTTCTGGTATTGTTGCCTCATGATGCGAAGGCTGTTCCCGATCGCGGCACTTCTTCTGGCATTTTCTTCCCTTCTCCCCGCTGGCGAGGTTCAGCAGCCCGGGCCCGTCCATCTCAATAATGACGGTGCCAAATGGGCAGAGAAGACCCTCAAGAAGCTCTCGCTCGAGGAAAAGATCGGGCAACTCTTCATGGTCCGCGTGGCCATGCCGCAATTTGTAAACATCACCAGCCCCGGCTACCAGGCGTGGCGGGATGAGATCTCCCGCTATCATCTGGGCTCATTGCTGCTCACAGTACCGGCGGAAGGCCCTTCCCTCTCCAAGAGCGAGCCCTATGAGATCGCCATGCTGATCAACCAGCTGCAGCATGACAACAAAGTTCCGCTCATCATGGCCGCTGATTACGAACGTGGCCTCTCGATGCGCCTGAACGGCGTCACCGTTTTTCCTCACGCCATGGCCTTCGGAGCCGCCGGCAAGCCCGATCTGGCGGAGCAGTTCGGCAGGATCGTGGCTGAGGAATCGCGAGCCGTCGGCGTGGAATGGAACTTATTTCCGGTAGCCGATGTGAATTCCAACCCAGCCAACCCTGTCATCAATACACGCTCGTTCGGTGAGGATCCGGCGGTGGTCAGCGCGATGGTGAGCGGCTATATTCGCGGAGCGCGCAAATCCGGCTTGCTGACCGCGGCGAAACATTTTCCCGGTCACGGCGATACGGCCACCGACTCGCATCTGGGCGTTGCCGCCGTAAATCGTACGCGAGAGCAGATTGAACAAATCGACCTGCCGCCCTTCCGCGCAGCGGTCGACGCCGGCTCTGATGCAGTGATGGTTGCGCATGTAACCGCGCCGGCCCTGGAACCCGGTTCCAACAAAGTCGCCACCACATCCGGAGCCGTGGTGACTGAGATTCTCAAAAAACAGCTGCGCTTCACCGGACTGGTAATCACAGACGCCATGGATATGGCGGGACTCACGCGGGTGTATCCGGAAGGCGGTTCGGCTGCCGCCGGCCACGCTGCGGTGGATGCAATCAAGGCCGGAAATGACATGTTGCTGCTGCCCTCGGACCTTGACGGGGCTTACCGCGGCCTGCTGCAGGCCGTGCGCCACGGGGATATCCCAGAAAAGCGCATCGATCAATCCGTGCTGAAGATTTTGCGTCTCAAAGCGAGCGTCGGACTCAACAAAGCCACGCAGGTTGATATCAACCATATCGCCTCATCCGTCGCGAGCCCTGCGAATCTGGCCTTGGCGCAACAGATGGCCGACGCCGCGTTAACCCTGGTTCGCGAAGACGGAAAGGTGCTGCCGCTCAGACGCCACGGCACTCAAACTTCCTCGCAGGCTTATGGCGCTATTCAGACAGAAGGCAGCAAGCTGCTTTGTGTGATCCTTGCCGATGACGTGCGCAGCGATGATGGCCGCCAGCTGCAACGCGAATTGCGCGCGCGTGTGCCTGACGTCCGATTTATCTACGTTGATCCCCGCATCGCCGCTGGCAGCATGCTGGAATTACAGAGTGCGGTGAATGCCGCGGAAAACGTGGTGGTCGGCATTTATATGATTCCGGTGGCCGGGCGGGCTGTGCGCAAAGAGGGAACAACCAGCTTCAACAGCATCTCCATGCCTGAATCAACGGCTGCGCTGCTGCAATCGATCCTCGCTGCCAAGCGCGACAAGACTGTAGTGGTGAGCTTTGGTTCGCCTTACGTTGCCGCGGATTTCCCCGACATTGCGAACTACGTCTGCGCGTATTCCAACGTCAGCACGTCGGAGATCGCAGCGGCAAAAGCGCTGTTTGGCGAGATTCCGTTTCACGGACGCCTGCCCGTAACCATCCCGGGCTTCGCTCCGCGCGGTACGGGTATGGATCAGCCGGCACAGCTAGCTACCAGGTAGAAGTTGATTCGAAGAAACTTCTATATTTTAATGCCCATGATAAAGTCACTTCCAAGGTCATAGATGGAACTTATTTGGCACGATGTATTGCACGCTATCCGGGCATTGATCAAGCACCGGGGATATTCGGCGTTCGCCATCCTGACGCTAGGATTAGGCATCGGTGCGAATGTGGGAATATTCAATGTTTTCGGATCGTTGCTATCTCCGGCACTTCCTGTTCCGCGCTCTTCCGAACTCGTGGAAGTCGCCAGCCGATCAACGTCAACCCAGCCAGCCGGGAAGGGTTTGTCATGGCCGGCGTACCTCGAATATGTGAATGCGCGGCTAAACGCTTTGCCAGAGCTTGCCGCCTACGATCCGCATCTGACCGCCGAAATTGGGCGAGGCAATGAAACTGTATCCGCGAGAGTCACGGCAGTCACGGGAAATTACTTCGGCCTGTTACAGGTGCACGCGTTTCGAGGCCGGGTTATCAATGAGCAGGACGATGACCCGAATAGCGTGGGCGATGTGGTGCTGTTGAGTCATCGTTGTTGGCGTGACTTGTTTGGCGGTAGAGCGGAGGCATTAGGAACTGAACTCCGCGTCAATGAGACAACCTACACCATCATCGGGGTCGCCCCGGCAACATTCACCGGTGTTGACCCGGAAAACTCACCCGACATTTGGATTCCGTTGTCGCGAGCCAGCCGATCTAACCCAACGCTTCGCCTTATGATGTCGGATGTGACCAGCACTCCTGTTCGGGTGTTTGGCAGACTGACCCAGGGCGCTTCTGTACTTCAAGCGCGAGACCAATTGAAAATAGTTGCCGGGCAACTTGGATCGGGAAAATCCCAAAGGATGGGATGGCGCAACATAGGAAAACGACCGGTTCCCAACTATTGGGAAAAACCCTGGCCTGATATCGTACTCATGGATAATGCCAGGAAGGAAGCAGTTCGTAACACCTCTCTGTTGGTGTTTGCAGTAGCCGGGAGCATATTGGTTTTAGTAGCTGGAAATCTAACTTCAATTCTATTGGCACGAACTGAAAGGCGGAGTCGAGAGTTCGCCATACGCATCGCCTTGGGGGCATCCAAGTGGCGAATTATTCGAGGGATTTTGATAGAAAGTTTCCTGGTTTCTGGGCTTGGCGCGGTTGTGGGACTTATATTTGCGTTTTTCTTTATCAGACTGGTGATCGGCCTTTCCCCCGAAGATATACGGTGGCACAAAACAATCGCAACCGGTGTGTTTGACGGTCGCGTACTGGCTTTCGGATTCGGTATTGCCGCTCTCGTGGCAGGCGGGTTCAGTTTGGCGCCAATGGTGCGGACAGCATTCATCAATCCGAAGTTCGCAATGCCGATGGCTGCATCTACCGGCACGAGTGGACGCACTTCTACGACCTTTCGGAACCTATTGACAATATTGCAGACGGCAACATCGGTTGTGTTACTTGCCTTTACTCTATTACTCGTCCGGTCTGCCTGGAATAGATCGAGAGTCGAATTTACTTATGATGCCCAGCGCGTGTCGACAATTTTGTGGAAATTGCCGGGTGTGCCGAGAAGCTCCGACGCCGAAACGAGGTTCCGGAATGCCTTTGTCGAGAAGCTGAAGCATCTTCCGGGAATACAGGCGGCAGCCTTGTGCAACCCATGCCGCCTCGGCGCGCGCTTTGATTATCCTGACTGGTATGACTCAATTGCGATTACACCCGATTATTTTGGAGTCGTAAATGCTCCCATTTTACGCGGGCGCAATTTTACGGATCTGGATCGCAGCGAAGCCCCCCTGGTGGGAATCGTCAACCAGCAAATGGCACGGAAGTTTTGGCCCAGGCAAAACCCCATTGGTCAACGATTGGAGCATAGTCGGTGGGACGGTGACACGGTGGAAATCGTGGGAGTCGTGGCTGACACTCGGAAGCAACGAGCCGACGAGCACGAGGATCCTATTTTGTACCGGCCGTTCAACCAAGTGAATACTGCCACTACCACGTCAATGAGAGCAGCCCCATCCCCTATTATTCGAACGGATCGCAGATCGTTGAGTCTCTCCGAAATACGAACAGCCGCAAAGGAGATAAATGCGAATGTTGTGATAGCGGAGGTGCTCACAGTTGCCGACGATCTTGAAGAGGAAACCCTGGTCCTGAGACTGGCAGCGTGGGTTTTTGTTGCTTTCGCAATAATCTCGATAACTCTTACAGGAGTTGGGCTTTACGGACTGTTGTCATACATCGCCAGTGCGCAAACGCGAGAACTAGGGGTACGGCTGGCGCTTGGGGCGCCCAGAACAAGTGTGCTGCACCTGATGCTGAAACGCGGCGCGATCCTGGCCCTGGTTGGTGTGACGATCGGTCTCATCGCTGAAATTGCATGCCCAAACATCTTTTCGGGTGCTTTATATGGCGTTGGCATGTGGGGTGCTTTATATGGCGTTGGCATGCATGACATACCGACTCTCGGGTTTGTTGCTCTCATTGTGTTCTGCGTTGCTATCGCCGCCTCATGGATTCCATCGTGGCGGGCATCTCGGCTCAACCCAATCGAGACAATGCGTCAGGAGTAATCCCGGCCAAAGGTCCCTTTCCTTCTGAAGACCTTTGTGTTGGCTTCCAGGGATTCCGTTTTAGAGTTCGCGGAACCCCTACATGACGAAGAAAAACCTGGTATTTCGGCTACTCAGCTTCCTGCAAGGTTTTTACGTGTGCCTCCAGCGCTCGTGAGTACTCGCGCTCGGCTTGCAGTTCCGACTGCAGCTTCTTTACCAGGCCTTCTAACCGCATAATCTCGATCTTCAGCTTGGCAGCATCCTGTTGAGCGCCCGCCTTGACGACAGCAGAGCCGGCTGGGGTCTGAACCGGCGCCGCTTGAACGGATACGGGCGGCGCAGCAGGCGCAGCCGCAGCCGCAGCCGGTGGCACGGGAGCAAGCGGGGTTGCGACCGGAACCGGTGTGAGTGTTGGCGCAACCGGTGCGGCAATCGGCGTTGGCGGAGCCGGCGGCGCGGGAGTCGCAGCCGCTACAGCGCGCTGCTGCACCGGCGGTGGCGCGGGAGCTGCGGATCGCGGCGGTATGGGTGTTGCGGCCGCTGCGGAAAAAATGCTGCTCAACGCCACAGCCGCATTGGCAGCCGCCGCAGGCGTTGGGGCCGGAGTTCCGTTTGGCTTGAGCAGGTGCTTGACACGAGCAATCAGGTCCTGCGGCTGGAAAGGCTTGCGCAGAAGCTCATCCGCTTTCACCGCAAATGCCTTCTCGGCGACCGCGCGATTGACCACACCCGACATCAAAATCACCGGCGTTCTGGCGAGCGCCGGATGCGACTTAATATGCTGGCAAACGTCATAGCCGTCCTTGTCCGGCATGATCACGTCTGTGATCACAATATCCGGTTTGGCCGTTTCGATCTCCGTCAGCGCCGTGTTGGCATCATGGCAGGCCACCACGTTGATGTTCTCCCGCCGAAAGGCGATCTTGATCACCTCGCGCATGGTCGCACTGTCATCGATGAAATAGACAGTGGGAATCGTGCTCATCAAAAACCTCCATCGGCGTTGCTCTGCGCGGATTCATCCAGTTCGCGCAAGGCTTCGAGCATTAGTTCGGTAGCAGAACGCAGCACCGTCCGGGTCGTGGCGCTCTCTCCGGGAAGAAACTTGTACGAACCCGCATCCAGGCCGTTACAGCATTTGACGATGTGTACCACGGCATCATCTCCGATCCTGTCGCCGCTCTCAGCGTGAGTCACATTGCCGTTCTCAAAGAAAATAATTCCGTCAATCGTGCCCGCATTCACGGAAAGCGAGCCGGTCTGGCGCGAGTGCACCAGCATCTGCACCACGCCCGGAAGATCCAGATGAGAGAGGCTGCCGCTCAGGCCTTCCTCTGACGACCCCAGCATCTGCACCGGATGGAAACCTTCAGAGTTGCTGCGCAGAAACGTCTTGATCTGCGCCGCGATCAATTCCGGGCCCAGGCGCTTGTCGACATAGTCGGCGCAGCCGGAGCGAAACGCTTCCATGAGCGCCTGGTCGCCGCCTTCACCCAGCGCGATCACGGGAATGTGCGCGGTTTTGGGATCGGCGTGCACAATCGGAGGCAGATCATGGGCGCTGATCTCGCGCAGAGTGGTAGAGCACAGAATGGCTGACGGCATGTCATACTCGAGCATGGTCAGCGCGTAACCGGATTGGGTGGCGTGCATCACTTCAAAACCTTCGAGCTTGAGAGCCTCAGTGATCCGGCGCGCCAGAAACACGTTGGCGTCGATCAGCAGAATTTTGGCTGGAGCGGAGACAGTCGGGTTCATGCCGCCGCCTCCGTGGAAATCAGCTTTTCCAGCGCAACGATCTCGACCGTCTCATCGCCCAGGACCAGCTTGCCGCTGATGTATTGCGGCTCGCTCCCGGTGAGTGGCGCGCGTGCCGCGCTGGCCAACTCACATTCGCCGGTGACGGGAACTGCCGTGAGTTGCTGGTTGGACTCGAGCTTGCAGTTCGCGATCAGGTAAAACTTTCTCGGCGGCGCCGCCGGACCAACCAGGATCTGGGCGACGTCGCAAACCGGAATGATTCTGCCGCGGCGGACAAGAACTCCCGCCAGCAAAGGCGTGCGATGCGGAAAGGTCTGCAGGGTGTCCGGCCGGGCAAGCTCAGTGACAGCCTCGGCGGGCAGAGCAAAGCGCTTCTCTCCCAGCGGAAAGAGAACATACGCCTTGTCTGTGTCAACAATCATGCCGTTACCACTCCACGCACCCGCTCCAACCCGGCTCGCAAAACATCGAGCTCACTCTTGTTCAGAAAAGCCTGGTGGTTCACCACCGGCACCACCGCGCCGTCCACCACCGCCAGCCCGCGATACCAGCTGCGCTCTTCATGCGTAAATACCCGCGGCAGCGCGTGCAGGGCCGAGATCTCCATGATGCGGTCGGTCGAGTCCACCAGAACGGCCGTGACCGCGTTACGCAAAATCATCACGCGCGAAGGATGCGCCGGCGGCAGCCCGAAATGCTTTGCCGCATCGATAACAAAATACGTGGTCCCGTCACGCTCCAGCGTGTAGCTCAACTTGCCGATCTGCTCCGAGATGCCGCCCAGCGTGAACGCATGCAGGCCTTCCATGCCGCGAATTTCCTTCACCGCGCCGGCTGCAATGGCAAACCTGAATCCCCCCACGGCAAACACAATTACGTCCTCGCGCGCCGCCTGCGCAACCGCTTGCGCTCGGGATTTGGGCGAACCTTTCACACCGCTCCTACTTTCGCTGCGCCAAAGATGTACAGCACGCGTTTCTCGATCGCGTGATAGATCGCCTCCATGGGCAGCACCTGGTCTACCGCGCCGGTCTTGATTGCTTCCTGCGGCATGCCGAAAATCACCGCCGTGGATTCATCCTGCGCGATCACATGTCCGCCGGCAGCGCGAATCTCCTGCACGCCTTTGGCGCCGTCATTGCCCATGCCGGTCAGAATCACGCCGATGGTCATGGGGCCAGCATATTCGGCGGCGCTCCCAAATGTCAGGTCGGCGCACGGGCGATAGCCGCTGATACGCGGGCCGTCGTCGAGCGAAATCCGGCCGGTCGGCGACACACGCAAATGGTGCGAGCCGGGGCATACATAGAGCTGGCCGGGAACGATGATCTCTCCCGCTTCCGCTTCCTTCACTTTGATCTTCGATATTTCGGCAAGCTGTTTACTGAACTGCGAGGTGAAGTTGCCCGGCATGTGCTGCACCAGGATCACTGCCCCGGGAAAATCCTTGGGGAAGTAAGGCATGAAATTCATCAGCGTAGCCGGGCCACCGGTGGATGAAGCCAGCACCACGATGGGGAATTTTCCCGCACTCTTCGCTGCCGCGTTGACTGCGGCACGAACTTCCTGCAGTCCGCTGTCGCCGTTCTTGCTCGCCGGCTCAACACGCGGCGAGGACGAAGCGATCTCCTGCTGCAACTTGGAACGCGTCGCGGTGCGCACCACGCGAACCTTGGCGGCCATCTTGAGTTTGCGACACAGTTCGTCTTTCACCGAACTCATGTCCAGATCGATGCCGCCGCTGGGCTTGGCCACAAAATCGATCGCACCCAGTTCAAGCGCCTTCAATGTAACTTCAGCGCCTTCCCGCGACTCCGAGCTGACGATTAAAATCGGACGCGGGTTGCTGGACATGATGATTTCCGTGGCCTGCAGACCATCCATGTGCGGCATGTTGATGTCCATGCTGATCACGTCAGGCTTGAGCACATCGGCCTGCGTGACCGCATCGCGGCCATCGCGCGCCTCGCCGCAGATCTCAAGCTGCGGATCAGCCGCAATAATGGTTTGCAGCACCTTGCGCATAAAGGCCGAGTCGTCCACCACGAGTACCCGAATTCGTTTGCCGTGCGTCATCGTTAATTCTGTCGCTCCGCTCCAAACCGCCGTGGAGCTCTCAAATACTCAAATGCAATCTGCACTTGCTTCAGGCCGCTCAGCGCGTTGGTCGGCGTCGCGGCCAATGCCTTACCTTCCTGTCGCTCCGCTCCAAACCGCCGTGGAGCTTTCAAATACTCAAATGCAATCTGCACTTGCTTCAGGCCGCTCAGCGCGTGTACCGGCTTCCCACCCCCGTGCGCCAAAATCGGGCGACTGGGGACCCGGCTTCGCAGCCTCTTGAAACTCTTAAAAACTTCCTCACTCTCCTGCCGCTGCATGCTCCATCTGCATACCAGCCGGCGATCCGATCAAGCTTCCAACCGCGGCAATGAACTGGTCTTCCTGCACCGGCTTGGTCAGGAAGGCAGCCGCGCCTTCTTTCATCGCGCGCTCGCGATGCTTGGCTCCTGCGCGCGAGGTCACCACCATCACTGGAATGCCGCGTGTTTGCGCATCCTGACGCAGATGCGAGAGAAGTTCGTAGCCATTGGTCCGAGGCATCTCCAGGTCGGTGACCACCAGGTCGCAGCGCGTCTGTGTGACGATCTCAAGCGCTTCCAATCCGTCGGCAGCGAGTTTCACGCGATAGCCGGCTTTTTCCAGCATGCGGCCCACGAATTTGCGCACGCTGATAGAGTCGTCCACCAAAACCACAAGCTTTTCCTGGGGAACAAAGTCGATCGCTTCCTGCGGAATCGCGCCATGTGCCACGGCTTCCGAGCCCGGACCGAAGATGCGCGCAGCGTTCGCGCTGGTCATCAGCGGACGATGTTCGATCGCCTCGCCTGCAACCAGGCGGTTCACGTCGATCAGTAGAATCAGGCTGCCATCCGGAGCGATGGTGGCGCCGGGAAACATTTTGAGGTTGCGCAGGAACTCGCCCAGGCTCTTGATGACGATTTCATCCTTGCGGACCACATCCTCTACCACCAGAGCAACCTGGCGGCCGGCAACATTGACGATCACCATGCGGAAATAACCATTGATGGGCTGGATCGGTTCAAGCCCCAGCGCCACATCGAGGCGCACGATCTCCGTAACCACATCGCGCACCTTGGTGAGAAACTTGCCCCCGACTTCTTCAATTTCGGTGATACGGAGCCGGCGAATCTCTTCCACGAAAGCCAGCGGCAGCGCGAACATCGAAGTCCCGCAGCGGACAAACAGCGCTTGCGAGATGATCAGCGTGAGCGGAACTTTCAGCGTAAAGCGTGTGCCAAAACCCTTCTGCGTTTCGATCTCGATCTCGCCGTTCAACTGAGCAAGGTTTGACTTGACCACGTCGAGGCCAACGCCTCGACCCGCCAGTTCCGTTTTGCGCGGAGCCGTAGAGAAGCCGGGCTGGAAGAGAAGATCGAGCAGCTCGCGCTCATTCAGCTCCGCATCGGCGGAGATCATCCCGTTCTCAATCGCGGTTTTGCGGACCTTCTCATAGTCGATGCCGCGGCCGTCGTCTTCAACTTCTATATATATGTGGTTGCCGCGATGGTAGGCGCGCACCGCCACATTGCCGCAATCGCTCTTGCCCTGCTCGTATCGCGTTTCGTCACGCTCCAGGCCATGGGCCACCGCGTTACGGACCAAATGAATCAGCGGATCGGAAATCTGCTGGATGATGTTGTTGTCCAGTTCGGTCTCGGCGCCGGCCAGCGTGAGCTCAACCTTCTTGTTGGCAGCCTTAGCCGCATCGCGCACGGTGCGTGACAGGCGGGTGTAAAGGTTGCCGATCGGCACCATTCGCGCCTGCGTGATCTCATCCTGGAGGCGGTGCGCCAGCTTGGTGAACTCGTCAATATCGCCGTCCACGCGGCGAACAAACCCGTCGAGCTGCGTGAGAACCTCGGTGATGTCGGCGGAAATCTCCGTCAGCGAGCGTGAGAGGATATTGAAATCGTCATAACGATCCATTTCCAGCTCGCTGAACTCGGCCAGCGAATGGTCGAAGGTGTGCGAGTAGCTGGAGTAGCCGCTGCGCAGCGGGAAATTGTCCGCAGGCTTGGGCGTGGGAACGGAATGAATGCGGCTGAACTCGTATTTCTCCTGGAATTCAGCCACTTTGTCCTGCATGCGCGCCTTGGAGAAATTCAGCACATCGGCCAGGCGCTCCAGTTCGGCCACGCGGCCGAGCATGCGCGTGCGGTTGATCACCAACTCGCCCACGGCATTCATCATGCGATCCAGGCGCTCCAGCGCAATGCGCACGGACTTGGACTGCGGCATGGATGCCGGTTCTTTGCGCAGGAACTCTTCGTCGGCAACCAGCTTGTCCAGCTTTTCGAACTTGTTTTCCGGCTTCTTTGTTTCCGCAACGGCAACCGGGGGAAGCACTGGTTCGACTGCCGGAGCAACCGGGGCAAAGGCTACCGGTTCGGCCAGGGGAGCGGCTTCTTCTGCAAGATGAACTTCCGGCAGATGGCCTGCTCCTGCCGGCGTTTGCGCTTGCGCGGGCACAGGCTCGGGCTGCGCGACCGGCGCTGCTTCTTTCTCCTGGTCTTTTTCCGCGGGCGCCAGGCGCGAGATGCGCGCAAACAATCCCTGGACAGACGACTGCATCGCTGCTTCGTCGGACCATTGGTGATAGAGAAATTTCTTGAGCGTATCCACCGCATCCAGGCAGATGTCGATGATTTCGGCGCTGGGACGCAATTCTCCTTCGCGCAGCCGGCCGATCAGATCTTCCGCCCGGTGCGCGACATGCGAAATCCGATGCAGGCCGACCTGCGCCGCGGATCCCTTCACCGTATGCATCGCGCGCAACAGGCGATGAATCTGCTCCGAGCTGGGATTGGTTTCCAACGACAGCAGGCAGCTCGTAACCACCTGCAGATGCTCTTCCGCCTCCGGAACGAAGAACTCCAGAACCTCAGCCGGGACCTCGCCGTCTTCCGGCAAAGGCTCAGGCTCCGGATCCTGCAGCGCCACCGCAGGCATGGAAACAGAAGCGCTCTCCGCAACCGGCGCGCTTGCCGTCTCCGGCGACGCTTGCGGGCGTGCCTCTTGAGCCTGCGCTGCCGGTGCCGCTGCCTGGAAAGCAAACGGATAGCGCTGTTTGAAGGTGTTGATGTCTTCTTCGGCCTCAACGCTGTTGGTGCTGATCATGATCAGATCAGACTCCAGCAGGGCCACGCCTTCAGAGATGAATTCCACAAGGGGTGCAGCAGCGTCGGCGGCGATGCTGGCGTTCATTGCATACTGAAAGATGTGTGCCAGCTTGCCGGAGATTTCAGAGAACAGCGGGAATCCGTACGAAGCCGATGTCCCGGCAAGGGTATGCGCCGCAATATGCAGGCGCTCCACGTCTTCTGCGCGCGGGTACGCGTCCTGCAGGATGCCGGAGTATTCGCGCAGAAATTGCAGGCGCTCCGATGCTTCCTGGAGGAAGACCTCTACGAATTCTTGCCCTTGTCCGCTCAAACTTTCTCCTGCGCGACCGTGGGCCGCGCCAGGTTGGCCGGCTTCTGGTAGATGCGCGCGTCACGATATATATGAGTGTCGAATTTCACATCGGCCCGGTTGATGGACTCAGCATGCCCGAGAAACAGATATCCGCCGGGCTCCAGGTACTCGTAAAAACGCTGGATCAGCTGCGACTGCCGCTCTTCAGAGAAATAAATCAGCACGTTCATGCAGAAGATGCAGTCAAATTTGCCCATATAAACCACCTGCGCCAAGTTCATGGGCGCGAAGGTGACCATATTGCGAATGCGCGGGCGGACCAGGTAATGATCGCCCACAGCGGAAAAGTATTGCTCACGCTGACGCGGAGTGACCGTCTGCAGATCGCGGGGCTCATAAACGCCGTGCTCGGCGTGCTCCAGCGCCTGGCGGCTGATATCGGTGGCCAGGACGTGTATATTCCACGCGTCGGCAAATTCAATGGCATCAGCCACGGTCATGGCGATGCTGTAAGCCTCTTCACCCGTGGAGCAGCCGGCGCTCCATACGCGCAGCGAGCGCGGGCTCTCCCAGAACTTTTTCATGTGCAGATCGGGCAGGACCTTTTTTTCCAGCGCCTCAAAAACTGCAGGGTAGCGAAAGAATGATGTCTCCTGCGTGAGGAGCCGTTGCAGAAGCGAATCATATTCCACGTTGGAATTCTTGATCAGGCGTATCAGATCGGTGCCGTGGGTCAGCTTCCGGGCCTCAACGTGTTCCAGTACGCGCGTGGAGAAGAAGCGTTCGCGCGAATCGTCAAACAGGATTCCCGAACGCGTCTCGATGAGCCCGCGAATCTCGCTCAATTCATGCTCGCTGACTGTCACCACTCCCCCTGCCATGTCTCTCCCCTCGGGTTCCCCGCGTTAGCCGCATACGTTGCCGGCACGTTCATTTCAATCGCCAAAGCGCACGCGGAAGCGCCTTACCGGCGCGCCAAAGCGGCGGTGGCGCTGACCAGCTCCGGCCGCGACTCGCCGGGCAGAGCATTGCCTGCTCCGCCGGTAGCAACGCGGAATTGCGCCAGCGCTTCGTTGAGCTGTTCTGACATGTGCACCAGTTGCTCCACCGTGCGCGAGGTCTGGCGCGCGCCCTGTGAAGTCTGGCGGGTAATGTTGGAGATAATTTGCATGGCGTTGGCCACGCCTTCAGTGCCGCGCACCTGCTGTTTGGAAGCGAGAGAGATTTCCTGCACCAGCTCTGCCGATTGCCGCACCACGGTGGAGATTGCGTCCAGAGCGCGACCGGCCTGATCGGCCAGCTTGGCGCCGATTTCCACTTCCTTGGTGCCCTCTTCCATCACGATCACCGCATCGTTCGTTTCTGCCTGGATGGCTTTGATCAATGCAGCGATATCCTTCGTTGCATTGCGCGAGTGCTCGGCCAGCTTGCGGACCTCGTCGGCGACCACGGCGAATCCGCGGCCCGCCTCGCCGGCGCGCGCAGCCTCAATGGCGGCATTCAGCGCGAGCAGGTTGGTCTGCTCGGTGATGTCGTTGATGACATTGACGATCTCAGAGATTTCCAGTGAACGATCACCCAGGGCCTTGATGCGCTTGGCCGTCGCCTGCACCGACGAGCGGATGCGCTGCATACCTTCCAGCGTGTCGCGCACGGAGCGGTTGCCCTGCTCGGCGGCGTCCAGCGCGCGGCGCGCCGCTTCTGCGCTGGCCTCGGCGTTGTTCGACACCTGCTTCATCGAAACCGTAAGCTGTTCCACGGCGGAGGAAGTGTTGGTGATTTCCTGGTCCTGCTGGATGGCGCCCGTCGACATCTCTTCGGAAGCGATCAGTATCTCGTTGGCGCTCGACTGCACGTCCACGGCGGCCTTGCGCACGCGCTCCAGCACCTTGGCAAAGTTATCGAGCATGTAGTTCACAGAGTCGACAACGTTACCCAGCGCATCGTTGCTCACGCGGCCGCGCAGCGTCAGGTCGCCGCGGGCAATCTGGCTCACGATGGTCAGAAATTCCGTCACGCTCTTTTGCAGCGTTTCCTGGGCTTCCTGGTTGAAGATGGCGCGAGAGGAGCTTTCCGCGGCACGGTTCAGGTGCTCGGCAATAAAGCCGAAATCGTCAGCCGAGTCGACGGCGACCCGCGCGCGATAATCGCCCTGGGAGAAGCGCTCGGCGAAATCCGAGAGACGCTTCACCGGGTCGAGCACCTTGTTCACGAGGCGGAAGATGCTAAACGCCAGAGCGCCGACACAGAGCGCAACCGCGATTACCAGCTTCGCACCCGAAGACGAGCTGGCGCTGGGCGCGTCCAGTATGTCCACGCCACCGGCTTTTGCGCCGGCGTTGTAGCCCAGCAGCAGCACAGCCAGCAGGGCGGCAGCGTTCACGCCAATCACCATCCACAGGGTCGAGTTCAAACGACCTTTCATAACCTTCACTCCTGTCCACTTCCCTCCGCACCGCTTTCAACTTCAGCGATGCGGCAAATATTTCGTGCCTTTCTTCGGGCAGTTCGGCGCGTAGTTGGCTTCCTACCCCTTCGCGCCAAATTCGGGCGCGCTGGGGACCCCGGCCTCACTGCCACCCCCAAAATCAAATGACCGGGACGGGAAACGTCTCAGTCAACTTCTTCAAATTCAGAGCCAGTGCCAAGCGATCTTCATGCCGCAGCATGCCGCAGCAGTGCGGGACCTCGCGCGGCGCTTCCTCCACCAGCAACGGCTCTGAAGTGCTGTGCGTTCCAATAACTTCGTCAGCGGCAATCCCGATGCGCAGGTCATCGCGATCCTCTTCGCCCTTCAGACTGGCCACCACTACATGGCGCGGCGCCAGGTCGGGGCGGCGCGCCTCCGTCAGCGCAATGTCCACCACCGGAACAATCGAGCCGCGCAGGTTGAAAATGCCCATCAGGAATGAGGGCGCCAGCGGAACCTGGGTCAGATTCGGCCACTCCACGACCTCTTCCACATCGAGCACGGAAAAGCAAAAGCGTTCGCGACCGGCGCGAAACACGCAGTATTGCCGCTCCGGCTCCGTGTGCGGCAGCAGCTCAAGCTGCTCCGCATCGGGAGATAGTGGTTCGAGTTGTTGCTGTTCGTCCGGCATTTTGTCCAATTCAAAACCCTTGTGGCATGAGATCCCTCGCTGCTACGCAGCCTCGGGATTTCGGCAGCGGGCTCCCGTTTCGCTCACGCCCGCTAAACGCCTCAGGTTGTTGCAGTTCTTCGGGCATTTAGTTAACTCAGCTCTTGCCGACCAAACTGCGTACGGTCCCCAAAAGCTCTTCATTCGAGAAAGGCTTGACCACGTAACCGTCAGCGCCCTGCTGCTTGGCCCAGAACTTGTCGCTCTCGGTGTTCTTGGAACTCACCATCACCACCGGAATACGCGAATAATCGGCGTGGCCTTTAAGTTCGCGGCACGCTTGAAAGCCGTTACGTGTTGGCATCACCACGTCCAGCAGGATCAGGTTCGGGCGCTCCATGTCGATCATCTGTTCCAGCCGCATCGGGTCATGAACGGCGATGGAGATGAATCCGGCACGGTCCAGGACCGACTGCATCAGCCTGACTTCAGCCGGCGAATCGTCGACAATCAGAATCTTGGTCAAAGCGGACAAACCCCTGCCTTTAGGTATCCACAGGAGTAGAGCAATTGCGCAGCCAAGCTGCGGCCTTCTTTGGTTGCCAGGACGCGTGACGTAAGATATTGTTTTAAAAAGGGTTATCTATAACAGGATCGAGCCTTACTGGGCCGGAATGGAGTTATGAGACAGCTGATCTGTCTCATCTTGAGACGCTTTCTCAAGCGTTCGCGTTTCAGCCGACGAGAATCTCTGCATGATCTGGTGCATGTGCAGCGCCATTTCGTGAATCGTAAGGACCTGATCCCGGGCCGACTCAGGAAGCTGATCCGCATCCAGCAGCAGCAGTTCTGCATTGCCCAGCACTGAGGTGAGTGAGTTGTTCAGATCATGACGGCTCTCCGCCATGTAACGTCCCAGTACTGCACCACGAGAGCTGGCTTGAGCCGCCTGTTCTGCCCGGCGCAAGCGCGCAGTAACATCCAGCCGCTTCAAGCACTCAACTGTAAGCAGGAGAGTTGCTTCAATCCATCCCTCATGCTGCGGAATGGCCAGGACGCGCGGCCGCTCAGCTTTCAAGGTCTTTACTTCTCGGGAATCTTCAACAATGCAGATAACCGGACGTTCCCCAATATCGACCAGCTTGAGCACCGACGGCAACCGCTTGTTGCGTACCGGCCCGACAATCATGACGTCGAGAGGGCTCTCGCCGAGCCCGCTTAGGTCGTCGGTCGTCATCGTACGAAATGGAGGGAGAGCGCGCTCGGTCTGCCACAGTGTTTTGAGGCTGCGAGCAAAGCCGGCGTCATCGGTGATCAGTACAACCCGGTAATCCTGCACAGGAACTCCGCTATCCCAGAACTTTTTCGCCGTCCGCGATCAACGACAGCAGGCGCTTGGAAGTAGCCGCCAGATTCACTGCCGCATCTATGTTCTTGGCCTCTTTGGCCTTTTCGACATATTCCGTCATCACATTGACCTGGCTCCGCGCGATGTCCAGCGCCGCAGTAAGGTCCGTCGACTCGCCTTTCTTATGGCGCTCCATGCAGACGTGCAGGATGGTTCGCGCGGCCACCGTACGCTGTAAAGCCAGAGCCATCGCACCGTCCTGGGCAAAAGCCTGCGCTTCCCATGTAGCGATCAGCAGCTTGCAGCCGGCCAAAACGATGGCCGAAACTGCCGGAGAATTTTTGGGCGGTACCGCTTTCAGTTGCTCCGCGATATCGCCGACGCAGCGCACCAGGTAGTCCTGCTCTTCAGCCTGAACTTCTGCGGTGGGTTGCGCGCCGGGATCGTGGGCTTGAGCTGAACGGGAAATGAGGTCCGTATCTGCCGATGGCGCATTTTCGGAAGGCGCAACCGGGACAACCACCAACTCCTGGGCGGGAGGGGCCGCTGGCCGCGCTGCCTGTGACACCGGCGCCGCTTGGGGTGCCGGAGCAGCTGCCCCGCTCTGAACTTGCGGCGAAGACGCCGTTTGCTTGCCTGCCTTCGATAATGTGTATTCCAGCGCGTGCCGGAGAAGGATCAGCTGCAGGAATGATGAGCCGCCGGAATATGGCGCGCGAAAGGGCGTCTTCCATTGGTGAACCACATGGCGGACCTGCTCCAGCGATTCGCTTTCGGTCAGTCCAGCATCGCGGCAATCCACCGTGGTAATGCCCATCTGCTCCAGCCGGTTCACCGCTGTGCGGATAGCATGCAAATCAAAATGCATCGCTTTGAAGAAGGCACGCCGCGCCAGAAAATTGAAACGGGTGAAGGCCACCAGAAATCCCGGTTCAAAATACTTGTCGCCGACTGCCAGCTTGAGCTCTCGCACTTCCTGGAGCGCGCCTGAGTTTTGCAGCTCTTCAAGACTGTTGGATTGGTTCAGCTTGGTGAGCTTTTCATCCAGGCCGCCGGCCCAGTCAGGGAACGACTTCACCGCTTTGCCGATCGCCGGCTCCAGAACGCGTGCCACCTCTTCCAGAGCGGTCTCATTGGGGCCGTGCGGCGAGCAGTGCGCGAAATATTGGACCAGCAGAAAATCAATCTTGTCCTTATCGGCCTCGCTCCTCTCTTTCTTGTCCAGGTGACGGGCGATCAGGTAACGCAGATTCTCTTCGTTCTGCAGGCTGGTGCTTTGCAAGAGCTGGCGCAATTGCCAAACCTGCACATGATTGTCAATCTGCTCGAACCATTGCTGAGCACGCTCGATGGCTTCCGGTTCGGGCCGGTCTGCCGTTCCCTCCAGTTCAGGGCACATAGGCATGCCGAGTTCGAAGGTGCGGTCCAATTCGGCATAAACGGTGTACAGCCGGCGCGCGACGCGCCAGAACTCCGCTACTTCACCCACATTGAGTGCAGCCACTGTTGTCATCGTCTCAAGAAACTGCCAGGCAACATCGCTTCAGCAGCTTTCTGCTCCTGCGTCAATGCCGCTCGGGGCGCAAGTCGGCCTCGGCGGCTTTCTTCCTAACATTCCGGTATGAATACAAAAAATTTAGCTGAATTACTTAGTGCAATAGTCCAGCCAAAACCTCAGAAAACTAAACTGTTGATTCCGAAGCTGCAATTCTCTTCACAGGTCGCGGTCTCGGCCCATGCGTCTCAGGATGAAACAAATGTCTCACCTGGTTCTGTCTCACGATGCCACCGAAGCGCGCTTGCTCAGGCCGATGTTGTACCTCTTGAGTTTTCGATACAGCGTGGCCCGGCTGATGCCCAGCATCTTTCTGGCGCGGGCTTTGTCGCCCTGCACCTGCTCAAAAACCCGCTGGATGGTATCGCGCTCCAGCTCTTCCAGATCAGTGTTCACCGCAGCCGCTTCCGCCGGGCGAGGCAACGGTTGAACCGCCGCTTCGGGCTCTTGCTGTGCGCGCACTGCCGGCGGCAGATCTGCCACGTCAATCACATCCTGGCTGCCGAGCGCGACAGCCCGCTCAATACAGTTTTCCAGCTCGCGCACGTTGCCCGGCCAGTCGTGTTGCAACATGCACTTCATGGCGGTGGGGGAAATCCCCAGCGTCTTGCCGGGCGCAAAGCGGTCAAGGAAGTAGTGCACCAGCGCCGTGATGTCTGACCGCCGTTCGCGCAGCGGCGGCAGGTGCAGGGTGACCACGTTCAGCCGGAAGTAGAGATCCTTGCGAAATTTGCCCTCTTTTTGTGCGGTTTCAAGGTCGCGATTGGTGGCTGCAATCACGCGCACATCGACTTTGACCTTCTGGTTGCTGCCCACCGGGCGCACTTCCTTTTCCTGGAGCACGCGCAGCAGCTTCGCCTGCAGTTCCTGCGAAAGCTCGCCGATTTCGTCGAGGAAGATTGTCCCGCCGTTCGCAGATTGAAACAGGCCCTCTTTGGAGCGCAGTGCGCCGGTGAAAGCGCCTTTTTCGTAGCCGAAAAGCTCGCTCTCGATGAGCGTCGGCACCAGCGATCCGCAATCTACCGCTACAAACGGCCGCTTGGAGAGCAGCCCGCGATAATGAATAGCCCGCGCCACCAGCTCCTTGCCAGTCCCGCTCTCACCGGTGATCAACACCGGCGTCCGCGTATCTTTCAGGCGCGCCACCATGCGCAGCACGTCCTGGATCTTGCTGGAGGAACCGACAATGCCGTTTAACTCCATCTCCGTGCTCACGCGATCGCGCAAGAACTGGTTTTCCGCCACCAGATTTATTTTTTCTGCCATGCGCTGCAGCAGCAACTTCAGCTCCTCAATGCGGAAGGGTTTGGTGATGTAGTCATACGCGCCGAGTTTCATGGCCTGTACCGCAGTCTCAATGGAGCCGTGGCCGGTCATGATGGCGATTTCCGCGTGCGGCAGAAGCTGCTTCACGCGCGGCAAAAACTCCAGGCCCGACATGTTGGGCATCATCAGGTCCGCCAGTATGATGTCAGGAGAGTCGTTTTCCAGCTGGATCAACGCGGCTTCCGCGCTCTCGGCCTCGAGACAGTCAAAGCCCACCGACGCTCCCACCGTCATGCACAGCTTGCGCACGCTGGGGTGATCGTCAACGATCAGAAACCGCACTCTGGCTTCGTCAGTCATCGTGTCAGTTGGGGCGGCCAAAAATCCTTTCCACAATCTTGATCAGGTCCTGCACACGAAACGGCTTCTCAATGTAAGGAACGCCCGTATTCTGCAATGCCTTCATGGTCTCTTCGTTCACGGTGTCACCGGTGATGAAGAGCATGCGTTCCTTCAGTTCGGGGCGATGGGCAACGATCCAGGCATGGACATCTGCACCGCTGGCCCCGCCGGGCGTGCGCATGTCAGAAATAATGCCGCTGAATCGGCCGGCTTCAAGCGCGCGAATTCCTTCCGCGGCCGAGTTAGCCGGGCGACAGGCGTAACCATTGCGCTCGAGCGCCGTGCGAATGAAGTCCATCACCGAACGCTCATCTTCAATGAGCAGGAGAGGCAGGGTTCCCGCCTTGGCTGTACCAGCGGTCATTGTTTGGCTCCCGCCGCGACCACCAGCTTCAGATCAGCACGCGTGCGTATGGGCAGGCGCACGCTGAAGGTCGCGCCCTGAGTCTCCTGGTTGTTGGCGCACAGAATCTCGCCTTCATGCTCGCGCACGATGCCGTAGCAGATGCTCAATCCCAGGCCGGTTCCCTGCCCAACCTCTTTGGTCGTAAAAAATGGATCGAAGATCCGCTCCGGATGCTGAATGCCTTCGCCGTTGTCGCGGAAAAGAGCCTCCACCCAGCCGCCGTCATGCACGGTTTCAATCTCAATCAGTCCCGGCCGGCCGGCGGCGTGAACCGCATCATAGGCATTGTTCAGAATGTTGAGGAAAACCTGTTGCAGCTGATGGGAATCGCCGACCAGCTCAGGCAGGCTCTCATCGAACTTCTCGATAATCTGAACGCCGTGATTGGCGAAGTCATAGGCGCGCAGCGCGATGGTCTTGCGCAGGATGGCGTTGATTTGCACCGACTGGCGCTGCGGTGGACGCTGCCGGGCAAAGCTCAGCAGGTTCTGCACGATCTCTTTCGTGCGCTGCGCCTCTTCCAGAATCACCTGCAGGTCCTTGCGCGCGCTGCCAGGTACTTCAGGGTTTTCCATCAGCAGATCGGAAAAGCCCATGATCGCCGTAAGCGGATTGTTGACCTCATGCGCCACACCAGAGACCAGCTGTCCCACCGCGGCCATTTTTTCCGTATGCATCAGCTTGGCCTGGATCATGGCCGTGTCGGTGATATCGGTCATCAGCACCACAACGCTCGAAACCTCGCCGCGATCGTCGCGCATGGGGCTCAGGTTGACCGAGAATTTGCCCTGCGAGCCGTTTCCGCGAGCAATCATCAGCTCAAGATTGTCTGACTGCAAACCGAGCAGGCTGGCGTCAAAGGCTTCCGCAAATGCTTTCTTGTGCGAAGGCGAAATAATGCGGTCCAGCCGATGACCGACCAGCTCATTCTGATCGAAACCACCGGCATCATAGGAGCGCTGGTTGGCATAGCTGATCAAACCGGCGGTATCGGCCACCATGATCATGGTCTGGGTGTTGTTCAGAATCTTGCTGGTAAAGTCGCGCTCGCGCTGGAGCTGCGCCTGGAAGTTCTTAACCTCGGTGATGTCGAGAAACACGCCGCGATATTGCAGGATCTTGCCCTGGCCGTCCTTGACCACGAAGGCATTCTCCAATGCGTGGATCATGGTGCCGTCGCGGCGGCAGAGAGTAACTTCAAAATTCCGCACAGCGCCGTTGGTGTGGAGCTGGCGCGTGATCTCGTCGCGTTGTTCGGCCGAGACATAGACCTGCGTCTGCAAATCCAGCTTCAGAACCTCTTCGCGCGTCTGATAGCCGAGCATACGCACCAGAGCGTCATTCACCTCGATGAAATGCCCTTCCGGCGAAGCAAAGAAAACGCCTTCCTGGACGTTATCGAAGAGTTCGCGATAGCGCTGCTCGGCCTCGCGGCGATCGGTGATGTCCTTGAGAACGTGCACGGTCTGCAGACCTTCATCGAGCGCGCCGTGGATGCGCGAACTGGAGACAAGATATGTGCGCTCTAAAACCGGATGCAGGTATTCGTCGGATTCGTTTTCGCCGTGGCAGAAAGGGCAGGGCTGGGGCGAATCGGAAGTAATGGAAACGAGAGCCCGCATGCTCAGGCCAATCAGCTCTGCCGGCCGCACGCCGATGAACTCCGCCAGCGAACGGTTCACACGCAGCACCTGGAACTGTTCATCGTGAACGACAATGAAATCGGAAATGGAATCGAAGATTTCCGCCCACTGGCGGCTGGACTGGGTGATCCGTGTAAACAGCCGCGAGTTTTCCAGCGCAACCGACGCATGCACGATCAGCGCCTGCAGCAGGTTGAGATCGTTGGGCATGAGCTCGCGCGTGACATCGGCCAAGGCCAGAATGCCCAGCAGATCGCCCTCAGTTCCCTCCAGCCGAACCAGCGTCAGATTTTGCCAGCCGCAGGCAGCGATCAGTTCGTCGCCAAGAACCTGCACGCCGCTGCCGGTAATTTTTAGGTCAGGATGGCGTTCCGCATACTCGGAAAACGCCGCGTTGAGCTTGCGCTGCAGCTCGCGCTCCGGCTTAAAGCCAAAGAATCCGACACTCTCCACCTTGTTGCCCTGCGCCAACGCGAGAACCGCGGCAGTAGCGCCGATCATGCCGGCAACGCGCTCCGTAAAGTTTTTGACGAAGTCCGGGAGGCGCAAAGCCGAACCCAGGTCGAGCGCCATCTCCATCAGGTCTTCGGTACGCTTGCGATGCTGATCAGACAGCTGCAGATTGTGCGCCGCTTCCAGCGCAACCGTTAGCTCCGCTCCCAGCACGCGAGCACGACGCACATCGTCGGGAGAGATGCGCGACTTGTGTTTCTTATCCAGTAAACCCAGCACACCGAGCGGGCGGCCGTCGCCGGTTATGAGCGGAATACCCAAATACTGTTTGAGCCCTGATTCCCAGCGCAGCAGCTGCGCCTTTTCATTGGCGGCCATCTGGTTCATGTCTTCACAGACATATGCGTTTCCGGTTTCCAGCACGCGTGTTCCAACAGTTGAGACATCGATCTCAAGCCGGCTGGGAACACCTTTGTTTGCACCCCAGCGCAGACGGCATTCGCCCGAATCCACCAGCGCGATAAAGGCCCGGGAAAAACCAAGGAAGTCCGCTGCGCGCACCACAAATTTGGGAAGAAAAGTCTCCAGTCGCGATGTGCTGCCGAGTTCGGAAGAAATCTCCAGCAGTTGATCCAGTTCTTGCTTCTGGGCGGCGGAAAGTCCTGCGAGTTCAACGTTCTCAACCGCCAGACGGGCAAAATGGCCCAGCCCGCCAAAAGCCTCTATTTCATCTGCTGAAAACGAGCCGCTTCTTACCACCAGCAGAACAGCGCTACTTTGCCCGGTGAGCAATGCCTGGGCCAGGCCGTGGTAAATCGTCTCGCCTTCGGCGGAACGACAAGAGAAGCGAAAGCTCAGCAGGCGTTTTTGCTCTACGGCCTGGGCTGCAAAGGAACGGGCGTGCGATAAAAGGGCCTGGTTTTCCGCGGTGGCTTCCGTCGGCGAGGCTATGGCTACAGAATGAAAAGTCTCGGCTTCGCGAAGCATCAGCCCGGCAACCGCGGCATGAAAGATCCTGCCGGCAGAATTCACGATCTGTTCGCGCAGGACTGCAGGCTCAGACACCGAGGTCAGATGCTGGCAAGCCTCTAAAACCCTTTCAATGCAAGCAGATGACCGTGTCTGGGTGCGGGAGCGAAGAGGCACGGGTTTCCGTCTAGTTTTCAAATCTGTCTCAGTTGATCCTATGGAAGCAGCCTGAAGGTACTCTGGAATCTCATTTTGAGTCAATAAGGAATTGCCCTACCGGAATCACAAGGCCAACAGCCCGGTGGCCTGTAAGTCATGTCTCACTATGAGATCAAGAGGTCTGATTAGGCCCGCAGTGAGACCGCAAGATGCATAGATAAGGACGGCATCAACTGGGCCATTCCGGTGCTTACCGTCGTAAGTCGTTGAATAAGCAGGAGATTAGTTATCCTCAGGTACCGAAAGTGCTAGACCTGAGCCGCGTTGGCCCTGGCCTTGCTTTTAATCGTCCGTATTTCTCTTTGGGGTGAGCTCTGCCCTGCGGAGATCAAGTGGCACGCCGGACGACGTTTTTGAGTCGGAAGATCGAACCCGGTCAAGAGGCTGACGACTTTGAAAAGAACACGAGCTGCGAATCGGAGCAAGGCGGCGCGTTGAGGTTCTGACATGCAAATGAACAAAAGTATAGGCGGGAAGCTGTATCTGGGCTTTGGCCTGATCATCGTGATCGTGGTGTTCGCCTTTGTGGTGAACTGGGTGGCCGTCGCGTACGAGAACAGCACCAGAAGGCTTTATAAAGACTCCATCTCTATGGTGGAAAACTTGTCGAAGCTGGACAAGATGAGGAGCGAAAACCGCCTTTACCTGCGCAACTTTCTCCTCAACGGCGACCGCCGCGAAGCGGACTCGCTGGCCAAAGGCCAGAGCGAGCTTGATGCGTTAATCAACCAGATCAAGTCGACTGCAGGCTCTTTGAACGACAACGGCAGCAACGTGAAGCAGTTACTGGACCAACTGGCAGATTCGGAACGCGAATGGGCGAGAAATTTTGCCAACCCTCTCATGGAAAAACGCCGCCAGGTAGATACGGGCAGCGCCACGGTCGCGGAATTACAGATCGCCTATCTGCAGGCCACGCCGACGCCGGAACAAAAACAACGTGAAGACGCGCCGTTGGCGCAGTTGCAACAAATTATCAAGACGGCGAATGACAACGCAGAGAGATCTGACAGCAATGCGGCCATGCTCATCACCGGGGTTACACTCGGCGGCATGGTGCTGGTAATTGTTCTTGCCGCCGCCATTGCCTGGCGTGTGGCCAAGTCGATTACGGCTCCTCTCTCGCAACTGATCACGGTGGCCGGCCAGATCGGCAATGCCGGAGACCTGGAGCAGGAAGTCAAGATCCAGGGTGAAGACGAGGTCGCTCAGCTCTCGAAAACGTTCAACAACATGGTGATGTACCTGCGCGAGATGGCGGGAATCTCGGAATCTGTCGCGGGCGGTGATTTGTCCGTCGAAATCAATCCGCGTTCCGGCCGGGACACGCTGGGCAAAGCCTTTCGCGAGATGACTCTGGGACTGCGCAGCCTGGTAAAGAACGTGCGCGACAGCGCAGCGCAGGTAGCCAGCGGCTCCAACCAGGTAGCGTCGGCCTCGGACGAATCGGCCAAGATCAGCGTGCAGGCTGCCTCGGCCATCGATGAAGTCACGAGCACCATGCATGAGATGAGCATCAACGTGCAGAACATGGTGAAGAGCACGCAAATGCAGGCTTCCAATGTCAGCGAGACCTCCGCTTCGATCGACGAGATGGTGGCTTCAATCCAGCGCGTCGCCGACACAGCCAAGGTACTGCTCGACATTTCGCAGCGTTCACGCGACGAAGTTCACAACGGCATCAACACCATGGAAAAAGCCACCGACGGCCTGAGCCGCATCAACGCCGCCATCGGCTCTTCCGCGGAAATCATCTCTGCCCTGGGACAGCGGGCTGACGATATCGGCAAGATCATTGAAGTTATCGACGATCTGGCCGAGCAGACCAACCTGCTGGCATTGAACGCCGCGATTGAGGCGGCCCGCGCCGGCGAACATGGCCTGGGGTTTGCCGTGGTTGCCGACGAAGTGCGCAAGCTGGCGGAGAAGTCGGCGCAATCGACGCGCGAAATCTCCGAGCTGATCCAGAGTATTCAGAAGGAAGCACGCAAGGCCGTAGACAACATGGAAAAGTCGACCAGCATTGTGAATGAAGGCATTTCGCTGGGCGGCGATCTGAGCGGCGCTTTGAAGAAGATCTCCAGCGTCGTGTCAGAGGTTTACAAGTTCGCGCAGGAGATCGGCGCGGCCACCAACGAGCAGTCGCACGGCTCTTCGCAGATTGCCAAGGCCACCACGCGGCTGAATGAAATCACGCATGAGATCAACTCCTCCGTAGAAGAACAGGCGTCAGGAGCGCAGGCGGTGGTTCGCGCCATGGAAAAGATGCGCGAACTGGTGCAGCGTTCCTCTTCCGGCTCAACCGAGCTGGCAGCTTCAGCCGAGCAGATGTCCAAGATGTCGCGCTCGATGCTGGAAGCCATGGATCGCTTTGTTCTGGAAACCCTGGCGCGCGAGAGCAACGGCCTGCGCCGGGCTGACGAGCGCCAGCCAGCGGCAGCAGCGCAATATGCCGGCGCGGGAGCGCGCTACAACTAGCGAAGGAGACCCTCATGTCCAAAGAGATGCATATTGTCGGCTTTCGCGTGGGACGAGAGGTGTTCGGCGTTCCTATCGCGCTGGTGCACGAGATTGTGCGCGTACCGGAAATCACCTCTGTGCCGGACTCACCGGGCTGCGTTCAGGGCGTGATCAATCTGCGCGGCAAGATCGTCTCCGTGGTCGACCTGCGGCGGCGCTTCGGAGAAAAAGAGATCAAGCCCAACAAGAAGAATCGCATTCTGGTCACCGAAGTCGCGGGCAAGCTGGTGGGATTGATTGTCGACAGCGCTTCGGAAGTCCTGAAGATCCCCGAAAACGAGATTGAGCTGCCGCCTGTTTTTGATCAGGGCGAAGGCAATTACGTGACCGGCGTGGGCAAGCTCAACGGCCGGCTGATCATTTTGATAGATCTCAACAAGATTCTGCAGAAAGGCGAGCTGGGCCGGCTGGGTGAAATTGCGGAAAACCAGACGGCCGCGGCCGTTGTTTAAGCGGCACCAAGACTAGCGGGGACCGATGGCCACACCGAGCGTGCAAATCCAGATTAGTGAACCGGAATATAAACTGCTGCAGACGCTTGTCTACCAGGAATGCGGCATGTATTTTGACGAACGGCGGGCGCATTTCCTGCAGGACCGGCTGCAACGGCGGCTGAAAATCTGCGGGCTGGATACTTTTTACGCCTATTATCGCCTGCTCACCAGCCATCAGGGCAAAGCGGAGTTGACCGCGCTGGTGGAAAATCTCACGGTCAACGAGACCAGCTTCTTTCGCAACAAGCCGCAGCTTGATCTGTTCCAGAAAAATATTCTTGAAGACCTGCTCCGGCGCAAGCAGGAGCGGCGCGATTGGAGCCTGCGCCTGTGGAGCGCGGGGTGCTCAACCGGCCAGGAACCGTACACCATGGCCATGCAGGTTTGCGACGCGCTGGCCTATTACTATCTGCGCAATCCTCTGCCGTTTGAAATGCCCAGTCCCAAGCCGCTGATTCCTCCGCCGTGGAAGGTGGAGATCCTGGCTTCCGACATCAACTATTCCGTGCTGCGGACAGCGCAGGAGGGCATCTATCCGGAGCTCCAGATGGATGCCGTGGATTACGCCTTCCGTCTGCGCTATTTCGACAAGATCGGCGAACGCTATGCAGTCAAAAAGCCGCTGAAAGATCTGGTCCACTTCGACTTTCATAATCTGAAGACCGAGTTTCTTCCCCAGCGCAATGACGTAATCTTCTGCCGCAATGTGATGATCTATTTTGACGAGGCTGAGCAGAAGCGGCTGGTGGAAAAACTGTATCGCTGCTTGAACGCGGAAGGGTATCTTTTGATCGGCCATGCCGAAAGCCTTTTCGGTCTTTCCGACAAGTACAGGATGCTGCACCAGAATAATGGCACGGCATATCAGCGCATTGAGGTGGCGATTTGAACTTCTTCCCTGATGATCGCGCCTCGGAGCTCCGCGAACTCTTCTTTGAGTCGGCAACGGAACTGTTGCAGACGCTCAATGAAGAGGGGCTGGAGCTGGAGAAGCGTCCTGAAGACGAAGAGGTTCTGCGCCAGGTGCGCCGCACGGTGCACACGCTGAAAGGCGATTCCGCGGCCTGCGGTTACACCGAACTGAGCGAACTGGCCCACGCGCTGGAAGAAGTCTTGAAGCCGGAGATCGCTGTCCTGAGCAAGAATGCGCTGGCGGAAGTCGTGCTGATCGCCGCCGATACGTTCAGCTCGATGCTCTCGGCCTATCGTGGCAACATGCAGCCGCCCGCGGGTGAAGAGCTGCGCCACCAGATCATCTCGCTCACCCGTAAGCGGCCCGGCAACGTGCCCTACAAGCTGCAGGCGCGTTTTGCCTGGAGCGAGTACGAACAAATTGTTGTGGCCGACGCGCTGGGTCGAGGCGAGACGGTTTTCAACGTCGCATTTTCGATTGAGCCGCAGTGCCCCATGCGCGGCGCTGCCATGCAGTTGATCCGCAATGTTCTGCAGGATTGCGGACGGCTTCTGGCGGTTGCGCCGGACCAGAGCACTCTCAGCGACGATCTGGATGTGGTTGAGGCAGCCATCGCCAGCGATCACGCGCAGAGCTGGATTGAGAAAAAATGCCGTATTCCTGCCGTGGTGGCTGAGCTGCTGGTGCAGCGCGCAGGCCGGCCCCAGGAACAGGGAGACGACGTTCTCGACATCGTGCAGCACGTGACTGCGCCGGCGGAGGATGACTCTGAGCTGCCAATCAGCGCAGAGGAGATGACCGGTGCAGCCACGGTGCCCGCGGAACCCTCGGGTGAAAGCGCGAAGCCAGCCTATACCGGCGGGAACGACGAGAAATCAACCAGCTTCGCCAATCTCTCGGAAACACTGTTGCGCGTGGATGCAGATCGCATCGATTCGGTGCTGAACCTGGTGGGCGAGCTGATCATCGCCAAGAGCATGCTGCACCAGGCCATCAACGAATTTGACCGGCGCTATCCCAAAGACCCGCTCAAGATGCGCTTTTCTGATGCCATGGCCTTTCAGGCGCGCATCATGAACGATTTGCAGAAATCGGTGATGAAGATCCGCATGGTACCGGTGGAGCAATTGTTCCGCCGCTTTCCGCGCGTCGTTCGCGATGTAGCCAAATCGTGCGGCAAAGAAGTCAACCTGGTGATTACCGGGCAGGATACCGATCTCGACAAGAGCATTCTGGATATGCTGGCGGAGCCGCTGGCACACCTGGTGCGGAACGCCGTGGACCATGGTATCGAGTCTCCGGCCGAACGCATCAATGACGGCAAGCCGGCGCACGGCACGGTAACGCTCGATGCCTATCACCAGGGCAATCAGATTGTGATTGAGGTGAATGACGACGGCCGCGGCATCGACCGCGCCAAGATCACCGCCAAAGCAGTAGAACGCGGATTGGTGAAACCCGGCGATGCGGCCCTGATGGGCGAAGCGGACATCAATGATCTGATCTTCCATCCCGGGCTCAGCACTGCCGAACAAGTCACTGCCATCTCCGGACGTGGCGTAGGCATGGACGTGGTGAAGACCGTTCTGGAAAAGCTGAAAGGCACGGTCAGCATCAAGACCACCCCGGGCAAAGGCACCACTTTCTATCTCAAAGTTCCGCTCACGCTGGCCATCATCAACGCGTTGCTCTTCCGCGTCGGAGACCGCCTGTATGCGGTACCGCTGGCGTCAGTGGTGGAGATTACCCGCACCAACCAATCGGCGCTGCATCGGGTGGACAATCACGACGTAATGCAGTTGCGCAATGAAGTTCTGCCGATTCTGCATCTGAGCCAGCTGGCGAATCAGATGGCGGAAACGGCGAAGATGTTTGTGGTCGTCATCTCCGCCAATGAACGCAAGTTTGGTCTGGTAGTGGATCAGCTGGTCGGCGAAGAAGAACTGGTAATCAAAGCAATGGACGACCACCTGGTGGCGACAGACCTTGTGAGCGGTGCTTCGATCCTCGGCGATGGCACCGTAGTCTTGATCCTGAATCTCTCAAGTGTGGTTGCAAAGCTCGGCAGGTTGCAGATGGTGGGGGCCACGGCATGAGTCAACGGTTACGGGTTCTGGTGGTTGACGACTCGGCATTGATGCGCAAGCTGATCCCGCAGATCCTCGCGCGCGACAGTGAGATTGAAGTTGTAGGCACAGCAATGGATGGCGCTTTTGGTTTGAAAAAGATCGAAGATCTCCGGCCCGACGTGGTGACGCTGGACCTGGAGATGCCGCGCATGGACGGCATGGAAACCCTGCGCGAGATTACGCGCCGTTTCCGCGTGCCGGTGATTGTGGTGAGCGCCCTGACAACCGACGGCGCCAGCGCGACCTTCAAAGCCCTGGCCATGGGCGCATTTGATTTCGTGGCCAAGCCGCGCGATGCGGCTTCGGCCCATATGGATGAGATTGCGGTGGACCTGATCAGCAAGATCAAGGTCGCAGCCAAAAGCAAGATGCGGTATACCACGGCGCCGGTGGTGGTGGACCGGCCCAAGCCGCACAAGCCGCAGATGCGTCTGCGTCGCGAGGCCACCAAGATTGTTGCCATCGGGATTTCGACCGGCGGACCCAATGCGCTGCAGTATCTGCTGGCGCAACTCCCCGGTGACTTCCCCGGAAGCATTGTTGTGGTTCAACATATGCCGGAAGGCTTTACTGAGATGTTCGCACGGCGGCTGGATGAATGCTGCGCCATCGACGTGAAAGAGGCGCAGTCGGGCGATCTGCTGATCGCAGGCCGCGCGCTGGTATGCCCTGGCGATCGCCACATCAAGGTGCGGCGCATGCCGTTGGGGAATACCGTCGTGCTGTCAGATGAGCCGCGCATGAACGGCCACCGGCCTTCCGTGGACATTCTTTTTCGCTCGGTCGCCCAGGAGTTCGGCAGCCGGGCCATGGGAATCCTGATGACCGGCATGGGCGACGACGGCGCTCATGGACTCGGTCTGATCAAGGACGCGGGCGGTCTGACCATCGCCCAGAGCGAAGAATCCTGTACCGTCTTCGGCATGCCTAAAGCGGCGATTGAACGCGGCCACGCGATGCGCGTTGTCCCGCTCGACATGCTGGCAAACACATTGACCATGCAGTGCAATCCGGAAAAGATTGCCCGCACAGTAAAAGTTTAGTTGGAGTCGCGAGGAGAACAATGATTATGGAAACGTTTCCTACCCTGCTTCGCAAAGATCGCAAACCGATCCGCTACCTGGTAGTGGACGATTCGGTTTTTGCCCGCAAAAACGTGGCAAAAATGGTGGAGTCCTTCGGCGGCGAAATTGCCGGCGAAGCCGGCGATGGCTGTACCGCCATCACGGAATATGACCGCACCATGCCGGACATGGTGTTGATGGACATCACCATGCCGCAAATGGAAGGCATTGAGGCGGCCGAACGCATTGTGCGGTCGCATCCAGAGGCGCGCATCGTCATGGTCTCTTCCGTGGGCTACCAGGAGAACATTGTCGCCGCGCTGCAAAAAGGCGCACGCCACTTTGTGCAGAAGCCGGTGAAATCGGAAATTCTGTATGAAGTGATCAAGTACGTGATGGGCGACGATGCGGCCGTGGCTACACCCGCCGTCCAGGGAAACTGACACGATGAAGATCGAGCTGATCCAACCTTTCATCAACGCGGCCGACGCAGTGCTGGCGGAGACGCTTAAATCGCCTACGCGCATCGGTGATGTCACCATGGAAGAAGAGGCCTACCGTCGCAAAGGCGTGGCGTCACTGGTGACCATCAAGGGCGATATCGAAGGCCGCATCATCTTTGACATCGACAGCCCGACGGCCGCCAAGGTCGCCAGCTACCTGGCAGGCTCACCGATGCCGGAGAGCGAGGAAGTCGCGCGTGAGACCGTATGCGAGCTCGCCAACATGGTGATCGGCAGCGCTGTGACCGCGCTCAATGACCAGGGTTTTCACTTCAAGATTTATCCCCCGGTAGTCCATGCCGAGGATCTGGGTGAAAAGAGCAGTGAGGACCAGGAAGCGCTGGTGATGTGCTTTGACACCAACAGCGGAAACGTATTCATGAACATCGCGATGCGGTATGGGCGCAGACGCCGGGCCGACAACCGGCCGAGTTAATATCCGGCTTCGAACTCCAACATCCGGGCGGCGATTGCCGCCCCCTTTTTTTTCGCACATCTTTTCTGCTTATGGGAAAGCCAGAACCTTGAACGGTGTTTGCACGGGACAGAACATCGTTGCGCTTACCTGGCAGGTGAGATCCTGTTGCGGCGCCAGCATGCGTATGACTTCCGAGTCAGTGTTGGTGCGAATATCGGAGATGGTGCCGGCTGCGTGGGTCCCGGTGGAATTGGTGACTGAATCATTCGCGTTGACGGCAAAGACTTTGGAAGAATCGAAGGACGAATCGATGGAAACGGCTCCGGTACCCACAGGGATGGTTTTGGTTTCAACCAAAGCTTCCGCATCGATCACGCTCACCAGATTTCCGGTGCAGGTCGGCAGTACGGAGAGAATCGTTATGTGATTCACCGGCGAACCGGCAGAGGAAGGGCAGTTCCCCAACGCCGCATAGGCCTTGGTCCCGTTGGCCAACGCTGTAACCGAGGTGGGATTGCCGGATACCGTAATATCTTTCAGTTTTACCGGAGGATTGGTCGAGCTGATGCCGTTTGCATTGATCACGCTGATGGTGCTTTCACCGGTGTTGCTCACGTAAAGTCGCTGCAATGACGGCTGGTAAAAAGCAAAGTTCGGCAAGGACGTTGCCGGAGTGTTACCCACGGGAATGGTGGCAATCACGGCATTGGGTGAAGTAGCTCCCAAGGAAGTATCGATCACGCTGATGGAACCGGGATTTGCTGCTGTGCCGTCACCCTGGTTTACCACGAAAACGAAAAGACCGTCAGCGCTCATCACGGCCCATATCGGGGACTTCCCAACCGTGATATTTCCTACCACGGTGTTGTCGATGGTTGAGATCTGCGTCACGTTGCCGCTGCCATGGTTTACGACAAAGATCTGATTGTTCGTGGCATTGCCGGCAATCATTACCGGCTCTGTCCCGACGGGAATGGAAGGAACCGTCACCGCCTGTATTCCTGCTGCGATGACACTCACATCATTGCTTCCGCGATTCACAATATATGTATTGCCTGAGCTGCTGGTGCCTCCTGCAACCGGCTGCTTGGCCGTCGTAGGTAAAGTGACGGTACTTACGATAGCGCTCTGCGGCAACAGCGCCGTGTAGACGGTTACCGTCGCCGGATTGCTCGCGTCACCACTGTTGATTACAAAAGCATTGCCTCCGTTCTTGCCCAGAAAGACCGGGCTGATACCCACTGAGACAACACCCACGTTGGTGTCGCCGGAGACATTAATGTGCATATTGCTGCCGTTACCGGAGGGGTTCGTGGAAAGGGTAACAGCGTTCGCAGGAGCTTTCGGATCGCCGGTTGCCGGCGGAATAGGGGTAATAAACTGGCGCAAATTATCATTGCAGCCCGTTGTCAGCAGCAAAAATAGAGCTGCGCCAACTACCAGCCACAACACCTGGAAACGTGACTTCATTAAGACTCCGCCGGTCCTACCGGTTTGAACGCAAATAAGTTGAATTATTGCAGAGGATTTCATTGTACCAGCAGGGACTGGTCCGCGCTCTGGTTGGATTGGGCTAAGACATTTAAAACACAGGATCTAGTAACCATCAAGCAGCCCGTCTGGGCGGTTTTCTCTTTGCACCAGGCTTGGGGCGAATCTCGATCGCGGATTCCCTTTGTGCTGCCTCAACCCGTTGCGGACCTTTCTTCTTCCCTTCCATCTCCGCCAGGCTCTGCCTGAGGGCCTCCATCAGATTGGCGGAGGCAGCCGCGGGCTTGGGCTTCTCCGCAGCAACCACTTCCTTGCCTTCCATGCGGGCTTTGATCAACTTCTTGAGATTCTCCTCAAAAGTATCGTAATACTTGGCCGGATCCCACTTGGCCGCCAGCGCCTGGATCAACTGGTGCGCTACCTTCACCTCGCCATCCTTCAGGCTGGCATGTTCGGCGCCAAAGTCCGGCGCTTCGCGGACCTCGTCTTTGTAATACATGGTGTGGAGCATCAATCCTTTTTCATAGGGACGCAGGAATGCCGTGTATTCACGGTTGTGCATCGCCAGCTTGGCAATGCCTACGTATCCGGTGTCTTTCATCGCTTTCACCAGCAGCGCATAAGGTTTTCGTGCCGCTTCCTCCGGCGCCAGATAGTAGGACGATTCAAAGTAGACGGGATCTATCTCCTCCTGCTTTACGAACTCCAGAATTTCCATCGACTTGGCAGTTTTTGGTTCGATCTTCTTGATCTCCGCAGGTTCCACCACCACATACTCGCCTTTGCGAAACTCATAGCCCTTTACGATCTCATTGCGATCGACGATTTTTTCATCCTGCGGACAATAAAGCTGCTGTTTCACCCGCGTATTGTCGTCGCGATGCAGCATATGAAAAGAGATGCGCGTACCGCGAGCGCCGGAAAAAAGCCGGACCGGCATCGATATAAGTCCGAAAGTCAAATATCCCGTCCACACGGAAGCCGCCATCGTTGCACCTCTGGGTTTGGCTCGGATGTTCCTAGATGAGCCTTTCTTGTGTACGATGCGCTAGGAGAGCTTCCATGCCGCCATGAGCCCGGGAAGCTGCCGGAGGCAAGACTGCAGAATTCGCGTCCATTCAGGCTGGCCGATACGTTGGCGCTCACTTTTGCCGCGGCTATTGTCGCCTCTTTTGAGTTACTCCACCACGCTGAATTTCCTCCAGATGAAAAACGGTTTCTCTCCGCGCTCGCGATCACGACGGTCTTCGCGCTGCTGGCCTGGTTCGCGGGAGGGGTCAATTTGAGCGGCGCGTTGGCCGGGTCGGCGGTGGCCTTCATCATGGCTGTCCGCGATCTCCGAATGTTTCTTGCCCTGCTGATGGTGTTTGTCGTCACCCTGGCTGCAACCCGTGTTGGATATCGACGCAAACAGGAGCTGCGAACGGCGGAGCCGGCGGGGGGACGTACGGCCGCGCAGGCCATGGCCAACTTAGGCGTCGCTGCGCTGGTTGTCGCCATCGCTCACGCCGGATGGCCCGTGCTGGCCCTGGCGGCCCTGGCCGAAGCTGCCGCTGACACCGGCTCCAGCGAAATTGGAATGGCCTTCCCCGGCAAGACCGTTTTGATCACCACACTCAAGCCGGTTCCGCCCGGCACTGATGGCGGCATCAGCGTGTTTGGCACGCTTGCAGCCGTAGTCAGCGCAGGGGCTGTGGCCCTGGTAGCGGTGGTGACGCGTTTGGTTCCCGGCCGCGCCGCTGTGCCGATCATCGCCGCAGGATTCTTCGGTACAGTGATCGACAGCCTTCTGGGGGCAGTTTTTGAGCGTCGCGGCAAGCTGGACAATGACCTGGTCAACCTGTTCAGCACCATTGCGACGGTCGGCATGGCCTGGCTGCTGACTTGAGAATACTGATTCCTCTTACGAGGAACTGGCCACTGTGCCGAGCTGACGCTCCAGAACTGATCTCATCGCCGTCAGCGCTGGAGCTCCTTGGCTGCGGTGAGCAGAATAAGCGACATAGCCATCGGGACGAACCAGCGTGATTCCGTGTCCGCCGAGCGCGCGCAGCTCCATGACGTCCTTGAATGAGTCAGCGAGTTGGCCGGCGGCTTTTGTGAACGCCGGGTCGGCACTGCTATCGAAGATCAGAAGGAAGCGGCTGCGAATGCCCGCTCCTCCGTGCAAGGAATCGTCCCAGAAACGCTCGCCGGCTCCTTCAACAATAGGACTTCCGCGATAGGCGATGCCCAGCTCTGACAGCCTGTGCACAAAGGCATGCTGAAAAGGCGCCAGGCGCGACACCATGGGTATAACGGCATCACGCAGAACCTGCGCCAGCTTGCTCGGCGTTCCCAATGTCTTGGTAAGAAAATGCGTGATCTCAATCACATTCCTGATCACCGGGCGGCGTTCGGCGCTGTAGCTCTCGAGCAGCTCGTCACTGCCGTGATTGCGCAGGACAAGGTCGAGCTTCCAGGCCAGGTTCCAGGCGTCATGCAACCCCGTGTTCATTCCCTGTCCGCCGAACGGGCTGTGGATGTGCGCGGCATCGCCGGCGACGAAGAATCTCCCAACACGTAAACGCGCTACCTGGCGATGATGGATGCGGAAATAACTGCTCCAGTTCAGTCCGCGTGCCTCCAGGCCGCTGGGTGCGCGTTCGGCCAGCACCTTGCGCACCAGATCAAGAGATGGTGCGTCCCCTTCTGTCTTCTGGATTGACGCGACGATACGCCGGCGCGTGGCGCTCATGGGGAAAATCGCCACCGGGCCCAGCTCGCTGGGACAAAGCTGCATCTCGTTCGCGGGAAGCGAATCGTTGGTTTCGATGTCGGCTAATAGGAAGGTGTCTTCGTACTCGGCTCCTTCAAACGGCAGGTTCAGTAAATGGCGAACGGCACTGTGTGCGCCGTCGCAGCCAACCACATACGCGGCTTGGAGCGTGGTCTGAGTGCCTTTGTGGTCCAGGGTCACGGTCACCAAATCCCGCTGCTCGGCGGCCGAAACGAATTTGGTTTCGTATTCCACCGAACCGCCTTTACGCAGCAGTTGGTCCACCAGCAATTTTTCCGTCACATCCTGGGGAACCATAGCGACAAATGGATATGGGCTTTCCTGAGGCTTGAATTCCATGTGCGCAAGCCGGCGTCCGTGGGTTACCACAACGACCGATGTGACACGGTTGGCTTTTTCCAGGAATGGGCCGGCGAGTCCGGCCATGTCAAAGATCTCCAGCGTTCGGGGAAAGATGGCCAGCGCCTTGGAGTATTCTGACTGCGAAGCACGCTCCTCAACCAGCCGCCATCTCAGCCCGCGGCGAGCGCATTCATTGGCCAGAAACAAACCGACAGGCCCTGCGCCAACGATCAGAACATCGGTATCAACCGGAGTACCAGGCATAATTCCTCCTCCTGCATAGAAAAAGACGGTTCACTGGCTGTTTCGTCTTCCCAAAATCAGCATTGGATTTGCTTGGGCAAGCGGAATCCACATTGTTGGCACACAGAATCTCAACGTGCGATCAGCGCAATCGTCGGCGTTCCCTGCTTCGCCAAATGCATTTTCGTCGTTAGGAAGACTACGTGAGATAAGACGCACAACGCAGGGAAGCCGTTGGTCACAACAGCGTCGTAACCCGATCGCGCTACGCCATTTCAGCGACGGAGAGTAAGGAGTTTCCCGCTGCTGACATTGTCTGGTGATTCGGAAGCCGATACCGCGATTTCCTAAATCGGCTGGATCAAGGTTGTGACCACATCTTCTTCTTCCGCGCTTGGCAGCTTTCCTTCCCAGACATGTTTGACGATGCCGGTCTGGTCCACCAGCACCAGAGTCGGCGTACCCGCAATATCAAGCTCGGATAAAGGAGCCTGGCGAATCTCGTCAACGGTCACGCCCTCTCCCCCAAGGTACACTTGTGCTTCCGCCTGAGACTGAGGAAGCACCGCGACGGTGTGCACGTGCTGTTGCCTGCATTGCTCCACCAGCTTGCGGTAAAAGTCGGCGCTCTCCGTGCAATAGTGGCAGGTGGTGGAAACGGCAAACACCAGATTCCTGTTGTTGGCCTGCCAATTTACGTTTTTCAACGCAAATTTTGAGCCCAGTGCCACGGTGCGCGTGGGGTCGTTCTGGCGTTGCGCGTAATTCCTGACAAAAAGAATGATGACCAGTACTGCGGTGATAACAATGCCGATATTGGCGGCAAGCTCAATCTTCTTTCCCATCCCTCTTTTCTTGGTGTCAACGGTCTCCGGCATATTCACATCCCCTTTCTTGATTCAGCAAATGGATTGAAAAGGAAAGTCCACCGTCGGCAGCGAACTCTCCCCAGGAATGCTGCAGTTGTGAAGAACCAGAACCTGCTTAGTCTCCGAGGCAGGCAGGACAAACTTCAATACAGAACTGCTCCTGACGCGTACAGGCGGCTCTGCAAGCTGCAATCTGCAGAGGAGTGCCGGTGCAACTGCTCACGCATGCCTGGAAGCGGTTTTGGCAGGTTTGGCAGCAGTCGGCAAAGGCTAACGCCGGCTTTGGCTTGGCGAGAACAACCACGGCCATGACTAATACGAAAAGAATCGACATCCGCAGTAACGATTTAACGTAATTGTGCATGGGGCCTCCGCTCCATCGCTCAGGCGATGAACATCAGGGAAGCCTATGCCTGCAAGCCAGCATTGCGGCAAAGCGAAAATTTGAGTCCGGTTATTGGAACAGAGTTCAATTTGGAACGGCCCTTTCCCAATATGGAAAAAGCAGCTGCGCGGACTGATTCGCAGGGAATTGACTTGGCGGCGATGTCTACGAGAGATGCAAAAGCCACAGCGCGTAGCTTCCGATCTCATGCCACGCCGATTCCTGGCGTTTCCAGAAAGTCTGCGGACGTGAGTTGGGCCGGGGCGCTCCGTAAACCGTTACGCCTTCGCGTCCGAGCATCTGCTTGATGCGAAAGATGTGGTACCCGTCACTCACCGCGAGGCAGGAATGCAGATTGTTCACATCCATAATGTTGGCGACACGGCGCGCGGACTCGGCTGTATCAGGGCTCTGCGTCTCCGCGATGAGCTGGCTGTCAGGAATGCCCAGTGTCTTCAGGTATTCGCGACCGACAACGCCTTCGCTGAAAAGAGGATCCTTGCCGGAGCCGCCGGTAATGATCACGATCGGCGCAAGACCGCGATGGTAAAGCTGGGCGGCATGATCAAGCCGGGCCTTGTAGACCGGCGAGGGCCGGCCGTCATACTGGGCGGCGCCAAAAACAACGATCGCATCGGCGGGACGAGCTTCATTTATCTCCGCCTGGCGCGTAATGCGCCAGTAGCTCACGCCGGCAAAGGCGGCCGGCCCGAGCACAAGCGGCCACACCACCCATTTTTTCCAGCGACGGATGGCCATTCAGTTCAGGAACTCAGACAGTTCGTTTTCCGGGATAGCGCCCTGGCGAAGAATGCTGATGCGTCCCGGCTCGCTCATATTGATGATGGTGGAAGCCACATCGCGCGGGCTGGTGCCCCCGTCAACAATCAGGCTGATGCGGCTTCCCAGCTGCTGGCGCACGCCCTCAGCCGTGGTGCATTCACTGGCTCCGCTGATGTTGGCCGAGGTTGCGGTAATCGGCACTCCGGCAGCCCGGATCACCTCCACGGCCACACGGGATGCCGGAACGCGTAAGGCCACGTTGCCGGTATTGGCTGTGACCTTGAGCGGCAGCCGTGATGAAGCTTTTACGATGATCGTAAGCGGACCCGGCCAGTACTTGCGCGTGATGTCATAGAAAACGTCGGGCAGCGGACGGGCGAGGTATTCGGCTTGCTCCACGCTTTCAATCAGCAGAGAAAGCGGCTTGTGGCGGCTGCGCGTCTTCACGTCATAAATCAGATCGACTGCTCGCAGGTTCAGAGGATCCGCCGCAAGACCATAGAAGGTATCGGTCGGCATGCCGACCACCTGCCCGGCTTTGATGCGGTCAGCAACATAGGAAACCAGGCGCAAATCCGGCGTTTCCGGATTGATCTTTACGATTTCTGCAGCCAAAAGCTACTCCCCCAGAGGCACATTGATCCGGCCAGGCTTCAGGTTATCTCCAAAAACATGCCTAGCCGTTCAACAAACGACTAAGAATAAACCAGCTTGCGAAGAAAACCTAGAGCAAGGCTTTCTTAATTGCGATCCGGATCAGTATGATGTCAAAACGAATGGCTCTCCCCAACGATGCCGAATCCCGGCTGCGTCGCGTCGCCAGCCGCCAGAACACGCTGGTCAAAGAGCTGCGCCGCGCTTTTACCCAGGACGAGAGCGGCGAAGGCTCCATTGCGGTGGAAGGCGTGCGCCTGATCGAAGAGGCCATCCGCAGCGGGTTGCGCTTTCAGGCTGTCTTCTTCAGCGATAGCGGACGCGCTCACGCCGCACGTCTGTTGTCACAGATCTCCAGCCACGTGGAAGCTCTTCTGCTGCCTGATGATGTGTTTTTGAGCGCCGTAAGCACAGAAGCGCCTCAGGGCGTGGCCGCGCTGGTGAAGCTTCGTCCGGCAAAGTTCGAAGAGATCCTTGAGCAGATGGCCTCTGGACCTTTGCTGCTGGGCATCGCCGGAATCCAGGATCCAGGTAACCTGGGAACCATCATCCGCTCGGCCGAGGCGTTCAACGCTCGTGCCGTCTTGCTGGGTGAAAAGACCGTCAGCCACTTCAATCCCAAGGCCATCCGCGCTTCAGCTGGATCGGTCTTCCGTGAGCCGCTTGTCCGGGTGAAGCTTGCCGAGAGCATTCCGCTTTTGAAGCAGCATGGCGTACGCATTCTGGCCACTTCATCGCACAAGGGCCAACCACTTCATGAATGCAATTTCGCCGGCGCGGCGATGATCGTGATCGGCAACGAAGGGACAGGCGTACCGCAGGAACTGCTCGCTCTGGCCGACGAGCGCATTACCATCGAACACTCCGCGCGGGTGGAGTCGCTAAACGCCGGGATTGCGGCGTCAATCCTGCTGTATGAAGCGGCCAGGCAGCGGCAGAAACCGGGATCATAGCAATCCGGTGAGCTGCGCTCCACGGTCTACGCTGCGGAACTATTCCACCGTCAGCTGAGTCACCACGCTGCCCAGTTTCCCTCTGAGATTGTCGCGGACAACGAAGTGAACGTCATATTTGCCGGGTGGCAGCGTGAACACGTTTTCGTAACTGAGACCCTTCGTCTGGAGTTCGCTGATCTCATCGGCGGTAAGAGGCCGCTCCAGTCTCTGGCCAATCTTCTCTTCTTCCTTGCCTTCGGCATTCCACACATAGATGAGGAAATCGACGCTGACACGGTTCTCATGTTCACGATCGAGAAGAACCGCACCGGGAGGAAGCGTGAGCGCAAAGTGGACTTTGCGCTGATTGCCGGATACTTCGGTTTGCGTCCACTCGCCCTTGATGGGGAGTGAAGTGGATTCCAGGGCCGAGGTTAAAGCGCTGAACTCATCGGACTGGCGAGTGGATTCCGGGTCGCGCGCCGCATTGTTGAAGAAAAAGCCGCTGCGGGTGCGCAGACGCACATTGTCGTGATGCACACGGACGCTGAGCTTTCTCCATCCGGGAGCAGCGGTATTCGTGGTGTAGTAAGCCAGCATGTAGTATTGCTCGGAATCCTGGCTGGCGCGACGGAAGAACTCGTCAGAATTGTTGAGATTGTAAAAAGCCTGGCCGCCGGTCATACCGGCCAATTGTTCCATGGTCTGATGTTTGCCCGTGGACGGGTCAGCGATCATACCTGAGGCGATGGCATCTCCGGCCGTCGGAATCTCGCCGTGAACCTCCGCCGATGCTACCGCTGGAGGGAGACCGCCGACGTCGACCGGGTAGACGGCAATGTTCGCGTCCTGCAGCATTCTGGCGGTTCGCTGCCAGTCATTTACTGTCGTGCCGCGAGTGGCTTCGCCGGCCATGGAGCCAAGGTTGAACCTGAAGCCGGTGGAAGCCCAAATCAGCGATTTCCTTCCCGGAACGGCAGCGAAATAACGCGCAATCTGCTGCAGGCCACGCAACGTCAAAAGCGCATCCGCATCCTGCCGGGACTTATCGGTGAGCGCCTCCTGGCCCCGCTCCATGGCTACGAGTGCCCCGGTGGGGTTTGCACTGCCCCCGACGGTAGCGGCAGCGTTCTGGCCGGTGACTATGGCGTGGATTTGCCGGGCTTCCGCGTCCACATCGCCCCCGTTGGTATTCAAAGCAGGGCTATCGAGCGCCGCAGCAGGCGCTTGAGCCTTCTTGACGGCGGCCACCAGGACCGAAGGATCGCTGGTGAAGTTGTGAATGATTTGCACGCCATCCCCTCGCAAGACCAGCAGCGCCAGGAGAGTGTCGGGCTCGGTCGATTGCGAAAGAAACTGCGCCAAGCCCCGGCGCGCTTCAACTCGTCCTGAGACCGGGGTATTCAGAAGATCAAGCAGGATGATCTCGAGTTTCTTGGGATGGGCTGCAGCAACCTGGTTGGTAAACGAATTTGGCGCGACCACCACGCGCTGGACAGCTGTCTTTTCCGCGTTTATTTCTTCAAAGCCGGCGATCTTCTGCTCTTTTCCATCCTCGCGGAGTTCAAAATCGTTCGCCGTGAGACCAGTCACGTGCTGTCCGTGCTTGTCACTGACCACAACGGGCACCAGCACCATGTTCGCCCCGATACTGAAAGTGTAAGGAGCGTTGGGTTGTGCCTGAGGTTGGTCTGCCGCCTTCTTTTCCTGGCTGGTCAGCACGATAAAAGGCGCCAGACATAACGTTGCGATCGCCGCCGCAGCCGGTTTCATATTGAATCTCACTTCTTCAGGGATTGGAACCGCTAAAATTGTACACCGGTTTAAAGTGGTCCTTTCTGTTTCAAGGCTTCGCGACTTCGAGCCTGAATTCGGACGTAACCAGTGTTTTCAGGTGTTTATCAGTGGTAAGGTTTTCCTGTGAGCCTGTTTCAAGCACTTCCCGACCAGCAAAATCGTGGTGCGCGACCTCTGGCCGACCGCATGCGCCCCCAGACGCTGGACGAATTTGTGGGGCAGGAGCATGTCGTTGGTCCGGGCAAGCCGTTGCGGCTCCAGATTGAGCGCGACGATCCTGGCTCCATCATCTTCTGGGGACCTCCGGGCACGGGCAAGACCACGCTGGCGCAGATCATCGCTCATGTGACCAAGGCGGAGTTCATCGAGTTCTCCGCAGTGCTTTCGGGGATCAAGGAGATCAAGCAGGTGATGGCCGACGCCGAAAAGGCGCGCGCCTACGGTACGCGGACGATTCTGTTCATTGACGAAATCCACCGCTTCAACCGCGCTCAGCAGGATGCCTTTCTACCGCATGTTGAGCGCGGCAATATACGTCTGATCGGCGCCACAACGGAGAACCCGTCGTTCGAGATCAACGGAGCATTGCTTTCGCGCTGCCGCGTCTACATCCTGAACCAGCTTACGGAAGAGCAGATTGTTACTCTGCTGCGGCGTGCACTGGAAGACCCTGAGCGCGGCCTGGGCAAAATGAAGTTGCGGGCCGGCGACGAAATCCTCGAGCAGATTGCCGCCTACTCGAGCGGCGATGCTCGCTCCGCCTACAACGTTCTGGAGGTCGCCGCCGCCACCGCCGGAGAGAATGGCGAGATTACCGAACAGATCGTCAAAGACACGCTGCAGAAGCGCGTGCTGCTCTATGACAAGTCGGGTGAAGAGCACTACAACCTGATCTCGGCGCTGCACAAGTCGGTTCGCAACAGCGACGTTGATGCTTCGCTTTACTGGCTTGGCCGCATGATGGCGTCGGGCGAAGACCCGCTCTACATCGCGCGGCGTGTTGTACGCATGGCGGTTGAAGACGTTGGTCTGGCTGCTCCTGAAGCGCTCAACCTCTGCCTCTCTGCCAAAGACGCGATTGATTTTCTGGGCTCGCCGGAGGGCGACCTGGCGCTGGCCCAGGCTGTGGTTTACCTCGCGCTGGCCCCGAAATCGAACGCTCTTTACACGGCATACGGCGCCGTTCTTGAAGATGTGGAAAGGACTGCCGCCGAGCCGGTGCCGCTCCATATCCGCAATGCCGTGACCAAACTGATGAAGCAGGTTGGTTACGGCAGAGGCTACCAATACGCTCACGACCTGGATTCCAAGGTTGCCGACATGGAGTGCATGCCCGACAATCTGCGCGAACGCGAGTACTACCATCCAACGCAGGAAGGCCGCGAAAAGCTGCTAGCTCAAAGAATGGAAGAGATCAGGCAGAGAAAAGAAGAACTGCGGCGAAATGAAGCGAAGGCTGAAGAGAGACCAAACGCTATGAAACGCAGCGGTAAAGCAGGAAAAAAGGATTCACAGTAAAAGGTGCGCCGGTTGCATTCGACGGCAGATTCCAGGCTATACTTTGAACTGGTTTTACTCCTTCGCGTGATGTGGCGGGCGCCGAAGTCATTTGCAAAGGAGAACTACCATGAAATTCCGATTCGAAGAACAACCAGCCTACCTGCGCAGCAGCAAACGCCGCCGTGGCTTTCCCTTCTGAGAGGAACGTCAAACGCGGCTTTCAGAGCGATCCAGGGCGGAATGAAAGATCTGCGGGAAAAGCTGGGCAGAAACGATCTCTGCCCATGCGGTTCAGGACGCAGGTTTCAAGAGATGCTGCATGAAGTCGAAACGCTATGACGGGGCAAACCGAAACTACTTCAGCAGATAGCCAAAACGGGCATTGGTTAAGCCAATGCCCGTTCATGCAGCTTCGAAACCTTCTTTACAAAGGGAATTGGCAAAGGCTATAGTTACGCGCCATGGCCGAGACAATTTTTTGCAGTCAATGCGGCACGCGTCTGGATGCGCAGTCACGTTTCTGCGTTAACTGCGGAAGCACCGTTATGTTGCCGGCGTCCGCGGCGGCTCCTCCACCGCCTCTGCCGAATCAATACCAGCCGGTTGCCGGTGCTGCTCCGGCGATGGCCCCTCAGCCGCCGCAGATGATGACGCCGGCGGCAAGCGTTCCTCCGCCAATGCCTTCGCAACCATATGGCGCGGTCCAGCCGTATGCTCCGCAAGCAGGCTATGTTGCTGCTGCAGTCCTGATCTATGCTGGTTTCTGGATGCGACTGGGAGCCTACCTGCTCGACATCTTGATCCTGATCATCCCCATGGCGATGATTTCGTTCGTTCCAGGAATCAATATCATCGCCGCACTGGTGGGACCGTGGCTTTACTTCGCCCTGCAGGAGAGTTCGGAGCGCCAGGCAACTCTGGGCAAGCTTGCCTTGAGAATTTACGTCACGGATTTGCAAGGACAAAGGATCTCATTCGGAAAAGCAACGGGCAGGCATTTCGGCCGGATTCTCTGCGTCCTCACCTTGTGCATTGGATACATGATGGCCGGCTTCACGGCGCAGAAGCAGGGCCTGCATGACATGATGGCGGGCACGCTGGTCAAGCGGAGATAACAGCCCGAAGAAGATTCCAGCGATTCTATCGGAATCGCGCGCGATGCTCTTTCAGGATGCAGAGATCCATCACCACCAGAATTCCGGCCTTGCGCGCCTTGGCCGCGGCTTCTTCATGAATTACGCCTTCCTGCATCCAGATAGCAGGGACTTTGAGGCGAATTGCCTCATCCACGACTTCAGGCACAAACTCCGAGCGGCGGAAGACGTCGACGATATCGATCTTTTCACCGACATCTGACAATGATGGAACCGCCTTTTCCCCCAGCGCTCCCTTGATTTGGGGGTTCACGGGAATAATGCGATAGCCTTGTGTCTGCATATACGCGGAAACGCCGTAGCTGGGGCGCAGCGGATCGTTGGAAAGCCCCACCACGGCGATGGTCTTGCTGCGTTGCAGCAGCTCGCCGATCTCGTCACGCGCGCTTGTATTCACTGTGGTCTCCGGCAATCAGGATAAGAATCGTATCAGTACCGCCCAAAGTCAGCGATGTGAACCGTCACTTTTTCGCGCCATGCGACGCTTTCTCCTGGTAGAGCTTGGCGGCGACTTTGCGAATTGTGTCCGGCACACCCTTGCTGTTGCGCAGGCTTTTGAGATCATGGACCATCAAAGTCTTGACCAGAGTAAGTGAGATGTCCAGCGGACACTTGGGGTTATTCACCAGGTTGCGCACCACCGGATAAAGCTTGATGAAACGGCGCTGCCGCGCAATTTCGCGAAACACGTTCTCCTGCAGATTCTTGGCTCCCGCAAACGATTCCACTTCCGCATCAGTCAGTTTGGGCGACTGCAGGACGGCATTCTGCACCAGGCGCGCGGTATCGCGAATCAGGATGGAGCGCTCTTCCTTGTTGCCGATGAAGCCCAGCTTGATGCGTTCGCCTACCCTCAACCGGGAGATCCTTTGCATTATCGTGAGCTTTTTCTGCTCGGCTTCTTCAAACTCGTCGACGCTGTTGGGCGCCGGACCGGGCAGCGGAGAGGCCGCCGTACCGGCCGCGGCCTGTGTCGCAGGGGCAGCCGGAGATTGCGGCGGATCATTGCCGGCGGGCGGTGCGGCCTCTTCCGGCGTTTCTTCCGGCGCGAGTTCAAACGGCTTGTCTTCCGCAGCAGCGATCTCCGCCGCATGCTCCTGCTGAAAAGACTGGAAGGCAGCTTCTTCTTCCGGACTGCCGGCGGCCGGTTGAACCGCCGTTGGCGGCTCGGCGGTGCTCGGCGTCCGCAATGATTCAGCTTCAGCCGGCGTCAGGTATTCATTGGCTAGCAGCGCTTCCACCACGGCCGGATCAGTGCGCGCACGCGCACTCGCCAGCAGCATCACCACGATCTCTCTCGGAGCGCTGCTACCCAGCTCCATCAACAGGGTGTCAGGAATAGCCGGGTTTTCGATCAATGTGGGCATGAGCCCAGGACGCCGGTTCATGTCCTGCCAGAAATAGAGCAATACTTCCGGAGCCGTGGTTTCTTTGCGAAGGACGTCCATGGCTGACTGCGCATCCCATTTGGCCAGCGTCATGCGGGCGTCCTGGCCGAACAACGGATGCTGTGCGAGATAAACCAGGACCTCAAGCATCTCGTCGGCCGAGACGGGCAGCGCGCCCTTTGCGGCCGAACGCATTACGTTGACGGGAACGGCATTCTTTTTGATCAGCTCAAGAATGGGGGCCATGGGTAGCAGTTGGTACTTAGTCGTTAGTATTTAGTAGTTAGTAGTTAGTACTTAGCCATCCCTTGTGATGGACGCTGCAGCATGCAATCCAGACCATTGGAATCGAGGGACGGCAAGACCGATTACGTTTTCATGCTAAATGCTAACTACTAATTACTAAATACTAATTACTAAATACTAATTACTAACTACTAAATACTAGTTACCGCTCCCCTGATCCCGCCGCGCGACGAGAAATGCCCGGATAAATGGCTTCAGATCTCCATCAAGCACCCGGTCCACGTCCCCAACTTCCACCTTGGTGCGATGATCTTTGATCAGCCGGTACGGATGCAAAACATAAGAACGTATTTGCGAACCAAAATCAATGTCCAATTTGGAGTCTTCCAGCTTCTTGCTGATGGCGCGCTTCTTTTCCAGCTCGAACTCATACAGTTTTGAGCGGAGCATCTTCATCGCGCGTTCGCGGTTCTTGTGCTGTGAACGTTCGTTCTGGCAGGCCACGACGATTCCCGTCGGGATATGGGTGATACGCACCGCGGAATCGGTGGTATTCACGTGCTGTCCGCCCTTGCCGCCGGAGCGGTAAGTATCAACCCGAAGGTCTTCCTGCTTGATGTCCACCTGGATGGATTCATCAATTTCCGGCGAGACAAAGACGCTGGCAAACGAGGTATGGCGGCGCTTGGCCTGGTCAAAAGGCGAAATGCGCACCAGACGGTGTACCCCGATCTCGCTCGTCAGCAGTCCGTAGGCATAGTCGCCGGTGACTGTGAACGTGGCCGATTTGATTCCGGCTTCTTCGGCCGGCTGATATTCGTTTACTTCAGCGGTGAAGCCCTGGCGCTCAGCCCAGCGCAGGTACATGCGCAGCAGCATCTCCGCCCAGTCCTGTGATTCCGTTCCGCCGGCGCCCGGATGAATGGTGACGATGGCATTGCGCAGGTCATGCTCGCCGGAGAGCAGCGTCTGCGTTTCCAGTTTGTCGGCGATCTCGCGCAAGTCGTCGATCTCCTTGCGCAGGTCCACCATCACGGCCTGGGCTTCGTTTTCGCCTTCGCGCGCCAGGTCGAAATAGGCATGGATATCATCCACGCGACGGCCCAGGTCGGCATCCATAGCCAGCGATTCTTCCAATCGCCGGCGCTGGCGCATGAGCTGCTGCGACTTTTCCTGGTCAGACCAAACGGAGGGATCGGCTATTTGCTTTTCAATGTCGTCTAATTGCTTGCGCAGGACGGGGGCGTCAAAGATAGCTCCGCAGATCGTGCACCTTGCCACGCACGGTGGAGTATTCGCGTTCCAGGTCTTCAAACATAATTTACGCGGGGCGGGCTTCAATCATGGTGCGTGCGCCGATTCGCCAGCGCAGAAACACCGCTAAACATGAGATTACCACACATATCCAGGCAAAAACGTCGCCATAGCGGCTGTAGAACGTGCTCTCGTTGTCAGGCGCGTAAGGAGCCAGCAGCACGGTGCGCACATTGCGCGGCGCCTTGGCCACGATCCGGCCAAAGGGATCGATCGCCGCGGTAGTTCCGTTGTTGGTGGCCAGCAGCACCCAGCGATGATTCTCCATGGCGCGCATGCGCGACATCTGCAGGTGTTGTCCGGGCGCGCTGGTCTCGCCGTACCACATATCGTCTGAGATATTGATAAGCACCTGAGCGCCGTTGGCCGTAAACTCGCGCACCTCATCCGGGAAAATCGATTCATAACAGATAAAGACGCCCATGTGCGAACCGTTGATGTCGAAGACTTTGCGCTGTGTGCCCCGGCCAAAATCGCCGACCTCGCGGGTAAGCTTGTCAGCGAAGAAGAGCAGGCTTTGAAACGGGACGTATTCGCCAAACGGCACCAGGTGGATCTTGTCATACCGGCCTACGATGTGGCCGCTCGGATCCATGACCAGGGCCGAGTTTAAAAGCTGCCGCTTGCCGTTCTCTTGCTCCGTTTCGCCCAGGCTTCCGACCACCAGATAAGAATTTCTTTCCTGCGCCAGGGCAACCAGCCAACGCTGCAAGCGCGGATCAGCAATAAAGAAGGGCGCGGGCGATTCCGGCCATATGATCAGTCCGGGATCGTTGGCCGCACGTTTCGGCTCGGCGTCCACGCTCTGCTTTACCAGGTCTGCCATCGTCTGATCAAAATAGCGGGGGGTCCATTCCGGCTGATCGAGCAAAGGAACATTTGCCTGCAGCAGCACTGCCTGCTCGGTGGTTGCAAACGGCTCCGGCTTGGCCAGGATCCCGATCTGCAATGCCAGCGCGGCGGCTGCGGCAGAGATCAACAGGTTGATGCGCCGCCGGCCGACCAGCAGCAGAGCGGCAACAAAGGCGCAGTTCACCAGCATCACCGCAAAGGAAAGGCCGTAAACACCAGTGCTTTGCGCGATCCGGGCAAAGGGAATGTTATCGATTTGCGAGCCCCCCAGCGGCTGCCAGGGAACGCCGGTGACGCGATCGCGGAAAAACTCGATCGCCACCCAGAAGACCGGGGCCAGCAGCAGAGGACGTCGTATGCCCAGGGTCGAGCGCCGAGCCATCAGCACTACCAGCAAGCCAAACACGCCGTGATGCAGCCCCATGATGAGGCAGTACCCGGCGGTGATCAGTAGGGCGACCGGCGCCGCCAGCCTGCCATAGCCGTTCATCACGGGATAAATCCAGTAGCAGGTTCCTACATACCAGACAACGCCGCTGACCCAGGCGATGAGAAAGCCCTGCCACAGAGTGAATGGCCGCAGAGACCGCCCTTCAGAATCAAACAGTTCGCCTTCGCCGCCACGGCCGCGCAATAGAGCGTAAAGCAATGGGACCATCGCCACCCAGGCCAGAAAATAGATATTCGGCTTGGGAAAGATGAGTATCTGCAGCCCGCTGGAAACCAACGCGAGCGTCCAGGCTCTGTGGGGAACGTTGCGCACTGAGCACAGATTTTAACAAAATCGCTTTTCTTTGATTCCTCACACGCCCAGGACTACAATGACAATCGTGAACTTCGTGGTCCATCATGTTTTGCCGCTGTTTCAGTATCTTTTTTTTGCCGGGCTGCTGGGCGCCGTGCCGGTGATCGTTGTGACGGCGATCAAGACGGCCGAGAGCATGCTGGAAGAAGACTAGAACAGCCCACGAACCGGAAGAGGATGGGGGTTTAAAGCGGCCCTGAACGCGCTAAGGAGCGCGGAAGGAAACAGGGGCCGCGTTTACATTTAAAAATGTCAGCAGGCTCAGGAGCTGTCCCACCACTTTCGAACCGGGTTCGCATTGTTGTTGCGACCTCGGTCATGCTCACCTTCATCTCTTATTGGCGGGCCGCCGCCATTGTATTGAATGATCTGGGCTCGTCAGCCTTCTACGCCGGAGGCATCGCCGAACAAGCGGTAGGTAAATCAGCACCATGGTTCATTCTGGGCGTGATGCTCTTTGCTTTCGCGGTGCGCTCCGTCTACGTGGAAAGCTGCTCCATGTTCACGCGCGGCGGCGTCTACCGCGTGGTGAAAGAAGCCCTGGGCGGAACCTTCGCCAAGCTGAGCGTTTCCGCGCTCATGTTCGATTACATCCTCACCGGCCCGATTTCCGGCGTCTCTGCCGGGCAATACATTGCCGGCCTGATCAATGAGCTCTTCGCTGCCGCCGACGCGCATGGCTGGATTCCGCGAGCCATGCATGCCATGTTTCACGGCGGCACCCCGCAGCTCAACGTAAACCACGCGGCGGCCGCCTTCGCGCTGATTGTGACGATTTATTACTGGTGGGAAAACGTCAAGGGCATCGAAGAATCCAGCGACAAAGCGCTGCGCGTCATGCAAATCACCACGGTGATGGTGGTGATCCTGATGGGCTGGGCGATTTACACGGTGCTGCACAATGACTCGCCGCTGCCGCCCTTTCCCATTCCCGCCAATCTGCACTTCAGCGAGGAAGCACTGGGCTTCCTGAAGCATACTGATCTCGCGAAAAGCTTAGGCATGTTCGGCATCCTGATTGCCTTCGGCCACTCGGTTTTGGCGATGAGCGGCGAGGAGTCTCTGGCCCAGGTGAACCGCGAAATCGCCAGCCCCAAGCTGCGGAACCTGAAGCGCGCTGCGCTGATCATCGCGATCTTCAGCTTTGTCTTTACGGGCATTGGTTCCCTGCTGGCTGTGATGATTATCCCCGATGACGTGCGCGTTAAGGTTTACAGCGACAACCTGATCAGCGGTATGGCCATGTATATGGTTGGCCCGCGTGTGCTGAAGCTGGTTTTCCGCACTTTCGTCGTGGTAGTGGGCTTCCTGATTCTTTCCGGCGCCATCAATACTTCCATCATCGGCTCCAATGGCGTATTGAACCGGGTATCAGAAGACGGCGTGCTCACCGACTGGTTCCGGCGTCCGCACAAGAAGTTCGGCACCAGCTACCGGATTATCAACCTGATCGTGGGCCTGCAGTTGATCACGATTATCGCCAGCCGCGGCAACGTCTACGTGCTGGGCGAAGCTTATGCTTTCGGCGTGATCTGGAGCTTCACCTTTAACAGTCTGGCGATGCTGGTTTTGCGTTTCAAGTACAAGGGCGAACGCGGCTGGCGTGTGCCTCCCAATATAAGGATCGGCAATATCGAGCTGCCCATAGGCCTGGTTTCAGTCCACCTGGTGCTGCTCTCCACGGCGATCGTGAATCTGTTCACCAAGGAAGTGGCCACAGTTGCCGGCTTTGCCTTCTCCATCGCGTTTTTCTTCATTTTCACCGTGTCCGAGCGGGTCAACAAACGGAAGTTCGCCCACGTCGAGCGGCAGATGCAGGAACAGTTCCAGCTTCTGCATCAGGAAACCATCGGACGCGAAACCGTGCAGGTGCGCCCGGGCAACGTGCTGGTGGCGGTGCGCGACTTCAACACGCTCAACCACCTGCGCTGGACACTCGAGAATACCGACACGCATGAAACCGATATCGTGGTCATGGAGGCCCGGCTTACCCAATACGGCAGCGCCGTAAGCGATCTGGCCATGGAGCAGATCTTCAGCGACTATGAGCAGACGCTTTTCACCAAAGCGGTTTCCATCGCTGAGAGCTACGGTAAGCGGATCTCGCTGCTGGTTGTCCCGGCACGTGACGTCTGGTCGGCTATCGTACAGACTGCCAATTCGCTGGAATCGTCGCTGGTGGTCTCAGGTTTATCCAGCAAGATGACGGGCGAGGAACAGGCCTTTCGCCTGGGTCAGGGCTGGGAAGCCATGCCGGAGCCGAAGCGCCAGTTTGTCTTCAACGTGGTTCGTCCAGACTACACGGTCGAGACCTACCGCATTGGCCCGCACACCCCGACCATGAAGACGGAAGATGTGCACCTGGTGCACAAAATCTGGCTCGATATCAAGAAGTTCCAGGGCACCGAAGATATTCACCATTCCGATATTGTGACCCTGGCCCTCACCCGCCTGTCGCGAGACTACAACCTGGATAAGGACGACGTTCTCAAGAATTTGAAGAAGGGCGCGCGCCGGCCAGGCGCCAAATCCGCCTCTTTCGTACGCGAACCCGATACCGAAGGGACGCAAAAGCGTACCGAGAGCCCACGCCGGGAGCAACCCATGCCACCGGTCACGGGACCGCGATAGAGCCAGCCGGCCTTCCACGTTGGCGGACTGTTAATTACTGTAATTCAGAACACCTTCTTTGCCCCCTCCGTCATCGAACCATGTATGGCCTGGAAGAAACAGAAGCTCCGCCTCATCCCGGAGTCTGAAGCGGACAGTGCGACCTCGGAGATCTACGCGGAAATCAAACATGCGTTGGGTATTCCTTATGTCAACCCCATGTTCCAGGCGTATGCAGCGTATCCGGAATACTTCCGGATTCTGTGGCAAGCCCTTGAGCCTGCCCTGGAAACGCGTGAATTTTTTTCGGCCTCGCAGCGCATCGCTGCAGAGTCTTATACGCGGGTCCACAATTATCTGAACGTGCCCGATCTCAGCCGCAAAGTCAAAGAGATGGACTTCAGCGCCGGAGCACAGGAAGAGCTAAAGGATGTAATTGATCTTTATCTTTATAACAACTCAGTGCTGCTGTTGATCTGCGCGGCGCAGATGCAGGCTTTTGAGAACCCCAGCGCCAGCACGCGGCCCGCCACAGAACCGGCCGAGCATCCTTCCCACCCGGAACGGCCAATTCTGGTAAACGAGAGCAACGCTCCTCCGGAAACGCGCAGGATTTACGAGGATATAAAGAAGACCATGGGCACGCCGTTTCTCAACACCAGCTACATCAACTTTGGCCGGTGGCCCGATTTTCTACGGGTCTACTGGGAAACCATCAAGCCGGTGATCCTCACACCTTTATATGAGCAGAACCGCCTGGCGATTCGCCAGTCGGCTTTGTCGCTTGCCACCGAACTGCCGCGGCCCTTGCCGCTCTCCCCCACGCACACCGAAGAAGCCGGAGTGTCAGCCGGCGACCTCAACGATGTGATCCAGGTAACCGAATTCTTTTTGAATCTGCTCAGCAAACAGCTCATGAATATAGCGTTCGCGAAGATCGGGCTGGAGGGCGGAGGCCAATCCACAGCAGCAGCGTGACCTAAAAAGAAGGTTGTTCAAGATTAATGAGTGGAAACGGCCTTCGCCGCCAGTTTCTCGCGTACAAACCCGGCAATCTCGTCGGTTACGTAGGGAGGCGGCTCAATTCTAAAGATAGGTTTGCCGGCCAGTTCGTCCATGGAGACGTTCTGCCACTTCGCCCGGCCGTTCGCCTGATGAAGAATCACGGCGTCGGCGCGACCAAGAAATTCCCGCGCGGAATCTTTGAAGTCTTCGGTTTCGGTGTCTAGCACCGTTAAATAAAGATCAGGCTGCAGAAAGCGGATCACGCTGTTCGATTCCATGATCACATTCTCGGCTCCGGCAATTTTGCGTTCGATATCCGGCATTGCCTCGCCTAAACGGCCCTGGCGCGTGCGTACCCACAGCGATCTTCTGGCGCCGGCAACCAGAAAACGCGACGTATCGCTTTCACCGCTCAGGTCTTTTTCGTCACTCAGCGCGCGGAAGTGATCGTCGCCGGTGTCACAGTCGCATGGTTTGCCGTCGGCTGAGCAGATACCGTGACCGAACTGGGTAATCTTCAGGGCGGTCCAGTTGAACTCCGGAAGAGCCGCAATCAAGCCGGCCACCACGCTGGTTTTCCCCACGCTTCGCGAGTGCCCCCCGATGACAACGATTGCCATGCTCCTATTTTCGCAGTTTCCTCGCGCGCTTGGAAGCCGAATACAAACCAACCTTTTTTGCGCACCAAGACGCTCACCGCAAGCCATTCCTGGCCTTTCTCGTGGCTCACCGCCTCGGAGGCCAGGACGCGACTGTGATCGGTCAGCAGCGAACGGCGGTCCACTGGAAATCGCGCTCAGGTACTTACGGCCACGCGAGGATGATTATTAGTACAGCTCCATCCGGATTAAGTTGGTGCCCAAAATATGCCGGATTGGGCGGGAAGATGGGAGTCGTTTCTTCCGTGAATAGCGTCCACTAAATCGCTTTATTTCAATGTTGTAGAAGCAACCGTCACGACTTTAGCAATGTGCGGTGAGGTCATTAAAAGATTTAATACGGAGCTAATGAACTTCTAAGGCGCTGGTACAAAAATGTGGCCTGCAGTGCACTTGGGGCAGGACTGTATGCGCACCCGTTGGCACGCAAGCGATTTAGGAGAAAAACGATGAAACGGTCTTCCGGGCTCCTAGCCTTTTTGCGCATTTTTGTGTGGGTCGCCGCGATCGTGGTGGCAGTTGGGTACTTCGGACACGTCAGCGCACAGAATGCGAACGGCAATAGCAACGGCACACAAACCATCGTAATTCCTCTCCGCCCGCTTGCTCCCTTATCCACGGTTCCTGTTCCGCCGGTTTTCGGCATTGAAGGAATTCTTGCCGACAAGACCGCCGCCATTCAACTCGGCAAAGCATTGTTCTGGGACATGCAGGCCGGCAGCGACGATACGCAAGCTTGTGCGAGCTGCCATTTCAACGCAGGCGCTGACAGCCGCGCCATCAACCAAGTCAATCCCGGACAGCCCGGCAATGACGTTACTTTCCAGATCGGCAATGCCCCCAACTATCATCTAAACCCGGGAAACCCCACCGCAGGTTTTGGCGGATTCCATGACGGCGACTACCCGTTCCACAAGGTTTCGGACGTAGACCAGGGGCTGTCACTGATTTCAGACGCGAACGATATCACCGGTTCGCAGGGGGTACCCGGTCTCACTCACACCCAGATTGTCGTTACCGGCGGTCAGGCCGTGAACTCCGGTTCCGGCGGAGGCAACGCGCCGAAATGCACAACTCCAGATCTTAACGACACGGACGACCCGAATCCGAGATTGTCGCCGAAGCTTGGCGTTGACATGGAAGCGGGTCCGCGCATCCATCCTCCGATCAAAACCACTTGCGCTGTGCAGACACAGAAGGTTGTGCAGACAGATCCTTTGCAGATCACAACGCGCAACAGCGTGGAGAACGATACCACCGTGATCGACCCGGTCTTTTCCGTGCCTGATCCTGATGATGCAAGCAAGCGGATTAACACACGCAGGGTGACCGGACGCAACACACCCAGCGCGGTGGATGCAGTCTTCAACTACCGCAATTTCTGGGACGGCCGCGCGCAAAACGAGTGCAACGGCACTAATCCGTTTGGAGCCCGTGACGGCCAGACGCACTTGATGGTGACCGACGAAACCGGCACCGAGCTTGGACCGGTGTTGGTCAATATGAAGAACTCGGCCCTCTGTTCGCAGGCTCTGGGCCCGATCCTCAGCAGCACGGAAATGTCAGCCGATGATCGCAATTTCCATGACGTCGGCAAGAAACTTCTGGCCAGAAAGCCGCTGGCCAAGCAGTTCGTAGATCCGACCGACAGCGTGCTGGGCGCGTTCTCCAGCGCTCCGGACAAAGGCTTGAACACGAGCTATGCGGAACTGATCCAGAGAGCTTTCCAGGCTGACTGGTGGCGGTTCCCGCTCCACCTGTGCCTGGCAGCTAACGGTTCGATTGTCGCGAAGGTGAATCCGGCGAACCATGAGACGTGCGCGGCCGGCACCACTGACTACTCGCAGATGGAATACAACTTCTCGCTGTTCTGGGGCGTGGCCATCCAGATGTATGAAAGCACGCTGATCGCGGATCAGACTCCTCTGGACAAATACCTCGAACAGCAACAGACCTATACGCTGACCGGCGACAACCAGAGCAACTCATACACCATCAAGCTGGCTCCCGGCCTTGATCCTTACACAGTCTCGGTGATTGCGCTGAACCCAAATTTCGATTTCAGCGACCAGGACGTGTACGCCTTCGACGATGGCTTTGGCCGCTTCACCGGCACCGGCGTCGACGGCACGGTTGACTACGCCAGCGGAACAATCGTAGTGAATTTTGAGGATCCGCCGGTTTCGACCGTGCCCGTCAGGATCAACTATTCCGTTGGCGCAACGCCGCTGACGCAAGCCCAGCTGCATGGCCTCCTGATGTTCCAGACCAAGGGCCAGTGCGTGGTGTGCCACGGCGGACCTGAACTTTCCAACGCAGCAGTGGATACGGTTGGTCCGAATCCGCTGGAGCGCATGATCATGGGCGACCTGAATGTGCGCGTCTATGACACGGGCTTCTATCACATCGGTGTGCGGCCGGGAGCAGAAGATGCAGGCCTTGCGGGAGCCGATCCGGTTGCCGGTCTGCCATTGTCCAACGGCGAATTTCAGCGCGAGCGCGTTTGCAACGATCCGACGCTCAGCCTCCTCATCCCGGGACGCCCCGGTGATGGTATCTCACAGGGCCCGTTGAATTGCGGCGATGACATTGCCCGCACTGGATATTTCAAGGCGCCGCAGTTACGCAACGTCGCGCTCACTGCACCTTATTTCCACAACGGCGGCCAGTTGACGCTGGAGCAGGTGGTGGAGTTCTACAACCGCGGTGGCGACTTCAATACAGCCAGCGAAAACCCGATCATGGACCCCGATATCGCTCCCATCGGATTCACGCTGCAGGAAAAGCAGGACCTGGTCGACTTCCTGCGCAATGGATTGACCGATCCACGCACAGTGGCGCAGGCGGCGCCGTTTGATCATCCGCAGTTGTTCACGCCGAACGGACACCCGACCGACGGCAGCGGCAATGTACAGAAAGACTCGGCGCATCCAGGACAGGCGGCAACGCAGCTAATGGAAGTTCCGGCAACGGGCAAGAGTGGCGGCGCGCCACAGCCCACGTTCCTGGAGAACCTGCTGAAGAATCAGCACAACTAGATTTCGCGTCCCGCCGCATTTTTGCGGGCGGCGGGGCCAGCAGTACGAGTGCGAACGCTATCACGGACGAACGGGCAATAGAAGACCCAGGGGAAGTAGCAGATTGACGGAAGGGAGTTTCACCATGAGGGTAAACCAGAAGGCAACAAAAATTTTCCAGACAGCAGTCGTCACCCTGCTGCTGATCTTCGCCGTGACAGCCGCACAGGCTCAGTGGCCCAAGCCGACGACACCCCCGACGCCGGCTACGATCCCGGCTTTCCAGACCATACCGGTAGGCTTTGACACGCTTGGCTTCATTGAGTACGCCTCAGTCGATGCTCTGTGCGACCCGGTTGTCGGCGTAACGCTGGATACGACGGCAGGAGTCAGCACTCCGGTGGCTACTCCAACGCCTACGCCGTCGGCGCCCACTCCGGCTGCCTGCAAGACCTCGGGCGGCTGGGTGCAGGTGAACAACGACACGATCCGGATTCCACAAAACGTACTGGTGGTTTTCCCCAACACGGTAATGACCTGGGAAGAGGCTTTTGAGAACAATCCCACAGGGGTGGCAGGAGAGACCGGCATGGCGCTCTCCGATAGCGTGAGACTTCCGGGCACCTATGAAATTCACGTTCAAGGCAATATCGTGCATGGCGCTTACATTGCCGGCCTAGTGTTCATCTCTCAGCAGTCAGCCAACGGCCTCCAGGGTTACATCGAGTCCATCAACTATGCCGACGGCAGCTTTGTCGTCAACGGCCATCGGATCCAGATCAACGATCCTGCCATTCAGATCACTGACCTGAACGGCAATATCTGGAACAAAGGACGCTACAGCGCCGGCCAGTCGCCAGACACACGCTTCACAGCCGACCAAGGCAATCCTACAGTTCGCGCGGAAACCGGTTTCCCGATGTGCATTCCCCGCGTTGCTCCTGGAACCTGGACAGCGACGCTGGCTGATGGCGTAACCAACTCAGGCACGGTTGATCCTTATCTCGGTGGCTCTGACGATCCACAGTGCCCTGAAGTCAATCGCCCTCGCGACGAAACCGGCGCTATCCGCACCATTTACACGATGAACGCGCCCGGCGATGCGCCGACCGTGGATAATCCTTTCCCGCAGGATCCATATACGGAAGTTCCGTTCGAAGTGGGTGATTTCATCTCTGTCATCGGCACACTGGAACTGGATAGCCAGGGAACGCCTTTCATGTCAGCGACGGAAGTTGTGGCCAACCTGGGTGTGTTTACCTTCCCCCAGACTGATCCGGCGTACCTGGTGATTGAAGTCTTGCTGCAAGGCGCAGGTGGAACCCCTGACCCTTCATTCCCGCAGGAAGCGGCGCGCCGCACCCGCGTGGAAGGCATGATGACCGATCCGCTGCGCAACGTCGACATCTCCGCGATTGATATCGATTGCAACGGAAATCTTACGTTCCGCCTGCCCGCCTGGGTTGCAAGCTTCCCGGTGGAGCAGGGCTTGCCTCTGATCGGTAAGAAGGGCCGCTGGCGCTTCCGTCCAAACGGCGGTACCTTCCTGCCTCCAACACAAAACGCCGCAGTGCAGATCAGCGGCTCAGTACCAGGCGTGAACAACAACGGTCTGGTATTCAACTACTATCAGCTTCCAAACCCGGAATTCATCTTCCCTGAAGCTCTGGTTTCCGGCAACCTGCCGCCTCGTTCGAACTTCAGCGACCTGCCCTTCCTGGTGAATGGAACCGGGCCGTGGCCGGTACCGAGCAGCGTCTTTGACAGCGAGCTGATTCAGTTGAACGCACGGCGCGCAGAAACTCCGATTCCGCAAACCACCCAGTCGATCGGCCAGCTCAATCCGTTCCCGGATGACGTGACGCCGGCAGTTGGCTGCTCACCGAACAATGCTCCCGGCGGCGTAGCCCAGGCTGTGGCCAGCTACTCGAGCGCGACCAATCCAATCACCGCGGGCACGATTGTGACACTTAGCTCCGCGGGCAGCACTCCGGTCAACGGGCCGTTCCAGTGGACGCAAGTTGTCAATCCCGGAGATCCGGTCGTGACCATTACCAATCCGACCAGCCCGACGGCGACGTTCGTGGCTCCGGTGGTAAGTTCTCCGCTGAGCCTCGGCTTCTCGCTGACGGTTGGCGGCGGCAACACCACGCAACCAAGCACGACGACGCTGAGCGTGCCGATCGCGGTTCCACCTCCAGGCACCGCACCGTCAGTCTTTGCGTCCGCAACTCCGACCAGCCCAGTGGCTAGCGGAGCCGGCGTTACCCTGAACGCCACTGGAGTTGATCCCAGCGGCGGAACCCTGACCTTCACCTGGACGCAAACTGCAGGTCCCGCTGTGGCATTAACGCCAACCGCTGCTGATGGTTCAGTCCAAACCTTCACAGCGCCGACAGTGCCTGCCCTGGTTGCGCCGCAAGCTCTCACATTTACCGTAACCGCTACCAGTTCGACCGCTGGCTTAGCCACTGCCTCGACATCAATCACAGTGGTGGTCAATCCGGTGGAAGATCTGATCACGGTTGCTCACGTGCGCTACATCGAAAAGATTGCGCGTCTGGTCATTAATGCGAGCGACTTCACTCCTGGAGCCAGGTTGTTCGTAACCCTCGCCGGACCTAATGGCGAGAGCCCAACTATCAATCCTGCAACTGGACAGCCGTACACGGGCGAAATGGGTCCTGTGATTCCATTCGCGACCGGCGTGTTCACGATTCGTTTCACCAACGTTCCGCCTCCGCCGCTGACCACCATCCGGTCGAGCGCCGGTGGGATCGTAACCTCAGGTGTAACGATCACGCGATAACCCCTAACCGAGGGCTGCCGGGACTTCCACCCGGCAGCCCCGTAACAACGAAATTGCTTCCCGTTTCTGACGTTCGACAGAAGCAGGGGGCGAGGAAGAAATAAGAGAGGAACCGAACAATGAACTCCAAACTTTTGCAGCGATTGCTGCAGATAGCGCTTGTGTCCCTGCTTTCCGTCGCCAGCGCATTCGCCACAGACAGCACCAACATCGCCCCCTCAAGCATGTTTCGTCCTCGGGGTGTGGTTCGCGTAACCATTCCCGGTCCCGGCGGAGTTGGCGCAGTCACCAGTTACTGGGTAGGAGATGGCGCCAGCGGCTTCTGCCGGCTGGATAACGGCGTTTTGAACATCAGCACCTGTTTCCTGAACGGCACCTCGGAACCCTGGGCTGATGATCATCTTGCTCCCGGTGGATTCACCTCATACGTCTTCGTCGCCGACAACTCCGGCGGAGGCGTCAACAGGTTTCAATTCATCATCGATCCCAATGATCCGACCAAGAACATCATCGATCTCGCGCACGTGGAGAACATGATTGGCCCTCTTGGCTCCGGTCTGAACCCCTTTGGCTTGGCGACAGCGAAGCTTCGCACGGAATCGGCCAAAATCGGCCCCGACGGCAAGCTCTACGTCACCTTCTTCCAGAGCGGTCATATCTATCGCATCACGAATCCCCGGACGCCCTCGCCCATTCCCGCAGGCACGCTGAAAATGGAATTGGTCGGACAGTCTGATAATGATAAGCGTCTGGTCAGCCAGGCGTGGATCGGCACCGACCTCTGGGTGGTGCAGGCCGGATTCGCTGAGCGCATTCAGAATGCCACCGCCTGCAACCCCACCGGCAACAGCCTGACCGTTGCCATTCAGTGCGTTGCCAACCTGCAATTCCAGAACATTCAGTTCCCCATGGGCTTGGCTTCCACCGTATTGAATGGAACGCCATGGCTGTACTTCGCCAACGGCGGACGCATCGTTCGCGCCAACATTACCCAGGGAGCATTCCTCTCTGGTAACTCCACCAGCTTCCAGATCTGGAGCCAGGGTGGCACCATTCCGCCCAGCGCGTTCCACGTCGCTTACGCACTGCCTCGCGGCCTCAATATCGATCCGGCAACTGGGGACATTCTGATCACCGACGACGAAACCATCGAAGCTCCGGCTCCCGAAGTCGCTGCTCCGCTGGTTCGCACCGGCCGAGCCTGGGTGCTTCCCTTCGTTGCCACCAACTTACTGGGCGCTCCCACCGCCGAACCCGGCATCGTGGACAGCCCGGCTGGCGTTGGCACGCCGCTGGTACCCAACGATCATCGCCGGCTCGCCGCCACCAGAGCTGTACTGCGCGCTACCGGCCTCACTCACCCGCGTGGGCTTGTCTTCCTCGGCAACCACTTCTGGGTGTCCGACGAAAGCAAGGGCTTCTGCCGCGTCGATGCCACGGGAATCGGCACCGCGTCGCTGACTAATTGCTTCAAACCGAACGGTACCTTCATTCCGGGGCAGGCAGTAGCCGACGCGCCGCCTCTGAACGGCACACCCGGCCAGATCAACGTCTACCTCGCGGACCCCTCCGGTTCTCTCAACGGAATCGCCAGGTTTGTCTTTGATCCGGTCACGGAAACCGTGTCGCAGAGCGGCGTACTCAGCCAGGGTCGGGGCACCATTGCTCTTGGCCTTGCCATTGGACCTGAAGGCTCTCTCTATGTCGGTCCGGTTTCCGGCGCTCAGGTCACCAAGATCTCGAGCCCGGCAACTGCTCCCAGCGCTGCCCAGCCGGTGGCCACAACCCTCAACGGACAAGGCGTGCAGAGCATGGTCTTCAACGGCTACGACTTGCACATCGCGGAAAATGGGCCGCCGGATAAGAACAGTCTCTCCCGGACCGGTCTGCCGACCGTCATCCTCAACGCAGCGCCGAGCCTGAGCCGCGGTCATGCCATCGAGTTCACCGGCTTCGCCGCCTTTGTCAGCGGATCAACCACCAGAACTGCGGTTCCTCCCACTGACATCGACGTTCCCATGGCGCTCACCCTCGGACCAACCGGCCAGGTTCCCTGCCAGACCCGGGTCTCCAACTATCCTTCAACCCTGCCTTCGCTCTACCTTGGCGGCGCCGTAGAAGTGGATCAGTGGAGCTTCCTCTGTTCCAAAGATACCGTCTGGACCGATCAGGGCCAGCTTAGCCCGACGCTCCCGTTCAACGCCCCTCTCGGCAATGTAACGGCGCTCGGTTTTGCTCCCGATGGAACGCTCGGCATCGCCGACGATCCCAGTCTCAACCCCGTTTCCTTGCCCGTGCCTCCGGCCCGCAACCCAACCCCAGGCCAGGGACACCTGTACGTGGTATTGCCGTAAACAAACAACAATAGAAAAAAACCGTACGACCCTCACACGGCTGGTGGAGCGATTCCACCAGCCTTTTTTTTCTTTGGAGAATCTGCTAGCCACTGACAGTCTGTTGCAGGCTTTGATCTGTCATTCCGATCACGGCGATTGCGGCGATCACGGCGATTCCATGACCCTCACGGCTGGCAGAGAAATTCTGCCAGCCTTTTTTCGTGTGGAGGAAAATGCTCTCGTGGACCGCAGCATCGACCCCGAAGTTTTTCCCGCTGCCGGCTCAGCGCGTCATCCCCTTGCGGGGCTCCGACCCTAGGGCAAACGTCGGGTTACTTGGGTCATTAACGCCGGTATTCCAGTCACCGCTACAATCGCTGCATTGTGAAGAATGTACGCACCATTGCACTGTTGGCAATGGTCGTTCTCGTTGCCGGGCTTGCCCAGGCCAAGCAACTCGCCGTTGTCGTTGATAAGGAAAACCAGACGGATAACGTCACGACGAAAGAACTTGCCAACATCCTGAACGGTAAAACCAAGACGTGGACGGATGGGAAGCCCATCAAGATCGTCATGCGCGATCCGTCCTCGCCGGACGCAGAGCTTGTCTTTCGCAGGCTTCTGAACACCACGCCTGAACAAGTGCGCGCTTTCATTCAGGCACACCCTGGCCTGATCGTGGTTGCCAATTCTGACGCAGAAGTTTTGCATCTGGTTTCAGTTGTTCGCGGGACCATCGGCTTCGTGGATCTTTACTCATTAACGAAAGACGTGAAAATCATCAAGATAGACAAGAAACTCCCATTTGACCTTGACTATCTGCTGAAAGGGGACGACTAACCATGCGCAAAACAGCATTCGCCAGTGTATTGCGCCTTTCAGCCTTGCCGGCCATTGTTGCCTTTGCATTGCTGGGTTCGGCTGTTGCGGCGCACGCGTCGGGGCCTTCATTCCCACTTACGACCAAGTCCATAGAAGCTCGCCGCCTTGCCGACGAAGCGGTGAATTTGTTTTTTGAGCGTCTAGAGACCCCAGCTGCAGTCGCTAAGTTGCACCAGGCGGTTGCGGCCGATCCGCAGTTTGCGATGGCACATCAATTACTGGCAATCATTAGTATGGATACCGCCGAGCAAATTGCCGAACAGCAGAAGGCATTTGCCACACGCCAGTTTGCCAGTCCCGCGGAGCGAGCTGTCATTCAGTGGCACCAGGATTCCGTCGACCGAAACAGCATCGATGCCATCACCGGCATGAACGAGACACTGCACGAATATCCGCAAGACAAGTTGGTCGTCTATATGTGTGTTTGGTGGTTGTTCAGTCAATCACAGCTCGACCATGCGCTGGCCGTTCTGGAGCAGTCAGGCATTGGCGACTCTCCGGGCATGTTAAATGCGAAAGCGTATACCTACGCCAGCCTCCGGCAGTACGATAAAGCCGTCGATACAATCGCAAAATATGCAGCATCATTACCCGGTGAGCCCAATTCCCAGGACTCCTACGGAGAGATGTTGCGCTATGCGGGGAGATTCGATGAGTCGATTCAGCATTATCAGGCTGCCCTGAAAATTGATCCCACTTTCTATCCTTCGCAGTTCGGCATGGCTGACTCATATTCCCTCAAAGGGGAGCAGGCACAGGCCCGGCGGGAGTATGCAGCAGGATTTGAGAAATTCCACCCTGCCGAAATCGATGAAGTACGGTTCCGCGTCAGGGAAGCCACGACGTATGTCCGCGAATCTGACTGGCAGGGTGCCGATCGTGCCTTTCAAGCCATCGCCGATAAGGAACATGCACGAGAGAATAGCCAGTTAGAAGCAGATATCTATCGCCTGATGGCCTTGTATCAGCCTGACCCTAAGCGCGGGTTGCAGTTTCTGGACAGAGCCGATGCTGCCCTTAAGAATGCAAAAACGGCAATACAACGTGATGTTCAGCATGAGGCCGCGAATATTCTGCGCGCGCGCGTGCAACTCGGAGCGCGACTGCAGGACAAAGCCTCAACCGGGCAAAACCTTGATCGGCTCAGACAAATGGCCCAGACTGCCAATGACAGCGTCATTGAGAGGTTTTATCATGGCGCATCGGGCGCCGTCCTATACGCCGAAGGCGACTATAGCCGGGCCATCGCCCATCTTGAACAGGATGCGCGCAACCTCTTCTCCTTGCAGTTGCTGGTGTACGCCTACGAAAAATCCGGGGACCACACCAGCGCGAGCCGCGCAGCTGCGACGCTCGCCGCCTGCAACGAAACTTCGGTCGAGCACGCGCTGGTCGTCCTCGCCTTCCGCAAGTGTCATCAGGCTGGATCTTGTGTTGATGGTTCGCAGCGATCGTTCTGAAGTGGACATGAAGGTAGGTCGCCGGGTGCCCCATCCTTTCGCGGTTTTTGCGAAAAGGGGGATGGGGCAATAAGTTGGAACTATTCCACGAAACCACTCGCACCAGTAGCATCGGCCTATCAGGTTTCCTCGAATAGGAAGATCAGGTAATCTTCCTGCAGACTTGGAGGATATCCATGAAGCACAACCTCATATTAACCATCGCGTCCCTGCTCTCGATCCTCTTCGTGACGTTTCACCTGGCGCAGGATACCCTGCACGCCAGGGCTGGCATGCCCGAGGCAGGAGGATCAACCCTTGTCGCCGTGCCCATCCTGGTCGTCTGGCTCTACGGAACGCTGTTTCTCGCCGAACGGCGATCGGGGCACATCATCATGCTGATTGGGTCGATCCTTGCGATGGCGATGCCCATCGTCCACGTCATGGCACCCCCAGGCATTTTCGGCCGCGAGTTCGCCAGGTACAGTGGGGCTTTCCTGTTTTTCTGGACCTTCATCATCCTCGGCGTGACCGGGATGTTCTCCTTCATCCTCTCCGTCCGCGGACTGTGGAGCCTGCGACGGGGCCAACCCCGCTAGCCGAAACCAATGTCGGGCCCTCCATCCTTAGCGAAGATCGCGCATTTTTGTTCTTGCGCTCGTAGCAAAGGGTGGGAATCCGCACAGTCTGCTTCAGCGGGACGGCTGATACCTGAAACAGCGTAAAAGCATACGCAAAGAAGTTCGCACAATTTTCTTCCCGCCTTCACGATCCCTTAAACATTTGCCTGTAGCCTTCGGCGAATCGCTTGCCAGACCACCCTAACCAACCTAGGAGGCAACATGAGCAAACTTATCGCCAGAGTGTGCCTGATCGCACTTGTGATCGGAATATGCGGAGGCTCTTCATTCGCCGCCAACGACGACCGTGACAGAGACAACGACGGCAAAATCCGTCACGTCTTCGTCATCGTTCTCGAAAATGAAGGTTTCGACGTCACCTTTGGTCCGAATTCCAAAGCCCCGTTTCTTTCTAAAACTCTCACTTCCCGGGGCGTTCTGCTGAACCAGTACTTCGGCACCGGCCATGCCAGTCTTGACAACTACATTTCCATGATCAGCGGGCAGGCGGCAACTCCTGAAACCCGCAACGATTGCTTTACCTATGCCGACTTCAATCTCACCGGGATCACTCCAGACGGGCAGGCGATCGGCAGCGGGTGTGTTTATCCTGCCTCGATCAAGACGGTGGCTGACCAGCTCAAGGCCGCAGGAAAAACCTGGCGCGCCTACATGGGAGACATGGGCAATGACCCCAAGCGCGAGTCGGCGACCTGCGGGCACGCGCCTCTCAATCAGGTTGATAACACCGAAGCCGCCGAAGCGCCTTCCCTCACGGTTCCTCTCGGAGATCAGTACGCTGCGCGGCACAATCCGTTCGTCTACTTTCACTCCATCATTGACTCGCCGGATTGCAACAGCAACGTTGTCAATCTCAACCAGCTTCCCCAAGATCTGGCTTCCGAGTCCACCACCCCGAATTTGGTATTCATCACGCCCAACCTCTGTGACGACGGTCACGATGCTCCCTGTGTTACGGGGCAGCCGGGCGGCCTGGTCTCGGCCGACCTGTTCCTGCAGAAATGGGTGCCGCTGATCATGAGTTCCGAAGCCTTTCGTCGCGACGGATTACTGGTCATCAACTTCGATGAAGCAGGGGCCGCGATCGAGGCCGGTCCCGGTGGTGTCGTTATTGATTTTGAGGGCGCATTCTGTTGCAACCAGCAGCCTGGCCCAAACCTTGGCCCGTTTCCGCAATCAAGCAAGATTCAGACGTTCACATTGACCTTCAAGAGCTACGGCGGCGATCGCACCGGCGCGGTCCTGCTCTCTCCCTTCCTGAAAGCCGGAACCGTCTCCGATATTCCGTTCAATCACTACTCGCTGTTGAAGACCATCGAAGACATCTTCGATCTTGATGAACACCTGGGTTACGCAGCGCAACCCGGGCTCATGGGCTTCTTTGGTTGCGTAAATTCTGACGTGGCGATCAAAGATCACGAACAGTTCCCCGGCTGCAAGAGCCATTGATTTTATTGATCTGATGATCCTGCCTTTCCGGCCAGTCTGCAGCCAACAGCAACTGGCCGGTTTTTCCCGTCCATCCTCACCCGTTGCAGGCGGTTCTCTCTCACCGCGCGCAACGACCTCGCAGTGGGGGCCCGACTCCCTCGCTCCGGGGGCGGTGATTTACATCGCATGTCCGAAATTTGCTCAAACCTTACGAATGGCGCTACGTCTAACCTCTGGACTATTTCTGAGCGGATCCAAACAAGGAGCAATCCACAATGAAACCATCGCTTCTATCTTTGCTTGCGCTGGCAGCGCTTACCCTGCTTGGCGGCGTCGCAACGGGTCTTCAGGCCCAAACCCAAAATCAAGCTCCGGCTCCGGCGCGCTCCCGGTCTGAGGAGATGCTGGAGAGGTGGAACGATATCGGAAATAAGCTCGTCGCTATGGCGAAGGATTTCCCTGAAGACAAATACGACTTCAAGGTGCAGAAGGATCAGCGCACCTTCGCCCAGAACCTTCTCCACGCCGCTGCGCTGGATTTTGTTGTGATACGCAGGATTGCCGGATCCAATGTCGGACCTGACTTCGGCGAAGGCGACAATCCTTCCCGCGACGCATTCAAGACCAAGGCCGACGTGGTGAAGTTCGTGCAAGAGGCGGTTGCGGACGGCGCGCAAGTCATTCAACAGCAGGGCGACGCGGGACTTGACAAGACATCAAAGTTTTTTGGCAACCGGCTCGCCCACAACTCGACTATGTGGACGTTCGCCATTGAGCACAGCGGGGAGCACTATGGCCAACTGGTGGTCTACTACCGCGCCAACAGCCTTGTTCCGCCGGACTCGCGGCGCTGATCCACGGTCTATCAGCTGCGCCCAATGCCCCAACTCAAAAGAAATGCCACCCAACAGAGATGCTGGGTGGCAATGTTAAAAGCGTGAAACTACCTATTTGCGGCTGGCGGGCGGAACAATGCCGTTCATGCGCAGATATTCCACCATCTGTCCATAGTGATCATAGGAATGGGCAACGGCGTCCACCACAAACTCCAGACGCGTCATCCGCCGGCTGCCAGACGGAACGGTGATAGGCTCCCGCATGTTCTTTTCGTTGATGGCGGCCGCTGCCCGATGCAACTCTGCGAACGAACCTTTCAGATACTCCATGATCTCCGCTTTGCTCTTGACGGAATCGGGAGCAGTCTCATCCCGTTCGCCATGGAGAGGCTGCTGGCCGAGCACTCGCGCCGCCAGTTGGTAGTTGGCTGCCGACAGGTGTTTCACCTGTTCGGCAAATGTGCGCACACCGGTGAACTCGCCCGTGGTTGGCGCGAAGGAATATTTCTCCTCGGGCATGGCATCAGCCGCCGGGACAATCTCTCTTTCCGCGGTGCTGACCCAATGGTCAAGCGACTGACCGATCGCGGGTCTGCGCTGAGCCCAGGCAACCGGCGTGCAACAGACAAGCAGAAAAAACAAAACGCCAGAAATAGTCTTCATGATAGCTCCTTTTAAAAGCCAGGTTTTGGACGTCCAGGGAAATACACAAGAGACACGTATGCCTCCAGTGCGCAAAGCGGGCTTTTGATTTCAGGAGCGGGGCGGTCCGCGGTCTGTCTCAGGAGAACCGATCGAGGAAACCAGGATCAATGAATCGGATGGCGCAGCATCGTTTTTGGCCGCACGGCGCAACGGCGTGGAAATAGTGAATGTGCGGAGAGCTACGAATTGAAACTGGATAAAACCACGCAGGCCACACTTGGCCGGCGGCGCTTTTAGGTAAAAGCCGCACCCGGGGTGAATGGCGGTAGTGGCGCCTGGGTGCTTTCGATTGCAAGCTTGCCGGCTGTTCGACCGCCGGCAGGAGTCCCCAGTCCCGCTACCCCATCCGGCCACACACGCTGACGCCGACGAAGCCATGACCAGGATCAGCAGCGCAGACATCAGCGAAGCAAAGCGTACGGAACCGGACTTTGTTCGCGCCTGCGTCCGCACGCGTACCGGACGTGAGTGCAGACCTTTCATCTGTGGCAACGCGAAGCAATTCTAGCTCAACGAAGGAAGAATTGATTCAGCTCTTCCAGCATTTCTTTGCCGGCTCTCCAGCGTGCTGGGTGGCCGTGGGGGCCACTGCATTGCTGCTTTTCCTGAATATATTCCTTGACACGTATATACTCTACATAGTATATAAAGAATATGCAATCTGCCTTCGAAATCATTGCCGAACCAAACCGTCGCGCAATCCTGAGCCTCCTGGTCTCGTCACAGCAGTCGGTGGGAGAGATCGAGCGGCAGCTTCGCATGCCCCAGCCCACCGTATCCAAGCATCTGCGCGTGCTGCGCGACGCCGGTTTCGTGGAATCCACGGTGGACGCACAACGTCGTCTCTACCGGCTTAAGCCGGAACCATTTCAGCAAGTCGATGACTGGCTGGCTCAGTTCCGCCGCTTCTGGTCCACTCACGTCGATGCTCTCGAACGCCACCTCGACGGCATGGATGAAGATCCATCGACATCACCGAAAAAGAAGAACAGGAAGAGATAACGCGGCCTGGGCCGCGACCGTCGAAAGGAGAAACGAAATGAAAATCAAACTGACCAGCGTATACGTAGATGAGCAGGCCAAAGCTCTGCGCTTCTATACAGACGTGCTGGGTTTCGCCAAGAAGGCCGACTTCAGCCAGGGACCGTTTCGCTGGTTGACCGTGGGCTCGCCCGAAGAGCCGGACGGCTCCCAGCTGCAGCTGGCGCTCAACGACAATCCTGCGGCTAAAGCCTATCAGCAGGCGTTGGTTCAACAGGGCAAGCCTGCCGCTATGTTCTACACCGATGACATCAAAGCCGATTACGAGCGGATGAAGGGCCGCGGCGCCGAGTTCACAATGCCGCCCACCGCCGTGACCGGCTCGACTATTGCCATGCTGAATGATACCTGCGGTAACCTCATTCAGATCGTCCAGCTGGCACGCTACTAGGAAGGGCCGTTCACAGCGCCCCAAAAAACGACCAGGAGACAAACGATGACCAATCGTGCGGAGTACACACCGGGACCGGCCAACATGGCGCAGGTACGAAAGGACGGAGAGAAATGGACGCTCATCCTTGTCAGAGAGCTACGCCATTCTCCGGAAAAAGTCTGGCAGGCGATTACCGACCCTGTGCATCTGCGCGAATGGGCTCCCTTTGACGCCGATGGAAACCTGAGTACAGCGGGAGCCACGGTGAAACTCACCACGGTGGGAGCCCCAGCGCCGCACATCACCGAAACAAAGGTGACGCGCGCAGACGCTCCCAAGTTGCTTGAGTACAACTGGGGTGGCTTCGATATGCGGTGGCAACTCGATCCGCTCGGCAACGGCACGCGCCTGACCCTGTGGACCAACATCGCGCGCCCGTACATCTCGATGGGTGCTGCCGGGTGGCACATCTGTTTCGATGTGCTGGATCACCTTCTCGGCGGAACTCCCATTGGCCGCATGGTCGGCCCTGACGCCATAAAATTTGGCGGCTGGCAGCGATTGAACGCGGAATATGCAAAGCAGTTCGGCGTTGAAGCCCCCAACTGGCCGCCCAACACCGAGAAACATTGAAGGCTGGAGGAATATCATCATGAATCAAAGCACACTACGGGTGATTTTTCGCTGGATCCACATCATCTTCAGCATTCCGATACTCGGCTACATCTACAGTCCGTTTGAAAGACTTCCGCAGTATGCGCCCGCGACCCGCTTTGTCTTCCTTCCTGTAATGGTGCTTACAGGATTGTGGATGTGGAAGGGCCATCTTCTGCGACGGCTTGTTTCGAAGAGACCGGCGCAATGATTCGCGAGCGCTCGAGCGCCGGAAAGTGAAGAGCACCGCACTACTCTTAGGTCAGGCAAGTTGAAAAGTTCTCCGCTTGCGCTAGACTTGTTTGATTGAGCCCACAGGAGCCGCGCATGTCTTTCCGCTCCGTTTTTATCGCTATCGCAATTGCCTTTGCCCTGGTACTGGCTGGATTTTTGATCAACCGCGCACGGCCGCGCGTTGAGACTGAACAGGCAAAAGCGGAGTTCGTGCGGGCCTCGGGAAAGTGCGCCGAGTGCCACGCGCGCTCGCAATATTCGATTGTTCACGAATACGAGATGAGCAAACATGCGCAGAAAGGCATTAATTGCCTTGACTGCCACCAGCCTGCGGATGGACAACACGGAAAGGCGCACAACGGATTCACCATCGTGAGCAGTCTGACCCCGGGCAACTGCCGGCGCTGTCATGAAGCTATTTATCAGCAATTCCTGCGCAGCCGCCACGCCGCTGTATCGTGGGCCGCTGTGCGCGGCGAGAAAGCATTTACTCCTGAGCAGGTGAATTTTGCCGAGACCTACCAGCCGGGAGGAGTTAAACGTCCGCCACATCCGTTTACCACGCTCGAAGGGCCATCGGCGATGACCAGCGGATGCGAACAATGCCACAGCATCGGCAAACCCAATGATGACGGCACGATCGGCAACTGCACGGCCTGCCATACACGTCACACCAGTTCGGTGGCGATCGCCCGACAGCCGCGTACCTGCGGACAATGCCACCTCGGGCCGGATCATTCACAGATCGAAATCTACGAGGAATCGAAACACGGTGTGATGTTCTCCGCGCAGGAAAAGCTTCTCGACCTGACGGTCGAACCGAAGAAACTTACGACACGGGAAATGTTCGTTCCCACCTGCGCCACTTGCCACATGAGCGGCATCAATGGACTGGGAATGACTCATGATCCTTCCGAGCGACTGTCTTATTTCCTTGCCGATGCGATCTCCAGGAAGCGTCCGAACTACGCGCAGGCGCAGGCGAAGATGAAGCAAGTCTGCAATCAGTGCCATACCTCGCCCCTGATCGAGCGCGTGTACGCCCAGGCAGAGCAGGTAGTCGAGACAACCAACGGCAAAGTAAACACGGCCAAAGCTCTGATGGACGGTCTGCGCGCCGATGGCACCGTCAGCGGCCCGCCATTTTCGCATCCGATTGACTTCGTCTACTTTGATTTCTGGCACTATGACGGACGTACGGCCAAACACGGCGCATTCATGGGCGGTTCTGATTTCGTGCAATGGCATGGCAACTATCCCATGCTGCGGAAAACCGTGGAGCTGCAAGCCATGGCAGCGGAACTGAGGAAGCAGCATGCCCGCAAATAAACCGCTCCGCTGGCTGGTGCCCTGGTTTCTGCTGGAACTCTTCGTTCTCTTTAATCTTGGATTTCTTGCAATCGACATCTACCTCGCGCACTCAACCAACGGCTTTCGCAAGCAGGCCGAATATGTTCCACTTTATTTTTCCGCGGGCGCGCCTGTGGTCCTGCTTATCGGCTTGGTCTTTGCCAGACGGCGGCATTCACTCTGGACAATTCTTGGTCACGCAGTGGGTTGGATCGCCGTTCTGGTTGGCCTGGCTGGCGTGCTCTATCACCTCAACAGCTCGTTTTTTTATGAGCGCACGCTAAGAAGCCTTACCTACTCTGCGCCGTTTGCAGCACCGCTCGCTTACACCGGTCTCGGTTTCCTGCTGCTGTTGAACCGCATGGTTGACACAAACTCGCTGGAGTGGGCCCAGTGGGTGCTGTTCATGGCTTTGGGCGGTTTTGCTGGAAATTTTGTTTTCAGTTTGATGGATCACGCCGGAAATGGATTTTTCAATCCCCTGGAATGGGTCCCGGTAGCAGCCAGCGCACTGGCAATCGGGTTCCTGCTCACGCCGCTGCTGATCAAAGTCTCGCGAGGATTTCTAGCTCTGTGCGCTCTTCTGTTAGTGCTTGAAACTGCGATCGGCCTCTGGGGGTTTGTGCTGCATGTCACCGCCAACCTCAAAGGCCCCTCGGTGCATGCCTTCGACAATTATGTCTATGGCGCGCCGCCCTTCGCTCCCCTTCTGTTTCCAAATTTGGCTGCCTTGGGACTGCTGGCGCTGTGGCGTCTGTGGGAGTTCATGCCGGCAACGCTCAATGTTAGAAACGAGAGACCGGCCCAGCCGGATGCCGCAAGCTAGCTCAGCGCCATTTTTTCCGCTCGTCCGCCCGGTTACGCCGGCGACGTTCGCCTCGTCGCCGGCAGGGATCTCACAGACGTTCGCGGTCTCAGGCGATAGCCGTTTCACCGCCCAATGCTTGCGCCGTCTTCGGCTGCCGGCGCAGCAGCAAATAGAATGCGGCCACATGCGTAATCATCAACAGCGGCACATAAAGGACCGGGATGGCGTACCCGGCGCCCAGTTGCCCCGCGATTGCCGGAAGGCCGTCCCGCGTAGCGTGGTAATAGTCCAGAATCAGGTCGACCACTCCCACCACATTGAAAGCAACCACGAACAGCCAGAAGAGCGGACGTATCCTTACCGTGAGTAGCGCGAGCATCGCCAGCACTCCTGTTGCGAAGTCCCAGTAGGCAGCAAACGGAGCGAAACCGGCCGGCAGATTGGGGCCGACGAAGCCCGGAAGAATAAAGACTAGTCCGAAAAAGCGAAAGCTGTGCAATGTAGCGATGGCGCGTTGCGCTGCTACCACGTCCATCGTCCTGAACCTCGGCATGACGTATGCCCTGAGGAGAAGTAGCCATGCAACGTAACCTAAAACGAGCTGTATTCGAAAGATAGTTTCCGGCGACATTTTTGACCTCCTGTCGGATTTCCCGCTTTTGCCAGATGACGAGTGTCATCCTACAAAAGAACGATTCCCCCAATGAGATGATAGTAGTCATCCTATCGCTACAAAAAAATTTCAGAAACTTGCGAGCAGATGGTCCCGGACACGGTTCAGAATTGCTTGCCTAACAGCCACGTCTGGCATCGTACGTGCAAGAGCGATAGCCCCGACCATGGAAGTGATGATGGCAAGGAAATTCGTTGCTTTTTGTTCCGCGTCTTTCCCGGGCATGTACGGCAGGATCTCCTGGCGAAATTTCAGGATCGCAGCCGAGCCCCGCCGCTTCACTGCCGCCCGCGCCCGGGCGATATCGGGGGCGAGGGCAGCGATAGGACAGCCGTCATCAAAATGATCGCAACGCTCCAGAGAAAGATAGCTCCTTACCATGGCTTTCCAGCCTTCGCCGGGCCTGGCATCCTTCGCCGCAGCGATCAGCCGGTCACGCAGCTCCTGCAGGCTCTGCTCGACGGCTTCCGCCACCAGGTCGTCCCGGCTCCCAAAGTGCCTGTAAAAACCGCCGTGGGTCAGGCCCGAAGCCTTCATCAAGGTGCTCACAGCAGAGCCGTTCAGGCCTTTGGCACGCAGCCGACGGGAAGCGTTTCTGACAATCCTCTTGTGTGTTCTCGCTTTGTGTTCAGGACCGTAGCGCATCGGTATTAGATTGCATGCGTAATCCCATAGAAGTCAAGCGTGTTACTCGGGTTGTGGTTTCATTGACCAATCGAGCTGTTATCGGGGCACGGCCGCGAAGGATGGACGTTCGACTTGCTCCTTCCCTGCGAAAAGGCTAGACTCATTCGTTTGCCTTTATGAGCCAATCATTATTACCAATTGAGTCCATTGCCGCCCGCCTCAATCTGCCTGAAGCCTATTACGAGCCCATCGGCCGTTACGGCGCCAAACTTAAGCTGGATATCCTGAACGATCCGGCTTTTCCGCGGCGAGGCAAGCTGATCCTCGTGACCGCCACCCACCCCACGGCCTCGGGTGAAGGCAAGACCGTCACCTCGATCGGGCTTACCCAGGGACTGACCAAGATTGGCAAGAAGGCCATCATCACCTCGCGTGAGCCGTCGCTCGGGCCGGTATTCGGCATGAAGGGCGGCGCTGCCGGCGGCGGGAAGTCTCAGATCGAGCCCAGCCAGAAGATCAATCTCCATTTTCATGGCGACTTCCACTCCATCACCTCGGCGCACAACCTGCTTGCCGCGCTGATTGACGCTCATATCTTCCACGGCAATGACCTTGATCTCGACATCGAGCGCATCACCTGGCCGCGCACCATGGACATGAATGACCGTGCACTGCGCCGAATCACGCTCGATATCGGCGAAAAGAAAGGCGCGCTCACGCGCAACTCCGGCTTTGTGATTACCGCCGCATCCGAGGTCATGGCGGTAATGGCTCTGGCGTCCGGCATCCCGGATCTGCGCCGCCGACTGGACGCGATCGTCGTCGGCGTCTCGCGCTCAGGAAAGCCGGTGCGTGCCGCCGATCTTGGTGCTACCGGCGCCATGATGGCGCTGCTGGCGGAAGCGATTCTTCCGAACCTGGTTCAAACCACGGAAGGCACGCCCGCAATGGTCCACACCGGCCCGTTCGGCAACATTGCTCACGGCACCAGCAGCGTGGTTTCGCACAACATGGGAATCCGCCTGGCCGACTACGTTGTGAATGAGGCGGGCTTTGCCGCTGACCTGGGCGCGGAAAAGTATTTTGATATTGTGATGCGCTCCTCCGGTATCGCTCCCGCCTGCGCCGTGCTCGTCACCACCGTCCAGAGCCTGCGCAATCAGGGTGAAGGCGATCTCTCGCGCGGTCTGCCGAACTTTGTCCGCCATCTCCAGAACCTCAAGCAATTCGGTGTTCCCGTGGTTGCGGCAATCAACCGGTTCCCGTCCGACTCAGAATCCGATCTGAAGCTGCTTGCCGGCTATGCAGCTGACCAGGGCGTGGAGAGCGCTTTGAGCGAGGCCTACACCAAAGGCAGCGATGGCGCGGCTGCCCTAGCGCAAAAAGTGGTTGAGGCCATCGACAAGAATTCCAATCCCAACGTCCAGCCTGTGTACTCCCTGGAGAGCTCCCTGGAAGATAAGATTGCCGCTGTCGCTACGAAAATCTACGGAGCTGCCGGAGTCAATTTCAGCGACAAAGCCAAAACCAAACTGCAGCAGCTCAAGGATTGGTGTTTCGGAAAGCTGCCCGTCTGTATTGCCAAGACGCAATACTCATTCAGCGACAATCCCAAGCTTCTGGGAGCCCCCACCGGCTGGACGCTCAACATCACCGACGTATCGCTCTCTGCCGGCGCAGGATTTGTGGTGGTGATCGCCGGCAACATGATGCTGATGCCAGGACTGCCGAAGGTCTCCCGTGCGGTCAGCGTTGATGTAAATGATAAGGGCGAAATTATCGGGATATAGTGGCAGCGAAGCTGACCCACTTAGAGTTAAGCCAAAACCACCAGTCAGCGCTACGCCCTGCGTCCGCCCAGCGCCCGTGCTGGAAGCATGATGACGGCTCGCAGGAACTCCAGTACACCGCCAACGGCGATGCCCACAATGCGGAAGGGCAACAGAATCAGCCAGACCAGCGGGTAGAGCACCAGGGCAAGAAGCGCCAGCGGCCAGCAGAGCACCAGCAAAATACACCACAGCAGGAAAGTCATTCGTCTGCCTCTGGTCTTTAATACGGCTAAAGAGGCAAAAAAGTTCCCATATCTTTAGACGACGGTTTATCCACCGCAATATTGCGTGCGGAAGGCAGGGAAGATGAATTTTCTGCTTCCAACGCCATTTGCCTGCGCTACTATTCACCCATTCCATTTGCTTGGGGTCCACAAGTGCAAAAGCTCCTCCTTCCATCGGTATTTTGCGTCATTGTTGTCATTATTCCTCGCGTCGTCGCGTTCTCTGCGGAGGATGACCTGTCCGGCTTCACCATGAGGCAGCTAAATGCGGCAATCAACAGCGGCGGTATGGCAAAGCAGAAGCTGTATTCAATCTTGACGTTTGACAGCCAGGAACGTGATGGTGCGAATATCGCCGTTTTGAGCGCTTCAGGCTCGGGTTGGCATGTAGCCGTGCTTCACCGTGTAGCGGGCGGCTTTACCGTGGAGTGGCGTTCGGGAAATCTCTCTGATGACTTTGGCGTTAGTTCTTCGAGCCAGTTGGAAATCGAGGATGTAGGCGATGAACAGGTCGTGAAGTTCTCCGGTTGCGCGGCACATCTGTGTGGAGGGTTGGACGGAGTCTTCGGCATCCTGCTCTATTCGCCGCAGTCGAAGCAGGCATTCTTCGCGCATTATGTGCACGATACCAGCAAGCCGATCGGAAGCTTTGGTTCGTTGGAGTTCTCAAAGAATGCCAATGCACCCGGAAACGAACGCTACAAAGCGGCCCTGCAGAAGGCGATGAAAGCAGAGCTACGACTCTAGACTTCTGGTTAAGTCGATGAGACGGAATCAGTACGACGTTTCCGCGGTGGAAACCACTCTGAAAGGCAGCCCTTTGAAGGGCAGGTCGATAGCGTCACAGCTATAGAGAATCTGGAAAGAGGGAGCTGCCGAGGCAATGGAGAAATTAAAGACCGCTCCGGGAGCCAGCAGCAGCGCGCCGTTGATGTAGCCTTTTGCGCCCGACGTGACCGTGACGTGCCCGGTTGCCGAGTTGACCAGCACAATACCGTTCCAGGACAAAGTTGCGCCGCTGTTGATCTCCAGGGCGGTTGGGACAACCAGGATGCCATAGCCGGAAAGGCTGGCGCCGTTTTGCAGAGTGAGCGTGGTATCGGTTACAACGACGGCAGGAGCTGATTGGGTGCCGTAGTTGTTGGTGCCGGCGCCCAGCATCGCCGCTGAAACAGCAAAATAATTTCCCATGCCGTGCACTGCTGTCACCAGATTGTTGACTGCGGCAACCTCGTTGGCTACGGTCTGCGTTTGCGGAGGCTGGTAAATCGTAGCATCGGCCTGGTTACCGGAATTGCCGACAAAAGGCGCGGGAGCGTTGGTTGGTACCGTAACCGTCGGAACATTCACTCCGGTGGTCGCCGCTGTCGCAAGCAGCTCCGGCGCTGCCAGATTCAGGTTGGTATAGCAGCTCGGGTTGGTGGGATCACACGGGCTGGTGCTGGTGGAGGTGCCAACCAGAGTCCCATTCATGCTGCCGCCGCCGGAGCCAACCAGAGTCCCATTCATGCTGCCGCCGTCGGGGCCACTACTGCCGCCGGAAGTGCCTCCGTCATGACTGCCTCCGCTGCCGCCGCTGGTACCGCTACCGCCAGATGTTGAACCGCTGCTGGTGGTCACGAATCGCGTGCTTGCGTTTGTGCCACGCACCCACCATAACCCCGGCGTGCAAGTGCTTACAGGGGTACCGTCCGGATTGCACGAGGCGTTCGCTGTATTAACAATGTTCATGCGAAGCGTGTCCAGCATCTGCTCGATCTGCGCGGTACCGCTGTTGGTTGCCACCGAGGCAATCGAAGAGCAGCCATTCTTGCTCGTAGGCTGGTGCGTAATGGGATCGAGCAATAGCGAGCCATCCAGGTTGTGCACGCGGCCGTCAATGGCCACCGGAGGAATACCCGCATTGGGGGTGGTCACACTCGCCAGGTTCATCGACGCAGCCGTCAAAGCCCCGGCCGGTCTGATGGATGGCGCCACGATCTCCGATTGCAACAGCTTCCGTGCCCCGTTCACGCCGGTCCCGTTTGAGGTCGTGGCCATTGCGGTCAACATGTAAACCGTCTGCATGCCGTTGGCATCGCAGGTGGAACTGCCGCCGGCAGGCAACAGCTGCTCCGCCTGGCCATCCCAGCACACGCGCGTATCCACCGGCGCGCTCGTTCCCGTGAGATCCACGAAATATGGATCTGCGATTCGGTTGGTCTTCATGTTGATCCTGACCCATTTGTAGCCGAGCGGGCGGCCGGTGGAAGGCACTTGCGACGGCTGCGTGGCTACCCAATTTGGCGTGGCCGGAACGCTCGTACACTTGATCCCTTTGGGAGTGCCCGAATCATAGGCATGGCATAAGTCGTCATCAAAATAAGGATTGCTGAGATCAGTGGGATCGACCGTCTCGCCATTCGCCGGATTCAAAATATAAAGGACGCCAACGCGGCTATTAGCATTGCCGGCAACATCAGGAGGAAGCAGATCCGCCAGGCCGCCAACTTGTCCTCCGGTCACGGCGGGCGAGGCATAGCTGATGCGGTCGCGCACTTCTTCCAAACCGGAACGCGCCCCGTAATACGCATGCAGGCTGCTGCCGTAGTTCGCGTCAATGCGTGTTTCTGTATTGGATGAGAGCACCATGAAGAGCCCGATGCCGGAAAGCAACAACAGCGCAAACAACGTCAGCAACAGCGCCATGCCGCGCTCTTTGCTGCCTTTTGTTTTGGCCGAGGTTCTCATCATTATTGGTTCAACCTCGCAGTGCCTGAAATCGACATCCGGTCATACCGATTCGTGCTCTGATCATATTGATTGTTGAGCAAGCTGAGATTGATTTTGACGGTCTTGATCGTCGCAATCGTGTTCGCATCGCCGGGGATCACGAGTCCCGTTCCCACAGTCACCGGATTGCCATTCTGATCGTAGTACGCGAAGAGGTCCTCGCCGGATTGTCCCGCGTTGGTCCCGGGCGGCATGACTTGCGTGACTTCGGTATAGTTTGGGCTGGTCGGTTGATGCAGCGAATCCCCGGGGATCTTCTGCGCAGCCGCGCGCCTCACGCACGGGCAATTCGGATCGTTTGGGTCGCTCGCGACATACGTGATCGTCACGCTGTAGACGTTGCCATCATTGTTGACGTCGCCTTCAAACAAAATCTGCGTGGGGGAAACGCTCACCAACCCTGCCGCTACCATGGGCGATCCCACGGGCGGATTCGAGTACATGGATGGGCTCGGAAATCCCGACATGTGCAGATCGCGAACCGTCTGGTCGACGAACTCCCGCGCTTGCTGGCTCATGTCAAGCTTCATCGCCTCGGACTGGGAGTTCTTCTGCATCCGGTTGATCTGTTCAAAGATCGCACCGGTGACCACCAGGAGCATCGCCAGACTCAGGATAAGTTCCAGCAGCGTAAAACCTTTCACACCAGCCTGCGCCGCGCGCGTCACCGGGTTGGACCGTTTCATGGCCATCAAAAGTTCCCCCTCAGCTCATGCAAGGTGTATGGCAGAGTAAACAGGGCGCCACGATTCGCGCTCACGCTCTTGGCGGACACGGTAATCAGTTGTGTGGATTGCGTCGGTCCGGCGTCAACCCGCCAGCGAACGTCATAAAGTTCCTTCGATGACGAGCACATGGCATACGTCATGGAGTAGTTCGCCTTCGGCGGCTGATTGAAATCGATCGCTCCGGAAAAGGCGCCGACGCTGATCGTGGGCGACCCGCCCTGCGAGGTTTCGATCGTAAAGGTATTTCCCGCGCAGTCCGTAATCTGGGTTTGCGCCGCTGCGCCGGTCGCACTTTGCGGGATGGCCAGGATCTTCTCCATGGTGCTTTCCGCCAGCGTTGCCGCGGTGGTGTGGATCTTGGAGCGTCCATTATTGGTCGCTGCCACGCTGATCACCACGATGCCGCCAAGCAGCCCCACCAGCAGAACCGCCATGGCAATCGACAATTCAAGCAGGCTGAACCCGCGCGACTTCGCATCGCTCTCGCCGTCTCGGATTTGCTGCTTTTTGCCCATAGTAAGTAGTGATCTAGAACCACTTTCCGTTTCCTGAGGGATCGTACATCCACGTCTTTACTCTGCCCGTGGGGCTCACCGCTACCGCCGCATACAGAACATCGCCGCCCGAACGCTGAAACTGCAGATACTGTACCCACCCTGCCACCGTGGCACACGGGGCCGCCGATGAACTTCTTTGACACGGCATGCCAAACCCATTCCAGGCGATTCCCAGAGTTTGATCGATGGTCGCGGGCGTAAAACCAAGCTGGGTTGCGTTCAGCGCAACCGGAACCACATTGCTCAGGCTTACCTGCGCGGGAAAGGCGGTAGCAGGATCACCGGCGCCGCACGCTCCATCGCCATTAAGATCCACACATACCTGGGAAGAAGCCGCTGTCGTCGCAGACGACAGTAGGACCTGATAGGGAGTATTGGTCTGGGTGGCGCGCAACCGCGCATCCTGATAGACAGCCGCCAGCTGCTCCGTTGCTGCTTTGAGCTTCGCGTTGTCGATGCTTCGAGTCAGGTTGGGTATTGCGACTCCAACAACGACCCCAATGATCGCCAGCACGACGAGCAACTCGGTTAAAGTGAATCCTCCCCGCGAGGCAAAGGGACCCCTCGACTTGGCTGGCGACTTCACCTTGCTAGCTTCTCCCGTCCAACTTTTCTCTGCGAAACCTTCCCTGGGCGCTTCCAAAACCGCATGTACTCAGCCTTGCAGTTGGCGGACTGCAATTGTTTTCCTAACACGAACAAATTGTGCGTTGAAACAATGACTTTTGTGGCTGAACTTTTGTACCGCAACATACTAACCCAGGCCGCTAAGGCCCCCGTGGAAATACGGCGTAAATATAACAAACTAAGTGAATTATATTTATTAGTAATGAACGAAAAAAGCTTGCCGCGTTCGCCGTTTTTCCACCCCAGAGAGTGCTGTGAACCTCAGTACAATGACCCTAAGGACAATGACTACAGTTTTCTGTGTAGTCGAAACAAAAGCGATAATTCGAGCTCCAAATCCGCGCTCGAATTTTTGTCTGCGCCTGGCATCTGTTGGCCGCTTCTTTCCTTCCTATCAGACCTCCACATCCGCATTTCATTTCGGGACATCGTTCAGGCTGGTCCTAATGCCCGCCAGGTTTAAGCCACAGGTAATGTGCGGCTGTCCAATCCAGAGTGCAACTTCTCTGTGACGCAGGGTTAGTATCCGCAGACAACCTATGACTCTGGAGGGCAAGAAAGGAGCACGCTTCAAATGATTCGACGACATTTATTCCACCTGCTCACACTTGTTGTTCTTGGCCTGGGGACCACATTGTGGGCCCAGAACACGGGCAACTCTGACGCACAAGGAGACCGAAAAGACCTGCGCCAGGACCAGCGTGACCTGAATCAGGACCGCAAAGACGTTCAGTCTGACAAGCGCGACCTGAACCATGACCGGGCTGACGCGCGCAACGATCGCCGCGATATCAACAAAGACGATCGCGACATCGCCAAGGATCGCCAGGAACTTCACCAGGACGTAAAAGACGGCAACAAAGCCGGAGCAGCCAAAGAACGCGCCGACATACGAAAGGATCAGCGCGATGTTGCCCACGACCGCAAAGACCTCCGCTCTGATCGTCGCGATATTCATCACGACGAAAAGGACCTGCACCACGATCGCCAGGATGTGCGAAAAGACAAACGGGACATCCGGCACGACCGTCGTGACATTCACCGCGACAAGAAGAAGGGCTGATCTGCTTCCGGGACCCGAAAGCCCCAGAAAAATTCTGGGGCTTTTTACTTCAATGCGGGCATTGCTGGCGGTTGCGCCGCTCCCGAAATCTGCTCCAGGTTCAAACCGCGCGAGAGCGGTATCAGCTCAGCGTAAGTGGAGCATCCGTGAAGGTGTGACCAGCATTGCGCGTTGATCGCCTCCGGGATGCGGTTGCGGAGATCGGATTGATGATCGAAGAGGAGCCTGTAGCTCATCAGAAACTTGTTCGGCAGGACCAATGGTTCCACACATGGAATGGACGAGCATTCCTCCGGCAATGTCCGCACCTGGCTCATTGTGACGTTCTTCAGACCCTCTTTCGACACGGTGACTGAAACACCGATTACCATTCCGTCGCGTACCTGCACTAAGGCCCACATCAATGTGTACGGCGCAAGATGCAGCTGGCTGAGAAGGGCGTTATTCGCCGCCATGTGATAGACACAAGTTTCCCGACTGCACCGGCGGTCGAGGGTCTGGAATTCCTTGCGTGAGAGCAGCTCAGCCTCAGTTGTCTCGCCCACCGAGATAGAATTGACAGTGGCAAGAATTCTCTCCACCGCGCGTGCCGGGGCTTGAATCGCCATCCACAGCGCCGCAGCGCCGGAAAATACGATTGCCAGGATGATAGACACAATCGAGTATTTCTTCATGGCGTTACTGGCCGGGCCGCGGCGCCCAGGTCCTTCGAAGCTTTATTCGACGTTTTCCCGGCCGGTTTCACATGATTGGTCGGAAGCGCCTCCGGCTCACCCGCAAGCTTTCGCATCTGTCCTTCCAGGTAGGGTCTCTTCAAGCCGCCGCTGGCCCGCTCCACAATCTTGCCCTCTGCGTCGATGAAAACCGTTCCCGGCATGACCTGCGCCAATCCGAAGTCGCGCAGGTTGTCGAGTTCGGCGCCCATCATCACCGTCAATGCCTGGCCATGGTGCTTCGTGATAAAGGCCTCGACTGAAGGCTTCTGCTCGTCAAAATCCACGGATGCAGCAATGAACACGACCTTGCCTGCATAACGCTTCTGCATTTCGCTGAGTAACGGCATCTCCGTGGCGCAAGGCACGCACCAGGTAGCCCAGAAGTTCAGCACCACCGGCTTGCCGCGATAATCCTGCAGCCTATGCGAAATTCCCTTCAAATCGTGCAGCTCAAGATTGGGCGCGGCGTCATCGGCAGCCGCAGTCAAGACAAGACCAAGAATCGTGATCGCTACAGTTCTAAGGGATAAGATAGCCATGAAGCTTATATATAACATGGATAGAACGCGCTCCCGCGCCGGCTCTTGCGCAGCATAATTTAGAATAAAGGCACGGCGATGGAACTGGCTTCCCTGTCTCGAGCGCTCTCTCATACCGCGATTTGCGGCCGCTCCGTCTGACCATGCTTGCCGCCTGCCTTCTCCTTGCCTGCGCGATCGTTGGTGGAACCCTGCTTACCTACATATTCGACCTTGCTGCGCCTCGCGCGGTTCGCGTGTGTCTGGGAGCGTGCATCGGACCACCCTTGCTGGCCAGCGTCGGCTATCTTGTTTCTCTCTGGCTTGGGCTCGGACCCGCAAGCATCGCCGTCAGCGCGATGATCATCCTGCTTCCCGTGTTGCTTGCCGTTGGCTCCGGCTATCGAGTGAGGATTCTTTCCCAGGGTGCGGCAGCCTGGCGCGGCCCTGTGCAATCCCTCAAGCGACATCTGCCCTGCATATTCTTCTATCTCGTAATTTCAATCCTGCTGGGCCTCGTCTTCAGCCGCGCCGTCTTTGTCCGGGCTGACGGCATTTTTACCGGCATCGCCAACAATCTGGGTGACCTGCCACTGCATTTTCAGATCATCAACAGCTTTGTTCAGGGCAACAACGTGCCGCCCCAGGATCCGACGTATGCCGGAGTCCGCTTCGCCTATCCGTTCCTGGTTGATTTCCTCGCAGCGATGCTGGTGCGCGCCGGCGCGGGCATCATCGAAGCTATCTGGCTGCAGAATATGCTGATGGGGCTCACGCTGGTGGGATCACTGCACTACTTCACGCTTCTGCTCACGCGCAACCGCCGCGCCGGCTTCATTGCACCGCTCCTGGTGATCTTCAGCGGCGGATTGGGGTGGTGGCTGCTCTTCTCAGATGCCGGGTCCGCCGACGGCATCTTCTCTCTTTTGGGCAACCTGCCTCATGACTACACGATTCTGAGTGCGCCCGACAGCCTGCTCCGCTGGGGAAACTCGCTGACCACGCTCTTTGTGCCCCAGCGCAGCATCCTCTTCGGCCTGCCCCTGGCGATCTTTGTCTTCTCGCAATGGTGGATTGCGATTGCGCAGGAAGACTCTGTCACCACCACAGCCGCCAACCCTGCGCAGCAGCTAAAGACATCGAATCCGTCACCCAAGCGCGCCCGCTCCAAAGCTGAACGTGCCCCGGCGCCCTTAAGCTGGACCACCGTCGCAGAAACCTCAACTTTTTCACGCAACCGCATGATTGCAGCCGGAGTTGCGGCCGGGTTGCTGCCTCTGGTCCATGCTCATACGTTTCTCGTAGTAATGGCATCGGCGGTCTGCTTGGCTCTTGTTTTTCGCTCAACTTTGAGTGACTGGCTGCTCTTTCTCGCTGTAGCGATTCCACTATCGCTGCCCGAGATCCTCTGGCTGGCTCATACCGGCGGCGTCAACGCACGCAGCTACCTGGGCTGGCAGCCTGGATGGGACCATGGCACACACAATATCCTGTGGTTCTGGATCGTGAACACGGGACTATTCATCCCGTTGCTGCTGCTTGCTCTGCTCTGGCGGCGTGGCGATCTTGCTATGCCTCGCCGGCTGGTCAAGTTCTACACGCCGTTCGCGTTCTGCTTCATGATTCCCAACCTGGTCAAACTTGCGCCCTGGGTCTGGGACAACATCAAAGTGCTCTTCCTCTGGTACATAGCCTCCACGCCGCTGGTCGCGCTCTTTCTCGCCCGGCTGTGGGAGAAAAAATCTTTTTGGCGATGGCTCGCTCCTTTAGCGCTGGCCAGCATGCTCCTGGCCGGCGGCTTGGACGTGCTGCGCGTGATCTCCTCGGTGACCGAGTACCAGGAGTTTGATCCCGCCGGCATCGCCGTAGCCAGGATCATCTCTGCTCGAGCCGCGCCTGGTGCGGTTGTGCTGCACACGCCCACTTACAATTCGCCGGTGTTTCTGACCGGCCGTCGATCTCTGCTCGGCTACCCGGGATGGATGTGGTCGCGTGGCCTTGATTATTCCCAGCGCAACGCAGACATCCAGCGCATCTATTCAGGGGGGCCCGATGCAGCTGTACTGCTGCGCCGTTATGGCGTTGATTATGCTTTGATCGGCCCGGCTGAGCTTGCATCGTTGGGCATAAATGAGCAATTCTGGTCACAATACGCATTGCAAACGCAACAGGGGCCGTATCGCCTGTACAAAATCAACCAGATGGCAAAGTAAACCCGTGGAGTGAGGAAAGAAAGATGAAGATTGGCATTCTTACCGGTGGTGGAGATTGTCCGGGGCTGAACGCGGTGATCCGTGCGATCGTCCGCAAAGGGATTTTTCACTACGACGATCAGTTTGTCGGTTTCCTGGAAGGCTGGCGCGGCGTGATGGAGAACATCAAGCGGCCACTCGACCTTGAGGCCGTGAAAGGTATTCTGCCACAAGGCGGCACCATCCTGCGCACCTCGCGCACCAATCCGGCAAAGAATGAAGGCGGCCTGGAGAAGTGCATGGCCAACCTTGCCGCCAACGGCGTTGAAGCTCTCATCGCCCTGGGCGGCGACGATACGCAGTCCGTTTCTCTCAAGCTGTTCGAACGCGGCGTGAAGGTGGTTGCGGTTCCCAAAACCATCGACAACGATCTGAGCGGCACCGATCTTTGTTTCGGCTTTGATACCGCGGTCAGCATCGCCACCGAAGCCATCGACCGTGTGCACACCACCGCCGAAGCGCACAACCGGGTGATCGTGGTGGAAGTCATGGGCCGCGATTCCGGCTGGATCGCGATTTACAGCGGCGTGGCCGGCGGAGCGGACGTGATCCTGATTCCCGAGCAGCCCTTCGATATCCAGGAGATCGCCGATACCATCAAGCAGCGCCACGACCGCGGGCGCTACTTCAGCATCGTCGTGGTAGCCGAGGGCGCGAAGCTCTCCGGCAAGACCGTTGAAGATGAGCGCCGCAAACTGGACGAGTTTGGCCACGTTCGTCTGGGCGGAATTGGCAATAACCTGGCCGCCGAAATTGAGCGACGCACCGGCTTTGAGACGCGCGCCGTGATTCTGGGCCACATCCAGCGCGGGGGCTCGCCGACGGCCTTTGATCGCATGCTCGCCACACGTTACGGCATCGGCGCGATCGACCTGGTTCATGAAAACCGGTTTGGCCAGATGGTTTCCCTTAAGGGGAGCACTATCACCTCGGTGCCGATCGCCGAGGCGATTTCGCGTACGCGCTATGTCAGCCCGGAATTTATCGATGTGGCCGAGAGCCTGCGCGAGCGGCACACCGAAGAGGTGCGCCGGTCCTGATCAGCCTACTGATTTAAGATAGCCGCACGGATGAAGACGGTTTTTGCCAAACCCAGCGAAAGCAAGTCTCCGCCGCGAGCGGAATGGCACTCTCGCATAGCCGGACAAATCACGGCGCCGCGCGATTTCTGGTGGTGGAGCGGCCTGGCAATTCTGGTGGCAGCGGCGCTTTTGCGGCTTCTCTTTCTTACGCAAAAACCGCTGCATCACGATGAGGGCGTCAACGGCAACTTCCTGGTGACTCTCTTCCGCACCGGCTACTATCACTACGATCCTGCCAACTATCACGGGCCGTCGCTGTATTACCTCGCCGTGATTCCCACCGCTATCAACAATGTGTTTCATTGGGGACACGGGCTGAGCACCTTCGTGATTCGCTTTGTCACGGCTGCCTTCGGTACCGGCGTTGTCTGGCTCATGCTCTGCCTGCGGCGCTGGCTGGGCGACGCGGGATCGCTTGCGGCCGCGGTGTTCGCCGCCGTCTCACCCGGCTTCGTTTACTTTTCCCGCTATTTCATCCACGAAATCCTGTTTGTGTTTTTTACCCTGGGCGTGATCGTGGCCTGGCTCTGGTATCGCGAAACCGGCAAGCAACGTTATCTGATGCTCACTTCCGCCTCCGCGGCCATGCTCTTCACGACCAAGGAAACCTGGATCATCACCACTGCCGTCTGGCTCATCGCTATTCCCTGCACCGCGGTCTGGATGCGCCTGCTCAAATCCAGCAGCGAATCCAAGCAGAAACAGCGGGAGCGCGGCAAAACCGGTGCCACGCAGGCCATCACCTCAAAGCTCCTGGTCCGCGCCGGCCTTCTCTTTCTCGTGATTAGCGTCCTGCTTTATTCGTCATTCTTCACCAATCCCAAAGGCATTCTCGATTCCCTGCTGACATTCACCTACTGGACCAAGACCGGGCAACACGGCATCTACAACCGTGAATGGTGGACCTACCTGGAATGGCTGTGGCAGGAAGAGGGACCGATCCTGATCCTGGGTGCGGTTGGCGTGATCGTGGCGCTGTTTCGCGTGCGCAGCCAAATCATTGTGTTCTCCGCTTTCTGGACCCTGGGAATCATCGCCGCTTACTCGCTGGTGCCCTACAAGACTCCCTGGCTCGCGCTCAGCTTGATCCTGCCTCTGGTGCTGATGACCGGATACCTGATCGACGAAATGTATACGCCCGGACTTCGTGCGTTCACGGTGGTGGTGGCCTGCGCCGGCATAGGTTTTTCCCTGTATCAGGCAATCGATATCAGCTTCATTCACTATGATGACAATACTGACAATTATCCTTACGTATACGAGCACACCTTTCGCGACTTCCTCTCCCTGATCAGCGAAATTGACGCGATTGCCGCCGCAAATCCGGCCAAGAAGAATATCGGAATCACGATTGTCTCGCCTGAGCACTGGCCTATGCCCTGGTATCTGCGTGACTATCCTAATGTGGGCTACTACGGGCGCATCGTCCCGTCCACACAGCCGATCGTGATCGCACTCCAGCCGCAGGTTCCTGAAGTACAACAATTACTGGGAGCTAATTACCACATCTACAGCACACACGATCTCCGCCCCGGCAATACCCTCGTGATGTTCGTCCGCGATGACGTGAAGCCATAAATACCCCCGGCGGCTCAACGGACGCTGCAAAACAAATCCACTGGGAGAACAAGCCAGTGACTTCCCACGAGAGCTACGTCCTATAATTGATTCTTTATGCACTCATTCATTCAGGACCTCCGCTTTGGCGCGCGCATGCTGCGCAAAAACCCCGGGTTTGCGATTGCCGCGATTTTTACCCTGGCTCTCGGCATCGGCGGCAACACCGCCATCTTCACCATTACCAGTTCCGTGCTCCTGCGGGCGCTGCCCTACCAGGACCCGCAGCAGCTATTTACGCTCGATATTCAAGGCAAAGATGGGCAGTCGCACTGTTGCAGCCTCAACCGGCTGGATCTGGTTCACGATCGCAGTCATTCGTTTTCCGGCGTGATCGCTGCTGCCAATGACAATTTCAATCTCACCGGCCACGGTGAGCCGTTGCAGGTCCCCGCGGCGCGCGTGACCCCGGACTTCTTCAGTGTCCTGGGCGTCACACCTCAGGTTGGCCGTTTCTTTGTGCCGGAAGAAGGCCAGCCGTCGGGCAAGCCGGTCATCGTGATCAGCGATTCGCTCTGGCATAAGCGTTTTGGCGCCGACCGCAGCATCGTCGGGCAAACCGTCGCTCTGGACGGCACGCCCTACACCATCATCGGCGTGCTGCCTGCGAACGTTCAGTTTCCCTTCCTCACACCGGCGGATGTCTGGACACCTCGCTACTTTGAGTACTCCCTCTTTACCACACAGCGACTGCGCATGGGCGTCGGTTATCTGACGATCATTCTCCGCCTGCGCCCGGGAGTTTCCCGCGACCGCGCTCTAGCGGAGCTGGATCTATTGCATCAGCAGTTCCAGAAGGAAAACCCCGGCGCGCCGGATGCTCAAGGGGACCTTTCAGTGGTTCTCACCGGACTGCAGGATTCGGTTGTCTCCAACATACGCCCCATGCTTCTCCTGCTTTCCGGCGCCGTCATCCTGGTGCTGTTGATTGCCTGCGCCAACGTAGCCAGCCTGCTGCTCTCGCGGGCGCTTTCGCGCACCAGGGAAATTGCGGTTCGCTCCGCGCTGGGAGCATCGCACGGCGCATTGATTCAACAACTATTGACGGAAAGTGTTTTGCTCGCCCTGCTGGGCGGCGCTTTGGGCCTGTTCCTGAGCTGGATCGCGACCAAATACCTTGCTACCATCGGCAACCTGCCCCAGGGCATGCCTATTGCTGTTGACGCGCGCGTGCTGTTGTTCATGCTGGTCGTCTCGGTCCTGACTGGAATCGTTTTCGGCATCTCTCCTGCTCTCCGCCTCTCCCGCACCAACGTGAACCAGACTCTGCGCGATGAAGGCCGCGGCTCTACGGGTGGCCACAGTCGCATGCAGATGCGCGGGCTGCTGGTGGTGGGCGAAGTGGCTCTCTCCCTGATGTTGCTGATCGGCGCCGGCCTGCTGGTGCGCAGCTTTGCTCGCCTGGTGCACGTTGACCCCGGCTTTGACCCGCAGAACGTTCTCACCATGAACGTCTCCATCCCGACGGTGAAATACGCTGACGCGCAAAAGCAGATCGCCTTTTTTGACGAACTTGTGCGCCGCACCTCGGCCCTGCCGGGCGTGCAGTCGGCTGCGATTTCCGCCGCCCTGCCCCTGCAGCCCAAGCGAATCACCCCGATGCTGCCTGAAGGCCAACCCGAAGTTCCTCTCGGCCAGCGCCCGTTCATGATCGTTGAAGCCATCAGCCCGTCGTGGTTCCAAACCATGCGTGTTCCCATGCAGGCCGGGCGCGAGTTCAATGACGCTGACAACGCCACCGCGCCCAAGGTCGTGATTGTGAATCAGGCCCTGGCGCACCGCTACTGGCCCAATGAGAATCCGGTGGGCAAACACATTGCCGTTGGTCGCCTGGCTCCTTCGGAAGTGGTTGGCGTGGCCGGCAATGTGAAGAACTCAGGACTGGCGCTTGAGGCCCAGCCGCAGATCTACATGCCGTTCCCGCAGTTGCCGTGGGGCAATATGAACCTGCTGGTAAGAACGGCTAACGATCCGCACGGCATGGTTTCGGCGGTCCGCGGACAGATCAGCGCCATTGACGCCGACCAGCCAGTCACCAATATCCAGACCATCAGCGAACTCATGGATGGCTCGCTTGCGCAACCGCGTTTCATGATGCTTCTGCTCGCAGTCTTCTCCGCTGTGGCCCTGGTGCTGGCGATGGTTGGCATCTACAGCGTCCTGGCTTACTCGGTAGCGCAACGGCGCCAGGAGCTGGGCATCCGCATGGCTCTCGGCGCCTCCAAATCAGACATTCTGCGCCTGGTCGTGGAATATGGTTTTACCCTCGCCGCGGCGGGAATCGTCATCGGCATTGTGCTTTCCATGGCTCTCAGTTGGATTCTGGCCAGCATGCTCCACGGCATTCTCTACCGCGTCAGCACGCGCGATCTGACCACCTTCGTGCTGGCGCCGATTGTATTCCTGATAATCGCGCTATTCGCCAGCTACATGCCCGCGCGCCGCGCGGCCCAGGTGGATCCAAATGAGGCGGTGAGGGGAAGCTAGTATCGGAGATCCCGAACCTGCGGTTTGCGCAGGTGAGGGATCACTATCGCAACCAAAAGCACTGTATGTGCCAGTTGCTTTTCCGAGCCGAACGGCACCGGTATACTTTTTTACGTATGGGCGGCTTTTTCCTCGATACGATCATTCGATCAATAACGAGAGCAGTGCAGAGCAGCCACCGCGTCAAACGTGCCGCAACATGGCCGATTGTTGAAGGAAGGATTTCTAGGTTTGCAGGCATCGGAGGCGGCGACCATGTCCGCCCGGTTCTAGTTTATTCGTATACGATTCAGGGCGAGGAGTTTTACGGCTCAGCCTCCGGCACTTCGAGCGGACCGGAACAGATGAACCAGCTTGAAGAAGCGATCAAAGGTGTCGCGATCGTTCACGTGCGCTACAATCCGTCCGATCCGGGATCAAGTCGGATGCTCAATCCGGATAACCCGAAAATCCCATTCGAAGTTGACCACACAGCGGAATAGCGCATCTCGTTACTGAGTGTCGGAGATCGACTATCCTCACCTGGCGCGTAGCTTTACGGGTTTCCCTGCTCGGTATCGGTACGATAGGGCTCCCTCGCTCCGCTCGGGATAAAACAAAATCAGTCCGCTGCGCTGCTCGCGCCGGCACGCAACGTCTGTTTTCGAACGGTGAGCTTTTCTATCAGATCGGTCCGTATCTTGAAGCCTCTTCCGGCGCTTTGCGGGATCGTGATCATCCCCTGCGCCGAAACTTCGACAGCAGGCTCGATGATGTCCTCTTTCCAATAGCGCTTGGAGGCGGAAACATCGCCCGGCAGAGTGAAATTCTTGAGCGTTGAAAGTGCGATGTTGTGGGCGCGGCCGATCCCGGTCTCCAGCATGCCGCCGCACCACACCGGAATGCCCTTCTCCTGCGCCGCGTTGTGCACCGCAACCGCTTCGCTGAATCCGCCCACGCGCCCGACCTTGATGTTGATGATCTTGCACGCGCCCAGCTCGATCGCGGCTTGTGCATCGCGGGCATTGTGGATGGCTTCATCCAGGCAGATGCTGGTCTTGAGCTTTTTCTGCAATTGCGCGTGAAAATAAAAGTCGTCGTGCCAGAGTGGCTGCTCGATCATCAGCAGGTTGAAGCGGTCAAACTTCTTCAGGTGGTCGATCTGCGCCAGCGTGTAAGCAGAGTTGGCGTCGCAGCTGAGCAGAATGTCAGACCACCGGTCGCGGATCTTGCCGAAAACTTCAACGTCCCAGCCCGGCTTGCACTTCACCTTGATGCGCCGGTAGCCGGCGGCGAGCTCGGTCTCAATCTTCTCCAGCAGTTGTTCATGCGAATTCTGGATGCCGATGGAAACGCCGCATGGAATCTCCTGCTGCGAGCCGCCTAACAGCTTCCATAACGGCGCGTGAGCCGCCTGCGCCTGTGCATCCCATAACGCGTTTTCCAATGCGCCCTTAGCCATGCGATGGCCGCGCACCCGCGCCATCATCGCCGGAGCTTCTGCGCCGTTCTTGACCCCTTTTCCCAGAAACGCCGGCGCCAGATATTTCTCCACCGCATACCAGGCCGTATCAATCGACTCTTCGCTGTAAAACGGATCCTCTCCGGCAACGCACTCGCCCCAGCCTTCAGGGCCGTCAGTATGCACGGTCAGGAGCAGGATGCGGCGCTCCGTGGTGCGACCAAAGCTGGTTTCAAAGAAATGCACCAGCGGCATATGAATCTCGCGCAGAGTAATGGCTTCAACTTTCACTGCTGCTCCTTAACTGCTTTGCTGACTAATCCTCATCCGCCGACGCGTACGACCAGTTTTCATCCCATCGGCCGAGAAGAAAAGCGCCATTGTCTGCCGCGTCACGTTCATAGCCCAGCGCGGCCAATCCCTGTGCCAGGGCAGCGCGAAACTGCTCGCGGTTTTTTTTCTGAACCTCCGCGGCCCGCGCGCGATCGGCATCCGACGCCTTCCAGGCATAAATTTGTGCGGGTACTTCGATCCGCTTCTCTACTTGAATCTGCAGCGGCTGGCCTTTATCGAGCAAATTCACAACGCGCTGTGACTTCAGCCACCACTCCGCCACCAGGCGGTCGGTGGGCAGCCCGCCCTGCAGCGGCGATGACGAATATCCATAGTGATTGACGCTGTAACGCCGCGCGATCGCGCCCAATCGCGCCAGATTGAGATGAGCGTTCTTGATTTCCAGCGGATCAAAGGTCCATTCCATCAGCTCAAAGCCGCGTTCCAGCGCATCATCGCGCTGTGCCAGCTTCAGGCGGCGGCCCAGACCATGGTTGCGGAAGGCGTTCCTGACTGCAAGCATGTGCGAATGCAGGTAGGCATGCCCTGACCGGCTGCCGGGAATGGAAAACGCAAAGCCCACCAGTTCTTCGCCCTGAAACGCGCCGATAATCTGGCCGCCAATTTTCTGGCTGACCACGAACATGCGCAGCGGAACCAGATCAACATCGGCAAAGTTCCAGACTTCTTTCTGCAGCGCGACGCAGGCATTGAGTTCGTCCATGCCTGCGCACTTTCTGATGGTAATGTCCTGGGCTTCCGGTCCCGCCGCGCTCACCTTTCTGCTTCCAACTTCTTGGCCTGCTGCCATAATGCTTCCATTTCGTCGAGTGTGGCCTCTTCGAGCGTGCGGCCCTGTTTGTGCAGTTGCTCTTCCAGCCAGCCGAACCGCTGTCTGAACTTTCTGTTGGTCCGCCGCAAAGCAGATTCCGAATCCACAGAAAGATATCGCGCCAAATTCACGAGTACAAAGAAGAGATCGCCGATTTCCGCTTCCACCTGCTCTCGAAGTGCTGGCGGGACTTTCGGCTTTTCCCCCGCCGCAGCTCCATGCGGCAAGTCTTGAATGTGCTCTTGCAATTCCTGCGTCTCTTCCGCAAGCTTTTCAAACAATCCCTGGATTGCCGGCCAGTCAAAACCAATATGCGCTGCCTTGGAGCTGATCTTGTGCGCTTCCTGCAAGGCGGGCATCCTGGAAGAAACCGTCGACAACAAGGGCTCCGGCGTCGAACCTTCCTCACCCGCAGTATGCAAGCTTTTTCGCTTTTCTTGCAATTTTATTGCTTCCCAATTCTTTAAGACCTGGGCTGCATCGCTGGCCTTTGCGTCGCCGAAAACATGGGGATGGCGGCTGATCAGCTTATTGCTCAGGGCATCGAGCACATCATCGATGGAAAATCTGGCCTCTTCCCTGGCCATTTCCGCATAAAACAATACCTGGAGCAATAAATCGCCTAATTCTGCAGGCAATTCCTGCCAATCTCGATTGTCAATGGCTTCAAGGACCTCGTAGGTTTCTTCTAGGGTATAACGCTTAATTGTGTCGAAAGTTTGTTCGCGGTCCCAGGGGCAGCCTCCGGGTGCGCGGAGGCGTGCCATGATCGAAACTGCCTTCTCAAATTTTGCTCCTGTTGACACAAAATTAATGTATCATTGCGCACATTCCCCTTGAAAATTCTGTCGCGCGGACGGACTTAATGCGCTCCTGGTTTAGTACTGATAGCGGTAAAAATGTTCTCAGCAGCGCCCTCGATGCGCGCAAACTACTGCCTTTTGCTTTTCTTTTAATGCTGGGTTTTTTGGTCGCCATGGCATGGGACAGCTTCTCTCGCACCCGCGAGTTGTTAAGCTCGCAGGAGTATGTGGAACACACCCATCAGGTGCTCTATGAGCTGGATGCCATTCAGGACGGACTGGGCGATGCGCGCGAAGCGTGGCTCCACTACATTCTGACCCCGGAAAAGCAGGACCTGGACGCCTTTGACGATTCTTACAGGCAGATATGGAAGCGGGTTCGCGGTGTGGAAGATCTGACCAAGGACGATCCGGCAACGCGCGACCAGATCAAGCAGCTTGAGGGTTCGATCGCCGAGGAATTACAACAGTTGCGCGATAACCTGCGCACCAACAAAACCCTCCTCATCTACCATACTCCTGCCACTGACTACAAACAGGATCGCGTACGCAATGCCATCCAGAAATTCAGGACTGAACAGGAAGCACTTCTCCACGAACGTCACTTGGCAACGCAGGCGCGCGCCCAGGAAGTGGAACGCAGCGTTTCCGTCCGCGTTGGCGTGTTCAGCCTGCTCATGGCCGTTCTTTTCCTGCTGGTGATTCGCGAGTCAAAGAAGCTGCGCATCGCCGAGCAAAACGCATTGAATGCACAGACCCGGCTGGAAGGGTCGCTGGTGCAACTACAGGTGGAAACCGAGAGCGGTAAACTTCTGAATGAATTGCAGGCCAACCTCCAGATCTGCGTTAACCCGCCTGAAGCCTATGAAGTTCTGGGCGGTTACGTACAGCGATTTATGCCCAACAGCGCCGGCGCCGTCTTCGCCATTGACAGCTCCCGCAATCTGATGGGCGTGATGGCCAGCTGGGGCGATTCTCTCAGCCCCACGCAGCACATCCTGTCGCCTGAAGATTGCTGCGCCATGCGCGGCGGCCGTCTGCATCTGCGCGTAGAGGCCTCGCACGGTCTCTCTTGCCGGCACTTTGCCGGAAGCATTCCGGATGCATATCTGTGTCTTCCCCTGGCGGCTCTGGGCGAGACTCTCGGCATTTTGCACATCAGCGTAGCCCACTCTGAGATTTTGACTCCGGCGCGCCTGTCTCTGATTCAGCAAAGCGGCGAATATGCAGCCTTGCGGCTCGCCAATCTCCGCCTGCGCGAAAAGCTTCACGACCAGTCAATTCGCGATCCACTCACCGGCCTGTACAACCGGCGCTTCCTGGAAGCGACGCTGGAGCAGGAGTTGCATCGTTCCAGCCGGCATCACACGGGGCTGGGTGTGATCATGGCGGATATCGACAAGTTCAAACTATTCAATGACAGCTTTGGCCATACCGCGGGCGACATCGTGCTCAAGGAAGTAAGCGCCCTGCTCCGCCGCTCCGTGCGCACCGAAGACATTGTCTGCCGCTATGGCGGCGAAGAGTTCCTCATGGTCCTCCCGGACACGACGCTCGAAAGCGTAAGCGAGCGCGCTGAGGTGATGCGCGATGCGATCGCCAAACTGGAGCTTCAGCATGCCGGACACGCGTTGGGCAAGATCACCGCTTCCTTCGGCATATCCTTCTCCCAGGACGGAGTGCTTACGCCGGATATCCTGTTGCGCTACGCCGACGAAGCGCTCTACGAAGCGAAGCGGCGCGGCTGCAACTGCGTAGCCCTGAGCGAGTCTGTGGCCAACTTGCTTGGGGAAAAGCAAGGCAAAGAACCGGCGCCTGCTCCGCTGACCTTTAAGGTGGCACAGAACTGAAATTGCGCTGATCGCGGTAACTTAACTCCATGCATGTGTGTCTTTGCGCGGATTAATCCCGCCTTAACTCTCGACTCAAAATACTGTAGTAAACTTTAAATTTGGTCTTGCGCTCCCGCATCTACAAGTAGAGAGACCTGTGTCAATTCGTTGTGGGCTCCTTTGGCGGCTCTATGACTCCCAAAGCTCCGGACAAGAACTCGCTGGGTTATGTGACGTTCGCGCTGCACTCCCATCTGCCCTACGTGGTGAATCATGGCACGTGGCCCCACGGCATGGAGTGGCTGCATGAAGCGGCGGCGGAAACCTATCTGCCGTTGCTGCGTGTTTTTGATGAGCTGGAACAGCAGGGTCTGGCGCTGAAAGCCAACGTCAACCTGTCTCCTATCCTGCTGGAGCAGCTCAGCCATCCGGTCTTCAAGGATGAATTCCCCAGGTACCTGTTGCGCAAGATTCAGGCAGCCCACAAGGACGCAGAGGACTTCGGCCTTCAGGGCGAGCGGCACATGGTCGAGGTCGCGCGTTTCTGGCAGCAGTTCTACGAAAGCGCTTTGCGCCAGTTCGACGATCTCGGCTCGGATATCATCCGTGGCTTCCGCCGTTTTTATGACAGCGGCGCAATTGAGATCATCACCTGTGGCGCCACCCACGGATACTTCCCCCTGCTCGGCACGGACGCATCCATTCGCGCACAGGTAAAGACCGGCGTCGAAACCCACGAGCGCTTCTTCGCCAGAAAACCCAAAGGCATCTGGCTGCCCGAATGCGGGTACCGTCCCGCGGGCAGATGGCAGTATCCCGTTTCGCTGAACGGCCACGGCCGGCCGCCTTTCAATCGCGCCGGAGTCGAGCAAATCCTGGCCGAGTACGGTCTGGAATTCTTTTACGTCGACACTCACCTGGTTGACACCTCCACCCGGTTTACGCCCTACGAGTGGCTCGCCGGCGATGTGCCCATCGCCATGGAGATTTCGTCCGATGAGCCGTCGAAGAACTTCTACCGCCCGTATTTTGCGTTGAGCCCCGATCCTTCCAGCCAGGTAGCTTTCTTTACCCGCGATCCGCGCACGGGAATACAGGTCTGGAGCGGCGATCACGGGTATCCGGGAGACGCAAATTACCTGGAATTTCATAAGAAGCGCTGGCCCGGCGGCAATCGTTATTGGCGGATTACCGGCAACAAGATCGATCTGGGACTCAAACAGCCTTACTATCCGGAGGTCGCGCTGTCACGGACACGCGAGCATGCCGCGCATTTCGCCCACATCACGGCGGAAGCTCTGAAGCATCACGGCGGCAATGGTGCAGGCATTCCTGTGCTCACGGCTCCCTTTGACGCGGAGCTTTTTGGACACTGGTGGTTTGAGGGTCCTGACTGGCTCAAGAATGTGGCGCTCGAATTTTCCCGGCCGGAATCTCCGCTCAAACTCGTAACGTGCGCCGAATATCTGGATACTTTTCCGCCGGCGGCCTATGTCGGCCTGCCCGAGGGCTCCTGGGGCGCGGAGAGCAACAACAGCGTCTGGCTCAACGAGAATACCGCCTGGACCTGGAAGCACATCTATCCCGCGGAAATGGCTGTACAACAGATGGCTAACAGCGGCTTGTGGCGCGGCCATGAAATGGCAACACGGCTCGCCTGCCAGCTCTGCCGTGAATTGCTGCTCCTGGAATCCTCTGACTGGCAGTTCCTGATCACCACCAAGCACGCTCGCGACTACGCCGAAAAACGCTTTAATACTCACCTGGAGCAGTTCCGTACTCTGCTCGATGGCTGGCGCCGCTTTGAAGCCACCCATCAGGTTTCTCCCGAGAAGATCAAAGAACTTGAGGCGATTGAATTGCGCGATTCTGTTTTTCCTGGGATTCAACCTGAGCGCTGGGCCACCACCGGCAAGTAAAGCATTTTGTTCCCTGCCCGGATTGGTCCAAGTCTTCCCGGTCCAGTCACTTAGCTCTACTGCAAAGAATAACTCTGAAGTAACGTTGTAGTTTTCAGCGGAAGGCATCTAATAAAGGGTTAGGTGAGTAGTACGATTCACGCCCGCGATCAGAGCTTTGATGTCCTGGTGATTGGCGGCGGTATCAACGGCGTCGCCATTGCGCGAGAGTGTGCGCAGTGGGGCAAACGCACGCTGCTGGTGGAGCAGAACGATTTCTCCTCCGGAACCACCAGCCGTTCCACCCGGATCATTCATGGTGGTTTGCGTTACATGGAGCACGGTGAGTTCGGCCTGGTGCGCGAATCCCTGCGTGAACGCGAACGCCTGCTGAGCCAGCTGCCTCACCTCGTACGTCCGATTCAATTCCTGCTGGCGCTGCCAAAAAAACCGCGCTCGATTCGCCGCAGTTCCCTGGCCATCCGGACCGGTCTCTGGCTCTACCATCGCTGGGCGGGTGGAACCCACAATGTATGCAGGGATTTGAAGACGTTTGAAAGCCAGCTCGATAACGGCAACGATTGGTCCGTCTACAGCTACGAAGACGCGCAGTGCGAGTTCCCGGAACGCCTGGTGGCGGAGTGGCTGGCGGAAAGCGTCGAGGCAGGCGCAGTAGTCTGCAACCACACCCAGGTGCTGGAGATCTCCCGCAACAACGGGCGCGTCACCGGCGCACGTCTGCGCGACCGGATTTCCGCGCAGGAATATTCAATCCAGGCCGCCAACATCATCAACGCTACCGGTCCATGGGCTGACGCCGTGGTCAGCGCATCTGGCATTTCTGCGCCCAGGATGATCGGCGGTGTGCGCGGCTCTCATCTGGTGCTGCCGCGCTTCAACGGCGCCCCAAAGCAGGCCATCTATACGGAGGCGATTGATGGCCGGCCGATCTTCGTGATTCCGTGGAATGGACAGCTGCTGGTTGGCACCAGCGAGGTCGCCGATTCCAATGCGCCAGCCAACCCTCAGCCGACGCCGCAAGAGATTGATTATCTGTTTCAGAGTTTTGCCCGGCTTTTTCCACGCTCGGGCCTCAGCCAGGCCGATATCCGCTTTGACTTCGCCGGCATACGCCCGTTGCCCTTCTCTCCGGGAAAGGAGGCAGCGTCGGTCACTCGCCGTCATATTCTCCACGATCACGCTCATGACGGAGCGGCTGGACTGACATCGATCATTGGCGGCAAGCTCACCACGGCAGCGAGCCTGGCTCGCGAAGTGGGCCGTAAGTTGGGTATCGATATTCCTGAACCCGTCAGTCTCTTTGCACCGCCTGCGGTCGAGGAAGATGTGGAATCCACGGTGCGGCAGTGGGCCCGGCTGGTCGCCTGCAAGGCCAAGATACCCACGAGCTGCGCCGGGGCCATTGCCGAATGGCATGGACGCCACGCGCTCGCCATCGCGCACGCAGCCTCGCTGGACGAGCGTCTGCGTGAGCCGCTCTGTCCGCATAGCTGTCATCTGGTGGCTGAGGCCGCAGAAGCCGTGGTGCATGAGTCCGCTGTGACTCTGGGCGACATTCTGCTGCGCCGCGTACCTGTAGCACTGGGCGCCTGCTGGACCGAAGAATGCAGCCGCGATGCCGCACAAAAGATTGGCCGCGCACTCGGCTGGGACCAATCACGGATTTACATGGAATTGCTGCGCTTTGAAGAAGAGCGGACGCAATTCCTGCACCCGCGCCATGGCCATGCCGCCGAGGCAAAGCCCGGATGCGGCGGACATCCGGCACCCCTTCATACCGAGAAGGCGTAGTTCGAGTTTAGACATGGCGGAAGCTTGCCGGCGTGTCCGGTGATTCTCCTAGTGTCCGAATGTTGGATCACTATTCCCGGTGAACACAAGGTTGATGATGTTGTTGGTGCGAGCGAAAAAGTTGTTCGTGTTTCCGGTGGCCGTATTGTTGGTGATAGACAGATTGCTCGAATTCGCCACAAACGACGACCAGGAGATGCCGCTGGAGGTCAGTCCGTTAAACCCGGTAACCGTATTGTGATCGATGGTGACGTCCTGGAAGGGCTCCGAGTCGCCTTGTTTATTCCAGATGAATATGCCGATCATATTCGTGGCCGCCGGCGACGGGCTGACGCTGTTATTTTCCACTGTAATGTGCTTTGCTGAGCGCACGATGACGCCGGTGGAGCCCGCCGCGCATGTCGTAATTTGATTACCTGAGGCGCTAACAGATTGTGCTCCATCGCCGATTTCAATGCTTGTGTCGCGCGCACACTTGATCACATTGTTGTTGATCGTGATGTTGTTTGTGGGCACGCCGTTTTTGCTGCCGATCACAAAAACCCCATTGGCGGCGTTGATATTTGACGCCGTGTTATTGCTGATGTTCATGTTCGAGACCGTGGCAAATCCGGGTGCATTGCCGGCCAGAAAGCAAGAGCCTTGTATCACCCCATTGCAGTTGTTGTTCACGATCTGACCGTTATTACTGCCGTCGTCGATAAACACGCCATGAGTAACCATGGATTCCAGGTTGACCCCGCTAATGGTGAAGCCATTGACATTCTTGAAATAGACCCCTCGGGAAATGCCGCCGGTGAGACCTGCAGCGGAAAGCGTGATCGTCTTGACACAAAGATTGCTGTTGGCGACGTCAGCGTTGCTGATGATGTCAACCGGTTTCGTGATAGCCAGTGTTGCGTTCTGCCCGACCACGCACGCGCCGTCATGGAGCAACACCGTCTTGGTCATCTGGTAGGTGGCATCTTCAACAAGAAGCGTGTGTGATGGTCCGATTACCACCTGCGTGGTCCAAGCCGTACCGCAGGCAGCCGTCACTTCAATGGTGGCGCTCTGGTTCCCGGCGGCTGTGTCAGCAGCCCGGATCTTGGCCCCACAGTCGGCGCCGGGAAAATCAGCGGCGACAAATGATGAGCCCGTTGGAGTTGGGTTGGAGCCCGGCGGTGGGCTGCCGGCTGGTTGATTGCTGCCTGGCTGAGTAGAAGAAAGACTGCCACATCCGGCGAACATCAGCGATAAGAATATGACTGCACACAACCTGACTTGAACGTGCACCATACGATCTCCCAGATTCGGCCCTCGGATGACACCTCGGTGACTTGCCCCCAACAAATCAGCCGCTCTGTTGTTTGAAGCTGCATCGCCGGCAGAGGAGGTCTTGCTTTTATGGCGTCGGGCATACGCACACGTGGACACTCAACGCCGGGCTGGGTGTTTTTCACGTGGCTCAAGTGTCCTGAAGGTTAGCTCGTGATGACGATTTTTTCAGTTGCTGAATCGCGGATGCGCAGACAATTTCTTGCCCGGGTTAGCTACTGACAGCCTTTGTTTTTGACCACTTCAGCGATCCAGCCTCCACCCACGACCAAGTCGCCGTCGTAGAACACGACAGCCTGTCCGGGCGTAATAGCTCGCTGCGGCTCATCGAAGGTTACGCGAACCTCCCCGTTGGCAAAGTTCTCAATTGTGGCAGGCGCGGGCTCATGGCGATGGCGTATCTTGGCGTTCACCCGCATCGGCGCGTTGGCCTCGGGTCCTGATTCGCGCAGGCCGTCGATCGCGATCCAGTTCAAATCGCGGGCGATCAGCGAGCGCGACAGCAGGTCATCATTCCCGCCGACAGTCACCTTGCCTTCTGCGCCGTTGATGTTGATCACATAGAGCGGTGAGCCCGTAGCAACACCGAGTCCCTTGCGCTGGCCAACAGTGAAATTGTGCACACCCTCATGCCGGCCCAGCACCTGGCCATCCATGGTGACCAGTTCGCCGGAGGTATCCGGGAGCTGCTCGCCCTGCTCCGCCAGGTACGCGTCGATAAAGCGCTTGTAATCGCCGCCGGGGACGAAGCATATCTCCTGTGAATCGGGCTTTTCCGCCAGCGCAAGATGGTGCTCGCGCGCCAGCTCGCGCACATGCGGCTTGCTCATGTTGCCCAGCGGAAAACGCGTGCGGCTCAACTGCTCCTGGGTAAGGCCGAAAAGAAAATAGGTCTGGTCCTTGGCTGGATCAGCGGCGCGCAGGAGCAACCAGCGGTTGCGCTCCGCAGAAAACTCGCAGCGAGCGTAGTGCCCAGTCGCCAGCAAGTCAGCGCCGATCTGCCTTGCGGTAATCAGCAGCTGGTCAAACTTCAGATGGTTGTTGCACAGGCTGCAGGGAATCGGCGTCCGGCCGGAAATATATTCGTCAATGAAAGGACGCACCACGTCGCGCTCGAAACGCTCTTCATGGTTCACGACGTAATAGGGAATGCCAAGATCTTCGGCGACACGACGGGCGTCATACACGTCGTCAATCGAGCAGCAGCGCCCCTGCACCTGCTCCGGCATGCCCTCGCGTCCGGCGAGGCGGCGCTGGTTCCAGAGCTGCATGGTCAGGCCGACCACGTTGTACCCCTCGGCGCGCAGCATGGCTGCGACGGTCGAAGAATCGACACCGCCTGACATGGCTACGGCAATGGTCTGAGGGCTCATGTTGCGCCTGTATTCAATTATAGATGGTGTGCCGGAGATGGCCGATGCAGAACCAGCAATCACCAGAAGTGATTTTCAATTGCCAATTTCGGCACTTTCGACGATTTCACCAACTTCGGGATAGAGAGCCTGGGCCCTCGCCAGCGCCTCAGTGATGTTGGCGCAGATGTTCTCGGCGCCCACATGCTGCTCGAATTCAGCCTGGTGCATGAGGCGTGCAGGCTGCTCGCGCGCTCCGCACAAAATGAGCCCACGGCCAGTCGCGTGAATCTGATCGGCCAGGCGCTCCAGGGCGTGCAGGCCGGTGGCGTCGATCGCGGTCATGTTGCGCAGGCGCAGGATCACGATCGGCGGAAGCTCCGCGATTTGCTGCACCAGGTCGTCGATCTTATCGGCTGCTCCGAACAGGAACGGCCCGTGAATGCGGAACACGGTGGCGTACGGCGGAATCTCTTTGTCCTGCAGGACGTGCAACCGGCTTTCGTGCAGGTACTGCGGTGTTACGCGCGTGATCGTAGTGGTGGCCGTAACCTTGCGAATAAAAATCAGCGCCGCCAGGATCATGCCTGCCTCCACCGCGACCGTGAGATCAGCGAAGACGGTCAGCACGAACGTAGCCGACCAGCACACCACCTCAAGCCGTGAGAGCTTCAAGAGCTCCGGAATCTCCGGCCACTCGCCCATGTTGTAGGAGACCACGAGCAAGATCGCCGCTAATACCGCCAGCGGAATGTACCTGGCCAGCGGAGCGGCAAAAAGGAGGATCGCCAGCAGCGTAAGCGCATGGATCATTCCCGCCACCGGACTTTTTGCGCCGGAGCGGATGTTGGTGGCGGTGCGCGCAATTGCGCCCGTCGCCGGCAGGCCGCCCATCAGCGGCGAGACAAAGTTGGCCACGCCCTGCGCGATCAACTCCACGTTAGGCTTGTGCTTTTCACCGTGCCCAACCAGCCGGTCAGCGACCACCGCCGACATCAGCGACTCGATGGCTCCGAGCATCGCCACCGTGATGGCCGGCGAAATCAGCGGACGGATGAGATCTAAATGAAACTGCGGAATTTTCAGCGCGGGCAGTCCGGAAGGAATTCCACCAAAACGTGTGCCGATGGTTTCCACCGGCAGATGGAAGATCCGCACCAGCGCCGTGCCAACGAAGAGAGCAACGATGTACCCGGGGACTTTGGGAACGTACTTACGAAATATCAAAATCAGCGCCAGCGCCAGCACCGCCAGACCTGTCTCGGCGAAGGAAATCGTGCGGAAGTTCTGTACCACAACTTCCATCCGGCCCAGAAAATTCCCTGGCACATGCTCGATCTTGAGTCCAAAAAAGTCTTTGAGCTGCGTGCTGGCAATCACGATGGCGATGCCGTTGGTAAAACCCACCACTACGGGCCGCGGAATGTACTTTACCGCGCTGCCCAGTCCCGTGGCGCCGAGAAAGATCAGCATCACACCGGCGATGCCGGTGCACATGAACAGGCCGTCAATTCCATACCTGGCTACAATGCCGGCCACAACCACGACGAATGCCCCGGTCGGCCCACCAATCTGCACGCGCGACCCCCCCAGCGCCGATATGAGAAAGCCCGCGATGATCGCTGTGTAAAGTCCGGCTTGCGGCGGAACTCCGGAGGCGATCGCGAACGCCATGGCCAGCGGGAGCGCCACCAGACCAACGGTCACGCCTGCGACCAGGTCAGAGAGAAGATCTCTGCGCGTGTAGCCCTTGAGGGCAAGCATGGATTTCGGGACCCATTTCGTGCTCATGCGGTCATCCGTATGAACACAAAAACGTCAACACAGGCCGACAATATCATCATGATAAGCAGTGTAGCTTGAATTCCACCGCAGGAATATCGGCGGAAATGCTTATCCCGGCACCGAAGGACGCGGCACCTTTGCAGAGATTTGAGTTAGTTGAGAAAAGCCGCAGCCTAGCCGACCGTCTGCTTCTGATAGGCCGGTGAAATCTCGCGCAGGCGCGCGACGGTTTCCGGAATCACCTTGCCCGCGAACTCGATGTCTTCCTGCGTGCTCTGCTTGCCCAGGCTCACGCGAATGCTGGCCCGCGCCCGCTGATGCGGTAATCCCATGGCCAGAAGCACGTGCGAAGGCTCGATCGCGCCGGAGGAGCAGGCCGCTCCGCTCGAAACCGCCAGGCCTTTCAGGTCCAAGGCAATGACCAGTGCCTCGCCTTCAACATGATCAAACCAGAAGTTGGTGGTGTTGGGAACACGTGGCGCACCCAGACCGTTGACGCCTACATCGTCGATTGCGTTCACAACTGTCTTTTCCAACCGATCGCGCATGGCCGCCATCTCCACCGACCCATCGCTCTCGCGGGCCCCATCCGCGCCCGATGTTGCCGTGGGTGGGCAAAGGAGCCACTGCTTCGCCAATTCCGCGGCCTTGCCCAGGCCGACGATGCCGGGCAGGTTCTCCGTTCCCGCGCGCCGCTGGCGCTCATGACTGCCGCCATACATCTGCGGCTGGATGAGTGTCCCCTTCTTGATGTAGAGCGCGCCGGTTCCCTGCGGCGCATGGAGCTTGTGGCCGGAAATAGTCAGGGCATCGCAGCGAAGCTTTTGCACGTCGATCACGACTTTGCCCGCAGCCTGCACAGCGTCGGTATGAAAGAAAACGTCGGCCTCTTCGGCAATCTTGCCGATCTCTTCTACAGGCTGGATGACGCCGGTCTCATTGTTGGCCATCATGATGCTGATGAGCCGCGTATTTTCGCGCAGCGCCGCGCGGACATCGGCTGGATCGACTACCCCTCTGCCATTGACCGGCACAAAAGTTACCTCGCATCCCATCTGCTCCAGGCGCTTGCAGCTGTTCATGACCGCGCTGTGTTCGATGGTAGAGGTAATCACGTGACCGCCGCGTTGCACCAGTCCAAAGATGCCCAGGTTATCGGATTCTGTGCCGCCGCTGGTAAACACGATCTCGGCGGGACGCGCATTCAACAAAGCTGCAACCGAGGCGCGCGCCTTTTCCACCGCCGCGCGGGCATGCTGCCCAAAATGGTGAATAGAAGAAGCGTTGCCGAACTGCTCCAGATAAAACGGCCGCATCGCCTCAAACACCTCCGGCAGGACCGGGGTGGTGGCGTTGTTGTCAAGATAAACGCGGCGCATAGATCTATTTTAGTCGAAACGGCATCGCTGGGAGGCAATTAGCAAATGGCAACTAGCAATTAGCCAACCCCTCATCGGGATGCGCGTTCCGAACCTACTTTGCGGGTCAACGCAACCAGCATGCGTTTTAGGTCGAGAAGCTGCCTTTTCGGCATCAAATGGCCGGACCCTCAAAAAAGCGGGGACTTTTGAGGGAAGAAAATGATCAGACTTTCAGCTCGCGAATTTCTCACGTTCATTTCCGAACCAATTGCTATTTGCTAATTGCTATTTGCCGCTTTAGCGCTGTTCCATCGCCACGTATTTATTCGGATACTCCGGTCCGATGTAGTCGGCGCGCGGACGGATCAGCCGGTTGTCATCCAGTTGCTCGATCACGTGCGCTGTCCAGCCGCTGATGCGCGAAACGGCAAACACCGGAGTGAACAGGTCTACGTCGAGACCCAGCGTGGTGTAGGTGGAAGCGGAGTAGAAGTCGACGTTGGCATTGAGATGCTTGTCATTCTTGATGTACTGTTCAATCTTCGCCGACATGTCATACCACTTGGGATTGGCCGAGCGGCCCAGATCGCGCGACATGGCGCGCAGGTGCGTAGCCCGCGGATCCTCCGTGTGGTACACGCGGTGCCCGAAGCCGGAAATCTTCTTCTTGTTGGCCAGCATGTCTTTCACATGTTCCACCGGGTCTTCGCCCTTCCTGTCGATTTCGAACAGCATGCGCATCACGGCTTCGTTGGCGCCGCCGTGCAGCGGACCTTTCAGCGCGCCGATCGCGCTGGTGATAGCCGAATGCATATCGGACAGCGTGGCAGCGGTTACGCGCGCGGCGAAGGTGGAGGCATTCAGTTCGTGATCGGCATGCAAGATCAGCGCTACATCCAGCGCTTTCTCGGCGGTCGAGGTCGGCTTCTCACCGTTGAGCTGGAGCAGGAAATTCGCCGCATGCGAGAGCGACGGATCAGGATCCACCACGTTCTTGCCTTTGCGGATACGGTCAAAGCCGGCCACGATCATGGCGATCTGCGAGGTCAGCCGGATCGACTTGCGCACGTTCGCGTCATGATCGATTTTTTCGGCTTCGGAGTCGTAAAACGAAAGCGCGGAAACGGCGGTACGCAACACTTCCATGGGCGTGGCCGTCTTGGGCAGGCCGCGCATCATGTTGTAAATCGCGGGATCGATTTTGCGCTCGGCCGCCAGTTTCTGTTTCAGTTCGGCCAGTTCGGCTTTTCTGGGCAGCCTTCCGAACCACAACAGATAGCAGGTTTCCTCAAAAGTGGACCTCTCTGCCAGTTCGTGAATATCAATGCCGCGATAAGCCAGCACTCCGGCATCGCCATCGATGTAGCAAATTCCGGAACTGGCCGCAACTACGCCTTCAAGACCTTTTGTAATTGTGCTGGTTGACATGGTTTTCCTAGCGCCGTTTTCCGGCTTCTCAAGTGTTGGAAGCGACTGGGTGCGCAACATTTCTTTATACTCCAATTTCCGCCCACTTTCCAACCGCTGGAAAACCACGGTAACCATTCGGACGACTAGGGCAAGACGGACCAGAGATCATGCTTTTACAGCGGTTTAGACGCTCCGCAGACCGATCTGTCAGCCTCATCGCGCCCGGGCGTTTCGGCTTTAGCGGTCAGAATCCGGCAATACGTAATTAGGAGGAACTAAAGTTGAGACAGGCTCGGGTTCGACATTGCAGCCGGCCCAAAATAACGGTAGTGGCCGGTGATTTTCCAATCGAAGAGCACATCTTCCATCTTTGGCCCGCGGCCGATGTTGTGCACGATCATGTAGCGGCGGCTGAATAGACCTTTTTGATCCACCACCATTCCGATGTGAGTCAGGCCGCCGCCGAGATCCCATGTAACCAGGTCGCCGGGCTGATAATCTTCGGATCGCGTGCTTAGGGGAAGCACTTCTCCCTTGCGGCTGAAGAACGTCATCAAATTGGGGACCCGCCGGTGATCGATGTTCGCATCCGGGCTGGTCCGGCCCCAGAGCCTCTTGCTGGGGTAGGCGGTGAAATCGGCCACCATGTCCTCATGAACTTCCTTCTGCAGATCAACACCCACCGAGCGATAGGCGCGAATCACCTCGTCCGTGCATACGCCGGTCTCGGGCGGGACGTCGCCGCCCGGATAAGCCAGCCGGACATAGGCCGGATCGTAACGAACCGCGTGATGTGTGCGCTCCACCGCCGCCGCGACAAATTTTTTGAGGAATTCACGGCGCATCGGCGCCGTTGTGGTTGGCGGACGAGATTGCGCGGCAAGCAGCCCGGCGATCGCCAGGACCAGTACTGCCGCTGCTCGATTGTGGTGAATGGACGGACGCATCGGTATTTCAGACACCGATTATCATCCAGAGTTCCCGGATTTCGTGGGTCAATCTTTGCCCTAAGTGCGCGTATCTTATCGCTGGCGCGACAAACGTAACTGGGTGAAGGCCCCTGATTCAGTGACGGAAAGACTCCCAGACACCGATCACGATAAAAGGCAGCAAGGCCACAACGACCCACCATTTGGCTGAACCTTTGATCTTTTCTTCTTTCTCCCATCGAAAAAGCTTCATGGAGATGAAGCCACCGATAAAGGTTGTTATCACCAGCATCAGCACGGGCTCCAGGTTGGAGACGAGTCCCTGCGCCTTGTTCATCATATTGAGCATGCCGTCAACCAGATATGTGGAAGGAACAAACTTGTGGATTGTCAGCATCACGCCGTGAAAATTGTCGGCCGGAATGGTCGCGCCGCCCAGGAGTAGCAGGGGGAAATAGAACAGCTGCACCAGGATCTGCCCTTCCTGCATATTGTTGGCCACCGAGGCGATGACCAGCCCCAGCGCCCGGAAAGCGATCAGCGCCAGCGAGATGAAGATCAGCAGATCGAGCATGTGGGCGGGCAGGGGCATGTGATACATCCAGTGCGCGAGGAGCAGAAGCAGAACGATGTACGGGAGAAAGATGAGCCAGCCGGTTACCATCGAGCCCACCAGCAAGGGCGCAGGCGTAATCGGAGTGACCTTGTAACGGCGCAGGATGTTCAACTCGCGGTCCTGAATCGCGCGAATGCCGGCGCCAAAAAATCCGCTGCCCAAAACTCCCAACGTAACGGACATCCGCACCACGTACGCAATCTGATCTGTATTCCGTCCCATGAACGCAGCGAAGGTAAAGAAGAAAATCAACGGAAAAAGATAATTGAAAAAGATCACCGCCCGCAGGCGCAGGGCCAGCCGCATATCCATGGCGATGATTGCGAGATATTCCTTCATACCTTTTAGTCCCTTAACTTCTTGCCGGTCAGCTCCACAAAAACATCTTCCAGCGTCGGCCGTTTCAGGTGGACGTCTTCCAGCTGCAGTCCCTGGTGGTCCAGCCACTTCATGATCTCGAAGAGCGTTCGCGCCGGCCGCGAAGAATAGACGGTGAGTGAGCGCCCGTCCTGGGCCAGCGAGCTCTCCAGCGCTTCCGGCCAGGGCGGCAGAACGTTGCCGTTCAAAGGCGTCTCGGTCACGATATCGATGCGCGACTGTATCCGGCTCCGCTGCTGCAGTTCGCGCGGCGTACCCATGGCGACAATCTTCCCCTCGTCAATGATGGCTACGCGGTCGCACAGGCGCTCCGCCTCTTCTATGTAGTGCGTGGTCAGCACCACGGTGCGCTTCTCTTCCTTCAGCTCCTCAATCAGCTTATGGATCTCAAGACGGATCTGGGGATCCAGACCCGTGGTCGGCTCGTCGAGGAAGAGCAGCTGGGGATCGTTCACCAGCGCCAGGGCCAGGGCCAGCCGTTGTTTCTGTCCGCCGGAAAGGGTTTCATAGTATGCCGCGCGCTTATCCCAGAGTTGCAGCCGCTTGAGCAGTTGTTCCGAGCTGAGGCTGCGCGTATAGAAAGACCCAAATAGTTCCAGCGCCTCCTGCACTCGCATTTTCCCCGGCAGGTTGGTGGCCTGAAGGCATACGCCGATGCGGTCCTTCAACTGCTGCTTTTGCCGGTCAGGATCAAAACCCAGTACGGTCGCGTCGCCGCCGGTGCGCGGGCGCAGTCCCTCAAGGATCTCAATTGTGCTGGTCTTGCCGGCGCCATTGGGGCCCAGCAGGCCGAAGACTTCTCCGCCATCGACCTGGAAATCAATACCTTTGACGGCTTCGACTTTGTCGTAGCGCTTCTCCAGCGCGCGTACTTGGATGACCGGGGCTGTGCTCATGGGGACTGTCTAGGTTATAAACGCAAACCAATTCTGTCCAGTTCCGTGTATCGGGCAATCGGGCTTTTGCTGGAATCCCGAATGCGCGGGTTTTGCGCGTGAGGGAACCCTATACCCTCCAAGATGCGGATGGTATTTCCTTCCTGAATCCTAAAATTCTTGGTGACGATAGGGTTCCCTCGCTCCGCTCGGGATTTCAGCAAAACCGACCTCTTTGCAATCTCGTCCGCCGCGGTTTACCCTTTTTCGCGAACTTTCTGAGGAATTTCTTCGCATGGCAAAAAAAGTCACAGTCGCGCTCCTGTCCCTTTTGCTCGCAACCGTGCTTCGCGCCCAGAGCGCCGATCCCCAGTTGCTGGCCGAGATCAACAAGATCAAGGCAATTGACAATCACTCCCATCCGCCCAAGCTGGTAGCTGAGGGTGAAAAGGACGACGACTTTGATGCGCTGCCCTGCGATCCGCTGGAGCCGAGCGATCCCACCACGCCTTCGCGGCCGGACAACCCGCAGTTCCTTGCCGCGTGGAAGGCGCTTTACAACTATCCGTATGACGATCGGACGCCCGAGCACATGCGCGAACTCATGGCTGCCAAGCAGACGGTCAGGCAGGAGCAGGGCGATAACTTTCCCAACTGGGTGCTGGACAAACTCAACATTGAGACTGAACTGGCCAACCGCGTGGCCCTGGGTCGCGGGCTCGAGCCGCCGCGTTTCCGCTGGGTACCCTTCGATGATGCGCTTTTGTTTCCCCTGAAAACCTCAATGCTTGCCAGTGAAACTCCTGACCGGAAATTCTTTTTCCAGCGCGAGGCCATGCTGCTGCGCCGCTACATGAAAGATATCGACCATGAAACCCTGCCGGGAACCCTGCAGGAGTATGTAAGCAAAATTGTGACGCCGGTTCTGGAGCTGCAGAAAAAAAACGGCGCAGTAGCCATCAAGTTTGAAGCGGCGTATCTGCGCTCGCTCGATTTCGGGCCTCCGGAGCCGCTGGAAGCAGTGCAAAAGATCTACCTGAGTTACGTCAAGGGCGGTGTGCCCATGCGCCCGGATTACACGCGTCTCGAAGACTTTCTGTTTCGTTACATCGCACGCGAGGCCGGCCGGCTGGGTCTGCCGGTTCACATACACACCGGCGGCGGCTGCGGGACATACTTCATGCTGATGGGATCGAACCCGGCCCTGCTGGAGTCGGTTTTGAACGATGCCTCGCTGCGCAAGACCACTTTTGTCCTGCTCCATGGCGGCGCCGGGCCGTTCACCAAGTATGTGAATTATCTGCTGATGAAGCCCAACGTCTATGCCGACTTCTCCGAGCAGACGTGGCTTCTCTCCACCCGCAAGCTGAGCGAAAATATTCGCGACCTGCTGGAGTGGTATCCGGAAAAGGTGATGTTCGGGACGGATCTTTATCCGAACACGCCGGAGATCAACTGGGAAGAGATCGGCTGGCAGACGTCGCAGTCAGCGCGTGAAGCCCTGGCAATCGCCCTGACAGGCATGATGCAGGATGGCCAGATTAGCCGTGAGCGGGCGCTTGAGTTAGCCCACATGGTTCTGCACGACAACGCGGCCAAGCTCTACGGCTGGATTGGAAAATCCCAATAATTCGGACCATGTTTTCGGGACGAATTAAGGTGTTGTTTGCAAAAAACTGCACTCTCAAAAACATCCCACATGCTCGTCTCAAAATAAGACACCTTAGAACCTGTAATTTAGTGTGTTTTCGGCCACTTACCCCTTGACTTGGGCAAAGGACACTGCAAAACTCAACATTGTCCATCCAGGTAAGTTGGGAGGTGTCATCATACTTGGCTGAAGTCAGGCTCCAGGAGGGCGAACCTCTGGAAAATGCCCTGCGCCGCTTCAAAAGAAAGGTCCAGCAAGAGGACATCATCAAGGAAGTCAAGCGGCACTCTTTTTATCTTAAGCCCGGCGAAAAACGCCGTGTGAAAGAAGCTTTGGCGCGTAAACGTAATCGCAAGAAGGCGCGCAAGGAACAGGACTAAGGAAATATCCGGGCCGTTCCCTCGGACGGCCCGGCCTAATACAAAGGCGCGAAGGCAGTCGGATTCTTTAGAGTTTGTCTCTCATAGGTTTTTAAGCTGTAAACACGCGGCGGTGCCGTGTGTAGGGCCGAACCCGTGGTAGGGATTCATCCTGATACTTCCGTTGGGATACGTGCGTACTTGGCCGGATCTTCAGGGTGAATGCAGGAAAGGGGGCACTCTCGATGGAGTTCCAGGATAAGGTTCTCAAGTGTGTGGACTGCGGCGCCGACTTCGTATTTACCGCTGGCGAACAACTCTTCTTCCACGATAAACAATTCAAGAACGAACCCAAACGCTGCAAAACCTGCAAAGGAAAACGTGCGCAAGCTCTGGGTCTGCCGCAAAATGGCGGAAACTACCAGCGGGTGGAGACAAAAGCCATCTGCTCCGGATGCCAGCGGGAAACGACTGTGCCGTTCAAGCCCACGCAGGGACGTCCGGTGTTTTGCCGGGAATGCTTCCAGCAGCGCAAAACCACTGCTGCGTCTGCCTAACCAGCCTGTCTCTTGAGAGTTGGTTTCTTCCGTGCGCGGGCCTTGGTGTGCCTGCGATTGCGACCGTTCTCGCGTTTTATGCGGGCTTTTTGGCGGCGGCTTCGAACTTGGCCGCTTTGCCACCGCCGCGCACGGCGGCTCGTTGCTGCCTCTGGTCTTCATGCTGGATCAGCAGTACTTCTATGCGGCGGAGCAGATCGTCAGTATTCATGGGCTTGACCAGCATGGATTGGGCGCCTTCGTTTTTCCAATCGCCGCCCAGCAGCGGATAAGCGGTCAGGATTGCCACGGCGGGATTGTAATCGGTCTTGTTGGCGGCACGGATGACGTCATAACCGGCCTTTTCGTGCTCCATCTTCATGTCGGTAATCACCATATGGTAGGTGTTGGCTTTGAGCTTGGAGATGGCTTCCTTGGCTGAGGCGGCGGTTTCCACATCAAAACCATGAATTTCCAGAATAGCTTTGAGCGTCAGCAGAATGGCCAATTCATCGTCAACCAGAAGGATACGACGTTTCATGGGGAACTCCAGAAGGTTTTGAAACACTTAGTCGCGCAATTAAGATGCAAGCAGCAGCTCACAAGGTTGTGAGCTGTTGCAAGATTTCGTTCCGACGAACAAATTATAATACCGTTCGTGCCGGAATTTTTTGTGCAGAGCTTTGGTTGTCGGGCCACGCAGGCTGATGGCGCCGCTTTGGAACGCCAACTTGCGACACGGGGCCTTGCCGCGGCCGATTCCGCCCTGAACGCGGACGTTGTGGTGCTCAACACCTGCACGGTCACCGCTGCCGCCGATCAGGATGCCCGCGCAGCCATTCGCCGGATCCATCGCGAAAATCCACACGCAAAAATCATGGTCACAGGCTGCTACGCCCAGCGCGCACCGCAGGAAATTGCAGCGCTCTCCGGTGTCACTTGGGTGGTGGGTAATTCACATAAACACCAGGTGGCGGAAGTTGTTGCGGCGGGCGCGCGCCAAGATGACTTAACTCCGTTTAGCCACGCTCGGGATTTTGTACCGCTGGAGAGCGTTGCCCTCTCTGCACCTGCCTTCACGCTGGTGGGCGACATCTTTGCGCACACCGAGTTGATCGCCGCGCCTGTTTTCGCCGGCGAGAGTGTTGCCGAAAAAACTCGCCCCAATCTGAAAGTGCAGGATGGCTGCGACAATCGCTGCTCCTTCTGCATCATACCCAGCGTTCGCGGCCAGAGCCGGTCGATGAAGCTCGATCGCGTGATAAGCGAAGCCAACGCGCTGGTGGCCGCCGGTTATCGCGAGATTGTCTTGAGCGGCATCAACCTCGGCCGTTGGGGCCGTGACTTCCAACCCCAACAGAGATTCGAACAGCTGGTACACGCGCTGCTGGAACATACAGACATTGAGAAGATTCGCATCAGCTCAGTCGAGCCCATGGATTGGAGCGACGACTTGATCGCCCTGGTCGCGGGCTCGCCACGCATTGCCGGACACGCTCATGTTCCTCTGCAATCCGGCAGTGACCGGATCCTGCGCCGCATGCATCGCAAATACCGCCCCTGGCACTATGTGGAGAAAATCAGAAAGATCCGCGAAGCCATGCCTGCTGGGGCGATCGGCGCCGACGTGATGGTCGGCTTTCCCGGCGAGACCGAAGAGCTGTTCGAAGAGAGCCGCAGCTTTATCGAGCAGCTGCCGTTTACTTATCTCCACGTCTTCACCTATTCGTCACGGCCGGGAACACCTTCCGCATCCATGCTGGACCAGGTGCCGGTGCACGCTGCGCGGGAGCGGAACCGGATTTTGCGTGAACTGGCAGCGGAAAAGAATCTGGCGTTCCGCAGGAAGTTCGTCGGACAGCGTCTTGAGGTGATCACGCTGCACGCAGGCGATGAAGACTCGACCGAAGCGCTCAGCGATAACTATCTGAAGGTAAGAGTGACGGGCAGGCACTCAGCCAATCAAATCCTGTCCGTAAAGATCATCGAGGTTGGAAATGAAGCGCTGGTGGCCGTGGCGCAAAACGAAGCCGTTGCTCACGTTGTTTAGTGGACGGGTGCCGCGCGACGAATCTTCCGAAGCTGGGCTGGTGCGGCGGTCTCCGCTAAATCCGCAACCGATTGGCGCTCATCCTAAAAACGCGCCGGGCGGGTTTTTTGTAGAGAACGAGGAGTGCATGAGTTGCGGCGTACCACACCACTGCGCACCGGAGCTCATGGCCTGGGATAACGATTCTGAAGGTCGTCCGAACCACTGTTATTTTCGTAAACAACCGGAAACGGCGCTCGAACTCATTCACGCTGTGAAAGCAATCGAAGGAAGCTGCTGCGGGGCGGTTCGCTACGGAGGTTCCGACCCAGAGATCATCTCGAGACTCAAAGACGCTGGTTGTGCAGACGCAATCGATCATCGCTGCTCTTAGTAGCGGTCACCTGTTCGCTTAGCCATGTTATAATTTGGGTCTGCCGGTGTGCCGGCATCCCTGCTATCCCCGCCTGAAACGCGGCCTGCCGGGACTTTTCAGGAGGTTCGCATAGATAAACGGTTTATTCGCATGAATGAGCGCATCCGCGCGCGCGAGGTACGCGTGATCGGCCCTGACGGTGAACAGTTGGGCATTATGAATCCGATGGATGCGACCAGAAAGGCCCGCGAACAGAATCTTGACCTGGTAGAGATTTCGCCCACGGCTGTACCCCCGGTTTGCCGCATTATGGATTACGGCAAATTCCTGTATGAACAGGAAAAAAAGGAACGGGCGGCGAAAAAGAACCAGAAACAGATCGTCCTGAAAGAAGTAAAGTTCAGCGTCAACGTCGACGAACACGATTACGTTACCAAACGGAATCATGTGCTGCGGTTCCTTGGGGAAGGCGACAAGGTCAAGGCCAGCCTGCGCTTCCGCGGACGCGAAATGGCGCACCAGAACCTGGGCCGCAAAGTGCTCGAGCGGCTGGTGACCGAGGTCGGCGACAAAGGAATAGTAGAGTTCAGGCCGCGCATGGAAGGGAATACAGTGCACGTGATCCTGGCCCCGCCGAAGCAGATGCCAGGCAGCAAGAAACAGGAAAAACCGCCACAACAGGCGGCCTCCGGCGGACAGACACAGACCGGCAGCTAGAAACCGAGCATATAGCAATTGGCCAAATGCTGAAGGTTCGGAACGGCTTCCACCCGGCGGTAGCCAGGGAATAAAAAGCTGCCAGCATGACGAGACAAAGCTAATTGCCAAGTACTAATTGCTAATTACCGAGGCGGCGCAGCCGCCGAGAGAAAATATGCCTAAACTGAAAACACACAAAGGCGCTGCGAAACGCTTCAAGAAGACCGCGACCGGCAAAATCAAGCGCGGCAAAGCGTTCAAGCGTCATATCCTTACCTCTAAGGACACCAAGCGCAAACGCCAGCTCGATACCGATACACTGGTGAGCAAGGCGGACGCGCCTAAAGTCCATAGAATGATCCCGTACTAACCATCCGGGACAGAGTCTGGCCCGCCCGGTTTCGATCGGCGCTGAGGCCGGCCTGAAATGAAGCAGTCAGCAGTCACCAATCAGCATTCAGTCCTGTAACAGAAGGGGCTGAAACTGAGCAGACTGAAGCGGAACTGCACCGCGTGTGAACAGGGATCCAAACCTTCCCTCCAGCCGCGATAACCGCCGGGAACCCGGCCACAAAAAAGGAGCTACTCATGCCTCGCGTAAAACGTGGTACCAAGCGCCGCCAGCGCCGCAAAAAGATATTGGAGCGCGCTAGTGGTTATTTTCTGACAAAATCGAAACTTTATCGCGCCGCCAAAGAATCGGTGGAGCGCGGACTGAAGTTTGCCTACACCGGCCGCAAGCAGAAGAAGCGCCAGTATCGCTCCATCTGGATCGTGCGTATCGGCGCCGCGGCGCGGGCTCAGGGCATCAGCTACAACCAGTTCATCAGCGGCCTCAAAAAGGCCGGCGTAGAGCTGGATCGCAAGATCCTGGCCGATATCGCTGCCAATGATTCACCGGGCTTCAACGCTCTGGTTGAGACAGCCAAGCGCGCGAACGGCAAAGCAGCGTAGAGCTTTTACCACAGAGGACACAGAGGAACGCAGAGAGGCTTTTCCGGTCGTACGGAAAGGACAAATCTCTGTGCTTCTCCGTGTCCTCTGTGGTTTCTGGTTCGCTTGAATTCTCTTCCCTGAGCGCCTAATCTTTCCAGCATGTTTCTCGGACACCAGGGTTTGGCTCTCGCCGCCAAGCGTGTAGCGCCGAAGACTTCCTTCGGCACGATGTTTCTCGCCACGCAGCTTGCAGACTGTCTATGGCCGATCTTTCTGCTGTTCGGCTGGGAGCATGTCCGCATCGCGCCCGGCATCACCAAGATGACGCCGCTCGACTTTACCAGCTATCCCTGGTCGCATAGCCTGCTTATGGACGCCATTTGGGCCGCGGCCTTCGCCGCGATTTATTTCGCCATCCGGCGCTACAAAGTTGGCGCCTGGGTGATCGCAGCGGGTGTGCTGAGCCATTGGGTGCTTGACTGGATCTCGCACCGCCCTGATATGCCGCTTACGCCGTGGTCGGCACAGAAATATGGGCTCGGATTGTGGAACTCCGTCTGGGGTACGGTCGCGGCAGAGCTGGTTCTGTTTTTCGGCGGCCTCTTCATCTATCTGAAAGAGACCAAAGCCAAAGACCGCGTGGGCATCTTTGCGCTTTGGGGGTTTGTGGTGTTCATGGTGGTTGTCTGGGCAGGAGCGGTGTTTGGTCCTCCGCCACCGAGTGAGACGGCAATCAAACTTAGCGGCCTGAGCATCTGGCTGGCGGTGGCATGGGCGTACTGGATTGACCGCCACCGGGAGAACCGTCGCGTCGAACCGCGGGCTGCCGCAAACTCAGGTTAAATACAGCCTGGAAAATTTTTTCCCTCCCAGAGTACAATCCCAGCCATGCTTTCGCGCCGATCCTTTTTCAAAACTGCCGGGCTGGGTGCTGCCGCAGTCGCCACCACAAGTTTTCCTGCCGATATCTTGACCTGGGCCGAACCGCAGCGCACGTCGCATCCGGGTGGACCTATTCTGCTCAACAGCAATGAGAATGCCTACGGGCCATTTCCCAGCGTGCTGGCGATGCAGAACCCGTTTCTTGACGCTAATCGCTACCCTGACCACGCTTATGACGGTTTGAAAGACCGCCTCGCTGCCCAGCACAAGGTGAAGTCAGACCAGGTGCTATTGGGCGCTGGCTCAACCGAGATATTGCGGGTCGCGGCCTGCGCCTTCACCGGTCCGGGCAAGAAGCTGGTGATGGCTTCGCCCACCTTTGAGGCCATCGGTTTTTACGGAAAGGCGGTGAATGCGGACGTCGTACAGGTCCCGCTGGCTTCCACCTACGCGCATCAGCTCACGCAGATGGCGGAGGCTGTGGGCAAAGATGGCGGGCTGATTTACATTTGCAATCCCAACAACCCTACGGGAAGCCTCACGCCGCGGCGCAGCCTGGAGAATTTCATCCGCGACCTGCCGCCCAACACCTACGTGCTGATGGATGAGGCCTATCACGACTTTGTTCCCGTCTCCGCCGACTACATTTCGTTTCTGCAAACCCCGGTGGATATGGATCGCGTGATCGTGGCGCGCACATTTTCCAAGATTTATGGCATGGCCGGACTGCGATTGGGGTATGGCGTGGCTTCGGTCAGGACCATCGGGCTCATGGCTCCATACAAGCTGGAAGACAGCGCCAATATCCTGGCACTTCGGGCGGCGCTGACCTCGCTGGACCAGGATGACGAGCACAAGATCGCGGTGCAGCGCAACGCCAATGATCGCGACGAGTTTCTGCGCCAGGCGGCATCGCGAAAATTACATCCAATTCCCTCCTGGACCAACTTCGTCATGATCAATGCGGAGCATCCGGTGCGGACGGTGATTGATTATTTCAGGAGCAACAATATCCGCATCGGCCGGCCCTTCCCGCCGATGGACACGTTCGCCAGAATCTCCCTGGGTACGCCGGACCAGATGAAATCATTCTGGCAGACATGGGACAAGATGAAGGCCTAGTGGGCGTCCAGATGTGCTCCGCAACCATAGGGTCCTTCTCGCTCGCGAATGCCGGCTCTATGCGGAAGCCGCAGCAACTCTCTGCTTTAATTTGCCGAACCTCCGGATGACAAACCGGATGGCCAGAGTAGTCACGAAGGTGAACAGGTATCCGAAGAAGACGGCAAGGGGGATGTAATACATGCCCAGCACCTCGGTTCCCATCGGCGGAACGGGGAAGCGCGTCAGCGTGATTCCCTCGTGGCTCACAAACAAGCCGACGTTGTGGGGAAAGAACGGTTTGAGCAGCGCGGTCACGTAAAGGCTGGCCGCAACCGTGTATCCCAGCAATGCCATGATGAATACCAGGTAGCCCTGAATACCGGTCAGGGTCCACCGGAAAAGCGTCCGCAACACTCTCCAGGGAGAGATGCGCCAGGCCGAGCGGCTTAACAGCAGTTCTACGCGATACTGGCGCGCGATCTCCTGCGGCGTGCCCAGAGCCCTCAACACCGTGCGGCAGTCGTCGTCTGTCGGCTGCGCGATCTGCTCCAGCCGGTCGAAGACATGCGCTCGCAATTCGCGTACCACCTCTTCCCGCTTGGGCTGCGGCAAGTCTGAAAGCTGCGTAGAGAGCGCCGCAAAATAGCTTTCGATCATTGGATTGGATGTCATAGGTCTTAACGTCCTTTCCCGTTCAATACCGGTTTCAACAGGTTGTTCAGGTTGGCGGCAAAGCCATTCCAGACATGCGCCATGGAAATCACCCGCTGACGTCCCGCCGCCGTGAGCCAGTAATATTTCCGCGGGTGCCCGGCGTCCGCTTCCACCCACTCCGATTGCAACAAACTTTCTTCTTTGAGCCGCGCGAGAATGGGATAAACCGTGCCTTCGGCCAGCACCAGGCTTGAGTCTTGTTCCAGGCCGCGCAGGATCTCCAGGCCATACAGCCGCTTCTCCCAGAGACAGGCCAGAATGGCCAGATCAAGGCAGCCTTTGCGCAGCTGCGCTTCCCACTTCTCCGGCGGTTCCGATTTGAGTTCTTTCCGTAGCAAAGCCATATACTTTGTATAGCAATGTATCTTGCTACACTTGGCAATTCGTGTCAAGACCAAAAATGAAGTGACGTAAGGAGGCATAGCCCGCAGGGACAACTCGGCCCGTGAGGTCTCACTTCTCACCAACGTTGCGGAAATTTATTTTGGGAGACGCTCATGCCCCTTCTGATGCAGGCCGCCCGCTGGACCACGAACAAGATGCCCAAACTGATCGAACCGAAAGCCCATGCCGTGATCGATTACGCCATGGCTGCCTCTTTCTTCGGTATGGCGGCTTTTTTCTGGCGACGCAACAAACGGGCAGCTTTGAGTTCCCTGCTCTGCGGCGCGGCGGAAACCATTACCGCGCTATGTACGGATTATCCCGGTGGCGTGACGCAAGAGATCACCTTTGAAACCCATGGCGCCATCGATTTCGGCCTGAGCGGGCTGGTGGCCAGCCTGCCTGGAATGCTCCGCTTTAATGACGAACCGGAATCGCGCTTTTTCCGCGTCCAGGGGATCGCACTGGCGACGGTGACAGGGCTCACCGACTTTACCGGCAGCGGCAAAGGCGGACAACTTGAGGAAATCGAGGAGCGCGCGTCGTGACCGAAGCAATTAGCAACTGGCAAATAGCAATTGGCCAGAAGCATCTGTCCGGTTTTGCTAATTGCCAACTGCTATTTGCCAATTGCTGCCCTTTCCACAAGCAACTGCGCTATACTCCGCAGTGACTTCATTCCCCCGAGGTGCAGTGCGCTCATGTCATTAAAATTAGCTCGCGAAATGGAACCGGAGACCGAAGCAAGAGCCATCAATGAAGATTTTCCAGCGCTGGAAGAAAAAATATACAAAGCCATCGAGCTGCTGAGATCGGCGCGCGAGGGCAAAGCCGCAGCCGAGCGGGACGCGCAACGCCTGCGCGACCAGTTGGAGCAGCGCGAAGAGGAACTCGACGTTCTGCGCGGAGAGATGGTTTCGCTGCGCAAGGAACGGGAGGAAGTCCGGGCCCGGGTCGAGAAGATGCTCAAGCAGATGGATACGCTGGTGACCGAAGGCTAAGCTTGTCGCCGCAAAATCAATAATTTCCTTGACCTTGAGCCGTCTGGAACGATAATCAAACCAGCACGCAGTTTTCTTGAAGGAGAACCGCCTTGGTGACACAACCGACAGCAGCGCCGCCTATCCGAGTGGAAATCTATGACCAGGTTTATAACCTTCGCGGCGTGGATGCGGAATATGTCACCCGGCTGGCGCAGTTTGTAGACGGCAAGATGCGCACGGTCGCGGAGCAAACTTCCACGATCGATTCGCTCCGGCTGGCGGTGCTGGCGGCATTGAACATTGCCGACGAATTCCACATTCTCAAGAAGAAATACGACCTGCTCGCCGGTGAGTACAATCGCCGTGCCGGCCAACTGGCTGGCGCTCTCGACGAAGCGCTGCGGGAAGAGCGCCGCGCAGGTTAGGAAGAGCCGGGCCGACGGCCGCGCGATTGTTAAGTTTTGCCTACCACCACTTGCTATCCACTCTGCTTTTCTTTAGCATCATGCCTGATAACCGGCCTGCAACGCAGGTGAGAACGGTAACCGTTCATGAACCAACATTCAATGAACAGGGGGCCTGACTCGTATAATAACGGCTCGGTGTGCAAGGTTCCGCCAGTACGGAAATGCCTAAAGAGCCGCGGCGGGTTCCCACCGTCTTAGGACGGGTTCAGAACGGCCCGGTCACACGGCCAAGTGGGTCGGTTGTTTCTGTCGCTGAACTCCAACCCGCTTGAGCGATTCCCGCTTTGGACTCTCCTGCTTCTGATACACACGCTTCGGCACGCAAGCCGGCCTCAGCGCGAATTGCCCGCGTGGCGCGTTCTGTCGCTGCGCTCCCAAGCCGCTCAAAAACCTCTACCACTTAAGATTCTTTCGCTGCTCGCGCACGCGCTTCGCGCGCAACTTTACTCATTTCTCAACACGACCAACGGATCTACCCTCGTCGCCCGAAGCGCCGGTACAGCACACGCGACCAAGCCAAGAACAGCCAGCAGGACCGCGCCGCTCAAAAACGTTGGAAGATCCGTGGGCTTCACGCCGAACAGAAGAGACGTCAAGGCTCGTGCGGCAAAGAATGCGCCAACGACTCCCACTGCAACGCCGATGCCTATCAGGCGCGCGCCCTGGCGAAGGATCAGGCCGAGTACGCTGGATCGCTGAGCTCCCAGGGCCATGCGTACGCCGATCTCCTGGCTGCGCTGGACCACAAAATAGGAGAGCACGCCATAGATTCCGATCGCCGCCAAAAATAGTGCAATCGCGCTGAAAATCCCGAAAAGCCATGTGGGTGCGCGCTGTGGCGCCAGCGATGCCGCGATAATGTCATCCATGGTTCTGGGCTGGCCCACCGGCTGGCCGGCATCAAGCTGGAGGATCCGCCTCTGGATCGCCTGAACAGTGCTGTCGGGGTCCTGGCTGGTCCGCACCAGCAGATATACGCCGAGATACTGCAGGATGGAAGGATTCTGCGCATAAAGCATGTAGGTGCTGGGGCGCTTTTCGGCCGCCAGATCTGCCTGCTTGGTGTCACCGACTACGCCGATGATCTCAGACCATCCAGGATCGCCCCAGCCGACGTCAATGCGTTTGCCAATCGGATCCTGGTTAGGGAACAGCTGCCGGGCCAGCGCCTGGTTGATGATCACTACCCGGGGGGAATCGGTTGTATCGTTCTGGGTGAACAAGCGTCCTTTTAGGAGCGGTATTCGCAGCGCCTGAAAAAAATTCCCGCCGATGTATTGCTTGTCGGCGTTAGGCGACACGCCTGGACGGCCTTCAATCGTAATTGACCCGTTAGTGCTGCCGCTCAGCGGGAGGGTGTAGGCCAAACCTGCTGATTGAATTCCCGGAAGAGCACTCACGGCGTCGGCGATTTGCTGCAGGTAGATGATCTCTTTACGCGGATCGGAATAGCGAACAGGTGAAGGCCGCACAGTCATCGTCATCAGGTGGTCAGAATCGAATCCCTTGTCGACGTTCATCAGGTGGACCATGCTGCGCAGCAGCAGTCCGGCGCCCGCCAACAGCACCAGAGAGATAGCTATCTCTGTGATCACGAGAACATCGCGAAGCCGCTGGCTTCCGGAAGCCGCTCCGGATTGGCGGCCTCCCTGTTTCAAACGCTCATGCAGATTGCCTCGAACCAATTGCAGAATCGGAGCGAGGCCGAACACCAGCCCGGTGAGCAGGGACAGCAGGAGAGCGAACACGAGAATCCGTACATCCAGATGTACTGGAACTCCAGCGGGCAGGCGATCCGCCAGCAGAGTGGTAAGCGACTTGAGACTGGCCCAGGCAAGCAGAACGCCCAGTATCCCACCCAACATTGCCAGGAGCGCGCTTTCCGTGAGCAACTGGCGCGCCAGCCGCAGATTTCCCGCACCCAGCGAGATGCGGACAGCAATTTCTTTCTCTCGCGCTGCAGCGCGGGCCAGGAGGAGATTCGCAGTATTGGCACAGGCGATCAGCAGAATTGCCAAGACGCCACCAAACAAGACAAACAGCAGCGGACGCGAGTCGCCTACCAGGGATTCCTGGTAGGGAGTAAGCACGACACCGTCCACATCAGAGTCAGCTTGCTTGTAAGCAGGAAAGAGGCTCGATAGAGCGGCCCGGGCCTGCGTCAGGTTCATCCCCGGGCGCAATCGTCCGATGCCCGGCAGAAAATTCAAGCCTGCCGGCGCGGTGGTCCGCAACGGCATCATCAGGTCAAACGGATGGTTCATGCGAAAGGTGTCAGGCAGAACTCCGACAATCGTGTACACGTCGTCGTTCAAGGTAAGCTTTTGTCCCATGGCGGCGGGACTGGCTTGAAAATGCTTGCGCCAGAAAGATTCCGTCAACATCACGACCGGGCTGGCCGAACGCGGCTCCTCTTCAGGAAGAAATGTCCGGCCTGCGATTGGCTTGATGCCGAGGGTCGGCAGAAGATTGGATGAAACCTTGAGCGTTACAACCTGTTGCGGCTCCTCAATGCCGGTAAGAGCGGCTGCACCGTAGTTGTAGGTAATGAATTGATCGAAGACTGCCTTCTGGTCGCGCCAGAACTGGTATTGCGGATAAGAAATGGGAGTGTGTCCTGCTTCCTTATAAACGTTGACAAGGTCGACCAAGCGGTCTGATTCGGGATAAGGAAGCGGACGCAGTAGCACCGTATCGACCACGCTGAAGATAGCGGCGTTGGCGCCGATGCCGATCGCCAGGACCAGCACAGCAATCAGGGCGAAACCCGGATTTTTACGCAGCATACGTAGGGCAAAGCGAATGTCTTGTTTGAAAGTTTGCACACTTCCCCCTTCATGCGGTTTTGACTTCTCAACGCGTTATCCGGTTAGTAAAGAAATGCCACGGCGAGTTCGCCGCCACGGCGAACGGGTCTTCCGGGAGGTTCAAATCTGGGACGATTTGCTTTTGGCAGCGGCGCCAGTCTCAGTCTTCTGTCGGACCGATGCCTGCACCAGCTTCTTGAGAACCGGCAGTCGGATATCTGAGAGTCGTTTGATATAGAGACAGCCTTTTCCGCACGAGTGGGTGCCTAGGTGAGCCATCAAATCCCCATTTTTCTCCAGCCCACCCAGATAGAGCGTCGTGTTTTGCTTGCGCGGCGAGAATCCGATCACCATCCACTCGGCGGTTTTGCCGCTGGCGTACACCTGTTGACGGCGGCCAAATCCGACAATCGCTGAGCCCCACATTTCCGGCTGGGCTTTGGTAGCAGCCTGCATGATTTTCACGATTGTCCGGCAATCGTCACGAACCTGTGCGTCTGCAATCGCGTCTATGAAATCTGCGACCGAACCCTTGTTCACTTTGGTTTTGAGTTCTGCCATGATCCCCTCTCCCTTGGGGCTAGCAACTTAGCACAAATCGTCATCCAGCGGGAAGATCAGCGCGTGCATCGCACGCTGCTTGTTCGCTTGTCGCTGCGCTCCGAAATGCTAAAGATTCTTCACCGCTGCCTTTCCTCCATCTCCGGGAAACATTTCTTTTAGGTCAATCCGACAGATTTCAACAGAATAATTCTTAAGTTAAAGGATGGCGAAAACCTAATGGTAGGTGTCGCCGCTTCTCCCATATAACTCCGCAGATGAAAGGCAAGCGTACGTCTTATGCGACTACTTCAAAGTTTCCCTGGGCGGTGGGTCTGTTTAAGTCTTTTTGCTTTATTAATTCTTAGCGTCCCCAAAGCGGCATCAGCACAACAATGTCAGAGCCAGCAAAACGCACTCAACATGCTGATTGCACAGCGCTCAGCCATAGGCCAAAAGCTGCTCAAAGGGGGGCTGACCACGGCCGAGGTGAATGCCCTGCTGCAACAGGTGAAGACACTGGCCCCGGAAATCACCAAGGCTCAGAATGCCCTGCAGCAATGCCAGAGCGCGGCGGCTTCCGCGGGATCCACCCCGGTTATTCCTCAGCCCATTTTGCCCGACTGTTCCGTCATCCAGAAGCAGATAACCAATCTGGAAACTGCCAAGACCACCCTTACGAAACAACTGTCCTCGCCCCTGCTTACGCCCCAGCAGAAGGAAAACATTGAGCAGTTGTTGCGAATGGACAACAATCAGATTACCGACCAGGAACTCGCACTCAAGAAATGCCAGCAGACTGCCCAGGCGTCTCCCACCGCACCACAACGTATCCTTGAGATTGCGGTCCAAAACCCGCCGTTCTCATCGCAATACGCCGATTGGGGCAAAGAGCTCGTAACCGGGCCCGATCCCAGCAATACCGACACTTTTCCCCAGAGCTCCGGTGTAGCAAGAGAGTGGGTCCAGGTATTGGATCCTGGGAACGATTACGATAACCCGATCATCGGCGCGAGCGGGTGGGCCATTAACCCACGCTCCAATACGGTCGACTTCCCTTTCGACCATCCTTTCCAGCCCGATTGGGAAAGCAGCCTGGCGCTGGACATGAACCAGAATGGAACCGGACCATATACCTTCCTGCTTTCGAATGGCGATAAGGGTACGGCTGACCATCCCGACCAGCTGGCGGACGAATCGGAGGCCGGAGCCAGGGGCTTCCCCACCTTTAACGGTCTTCTGGGCATTGAAATGGATAACGGGCTTGTCCCTGCGCAGTTCAAGCAGGCAACCATGAGCGGCAACCGGCTCGCAGTTTTCGGACGCTGGATCATCGACGCCGGTCACAACAACTACCGCGCGGAAATCCACCCGCCATTGATGATGGCATCCGCCAGTGTCACGCCGGCCAATACCACGAAAGCCTTATTTACTTCCCGGCCCTTTCTTGTTGGCAGCACCTATTCACTGGATCCAACTACGATTAACGTTGACAACGCTCCCGACGATGGCGATTTCTTCTACCATTTTGCCAAGGAAGTCGGTAAGGCGGCGGGGGCACCGGTGTTGTGCCCGTTGCCTCCCGCTCCCTGTTCAACGTTGGTGGAAGCTCATGTCAAAGTGAAATCGAAGCCGTTTTCCGGACACCAGGTTATGCACTTCCTTGTACGTCCGCCGTCGGGGCCTACGGCTATCGGAGGGTTTGCTGCCCGGCTGACGGTGTCTTTCCACTTCACCGTCCACCCCAATGTTACGGTGAAGGTATCTTCCTCAGCGTCGGACACGGTCGATGTAGTCGTAACCATGGACAGCGGCAACTACATTGCACCGCCCCTCCCGGCAAATCCACAACATCGGTATACCCCAGAGGAGTTGAGTACTCTCAATTCCGAAGCGGGCTCCGCGTACTCATTGGCTGATCTCGCGCCTGCGGGACTTGCAATCCTCGTCCCCACTTTCGCCATTCAAACCGAAATTGTCGATCAAATACTCGACCGAGGAATCCAGGGCGATCAATACGTGACGCAGGAGAATGCTGTCGACATGCTCACGCAGGCCAACGCCGTTCAGAATGCCGACGCCGCCAACATCCCGGCCGGCGCAGGAGTAATCGTGGACCCAAGTCAGCCTTACCCGATTGCCGGGTGGATGGAGGTGAAGTGGTCAAGGCCAGTTCTGGCTCCAAACCGGCCGGTCAAGAAACCGGCCCAACCTCCGGCGAAACCGGTGCAAACTCCACGGCCCCCGGTGGTTAAACAATAAGGTAACTGGAAGACGACGGCGGGATAGACAGCATCGCGCTCCACTACAATTCGTTTGTGGCGCAGGTTTCCAACACGAAGAATATATCTGTCCCGGCGGAAGCCGCCGGCCAGCGTCTGGACCAGTGGCTGGCGGCACAACTGCCTGAAGTCAGCCGGGTTCGTATTCAGCAGCTGATCGAGCAGAAAAAGATTCAAGTCAACGGCGTTCTGCCCAAGCCGTCGCTGAAATTGCGGGGTGGAGAGGAAATTGTCATTACCGGTACGGTTGAGTTGCCGCCGCTGAAAGCTTTTCCGGAAGACATTCCACTCGACGTGGTCTACGAAGACGAGAGTCTTGCCGTCATCAACAAGCCGGCGGGCATGAGCGTGCATGCCGGATCGGGCAAAGACGACGCCGGCAATCGCGGCACCATGGTCAACGCGCTGCTGCATCGCTTTCGCCAGCTATCGCAGGTTGGCGGGGAATTGAGGCCGGGGATCGTGCACCGGCTGGACAAGGAAACCAGCGGCCTGGTGCTGGTGGCAAAGTCCGATCTCGCGCATCGAAAATTGGCGGAGCAGTTTTCCCGCCGTGAAATCAAGAAAACCTACATCGCGCTGGTCCATGGCTGGATGAAAACGTCCCAGGGCACGATCAACGCGCCCATCAGCCGGGATCTGGTGCGTCGCGCGCGCATGACCACCCGTAGAAGCGACGGTCGCGAGGCCATAACTCACTGGAAGGTCAAGAAGCAGATTGAGGGCCCTTACGGGAAGTTCTCGCTTCTGGAAGTCCGAATTGAAACCGGCCGCACCCATCAGATCCGGGTGCATCTGGCATCCATTGGGCACCCTGTGGCAGGGGACGCGCTGTACGGGGCTCCACACCCAGAGAGTTACCTAGGTACACGGTCAGAGGTTGCATCTCTGGAGAGGAACTTTCTTCATGCTTTCGAGCTACAATTTCAGCATCCAATCAATAACAGGGGATTATCGTTCCAGCAGGCGTTACCGGCTGAGTTAACAGAATTTCTCCACACGATTGGAGAGTGAGTTTTGCCAGACTATAATGATTGAGAGCTCCTGATATGTCTTCCCGACGGTTCATCGCTGTCTTCATCTTTTCTTTGATTGCGTGCCTTGCGGTTGCGCAAACGCCGACCCCACCCACGCAGCCGGCGCCGGCAGCACCGGCGCAGAGCTCCAAAACGAGCGCGATGAGTCCGGATTCGTCCGTCGACAGTTCGCTTCCCATCGAGACTTTCCACAGCCGGTCGGACGAAGTGAACGTGATTTTCACGGTCACGGACAAGCACAACAAGTTCATCAAAGACCTGAAGCAAAACCAGATCAGGATCCTGGACAACAACCGGCCACCCAGGCAGATCCTTGATTTCGCCGCGGAAACCGACCTGCCGCTGCGGGTTGGCCTGTTGATTGATGCCAGCAACTCCATTCGCGACCGGTTCTTGTTCGAACAGGATGCCGCGATCTCGTTTTTGCACCAGATTATCCGTCCCAAGACAGACAAGGCGTTTGTGCTGGCCTTTGACGAAGTCTGGGACCTGACGCAGGACTTCACCGGCGATCTGGACAAGCTGACCAAAGGTGTAAAGGTAATCCGGCCAGGCGGCGGCACCGCGCTCTGGGATGCCGTCTTCTATGCCTGCCGTGACAAGCTGATGAAGGAGAAAGAAACCGGGCCGGTGCGCCGGGCAATCATTCTGGTATCCGATGGCGACGATAATCAGAGCCGTGTGCTGCGGCAGGAAGCCATTGAGATGGCGCAGCGTGCCGGGGTGATCGTCTACACCATCAGCACAAACCTGAGCAATAATCCTGATGAAGGTGACCGCAGCCTGAAGATGCTGGCGGAAACCACCGGCGGCCAGGCGTTCTTCCCGTTCAAGCTTCAGGACGTGGCCAATGCGTTCCACGACATCAACGAAGAGCTACGCAGCCAGTATTCCGTCTTCTACAAACCAGAAAACTTCGAAGCCAACGGACAGTTCCGGGCGATCCAAATCACTGCCGACAACAAGAAATACAAGGTGCGAGCCAAAAAGGGGTATTACGTCCCCCGGTAGTGCTTCTTAAAGAGCCAACGAGTTTCCTAAGAGCCCGGTGTAAGCCGGGCTTTTACCTTGCTTTCTTCAAGCGACGGGTTAAGTCGACATGCCTTCCCTGTCAACTTTCCACCCCGCTGCCTCTGGCTCAAGCCAGAGAAGCAACTATAATGAAATTACTGAGATTCAACTATGTATCGATTGCAGCGTCCTGTTTTTTTCCTGTTCCTGATGGTTCTTGCTCCGGCAGCTTTTGCCCAGGCGGCACAGCCGGCATCGCCTGCGCCGGCCGTAGCCGCGTCCACGCCTGCCCCCGGCGCTCAGCAGAGCGCTCAGCTCCCTACCGTGCGCGTCCGATCGGACGAAGTGAATGTCGTTTTCACGGTCGTGGACAGGGACGGCAAATTTGTGCGCGATATGAAACAGGACCAGTTCCATATTCTCGACAATCATCTGCCGCCGCAGAAAATCCTGGACTTCAGAGCGCAAACCGACCTGCCGCTCTATGTGGGCCTGCTGATTGACTCCAGCAATTCCATCCGCGATCGCTTTCAGTTTGAAAAGGACGCAGCTTCAGAGTTTCTCTATGAGATCATCCGTCCGAAATCAGATGCCGCCTTTGTTCTCGCCTTTGACGAGCAATGGGACCTGACGCAGGATTTCACCGGCAATCTGGATAAGCTCAGAAGCGGCGTGATGGGAATCCAGGCAGGCGGAGGAACGGCTTTGTGGGATGCAGTGTATTACGCGTGCCGGGAAAAGCTGATGAAAGAACCTGCCCGCAACGCCGTCCGCCGCGCCATCATTCTGGTTTCTGACGGCGAGGATAACATCAGCCGTGTCTATCGCGATGAGGCAGTCGATATGGCACAGCGCGCGGAAGTGGTCATTTTTGCCATCAGCACCAACCTGATGGGCGGCCATACCAAGGGTGATGAGAATCTGAAATTGCTGGCCGAAGCGACGGGCGGTCGCGCATTCTTCCCTGTGCAGATGGATGAGGTAGCCACAGCGTTTCGCGATATCCAGGAGGAGTTACGCAGCCAGTATTCCGTCTCTTACCGGGCGGAGAATTTTGTGGCCAATGGAGCGTTCCGCCCGATTCAGATCACCACCGATAAGAAATTCAAGGTCCGCGCCAAGAAGGGGTACTTTGTACCACAGCAGTCGCAGGCGCAATAACCGCCGGGCGAATGATGCATGATGGATATGCCTGCCTTTATCTGCTGGCGGCCATGTCATTCGGTGGATAGTAGCCTTTGCGCGCCTGGATTTTGTATCCGTCTCTTGATTTGACCTCAAGCTTGCGGAATTTGCCGTCGTTGTTCGGATTGTCAGAGGTGAAACCCAACGTGTATTGGCTGCGCAACTCGGCGGAGATTTCAGCAAAGGCCTTATCCAGCTTATCCGGATTCCTGATCTCAATGATCCTGCCGCCCGTTTGCTCGCAGAGCTTGCTCATGTCGCCGTAGTTTGAGGGGAACATGGGATCGGTGATGAGCAACACGTAGGCAATCACGTCGGCCTTCTGAGCGGCCTCGATAGCGTCCTTCAGGCGCATTTGGCTGCCAACATCGTCGCCGTCAGTAAGAATGATCATGGCTTTGCGGCCGGACTGGCGGCTTAAAACCTCATTGGATGCAAGATAAGCGGCGTCAAACAGCACCGTGCCCTTCATGTTTTGCGCTGTCGGCACGGGACCGGGATTTCCCATCGGCGCCATGCCCACGGTATTGGTATTAATGCGCGCTTTGTCCAACCCTTCGCGCAAAAGATGCATGCTGCTGGTCAAATCCTGAAGCAGGTCCACGGAAACATCAAAGCTGATGACGAACGCAAGGTCTTTCGGCGTCAGGACCTTCTGGAGAAAGCCGCCGGCAACGACTTTTTCCTCAGGCAACGTACGTTTCATGCTGTAACTGCTGTCAATCAACAGTCCGAGCGTCAGAGGTTGGTCGGTAAGAGCAGAAAAATATTTGATGGTCTGCGGCTTGCCATCTTCGAAGAGCTGAAATTGGTCTTTCTCAAGATTAGGGACCAGGGTGCCGTGCTTATCCTTCACGGTAAAGACCACGTTCACCAGGTTTACGTTCTTGCGGTAGGTGGGAACGTTCTGCTGGTCTTTGTTAATCGGCTCCTGACTCTTGGGCGGAAGCGGAAAATCAGGTTTCGGAGGATCGGCTTCCTGCGCATAGGCCGCCGTGATGGGCACGAGAGCAAATGTGAGCAGAAGAGCGAGAAAATGAGTTCGCATGCGGCTCTTGGGCACTGCCTTTCTGTCTGATAAGCTCTATTGTATTAGATGCAGGTGAGTTGCCTCACAGCGTCCTGCAAGCGTTCGAACCCACAAGCATTTACAATTGAGTTAGGGCGTACTTAGTCCGGAAGCGCAGTGCAAAGTCCGGCTCAAAGAACGTTCTTAGGGCAGGAGGAGCGGATGTTCAGGTTGATGCGCGGGGTAAGCAGGCTAGTCTGTGCCTTTGTTGTGTGTGCTTTACCAGTGTTTGCGCAACAGAATCTGCCCGATGGTCCGACACCGAAGCCTCAGGCCCAGCAAAGCGTTCCCGACGCTCCCCAGCCTAAGAATCCTCAAACTCAGTTTCCTGATAACGCTCCGCCCGCGCCAAAGAATGTCCACGAGGATGCTGCCGCAGCCGCGACCCCGACCCCGCGTGCCCAGGCGCAGCACGTGGCTCAAGGGGACGTGATTACGGACCGAAGCCAGCTTCCCGTTCTTACCATCGCCGTCAACTTTGTGCAGGTGCCCGTAACGGTGAAGGACAACTCCGGCAAACTGGTTCCCGCCTTGACTTCAAACGATTTCCGGGTCTATGAAGACGGACTGCCGCAGCAGCTCAAGTTCTTTACAGCCGACCCGAGCCCGCTTTCCGCCGCAGTGGTGGTAGCAACCGATCTGCCTTCCGCCACGATGAAGAAGATCAATGAGACCTTGCCGGCGTTGATCGGGGCTTTCAGCGAGTTTGACGAGGTGGCGTTGTATCGCTACAGCCACACCGTTACCCAGGTTTCCAGCTACACCGGGGCCTCCAGCATGCCCACGTCAGTGCTCAATCGTGTCAAGCGCCCAGGCCGCGAGGGAGGACCACCGATGACCGGTGGGCCTTTTGGAGGAGGTCCCAGCATTAACGGCCACCCGGTCAATGATCCGAACGCCACCGGCGGCAAATCAACAGAGGTGGAGACACCTCCGCGGGAATTTTTTGTGTTGAACGACGCAATTTTGCGCGCTGCGCAGGACCTGAGCCGCCGGGATAAGACCCGGCGCCGGATCATCTTCGTGATCAGCGACGGGCGTGAACTGGGCAGCAGCGCCGGCTATGAGGAAGTTAAAAAGATCCTGCTTTCCAACAATATCAGCGTGTTTGCCGTCGGTGTCGACGCAGCTGCCATCCCGATTTATGACAAACTGAACCGCATTCGTGTGCCGGGTTTTGGGACTGGGAACATCCTGGCAAAGTACGCCAATGATACCGGCGGGAACGTTATTGCGGAGTTTGACCGGCAGGGCATTGAACAGGCATACGCCCAGATTACAGAGACCGCGCGTAACCAGTACACGCTGGGATACACCACCAGAGCCACCCAGGCCAGTAATTACCGCACGATTGACGTACGCGTACTCCGGCCGAACCTGAATGTGATCGCCAAGCCTGGCTACTACCCGTTGCCGCCGGAACAGCAAAAACGCTGAGAGGTTACCTTCGATTGTTTTCTTGAGGGGGTAAGTTCTTAGATACCATCCTGACAGCTTAGAATGAGAAGGCCCTCAAACCATACGTTATGATATAAAAACGTCTTTCAGCAGTGTGGTCGTTTCGGACCCGGCCACGGGCACCGTGGTTTCAGTGCGAACACTAGGAGAACCTTGAGTTTTATTAATTTTGCCGCTCGGGAAATAAACTGCAAGATCGTCTATTACGGCGCCGGTTTGGGCGGTAAGACCACGAACCTGCAGCATATTTTCGATAAAACGGCAGACAAGCAAAAGAGCAAGATGATCTCCCTTGCCACGGAGACTGACCGTACTCTCTTTTTCGACTTTTTACCCCTCGATCTGGGCACGGTGCGCGGCTTCCGCACCCGTTTCCATCTGTATACGGTTCCCGGCCAGGTGTTTTACGATGCCAGCCGCAAACTGATCCTGCGCGGTGTTGACGGCGTGGTTTTTGTGGCCGATTCCCAGGAAGAACGCCTGGATGCGAATATCGAAGCCCTGGACAACCTGAACGAGAACCTCAAGGAACACGGCTACGATTTCAAAAAGATTCCCTACGTACTGCAATTCAATAAACGCGATCTTCCCAGCGCCATGCCGGTAGAAGAGCTGAAGCGCGAACTTATACGAAAATCTGAACCTAGTTTCGAAGCTGTGGCGTTTCAAGGCAAAGGTGTTTTTGAGACTCTGAAAGAAGTCGCCCGCCTGGTGTTGATCGAGCTAAAAAAGGGCTAACGCGCGCACCAAATTCTCAATACCAAATTGGGAACCCACTCAGGAAGCAATTAGCAACTAGCAGTTGGCAATTAGCTTTTTGTGATCTTTGGTCTTTGTAACGTCAACTGACGATCCTTCGCCCACAAAATGAGCACGAACGAAAAAGGCTGGGAAGTTCCCAGCCTTTCTTAGTTGCTATTTGCCAATTGCTATTTGCTAGCTGCTATTTGTGAGGATCGAGCAACGACGCCATTCCGCCAAGATCGCGGCCCTTGTTTACAGTTCGGCCCGCTTTGGCCGCCAGCGGCGATGAAGGGTTCAACCCGCCGTACTTTTCCAGGAGCACCGGCACCAACGCGCCTTCGGCTTCCTTGGTAAACGTCATGTTGTTGTCTTTCTGGTCGATACGGATAAAGTCGCCCAGCTTGACCTGGCCGGTGGCTACCAGATTGGCCAACGGAAAGACCACGTTCTTCTCAATTGCGCGTTTCAAATGACGTGCGCCGTACTTGGGATCAGTTCCCTCCTGCAGCAGGAAGGCCTTGACCGGCGCCGTGCAGGAAAAGACAAACTGGCTGTTGCCCGTAGCCTGGAGAATGCGCTGCTGCACCATGCCCAGTTCAATTTCCAGGATCTGTTCCAGGTGTTCGGGCTTAAGAGTCTTGAATACCACGATCTTATCGATGCGGTTCATAAACTCAGGTGAAAACTTGCGCCGGGCGGCGTCCTGGGCGGTGCGCGTGATCTTATCGTCGAGCGCCGCGTCCAGCAGCCCTTTGCGGTGTTGGGTGCCGAAGCCCAGCCCGCCGGTCATGAGATCGTCCATCTCATGCGCGCCGAGGTTGGAGGTCATCACGATCAGGACCTGTGACAGGTCGACGCGGCGATTGTCGCCCAGGGTGAGGGTTGCTTTGTCCAGGATTCCCAGCAGAAGCTGCCACAGTGCGTCGCTGGCTTTTTCGATTTCGTCGAATAGCAGCAGTGTGAGCTTCAGCCGGTCGGTATGCCACTGGTTCAGCGCTTCCTGGGTAAGCAACGGATGAGTTTCGCGATGGCCGAGATAGCCAGGCGGCGAGCCGATGAGCTTGGCGATCTCATGGCTATGCTGGAACTCCGCGCAGTCAATCTTGATGACCGCCCGCGGATCGCCAAAGAGCGCCTCCGCCATGGCTTCCACCACGCGCGTCTTTCCCGAACCCGTTGGGCCAAGAAACAGGAGATTGCCGACCGGGCGCCCGGGAGCGTTGAGCCCGGCAAGAAACATCTGATAAATCTCAACCACCTTCTCGATGGCCGGGTCCTGGCCGACTATCTTCCGCCGCAACGCGGTTTCAAAGTCCTGCGCATCAGAGCTGCGCCGTGTAGGATCAAGAGCAGTATTAAAGCCGGTCCTCATAAATTTCCGCCTCTTCAAAACATCGAGGACGCCTCCGTATAAATAAAGAGGCCTGAATGCTGAGATGGGAGTGCAAGCTGCAGAGTTGTAATAACTGATTTGTCAACAGTGCCGGAATCCGCATCTCACACTTAGGGGTTGCACCGGATGACCAAAGGGTCAGGCACTCCAGCCATTTTGATCGGAGTACCGGGACGCATGTTAAGATGCGTCACAGACCCCGGGAAAGAGTCCTTGATGTCATCCAAAAAATTGCGTTTCATCTCCTCCGCCGCCCTGATTGTGTTCGGGCTCGTCCTTGTTATTGTATTTTTCGCGCGGCACACCCAAATCCAGGCGGCTGCGGCACAAACGACTCCGGCCGCGCAAAGTGCGCCAAGTAACGCCAGCTCAGAGGCTGCAGCTCCGGCACAGGAACTCCCCCCGGGAACAATTACCTACACCGCTAAGGCACTCACCACAGCACAGTTCCTGGCTCGCCAACACTTGACCGAATCGCAATACATGACGGTGGCCGAATACGTGGACGCTATCGGCAAGGCGAACGGTGGAAAAACGACCTTCAAAAAGGGCGAGACTGTCCTTATTCCCGGCATCGAGCCGCAACCGATTGTGGAAAAAACCCGGCCTTTCCCCAAAGAAAGTGAAGTACGCGCTATTTATATGACCGGCGGGACTGCCGGCAGCGCTCATGGCATAGAACTGGTGAAGCGCTGGAAGGCAGCGGGCGGGAACGCCGTGGTCTTCGATATTAAAGACAGCGACGGCAGCATTAACGTGCCGTTTGAGCATCCGCTGGCACGCAAAGTCCAGCACCATGCGATTACCAACCTGCCGAAATATGTGCGGTTTCTCCACTCGCTCGATATGCACGTGATCGCGCGGCAGGCGCTCTTCCGCGATGACAACATTGCCCAGAACCACAGCGCGCTGGCCGTGCAGTCCCGCAGCACCCATCAGCCGTGGCGTGAGAACGGCAAGCTGGTATGGTCTGACAGCTCGAATAAAGAGGTCCAGGACTACAACATCGCGCTGGCAAAGTACGTAGCCACCTCAGGCGTGGACGAGATCCAGTTTGACTACGTCCGGTTCCCTGCCGAAGGCAACCAGGCTGACGCGCAGTTCGCCTTTCAAAAAGACCCCAAGATGCATCGCGATGACGTGATTGCCGCGTTTCTTGATCGGGCGTACAGCGAGCTGCACCCTATGGGCGTGCTGGTCTCGCTCGACGTCTTCGGCATCATGGCCTGGCAGCGGCAGGTCGATCTCAGCCATACCGGCCAGGACATCGTGAAGATGGCCCAGCATTGTGACGTGCTTTCACCCATGATCTACCCGTCACATTTCTTTGGTATGGACGGTTACGCGGCGCCGGGTGACGCTCCTGAGCACTTCATCAGCGTCTCCATGGACCGTTTTGACAAGATCACCGCCGGCTCGGGCGTGGTTCTGCGGCCGTGGCTGCAGGCCTTCCACTGGCGAACCAAGACTTATTCACCGGAATACATCCTGAAGCAGGTCAGCACGGCCAAGAGCCATCACGGAGACGGATTCCTGTTTTGGAATGCGGCCAATGACTATTCCAAGCCGTTTGCCGCTATGCCCACGATGATGGCAAACCCGAAGGTGTACTTGTACACGCCGGCTGAAACGGTGGCACAGAATAAGCCATCGACAACCGCGCAGGAGAAGGCGTCGCAAACGCCAACAAGCGCCAGCCAGCCGTAGCTCGAGCGAAAAAAATTCAATTTGGCAAATATTTGCAATCACATCCGGCTGGAAATAGCCGGATGTTTTGTTGGCCGGGAAAAAATCCGTCAGATATAATGTGCTGTTCGCCCTTGATTGTTATCTAAAATAGCAGAGGACTTACCCTAGGCCTTTGGGCTGCGGGGGTCCAGACGTGTTCGTGAGCGAAGCAGACATTCCATGCGAAGGAGCCTCCCTTAATGGCTATCCAAGCGACTGAAAAGATCTGGCACAACGGGAAATTTATTCCCTGGCAAGAAGCCCAGATCCACGTGATGTCTCACGTCATCAATTACGGTTCTTCCGTTTTTGAGGGCATTCGTTGCTACGCGCCGGGAGGCTCGCCGGCGATTTTCCGGTTGCGGGAACATATGCAGCGGCTCATGGATTCCGCCAAAATCTACCGTATCGACATCGATTACAGCCTGGACCAGCTCTGCTCGGCTGCCATCGATCTGGTGGTCACCAACGGAACCTGGCCCTGCTATCTGCGGCCGATCGTAATCCGCGGATACGGCGAAGCCGGCGTGAATCCCTTCAATTCGCCCACCGATATCTACATGACCAATTATCCGTGGGGCAAATACCTGGGACACGGAAACGTAAGCGAAGGCATTGATGCCTGTGTTTCCTCCTGGTCGCGCATCGCGCCGAACACCATGCCTGCCATGTCGAAAGCCGGCGCGAATTACATGAACTCGCAGCTCATCAAGATGGAAGCGATCGTGAACGGCTACGTGGAGGGCATCGCCCTGGACGTGAATGGTTACGTGAGCGAAGCTTCAGGCGCGAACATCTTTATTGTGCGCAAGGGCAAGCTCATGACGCCGCCGCTGGGCAACTCTGTTCTGCCCGGCATTACCCGTGAGAGCGTCCTGGCCCTGGCGGACGACATTGGCCTGCCCGTGGTAGAGCAGATAATCCCTCGCGAAATGCTCTACCTGGCGGAAGAAGTCTTCTTCTGCGGCACGGCATCAGAAATTACCCCTATCCGCTCCATTGACAAGATCAACATCAACAACGGTGTTACCGGTCCGGTGACCCTCGCCCTGCAACGCGAGTTCTTCGGAATCGTCAACGGCACCATTGCCGACCGGCATAACTGGTTTACCCGGGTACAGGTAAACGATCGTTCCAAGCAACCGGTTGGAGTCTAGGAAATCTGCATCAAATCTGATTCTCAAAAGAAAGGCCGCGATTTCTATCGCGGCCTTTTTATGTGAGCTTCCGCCGTCGCTGCGTTATGCCAGGCGCGCCACCATGCCCAGTTCGCGAGGGAGCCGCTGATTTAGTTGCTGGTGCAGCCGTTTCATTTCCGGACACTGTGCGTGATCAAAGGCCACGCCTGTGCGTCCGCTGTTGTGGGACCAGATGACGTTCCCGCTTGCATGCACTGAGTATGAGCTCTCCGGCAGCACCAGGCTCATGGCAAGCGAAGCGCCGTGAGGCAGCGGTTCAGCGGCATTCAGGCACAGGCCCGTCTGGCTCAAGTTCACGACGGTCACCTGGTGCAGCGTGCGCTGCCAGCCGCGATGGTTCAGGGTTCCGGATACCACTCGGGCGGCAACGTTGTGGCGATAGGTGGCGATCCTGCGCTGCGCCATGTTGGTATAAGAAGCTTTGAGCCCGCGCACCAGCATATCGACCGTCAGGGGCTTGACCATCCGCAAGTGAATGCGCCGGTTAAGCGCATAGTCCGCGTAACGGGTCGGCATCAACCCAATGGCCATGCCGCGCCAGGCGGTAGACGGCTGAAGGCATGCCAGCTGATTCGATCCCAGCAGGTCGAGATCACATACGATCAGGTCAAGACGGTTGCTGCGCACGATCTGATCGGCGTCGGTGGTGCTGGACGTATTGTTGACGGTGATCCCAAAATCGGACAGAACGCGCTTCACCAGGCTGGGGGATTCATGGTCCGACAGCAGCAGCAAGGCGGAGAAGAGGTTCCACGGAGCAAAAGCTTTCGTCCGTACCGGGGTCATATTCTGCGCCAGGTTGCTTGGTCTCATGACAATTTCCGTTTGCTAGTGAAATGGTGGACGAGGTGGAGGCTAAATGCTGTGTGCCTGGTCACACCTGGCGTGGACGGACACAGAATTCAGTCGAGACAGAATTGCACAAGAGCCGCCGTCCGCCGCACGGGAATTTCACCTATATAGGCCCGGAAAACTTACTAGGTTAATTCCCAACGGACGGACCGCCAAAGCCTCACCATTAACAAATTGCCGCGGGCCCCGATTTTCACCGAGACCCGCCCCGCTTTCTCTGGTTAATAAGCGTGGAACCTTTCGCCCACAAGGATCTGAGTGCGAATACCGTCCACGGTTGCCGGGACCGGCGTAGGTCCGTTTACGCCGACAAGCGTGTTGCTGCTTCTGCCGGCACCACCGCCTCCGCCAAACAGCAGATCACGATGATTCCGGAAAATTTCCTGATTCTTGCTGCGAACTTTAAACGGGGACCTGGGGTCGTTCTTGCTTTCTGGGAGTCTGCTCCTTACAAAACTTCATTACTTCTGTCCTTCTCCGGAAGTCTGAAGAAAAGCTGCCTGCACCACAGGAGGCGCGGTCCCGCGTACACGCGCACTTGTGAGCAAACGATGACTGAATACGGTCACCGGCGCTTACGCCGGTCGGAAAGAGACTGGCTACTCTTTTCTATCCGCAAAGGAAATTGGTTTTAGCACCAGCCCGATTGGTGAGGACTGCAGTCTAGCTCATAAATCGTTGCAAAGCACAAGAAAATTATGATTCTTAATTTTTTTTTACGCAATTGCCAAACTTGAGCGGCTTGAGCGAGCGTGTGAAGTGAACGTGCGAGGCCATCCGCCTCATCACGAGGATGTGCAAGCTATTGGGGGAACGATTTGAGGAATGAAGCCGCGCCGTTCAGTGTGTCCTATTTCATCTGGATCTTGTCGACGATATGACGCCAGCGGCCATATTGCGCTGCAAGCTGCAAGGCCCTCTGATGCTGAGTATAGTTTTCGACGTGTCCAGTCAGCGTCAGGTTCCGGTCATCCACCGCGACTTCGACGTCGGAGCCACTCAGAACCGGATCGCTACTCAACAAATCGCTCACCGAGCTCTGGATCCTCTGATTAGCGCTGGAATCCGTCTGTGGCGCCGGCGAAGGCTGCGCATGCGGTGTTCCAGTGCTCGGGGAGGGCGGGTTGGTTTGAAGCGAGCCCTGGTTTTGGGGCTGTTGAGCTGAAAAGGCGGCGAGGACGGCAACCAAAAGAAAAAGGGACATACTGGGCATAAGGCCCTCCTTGATGTCCCCGAATTCAGTATTGCATACCAGGATTTTTCAATTCAATGTCTCTGCCGGAGGGTAGTGGGGAGTTTGATTTCCAATAGGTGAGCTTTGAAAAACTGTTATCCCTAATCGTCCTGAGCGGCAACCTCGCGATCCCGCAAGACGGAGGGCGAGGTAGAGTCGAAGGATGACAAGTCCGAAATGATTTCGAGTGAAAGAACGATCTTTGCCTCATCCTCGATTCCGGCGCGCGCGCCACTCTTCCGCCGTGATCTCCCAGATTTCCGTAAGGAGGCGTCCGCTCACGTATTCGCGTTCTTCCTGGCCGACCAACCGCATGCCTTGCTTCTCCGAGATGCGGCGTGAAGCCAGGTTGGCAGCTGCTTTGGGAACGCGCAGCAGCGGGAACTTGAGGACATCAAACCAATAGTCAGTCACCACCTCGGACGCCTCGGTCATCAACCCTTGTCCCTGGAATCGCGGATCGAGCCAGAAGCCGCGGTTGTCATCTTTGCCTCGCCCCAGGCTGATCGCGCCGATCAGGCGATCCGGCAACTCTTTTAACCGAATCATCCAATACCACTCATCGCCCCGCTCCACCGCAGGCAGAGCTACATCCCGATAGAACTTGTGCGCGCCATCCGGCGGATAAGGCCAAGGCACAAAATTTCTGAGATAACGAACGATTTCCCACTGTGGAAACAGGGCCTGCGCCTGCCCGGCATCCGCCAATTCAAGGGGACGAAGAATTAAGCGCCGGGTTTCAAGGGTCGGTGTCATAGGTGATAAACGCAACGCGAAGCGCCGGGGCCTAGGCGCTGATCCATTCTCGCCTGAGCAGTCCGTAGACGACTTCATTCACCGCAGTACCCTGAATCAAATAGTGCTCGCGCAGCATTCCTTCTTCCTGAAAGCCGAGCTTCTCGAGCACGCGGCAAGAAGCGATGTTTTCCTCGTGGACATAGGCTAACAGCCGTCGAAGATCAGTCTCGCGGAAGATTTTTTCCACCAGCAGCCTGACTGCAGCCGTCGCAATTCCCCTCCCGTGATGCGACGCCGCCACCCCGTATCCAATTTCGGCGTAGCCCATGGAGTGGCTGATATTCTTCAGCGAAACTGCCCCGACAATCTCCCTTTCCACGGAAATGAACCAGCGGTAGCTCTCGAATTTCTTCAGATCAGAGAGGGCTGTACCTTCCATCTCAAGCATTTTCGCAAGCTCGTCCTCGCTCATTTCCTTGAGTGGATTGTGCCGGAGGGAAAGCGGCTGGTTCCTCCATTCGATGAAGTGCTGGAGAAAAGCCGGTTGATAAGGAAGCAGTTCCATGCCCACCATAGCGCCGCCTGGACTACAATTGAGAACCTCTGCCAGGAAAAACGATTGCTCAAACAGTCCATTAAACCATTTCATCTATCACTTTTGCTCTTGGCTCAGTTCCTGCCGGCCCGAAGTCCAGAGGCAGCCGGTCAATTGACATTGCATCATGGAACTGTCGTGATCGTCTTCTTCTCCAACGACCGCGTGGTGCTTGCGGCCGACAGCCGGCGCACATTTTCCGGAGGCCGCCGGGGATACGAAGACACTCGATGCAAGGTGTCCGATCTTGGAAATGACGCCATCTTCGCCGGAGCGGGAGTCTCAGGGTATGACTTTGGTCCGGAACAGACGACGCCGGTTTTTGATACGCGCAAAACAGCTCAGAATGTTGCCCGCTCCTTACCGGGCGCGACACCGGATCGAGCCAGAGCGATAGCGGAAGGTTGGGCCAGACAGGTAAAAATGGCGCTGGATGAACAGCTGACCAGACACCCGGATGAGATCTTTTCATCTCTGCATGGCTCGTCCAATCTTCTGGCAAGCGGTGTTTTTGCCGGAAGAAAGGCCGGCAGTCTTGCAGCTTACTATGTGGCTATCAACTGCGAATGTTCCGGAAGCAAAAAGTTTTCTTCCGTACACATCACGCAGCTTCGCCCTACGGGTGATGGATTGCCGGCTGCCTCGGTCGGCACCGCAGAGGCGCAACGTTTATTCAGCGAACTGGTCGACGCGGGCACGCCTCGTGCTTTAATCGAACGCGCGACATGGCCGGCAAACACTCATGATTTGGACAACAACGTCGCTGTGACAATCAAGACGGCGGAATTCATCCTTCACCATTCAACCGATCACACGATCGGCGGACCGATAAACGTGGTTGAACTCGAGAATGACGGCCAGGTTCGCTGGATGAAACGAGAGAAATTCTGCAAATAACTTAGCCGGCGGTCCTCTTAGTTGCCTTTCTCAAAAGCTTCAAACCCAGTGCGTTTGCTTCTGCCGTTGGAGCTATGTCTTTGATACATAAAACAGTTTGGGATGACTTCCGAAGATCGAAGGTATTCCTCGCTCGGTGAGAGCACGCAATCCGGCCTACCAACTACCCCGCTTTAACCTTCGGCCTCTCCGCTTGCTCCCTCATGTCCGTGCTGGTGATTAACCGCGCGCTGTGATTGTAGGTAACGTAAGCCCAGGCCCATTCAATCATCACAAAGAAACGATTGCGGAAGCCGATCAGGAAGAACAGGTGAACGAACAGCCAGCTCAACCATGCGAGATAGCCGGAAATATGAATTTTTCCGGGAAAGTCGGCGATAGCGTGTGAGCGGCCGATCGTAGCCAGGCTTCCTTTGTCCCAATATTCAAAGTGCTCGCGCGGTTTGCCTTCCAGCGATCGCTTGATCTGTCGCGCGGCAAACCGGCCCATCTGGATCGCTGCAGGCGCAACTCCGGGAACAGGCCTTCCATCGTGGCGCTTGACTGAAGCCAGATCGCCCACGACGAAAACCTCCGGATGTCCGGGCACGGTCAAATCGGGTTCCACGATCACGCGGCCGGCTTTGTCCGTCGGCACGCCCAGCATCTTTCCCAGCGGCGACGCTGAAACGCCCGCGCCCCACAGAATCACCGCGGCGGGAATTCTTTCCTTGCCGATAGAAACCGCTCCCTGCTCAATGTTGGTGACCATCGCATTGGTGCGAACTTCAACCCCCATTGATTCCAGCTGCCGTTGCGCGCTGGCGGAAAGATCTTCCGGGTATGTCGGCAGAACACGCGGCCCGCCCTCGAGCAAGATGATCTTCGACTTCCGCGGATCGATCGCGCGAAATTCTTTTCGCAAATGCCGTCCGGCAATGTCGGCGATAGCTCCGGCCAGTTCCACTCCGGTCGGTCCGGCACCGACCACAACAAACGTGAGCGGCGGGCAGGTGCGCCCAGCCACCACCTCGCGCTCCGCCGTTTCGAAACTCATCAGTACGCGGCGGCGTATCTCAATGGCGTCCTCCAGGGTTTTTAGCCCGGGCGCGAATTCTTCCCACTCAGGATGGCCGAAGTACGCGTGCGTAGCTCCGGCGCCCACGACCAGGTAGTCGTAGGGAAGTTCCAGGCCGTCCAGCCGGACCACGCGTTTTTGCAGATCAAAGCCGGAAACTTCACCCAGGAGAACTTCGGTGTTGTGAGAGCGGCGCAGCACAGTACGCACCGGAGAGGCAATTTCAGCCGGTGAAAGCACCGCCAGGGCCACCTGGTAGAGCAGGGGCTGAAAGGTATGGTGGTTTTTGCGGTCGACCACAGTAACCCCAACCGGGGCCCTGCCGAGGGCTTTAGCGGCATTTATACCGGCAAAACCCGCCCCAATGACCACTATCCGGGGTGCAGTAACGTGCTGTGTCATCGGTAACATTGTAGCCATATAAAACCCGACTTACACTGCTGAAGGTAAAAGCTTTACTGGCCAACCAGCAAGCGCGAATACAGGTAATCAGCAGCTGTTTCTTTGAGACGGTTCCCTGATTGCGTTCTTCTGGGCGGCATGTTACGTTTCGAGCCAATCCCAACCCGTTAGATCGTTTGGTTTGGCCCCAGGATTCCGGTGGTACGAGTTAAATATGCATATTGATGATCTGCTTCGAATTGCCATGGAGCGTAAAGCCTCCGACTTACATTTGAAAGTCGGCAACTATCCGCACGTCCGTATCGACGGCGAACTTGCTCCGCTGACCGATCAGCCTCGCATTTCGGCGGAAGACATGCTCAACATGGCGTTCAGCATGATGTCGAATCGTCAGAAACAAAAGTTCAAAGAAGTAGCCGAACTCGATATGGCCTACGGCGTCGCCGGCCTCGGCCGTTTCCGTGTCAACGTTTTCCAGCAACGCGGCAACGTCGGACTGGTGCTGCGCGTCATCCCAACCAAGATCCGCGCGCTGGAAGAACTGTATCTTCCCAAGGTCATCGAACACATTTGCGAAGAGGCCCGCGGCCTGGTGCTGGTCACCGGCGTGACCGGTTCAGGTAAGTCGACCACGCTCGCCGCTATGCTGGACCGTATCAACTCCAGCCGTCCGGAACACATCATCACCATTGAAGACCCTATCGAATTCCTGCATCGCGATAAGAAAGGTTTTGTCAACCAGCGTGAAGTGGAGGTAGATACTCCCTCTTTTGCGTCCGCCCTGCGTGCCAGTTTGCGTCAGGACCCGGACGTAATCCTGGTGGGCGAAATGCGCGACCTGGAGACGATTTCCACCGCGCTGCACGCCGCCGAAACCGGTCACCTCGTTTTCTCAACACTGCATACTTTGGATGCAGTCGAAACCATCAACCGTATCATCTCTGTATTTCCTCCACCGGAGCAGAAGCAAGTGCGTATGCAGCTTGGCGCCACCTTGCGGGCCGTTGTCAGCCAGCGACTTGTAAAACGCGCTGACGGTGCAGGCCGCGTCCCCGCTACCGAGGTCCTGATCTCTACCGCGTTTGTCCGCGAGTGCATCATGGTCCCGGAGAAAACGCGCCTGATTCACGAGGCCATAGGCGCCGGCACTTCCCAGTACGGTATGCAGACGTTCGACCAGTCCCTCTACGATTTGTACTCGCAAGGCCTGGTCAGTTATGAAACCGCCCTGGAGAACGCCAGCAATCCGGACGACTTCAAGCTCAAAGTGCAGGGTATTCATTCAACCGCAGACGCTGCGCGTGAGCAAATGGAGCAAGCCGGATTTAGCGCCGGAAGAGCTTAGCAGCTCATCCTTTCAATCAACCACCAAGAGATACCCCAGGAGACGTTGCCACCAACAACGTCTCCTTAATTTTTGTCGCTGCGCTCCACCCCGCTTACGTTTCTGGTCGACTTTGCCGCAATCTGCTCTCGTCACAGCGCAGCTCGGCGCGTGCCCGGCCTCGCCGCTTTCCGATTGTCATTTCGAGCGAAGCGAGAAATCTGCTCCTGCTGACTTTGGCCACCATAGCCGTATGTCTGACTCGCTCCGGGCTGCGGACTCTCCGGCCTTTCCGATCACGGCGATCTCGGCGATGCGTCTCCGGCAAGCCCGGAGTCCCGGTTGGCCGCGATTTTTCGCCCGACAGGGTGGAAGCCCGATGTTGGCTTGCTGGGGTGAGATGTCGGCGATCTCGGCGATTCTCTTCCCATGTCATCCTGACCGACTGGGAGCCGACCCTGAGCCCCCGCGAAGGGGAGGCAACCAGGAGTGGAAGGATCCCGACGATGTCTCCTCCACCAGGCCGCATCAGGGAGTTCTCTCGACGCTCTGTGGTCCTCTGCCGATTCCCTAGGTGGACTGGTCAAATTGGCTTCTTTCCAAGGGGGTTTCGTCAGTGTTTTTTGCGACGACCGAAGCTTAAGTTCTTGTTTTTCAATTACCAACTTACCGAATTACCCATTTATCAGATGCCCCTACCCCTCCCCGGCTTTCACCCAATTCCACCCAGCGTCACGCAATATCACCCAAGAATCGGCAGTTATGACTCGCACTTGACAAAGTACTAAAGAGACATTGGCTCTGCCACATCGAAGCGATAGCGTCCCGGATGGAAAGCAATGAAATCGGTACGGCGGTAACTTGCGCGCCGAAATGGCCAGAGGCTAGTGTGCTCGGTGGAGGTTTGCTTGAAGAGGGGTTCACCCTGAGTCGCGAGAGCCGTGACGTAAGCCGTTTGCTATCAACCAGGCTCCGTTTTGTGAGGGCACTTTTGGACCTTTTTCAGCATTCTGCTAAGCGGAGGAAAAAAGACCATCATCATGCGCCATATTTACCGTTGCATCCTTGCAATGTTGTTCTGTGGATTCCTTACCATCCCGGCATTCGCGCAAGAAACCGCAACACCCGCGAGCACAGCGCTAAGGCGCTCGCCCGAGAATGCGGTGAAATCTAAGGCATCCTTCGACTCTCTTTTACAGTCGGCTGAAGCCGGCAATGTCGCAGCCATGATGGATGTCGCAACCGCTTACAACTATGGCCTGTACAAGGGTAAGAATGGTTTTGATCTGGCGCAGGATACCGGTCAAGCGTTGGCTTGGTATCAAAAAGCAGCCACCCAGGGTTATGCGCCCGCGCAGAACAATCTAGGAGACCTCTATTGGCGTGGCTGGGGAGGTGTGCAGAAAGATGATAGCCAAGCTATAACATGGTACCGAAAAGCAGCCGTGCAAGGTTATGCGCCGGCACAGAACAGTCTGGGATATTTTTATCAGAATGGCTGGGGAGGAGTGCCGAAGGATGACAGTCAAGCTTTGGCGTGGTATCAAAAAGCAGCGGCCCAGGGATACGACATAGCGAAACATAATCTGTCATCTCCCGATATTGTTGCCATGCTTGAACAGGCAAAAAACGAAAAGCTTCAACTGTCCCGCGCGGAAAAGTCAGCACTAAAAAGCTATCATAAGGACAGTCTAAAAGATCTGGAGTATTGTAATCAAAATGATTACTACAATACCCACTCGGTTCAGGATACTTCGCGTAGCTGCAGCAGCGCTGCAGGTGCACTTAAAAACTCCATTGGCGTTTCCAGTCGTGCTACAGAATTAGCTTACCTGCGGTCCTGCTCGTTTAGAGGACGTTTCGGGGGAATCTATGACAGCTGCCCCGACCTTGGACAATTTTATGAAGAGCGCGGCGACTACGCGATGGCCATGGCGGTCTATTTACACGCTCCCAACTGTGACCAACCGCAACCGTATACAATTAATCGTGAGTCGTGCCTTATGTTCGCTAACATTCTGTCGCAAAAACTAGGCGACAAACCGCTTGAGGCAACGGTCACCAAGGATTTGTGTCAACGGTTCTCAGACTCCAATTACTGTTTCAGCTTGAATCGCTACTTCCACGGTTCAGTGGACTTGGACGTTGCGGCGGAAAGGTCCAGAGCAATTCAGAATAGGGAAGAACGCGCTCTCGATGCCGAGGAAGCGGCCGAGTTGCAAGAGCACCTGGAACGGCAACAGGAAAGAGACGCCAAATGGAACGCCGCGACTTCGACGCTCCAGAGCATGCCTGGCGCGAATGATCCGAACGCCATTCTCAATGCCGCGAATCAACAGAGCGCGCAGATGATGGCCATTGGCGCAGCAAACGACGCCGCCCGCCAACAAGCGGCGCTGCAGCAACAAGCCCAGGCGGCGCAACGCGCACAGGCTCGCCTGTCGCAGCAGCAGAACGCAGCAACATCCAACCACTCTTCAGCAACCTCTTCCGCCGGCAGTTCCGCATCTACAAGTAGCAACTCAGGCTCAGCAAACGGAGCTGGCGCTAGCGGAAACAGCCCGGCGTCCACCACCTCCACAGCGCATTACGCGACTCCGCTTCCAGGCTCATGCATTGGCTCGTTTTTGGACCCCAAGTATTACAACTGGTTGTCATTCCAGAACAACTGCGGTCAAGCCATCCGCCTGGTATTCGTTTCCAAAAGTACTAGTAACTACTGGAGCGGCGCAAAAGACCTGGCTCCAGGCCAAGCCGGCAACACCGGGTGGTCACAGAGCGACGTGGACAAAATGGGCGGCTTTACGGTATTTGTTTGTCCAGCGGGATATTTAGCCGTAGATGCGTTCACGGATCAGGGAATCACACGATCGAATCAGGAGTTCCGCTGCAAGCAGCAGTAACGATCAAAAAAGTGCGCTGGTGCGCCTTAGATCTCGATAAGCGGAGAATCTCAGAGACGCGTTTCTAAAGTAAGACTAGTAGCAGACGAGCCCCATAGGGGCGGCACAGAATTCTTAAGCCTCCCCAGTTTTTTTTCAACCGACTGGGGTTACGAGTGTCATTGAGATTTTTTCACCTGCCATCCATGGCCCGCACAGCCATACCTTGCGCTTCTACAGGTGCCGGCGTTAACATGTAGAAGGACGAGGTATAAGCCATTGGTAGCGCCGAAATGCGATCTTCCCCAAGGCACACTGGACCTGCTGATCTTGAAAGTGGTGGCGCTCGGACCAGTCCACGGATACGCAATCGCGCAACGCCTGCAACAGGTTTCACGGGATGTTGTGCAGGTTCCGCAAGGGTCGCTCTACCCGGCTTTGCACCGGCTCGAGAACCGCCGACTCCTTGCTGCCGAGTGGCTGGAGACCGAGACTGGGCGCGAGGCTAAGTTTTACCGCCTGACACCCAAAGGACGGAACCATTTGGAGGCGGAAGCCGCGGGTTGGCAACGGCTGACTGAGGCCGTCAGCCTCATTCTGGCGATGTCGGAAGGAGGTGCGCATTGACCTGGTGGCAGCGCTTCTGGCGTCGCAAGCAAATGGACGAGCAGCTCGAGAAGGAGCTTGGCTTCCATCTTGAGCTGCACACGAATGAGCTGATCGCCCAAGGCTACACGCTGGAGGAAGCCCGGCGGCAAGCTTGTCTTGCCCTTGGCGGTCAGGCTCAGGTAGAAGAGGAATGCCGCGAGGCCCGCGGCACGCGCTGGCTGGAAGACTTCTTGCAGGACCTTCGCTATGGCTTCCGCACCCTGTGGCACAAACCCGGGTTTGCCGCCACCGCGCTGCTGACCATTGCCCTGGGCATCGGCGCCAACACCGCCATTTTTAGCGTGATCAGCGCGACTCTGCTGCGTCCCCTGCCTTTCCGGGATTCGAACCAGTTGGTTTTTCTCTCAACCATGACTCGGGGAGGCTGTAACGAGTGCTGGCATGGCAAGATCGGCTTTTCCGACCCCAATTTCTTGGATCTCCAGGAACAGAACAATGTCTTCGAAAACATGGCAGCTTTCAGTGGCGCAGGCTTTACGCTCACCGGCGTTGAAGACCCGCAGTACATTAAAGGAGGCGCGGCGACCGCGGGTTTCTTCGCTACGCTCGGTATCCAGCCGGTCCTGGGACGAACGTTTGTCGTGGCCGATCAACAGCCAGGCCAGGACCATGTTGTGTTGTTGAGCAACAGTCTCTGGAAACAACGCTTTGGTTCCGACGCCAAGGTCGTCGGCACAACCATCCATCTCGATACCGTCCCTTATACAATTATCGGTGTTCTTCCGCCCGGCTCCGACCTCGTCATGCCCGGTCACTACGGGCCTCGCGACCTGTGGGTGCCGAAGGTGCTCTCCCGCGCCGCTCCTCGCGGTTCCAACCATCTCGAAGTGATTGCCCGGATCAAGCCCGGGGTCACGCTGCACCAGGCCCAAGAAGATGCGTCAATCATCATGGCGCGGCTGGCATCTCAGTATCCCGATGCCGCCGGTTTCGGCGCCAGGCTCGTGCCGGTGCAACAGGAGCTTACCGGCGACATCCGGCCGGTTCTCCTGGTCCTGTTCGGTGCGGTGGGACTTGTCCTGCTGATTGCCTGCGGGAACGTGGCCAACCTACAGATGACCCACGCTTCCGGACGGCACAAGGAGATTGCCGTTCGCACCGCGCTGGGTGCTACCCCCGCCCGCATTATGCGGCAACTGCTCACCGAGAGCCTGCTCCTGGCCCTGGTCGGCGGGGCCCTCGGCTGCTTGCTGGCAGCGTCAGGAGGCAAATTGCTGCTGGGCTTACGCTCCTCTGGCCTGTCGTCACAAACGGCGATTACGTTTGATCTTCCCGTGCTGGCCTATTCCCTGGCGCTTTCCCTGCTCACCGGAATATTATTCGGTCTGCCGCCGGCCCTGCAGTGTACCGGAAGCCGATGGTATGGGTCTCTCAAACTGTCCGGGAGAACATCGGCGGGAGAGGCCGGTGCGCGTGTCCGCAATTTTTTGACTACAGGAGAGATTGCTCTCTCCATGGTGCTTCTTGCCGGCGCCGGTTTATTGCTGCGTAGCTTTATCAGCTTGCTCCAGGTAGATCCAGGCTTCTCCACAAAAAACGCTATCGCAGTGTTTTTTGCTCTGCCGCGCTATTCCTATCCTGACGCCACGCGGCAAGCGGCATTTTACCGCCAGGTGATGGAGCAAGCCGGGGCCCTGCCCGGCGTCAAGGCAGCGGGCGCCATTGATGACCTGCCTCTCACGCAGAACAGCGATTCCGATCGCATCAGCATCGCAGAACATCCGCAATTCAACGGCGAGAAAAACTATCCCACACCCCAGGAAAGGCTGGTGACGCCAGGCTATTTTCGTGCCATGAGCATTCCGTTGATTGACGGGCGCGCATGCTCAGATAGTGACTCCAGCACCGCTCCGCCGGCGATCATAGTCAATCAAGGTTTTGCCCATGCTTATTTTGCCAATGAGAATCCGATCGGGCAGCGCATCAAGTTCGGTCCGCCGGATGCGAATAGCCCGTGGATCAACGTGGTGGGCGTAGTCGGTGATGTGCGCAGCGCCGCTCTCGCCACCATGCCTGCGGCTGAGATCTATGCGTGTTATCACCAAAACACCTTGCGCTACAATCCCCTGCCGCACATGTACCTGGTGGTGCTTACCACAGGGAGTGACCAAGCGGTAACCCACGCGCTGCTGGACAAAATACGCGCGCTCGACAGCAATCTTCCGTTGCCCCAAGTGCAGCCTATGGACGACATCTATGCCGAGTCGATTGCGGCGCGCCGGTTCAACATGTTGCTCCTCAGCATTTTTGCGCTCATGGCCGTGGTGCTGGCTGCCGTCGGCATCTACGGCGTTATTTCTTACTCTGTGGTTAGCCGGACGCAAGAAATCGGTATCCGCCTGGCGCTGGGCGCAGTGCGGTTTCATATTCTGCGCATGATTCTCTGGCGCGGGTTAGCCCTCACGTTGACGGGTGTGGTCATCGGCATGGCCGGCGCGCTGGCATTCTCGCGGGTGCTGAGGTCCATGCTTTATCACGTGAGCCCGACCGATGCGCTAACCTTCACCGCCGTGGCCTTGCTTCTCGCGATTGTGGCCATGTGCGCGACCTATCTGCCCGCGCGCCGCGCCACTAAGATCGATCCCATGGTTGCAATGAGGTCCGAGTAGATCAGGAACTCCGATCTCAACCACAATGACTTTCGCGCTCGAATCATAAATTCGTAACAAAAACACCATCCCCATCCCAGGACTTCCCGTCTTGCCGAACGCTATCTTCTGAACTCAAGTTGCACATATCACAAAAAACGGAAGGTATAAGGAATGAGAAATTGGAGGGAAAGGCTGGTAGCCGCATTGATGTTCGCCAGCATGACATGGGGATTTGCCCAGGGAACACCATCACATAACTCGCAGGAGCATTCGGCCGCGCAGACGCAAGAGCAAAAGGACCAGGCTGGAGCCCTGATCGCTGCCGTCCGCAAGGCCACCGCCGGCTTCCAGGACTTCCACGCCGCGGAAGCTGCCGGATATCACCTGGCCTTCGGCTGCGTTACCGGCCCTGACTTCGGCGCCATGGGCATGCACTTCGTCAACATGGACCTGGTAAAAGCGGGCGTGCTTGATGCTTCGCAACCGCAAATCGTGATCTACGAGCCCCAGCCTGACGGAAAACTCAAGCTGATCGGCGCCGACTTCCTGCTCGACGCCGCCACATGGGACAAGAACAATCCCGGCAACCCGCCCCAACTCATGGGACAGCTCTTCCACTTCTTTGACAAACCCAATCGTTTCGGACTCGATCCCTTCTACACCCTGCACGTGTGGGCGTGGAAGGAAAACCCGAGCGGCGCATTTACCAACTGGCATGCCAACGTTTCCTGCCAGTCATTCTCCGGCAAACCCCTCTAACGCAAGGCCACAGGCGGCCTGGAGAGCGAGAAAGCCCTTTCGATAGTCACGGATCGAAGGGGCTTTCGTCGTTTACCCCGCACGCACCTTCCTGTAACTCGGAGACTGCTGCTCATCCGCAGCGATCCCTGCCCCTGAAGCAATCCATGCAAAGGAATAGTAGACAGTCTACAGAATATAGTGTAGAGTATCTACAGAATGAACTCGAGGCAGCAGGATGGAGCTGTTGCAGAACGCGTTGGAAGCTGCTCAACTTGAACGGGGCAACTGGCTCGATCCCGAATCCTGAACATCAGGAGAGCGTGATGAAATCCTTGATTCGCCGATTAACCTGGCTGTTTCAACCCCGCCGCAGGGACGCAGAGATTCGCGAAGAGCTGGAGTTCCATCTGCAGGAAGAGGCCGAACAGCGCAAAGCGGAAGGAATCTTGCCCCAACGGGCGCTGCGCGATGCGCACCTCGATCTCGGCAATGTGGCTCTGCTGCAGGAGAACGTCCGCTCTGTATGGATCTGGACATTCGCGGAGCAGCTCATACAGGACGTTCGCTACGCTCTGCGCGTCATGATGGCGAACAAAGTCTTCGCGAGCCTCGCAGTTGTCTCTCTCGCTCTGGGCATCGGTGCCAACACCGCGATCTATAGCTTCATGGACGCGCTTCTGATGCGCTCTCTTCCAGTTTCCGATCCGGGGTCGCTCGTGGTGCTGAACTGGCATGCGCAGGCGCGTGCAGGAGCGGACCAGCGAATGTCTCAAGTCGTGCCCGTCGTGCAGGCCATGAGCGGCACCACGTATGGTGACCCAACCGGCCCCACGGCGGGCATCTTCCCCTACGGCGCATTCCAGCTCTTCCAGGACCAGCTTTCGCAAGCAAAGGAAAATTCACCGCTCGCGAGCCTGTTCTCCTATATTCCGGCGGGAATCCTGAACCTTACTATTAAGGGAGACGCTTCGCTGGTCCGCGGCGAATATGTTTCCGGCGACTATTTCCGCGGCCTCGAACTTCCCTCTCTGGCGGGGCGGCTGATCATCGCCGACGACGACCGGGCCGGTGCTCCTCCCGTGGTGGTCCTGAGCGCAGCGCTGGGTAACAGAACCTTTGGCAACGCCGAAAAAGCCGTCGGGCAGTCCATTCTCATCAATAATCAGCCATTCACAGTCGTGGGGATCACGCCGCCTGAGTTCTTTGGCGTAGATCCGGCGGTGATGCCCGAGTTCTATCTGCCCATGCACGCCAACGTTCTGTTGGAAGGTAGTGGGCGGTTCGGCCCGGCGCAGGGATACCTCGATCCTCATTTTTATTGGATCCAGATCATGGGCCGGCTGCGCCCCGGCGTGACCCTGGAACAGGCGCAGGCTTTCCTGGGTCCGCTGTTTCATCAATGGGTAGCCGGCACGGCAACCGAGGATCGCATGCGCGCCAACCTTCCCGTCTTGGCACTCAAGGAAGGCGCCGGCGGTTTGGACACTTTGCGCCGGCGCTTCTCGAAACCGCTCTACCTGTTGCTCACGCTCGTGGGATTGATCCTGGCGATTGCCTGCGCCAACGTCGCCAATCTTCTGCTGGCGCGCGCCGCCGCCCGGCAACAGGAAATTGCCCTGCGGCTGAGCCTGGGAGCAGGCCGGCTTCGCGTTATGCGGCAACTCCTCACGGAGAGCGTTTTCTTGGCGTCGCTTGGCGGGATCGTCGGAGTACTGGTTGCCATCTGGGGTATTCGTTTTCTGACAGTGCTTCTCGCTACCAGTGACGATCCTTTTGTTCTGCACGCAAACCTGAACTGGCGTGTGCTGGGCGTGACAGCCATGCTTTCTCTGCTGACCGGCATTCTCTTTGGCCTGGCGCCTGCGCTACGGGCAACACGCGTGGACGTCGCTCCGGCCCTTAAGAAACTTCGCGGCGTGGAGAGCGCTCCCGGAAGCCACTTCAACCTGAGCCGCCTTCTGGTAGTGTCGCAAATTGTTTTGTCCTGTCTGTTACTGGTGGCCGCCGGGCTGTTTGTCAGGACGCTCAGAAACCTGCAGTCGGTTGAGCTCGGCTTTAATCGGGAAAACATGCTGCTCTTCGAACTTGACGCCAGGCAGGCGGGGCACAAAGACCCGGAGATCCTGGAGTTCTATAGCGATTTGCAAAGAAAGTTCAGCACTCTTCCAGGCGTTCACAGCGTAAGCCTCTCGCGTGAGTCGCTGCTCGACGCCGGAACGGGCTTGCCAATCAGCGTGCACGGCGCACCCGAGGATGAGGACAACCGAATCCTGTTCATCGGTCCTGATTTTTTCAAAACCATGCAGATTCCGATTTTGACCGGACGCGATCTGGAGCAACGGGACCGGCCGGGCTCGCTTTCCGTTGCCGTGATTAACGAGTTATTTGCGCAGAGGAACTTCGGCAACCAGAATCCAATCGGGCAGCACCTGCTCATGAACGACGAGAACCATCCCCGTGACCTGGAAATTGTCGGCGTCTCGCGAAATGCCCACTATGGCCCGCTGCGGCGTTCTGTTCCGCCGGTCATCTACGTTCCATACGATCAGGGTTTCCCGCCGCCGCGCCAGATGGTTTACGTGCTCCGCACCGCCGGCGATCCGCTAACCTACGTCCGCGCCGTGCGCCAGATCGTTCACCAGGCAGATCCTCGTTTGCCTCTCGCCGATGTAAGGACGCAAAGGGCGGAGATTGACCAGACCATCCATGAGGAAATCACTTTTGCCCGGCTGTGCACCGCCTTCGCGGGCCTGGCGTTGATTATCGCCTGCGTCGGCTTGTACGGAACCGTTTCTTATAAGGTGGTGCGCCGCACCGGAGAGATCGGTATTCGTATTGCTCTCGGCGCTCAACGCGGCGCGGTGGTTTGGCTGATACTTCGCGAGATTTGTCTGCTCGCGGCGATTGCGCTCGCGCTCAGCCTGCCGGTTGCGTTCACGGCATCAGGGCTTCTCGAGTCTTTTCTCTTTGACATGAAACCCAATGATCCGCTGGCGATAGTTTCGGCCGTAGCCACCCTCTTGATGGCAGTGCTGCTCGCAGGATTTTTGCCCGCACGAAAAGCATCGCGAATCGACCCCATGGTTGCGCTCAGGCATGAGTAAGATACGCAAACCGTTTTCTTGAACAACTTTCGGTCTGCTATGCTCGATTCGTGCCCTTTCCGCGGCCCAAGCGAACGTACGACACCGAGGATTCCCTCTATGACTATGCTGTCCGCGCTCTCTCGCGCCGGATGCGCACTGTGGCCGAACTCAAGCGGCTCATGCGTCCGCGCGTTCCCGAGGGCGAGGTTGGCGAGCTCCTGGTAGAGATGGTGATTCTGCGGCTGAAAGAGCAGAAATACCTGAACGACTCAAGCTATGCCGCAGCCTATGCTTCTTTCCGTCGTGACACGGAAAAATTCGGCCGACGCCGGGTCATCACCGACCTGAAGGTCAAAGGCGTCCATGCTGACGTGATTGAAAAAGCCGTCAGGGAAACCTATTCCTCGGTCGACGAACCCACGCTGGCGCGGGCCTTCCTGAAGCGCAAACGGCTGAAAAAACCCGGCAACGATCGTGACGCTGCGCGAATCTTCCGCGCGCTGCTGCGTGCAGGCTTCGGACAAGGCACGGCGATCAAGGTTTTAAAAGAGTGGAAAGTGGAAGACGAGCTTCTAACCGCATTGCAGGAAGAGCCGGACGAGCAATGATGATCGTACGCCGCGAGCCGTTTGCTTCAGGAGCAGATCAATGCGCCCTGACGCCTTGTACTCAAGCGGCTTCGGAGCGGAACAACAAAAAGGAATCTAGGCGGCGAGCCCGGGGTCCCCAACACGCGCGTTTTTCGCGTGGTGGGGTAGGAGCCCGACTCGCGCGGCGAGCCGCTTGCTGCAAGAGCAGATCAACGCGCCCTGACACCTTGCACTCCAGCGGTTTTGGAGCGCAGCGACAAAAAATGAGGAAGGCCGCCCCCGGCCTTCCCCGCTATCGTCGCGATAAACTGCCTTATTTCTCTTCGTGGTTTTCCTTGATTTCAGCAAGTTTCTTCTGCTGATCAGGCGTCAGGATCGAGCTGATCTGGCTCTTGGCGCTCTCGTGAATTTCCGTCATCTTTGCCTGCTTCTGATCGGCGCTCATGGAAGAGTCGTTGTGGATCGCCTGGAGCTGTTTGAATTCGCCCTGCAGGATAGGTTTGAGTTGGGTTTTCTGATCGTCGGTCAGGTTCAGTTCGGTGGCGAGCTCCTGCAGCTTCGACTGAACCTTTGCCTTGGTCTCAGGGTCCACCGTCGCCTGGCTGGCATCATCTTTCGCCTGCGACGCGGCATCGGTTGCTTGATCCTTTGCCTGCGACGCTGCGCTGTTGGCCTGGTCTTTTGCCTGGTCGGCAGTGCTCTGCGCGAAAGCCAGCACGCCGCTGAAAGTCAGCACCAGAGCAAACAAACAAGCTAGTAAGGCTTTTCTCTTCATTTTTCCTCCTCGATCTGCTTCTTTGACGAAAGGCGCTGATCGGGTTGTGTCGTTGGATGCCTTCGTCATCAAAAACGGCGGTCTGCGGTCATTGCCTTCGGCCGCGGGAAAAAGAACACCGTAATTTTCCAGGGTTGCGCGTCTTGAGGTCGGAGAATTCGCGCTTCGAAAGGATGTGGTGCTTGACGCTTTTAACTTCCGCTCAAGGCCGCCACTATCCAGAAGTTCCCGCTGCCATGCTCTGCATCAGGCCGGAAACAGACGCCGAAGTTCATTCGATAGTAACCGCCTTCCGAGGCCGCTTTCCGCAGCCGGTCCGGCAGGCGTGGTTCTGACGACGTGAAGACCACCAGATACTTTCCCTTCGCCACTTCAGCCACCTTCGCCAGGTCACCGTTGGTGGAGCAAGCCAGCTCGTGGAGGCGAGGATCAGGCCGCGCATCAATCTGCCACGTGCCTTTCAACCTCAAGCTCTCGGCCAGGGCGGCGCCGAACTGGGCCTCAGAATAGACCGGCACGCGGGAAACAAAATCCTCGGTAACATAGATTTTGCCTTTCTGCTCCACCACGCCAATGCCAACCGTGTTGTAGGCGGCGCTGAGTATGTTGGCGCGATGTCCGGGCGAGTTCATTAGCGCCAGGTGAGCGTCTTCCACGTATTCCGTCGAAGCTACGTTCTCCGCTGAAACCGTGAAACGAACGCCCAGCGCGGCAAGTCTCGCCTGCAGCGCCGGCTCACGGGAAAATTGGTGGGAGAGCCGGGCGTTTTCGGCCAGCGCGCGGCTATGGTTGCGAGCCGCTTCCGCCACCTGATCGTTCCATTCCAGCGCCTTCAGGCCGCGGTGTTCTCGTTCCTGGTTGAGCTGGTCAAAAACTTGTTTTTCCGCCCGTGATGCCGAGCCCATCGCGGCCTGTGCAACGAAAAGCAACAGAATGGTCGTGCCATAGAGGAAGATTTTGCCGCAAGTTGTTCGCCGGACATCAGCCATGTGGGTAAACGGCATTATTCTGCGCTCCTGTAAAACGCCGTGACGACCCAGAACTTGGAGAAGCCGGCTCTGCCTCCTGTTTGCAGGCACACGCCGATATTCATGCGGTCCAGCGTCTTGTCGGCCGCGGCTTTGCGCAGGTCATTCGGAAGCGGTCCCGGCTCAGCGAGCGAAAACACCAACAGCGTGGTAGCTCCAGGAAGGTTCTGAATCATCCTGTCAGTATTCATGTCCTGGGCACAGGCGGCGCTTCTAAGCCGGTTGTCATTCACTGACGCGATTGCCCGCAATCCGCGAGCGCGCCTCGCACTATTGAAGCCCGTAACCACCGCATCGCGAAATTGCTTTTCCGTGTAGCTCGCCAGGACGTGGGCAAAGTCCTGGGTCACCCAGATCTTCTGCCCGTCCTGGACAATGGATATGCCTACAGCGTTGTAGTCAGTATTTAGGATGTTGGCTCTGTGCCCGGGAGATCCCATCAAACCCGCATGCGCGTTGGCCACCCCTGTCCCGGGATACTTCATGGGTAAGTTGCGCGCACCGTCGTCTTCCTGTGCTTCAGCAACGTTTTCCGCTACCGCGTTAAAACGCGCGCCGGTAGCGCCAACCCTCTCCGGCAATGGAGCTTCACCGCCAAACTGATGAGAAAGCTCCTGGTGGTCGTCGAGAAGCCGTGAATGCGCCAGTGCCGCCTGCGCCAGCCGATCATTCCACTCCAACTTGCTCAGTTTGGCTTTTTCCCGTTCACGATTGAGCAGATCAAAAAGCTGTTGTTCCAGCGGAGAAGGCCCCGCACGCAGCTGCGCAGTCACTGCAAGAACAAAAACTGCTATCGCGACAATGGCCCGTTTCATTTATGCACATTGTACGTGAGAAGCTCCTTGCCGGCGCATACGCGAAAGACTAGAGACCATTCGCCGGCCGAGCAGCCTCAGCGGTGCCTCCATCCGTGCAGCCAACGCAGTCCCAGGGCGACTCCTGCACCAGCGATGATTGCCAGCGCGAGAAAGTATCGGAACATGGGAACACCCACCAGTCCAATCGTTAGAAACCCCAGCACAACGATGGCCCCGGCAACTCCGGCGCCCACGCGCAGCCTGTGCATGGTGATGCCCTGATGCCATTCGCTGTTTCTCATGGCGGCGCCTCCCTGCTTCCCTCCCACCGATCACTGCCCGGCACGATACCGACGCGCCGGGCTGAGCGCGCTTATGCCCGCTTGGATTTCAGCTCGCTCAGGATCCGGTTGATCTCGTCCTCTTTCTCCATCTGGGCGAAGCGGTCTTCCACGCTGGCGCCGTCGGCGGAAAGCAGTTCGGTTTTGGCGTGACCGATGGCTTCCTGCCGCATGACCTTGTGCCTCATGCGGTCAAAGGTCGCGCCGGGGTTCGGCCCGTTTGCGGCTGTCTGCGCGTCGGCGGCTTTGTCGAGCGTGCGAGCCCGACGGTGCTGCGCGATCAGCAGATCGCAACGTGCGCGTGCCTCTTCCAGCTTCTGCTGCAGCTTGTTGAGCGCGTTCTTGAGCGTCTCCACCTGCAGCGTCTGATCCGCTACCTGCTGGCGGAAGCTATCGGACAGCTGCTTGTAATGCAGCCCGCGCTCAATCGCGGCCCGCGCCAGGTCGTCCTGTTGCTTGTTCACAGCCAGCTCCGCCTTGCGATTCCAATCAGAAATCTTTTCTTCGTTCTCTTTCTGCTTCTTTTCCAGCAGGTGCTGGTCGGCAATCGCGATCGCCACCTGGGTTTTTACCTGGAGCAGCTGATTTTCCATGTCCAGAATCAGCTGCTTGATCAGCTTTTCCGGGTTCTCCGCCTTGTCGATAAGATCGTTGAGATTCGCCCGAACCAACGTTGATACTCTCTCTAGTAGTGCCATAACTCCTCCACAACCGACTTGTAAATTCTCGCTACCCTGCTAAACACAACGCCTTCCGCTAAAGCCGTGAACTGCTAAACACCATGCCGCAACAGGAGCACCGCGATGGTCGCAAGCAGCAGAACGATGGGTATGAATACCCACTTGGACCGAAACGGCGATCCTTTCGCGTTGAAATTGATCAGTTGCCAGAAAACGCAGACCAGCACCACAGAAACCACAAGCTGGACCACGGCGATCATGTTCGCAGCATTGCCAACGCGCAGGATCAGCCAGGTCGCCAGCGCAGCCTGGCCAAGCATCACCAGCACCACGCTCACCGCCATCGTGTTCCGGCTGCTCCACCGGTTGGGCTGCATGTTCAGCCCAAAGTGCACGGCGACCCGCTCCGGAAGCTGGCTCCACGCGCTCCAGAGCTTGATCAGAAGAGCGCCGGCCAGGCCCCAGATCACCGGGATTGCCAGCCCTGGGTTCACAGCTTTGCTCCTTCTCGCAGACGCGCGCTTTGCGACTGGCGCGAAGAGGCTCCGATCATTACGCCGATCACCAGTCCCACGCCCAGCCAGAAAAGCCATTTACCGAAGATCAGCGCGACCACAATCCCCATCATCGCGCCCAGCACCAATCCGATCAGCGATAACTTCTTCATTGCACCTGCTCCATCGCAGCCTGTCATCCGTTGTATCGCCGGCGGGTCGCTGCATTCGATCACCTGCCGGTGGTGAGTCCGCCGAAGAACAGCTCTTCGGCGGACTTGAGCGTTACTTGCTTGCGCCTTTCGCCTTGCCGGAGGACTCGTCACCGCCTGTTAGTCCCGGCGTGGGTTTGGGCGCCTTGTCACCGATCAACCGCACCTTGGAAAGCAGATCGGAGATGCTCATGCCGGAGAGCGATTCAAACAACGCCGGCACCTGCGCGGCGATCTCCGCCATATCGCCGGTAATCTTGCTCACACCGGCGGAGTGGCCGTTGCCGGTGGAGACCACCGTGATTTTGTCGACGTTGGCCAGTGGTTGCGCCATGGCGCGAACCACGTCGGGCAGCCCAGTGATCAGCTTATCGACCACGGCAGCCTGGTTATATTCTTGATAGGCTTCCGCTTTTATATTCATCGCGCGAGCTTCGGCTTCACCCTTCTTGAAGATGATGTCGGCTTCAGCTTCACCCTGCATGCGAGTGGCGCTGGCGCGGCCTTCAGCTTCGGCGATCAGCCGCTGCTTCTCCGCTTCCGCCAGATTGAGCACGCGCTGCTTTTCGATTTCCGCTTGCTTCAGCACGGTCGCGATCAGCTCATTCTGATGCCGCGCAATCTCAGCTTCCTGCACCTTGGTCTGCTGTTCGCGTTCGATCAGCTGAACTTTGACCTGTTCGGCGATTACCTGCTGCTGCTGGATGTTCTGCTGGATTTCATACGCCTTGTCGGCTTGCGCTTGCTGCTTTTTAACGATTTCAGCGTATTCAGCCTTCTTTACTTCCAGATCGCGCGTTGCTTCCGCCTGTTTGGCTTGTGATAGTGTTTCCGCCAGCACTCGTTCCTGGTCGGCCTGGGCGCGAGCGATAGCCGCAGCGCGCTGCGCTTCTGCTTTCTTGATCGCCGTATCGCGTTCAGCTTCGGCGGCGGCGACGTCGGCATCGCGCTTGATGCGTGCGACATCGGGCCGGCCCATGTTGGCGATGTATTCGTTCTTGTCGCGCACTTCTTTGATCGTGAAGGAGATGACTTCCAGCCCCATCTTGCTCATATCGGCTGCACAGGTAGCGCGCATGCGATCGCCGACCATTTCCGGCTCTTTCACAATTTGCTCTACCGTAAGCTGGCCGATGATCCCGCGCAGGTGGCCTTCCATCACCAGGCGGATCAGCCCTTCACGCTGTTGCGGCGTCTTGGTCAGGAATTGCTCGGACGCTGTCTTGATCGATACCTCGTCTGATTTCACCTTGATCTGCGCTACCGCTTCCACCGTGACCGCAACACCCTGCTTGGTGTAGAGATCCTGCTGCGGCGCTACGTCAAATGACATCAATTCCAGTGAAAGCAGCCGGCAGCTTTCGATCATCGGAAAGATCACGCGGCCACCGCCTTTGACGACTTTCGTGCCGCGAAATCCGTAGGTGATCAGCGCCTCGTTCGGCCCGACTTTGCGATACAGGCGGGCGAACATGGCAAAGACAAACATCAGCGCAAGAATACCGAGTCCAATCAGAATCCAAATGGACGGGTCTAACTCGCCAAAGATTTTCACAGACTTTTCTCCTCTTCTTCCGGCAACAAGCCGGCTTTTTCTGCAAGCTCATTCCAACGGCGGACGTAAGCCACGCCGTGTTCATAGCGCGTGACCACAACTTCTTCGTCACGCTGAATGTCTTCCGCGGAGTCGCTGCGTGCGGCGCAGGCTTTCCGCGCGCCCATCTGCTCAAAAATGATCTCGCCCGTTCCGCTGCCGCGTATCGTCCCGCTCACCCTGCCCAGCACGCCGATCATGTCGAAATCGTCCGGATCAAGCGTGAAATCGCGGGCCATCAAGAATTTGGCGACGAACAGAAACACGAACCCGGCTCCCGCCAATCCTGCCAATGTCGATAGCGCAAGCCCCGCGAACGCCCATACATGGCGCAGATGAACCAACAGGTATCCGGTGCCGCCGAACCAGGCCAGAAACACGGCCATGCTCATCGGATTGAAAAACGGGAAGCTGCTGCCATGCCCCGCGGCCTTCGCTGGACCCTTCGCTGCACCTCCGTGATGGGCTGCTCCATGTCCTCCTGCTCCATGGCCCATGCCGCCAAAGTGACCATGTCCGTGCGGCAGATGAAAGTGCAAATGCAGCGTGCCGCTCAGGAACGACAGGGCAGTAAAGGCAAAGCCCACGACAAAACAGATCAGATAAAAGAGTTCCCAGTTCATAGCTTCACCTCGTTTATGGGCCCCCATTCGCGCGCGTTTTTTTGCGGGCCCCCATCCGTTCCGCGTTCTTTGCGGAAGGGATGGGCTGGCGTGAATGGGCAGAAACTTAGGCCTCGCTTATCTCCGCAGCCGTTTTCGCCTGCTGCGGCCGCAGCACGTGCAACAATTTCTCCGCCAGCTCCGGGGTCTCCAGAATCGCTTCCATCAAGACCAGGCAGCTGCGCGAATCCTGGTGCTTGGCCAGGTTCAACAGCGCGCGGCTGACCTGAGGATCCCGCCGGAATCGCTCAGCACCCTGGATCAGCCACAGGTCCAAAGTGTCTTCTTCGGCGCTTACATCCGAGAGCAACTCGTTATGGAAACCCTCAGGATCATCCACCAGGTATCCCGGATGCACCTTGAAGAAGCGCGCCAGCAACAGCCGCGTCTTGTTGGTCAGGTGCGGACGCGCGCCGTTTTCAATCTGCGACAGATAGCTCTGGCTGATCTTCATCTTCAACTCGCGCGTGACGGCCTTCACCACTTCCTGCTGCGTCATCTCCCGACCCATGCCGCGAAGGTTCCCTTCCATCAACCTCAGGTAGCGTAATTTCTCGCCTAATTTCATATATCACTAATCGCAATAACAATATTTCAATTTGTAATATGAGTCAAGAGAAATCGAACCCTAGCTCTTTGACATGGAAGTACATGGATTATCTCTTTAAGAATCTTTTATTTACAAGAACTCTCAGAAAAACGCTCTATGGCCAAAGCCCTATCCTGTGGAATAATTCTGGCTATGCAAGACACACCTCGCTGTTCGTTTTGTGGCAAGCCGCAAGGCAGGATTTCTAGCCTGGTCTCCACCCGGAAAGGCTCTTCCCCGGCTTCCATCTGCGAAGAGTGCATCGAAGCCTGCCGGAAGATCCTGGTGAAATCGGGGACAGAGCCGGTCACTGACCCGCCGCAGCGGTCAGCGAAAAGCTATTACAAGGTGAGCTCGCAGCCACGCGAACCGAAACAGCTCAGCTGTTCGTTCTGCGGAATCTCGCAGCACAAAGCTCATCGCCTGATCGCTTCCGCTCTGGGCCTGCCGCCCACCTACATCTGTGACAAGTGCGTGGCCCGTGGCGAAGCCGCTACCGGCAGCGGACATCGAGCTTCGCTCGGAAGCTGGATCGCACGCAAGCTGGGTAGGTACGATACCGGGATCCATCACATCGGATAGATTTAATCTTTGATTAGTCTTTCTGAGACTCAGTAGTGGCCTTCCATCTTGCCCAGTTCGGGATATTGCCTGAGCAAATCCTCAGCCACTTTGAGCTCCCAGGCTCGTGTGCGATTCTTGTGCAGTCGAAAAGCGTCTTTTACCAGCAAGGTCACTTCGTCTGGACCTATTTGATTGAGTCGCCCAATATAAGCCAATGCGCGTTTGAATGCCTCGGGGTTACGCTTTAGAAGTCGACCGAGATGGTTCGAAGCGTGACAATCTGCACAGCGACTCTCCAGCCTTATCAATACGGCAATGCCGACGGCATCGTCGTAAGAGAATACCTCATGGCACTCCAAGATTCGTTTCCTCAGGCAAATAACACAACATCCTTGATCGCGCTGGAAAGTATCCCGTCTCATGCGTTCCCAGGTATCGCGGGCCATGAGATCGTGGGCGTTGATTCCCCAAAGAGGTTTTGGGATCAAGACGGGCACCAGTTTCAATTGTAAAACGTCAGCCAAGCACACCTCCAGCAAAGACCTAATTGAGCCTGCCCCAAGAGTAGCTGCGACATCGGGTCTACAGATTCTACAACCGTGTCGCCTCAGGTTTTCCGATCACGGCGACCCCGTTGCGATCACGGGGTCCCCGGCAAGCCCGGTTTTGGCTTGTCGGGGTGAGATTACGCGCGATCACGGCGATCCGCACGTTTACTTCTCTTCCCTGCTCGGCTTCACTCTCAGCCTCCTGCACTGCGGACACTTTGCATGGCTCGCCGCCAGCCTCTCCACCGCGCTCTTCAACTCCAGCACCTCCAGCGGCGCCTCCGGCCAATTATTCTCCCAGCACACGATCAGATCGCACGCGGCTGGATCATGTTTGTGCATCAGAAAATTGCGGCTTTTAAATTCAAATTCAACAAGCACCGGCTTTAACCGGTTCTCCTCCACCACCCGCATCGCCTCGCAATCCGGATACCCCGCCCGTACCTGCAGAATCAAAAATCCCAGCTCCTCTGCCAGTGAACAGAACAGGCAGACCACGCCAAGCTCGTTGGTCGGGCCATAAACCAGCGCGCCTGCCCGGATCAACGGCCCATAAACCGGGCGGGCGGACAGGTTGTTCACCTGTGACTCCCGAGTGAACATCTCGGCCCGCGCCCTTTGATTTGTCAGTCGCGTTCTTACCAGTTCCATCACATCGTGCCACTCTTCAGCCAATCCGTGGTCCTCCGCATACATTTTCATACCCTCTGCCACCAGCGCCCAGGAGCCAAAACGCGTCTTCAGCGGACGAAAGCTGTACCGCCCGTGCTCCTGATACTCCCAAATCGTCGGCAGCTTTTTCAGTTTGCGCGCCACTCCAGCCCAGTCCTCGAACAGATCCCTCAGCTCTACCTTCCAGCCTCGTCCCGATTTTTCCAGCCCGCACTCTTCAATCGCCCGCCGAAAATTTCCAAAATGCTTCCTCACCTCACGCACGCTGATTCCCTTGTGCTTCATCAATTCCGGGAGCGTCGGCGCGCGCTTCAGCTTCTCCGCACACGCCTGAATGGCCGCAACTACTTCTTCCTTTGTCACCTTGCCTCCAAATAAAAAAGGCCACCCATGGGGTGGCTGCTCGTTCATAAATTGCACTAGGTGTTGGTTTTCCGATCACGGCGATGACGCGCGATGTCGGCGATCCCGGGCGATTTTCCCGGGCACACCTATATTGTGAAGGGATTGAAGGCACAGGCCAACCGGCGTAATCGAGGTCCTTGAGCCCGATTCTGGCTCGATGGGGGAAGTTACGCCCTGGCGGATGCTCTTCTGGTTGCAGGCCTTTTGGAAGTTGCCCTGGCTAGTTGCTAGTTGCCAGCTGCTTTCCTCCCCGACGCCGCTCTCGGTCTCCCAGCATGAAGAATAGGCGAAAACTGCTCTAATAGGCAAGCGCGAAATAGTACATCTTGACAACAATGTGCGGCGGCCGACCCTTGTTTTTTCGCTTACTGGAAGAACTCACTTATCGTCCACGACTTTTGATCTGTCATTCCGAGCGACTCCGAAGAAGCGCACGTGCCTGAGGAGGAGTCGAGGAACCCCGTGAATGTCTCCCTTAGCCATGCCGCTTCAGGGAGTTCTCACGAAACACATGTGGCACAGCCGCCCTCGGCTGTGCGTCTTCAGATGAGCCATAAACGCAATTTCGCGACGCCTCAGTCCCGCCAGCGGGACGGTTGGCAACAGCCCGCTACGTTTCAACGGCGGGAAAGGAAGGAAGGAAAGGCGTAATTCCTTGCGCCGCAGGCTCGCGCGCAGCTGCTCCAGCAAGCCGGGGTCCCCGACAGGCGCGCTTTTCGCCTGACGGGGTCGAAGCGGGTTTTGCTTGCTGGACGCAATGCAGCGGAGCGCGCCCTTGAAAAAATCAGGTGTCTGGGAACGCTAGGATCATTGCAAAACAAAGCGGCCCTCCTCTTTCCGAGAAGGGCCGCCTGAAACAACCTCGCTGTTTGCTTCGCTTATCCCCGCTTCTTTCCATTGTGCTTCTTGTTGTAGATCTGCTTTGACAGGCCGTTCTGCTGGCGATTGATCTGCGCTTTTTCCTTGCCCGTCAGTTTGCCGCCGTTGGCAGCGCGGTCCGTGCGCTCTTCTTTATTCAGGTTGGCTTCTTTCTTTTCCAGGTTGGAAGCTTCGCCGGCGGTCAACTGCCCGCTCTTGATGCCCTGGCCGATGCGCTCCTGCTGCAGGCGATCGCGCGTGTTCACTTCATTGCTGGTCTTGGGCTGCACCTGCGCATCGTGTTTCTGCTTGTAGATGTCCGTGCTCAGCCGGTTTTGCTGGCGGTTCAGCTTGGCTTTGTCGGCCGCGCTCAGCTTGCCGCCGTTGTCTTCGCGCATATCGCGCTCTTCTGTGTTGAGGTTCTTCTCTTTGTTTTCCAGCTTCGCGGCCTCGCCGGCCGTCAGCGATCCGTTTTCTACGCCGTTGCCGATGCGCTCCTGCTGGTTGTCCTTGCGTTGTTCAATGGTCTGGCCGGTTACCGGCGTGCTGGTTGTGGAAGTGCCGCTGCTCTGCGCGAACGCGGTCATGCTTGCAAGTGAAAATAAGGTCAAAATTGCTGTAGAAATTCGCTTCATGATCTCCAAGTCCTCCAGGTGGTGGGAGCTTATATACAACCGGCTCCGGTCACTGGGTGTAAACACTCGGGTTCACGAATGTTGCGTCATGGCCTCTGCAAAAGGCGTAGAACCAGCGGAAATAAATATGCCGGCGGGCCCGCAACTTTTGTCTTCCGCCTGAGTTGCCGCGGGGCTGCGCCCAAGATTCTCCGGTAGTGCTCAGTTTGCCGAATATTTCAGACTTGTCATGCTGAGCGCCGCGCGCGTCCCGGCGAAGCCGGGGATCAGCGCAAGTCGAAGCATCCCGAGAATATATTTCCTGGCAATGCAGCTTCAAGGCGTTCTCTCGATGCATCTCGCTCCGACGGTGTTTCAACCTCAGGCAAGTAACAGGAGTCTCGATAGAACTCCCTGTCACGGCATCGACAAACTAAAATTCTCGGGATGGTTCGACTGGCCCTCGCTTCCCGCTTTGCGGGATCGTTTGGGCTTCGCTCACCATCACAAAAATGAAGGCAGTATTTTGCCAAAGTGAGATAGCACCGATTCTCCGTTGCCTTTCCCGCCGCCTGCCGTTATTGTTATCTCCCGAATCTGTGCACCCACAGGAGACTTCTCCGATGTCCAAGCTGATCCGCCTTGCCCCATTCATGCTGTCCGCCGCGATCGTGATGGCCCAGGCTCCTTCCAGCGCCGATCCCGACGTTAATAAGAAGATACGTGCGGAAGAAAACGACCATTCGCAGATCATGCACACCATGCACTATCTGACTGATATCTACGGTCCGCGCCTTACCGGCTCGCCCAACCATAAAGCCGCTGCCGAATGGGCGATCAAGCAGATGAAGGACTGGGGCCTGGAAAACGCTCACCTGGAGCCATGGGATTTTGGGCATCCGGGATGGGTGAATGAGCGATCCAGCGGGTACATCGTTGCTCCCATTCACGATCAGCTCACCTTTAAGGTGCTGGCCTGGACGCCCGGCACCAAGGGCACGGTGACCGCGCCGGTGTTTCAGCTGGTCCCGCCGGAAAAGCCGAAGAAGGAAGATCTCACAGCGTATCTCGATTCCATCAAGGACAAGGTCAAGGGCAGAATCGTCATGGTCGGCAAAGCCGAGGTTGTTCCGGTGGTGATTGACGTTCCGGCGCGCCGCCTTGACGACAAAGTGGTCGCTGAGCGCTTCGATCCCAAGAATCCCAATGCCGGACAATTTGGTCCGCGCAACGGCGCTCCCCGGGAGCAGGATCCGCCCGGCACGCTGACCGGTCTGCAGATCAACCAGCAGGTTGACGAATTCCTCGTGGCCAACGGCGCCGTGCTCCGCGCCAACGATGCGCGCATGGGTAACGGACGCATTCGCGCTTTTCAAAACCGCACCTATGACATCACCAAAGTTGTGCCCACGGTGGTGTTGCGCAATGAGGATTACGGGCGCATCGCGCGCATCCTGGCCGACGGAACCAAAGTCGAGCTGGAATTCAATATCCAGAACAAGCTTTATCCTGAAGGCAAAACCTCCTACAACACCATCGCGGAAATTCCCGGCACCGATCGCAAAGATGAGGTCGTAATGCTGGGCGGCCATCTTGATTCATGGCACTCCGCCACGGGCGCCACCGACAACGCGATCGGCTGCGCCATCATGATGGAAGCTGCGCGCATTCTGAAGACCCTGGGCGCCCAGCCGCGCCGAACCATCCGCGTAGCGCTGTGGAGCGGCGAGGAGGAGGGCCTGCTCGGCTCGCAGGCCTACGTTAAAGCGCATTTCGGCAGCTTTGAGGATCCCAAGCCGGAGTTCAACAAGCTGGTAGCTTATTTCAACGTGGATTCGGGTACCGGCCGCGTTCGTGGCGCAAGCGTCTTTGGCCCGCCGCAGGATGCCGACATTCTTCGTGAAGTTCTGCTGCCGTTTTCCGATCTCGGCATTGCCGGCGCGATCTCCAGCAAGAACCGCCGCGCCGGGGGCACCGACTCCAGTTCGTTTGCCCAGGCCGGTCTTCCCGGCATCGGATTGGGACAGGATCCGATTGAGTATTTCACTGACACCTGGCACACCAATATCGATACCTACGAGCGCATCATTGAAGATGACGTAAAGAAAGACGCCATCATTGTTGCTGCCTCGGTATACCAGCTCTCCATGCGTGATGACATGCTGCCGCGCTTCGCTGCGGCTGACATGCCTGCGAAGCCGGAACCTCCGGGAACACAGCCCGCAGCGACGACTGCCGCTGGGGCCGCGGGCCAGCCCGCGACCGGCGGAAACGGACAGAAAGAAGCCGAGCCGGCGAAGGCTCCCAAAAAGTAGTTTTGCGATTTCGTGCGCAAAGGGCATCGCCAACGGCGATGCCCTTTGTGTTTGCCAGACTTTCAGTTCAGAACGTGAATTTCAGCGCCAGCTGAACATCGCGCGAGCCTCCACCGCCCAGGAACGGATAGCCGATCGCCACGTCCGGCGTTGCTATGGTCGGCAGGAAGCCCGGTCCCACAGCGCGGCAGCCGGCGAAGCTGGGATTCAGCAGCGGATCGCACTTGGGATCGTTGGCCCGCGGAGCGACCGTGCCGTTGTTTTCCAGATTCACCAGGAAATTGGGCAGCGTGGGGTTGGAGAAGTTGGGATGATTGAACAAGTTGAAGATGTCGACGCGGAACTGCATATTCAGGTGCTCATTCAATTTGGTGTCTTTGGCCACTGAGAAATCGAAGTTTCTGAAATCCGGCCCGACAAATGCATTACGGCCGAGATTGCCGAAATGCTGCGTGCCCAAAATGCATCCGCCTGCAACCGGGTTCCAGTCGCAGGGCGCGGCAAAGGCGGAGAGGTTCAACAGCTTGCTGGGACCGCCTGTGCCTGCAAAGGGATCACCCACAACATCCGGGCGCTCGAAGAATTCGTTCGTGTTGTTGTAATTTGCAAACGAGTTCAGATTGTACGGCTGTCCGCTCGAAAGGCGCAGCAACCCATTGATCGACCAGCCATTGGTAAACGATTTTGCCGTGGCGGGATTTGGCATCTGGTAGCCGAACATCCACTGCACGCGATGACGCGCGTCGAAGTTGGAATTTCCTTTCTCCGCGCCGGGGTTAAGGCTGTTATCCGGCTGCGCGGCGTTGGGGACAAAGTCTTCGCCGTCGCTGGCGTTGTCGATCGAATGCGACCAGGTCCATGAGAGCTGGGAGTTCAGACCGCGCCAGTTGCGCAGCTTCCACGTGACCTGCAGGCTGTTATAGCGCGAACTGGCGGCGGACTGGAATTCGTTGACGATGTTAATGGGCGGTGCAAACGGCGCAGCACCGGTAGCCGGATCGTGCTGATTGAGGTCGATAAACCGAAACAACTTGGTCCCGGCTGAACCAACGTAGCCGACCGTCATCGCCATGCTCTTTCCCAGCGCCTGCTCGATGTTGACGTTGTAATTCTGGATATACGGTGTGCGGATATTCTGATCCACCGTCCAGACATCGCCCGTCGGAGTGAACCCGCTGAAGATGGGAACGCCGTTGGCGATGGTGGCAGCCACGTTGCCGGCTGACGTGATCGCTGACGGCCCCACGCCGTTGTACGCCGGACCGGGATTGAAGGTGTTGAATGGGAAATGCCCGATGAAGAAGTCCTGCGAGAACGCGTCATAGTACAGGCCCCAGCCGGCGCGCAGAATTGTGTTGCCGCTGCCGAAGAGGTCATACGCTGCGCTCACGCGTGGCGCAAAATTGTTGAGGTCGCGCGGATACAGGCTTGAAGGCTCGCCACCCTGGCCCAGAAGCACCGGCGTCTGCGTGGTGGTATTGAACAGGCTGAAGCGATTTCTGTCTTCATAGATCACGCCAAAATAATCCCACCGCAGACCGGCGTTCAGGGTGAGCTTGCGGCTGAAGCGGAAATTATCCTGTACATAGAGGCCGGAGTTGTTCTGGTGCGTCGTGCGCTGCGAATCGCCGGCAAACTGGCTGCCGCCGTTGGTGATGTCGCCGGCAAGAAAATCTTCAAAGCTGGTGAACTTCAAGCGCCCGCGATAGCCCAGGTCGTAAAACTGGTTGACCGTGGTGCGCCGATATTCGTAGCCGAATTTCCAATTGTGCTTGCCGGTGTTATAGCTGAGATTGGTGAAGTACTGCCAGTTGGTATCAAAACGGTGGCGTGGGATCGAGTTGTTTCCGCCCAGGCCGCTGGTCCCGTCGCTGAAGCTGATCTGCGGCAGCCCGAAGTCCTGTGGGTTGGTCACGCCGGTGTTCATGCCGATTGAAGCCGGATTGAAATTCTGGTCTTCGGGGAAGAATCCTTCGGCAAAGCGATTCCAGCCGCCGCGAACCTCCAGCAGCATCTTCGGCGAAAGCAGATGCGTGTATGAGAGTGAAAGCACCTGCACGCGGGTGGGCGTCACCGTGTTGAATCCGGGAACGGTGGTGCCTCCGCCCAGCGCCAGCGGGAAGCTCTGGTCGCTATCGCCAAAGAAATAGCGCCCGGTAAGCAGATCGGAGCCTTCGCCCTTCCCGAAGTGCTGATCGATCTTGAGGATCAGGCTGTCCACGCGGTTGTTGAAATGGTCAGTAACCTGTACGGTGGCATTGTCGGCGCCGGTGTCACCTACGGCGGGCAAAGGTATGCTCCAGGGATTGCGCGTCAGCAATTTCGCAATCACCGGATTGATGACGCCGCCTCCGCCGGTAAAAGCATTCACGCGCGCCTGCGAGGGAACGCTCGCGACGCCCGGCAGTCCGCCGTTCTCGCGCCAGCCTTCATAGGCCGCAAACCAGAACGTGCGATCTTTGATCAGCGGCCCTCCCAGCGATCCGCCAAACTGGTTGTTGTGGAAGACATCCTGCGGAACATGCGCGCCGCTGTTGGGATCCGTCTTGGTATTGAAAGCGTTGCGCGCATCCAGACCATTGTTGCGGAAATACTCAAACACCGAGCCGTGAATCTTGTTGGTGCCCGACTTGGTCACAATATTCACCACTGCGCCTGAGTTGCGCCCGTACTCCGGTTCCATATTGGAGAGCACAGCGACTTCCTGCAGCGCATCAAGCGGCAGAATCGTTGCCGGCGTGCCGAACACCCCCGCCTCATTGATGGCCGGATCGTTGCGATAGCCGTCATTCATGTCCGTGCCGTCGAGCAGGTAATTGTTCGCGCGCCCGCGATTGCCGTTGATGCTGAAGGTGCCAAACGATCCGGGCGAGTCGCTGTCGCCGTTTGGATCGGAGGCTGAGCCGGGCACCAGCGTGAGCAGCTTGGCAAAGTCGCCGCCATTCACCGGCAAACTGGCGATCTGCCCGGCCTGTATGGTCCCGCCCATCGTATTTCCCGTGGTGTCGATAATCGGCGCCTCCGCCGTAACCACCACTTCCTGCTTCACCTCGCCCGGGACCAGCTGCACGTCCGCCCGCGTGTTGGCCGACACGGCGACGCTGATGCCGTTCACCACCTTGGTGGCAAAACCTTGCTTGCTGGCGGTCACACTGTAGCTGCCCAGGGGCAGCTCGGTTGCCAGGTAATCGCCGTCGTCGCTGGTCTTCACCGTGCGGACCAATCCGGTTTCAGCGCTTTTGATCGTCACATCCGCCCCGGCGATCGCTGCCCCGGAGCTATCGGTTACCGTTCCCTGAATTCCACCGCGGAAGGTCTGCGCCATCATCGCAGCGGAAAGGCAAAGCATGAAGCAAACGGAAGAGAGTTTTCTCATCGTTGGCGACCTCAAACGTTAAGTTTTGTGTTTGGGATTATACGACGCCCTGATGCGATGCAAGCCTTTCTGAACACCCGAGTCTCAAGATTGTTATTCCAGCGTTTGTCGAAGCCACTTGAGCAGTTCGCAGCGTCGGTGTAACGATTTGGGTTGTCGTTACACTTCTTGATGGGAATGAGAATTTTGCTGCTTGATGCCGGCGTGGTTTATCAATATACTTCGCCGGTATCATCCGTTCACTCCCTTAGGCCATCAGTAAACGAGCGTATTGGCTGCACCCTCTAAAAATTTTTCTGCGTCGAACGGGCGCGCTCGCCGTTTTGCGCAGGCATCCTGAACGCGGAGGATCATACGGAAATCTTCATCGATTTCGGCCTCTTCGAGCTCCTGGTGGTGGTTGGGATAGCAGCATTTTCGCGGCGCGTCTACTCCAACAAGGTCGCAGGAATCGGCTTTCTGCTGGTGAGCATGATTGCCCCAGCCGCCCTCATCTGGCTGGCTGCGGGCACCCTGCAGAAGTGGATTGCCCTGATCTGCCTGGCGACCACTCTTGTGAACATCGCTGTAATCGGCGGAGCGATGCAGCAGGGCTGGGTGCCGGTTCTCCGGCTTCCGCAAAAAATGCGGAAGCGAGCAAAAGGCCACGTTTCGCCGGTGATGAGCCAACAGGGTGCGCAGCCGTCGGTGGATGATCGGACAGCCGATCCAGGCCTCGCCGCCAGGATTCCGGCCATCGCCGGTTCCGAACCGCCGTTTAGCAGCCGCGACGCCAGTTGAGATACGCGCAGGAAACCAAAGAAATCGTTGGCCATTAGTACATTTTCATGATGAGGAGACATTGCGATGCCGGAATCCCACAACATGCTGGAAAAGCTGCCGTTGACAGGCGCTACACTCAAGACCCCGCTGGACATGTCGCGGCCGGGAATGCCCGCCGCCGATTCAATCCAGAACACCATGGATTTCACCCCACGCGCGGGCGGACCAACGTATCAGATCATTCGCACCACAGAGAGTGACGCCTATGACAGCGCGCCGTCTACCAAGAAAGTAGCCAGGCTGTTACGCGGGGAAAAAACTCCCTCCGTCACTGCCCTGGCGGCGGCCGTAAAAGCCAAGCCAACGGGCGACAACTACCAGGGAACCGATCGCAAGGCCGCCAAGCTCTCCAAGGCAACGGGGCAACTTGAGAACTTTGCTGACCTGCAGGACCTCATCAAGTCCCTTACCGCGGATGCCGCCATGGCCAAGCTCAAAATCAAGACCATAGCCACTTCCAATCGCGTGCAGCAGGAAGAGCGGAATGTACATGTGAAAGCGTTTCTCTATGCCTCCAGCAAAGAAGCGGACAATGATTTTCACATGATCGTCGGGCGTGATCCCAACTCGACTCCCGAGATGTATATGACCATGGAAGTCTCCGGACTGCCGCCTAAGGGCAATGCGGCTTTCGACTTCACCGACCTGGATGCGGCGCGCAATTCGTTCAAGACCTTTTTCGGCGCAGACAAGTTGCCCCAGGCGCACTATGACTTTTATCACCCGCCGATTCCCATCGAGGTCCAGGGCTCGCTCTTCTGGGATGCGACGCACGCCAAGGGCCAGCGCCCGGGACCACAAAGCTTGAAAAGCCGCATGCCTGTGATCTGGGAGGTGCATCCGGTAATCTCGATCAAGCTGGGCTAAACAACATCTTGTCAGTGCTCCGGCAAAACCGCCAATGACCACATCGTGAGACTTTTGGGTAGTGTCTCAGTTTGGCGAAAATGTTTAGATCTTGTCATGTTGAGCGAAGTCCGAACCATCCCGTATAGCGGGAGAGCGAGGGCGAGTCGAAACATCCCGAGAATGCCGCTTTCTATCTTGCCGCGTCAGGGAATTCTCTCGAAACACTCGCTTTTCTCCTGCAACCGAACACGTCAGAAGCTGAAGCATCGAGAGAACTCCCTGAAACGGCATGGCCTATTTACACATTCTCGGGATGCTTCGACTTGCGCTGATCCCGCTGTCACCGGGACTCGCGCGGCGCTCAGCATGACAAAATTAAAATCGCCGGATCAACCTGAGACACTATCCGCCACTGAACCACCTGGAACCAGCTTCGATGAAAGCAGTAAGATTGTGTGGTATCGAGCCAGGCCCGGCTGAAGCGCTTGTGCGCAGCTGGACGCGATCCGGCCAGAACAAGGGAGTGCCAGGTGTCCTCGGAGAAAAAGAAGAAGAAAAAGATGTCCCCGAAAACGGCCAGCCAACCCTCTTCCACCAGCTTGCCGGATCAGCTGAATACCGGCATGCCGGCACAGGACAACATTCGCAAGGTCGTGGATTTCGTCTCGCCTCAGGGAAACAAATACCAAATTCTCAAAACCACGGAATCGGATGCGTACGACCAGATTCCGGAGCCGAAGAAGAAACGGCGGAAATCTTAAGCGGGAGCTAACGGCTGCAATTGAAGTCCTGCCTCAGTGCATCGCGCCCGGCCCGCCACCGCCCTTGGGCGGCTTTTTCATCAGGAAGATCAACGGCAGTCCGCAGACGAACATAACCGCCAGCAGGAAAAACGTATCGGCGTAAGACATCATGGCAGCCTGGCGTTCCACCATGGCAGCCACGCTCGCAAATGCCTGCTGCATCGCCGTAGCCGCATCCATTCCCCGGGCCATGAAACCCTGCTTCAGCGACATAAGCAGGCTCTGAGCGCTGGGATTGTAGATATTCACATGGCTTGAGAGGTCGTTCATATGCGATTGCACGTGGCGCTGCCATGTTGTGGTGACGGTGGCGATGCCGATGCTCGCGCCGATATTCCGCATCAGGTTGAAGAGGCTGGTCGCGTTGCCCATCTGCTCTTTGGGAATCGGGCCGTTGGTAATGGTGGTCAGCGGTACAAAAAGCAGTCCCAATGACGTGCCTTGCAGCAGCTGCGGCCAGAAGATATCCCAATAGCCGGCGTTCAGGTTCAATCTGGATAGCTGATAGAGGCTGTAGGCAGCCACCAGCAATCCCGTGCCCAGCAGCCTGCGCGCCTCGATTTTACCCATGAGTATGCCGACGATCGGCATGAAGATGAATGATCCCAGACCGCGCGGCAGCATGGCCAGTCCAGCTTGGAGCGCGGGATATCCCATAAGAGTTTGGAGCCATAGAGGCAGCAGCACGGTGCTGCCGTAGAGCACAAAGCCCAGCACCGTCATAAGAAACACGCCGGTGGCATACGTGCGGTTCTTGAAAATTCTCAAGTCCACCACCGGATGCTCCGTGGTGAGCTGGCGTATAACAAAAGCGGCCAACCCACCCACCGCCAGGATGAACAACGTAACGATGAATCTTGAACCGAACCAGTCGTCTTCCTGGCCTTTATCGAGCATGATCTGAAGCGCGCCAATACCCAGCGCCAGATAGCCGATGCCCCAATAGTCGATGCCGCCTTCGCCGCGCTTGATGTACGGCGGATCATGAATGAACATCAAGGCCATGATCACGGCCATAATTCCCACGGGGATGTTGATATAGAAGAGCCAGCGCCAGCTGTAGCTGTCAGTGATCCAGCCGCCCAGCACCGGCCCGAGCATGGGCGCAACCACGATGCCCAGCGCCCAGAATGCCATGGCCTTGGCGCGCTTCTCCGGCGGAAAAGCCTCCATCAGGATGGCCTGCGAGAGCGGCTGCAGTCCACCGCCAGTGGCGCCCTGGAATACGCGGAAGATAATCAGCAGCGGGAGGTTGGGTGCGATGCCGCAAAGGAATGAAAAAATCGTAAAGCCGCCGACCGAAGCCAGCAGAACGTTGCGCCGGCCAAAATAGTTGGCCAGCCATCCGGTTAGTGGCAGCACGATGGCGTTCGAGACCAGGTATGACGTCAAAACCCATGTAGCTTCTTCCGGCGTTACCGACAGGCTGCCGGCGATATGCTGCAGCGAAACGTTCACCACCGTGGTGTCGAGAACCTCCATGAAAGTTCCCAGCATCACGGAGATAGCAACGACCCACGGGTTGATAACCGAGTTCGCCCGGTCGGTCATCGAGAATGTTGTGCTGCGCGAACTCACTCAGGTCCTCACGCTGGATACCCAGCTTTGCCCGTTAGTTTGTTATCTGGTAAACACGGTCGGTTCCACCGACATTCCCGGCCGCAGCTGGTGTCCCGGGTCTTCGCCTTTATCAAAGCGGATGCGCACCGGAATCCTCTGGACAACCTTTACGTAATTGCCGGTTGCATTTTCCGGAGGCAGCAAACTGAACCGCGCACCTGTGGCCGCTCCAATGGATTCCACTGTGCCGTTATACTCGTGCGCGTAGGCGTCGACCTTGATCTTGGCCTTTTGCCCGACCTTCATATTTCGCAGCTGGGTTTCCTTGAAGTTGGCCGTGGTCCATATGTCATCCAGGTTTACGATGGAGAACAATGGCTGCCCGGCCTGCAAAACCTGGCCCGGTTCAACGCTCCGTTTGCTGAGCACACCGGTAACGGGCGCATAGATCTTCGTGTATTTCAGATTCAACTCGGCCTGGGCCAGCGCGGAGATCGCCCTTTGGACGTCAGCGGAAGCCGCTCCGGCGCGTGCCTGAGTCACCTTCAACTGTTCCGGAACGGTGCGCACTGCTTCCGCCTGAGCCTGGGCCTGTGCAGCCTTGCTCTCCGCAGCCGCAATGCCGGCAGTCGCCTCGTCGACATTGGCTTTAGCGGCGCTGTTGGCCGCAACCGCAGCGTCGTATTGCTGGCGCGAAATCTCATCTTTCGCAATCAGCATCTCCATGCGTTTCAGATCAGACGATGCCTTGGCGTAATTCGCCTGGGCTTCATTCAGCCGCGCTTTGGCTGCTTCAATCTCACGCTCCGCCCCTTTGACTGCGGCATCGGCAGCAGCAAGCTGGCTCGAACTCGTCGTCTGGGTCAAAGGAACGCCGACGTGTGCCGCTACCGCGTTGGCCTGCGCGTTAGCCAGATCCGCACGCGCCCGCTCCACGGCGACTTCGTAATCCTTGGGATCGAGTTCCACCAGCAGCGTGCCTGCTTCAACAAAGTCGTTGTCATCATGCAGGACGCGCACCACCGTACCGATAACCCGCGAGCTGATGGGGTTGATATGCCCATCGATCTGCGCATCGTCGGTGGACTCGCGGCCCGAGTAGTAATACCAGACGGAAACTCCGGCAGCCACAAGAACCAGCGCGACAGCCGCAATCAGCCACTTGGCCCGCGGGTGCGCCCGAAAATATCCCAGCCGCCGTTGACCAAACCCGCGGCGCTGCCCTTGCTCCTCTTCGGACTTGGCAGGCTCCTTCACGTCTTCGTCGTCGTACTGTGGCGATATTTTTACCGGATCAGCCACCTTATTTTCCTCCCAGAAAAGTTCTTGTACGCTGCTCGGCTTCGCCCAGGGCCCGCACCAGCGAGAGCTTGGCTACGTTGTTCGTGTAGAGCGCCTGTATGTTGCTGTCATTGGCCGAGGCTACGGCTTCCTGCGCCTGCACCACCTCAAGACTTCCTGAAACACCCGCGGCATAACGGTCTCGCGCTTCTTTCAATTGTTCGCCCGCCAGCTCGATCTGCTGTTTTGCCACTGCTACTTCGTCATCCGAGGTCTTCACGTCGAGCAATGCAGTGCGGACTTCAAACTCCACCCGGCTGTGCAGGTCTTCCAGTTGCATCCGGCTCTGGCGCATCTGCGCCTCCGCCTGAGCGACATCGGCCTTCACCTTTCCCCCCTGAAAAATCGGTATGTGCAATCCGGCAGACAAGTTGTAGATGGTCTCGGAACTGCCCACCGTGGGACCGACCGTGCCCAACTGTCCGTTCACCTGGAGCGTCGGCAGCGCTTCTCCTTTTGCTGCCGCAACCGAAAGTTCCGCCGCCCGCAGCCGCGATTGCGCGGCCAGATACTCCGGTCGTTGGCGATATGCCTGCGCCAGCGCTTCCTCCAGATTCAACGCAGCCAGGGGCGCGTAGGGAACGCTGTCTGTAAGTTGAAACTGTTGTGCCACCGGCAGACCGATGGTGCGGGCCAGCTGCATTTTCTGCCTCTCATATTGGTTCTCTGCGGCCAGGACACGCTGTTGTTGCGTCTGCATCTGAACCTGCGCGCGCAGCACGTCAATGCCGGCCGCCACCCCGGCTTTCTTGAGGTCACTGGTCTGTTGAAAAATGGTTTGCGCTGTAGTGAGCTGGGCTTTCGCTGTATCCAGGCGTGCGGCATCGGCAAGCGTCAGCAGATATTGGTTTCCCACCACCAGAACTACGAGTTCGCGCGCATCAAGAACCGTGAATCTTGCAACCTTCTCGTTTTCCTGTGCCGCGTGCATCTTATTGAGCGCATTGAAATCGAGCAGCGTTTCGCTCAGGCTGGCATGGGCGTCAAAAATTCCAAAAGGACCAATCACCGGCGAGGTTAGCCCCTGCGGCAGCGGAATACCAAATTCCGCCAAATTGATCTGGTTCACCGATTCGCTGACGTTGCCGGAAATATTGGGCAGCAACTGGCTCAACTGCCGGCGATACTGCGCCCGCGCCTGGTCCGTTTGCTGTTGCGAAAGTAACAGCCCAAGGTTGTGCTTGAGCCCCCGATCCATTGCGTCCAGTAAAGACAGCGGGACAACTCCGGGCACAAGCTGATCCACCGCGCCGCTGCCATTGAAGGTTTCCAGAGTCGGCGCTTGCGTGACGGTCACAGCAGGAGACTGCGTTTCTGATTGGCTGGGTTCCGGCGCCGCCGTAGGAACCTGCGCTTGAACGGCAAGGGCCGCAAGCAGCACGAACAAGACTGACTGGACAGCTCTTGCCCTCATCACTTCCTTTTGGCCGCAGTATCGAAATTTAGATGCACGACGCCTGGTTTCGAGGTTCATTGTTTCCGTCAGCGGATCTTGCCGGTGAGATGAAGCCGCCGTTTTCATCAAAACTGAATTAATTAACCAGTTAGTTAGATTACCAGCACCGCTCACGAGATGCAAACTAGTTCCCGATATCCAAAGTCCCGGCTCTTTTGGCGCGTGCCTTCAGGCACAGTGCGCCAACGCCATCGAATAGATTTCGCCAGCTGGCTTGGTTGGGCGTAAGGGTCTTTGTGCGGGCACAAGAAGAAAGGCGCTGGAAACATCCAGCGCCTTTTGGATCGACTGTCGCGAAAAACTACTAATTGCAAAGAACTGCTGATTTCGGAAGGACGGTCTCATCCGGGAAGCTGAATGCGCCGTCGATTGCGCTGGAGGTCGCGCCCCCCTCAAACCACTGCAGGAGCGGAATGTTCTGGGGATGGAAGATAAAGTCAAAGCCTCTTTCCTTGACCTCGATAGCCGCGGTTGCGTTCGCCAATACCTCAATCGGATCGCCTTCCTCCAGGTTGGCCTGGCTGTTTCCTGGTGTGCAGACGCCCGTGGTTGGCGGGAAATGCCATCTTGGGGCTGGGTTGCTGATGAAGGGATTGCCGTACGATTCAGCCAGTTCATGGCTCAGCGCGGTTACGTCTTCGAATCCGGCGCCGAAAAGTCCAGGCGAGATCCAGCTTGCGTACTGGGTGATCCAGCGATCCTCCGGGAATCCTCCGTCCAAAAAGAACGTGTGGAACCCGAGAACGCAGCAGCTGCCGGGGAAGTGATCCGGATCGGGGCCAAGGTTGAACAGGAAGGTGTTGGGGAACAGCGTCATGTTCATACCGTTGGTGGTGAAGTTGCCGAGATTGATCTCGTTCACCACTGCGTTGTCAAAGAAGAAATTGAATAGCGGGCTCAACATCAGCACAAACGTGCTGCCGTCAACCGGTGACACGCCCGTGAAGTACGAGCGCGCCTGGACGACTGTGCCGTTGCTCAGCTGTACATTCACGTGAAACGGAACGGTGATGGTGACCCGGTCCAAAACCTTCGGGATCAGCAGCGTGTGCCAGTTGTTCTTCATCACGTTGAAGAACTGAGCGCGGTGAACGGCGTCGCCAAATTCAATGTTGTGCCCGGAGCGATAGTCGAGCGGTTCGAAGTTCGGTGACTCGAGCGTCCTCTGCTCAAACGGCGCGAACGGAACCACCTGGAAAACGGAACCGTCGTCATTGAGCAACTGCAGATCGAATTCGGCGATGTTTCCCGGATACACGGTCGTGCCTCCGAGTTTGGGATCATTTCCTACCATGGTGAAACGGAAGTCCTGACCTGCCTGCCTACCGGACTCGGCCACAAACGCGCCGCTAAACGTGGCGATCGTGGTCAGCCCATCGATGGTGGAGACGTTCGGACGTTTATCAGGTGCAGGGAAGTGATCGTCATTGCCGCCGCCGATCGGCACTGATGCGCTGCTCAGCCCGGCGCTTCCGCTCAGGCCGCTGACTACGGCGCCTGTGTTGGCGTCGAGAACTACGTTTGAACCAATGGTGAACATCCCGGGGTAGCCCGAACTCACGTTCACGGGGCCGATATCACTGCTGAGGCCCGCTTGACCGTTGGCTATCGCAGCACGGGCGATGGCATTATCGCCGGATGTTGTCTGCGCGTAGCCCGCAGCAGCAAAAGCGAGCATGAAAACCACGACTAGAAACAAAACGCTAAAGCGGGAAGAGGGTCTCATTTTTTTACAGTCTCCTAAACAACGAAATTTCAGAGTTGCAGGGGCCCTGCAAAGATACGCCTACTCTGGCCCGCTCTGCAATCCTGAGTTGGTGAAAAAATGAGATTTATTTTCCCGGCGCAACGCGAAAAACGCGTCGCCGTTTCCAAGTGCGCAAGTTATGAAATTGAGTGCAACTATTTGCGGCCAGATCGAGCTGGAACTAAGCTCGATAGTAGTTTTTAGTACATCTGTATACCAATAACTACATCCTCATCCCGATAATGGTAGGAAATGTTGCCAAGACCCGGCGCTACCCTGAAACTACATTTTCAAAACATCTGGCAAAGAGCTGCAGGTGCAATCACGTGCGAACTGCCCTCTGCACAAACGGCGATCTGCAAGCGTTCACCTGAATGGCGGCTCAGCTGACGCTTTGATCGCCTTCGCTACGTTTCGCCGGAAAAAGCAACGTTAAGCGCGGCCGTCGCCATGTAAATACGTACGAACCTCGTTGAATCCACGTGGGATCGGGTAAATGGAGCGAGCGTACCGAGTTCTGCATCTAATTGGCCTGATGCCGGGCGACTTCCTTGAAACCACGACCAACAAACAATCCAAGCTAGCTGAAACCTTCCGCGCGCTACGCCATCGCAATTACCAGCTCTTCTTTTCCGGCCAGCTCATTTCGCTCATTGGAACCTGGATGGACCAGATTGCCGAATCCTGGTTAGTCTATCGCCTCACGGGCTCCGCATTGCTGCTGGGCACGGTCGCTTTCGCTGCGCAAATCCCGGTTTTTCTGCTCGCTCCCATTGGCGGCGCGCTGGCTGACCGTTATAACCGTCGAAAGCTTCTGGTAGGAACGCAATCCAGCATGATGGTGCTCACCTTTATTCTGGCGTGGCTCACCCTTTCGCATCGCGTGCACATCTGGCACATCATCACTCTGGCGGCTCTTACGGGAGTGGTCAACGCGCTGGACCTGCCGGCGCGCCAGGCGTTTGTCGTCGACATGGTAGCCCGCGAGGACCTGGTCAACGCCATCGCGCTGAATTCCTCGATGTTCAACGGCGCTCGCGTGGTTGGTCCGGCGGCGGCCGGAATTGTTGTAGCCGTCATCGGCGAAGGCTGGTGCTTCTTTGCCAACGGCCTGAGTTTCATCGCCGTGATCGTTGGCCTGTTGCTGATGAGAATCGACCGGCCGCGCCTTGCGATCGAAGGCTCGCCGCTGGAAAACATCATCGAAGGCTTTCAATTCGTCAGCAAGAGCGGACCGGTACGCGCTCTCATGTCGCTCCTGGGCCTGGTTAGTTTTACCGCGATGCCTTACGCCGTGCTGATGCCGCTCTTTGCCGATCAAATCCTTCACGGCGGACCAAAGGCGCTCGGCTTGCTGATGGGTAGCTCGGGCGTCGGTGCATTGTGCGGTGCGCTTACCCTGGCGACGAGGAAAAGCGTGCACGGGCTCGGCAAGTGGGTAGCCGTTTCCTGTGCCGGATTCGGCATAGCGTTGCTGCTCTTTTCTTTCTCGCGATTGCTATGGCTCTCTGCTCTCCTGCTGGTGCCCGCAGGTTTTGCGATGATGCTGCAGATGTCTTCCTCTAACACGCTGATCCAGAGCATGGTGCCGGACCGCCTGCGCGGGCGCGTGATGTCCGTCTATGCCATGACGTTCATGGGTATGGCGCCGTTGGGCGCTCTGCTCGCCGGCAGCCTGGCTCACAAGCTCGGCCCGACGTGGACTGTGGCCATCGGCGGAGGTATTTCCGTAATCGGCGCCATTATCTTTGGCCTGAAATTACCGTCGTTGCGACCAGCCGCACGGGAGATGATCATCGCGCAGCAGATGGCGGGAGGCGCTCCGGCTCAGGAGATGACCGGCAGGGTATTCGCCAAGACCGACTAGCCGATACCTGCACGATCGTCGCAGTCAGGCATTTATTTCACAGCGCCTTCTTCAGCAATGAAATTTGTCCGCTGTGATACACGGCGTGCTGCGTCATGCCCTGTAAAAGCCGGTAGAAGTTGTAGGTCCGGCCTGGAACCGCCGATTTCAAACGCTCATCGCCGAACGTTTTGATCTCTTCCACCAGTCTTTGATGGCTCGAGAAGAATGAGCTCAGGGCCTGTTTCCAGGCTTGCTCGCTGGTGCCGGCCACGGGAGGCCAATCCAGCTCTTTGGGCATGGCAGGCCATGGCGGGATGGGCATGCCATGCATGGCGCCGAGCGCGAACTTCACCCACGCCTCAACATGAATCACAAGCTCCCAGATCGAATGAGCATTCGCGATGGGACGCGCCTGCGCCTGTGAGGCGGTCACACGATCGAGGATTTCACGCAGCGAATCTCCGTACCAGGCTTCTCCGTTGACGGTGGAAGCCAGCTGATCAGCGATAAGATTGCATTCAGTGTTCATAAAGGGTTCACAAAAAATAAACGGCTGGCCCAAAATGATGATAGCCAGCCGCTGCTTGATTCACAAATCTTTGAACGATCCGGTTCGAGATTCGGAATGAACCGTTCATTATTAACCGCAGCAGGCATTTATGCCTGCAATGTCAATTTGAGTGATTTCCCGCTTGAGCCGCGGAAATCACCGCACCTCTCACGCCCGCACGTACTTCCCTGCCTCGATCAACCGGTTGGCAATCTGTTGCGTGAGCGCGATCACATTGAACGGCTCATGCTTAAACAGCCGTCGCAGGATCACCAGTTGCGTGCGCAGCATGTCGCCTTCGGCCACGGCGGCAACGACTTTCTTGGCAGCCGCTTCCACTTTATCCAGCGAGTGGGTGAGGCTCACCTGGCACATCGCAATTGCCATCTGCGATTTGCCCTCGCCCTGGCGTTCGATCAGCTTTTGCGTACGCAGCACCACCGAATCCATGGCGTACAGCTCAATCACCATATCGGCGATCGCCGCCAGGATCTCCTGCTCCTTCTCGATTGCCGCCATATACTTCTGCACCGCCGCCCCAGCCAGCAGCAGTCCGGCTTTTTTCGCGTTGCTTACCAGCGTACGCTCCGCGGCCAACGGACCTTCCAGCGGCTCGGCCGTGCTTGGCCCGGACATGATCTCATCGGTCAATTTCTTGATCGCCGGCATCAGCGGCAACTGGCCTTTCATCGCGCGCTTCAGGAGCCATCCGGTGATGATCATGCGGTTGATCTCATTCGTGCCTTCAAAGATGCGGTTCACACGCGAATCGCGATAGGCCCGCTCGGCCGGATACTCTTCCACAAACCCGTACCCGCCGTAGATCTGCACGGTCTCATCCACCACGTAATCCAGCATCTCCGAACCGAAGACCTTCAGGATGGAGCATTCAACCGCATACTCCTCGATGTTCTTGGCCGTCTCCTTATATACATCAGGCGAATTCTTATCGATCTCCGACATCGCTGCGTCAATCATGCCCACGGTGCGGTAAGACATGCATTCGCCGGTGTACACGCCCACCGCCATGTTGGCCAGCTTTTCCTTGATGATGCCGAAATCAGCCAGCGTCTGCCCGAATGCTTTGCGCTGCTTGGCATAACCGATCGCGTTGTTGAGCGAGTTGCGCGCACCGCCCACCACGCCCGCGCCCAGCTTGTAGCGGCCGATATTCAGCGTGTTGAAGGCAATCACGTGCCCCTTGCCGATTTCGCCCAGCAGGTTCTCTTTGGGCACGCGGCAGTCGTTCAGGATGATCGGCGTGGTCGACGATCCGCGAATGCCCATCTTCTTTTCTTCCGCGCCGGACTGGAATCCCGCAAAGCCGCGCTCCACAATAAACGCCGAGAACTTTTCACCGTCAACCTTGGCGAAGATGATCACCACGTCCGCAAAGCCGCCGTTGGTGATCCACATTTTTTCGCCGTTGAGGATCCATTCTTTGCCGTCGGGCGAAAGCACCGCCTTGGTGCGCGCGTTCATGGCGTCAGAAGCCGAGGTCGATTCCGAAAGCGCATAGGCGGCGATCAGTTCACCGCTCGCCAGCTTGGGCAGGTATTTGGCCTTCTGCTCCGGTGTGCCGAAATAAACGATCGGCAGCGTACCGATGCCCGTGTGTCCGCCGTAAGCCACGCTGAAGCTGCCCGAAACCGACATGTGCTCGTTGATGATCGCCGAGGCAATCTTGTCCATGTCGGACCCGCCATATTGTTCCGGGATATCCACGTTGGCGATGCCGATCTCACATGCCTTGCGAATCAGCCCACGCGTGACGTCGAATTCCTTGTGCTCGATCTTTTCCACGTTGGGCAGAATTTCATTGCGGGCGAACTCATCCGTCGTCTGCGCGATCTGCAGATGCTCTTCGCTCAGGTCCTCGGGGGTAAACACCTGGTCGGTTGAGTGCTCTTCAATCAAAAAGCTTCCACCCGCCAGCTTGGTTCTGTTCGGGGTTGCTACTGTTGCCATAAATCTCTCCTAGGAACACCTACCACGGAGGCACTGAGACACGGAGAAAGTCGGAAATCATTTTTCATTTTTCTCCGTGCCTCCGTGTCTCCGTGGTGGGTGTGTTTTAAGCAATGTTCTCAAAAATCCCTGCCGCGCCCATACCGCCGCCGATGCACATGGTCACAATCCCGTACTTCGCGTTGCGGCGCTTCAATTCACGCATAAGCGTCGCCGTGAGCTTCGCTCCGGTACAGCCCAGCGGATGCCCCAGCGCTACCGCTCCTCCATTGGGATTGATCCTGTCGACATCGAGCCCGGCTTCTTTGATCACAGAAAGGGCCTGCGCTGCGAAAGCCTCATTCAACTCGATTACCTCGATGTTTTCCAGCTTTAGTCCTGCCATCTTGAGTACTTTGGGAATGGCGTAGACTGGCCCCAATCCCATCTCTTCTGGCAAATAGCCTGCAGTGGCAAAGGCAATCAAACGCGCCATTGGCTGGATGCCAAGCTGCCGTGCCTTGTCCGCGGTCATGACCACGGTCGCAGCAGCGCCGTCGGAAGTCTGGGAAGAGTTCCCTGCCGTCACCGAACCTTTGGCATGGAAGGCCGGCTTCAGATTCGCCAGGGCTTCCATGGTGGTATCGGCCCGCGGCCCTTCATCGACTTTGAAGACGATCTCCATCCGCTTGGGCTTCGCGCCGTTCGGCGTGGTAAAGCTCACCGGCACCGGCACGATCTCATCCTCAAATCTGCCCGCCTGAATCGCCGCAATGGCTTTCTGGTGGCTGTTAAGCGAGAACTGATCCGCCTGCTCGCGCGTAATGCCAAAGCGCTTGGCCAGCCGCTCCGCCGTCAAGCCCATGGAGAGATAGGAGTCGGGATAATGGTCGACCAGCCAGGGATTGATCGACACTTTGTTCCCGCCCATCGGAATCATGCTCATCGATTCCGTACCGCCGCCGATTGCGACTTCAGCCCGGCCCGCCGCCACTGAGTCCACGGCCAGAGAGATAGCCTGCAATCCCGAGGAACAGAAGCGGTTGATGGTCATCGCCGAAACTTCCACCGGCAGCCCCGCGCGCAGCGACGCGATGCGGGCCACGTTCATTCCCTGCTCGGCTTCCGGCGTGGCGCAGCCGATGATTACATCTTCGATCTCTTTTTTATCGAGCTGCGGAATCCGCTCCAATGCACCCTTGATGGCGACGGCAGCCAGATCGTCCGGCCGCGTGGCGCGCAGCGTCCCCTTGCCCGATTTTCCTACTGCTGTACGAACTGAACTTGCAATTACGACATCTCTCATAAATAGCTCCTGGCTTTTGGCCATTGGCTCTTAGTTCATAGTCATGGACCGCAGGCGTCCTCGCCTGCGACCACATTACTGCGGCGTCGGACTCGGCGTCGCCGCCCCTGCCGGCATTGCTTGTGTCGGCGTAGGCGTTGCAGACGGAGCCGGGGTCGCGCTCGCAGTCGGAGTCGCCGTCGGTGAAGCGGCAGCCGGAGAAGTCTGCGGTGAAGCGGCCGGTGTCGCCGCGTTGGCCGGCGTCGGCGTTGCCGCCTGCACCGCGCTTGGCGTCGGACTCGGCTTGGGCTGCATGTTCATCGCGTTCTTGTCGGCGAGCTTGCCATCCGGACCAAACATCACGCGGATCACGCTGTTCTGGCCATCATTGGCCGCATCCTGCGGAACTGCGATCTCATATTGCCAGGTTGATCCCACAAACTTATCGCCCTTCTCGCTCACATCGCAGCGCGCGTAATCCGGCGCGCCCATAATGATCTCTACCTCAGACTCGCTCATTCCCGCGCGCAACGAATTGAACTGCTGCATCCAACGCTCCAGCGACAGATCAGACGTGTATGGCAGCCGGATGCTGGTGCGGAACTGGTCAAAGTTCCGGTACTTTGAATACCGCGCCTCGCACTTACGCTGATCGTCCCTGGCGGCTTTCACTCTCTTTTGAAAAAGAGCATTTTCCTTTTCCAGGAACTCGTAGCCGACCACAAAGGCCCAAGTTCCCAGAAGAGCCACAACTGCCAGAATGATCAGGGCGCGTTTGCTCAATAGTTCCTCAGCGGCTTCAGCCCCTTTTGCGCGCAAAACCGGCGCGCGAAAGGGGGACCCGTTAGTTCCTCAATGGCTTTCCGGTTTTCAGCGTAAATTGGATTCTCTCCTGCGTTTTCTTCTCGCCGCAGAGTGACTTGAAGCCTTCACGCTCCAGGTCAAGAATGTATTGCTCGCTTACCGGCGTTCCCGGCGTCACATTGCCGCCGCAGATCACCTCGGCCACCCTGGTTGCGACCTTCACATCGTGGTCGCTGATGTACTCCGCCTGTCTCATTAGATGGATTCCCAGCCGTAAAGTAGCAAGCACGTTTTCGCCCGGCGCCGGGATGTCCATCCGCTGCACCGGGGCTTTGTACCCTGCACGCGCCAGCTCCATCGCGCGATCCTTGGCATCGGCCAGGATGCGCTCACGGTTCATCGAGACCAGGTCGCCGTCGGAGAGGAATCCGAGCCCGCGGGCTTCATACGCCGAGGTCGAAACTTTGGCCATGGCGATGGTCTCAAAGATCCGCTTCATTCCTTCCATCACTTCAACTGACTCGCCGCGACCATCAGGCCGCACGGCCTTCGCATTGTCCAGGGCACGCAGCAGCATCTCTTTGCAGCCGCCGCCTCCAGGCAGCAGGCCTACACCGGTTTCCACCAACCCCATGTAGAGCTCGGCGTGCGGCTGACGCGCGGCGGAGTGCAGGTTGATTTCGCAGCCCCCGCCCAGCGTCATACCGAAAGAAGCCGTAACCACCGGGCGGGTACAGAACTTGATCGCCTGGGTCATCCCCTGGAACTGCTTGATGGCCATATCAACTTCGTCCCACTCTTCTTCCTGCACCGCCAGCATCAACATCATTAAATTTGCGCCGACAGAGAAGTTTGCCGAGTCACCGCTGATCACAAACGCGTCAAACTGGTCCCCAATGCCGCCGGTCTTGAGCGACTGCGTGACCATCTGCACAATGTCGCCGCCCAGGGCGTTCATCTTGGTGTGAAATTCGATACAGCCCACGCCATCGCCCAGATCGACGAGAGAGGAGCCTGCATTTTTTTTCACCACGCCGTGCGATTTCTTGGCCGTCGCGACGGACCATACGCCTTCTGCAGCTGGAACCGGCTGATACTTCCCTGTGCGCAGATCGAAATAAGCGCGGCCCGAAGGCGACGAGGGATCGTCTTTGTACCAGCTCTTTGCGCCCGCAGCCAAAAGCTTCTCCGCATTCGCTGCAACCGGCTTCCCTTCTTTCTTTATGCGCGCGACGGTTGGCTCAACTCCGGCCAGGTCCCAGACTTCGAACGGTCCTGCTTCCCAGTTAAAGCCCATGCGCATGGCCTGGTCGATTTCAACGACGGTGTCAGCGATTTCCGGAATGCGATTGGCCGAGTAGGTCCATAGATCGGACAGCGTGGTCCAGATGAACTGCGTGGCCTTGTCGCGGGGATCGCCGGCCAGTGTGGTTCGCAGCCGCTCGCCCATGTCTTCAATGTTCTTGGCCATCTCCAGCGCGGGAAATTTCGGCTTCTGCGCCGGATGATACTCGAGCGTCTTCCAGTCGATGGCGAGGCGCTCTTCCCCTTGAGGACCTTTTATTTTTTTATAGAAGCCGGACTTCACCTTGTCGCCCAGCAGCTTGCGCTCCAGCATCTGCTTGAAGAAATCGGGCAGCTTCAGATCGCTGCGCTCATCCTGTACGTTTTTGCTGAAGTTGGTGACCACGCTGTTCAGCACATCGAGACCAACCAGATCGATGGTGCGGAAGGTGGCGGCTTTGGTCCAGCCGCCGCTCGACGTGAGCGCATCGACCTCTTCAATGGTTAGGTCCATCTGCTGCATCACGCGGAAAACGTTCAACCCCGCAAACGTGCCAATCCGGTTGGCGATGAAGTTCGGTGTGTCCTTGGCGACAACAATTCCTTTGCCCATGCGCACATCACAAAAATGCGCGACGGCCTCAATCGCTGCGGGATCGGTTTCCGGCGTGGGAATGATTTCGAGCAGCCGCATGTAGCGCGGCGGATTGAAGAAGTGTGTGCCGAACCAGTGGCGGCGGAAATCCGGAATGAAACCTTCGGCGATGCTGGCTACCGGAAGCCCGCTGGTGTTGGTAGTGATGATGCTGCGGGGCTTGCGGATGCCCTCAACCTTGCGCAGCAGGCCGCGCTTGATCTCCAGATTTTCGGCTACGGCTTCAATGATCCAATCGCAGTCAGCGAGCAGCTTGATGTCGTCATCGAACGTGCCGATCGTGATCAACCGCTCCAGTCCCTTTTCAAAAAACGCCGCCGGCTTGGACTTCACCGCCGCATCCAGGCCCGCACTTACCAGCTTTCTGCGCGCCGCTTTGTCGGTGCTCTGCGCCGCATCGGGGGTCACGATATCCAGCAGCACGCACGGCAACCCCGCATTGGCAAAGTGTGCGGCAATGCGCGCGCCCATGGTTCCGGCGCCCAGCACGGCGACTTTGTTGATGCGCTGATGCCCTGTCCGCTGGCCCTGGCTTTCGGAAGCTACGCCATCGGGAGGGCGAATTTGGCTGGGAGGTGGAGGAACGGCAACATTACTCATCTCGGCATCTCCTGAAGTTCGGTTCAAGCGGGTGAGCAGACGAGTCTTGAGACGTCAAAATCATAACAGTTTTCCTGTTCCGGTCTGTTGTTGTGGGGGATGGCCAAAATTAAAAGAAATGTCGAACGGCGAAGACGTTTTAGCGTTGCGATGGCTTGCCCGAAACGCCTACTCACTCGCGCCTATTATAATGAATGAGTGTTCATTCAGTCAATGATTTACTTTAACCCTCAGTAAGTTACGACGAGCCAGCCAATTCAAGTACGGGCCAAGCAGCGGCCGTCACTCGATCCTCATTATAGGGATCGTTCTTCCCCGGTTCGCACTCCGTCGAGGTCACCTGGCCCTGGAAGGGCATTTGGTTCGGCAAGAGTTATCTGAACAAAAAAACAGGCCGTCATTATCTTGACGGCCTGAATCAGAGTTTCAGTCGGCTTCCTCCGCAATAAGACTGCCGGAACATTTCGTTCCGGCAGCGTGCGAGTTACTTCGTTCAGGTTATTTCACTCCGATCGTGATTAGAGCTGTGTCGTTGGCCGAATTATTGTCGTTACCGGCGAAACTGACATGCCCCGTAGTTGTCATGGGCCCGGACGCATTGAACCCCACAGTCACAGTCACGACCATGGTCTGACCACCATTGAGCGTGGGCAAACTGCAAGTGAACGTGTTGTTCGGGTCAGGCGTGGTGCAGGTTGCTCCCAGAGTGCTGACCGCATTCTGCAACACCATGCCCTGCGCGAGGGTTACCGTGAAGTTCACTGTGTTGGCAGCCAGAGTCTGGGCGTTTTTGATCTGCCAGGTGAAGGTGTCGGTCCCGGTGGAAAGCGGAGCGCCAGTCTGCGCCGCGCCAGTCACTTGGAGGTCCGTCGTCTGGTTCAGAGGAATGACCGTCGTGGTTACCACGGCGGAGCTGGATGCACCCGCGGTCGTCGCGATTGCCCCGTTCTGCATTTGGGTTACGCCACTCGCCGGCTTGAGGGTCACAATTATGACTACACTCTTCCCGACGGCCACATTTCCCAGGTTGCAGTTGATGTTCGTGCCTGCAATGGTGCAAGCGCCCTGCGTGGTGGTCACGGAGGAAACAGTTGCGCTGAACGCGGTGTCTACTACGGTGACCGCGGGCGCCGTGATTGTCCCCGTGTTGGTTACCGTCACAGAATACGCCGCGCTTCCATTGGAGACAACGGAACCGGAAGCCGGACCCGTCATGCTGACGGATACAGCAGCCACAGCCGGCGCCGCAGGCGTGACCGCAGCTGATGGCGCCGACTCCTGCCCGCTACCGATCGCGTTATTAGCATGAACCGAGAAGGTGTATGCCACGCCGTTGGTCAGGGGGAACACTGTGATTGAAGTTCCGCCTGCCGCGGTAGTGCCGACGAGCGCTCCGCCCGTGAAGGTGCTCACGGTGTACCCGGTGATGGGAGAACCGCCGTCACTGGCCGGCGCCGCCCATGACACCGTCGCGAATGAGTCACCAGCGATGGCCGACACGTTGGTGGGTATTCCAGGAACTGTTGGAGCCTGGGGCGTGACTGGATTGCTGGGCGCGGAGGCCGGGCTGGAACCTTGCGCATTGGTAGCCGTCACTACAAATTGGTAGGTCACACCGTTGACCAGTCCGGTAATGTTGGCTCCAGTAGGTGCGACGGTTGAACCCGCTGGGCCAGACACCGTTATATCTGCAACCGCAAGCCCGTTACTGGCCAGTGAGTTATGTACGGTATAGCTGGTCACAGGCTGGTGGTTGGCAGGCGCTGTCCAGTTGAGGAACGCGCTCGCATTTCCGGCCGTCGCAACAACGTTCAGGGGCGAGGAAGGCGGCCCAGGAGGCGGAGGTGCGGAGAGCACTTGCCACCAACGGCCTGTCCCGGGGGTAAGGCCGGCGGTCGGGTCGTCTGCCACATATACTACGTTGCTGGTCGGATCCGATGCATCCAGCGCCAGGGCGCCGATGTTGGAAAAGAATGCGCTCGTGCCGCCAACCTGCGTCGGGCTGGTCAGGTTGGGCACGCCAATGGCATTCAGAGTCACCCCTGTCATCGCACTCACGGTACTTAACCCGTCGCCAAAGTAAATATCGTCTCCGTTGAATTGACCCGCCGCCTGGTCGCTCACCATCGTTGTGGGAGTAGCGCCGATAAACGCAACGCCCAGAAAACCTGGTGTACAGACCGTGTTTGCGCTTTGCGTCAAGCAGTTGTCCGCGCCATCCACCTTGGTGGTCGACTTCGTGAGGTTGATCACCAGAGTATGTCCAATCCAGGCCATCTGGTTGGTGAGCCTGTCTCCCGTGACGATTACATTCTGCTGCACGTTGGCACACGGCAGGGGATTGGTGAGCGGAGAGTTGATCCGCATGATACTTCCGCTGCGCCTGAAACCAACATAGAGATTTCCGTCCGGCCCCAGCGATGTGGCATTCGGCTGGTTGACCGCAATGCCACATGTGGGCCCGAGAATCGAAGTATTGACTTGGTCCACCAGTCCGTTTCCAGCGTCGCCGTCGGGCAGGAAATGCAAAACAAAGATGCCCAGCTTCCCGCCGCCATCAACGGCGTAAATGGTGTTGCTGACAGGATCAAACGTGAGTTGTCCGGCATTGAACGCAGCGCCGGCCACCGTGCTCACGCATGTGGTGGGATCGATGGAGTGCGCCGCCGGACTATCCACGTCAGGCGTAAGCCGGCAGAGGCCGTTGGCATCCGCCGTCCAAAGATAGCGAAACGGATTGCCTGTGGCGGGATTGATGGCGCTTCCGCTCAGTACTAAACCGCCTTGCGGGGTGGTCAACCCGTTGGCAAACTGCGTGGACGTTTGTTGGGCCATAGCAAGGCTGCTGCCCGCACTCAGAATCATCGTGATTACTAAGGCAAGGCTAAAGAGCCGCGCCGCAAATGTAACAACCGCGCTCCTGCGTACAAAAGACGTCATACGATCATTCTCCTTGGTGTTTTCTTGTGGGGCCACTGCTTGCCTCGGGTCTCATCAGGACGGCTCGAAAGGAAATGCCCACACACTTCCACGCCCCGATGTGGCCCTTGCATACGACTTCAAGGAACTAGGAACTTGCTGTTAGTGCGCCGTCACGCTAACCGTCGCTGTGTTGTTGTCCGGAGCCCGGTCTGTTTGTCCGGACTGCAGCACTGCAGTTCCGGCGTTGCTATGTGTTCCAGGCGTGATGGCCAGTACCGTGATGGCAATAACCGCTGAATCACCAACTGCCAGGCGCCCCAGATCGCAGCTGATGGTCACATTGCCGCTGCAGCTTCCCCGGGTTGTAGTTATCGCCGGAATTCCCGGAGCAATGCTATTGGCCACGCTAATGCCAGAGGGCAAGGTGTCTGTGAACAGGACAGAATCCATCGTGTTGTAAGGACCGTTGTTATGGACCTGGAAGGTATAGGTAAATATCAACCCTACCGCCGGAGCGCCCTGGTTCGATGAAACCGTGGTCTGAATGTCCGTCTGGAAATCGGAATAGAGCAAACGGTTGGAACCCGTGGGCACGAATTGGAAGGGCCAGCTCAACACGTTGTTGGTTGCATTCGTGGTGATCGCGCTCGCAACCTGTGACGGATTCGCTGTAGGGTGAGCGCCCAGGAAAAGGGCAGCAACACCTGCCACTACGGGCGCCGCATACGATGTACCGGTATTGTTGAAGCCGTTGGGCGGCGCGGAAGCGGAAATTGCCGTGGTGCTGGTGATGCCTGCGCTCGTCATAAAATCACCCGGCGCAAAAAGATCAACGCAGCCGCCTGTGTCATATCGGGGATGAATAAGGTCGGGGACAATGGAAGTTCCCTGTCTCCCGAAGTTGGTCATGGCGCCAACGGTAATGGCGGCGCCGACTCTCCCAGGACTGATGTTGCAGGCATCGCCAATATCAATGAGCGTCGGCGCCGGAGCCGTCGGGGTCAGGTCAACCAGCGATTGCTGAGGTCTATCGCCCGCCGCAATCACATAAACAATGCCGGCGTTAATCGAATTCTGCACTGCCTGGTCCAGAGCAGCATTCGGTGGCGCTACGCCAAGGCTCATGTTGGCTACAGATTTCTGTCCGGGATGAGCCTGATGGTCACTGGTGACCCAGTCAATGCCGGCGACGACTTGGGAGATGATTCCTGCCGCGGGGTTGATACCTCCACCTTGATTCAGAGTGCAATCAAGGACTCGCACAGGATGGACAATCGCTTGCTTCGCCACACCGAAAGTGGTTCCCGCCGCCAGGGCGGCGTTGAAAGTGCCATGACCTTCGCAGTCATTCGCGTTGCCGCTGGGCGTGACCGCATCAAAGCCACTCCCGACCCTGCCCTGAAGCTCAACATGCTCTCCGGCCAGACCGTTGATTCCGCCAAGAATCCCAGAATCCAGAATGTAGATATGTACACCCGCTCCACCGCTGGCAGGAAAACTGAAAGAATTGTCGAGAGGCAGATTTCTCTGGTCAATGCGGTCGAGCCCCCATGATGGAGCCGGTGACTGGGGAGAGGCGGGGACGAAAACCCCGGGGCTTTGGAAAGGCGAGACTGCCGCTGCATGCCCCAATTGATCTTCCTGAATCATCGCTACTCGCGGATCACGCTGCAGCCCTTCTACTGCTTCCGGCGAGAGCGTGGCGGCAAAGCCTTTTACCGCGTGAGAATAGATGTTGTGCAGCTTTCCACCCGTGTGGACTACGATGTCCCGCGCTTCAAATTCGGGATCGGCGACCGCCGACTTGAACAGCACAATGTAGTGGTCGGCAATCCGGCTATCTTTCGAAGCGCGCCGGATCGTGATGGGAAGATTGGAGTCGATGCCGGCATCCACGTTTGATGCCCGCCGGATTTCAGCTTCGCTGAGTTTGTGGCTCTGCGACCACCCCGTCATGCCGGTGGCCATGCAGAACATCAAAGCGACAATTGCAGCCGCGCATTTTCTCTTTCCAGGAAATCTGCTTACCGCGCTGTGTGAATTCATCTTTTCCCTTTCCTTAGTGCAATGGGCCCTATTAAGGCGGTTCTTTCTTCCTTTCCGGTCGATTTACGTCAAGCCGCCGCAAGTGGACCACCGGTTTTTTAGTCGGCAGCCCGTGGGTTGGCGATAAGTCTTTACGGAATACTGGCGAGCTGGCCAGCGGAGATGTACCAGATGCGTCCCTGGAAGTTGAGGCGCCCGTCTCCGATATCGTCACCGACCCACAGGTTCCCGAGGCGATCCAGGAACAGCATGTTGGTGTGCCCGCCGACGAAGGCAAATGGAAGAACGGCGCCGTTGGGATCCGTGCCGCCGGTCGAGATCAGCGTTGTGGATTGGGGATTGATGGTGAAGCGAAACACACCCTGCCCATTGATCGACATGTAAAGACGGTTGATACCGTCAGAGACCAGGCCAACATGGTCAACGCCGCTGAATCCATCCGAGATGTGGACGCCGTTGCATCCGCCCGTGCACGTTTTGGCCACAGCATTCCGGATAACGGAGAGGCCATCGGCGGTGGCGAGATAGAGATCCGGTCCCGCAAACGCCATGGCGTGAACCGGCCGCCCGTTGGGCGATGTGCCTACAGACTGGACGACCTGCGGGAAGTTCGGGTCAAAGGACGACGCCTGCGGATTGGTAAGGCGCACGATATTACCGCTCTTCGCGAAGCCCACATACAGATTGCCGTCCGGGCCGAGAGCAATAGAGGTAGGCCCGGCACCGCCGAGACCGAGATTCTGCGCGATTGGGCCCATCCAGCCCACTTGCCCGGATAGGGGATCGATGAGAATCCGGTGCACGCCGGGGAAAGTTACGGAGCCCGGTTGGCCTTTCTGCTGATCGAACGCCGTTACCCAAACGGTCTGGTTGCCGTCATACGCAACCTGTCCCGTTTTGCAGAATGGAATGCACACAGCCGCTCCGCCAAGGCTCATGCCGTCGTTGAGGTTGTTGTCAAAGTAAAGAATGCCGCTGTTGACTGGATCGGGGTTGGTTGGATCGGCCGGCAAGTAGTGGCGAAAGCCGTTTACCTGGTCGGTCGCGTAGAAAAAGCTGCCGACGACTACTCCTCCGCCCGGCGTGTTGGGCGCTGCGACCTGGTTGGCGGGCAGGCCGAAGCCGGCGCGCTGGGTGGCAAGAACCTGTCCCTGGGCGGGGACAAAAATTGCCAGCAGAAGAGCTGCAGCCAGCCACGGCCACGCCTTCTTCATTCGATTTAAAACGATGTGCTCGATTGCTTGGACCCGATCCTGATTCATTTCTTCTCCTTGGTGGTGAACGATCAAAAGTTGTGCACGGCTCGCGATCTCTGCGCGTACGGATGCCTCGCATCCGCGCGTACACACGCCTCGGCGATCTCCGCGCGTACGAATGGGAAAGCCCCAATTAGGACCATCCGTCGTCAAATGTGTTTCTTGCTGTGCGCTTTATTCGAACCGGATCAGATCTTCTTGCAAACGTGCCTGCTGTCCCGTTGAGGCGGGATCTCTGAAATGTTTGCGTCCTCAGCCGCGGCCATGAATGGGTACCCCGTAGTACCAGGCGAGCGACGAGCGCACGAACGGTTGTGATCTGAACCGAGTGAGTTTTTTAACTTCACTGAGCAAAAAGATTATCTTTAGGCAGAAAAAATATACTGAACTTGATGAGATATGGGTCAGTTCCCAACATGGTACTCATGGGGCAGTTTTACGTGGCATCAGTGCGTGGACCAAGGAAATGCAGACTGGATTGACCGATTGTCAGGTGGATACCGGCTTCCTGGATCTAACGCAAAAGTGAATCGCGAGAAAGCCGCAATTTCTAAAATGGAAGGAAGAGACGCCAGGGCCGGCGAATCCGATTTGACCGGAAAGGGAAAAAAAATTGCTTTCGCTATTGCTTTCCCGGCGAAGATATGGCAAAGTGTCCTTGCTCTGGTTTTTCTCTCGACCTCCCACCGCTCCTTTTACGGGGTGGTGGGAGGGTGGTCTTCAGGCCTCGAATACACCTTATCGTCCTGTATTCCCCGCACTCGATGCGCCAGGCCATGCGATCGTTAACAAAAACGCACTATCGGTCGCGGCCCCGACATCGTGTGGGATGTCGCGTTCAAGCGTCAGCAACTGGCCGGAGGAGATTGGCACGGATTCGCCGGCTGTGCTGAAGTTGATGCTGCCGGCAAGAGTGTGGACGGAGATGCGTCCTTCAGTGCGATGCGTTTCGAGCCTTCCGCCCGCTTTCATGACCACCAGCACGACGCGGAAATCAGGATATTTCGCCAAAGTCTTCGCGGTGTGGCCAGACTGCCATCTCCCTTCTGATCGGAGTTGCTGCATCTCCTCCTCCAGGTTGAATTTCAACAATGGCGCGGCCAGAACTCCAACTTCATGTTCCCGGCCGGTTTTGGTGTCTCCTTGAGATGCCATCGATTTCATCCTTTCTTGCGCTCCAGGACTTTCCCGAATCCAAGACTCATGGATAAGCCTGTTTCGCCCAAAACGATCTTCATTGTCAGATTGGCCATTCCGGAGCCTCGCATTCCGGACACTGGCTATTGATGAACTCAAGCCAGCTCAGAATTTCACCGATGTCAGGAACGGACTGGCCGTCTGATTTGCGATATACGCCAAACACTTCGCCGTACCGGTCCGTGACGTAGATGGCGGCGGAATCGTGACCTTGGGCATCAACCGCCCCCAGCCGCCGACGCACAGAACCATCCTCATCAACCAGCACCGCACCGGGAAGGTGGGCCAACGACTTCTGCTCGGCTGCGGCCGTCGATCGCAGCGGACGGACGATCACAAGGACTTCGGCTTCCTGACTCTTGATTTCACCATATTGTCTGGCCGCCTCGGATATCAGATTTGCCGTCTCGGATTGCCCGTCATCTGCGATCACAACCAGATTTGCACGGCCTCTGAAGTCAGATGTGTGAACCTGACGGCCCAAGGATGCAGTGGGCAAGGCGATATCAGGCAGAATTCGACCTTTCGAGGGGATCTCATTCGGTGGTGTGACGGCGCCACCCGCGATTTCTGCTTGCGACATGACTCCTGGCCTCGCCAATCAGGACAAACCCTGATCCGGCTGATACTGAGTCTTTTTAGATAATTGTTATGGTGCAGAACGGCAACCATCTGTTGTCCAGAGAAAATACACCGGCGGTGTCACCCGTTAGAGCAGGTGGCCGGCGCAGGCTGGAAGCCGCCGATCCTGACCAATATCCGGCCTACGCCGTAAAGGTAGGCGCTTTGGTGCGTGCCCAGGCTATCCGGCGGTCTTTGCAGGAAAAGATGGCTGCCTTTGGAAATGGTTCCGGCAGGATTCTTTTTCGGATTCGGCAGTTGGCCTTCCGGGTAAGACCAATATGGCTCGTCAGAGCTTGCTATGTAGGGCAGGTAATAACCGTAAAGCATCAAAGACATCCCCTTCGAACTGTCGTCTAAAATCGTGGAACTGAAGCGCTGTTTTCGCAATGCCCGGCGGCTCCGGGTAATACAGAATTACTCCAGCTTGTCCGGATGAGCTTTCACATACTCCAACGCTTTTTCCGCCATCTGTTTTTCGCCGCTATAACTTAGCTTTTTGGCGGCTTCTTCCAGGGGAAGCCAGTAAGCACGGCGAACCTCATGCTTCATGGCCTCGGTAATATCGCCGATCTCTCCCGATTTGTACCTGGTCAGGAAAAACGAAACGATTTTGAAAACCTTCTCGTTTCCGGCCCACTTGCGGATATAGACATACTTGATGTCGCCGAGTTTGGCCAGCATGGAAGCCTGCAGTCCGGTCTCTTCGCGGACCTCGCGCAGCGCGGTCTCGGGTGGTTTTTCCCCGGCATCCACGTTGCCTTTGGGCAGGGCTACCACATCTTTGCGGTCTTCAGGTTCGCCCTCGCGTCCAGGCTCAATCACTGCGACCCACCACTGTTTCTTCATGTGGCGTAAGACCAGCGCGCCGGCGGAGAATTCACGAAGCATTTTTTAATGTTGGTAAGGTACGTCGCTGCCGCATTTCATTAGGCAGGAATGATTTTTTTGCTCGTTTTTATTGCTTTTTTAACAGCACTTTCAGGTTACCAAGGTTACTGTAGGTTATCTGTCATTCCACCGCAAATAAAGTGAAACTATGGGTGCAGGTATCGCGTTTAAGTTACTGTGCACCATTTGCTGTGAACCAGCATCTTACCTTAGTAGAGTAGCTGCGCGGAACGCGGCCGCAAGGAGCGCAGGTGAAGAATCCGCTGAACAGGATCGTGCGTTCAGTCAAGGCCCTGAGCCGTGAGCTTACCCGCCACACGGCGCCGGACGTCTCTGTCGAGCCTCCCAAAGCGCCCAAGCTGGGCATCGCTCTGGGTGGAGGATTTGCCCGCGGGCTGGCGCACATCGGCATACTCAAAGTCCTGGAAGAAGAAAAAATTCCTGTCGACTTCATCGCCGGCACCAGCGTAGGTTCGGTGATCGGCGCGGCTTACGCCAGCGGCATCTGCGCGCGCGAGCTGGCGGAGATCGCTTCGCTGGTTCGCTTCAAAGATTTTTCCCGCTGGACCTTCTCGCGCTTCGGCCTGTTCAGCAATGACAAGATGGGAATCTTTCTGCACAAGGTTCTGCGCTGCAAAACGTTTGAAGAGCTGCGCATACCGCTGGCCATCGCCGCCACCGACATCATTACCGGCGAACCGGCGGTGTTTACCTCCGGCGACCTGGTCGATCCCGTGCGCGCCAGCTGCGCCTATCCGGGAATGTTCCAGCCGGTACGAATCGGAGGCCGGCTTCTGGTGGACGGCCTGCTCGCTCACGCGGTTCCTGCGCAACCGTTGCGCGACATGGGCGCGGAACGCGTCATTTCGGTCTATCTCGCTGCACACTGGGTCAAGCCGGGCGGCCCACGCCACGTTTTTGACGTGATCGGGCAGTGTTTTTCCATCGCCCAGTCGCGCATGTGCGGCCCGTGGACAACAGCTTCAGACATCGTATTGACTCCCGAAATCGGCGAGTTCGCCTATGACGATTTTGTCCGCGCGCCGGATTTGATCCGCGCCGGCGAAGTAGTAACGCGCGCCGCTCTGCCGCAAATCCGCCAGTGGTACCCTGTCGCCCAACCAGGCGCAATCGTCCTGCCGGATCAGATCGCTACGGCTGCAGTGCCCGATCCGAACTGGCAGCCTGGCAGCGAGCCCGCGCCCGCCAAAAGTTAGCCGCTAGAGAACTGTAAAAGGAAAGTGCGTCAGAAGCTCGCCTTCCGGAGTCAGGATCTCGATCACAAACCTGTCGGTAATCGCCGCATCCCGGACGTCGACCTTGATGCGATAGACGCGTTCATCGTAAGGCACATCCGCAGGCATGCCGATCTGCTCCACTGAATCAGCCACGATATCGCGCACTTCGAGGCCGTGATAAGCCTTTACCCGGAACCTGAGTTTCAGCAGAAGGTCCCGGGGATCGTCGCCGATCTTGATCGCTGTGGCGGGTCCATCCAGCATGATTTTGCGCAGGGATGCCGTGATGCGAAAACTGAAGTGGCGGGGAAACTTTCGTATGCGGCCGCCATCGGCGGAGAGTAGCACGGCATTGACGCCTTCAGATACCTGCTGTGCACCCTCGAGCTCAGGACATTCAATGAGTCCCATCAGGGAGAGATTCATGCCGGAGGGCTTGAGCACAACAATGTCATAGCCGGCAGGCATTGCGGAGTGCAGCGCTGACGTGCTGTTTGATGTGCGTCGTGATCCCGCGTCCAGACCGCATGACAGGAATACGAGCAGTATCCCAAGACCCGCGATGCGGCGCACTTTCATAAGTAGTCTTCCATAACCGGATCATGCACCGATCCCGGTTATTTCCGCCCCGAGTCTGGCGCGACGGGGCTACGCCGTGATACACAAGAAGCGTCACTTGATGAGAGAAGGGTAAAACGAAAAAAGATGCTTCGCCTCCTCTGTTTTACCGCCCATCCTGACGATGAAGCGGGCGGCTTTGGCGGTACTCTGCTGCGCTACTCGGAACGCGGCGTTCAAACCCATGTAATCTGTCTCACACCAGGCCAGGCGGCCACCCATCGCGGCAACGCCAAATCGGATGATGAACTCTCCACGCTCCGCCGCCGCGAGTTTGAATCGGCGGGCAAACTGCTCAAAATCAGCCACGGCGAGGTGCTTGATTATCCTGACGGGAAACTCGATCGCCAGAACTTTTTCGCCGTAGTCACCGATCTTACCCACCGCGTGCGCAAGATTCGTCCCCACGTCGTGATGACCATGGGCACCGAAGGAGCCATTACCGCGCATCCTGACCATTCGATGGTGTCGGTGTTTGCCACCATGGCTTGCCACTGGGCCGGGCGAACCAATCGCTTTCCCGAACAGCTGGAGAACGGCCTTGCACCGCACCGGACACAAAAGCTGTACTACGCCAGCGCGCTCTTCACCATGCCGCAACGGCAACCGGTCGCGCTGGGACCGACCACGGCCATCATCAATCTGGAGCAGCATGAAATTGACCTGAAGATCGCAGCCTTCAAATGCCACACCACGCAGGCGCCGCTCTTTGGCTTTTTCGAAGAAACCATCCGCAAGCGCGGCAACATGGAGGTGTTCCATCTGGCCAATGCCGCCACCCCGCGCAAGGTTGAGATGGAAACGGATTTGTTCGCGGGAGTGGAAGAGGAATCGTCGTGATCGCGCGTCATCGCAACGTGATCGCGCTTGATCGGAAACCAAATCCACCACGAAGGCACGGAGAGCTTGCCTCCCACCGCGTTGACCGAAAGGACACAAAAGCCGCAAAGGATCAGCAAAGTTGGATCTTCTTGCTACTTTGCGTCCTCTGCGCCCTTTGCGGTTAGATCCTTCGAGCTGATAACTGAGTGCCAGTCCCTATTTCGCCAACGGAGCAATGATCTCGCTCAGCATGTCCGGCTTCGATTCATCGCGCACCAGGTGAGCGTATTTTTCACCGTCGTGATAATTGAGTGTGAATGTTTTGAAATAGTCGCCATTCATCACCAGCAGTTCCAGGTTCGGACCATTGCCTTTGCCGGCCTTCAGCGCGTCGCGGAGAATATCCGGATCATACTTCCGCCCGTTCACCGCTACCAGCGTGGTTCCCGGCGCAATGCCCGCTTTCCATGCCGGACTGTCCATAATCACGTCGTGGATGGCGCCTTTGTCGTCGAGAGCAAGCCCAATGGAAAAACGCGCATCAACGGCATCGCGAGTCTTCTCTGAGGCCTTGGTGTACTCGCTGGGATTCTCGTCATACACCAGCCTCCAGCCGCTATTGGTGATGCCGCCCAGCGGAGCTCCTGGTCCATATGTATCCAGGCGATCGCGCAGGAACTTCTTCCAGTCGTATGGCGTGACCTGGTTGAGCGTGGCGACCACATCGTCAAACGTGTACGGCTTTACCAGCGGCGGAGTGTTGCCGCCGCCGTGGAAGATGCGACAGAAGTCGTTCATCGACTTCTGGCCATGCGTCTGTTGGCGGATGACGGTATCGGCTTCCAGCCAGATCAGAAAGCCTTCGGGATAGTAATCCACGCCGCGACGCCAGCTTTCAAATTCAGGCAATGCGCCATAGAGCAGCTGCGCGGCATCGGCGGTATCCTGCAGCGGACGCCATGAGCGGCCGGGCGTGTGGTCGAGCGCCGCGGCGGTTTCGGCGGTCTCATCCAGGAATTGCTGCTTGGTCCACAGGCCGGAGCGCGGAGCCAGAATATCGCCCAGGTACTGTGTAAGACCTTCATAAACCCAGAGCAGATCGCCTTCCATCGGTTGCTGATAGTCGGGCGTGGCCAGGCCTTTGGGACGGCGATATTTTCCGTTCCACGAGTGCGTCATCTCATGCGGGAGCAAGCTGCCGGCGAGCCAGCGCATGTCATCGTCAATCATCGTACGTTCAGCGACGCGATCATCGCTGGATTCGTGGTGCTCCAGTCCAAAATGTGCCGTATGGTCGCTGAGCGTGAGCAGAAAATGGTAGTCGCGGTAATGCCGCGCTTGAAATAGCGCGCCGGTCTCTGCGATCAGGCGCTTGTAATGATCGATGGTCTCCTGCGGCATCTCTAGCGCTGCGTCGCCATCGGAGACGACATCAATGTAATGCTGGATCGGGCCTTCAGGCGTGAGCGGAATGCGGCGGAAGTGCGCTCCCGTCAGCACCGGCGAATCCACCAGCGTGGTCAGCGAAACTTGCTGAAAGTTGATCTGAGCGCCGGCTTCACTGGCCACCGGCAGCGCCGTGCCGTAGTGCCAGCCCGCAGGCAGCTTCACCGAAGCAACAATCGGAATGTTATCGGTATGCGGACCGAGCGGATACAGGACCACCTGGTTCCAGCTCAGCATGTCAAGCTGCGTGGTGGCCGACGCGCCCGAAGAGAATCCCTCCGGCGGCGCTGGCAGCACCAGGTCAACCTGTGCGTCCAGCGTGGTTACGCCTTGTGGCACCGTTACGTGAATCTCGTACATTTCGTCCAGGTCGCGCCGCCAACTCAACCTCTGCCCATTGGCAAAAAACTTGATGCCGGTCAGGTCAGTGATGGGTCCGGTAGGACCGTGCTCTCCGGGAATCCACTTGGGGTACACCAGCTTGACCTCACCCGACGTCACCGGAATCTGCAGCTGTGCATGCAGAATTTTTTGTGGGGCTTGCGTAGCATCGACGGCGACTTTGATTGGTTGCGTTGGCGCTGCAGGGGCCGTGGGTTGAGGTTGGCGTTTCTGTCCCAGGGCTGCCGTCGTGCTGGCGAACATGGCAAACAGGGCTATCCGTCTGAACCAAATGAACATTCTTCTCCCTCCGAGGTTGCACCAAGATTAAAGAAGGCAGCGACGGAAGGCAAGAGTTGAAGATTTACCGCAAAGGACGCAAAGATCGCAACGCAGATATTGTTCTACTGAGCAGCCCACGTAACACATTGCAGACAACAGCATTTATTGTTCAAACGCATCAGCTTCTTTGCGTCCGTGGCGTCCTTGGCGGTTAACTCTTCTTCTTTTTCCCGGAAGGCCCGGCCTTCTCCTGCTGCGCGCCGGTCACTGTAGCCAGGACCTTATCGAAAGCCTCTTTGGCCGTCATCTCCTTGCTCCGGCTCTTGTTGTGGCGATACTTGTGTTCGCTGTTGCAGGTGCGGCAACGCGTCCGGAGCACCTCTTCCCCCATCATGGAGACAATGGAGTGATCGGTCGTGCGTTTGCATGTTGAACAATGGTCGTCGATGTCGTCGCCCAGACGCATACGGTCCTCCGCTACGATCAATATAAGACATTTAATCCCGGTTCGGCGCTCACATTTGGCGTATTGACCGGTCTTTCATAAGTCTGCCTGAAGGGACAAGCTTGAATGCGCAAGATGCCTCTTACCGTTGCGAGTGCGGCGTTTTTCCTGCTGATCGTGGGTGCCACTGACATTCAGAGCCTCGGGCAGCAGACTGCTAGATACAAAGTGGGGATGACTCAGCGGAAGTTTGTCCCCAGGGAACCCTATAACTGGCGAGGAGCGAAGACACATGCTCTCGTCACCATGATCTGGTATCCGGCTGAAGCCCCTGCGCAGGAACAGCCGCAGTGGATTGGTTCACCCGCCTCTCCATTTGCCAGCGCAGGCAAAGCTGCGTCCGACGCCAAATTGGCAGCTTCACCCGCAAAATTTCCGCTGATCGTGCTGTCACACGGTACCGGGGCGTCTGCGCCGATGATGGCCTGGCTCGGCACGGCGCTCGCAGCCCACGGCTACATTGCTGCGGCGGTGAATCATCCCGGCAATAATGCTCTTGAATCCTACACGCCTCAGGGCTTTGGTTTGTGGTGGGAGCGGGCCCATGACCTGAGCACGCTCATCGACCAGATGCTTGCCGATCCCATGTTTGCAAGCCGGATCGATAGCAAACGCATCGGCGCTGCGGGATTCTCGCTGGGCGGCTATACCATGATCGAAATTGCCGGCGGCATCACCCAGCCTTCCTTGCTAACGGACTTCTGCAAATCGAAAGCGGCGGACGGGATGTGCGTGCCTCCCGCGGAGTTCCCGGATCTGAACACCAAGCTCGAAGCGGTCGTCAAATCTGATCATGAAGTTCAGACCTCTTTCCAGCATGCGAGTGATTCCTATCGCGATGCTCGGGTCCGCGCGGTCTTCGCCATCGCGCCCGCGCTCGGCCCGGCCTTCAAACCGGAAAGCCTGGCAAAAATCTCGATTCCGGTTGAAATCGTAGCCGGCGACGCAGACACGGTGGTGCCCGTCGCCAGCAGTGCAAAGTTTCTTGCGCTGAAAATTCCCCATTCCAAGCTGCTGTTGCTTCCTGGCGTCGGTCACTACACGTTTCTTGCCACTTGCGGCCCCCAGGGAAAACAAAGCCGGGCTGACCTGTGTACAGACGCCGCAGGCATTGATCGCGACCAAGTGCATGATCAAACAGCTCAAGGAGCAGTCAGCTTTTTTGCCGATCATCTGAAATAACCGGCACCAAACAACTTGGCGCCGAAGCTGGCGGGCGATAAGAATGCCGTTCCCGGCGCTTTGTGTTTAAATCTCTAGAGTGCCTCTCAAGCAAAGCGGCAAATTCATTACCTTTGAAGGCCTGGATGGCGTGGGCAAGTCCACGCAACTGGAGAACCTTGCCGCACACCTGCGCGAGCGCGGGATTGACGTTGTCACCACCCGGGAGCCCGGCGGCACCGTGCTGGGAGAAAAGCTGCGCACCGTCCTGCTGAGCTCGCGGACCGCGGGGCTCTCGCCGTTGGCTGAGCTGGCGCTCATGTTCGCCGACCGTGCCCAGCACATCGACGAGCAGATCCTGCCCGCTCTGGACCGCGGGCAATGGGTGCTCTGCGATCGCTTCACCGACTCCAGTGAAGCCTACCAGGGCGGCGGACGCCAACTGGGAAGCGAGTTGGTGCTGCAGCTGCACAAATCGCTGTGCCACGACCTGCAGCCCGATCTGACCATCCTGATGCTCTCGGATGCGGCGCGCGCCGTGGCCCGAGCCCGGCGGCGTAACGCCGACCAATCCAAAAAGACGGAAGACGACGAAAATCGTTTTGAAAAAGAGAGCCGCGCATTTTATGAGCGCGTCCTGGCTGCGTACATGGCCATTGCTGAACGTGCGCCGCAAAGAGTTGCCACGGTTGATGCAGCCGATCCTATCGCCAAAGTTCAAAAAAAAATCGTGCTGATTGTGGAAGAGCGGCTGCTTTCCTAGTCAGCCGCCGCCGCTTGTCTCTGAGGCTTTGCATGTGCAGCAAACCAGCCCAGCAGGCGCTGCTCAAACTCTGCATGCGCGGCTGCCCAGGCCATGGTGTGACCGGCATGCGGCACCAGCCAGAGCTGCACATGGTCCGGAGCGGCAGCGGCTATGAGCTGCGAATGATGCGGAGATATGTTGTGATCGTCTTCTCCATGAATCAGCAACACGGGCACAGATGAGTTCCTGACGGCATCGAGAGGATTCGGCTGCAGCAGATCAATACCATAGCGAAGCTGCGCATAGAGCATTGCGGACCAGATGATCGGACGGCCCAATGTCTTGCCGAACCATGGTTGCAAGTGCAGCGGCGCGGATACCCTCTCAAAGCTCATCTCGCGCGCCGAAGAAAACGGGCTTTCCACCGCGACAGCGCAATAGCGTTGCTCTACCGCCAGAGATTGCAGCATCAAGGCCGCGCCATAGGACTCACCAAAACCATAAACGCACTGCGGCGCGTCATGCCCGTACAGCCAGGAAACCCAGCGATGCGTGTCGTCTGATTCCTTGATGCCGTAGGTGGCCAATTCTCCACCACTTTCGCCGTGGTCGCGCGCATCCGGCAACAGAACCGCGTACCCATGCTCCAGTAAGAGCTTGCCGTAGCCGGCTACGCCTTCGCGATTGTCCGTAATACCGTGCAGCAGAATCACTGCGTTGCCGTTGAAAGTACGGGGATGGATATACCATCCTTTGAGCGTGGCTCCGTCGGCGGCTTGAATGCTCACATCCTGCAGTTCAGCCTGGAACCTGCCGTGGACTACTGCCGCAATTGCCTCCCGATGCCGCAACGGACGCCGCCAAAGTTTCAAAGACATCTCGGCAACCACCGAGCCAGCCAAAACTGCAAGCGCCAGATACAGAGAAATGGCTAGCAGCAAGCCTTTCCATATCCGGCGCTTTGAAGAAGCTGAAGGGTGACGGTGCGACGCTTCCATGGGCTCGGTCAATATGCATCCCTCATCAATGAAGAAGACGCAGGCCAGCTCACGAAAATTACAGTACTTCCAGAAATAAACCCACAGCCGAGTCGCTCCGGTCCGCCAGGTTACGGATGCAGGTTGAAGTTCAGCGTCGTCGTCAACCCAGTGGTGACCGTTGCCGGGCTGCTCGCCGCCGCGTAACCGCTTGCAGAGACGCTGACGGTATATCCTCCCAGGGCAATCCAGCTTGAGCTGTAAGCGCCTGAGCCATCGGTGACGACGTTCTTGGTCATGCGCAATTTGCCGCCGCTAAACGTCAGTGTTGCGCCGGCAACGGGCGCGCCACCGCTGTTCAGAACATGCCCGCTGATACGTCCGGTGGTGGCAATGAAGATTTTCGTCGGACTTGGTTCCGCGGTTTGATTGAGCGTTGACGTGGCGAACCGGGCATTACTGGCCCAGCCGGCCTTGCTGGCTTTGATGGCCATGGATTTGCGCGCATTGGCCGGCATGGTGAAGTTTCCGTTGCTGTCAGTCACGGCGGAATTTGTACCGTCAGAGACGGTTACGCCTGCAGCCAGGGAGCAATCCTGCGCATTCTTGACGATGCCAGAGATCGCACCGGCCGCGTTCGCGACTCCCGGGTTGCGATAAGGCACCACGAACTGATTGTGGTCATCGGTCAAGAACGAGTCAAGATACGGTGAATAGGTGCTCACGCTCACACGATTCAGCGAAGGTGAAATCCTGATCAGGCGCAGATATCCGCTGCCGCCCAGCGGATCAGATTGATAATCTGACAGAATCTGGTTGACCACGTTGCCGTTGGCCCCAAGGTCCATGCGGCGTCCGGTTCCGTCACCTTCCACCACGTGGCCGCTCAGAACCAGGTGCACGTTGGGATATTTGCGCACCAGCTTCCACCACATATCTTCGCCGTTATTGTCCTGTCCTACGCCAAAGCTGCCGGCGCTGTTCTGGTCGCACTGGGAGATGCGCGTGTTGTCGGAATAAGTAAACATGTGCGTGACGATGATGACGTCCTTATCCTGATTAGCTTTGATGATGCCGTCGGCCCAGGCCAGCGCGGTGTCGCGCGCGGCAAATTCCAGCACCACGATCAGATACTGGTGGCCGTTCACCGTGATGACCCCGTAAAAATTTTCATTGCTGCCGGCAGGAAAGTTGCCCCGATACCAACTTGCTCCGCCGTAGTAAGCAGGACCGAAAAACGAATTGAAATTCCGGGTTGATGCCGTGCGCCCCGCAGGATTGTTCTTGTCGTAATCGTGATTGCCAATCGCAATCATGTAAGGCACTTTTCCCGCGATCAAGCGATAAGCCGCGTCTGCGTTCTGCCACTGCGCCACGCTGCCTCCGCTGTCGACGATATCACCGAGGCCTGCAACCAGCTGTATGTTCTGGTCCTGAATGTGATCGGCGATCCAGCGTGTCTGCGCGGCAAAGATCTGCGGATACGTTGAGGAATAAAACTGCGTATCTGGCAGCGCGACAATGGTGAACTCATCGGCGGGCGTGGGTGAAGGAGCCGGCGCCTGCGCCCAGATCGCGACAGATGAAACCGACAACAAAACAAGAAGAACGAATGATCGATAATTTCCGAAAACCATGGTCGGAGGGTAGCCGCCGAGCTAAGTACCAGCAATAAGGTCTTTCGCGGCGTGACATCCTAAGGTCAATCATGTTTTCCGAGAGAACCCACCTTAGCTTGCACATTAAAAGTTCGTAAAAATGCTCGCGGCGCGCAGCGTGATGTGGAAGTCGTGACCGATAGGCCTCGGCGACCATATCCTCGAACGCCCGTTCCTGGTCCGGCGCTCATTTTCCGGCATAGAGTTGCGCTGCTTTTTCAACAAGCACCTTCACACGGCTGGGCTCCGGATCGATAGTCCGCATGTTGTCCCAATCGTAGGCGAATTCTTTTCCGCACTTCAGACAGACAAAGTAGGTTCCGGTGATCGATGCCACCCCGGAACGTTGTGCACCGGGGCGGCAGGTGATCAATGGAGTGCATTTTTTATGGCGGCAGCTAAAGATTCTGGACCAAGCCAGTTGGAACAGTTCAATTACCACAAAACACCTCTCTTGATGGGGATTCTCGGAGGGTTGGAAACAAATCCTCAAATAGCGCTGAAATTGACGGGGAAATCCCTTGGCCGGGAATCATGAGCCGCGATCGTTAGGTGGTTATTAAGGAGTGGTTAAAAAATCTTAAAGACACTTGCAAACGGAGCCCGTCGCAAGGAGATCAGATCAGGATGTCCGAAAATGTGAGGTAGTGCCGAGAACGGAGCGGGAAAAAGCTTCCAGAAAAGGTATAAGGGGGATACGGCTTCCGGGTCCATATCCCCCTATTAGCAGTCGACGGATGAGCCTGCTTCTGTAGTAATAGAGTCAGAAGGGGCCTCGAAAATATAGCTTTTTTACAATTTTTCCCAAAAAAGTACATAACCTTATAACTAATTTAGAATTAGCAACATACAAACATATGTCTCCTCGGGCGAGCCTAATCAAGGGCTCGGTCTACAATGGCGGCATGCCGTTTTCCACATTTCATGGGAATTCCGGGGTTGTAAATCGGCTTCGGGAAGCCCTTGCCCGCGACCGCTTTCCGCACGCAGCCATTCTGGCCGGACCGCAAGGCGCCGGAAAATACACCCTTGCCTTGATGCTGGCGCGATCCATGAACTGCCTCAAATCGCCCCAGAGTGACGGATTGCCGGATTTTTGCGGTGTCTGCGACAACTGCAGACGTATTGGCGAGGCTGAAGACCTCGACGCGCGCTTTGCTGAAGCCGTGGAAACTCGCGAAGGCCTGCGCGAAACCGACAGGCGAGAAACCCGCATCCTGGTGCAGACGCATCCTGATGTGATGGTTGTCCCCCCAGACCCGCCGCAAATGATGATCAAGGTGGACCAGGTGCGGCAGGTGATCCAAAGCTCGCATTTCAAGCCCCAGGAAGCGCGCCGAAGGGTTTTTATCGTCACCGATTCGGCATTCATGAAGGAAGCCGCTAACGCGCTCTTGAAAGTCCTGGAAGAGCCGCCTGAGTATGCAAATATTTTCCTACTGGCGCGAAACCCGGGAGAGTTGCTGCCGACCATCCGCTCCCGCTGTGTCACATTCACCCTGGCAGCTCTGCCGGTAGCTGAGATCGAAAGCTACCTGCAGCAGGACCGTCCGGAATGGAATGCACGCCAGCGCCAGCTGGCAGCTCGGCTAAGTGCCGGAGGTGTGGGGCGCGCTCGAACCCTGGATCTGGAAGAATACGTGGCTGCGCGCAAAGATGCTCTCGCTCTGCTGGTCACGGCCGTACGCTCGTCTGACCACTCTGACCTTTTCCGCACCACGGAGACCTACCGTGCGGGCGGCGAGGGCAAAGCAAAGACCGATCATCTATTGGCTGCCGTGTATGGTCTTCTGCAGGATCTGTTGGCGTTGATCTCGGGCACGCCGGAGCTGGTGCGCAATACTGACATCATTGCGGAGCTCAGATCGCTGGTTGCCGGCGTGGATTTCAACTGGATCGCCCAGGCCAGCCGGCAGTTAGGACAAGTGCAGAGCGGCATGCGCCGTAACGTGCTTCGTCCTCTCTCGCTCGATGCATTCGCGTTGGCTCTGGAACGTTAAGAAACAATAAAGAGAGTGGCGCAATTTGACATGTACAAAATTGCAGAGGTCGCTGACCTTCCAGACAATTGAAAAGCCGAAGCGCGCTATGATACGGTTACAGTCAATATCCGCACTGAATTCTCGGCACATATTGGGTTCAGCTCGGCTAGCCGAGTCGGCGTTTCTCACCGATGCAGTCTTCTAAGAAGCGGGACGGACACTTATGAAGGAAGGTATGGAATCAACCGCTGCTCGCCAGGCTCCCGAGCGGACTCACGAAGAAGAATTTGTTAGCCGCAAGCTGATTCGGCCGTCGCTGAGCGCGCCTGCGCCCCGCACTGAGCCGGTATCAGAGCGCCGCGAAAGACTGGAACGCACTGATCGTATGCCCTCGAACGGCCCACGCCGTAATGGCGCACCCGAACAAACCCACGCGGAAAATTATTACTACCAGAAACAGATCCAGAGCAAAACACCGGTGGTAGTGGTGCTCAAGGATGGCGAAGAGATGCAGGGATTCATCGAGTGGTATGACCGCAGCTGCATCAAGTTGAACCGCGGCGGCTCGCCACATCTTCTGCTTTACAAACCTTCCATTCGCTACATCTACAAAGCCGGCGAAGCCACCAGCAAACCGTAAGCTCAACAATGCATGCCCTATGGTCTGCTCTTGCGGATTTTCTTGTCCGCAATTGGCAGGAGATGGCCGGCTTCCTGACCGGCGCCGTCTGCGTGTGGCTGCTGATCCGGCAGAACATATGGAACTGGCCGATCGGCATTGCCAACAACATCGTTTACGTAATCGTCTTTTATAAATCAGGTCTTTACGCCGACTCCGGCCTGCAATTCGTCTATATGGCGATTGCTTTTTATGGCTGGTGGAACTGGCTGCATGGCGGCGTGAATCGTTCTGAGCTGAAAGCAAATCGCGCGTCAGCAATCGGGCTGCTGGGTTATGCCGGTATCGCCGGCGTAGTCACCGCGTTGCTTTATTGGATCCTGCGCCACACGCCCAGCACCGTCCCCTTTGCTGACGGCCTGACCACAGCGCTGTTCCTTACCGCGCAATATATGATGTCGCGCAAGCTGGTGGAGAACTGGTGGTTCTGGATTGTGGGCGATGTGCTGGTGATAGGGCTCTATATCTATAAACATCTCTATCTCACCTCGGGGCTGTATCTGGTTTTTCTTGCGATGTCGATTGCCGGGTTACTGGAGTGGCGCCGTGCCACGAGGCGTATGATTCTGGCAACGGAAGCAACTGCGTAGACTTACAGTTCAAAGCCAAGGATCTATGAGCAAACAGGTCCTCATCGTTGGAGCTGGCCCTACCGGAATGGTGCTGGCATTGTGGCTGGCCCAATCCGGGATTCCATTCCGCATCGTTGAGAAAAATGCGGGCCCCGGACAGGCATCGCGCGCCATGGCAGTGCAGGCGCGAACACTTGAATTCTACCGGCAGCTCGGAATCGCCGAAGAAGTGATTGCCAGCGGCATCAGGATGCGCGGCGGCCATCTGCGCCAGGGCAGCCGCGTGGTGGCTGATTTCCCCTTCGACAAGATTGGATCTGACCTCAGCCCATATCCATTTGTTTTGAGTCTTCCCCAGGATGATCATGAGCATTTGCTGGTGAAATGCCTGGAACGAATAGGCGTGCAAGTGGAGTGGAGTACAGAGCTCATTCTATTCAAGGAAAAAGAGCAATGCGTGATCGCGACTCTGCGCAAGGGCGAGACAGAAGAGAGCGGTGAATTCGCTTATGTCTGCGGGTGTGACGGAGCCCGGAGCACCATCCGGCAGGGCCTGGGCCTGAGTTTTCCCGGCGGAACCTACGAACAACTGTTCTACGTAACCGATGTTGAGGTGGAAGGCCTGCCATTCAGCCAGGATGTAAATGCTTGTATCAGCACCGACTCTTTTTGTCTGGTTTTTCCCATACGCAGCAGCGGAATGTTCCGACTGGTTGGCATAGTGCCGCCTCAGCTTGGGGCCGATGCTACCTTTGAAGAGATACGTCCTTATGTAAAAAAGCAGATTGACGTTGATGTGCGCAAGGTGAATTGGTTTTCTACCTATCACGTGCATCACCGCGTGGCAGACCACTTTCGCCGTGGTCGCATCTTTATTGCCGGGGATGCCGGCCACATCCACAGTCCTGCCGGCGGACAAGGGATGAACACCGGCATTGGAGACGCTGTCAATCTTGCCTGGAAACTGGCTACGACGCTGCGCAACCGCAGCAACGCGGCAGTTCTGGATACATATGAGCCTGAGCGCATTGCCTTCGCGCGCGCGCTGGTAGCGACCACCGACCGGCTCTTTCTGCTCGCAGTGGGACGCGACTTGCTGGCCAGGACAGCCCGCAGCGTCTTCTTGAAGTATATTCTTCCCCTGGCGCTAAGTTTCAAAGCTGCGCGGAGACTTCAGTTCCGGCTCGTCTCGCAGATTCGGATTCAATATCGTGACTCAAGCGCTTTGAGCCGCGGAACGGCCGGCGAAATCCAGGGCGGTGATCGCCTGCCCTGGGTTGAAAGCCAGAACAACTTTCAGCCGCTTAACTCACTCGACTGGCAGATTCACGTTTACGGCATTGCAACCGATGCTCTGCAGGATTGGGCCCCGCGCTGGAATTTGCCCGTTCATTCTTTCGCCTGGGACAAGCCAGCCCAATCCGCTGGACTGGCACGCAACGCAGCTTATCTGATTCGGCCCGATGGTCATGTGGCTTTCGCATCGCCCGATCAGAATGTGGGAGAGTTGGAAAAGTTTCTGGGAGAGTGGGTCAGGCCGTTGGCATGAATCCGGTCTTGAAAATATATCTACCAGCGATGGCGCCCCCAGCGCTAGAATCCCGCAATGGCCAAAGCTCATTTACGAATGCTGGTCGCGCTGAGCATCTTGATCAGTGCATGTCTGCCAGCCTACACGCAAAACCAGGAGCCGCAGCCTGCTGCGTCCCTGTCGCCTTCGTCGACGGCCTCGCCTGCTGACCCGGAAGATTCAACCCAGCTCGTCCTTATCAAATCGCCTAAGCCAAGTTATCCCATCGAAGCGGAGCGCCAGGGCGTGCAAGGAACAGTTTGGATTCACTTACTCATCTCTGAAACTGGCGATGTTGAGAAGACTGACGTCATCAGCGGTGATCCGGACCTGGCCCGAGCCGCGCAGGAAGCGATGAAGAAGTGGAAGTTCAAGCCTTACATCCGCAATGGGAAACCGGCCAAGGTAAGTACGAAGATGTCCTTCGACTTTGCGTTCAAGGACAACATCACCGAATCTTCCGTCCCCCCGGATTCACCCGCAAATGCATCGCCATCACCAGCTGAGGCGGCCGGCACGCCTGATGGAGAATCCAGCGGAAGCCCTGCGCAGCGGTTGCGAATTTCTTCGGGCCTGGCGCATCGTCTTCTGCTGCACGATGTCGCGCCGACATATCCGCTGGAGGCGCGAAGACGCCAAATTCAGGGGACAGTTGTGCTACAGGCCACGATAGGCAAAGATGGACTGATTCAGAATCTCAAGGTCCTTTCAGGCGACCCAATACTGGTCAAAGCCGCTCAGGGTGCGGTGGAACAATGGCGCTACCGGCCGTACGTGTTGAACGGAAACCCGGTCGAGGTGGAGACTACCATCAAGATTCAATTCCACATGTGAGTAGACAACCGTCTTATGACGCCACTGTCACTCCGCAACAACGGACGCGCGATGCCATGCCGCTTTTCGGCATCTATTCAGAGGGGAATGCGCCCGCGGGAGGCGTTCAATGAATCGTGATCCGGTACGCGAAGTACTCAGCGAGTTGTTTCGACATCTGGAGAGACTGGAAACCCAGAGCACAGCCATTTCGCTGTTCCTGAAAGAGCAGAAGCACATCACCGACAAGCAGCTTGCCCCTTACCTGGAACGAGCCGGCAAGGCCAGCAACGTGAGATGGCGCGCCGAGCGCGTGAGGATGGAGTACCTTCTGACGCAGACGGATGTTTTAACTGGGGCCGCCGAGAAAACTGAGAGCGAGAAGTCCGCGCCGTCGGAGGTTGAGCAGAAGGCAGCGAGAGAGGAACAAGCGTGGCAAGGCGGCACGCACAGCGGTTCCACACATCGGGAGAAGACTCGAGCAGAGGACGAAGGCCGCGAAGCCGCGCACGGTACGCGCGAGGCCGGAGAAGTCGCAAAAGAAGTCGCAAAAGAGGAACAGCCGGAGCACGACTCGACTCACCGAACCGAAGTTCAGGCCGAAGCGGCGGATGAATCACGCGACGGCAAGAAAGAGGGCGGTCAGAAGGTGGCGTAAGGGCTTCCTAGCGACAGCGTGATCAGCACTGAAGCGTATTGGCACACGGGATTCCAATCCCACCCTTCGCAAAAAACCGAGGAGGATGGAGCGCCCCGACCTTTTTCCACCTTCTGATTCCCTGACGACCGCCTTAGCCATGGGTACCCAGCAGAAGGCGATCGAAGTCTTTCTCTTCCTGGCTTTCGTTTTGCTGCTTGTTCTTGTTTTTCTTTTGTTTCTTCGTTTCCTGCGATGTGTCGGCGCACCCGCTCTGCTGTTTGTGGGCCGAGGCCGCAGGTTCATCGGATTTGTAATTGCCCGTTGCGGCGAAAGCCGAAAGGGATGTTGCCAGAGCAGCCAAAGTGAGCAAACGTACAAGAGCGTTTTTCATGATTTTTCTCCTCGTCGTTTATGAAGGCGTCATGCGCTAGCCTTGCAATCTTCAATATGTAAAAGTCAGGCGGGAGGCACATTATTCCCTGCGCGAGATACGAAATATTTTTTTGGAAGGCGGGAATAAAGAAGAGATCGCGCGGTTGCGCACGGGCGCGCCCGCAAAACCCTGCCGCGGATCAACACGGATCAGGCGGATTCATGGGGAGCGCTGATCGCACCCCGAATTTAATTCGATCAGTTCGATCAGCGTTCATCCGCGTTCATCAGCGGTTAAAGTTTCTAAAGTTTCGGCAGCACAATCCCTGACTGTTTCTGGTACTTGCCGGCTTTGTCCTTGTAGCTGGTCTCGCAGGGCTCGTCACCCTGGAAGAAGAGGATCTGGCAGAGGCCTTCGTTGGAATAGATTTTGGCCGGCAGAGGCGTGCTGTTGGAAATCTCGAGCGTAACAAAGCCTTCCCACTCCGGCTCAAACGGCGTAACGTTCACGATGATGCCGCAGCGGGCGTAGGTTGACTTGCCCACGCAGATGGTCAGGACGTCGCGGGGAATCTTGAAGTACTCCACCGATCGCGCCAGGGCGAAGGAGTTGGGTGGAATGAGCACCGAGGGAGCCTGCACGCTGACAAAGGATCGCTCGTCGAAGTTTTTAGGATCGACGATGGCGGAATTCACGTTGGTGAAGATCTTGAATTCGTCGGCCACACGGAGATCGTATCCGTAAGAAGAGACGCCGTAGGAGATCACGCCTTCGCGCATCTGGCGGTCGTTGAAAGGATTGATCATTCCATGTTCTTGGGCCATGCGGCGGATCCAGCGGTCACTTTTGATCGGCATTTTGCTTCGGGTTCCTCAGGTTTTACGGGGATTTGGTGGAGCGACAAAGAAGTCATCTTAATAGGCAAACTGCTCCATTGACAACCAGCGTAGAAGTCCAATAGCATCTGCAAGTTACGCCCTTGCTGACAAATCTCCAGGAGAGCTGACCAGTGATTAAGCTCGATATCATTAACGAAGTAGTTAACAAAACCGGCATCACCAAGACCAAGGCGGAGCTGGCCGTGGAAACGGTCTTTGAAAGCATGAAGAAAGCCCTGGCCCAGGGTGAACGCATTGAGCTGCGTGGATTTGGCGTTTTTAACGTACGTCCGCGCAAGACCGGCATCGGGCGCAATCCGCGCACCGGCGCTGAGGTCAGCATTCCTCCGGGAAAAGCTGTTCGTTTCAAGCCGGGGAAGGAGTTGCAGTCGATCGACTAACGCCTAAGGGACCCCGGGCTTAGCGATCTCGCGTCGACGCGTCTCTGGCGCCGTCGTCTTCGATTTCACCAGCTCAAGGCCATCAGTTCATGCCGGACCAGCCTCTTCCTCAGGAATATCACCTTTACGATCCTGCCCGGCAGGAGATCAGGGTGATTGTCATTCAGCCGCCCAAGCGGCGCTATTGGTTATACGCGCTGCTCTTCCTGGCGACGGTCTTTACCACCCTTTGTATCGGTGCCCGCATGCAATTCAGCTTCGACCACAGCCTGGGGCTGTTTTCGCAAGACCTGGATTACTGGCCGTGGCAGTGGGTTTTAGAGGATTGGCATCGGCTGGGCCTCGGGGTTGCCTACTCAGCCTGTCTTCTGGGGATATTAACGGCGCATGAGCTTGGACATTACGTCCTGTGCGTTCTGCGACGAGTTTTTGCCACGCTGCCGTTGTTCATTCCCGCTCCTACACTGATCGGAACACTGGGAGCATTTATCCGGATCAAGTCGCCCATGCGGAGCCGAGCCGATCTGTTCGATATCGGCATTGGCGGCCCGATCGCCGGTTTCGTCGTGGCCGTGCCTGTCCTGATTTTTGGTTTGCTGGCGTCAAAACCGTTGGCTGGCGAGGCGGCGTTCAACGCTGCCAAAGGCGATACCCTGCCATTAGGTTTTCCTCTCATCTTCCATTTAGTCCATTGGATCGCCGCCGCCCTCGGCAGCCATGCCGCGGTGGCACAGTTGCCGGTCTCAAGCCTCTACCTTCATCCCGCAGCCATGGCGGCGTGGATTGGGTTCCTGGCCACCGCGCTGAACTTGCTGCCTGGAGGCCAGTTGGACGGCGGCCACATCATCTTTGCTTTCAATCCCCGCCTGCACCGGCCGGTATCTCTTGTCAGCGTAGGGATCTTGTTGCTGTTGAGCTGGTATCTGTGGTCCGGCTGGCTTCTGTGGGCGATCGTGCTTCGTATCACCGGCGGCCGCCATCCTGACGTCCCTCCGGTTCCTCCCCTGAACCCCAAGCGCCGCGCGTTGACGTTGTTTGCCGTGATCATGCTTGTCCTGAGCTTTACGCCTGCGCCCTTCGCAGGTAAAGGCTACAGCCTTCGCGATGTCGTTACCAATTGGCTGCCCGGCCACCAGCAGCAACAGCAGCCGCCTGCTCCATCAAAGTAACGACAGCGCGTCCACATCCACAATCACATTGGTGCGGGAAATCTTTTCCGTGTCGGCGAACGCCAGCATTCTGCGCAGCGCGGCATTCAGCTTTTCCCGGCTGGCGGCTTTCAGGATGAAGTGATAGCGGAAGTCGCGTTTCAAACGCATGATCGGCGCCACCGACGGCCCCAGCACGCGCACGCCTTCATTGCGGGTCGACTCGAACCATTTGCCCAGCTGGCCGGTCCAGCGGAGCGTTTGATCAAGCTTGTCACTGCGCACCAGCACGTTGGCCAGGGCGCTGAAGGGCGGATAATGCATCCACTTGCGGAACCGGACTTCCTTTTCATAGAAGCCGGCGTAATCGTGCTTCTGCGCGAATTGAATCGCGTAGTGATCCGGATGGTAGGTTTGCAGTACGACTTTGCCCGGCGTCTCGCCGCGCCCGGCACGCCCAGCCACCTGCGTAAGCAGCTGGAAGGTGCGTTCGGCTGCGCGAAAATCGGGAAAGCCCAGGGCATAGTCTGCGCCGACCACACCCACCAGGGTAACGCCATGCACATCATGGCCTTTGGCAATCATCTGCGTGCCCACCAGCAGATTGATCTCTCCCGAATGAAACTGGTTGAGCACGCGTTCAAAATCGTTGCGGCTGCGCACCGTGTCACGATCCAGCCGGCCGATCCGCGCCTGGGGAAACGCTTCATGCAAACGCTCCTCCACTTTCTCTGACCCGGCGCCGAGAAAGAAGATGTGCTCGCTGTCACATGCCGGGCAGCGCCGCGGCACAGCCTGACGATAGCCGCAATAATGGCACTCCATGCGCTCCGCCGCCTTGTGGTAGGTCATCGCGATGGTGCAGTTCTTGCATTGCAAGGTCTCGCCGCAGGCGCGGCACAGCACCACGGAGGAATATCCGCGCCGGTTGAGCAGGATCATCGCCTGCTCGCCCCGCTGCAACCGCTCTGTCACCTCCTGGATCAGCTGCCGCGAGAAGATTTGCTCGCTGCCGGTCTGCTGAAACTCATTCCGCATGTCCACCAGTTCCACCTCGGGCAAAGGCCGGCGTTCCACGCGCTCTGTCAGCTCGATCAACGCATATTTTTTGGTCTCGGCATTATGGTAAGACTCAATCGAAGGCGTCGCCGAAGCCAGCACCACGGCTGCTCCGGTGAGTTTGCCGCGCATCACAGCGACGTCGCGTCCGTGATAGCGCGGCGTTTCTTCCTGTTTATACGAGCTGTCATGCTCTTCATCCACCACGATCAGCGCCAGGTTGGTTACCGGAGCAAAGACGGCGGAGCGCGTGCCCACAACAATCCTCGCTTCTCCGCGACGGATGCGGTGCCATTGCTCCGCGCGCTCGTCGGCGGAGAGCGCTGAGTGCAGAATAGCGACCTCGTCGCCAAAGACCTGGTGCAGATTGGCCGCCGCCGCCGGCGTGAGCCCGATCTCAGGAACCAGAAGAATGGCCGAACGCCCTGACTCCAGCACCGCCTGCATCGCCGCCAGATAAACGGCCGTCTTGCCCGAGCCGGTTACGCCGTGCAGCAGCGCGACGGAAAACTTCTTTTCCGCAACTGACTGCTGAATCGCCGCCAAGGCAGCTTTCTGCTGCGCATTGAAAATAAAATCAAGGTGCGACGGCCCGCGTTTCCTCATCGAGCTGACGCTGAAACCTGCCGGCTCCTCTGCCAACTCGACAATCCTGCGCTTGACCAGCGTTTGCAGCGTGGTGCGCGGCACATCGAGCGTACGCAGTTTTTCAACCAGCGCTCTGCCCTGCTGCTGGTGAAGAAACTCAATGATCTTCTGCTGGTTTTCATTCAGCTTGCCGCTTACTTCCAAGAGCACTGCCAACTGCACGGTGCGGCGGGCATCGCGCGCAGCCGTTGCGTCTTCACGCGCAATCCACTTTTTTCGCAACAGCAGCTCCAGCACCTGCCGATTTGCTCCGGTGGCGGAGCGGATCGTCCCTTCCAGTGCATCGTCCGACATCGTAAGATAATCGAGCACCGCGTATTCGAGCATCTGCGTATCAACATCCTGCCGGGAGCGCCGCGACGAGCCGATCGTGGCCGAGGCATGCAGCGCTTCGTGCCCTGCTTCCGTAATCCGGTAAATTCTTGCTTTCTTGATTTCCGCCGCCAGCGGCAGCATGGTGCGGTAAACGTCCCCGATCGGAGCCAGGTAGTACTGAGAGATCCATTGCCCCAGCTTCATCAGCCCTTCGTCGAGTACCGGCTCTGAGTCCAGAACCTGGAGCACGGTCTTTGCCTGCATGGAAGGGGCGCGATCATGCAGCGCGGTCGCCACGCCGGAAAGCCTCTCGGTACGGAAAGGAACCAGCACGCGCCCGCCGACCACCGGTTCTTGGTCACCGATCTTGTACGTGAATACCATGTCCAGCGGGACAGGCAAAGCGACGTCGCAGAATGTGGGCATGACGGTAAGGAAAGATTTTACGGGAACCGGCTATAGTTTTGAGTTCCGCAGTTCCAAACGATACAATCTGACCTGCGTGAAACCCGCTTCTCTTTCGGCGGAAGCGGATGCCCTCGACCAACAAGCTGCTGCCGTCCTGGTGAAATCAGGCATGCGCGGCGAATGAGCGAACAGTAGAGCACGGGGATTTTTAGCTGTATGTTTCAGGGATTTTTTGCTTCCGGACAGATATCTCCTACACACTTCCCTGCATCGAATTTCAATGTCAAAGTAGCTGAGGACGCAGCCAAGCGCGGCGTGCTTCTCCAGGCGAGGTGTGGGAGACCGGGCGCTCTCCTCTTCTGTCTTCTGGCTGCCGATGCGCCCATGGCAAGGCGTCAGTTGAGGGCAGGTTCGTCTGAGCATTGGTATCAGGTAAGGAAAAACCTGTACGAAGGTCTTGGATCATGACACCTGTCGTCTTTCCCCTGCGACCGGCTGAACTTACGGGCCCCAAGGCTTACGGCGTAGCTCTTGCTGCCGTTGCTGTGGCCTTCTTCTTTAGCTGGATATTCACTCCCGGAATTTACGCCATACCGTTCATGTTTTTCTTTGGCGCTGTGATGGTGAGCGCCTGGTTCGGGCAGTTTCAGCACGGTTTGTTCGCTGCACTCCTCTCGGTTGTGATTGCCGACTATTTTTTCGCTCAGCCCATTTATCAATTTCTGAAGGGCCCGGAGGAGATTGTCCGCGACATTCTCTTTCTGGTGATCTCCGCGACCCTTGCGTACCTGACCAGCAATGTTCAGAAATCTGAAGGCCGTATGCGCAGGGTGCTGAGCAGCATTACGGATGGCTTTCTGGCGGTGAATCGCGACTGGGTTTGCGTTTTTATCAACGAGCCGGGCGCTCTCTTCCTCCACAAAGTGCCGCATCAGCTGCTGCGCAGGAATGTCTGGGAAGTCTTTCCCGAAGCGGTAGGCGGAAAGTTTTACGACGAATGCCAGCGCGCTATGCGCGAACAGAGATCTCTTCACTTTGAAGAGTATTTTGGCCCGGCTGACGCCTGGTATGAAGCCGCGGCTTATCCTTCCAAAGATGGGATGGCGATCGTATACCGCGACATCACCGAGCGGAAGAGGGCGGAAAAAGAGCAGGAACGGCTGCTCTATGCGGAAAAGATCGCTCGCCATCAGTCAGAGGCGGAGCGGGAAAAGACTGAACAACTCCTCGCCAGCATCACGGAAGGATTCTGTGTACTGGATCACAACTGGAATATCACCTATATCAACGATGTTGCCGTTCAGATCGTCGGCCGCCGCCATGAAGAAATCATCGGCAAGAACCATTGGGAGGTCGTTCCCGAATCCGTGGGCACCGTGGTCGAGCGCGAGTACCGGCGGTGTGTAAGGGAAGGCGTGCCGGTTCAGTTTGACGTCTCATGGAAGCGGTTGGGCATCTGGCTTCAGGTGCGCGCTTATCCATCGCCCGAGGGAATCAGCATTCTGTTCAATGACGTCACTGAAGCCAAACGCCGTGAAGGAGATTTGCGCTCGGCGCTGGATCGTCTTGCCATGGCGCACAAAGCCGCCGGTATGGGCACGTGGGACTGGAACATCCGCACCAACGAACTGATTTGGTCGGAGGAGATCTCGCGCATTCACTGCATGCCTGAAGGCAAGTTTGACGCCACACTCCAGGGCTGGCTGCGCACCATCCACCCGGACGACCTGGCCCGGGTCCAGGCGCAAATTCAGAAGGCGCTAACCGAGAAAGGCGAATACTATGCTGAATTCCGCGTGCTTTGCCCGGGCTCAGAAGTGCGCTGGGTCTCCGGGCAGGGGCGCGTGATCACAGACTCCGCCGGCTCTCCCGTGCGAATGGTCGGCATTGGCATGGACATCACCAGGCGGCGCGCCGAAGAAGAGGCTCTGCGCCGAACGGAAAAACTCGCCGCCACGGGCCGGCTGGCCGCTACCATCGCCCATGAAATCAATAATCCACTCGAAGCCGTAACCAATCTCATGTATCTGATCAACCGCGATGATTCCATCCGGGGCGACAGCAGGCATATGCTTTCCCAGGCTGAAGAACAGCTCAGCCGGATCAACCATATCGCCAAACAGACGCTGGGCTTTTATCGCGAGCGCAGCACCGCAGAAAGCGTGGACCTGGTCCAGATCGTAGAAGATCTGGTTTCGATCTTTAAGCCGCGCCTGGGCGGCAAGCATCTCCAACTGCTCAAAGAATATGACAAAGTGCGTCCTGTGCAGGTATTTACCGGCGAACTGCGCCAGGTCATCTCAAACCTTATAACCAATGCCATTGAGGCCTCCAGTCAACACGGCAAGATCATCATTCGAGTGCGCGAGGCTACCGGCGACGCTCCCGGTGTTCAGATTGAAGTTGAAGATTTTGGCAGCGGCATTAAAACGAACGACCAGGAGCGCATTTTTGAGCCGTTCTTCACCACCAAAGCCGATATCGGTACGGGTCTGGGCCTTTGGGTGACGCGCCAGATCATCGAAAAACACGGCGGCAAGCTTGACTTCCGCACCAGCACGGAAGAAGGCCGCAGTGGAACTTGCTTCAGCGTATTTCTCCCGCGTATCGCGCGTTCGGCAGCTCAGTCGACAGCGAAGATTGCCTGAAAAACGTTAGATCCGGAGCCAGGGATGGCGGTTTGGTGACCGTGGGTCTTACTCTTCTGCGGACTTCTTCGGCGCGGTCAGACCCAGATATTTCATCACCATTTGCAGATCTTTCCACGCCTCTTTTTTCTGCCGCGGATCGCGCAGCAAATATGCCGGATGGTACGTCACCAGCAGCTTTGAATTCCTGAAGTCATACCAGCGACCACGAAGGTTGGCCATGGAATCATTGACGGCAAGCAGGTTTTTGGCCGCCACTGCGCCTAGCGCAACAATCACCTTCGGCTGGATCACATCGATCTGGCGCATGAGGAAGGGCGAGCAGGTATCACACTCATCTTTCTCCGGCGTGCGGTTTCCCGGAGGACGGCACTTGACCACGTTGGCGATATAAACATCCTCGCGCTTCAAGCCCATGGCGGAGATCATGTTGTTGAGCAATTGCCCGGCACGGCCCACGAACGGCTCGCCCTGCGCGTCTTCATCGGCTCCCGGACCTTCGCCGACGAACATGAGATCGGCATTTACGTTCCCCACGCCGAAGACCAGGTTGGTTCGTCCTTTGTGCAGGCGGCAGCGGGTACAGTCGCCAATGTCTTCGCGGATCAGCTTCAGCGCCGCCGGTTTGTCCTGGATCACCGGCACTGACGAATCGGGTAGGGAGCGCCCTCCACGAGCATTTCGAGCCGGCGCCAGTTCAACAACTGCGGCAACATCAGATGTTGGGGCATCCGTCAGGGCCTCTTGCGGCACATCGCGGCGATAGAAATCATAAATTCCCATCTCGCGGTAGTATTCCACGCGGGCGGCAAGCTGCTTTTTGGTTGCAGGGTCAAGAGACTTGGGCATGTGTGAAGAAAATAAATGTTTAGCTCCCGGATGTAAACATGCCCGGAAGCAGGTCAGCGTGGAAACTGACCTACCGGTCTTAGGCTGACTCAGAATTCAAAGGTCACGCCTGCTGTCGGCGTAATTGGCAAACCTCGTTCCGTCACTGCAATAACGCGTCCGGTCAAAGGATCGAACGTTGAGCCAATCAACCGTGGGTTGTCATGATTCGTCATGTTGAGCCCCTCAATATGCAGCGTCATTTTCCAGCGGGGAAAGGCCCAGGCCTTGTCGCAGCGCAGGTCGAGCCGCTGGTATGGACCAAAAATCGTATGCCCGGGGCCCACAATCGTTCCTGCAACGACGTCTATCGACGATAGCGGAACGCCGGAGCCATAGACCATTTTCCCGCTCAGGCTGATGGTCGGTGTTAGCCGATACATGGCAAACGCATTGACAGTGTGACGCTGGTCCGCCGGCGTAGGCGTAAAGAAGTTCGAAAATGTTGTTGGAGTAGTTTCCAGTAAGAAGAGCTGTCGCGAATAGGCGAGCGTATAGCCGATCCATCCGGAAAGCCGATTCGCGCTCCGCCGCTGCAGGATCAGCTGCATGCCGCGTGAATTGTCCTTCAGTGTGAAAGGCGTCAAGTTGGGATCGGGTTTTATGGCGGGGCAACTGGCAGGCGTACGGGCAATCGATCCGATGATGTCCTTGTTCTCACGATCAAATCCCTCGACACGTACCCGGGTATTCTCCGAAAGCCGGTACTCGATCGCTGCGCTGTATTGGTCCGATCTGCGAACCAGTTCCTCTGGCTCATGAATGTCAATCGTTACGGGGAAGGTGCAGGCTGAAGCCAGGGCCTGGAACTCGGGAAACTGCGCGTAGCGGCCATAACCGAACTGCAGCTGCGTGCGCGAAGCAACCTGCCATGCGGCCGACACTTGCGGCGTCACCGGGTGAAAATCAATCTGGTCCATCTGGTCCCAACGCAGACCCGCCATGAGATGCACCCGGCTGCCAAACAGGCTGGTGCTCTGCTGCGCGAACCCGCTCTGGCGAATGCCTGTATCGTTGCTGAGGCCTCCCAGCGTAGGTTGCGTTTCCGAAAAATTAAAAAATTGGAGATAGCCGGAATCGCGGAGCCGGCGCACTGTGTATCCCGCCTCCATCGTGCTGCCCTTGGACCAATTCCAGGTTGCCCGCGTACCGCCTTCCCACTCGCCGTAGTAGTCCGTATTGAGGGGCACGTCGAAAGTGTTGTTGATGCTGAACCGCTGGCGAATATAGCCTGCATTGCTATCCAGCAGCAGCTTCGGCGTAACTGCAAAACGCCAGCCCAACCGGACCAGGTCAAGATCATTGTTGCCTGTCGCGAATGTATTGGCAGTCGAACCAGGTTCCGTGTGGTTCACGTCGGTATGCCCCATCAAGGCGTAGAGACTGAGACCTTGCCTGGGGGTCAGGTCATAGTTCAACTTGATATCACCGTCCTCGAAGGAAACATCGGTGGTGGGATCGCCAATCCGGTTACGCACCAGGTAGTTGAGATAGCTTCGGCGTCCCGAAACCAGCCACGATCCTTTGCCTGAGCTGCCCAACCCGCCTTCACCCAGAAACTCACTATCGGCCATCCCTGCCGTAATCGTGAAATGCGGCCTGGTACGGCTGCCTTCGCGCGTACGGATAGCGAGCGCAGCGCCCGAATCGTCAGCGTATCGGACGGGATAGGCTACCTCCATCAGGCTCATCTCCTGTATTGTTTCGGTGCTGAACATGCTGAGCGAAGCAGCGTCATTCAAGGGAACGGTATGGAAGGGTTGCGGTACCACCACGTCGTCGACGTAGATGCCGACAAAACCAAATGGAACCCCCAGCACATTAAACTCACCGAAGAAATCATCGTTCTCGGGCGGTGCCACTCCCGGCAGCGACTGCATCGCGCGGAAGGGATCGTTGGCCAGTACGGTCGCCGATGCCTTCAATTCCTGCGGTGTCAAGGTCAACTGGCTGGGAATCGCTTGGTTGTCCCCGTGAAACACATCGCCTTTTACATCGACGACCTCTGTGCGGCGCAGGGTTTCGGGAACAAGCGTGATCGAAAATTCCTTGTCTGCGCCCACTGCACTTACTTCAAAGCTAGTGTTCACCAGACGATAGCCCACCGCTGCCACTTGAAGAGTAAATTTCCCTGGAGGAACATCAGAAATCTTAAAACCCCCGTCCTCGCCAGTCACTGCGGAGAGTTTGCGCTCCAGCACTGATACATGCACACGGGTCAGGGGCTCGCCGCTGGTAGCACTGACTACCTTACCTTTGATTTCTGCTGAGTAAGCGGAACAGCCAAGCGACAGAACGCACACTATGAGGTATGTCTTCATGCAGTCCCCTCAAAAGTTGCAAGCAGAACAAGTCCACCAGCAGAACGTTAACCTATCACCTTCTTGCGGTTCATCTGTAGTTTTAAATTTTTACTTTACGACCTGAAAGTATATGAAACGAAAGGAGGGCGTAGTTTCAACCAATAGAATGAGGCTTGCCTGCTATAGATGAGGATTTGATTCGTACCACCGCGTCCAGAACGCGGTGTGCCACTTCCCACTTGCTTGTCTCGGGCACCGTCTCAGCCCCGCCGTGAGTCAGGATGGTAACGGCGTTGCGTTCGGAATCAAAACCAATGCCGGGCTGGGAAACATCGTTGAGGATGATAGCGTCCAGCGATTTACTCTCAAGCTTCTTGCGGGCGTTGGCCACAACATCCGTCGTCTCGGCGGCGAAGCCGACCACAATGCGTCTTCCCCTCTTCGCGCCAATCTCTGCCAGGATATCGACCGTCGGCTCCAATTCCAGCGTCATGGGCCCCTTGCGTTTGATCTTTTCGCCAGCAACCTGCCGGACCGTAAAGTCGGCGACTGCGGCGGCCTTGATCACGATGCTGGCGCGTTCCAGGTTCGCCGTTACCGCGTCGCGCATCGCTGCGGCTGTCTGTACCTGTACGACCTCTGCTGTCGCCGGCGGCTTGAGCGCCGTAGGTCCACTGATCAGGATCACCTTGGCGCCGCGCCGCAGCGCCGCCTCTGCCAGCGCATAACCCATTTTCCCGCTCGACCGGTTGCCGATATAGCGCACAGGATCGATCGGTTCCCGGGTAGGCCCGGCGGTAATAAGGACAGTCTCACCCGCCAGATCCTGATCCGCGTGTAAAGCCGTGAGCACCGCTTTGGCAATGGTTTCGTTCGCCGCCAGCCGCCCTGCGCCAATCATGCCGCAAGCCAGGTAGCCGCTGTCCGGCTCAACCACAGTAATCCCGCGCGACCTTAACGTCTGGATATTGGCCTGTGTCGCTGAGTTCTCCCACATGTTTACGTTCATGGCCGGGGCCACGACCACCGGCGCAGTGGTAGCGAGAAAAAGCGTAGTTAGAAAATCGTTAGCCTCGCCGTGGGCGAACTTGGCGATCACATCGGCCGTTGCCGGCGCGACCACCAGCGCATCGATCGACTGGGCCACCGCGATGTGCTCGACCGCGGAATCGATATTGGGCTCTTCAGCGCCCGCGCCAAAAAGATCGGTAATCACCTTCTCCCCGCTGAGCGCGGCGAAGGTAAGCGGGCGCACAAATTCCTGCGCCGCGCGGGTCATCACCACCTGCACGCGGACGCCACGGTCCTGCAGCAGACGGACAAGCTCCGCCGCTTTATAGGCCGCAATTCCGCCGGTGACGCCCAGAGCGATCTTCATAGGAGAATTGTATTCCGCACAGGATTAGACGAATAGTGGCAGGCTTGGGACGCTTTATTCATCCGTACAAGCACCGAAGGCTATTTCTATTCGTAAGGACCTGGCAAACGGACTTCACTGTAACGCATTCGGTTCAGGTCACCGGCAGACTCAATGAGGCCAACTTCTGCCAAATGCTTGATGCGGAGACAGTAGAACGCGGCTGGAATATGAAGAGATTCCTTTTGCAGGTCCATCAGGGTCCTGCCAACGACTCGCGCAACCTTATACCAACGATGCGATATTTGAGACATGAGGCGCTCATCGATGTACCGGATTTCATCAGCCGTCAGCAAACGCATTCGACCCTCTTCTTCCGGTGTCAAGGGATCATCGGGCTCACTATCGTCCATCTGCAACTCCCCATAGCTTTGCCGGGCAACGTCCAAGGCGGACGTGCTACATCTGTGCAACATAGAAATCTGCGTCTATTAACCTTCTTCAGCTTTCGGCGGTTCCACAGCCGCCGCCGGGACTTCTTTGGGCCTGGTGGTGAACTGAATCTTGCCGGCATCGATTTCTTCCTGCGCGATCTTGCACGGCTTGCGCGCGGTGGTGTTCACCAGCGGTGGGGCTCCGCCGGAAAGCTGGCGGGCGCGGCGCGCGGCCACCAGGACATAGCGGTAGTTACTGTCAAATCCATCTTTGAGCTTCATACTCGGTCACCTCTGTCGTCAGGCAGGAGAGGAATCATCGAAGGAACCCAGAATAACCTTGATCTCGTCTTCCATCTTCGACTTCAGGCATTTCTCCGCCGTCTCTAAGTACCGTTTCTCATCGGCGGATGGCGGTTTACCCGAACGTCTGGTGCGCTCGCCCAGGACAATGGCCTGAAGCCGGTCCACGGACTGCTCCAGGCGGTCGTTGATCAGAATATAGTCGTAATTCGGATACTTCTCAATCTCCCGCCGGGCCGTGTCCAGGCGTCTCCGGATGGTCTCTTCGGCATGCACATTCTCGCTCAGGCTGCGCTTCCTCAGGCGCGACTCCAGCTCCGTACGGCTGGGAGGCAGCACAAAGATGCTGACCGCGTCCGGCATCTTCTCCTTTACCTGGCGCTCGCCCTGCACGTCGATATCGAGGAGCAAATCGTTGCCGCGCTGCTTGGCCTGCTGCAAAACGGTCCGCGACGTCCCGTAATAGTTGCCAAAGACCTGGGCGTACTCCAGAAACTCGCCGCCTTCGATCATGGTCTCGAATTCGCCGCGCGTGATGAAGTGATATTCGCGCCCGTCCTGCTCGCTGCCGCGCGGCGTGCGCGTCGTGAAAGAAACGGAGAATTCCAGATGCGGCACGTATTGCCGCAGCTCGTTCACAAGCGTAGTCTTACCGGAGCCGGAGGGCGCAGAGATGATATAGAGTATGCCGCTCATTCCAGGTTCTGCACCTGCTCCCGGCATTTTTCAATCTCTGACTTCATCTGCAGGCCCAGCTCGGTGATACGCAATCCTTCGCCGGCTACTCCGGACGTCTTGGAAAGCAGGGTGTTGGCTTCACGATTCAGCTCTTGCAGCAGGAAGTCCAGCTTCTTGCCTACCTCGCCTCCCTGCTCCAGCAGTTTGCGGAAATGATCGATGTGGGTTTGCAGCCGGACCAGCTCTTCCTGGATGTCACTGCGCTCGGCGAGAATCGCCGCTTCCTGCAGGATGCGGTCTTCGTCGGCGTTCTCCAGCAGCTCATGCATGCGAGACTGGACCTTCTCCATGAAAGCCCGCGAAACCGCGCCGCGCAGTCTGGACACTTCGTCGGTCGCCTGCTCCAGCGACGTCAGCCGGCGTCGCAGCTCGGTTTCAATGCCTTCACCTTCATGCTCGCGCATCACGTTCAGTTTCTGGATCGCCTGGTCAAGACCGCCGAGCACCGCGGCCTCAAAGTTGCCGTCAAGCGGCGTCATCGCGCCCAAAGCGCCGGGCATGCGGAAAACGTTGTTCAAATCAGGCTCGCCCGCTGTGCCGTACTCGTGCGCTGCTTTGCGGAAGGCCTCAATGTAGCCGCCCACCAGTTCGCGATTGAAGTCATAACCCTGTCCGCCGCGGCGCTCCACCGAAAGCGTGACCTCCACGTGGCCCCGCGCCAGCCGTTCTTTCAAGATGCGGCGAATCTTCATCTCCAGTTCGTCCATCTCCAGCGGCAGGCGGAGCTGAGGATCAAGAAAGCGATGGTTGACGGACTTGAGTGAGAGCGTAAACGAGGTCCCTTCACCTGTCTGGGACTTCACCTGGGCAAACCCGGTCATCGAGCGGATAGACATTCGTTGTTCTGTTGGAACCTCTTAATTTTTGGCCTGTGAGCCGCGCACGACAACGCTGCCGGCCTCGTCACTCATTTTGGGGTCTAAATCCATAAACTGCAATTCATATAATTTGCGGTAGGTGCCCAGGCGAGTCAGAAGGTCTTCATGCGTGCCGGAATCAGAGATGTGCCCGCCTTCCAGCACCACGATGCGATCGGCATGGCGGACCGTGGTCAGACGATGGGCAATCACGAAGACGGTACGGCCCGACATCAGGTTCTGCAGAGCGGACTGCACCAGAGCCTCTGATTCCGTGTCGAGCGCCGAGGTGGCTTCGTCCAGGATCAGGATCGGCGCGTTCTTGAGCAGTGCGCGAGCGATGGCAATGCGCTGGCGCTCGCCGCCGGAAAGCCGCAATCCACGCTCGCCGATGACGGTGTCATAGCCGGCGGGCAGGCGCATGATAAAGTCGTGCGCAAGCGCCGCGCGGGCGGCTTGGCTTACCGCGTCAGAGCTGACGTTGGGCTGCCCGTAAGCGATGTTGTTGCGTACCGTGTCATTAAAGAGAATGGTTTCCTGGGTCACAATGCCAATCTGAGCGCGCAACGAGGCCAGCGTTACATCGCGAACGTCATGCCCATCGAGCTTGATGGTACCTGACGTCACATCAAAGAAGCGCGGGATCAGGTGCACCAGCGTGCTCTTCCCTGCTCCGCTGGAACCGACAATAGCGACGATCTCGCCCGCGCGTGTTTCCAGATTTACGTTGTGCAGAATCTGCGGCTCCGAACCGTTGGCTCCGCTATAGGAAAAACTGACGTTCTCAAACCGGACCCGATCGCGAAACGCCGGCAGTTTGACGGCGTCGGGACGCTCGCGGATTTCATCCTCTTCATCCATGAACTGAAAGATCTGCTGTGAAGCGCCGAGCGCCTGCTGGAAGCTGTTGTTGAAAAACGCCATCTTGCGCACAGGATCATAGAGACGGAAGACAGCGATAATGAACGCGATGAAAGCGCCAGTGGTCATCGCGCCATGATTGATCTGGTTCCTGCCGACCACCAGAAGCAGCGCACCGGCACAGGCGCCCACCAGGTCCATCAGCGGCGAGCTCACCGCCTGGGCAGCCACAGACTTTAAATTCGCCCGGAACAGCTTCCTGGCTGCTTCCCAGAACCGCCGGCTTTCCCACTTCTCCATGCCGAAGGCTTTCACGATGCGGTTGCCGGTAATGCTCTCGTGCAGAATGTTCTGGATTTCCGCCAGCTTGTCCTGCCCTTTGCGCGTGGTGCTGCGCACGCGCCGGCCGATCCTGCCCGCCGACACAATCACAAACGGCACGAAGATCAGAAGCACCAGGGCGAGCTTATGCCCCAGAACAATCACTGCCCCGACCAAAAACACCAGGGTGAATACCTGCTGCAGAAACTCGGCCAGCGCAATCGTAAGCGTGACCTGGATCTTCTCCACGTCGTTGATCACGGTGGAAACCAGCGTGCCGGTTGAGTAGCGGGAGTAGAAAGCAATGGAGCGCTGCAGAATCGTGTCGTACAGGTGGTTGCGTAAGTCCGTGATCAGGCCAAACCCCGCGTGGTTGACCAGGTATGTACCCAGATAATCGCAGATCGCTTTGATAATGCCCGTGCTGATCAGAGCGATGGCTACAAGCGTGAGGGGGTTGCTGGTGAAGTGCGCATGAATAAAATCCTGGACGAAAACCTTGTGCTGCGTCCCTGGAATGGTAAAGAGTTCCAGTGACCTCCCCGGTGTCTGCGGAGCCAACACCCGGTTAATGATCGGGCCGATCAGCAGAATGCGGAAGCCTTCCATGGCGCCCACTACGGCCATGAGCAGAATCGATACCACAAAATGCGGCAAATAAGGGCGAAGATAGGCCAACAACCTTCTCAGTTGTCGCATACGGCACCCATCACAGAGGAAAGCATTGCCACCATTCTAAAGGAGGGCAGCGGAATAATGACCCACAGAATGAGAGTTAAGTATTGTTAAATGCCATTCCCTCATGCCTAGGCCGCTAGCCCTATCAGTCGCGCCGGCAAACAAAGTAACGTTGGTGCTTGCGGGTATAAGCGCCCGTCAGCGGGGGGAATCGCGATGAATCACTTTCACTCGATATCCGGCCGCAGCCAGCCGCTTCTTGACCTCTTCCCCGATAAACACCGACCTGTGCTGACCGCCGGTGCAGCCAAAGCCGATCGTCAGGTAGCTTTTGCCTTCGCGCACATAATGTGGGATCAGATAAACCAGCAAGGCGGAGATGCGATCGATGAATTCCTGGGTCTGGGGAAACGAGCGGATGTACTTGGCAACCTGCGGGTGGCGTCCGGTATACGGACGGAACGCCGGGATGAAGTGTGGGTTGGGCAGGAAGCGCACATCAAAGAGCAGGTCGGCTTCACTCGGCACTCCAGCCTTGTAACCAAAGCTGACGATCGAAACCAGAATATCCTTGTCCGTGCTGCCGGCGGTGAATTTTGCCGTGATGTGCGAACGGAGCTCGTGCACGTTGAATTTTGAGCTGTCGACCACCAGATCCGCCAGTTCGCGAATGGGTTGAAGCAGCCGGCGCTCTTTTTTGAGCGCGCTTTTTACGGTTGAATCCTTGCCCAGGGGATGCGGCCTGCGCGTCTCACTGAAGCGGCGCAGCAGCGCGTCATCTGACGCTTCCAGAAACAGCACGGTGGTCTTGAGCTGCTTGCGCAGCGATTGAATAATACGCGGCAGGCGGCGCAACTGCTCACCTTCGCGAATATCGGCCACCAGCGCGGCTTTTTCGATCTCCGCCGACTGTTTCGCCAGATCGGCGAAGCGCGGGATCAAATCAATCGGCAGGTTGTCGACGCAATAGTAATCCAGGTCTTCAAAAGCTTTGAGCACTGAGGCTTTGCCGGAGCCGGACATGCCGGTGATCACCACCAACTGGTTAGCGCTCTGGCGAGGACGCGATTTGACACGTCCGCCTCGCTGTACTTTGCGGGAAGGGGACACAAAAAAATACTACCACGAGGTGATTCTGGGGCTGTTACTGCGCGGCAAAGGCCGCCTGAAGGGCAGCAGGCTCAATCTGACGCGAAATGGAATACATGCTGCGCCACGCACGCGTGAGCATGCGCGACTCCATCTGCCGTTTCCACTCCAACGCGCTTTCCTCCGCCAGATGACGTCCCGGTGATTCCGGAAGTTCGTGCAAGAGGTCCAGATAGCCCAGGCACAGCTTCTCCCAGGCATCAAAGAGCCGGCCTTCGGCCCACAGCAAAGCAATATCTAAGCGCTGCTTTTGCAGGCGCGTAAGTTTCTTGTTGCGGATGCGGTAGACCCAGAAGAGGGCCTTCGAAGGATTGTCACGGAACCAGGCCTGGAAGACTGCGGCTTCCAGAAACAGGTTGTTGCGCAGTTTTGGCGTAGCATAGCCCAGCGATTCCAGAGCGCCTTCCAGATGCTTGGTGGCGCAGGTAATATCCTGCCGCTCTGCGGCCCACAGGTAAGCCATCCAGCGCGCGACGAAGGCATCGCGGGAATCGTCATTCACTGCGGCCGCCTGGGTGACACATGCTTCATCCCAATCGCGTGGATGCTTGCCCTGGTTCAAAGCGATCTGGCAGCGCATGTTGGAGATCCAGCGCGCGGCCTTTTCATCATTCTTGAGCAGCATCAGCAGGCGTGCTCCGTCAGAAAAGTTGCCGCGACGGTTCACATCCGGCAACAGCGCGGTAATCGCCAGCAGCCCGGAGAACGCGGCGGCCATACGCAGTGCAAAGCTCAAAAGAAAGCCTGACCGCATCATGATGGGGGCTACGGCAAAAGCGGTCGCGAACAGCAGGTTGGCCGACGGGCCGCCGAGCGCCAGGAACAACAACCGGCGGCGCAAACCGGAGTCGTCCTGATGATTGACGCGCGGCTTCAACGCGGCCAGCCCTAGCGTGAGCACGTCGCCGCAATAAGGTTCCCCGCAGTGCGCGTGCGTGCCGAGATTCAGAGGGCCGATCTTGATCCGCATGATCTTAAAACCGGCAAAATATCCCGCAATAAGATGGCCTGTTTCATGCGTGAGATACGCAGCCAGGCTGGCGGCAAAAGGAGCCAGCAGCGCGATCCAAAAAGCCACGCTGTCCGGATCGGGAGATATCTTTGCCAGCACCGCCCGCAGGCTGGGAATCGCCACGAGCGTCAAAATAATCAGACTGCTGAGGAGAAAGTACTCGCCTGCGCTCAGACCGTCCTTGGTCTGTGGCGGCAGCGGCCGAAACACATCCAGCACCGGCGTCGAGGTGGGCGAATAGTGTTGTGGCGAACTCAGTTTTGTTTCGGCTGTAAGTTCCATGGGGAGACAAGGCCCAGACGGCCCTTCCACCTTAATCATAAGTTCAATCGCTGGGCGCTGGCATGAGGTCGTTGGTAGATGGCCTTTGGTCACCCGTCCGATTGCGGTTTGAAAAAGCGTTTGAAAAACTATAGCCGGAATGCTCAAAAAAAGGCCGGCGAAGCGCCGGCCTTAAAAAAAGGATTTTACCGATTACGTTACTTCCACGACTCCCCGCCCACGGTCAGCTTGATGCCGGCGTGATAGTTGAACGGAAGCGCCGGAAACCCTGGGACCGGGTCATAGTGTTGGCTGCCCAGGTTTTCCATCGCGGCGTAAAACTCAAGGTGGGGATTGAACCGATAGCTGCCGCCGAAGTCGAATTTCTGATACGCCGCCGCCAGATCGTGGTTGGGTAGAAGCATGGTCGGGCCAAAGTTGGCGTCGGAAAGGAACGTGCTGCTGTCGCGCCGGCTGACCAAGTTGGCGCTCAGGGTCAGCGCGAGCTTCTTCCGCGCGTAGCCGAGATAGAAACTGCCGGCATTCGGAGCGCGGTTGAACGGCCGATTTCCCACCAGCGGCGAAAACTGGCCGATAGGAATCGTGGGAAACGCCGGGTTGATCGATGGGAAGAGCTCATCGCTCGAAAACGAACGCAACACAACAGCATCAAGATAGGTGTAGGCAGCGCGTGCGGTGAGTCCGTGCCCGAGATGAAGTTCAAGGTCGGTTTCTGCGCCGAACGCACGGGTAGCCAGGGAGTTCACAAAAGCGCCAAAAGGCGCGTTCACCGCAAGTGCGTTAGGAACGCCGAGAGAGATCAGGCCGCTCTGGGGGACGTCCTCCAACTGGTCGGTAAAGCGATTGTAGAAAAAGGTGGCGTTCAGCCTGACGCGGCCTTTCCAGGCAAGCTGCTCTACGCCGACGTCATAGCTGCGCGAACGTTCCGGGCGTATCGGCGCAACGTTGAATTGCGAGATAAGTTGCGCTCCGTTGGGGAGCTGTGAAAGCACGCCAAAGAGCGAGAAGCTGTCTGAAAATATGTCAGCCTCCTTGATTCCCTGCCCGTAGTTGGCCCGGATCTTGGTCCCGCTCAGCAGTCCACTGGAGCGTGGACGAACCAGATAGTAAGCAATGGAGACGCGGGGCGTCGGAACCACGCCGAAGACTGCGTTGTCTTCAATGCCCGCGCCGATCGTCGCGAACAAACGGCTGCCGAGGCTGCCGTGCAGTTCGCCCGTGTAACTGCGGTTTGTGCGACCAATCCCATCCGATCTTTCGTTGGCGTAGCGGAAACCGAAGAGCGCCGTAAGGTGGGGAGAAAAAGTGTAGTCCGATTGAACATCGGCAAAATCAGTGTTGGTCAGGATAAACGACTGCAGAGGATAGGATCCGGGAAAATCGAGAATCGCCTGGCCCGTGGTGCTGAAGCCATTCGCCCCGCGAATCGTTAACAGCTGTCCGAGAAAGTTGCCGGAGGCCGGATCAAAAATCCCTGAAGGCGAGGGGTTGACGAACTGGGAATCAAGGCGCGTAGCGCCATAACGAAGCAGGTTGTGCCAGTGCGAGGTCGTCTGATTCTGGAATGTTGCCGAGATATAGGTGTTGTGCGTTGGCTGGAAGGAGTCGTCGGGAATTCCGAAAAAATCAATGGCGTTGGGAACTCCAGCGTTGTCATTCGAGCGCCGAACGGTCAGGCGCAGCTCTGTCGAGGCGAGTGGCGTCCAGCCGAAGTTACCGGCATAAGTAGCGTTGTGGTACTTGGCGTTGGGCTCGGCATTGTTGGTATCAAAGCGCGAGAACTCACTGTAATAATCGAGTTGGCGGAAGATGCCGCCAACCGAGACATCATGATGCAACGAGTTGAAGTTGCCGCCGTCAAAGGCGTAGCTGAGCTCGGGACGAAAGGTCTTCCCTCTTGCGGTGGTCAGGTTGATTACGCCAGCCAGCGCGTCGGCTCCGTAAAGGACGCTATTCGGGCCACGCAGCACTTCGACCTGGTCTACGCCTGTGGTAAAGACATTGCCAAAATCCACTGTGCCGCCGATCTCAGTGATGGGAACACCATCCAGCCACACCGCATTGGCGTTGCTGTTGCCTCCGCGTATGAACACCGACTGATTAATGCCTCGCTGTCCATTTTCCAACACCTGCACGCCCGGTACCTGGCGCAGCGGCTCTAATGCAGGAAGCTTGAACTGAAACTGGTCTTCGGGAACCACTGAGACTGCGGCGCCCACCTGAGTATCGGGAACCTGAGTACCGGTGGCCGAGACTACGATTTGCTGTGAAATGCTGGGCAGTTTGAGAGCAAGATCAACCGTGGCATTGCTGTGGCCGAGGTAGATCGCATCGCTCTGCCGGGCCGCGAAGGTTGGAGCTTCAGCCCTCACCTGGTAGCGGCCGGCTGCCAGCGGGCTGAATTGATACTTGCCTTCAACGTTGGTAATGGCAACAGCCACGGGCTTGCCGTCACGCAAAAGCTGTACTTGCGCGCCGGCGACGGCGGCCCCGAGCGGATCGGTAATAGTTCCATGAATGTTTTTGCTCGGAGTGGCGGCAAAAGTCGAGAGCGCGGTGAGTGCAAACGCCAGCGCGAGCCTGGCGCGTCGGATTGAACGCATGTTGTGACTCCTCCCTCGGAAGTAGTCAGCGGAAACGGCCAACTGAGCAAAGATCAAAAATCAGATGATCGAAGAGGTTGAGGGAAAGCTTTCCTCAAGCGAAGACATTTGCAACAGAACCAGTCAGGCCTGAGGTTCCTTGCGGAACCGGATGCATTCATTGCAAGAAAGCTCTCCGGCCTCCCAGCGCAGCCGGAAACGCCCACTGACGGGCATCTGGCCGGTCTCCTGACTTACGCCTCAACGAAGCTGAACGCCTTCCCGGATCTGTTCACGCCAAAATCACGCGTGAACGGCGGCCACCCAGTGGCATGTGTCCAGATTCTCAGCGAATACAGTTGCGGGGCAGTGGCGGATTCTCACCGCGCTTCCCAAATAACCAGACGATGAAAAGCTAAATGAGAGGGACGGAGAGGTCAAGCAGAATTGGTGAACAAGTACTTGGTAATTGCAAGAACGAAGGGTTAGGGCGTTTGTCGTCGCTCTCATTACCAATTTCACTTTACCAACTTACCAAATTACCCATTTACCAATTGTCTTCATCCTTCGCTCGGATGCCAGGCGTAGACGCCGCCTGTCCAGAAAAGAAAGCCTTTTCTGTTGTTACGGACCTGCTTGATGATGTCGGTTTCATAGGGCAGTTTCATAACGCGGATGGCTTTCTGGCTCAGCGATGGAGCGGTGCCCAGAAGAGTGGCCGCGGCATGTTTGACCAGGTAAGCCTGGCGCGCTTCAGGGTTACGCCACCCTTGCGGACCGTAGCCATGAATGATGGCCAGAACCTCTTCCCCCGATTCAATGTGTGGACGTTCCTGATGAGGTGCAACCACCATGGTTTTGCCTGGAGCCGCAATGAAAGCATGGTCGGCGTCCTGAATGGTCCAGTTGGAAAGCTCGCTATTCACGTCAGCAAGTTTGCCCGGCGCCGGCCGGACGATGATGGCAAGGTCCTCTGATTCATCGCCGTTGAAGTCGCCCACGATGTATGACTGGCGGTTGGAGGCGTTGGCGATGAGATCATTGCCAAAGACGCGGTGAAAAGCGGCTTCGATCTCAGCCCGAGTCGGTGGCGGAAGCTTGGCAACAGGCTTTGCCGTGGGAGCGGCAGACGCTTGCGGAGCAGGAGCTGCAATCGATTTTTCTACCGGCTGACTGTTTGAGCTGCTGTTGCAACCTCCGAGAGCGGCACACGCGATTGCAACCATTGCGAGACGTACGAGCAAGAAGAATTTCGTGCGACTCATCATTGTCCCCTGATACCTGAATTTCAGAACGGGCCGGGTCCCGAAAAACGGACCCAAGCCAAGAATGATACTCCCAACAGCCCCCTCTTCATCAGTGCTCGCTCCTGGCGGAGGCGCGTTTCAGGCTCAGATTTAATGCCTGCCTGGTTGAGTCATACTGTTCAGGGGAGATCAGGCCTTGCAGCTTCTCGAGTTCCAGTCGGTTCAGTTCTTCTTTCAGTGTTTCTATTAGGGATTGCTTCCCCGAAGACGCGCCCCCGGCCAGACGAATTTTCTTTGCCCGCCAGCCGGCAATCATCGCACTCAAAATTGCCACGATTCCAGCCAGCACGAGCCAGAGCTGCGATTTCGATTGGAGATGCGCGGCATCAGCGGCGGGAGCCGCGGCATCTCCCGTTGCCGCCGGCTGCGTGCGGGAATTTTCGGCAAGAGCAGAAAAAGTTGGCGCCGCCTGACGGCTGGCCTGGCCCGGCAACGCCGGTTCAGGCGCAGTACCGGCCCCGGAAATCTCGAAGGCCGGGACCTCGCCTTTCACCGGCTGGTTGGCCGGTAGCTCAAGCCGCATACCCTGTACCTCGCCGGAGCCGGTGAAGGAGCCCGGGCGTAAAGCCTTGAATGAAATCGAGGCGGGATGAACGACAGCAAGATGCTGAATTGGATATGGCAGCCTTACATGCAGACTCGCGCGTCCTGCATAGGGAAGCCGATAGGTGAATTTGAACAGCGTTTCGCCCGGCCGCATCGGAAAATCTACGGCAAAAACACCTTTTCGCGCGGGGACCGGAACCGGGGCCAGATTGACCCAAATCGCCCCAGCTTTCCTGGCTTGGAATAAATCCAGCTTTGCCCCGGAGGGCAGGAAAAATTCAAAATTTCGCGGACTGGCCTGGGTGACCGGCGGGGTGGATTCGTTATCGATCGAATACATTTGCGTAACCTTCAACACCTCGCCGTCCGATTCCACCTTCACGATCCCGAGTCTGCCGCTCAGCTCTGGAATCGCCTCGACTGCGTCAAAGACCCCGATCTGAAGAGAAGCGCTCGTCACGGTCTGGTCATAGTTCACGCCTTGATGAACCACTCGGACCACGTGCGGCGCATTGGAGACTATGCTGAGAGCAAACGCTCCTTGGGCATCGGTGCGCGCCTTGCCTTCCTCCTCCATGCCATTTTGCAAACGCAGCAGGATGACCTCGTCATCGGCGGCCGCTTTGCCGGTCGTCTGGTTGCGCACCGTGCCGTGGATGGTATCGGCGGCATAAGCCGAAAGGGCGTAAAAGCAGCAAACAAGCCAAAGAGCGCTTTTGATTCCAGATCTGATATTCATAGATCACTTGTTTCCCAGGATCGGCTTCCAACAATCCCCGCTTTCCCTGTAGCAAGAAGAGGGCAGCACCGTGCCTGTAGTCGTTGATTCGAAAATCTTCGCGAGGCTTTGCCTCCGCATCAATCTGTCGTTGAGTCAGTTGCCGGAACAGCCCGGGGGGCTGTGCCAAACATGATGCCGGTTTCAACCTCGAGCCGCTGCCCGTTCCGTTCGTACGGCCGGAACTTCCACTGCTTCAAGGCATCACTGATCGCTTTTTCCTGCTCAGGATATGCGCTCAGAAAGTGGATGTGCCTGACCTTGCCTTCCTTGTCGATGATGATGCGCACCGGAATTGCGTTATACCGGTTTTGCGTAAGCACGGGATCAATCCGCTCAAGCACGTTGTCGCCGGCTGCGTAGCCCTTGATGCACACGGGGACATCGCCCCCGCCCGTGCCTCCGGTCAAACCGGCCTCCGCCGGCAATTTCATTTTGGTGTTCATATCCCGGACCAGGTCTTCCAGCGTCTTCGTGTCACGGCTCATCAATACGATTTCCACGGTGTGGCAGCGAATCTGGGTGGCCAGCACGTACCAGTGCAGTTCCGCATCTGGAGACCAATAGGCAAAGAACATGAAGGACTGGCCGCCAACCGTGGTCTGCGTTGGCTGGAGTTCCGCTTTGTAATATTCGGGCAGGTGCTTCCTGGAGTAGTTCACAAACTGCCGTGCATTGGCGACCGGCAGCGGACTAAAAAACATGTCCTGGGCCCCGAAAATGATGCTGCCTTTGGCGCCATCGCTCTGGCCCAAGTGGAAGCTGCCACTCTGGCCCAGCTGCGCCAGCACGTATCTCCCAGTATCCGACGGAGGCGGGGGGCCGAACTGCTGCATCCATCCCCGCGGCAGAGGGTACGTGATGCCAAAATAGTGGTCGGTGAAGACATTGTTGGTCACGCTGCCGCCTTCCGGCATCGGCGTCGTGGCATCGCTGGTGCTCGACCATGCGCCTTTGACGAGGATTGTGTCCCTGGGCACGATCGTTTCAGGCTTGGGATGGGTGATGGTGGAAAAATCACCGCCATTCGAGGGTGAAGCAGGCCCGACACGAGAATTTTGAGCCGGAGCGTTTTGGATTGGGGCATTTTGGACTGTGTCATCCTGGGCCGGATGGATACTTTGACCCCACGCTACGCATGATGGCAACAGACAGATAGCAATCAGGAAACCCAAATCTCTGGACCGCATACTTCTCTTCCTCCCAAACAAAGCCGCCGGCTGCTACGCTGCGTACTGTCCTTCGAAAAGCTGGCGAGACACAAATCTGTGCCTCGCCAGGCAAATGGTCACATAGACAAAATCACAGCGAGCGCAGGAAATTGATCAGATCCTGCTGCGCGCTGAAGCTCAGGGCAGCGGCGGCGCTGATCGAACCGTTTGCCTCCGATCCGGTGCTGCTATGCGCATTGATGGCCGTGATCAGGTTGCTGGTGCGGCCATCGTGCAGGAAGAAGATGCGCTGTCCCAGTCCCCACAACGGCGCTGAGCGGAACTGGTCTCCGCCAGCTCCGCCCTGGGAGACGTTGTCCGCCAACCCTGTGCCCATGTGGTGGACCTCAAGATCGGAGAACAGATTGGCAGTTGCGTTGCCCAATCCCGCCGTCAGGTGCGAGGGCTGAGTGGTGAGCGATGGCGTATGGCAAACGGCGCAGCCAACGGCAATGAAATTCGCGCGGCCGCGGCTGATCGAAGCCGCGCCGCCGGGAACACTCGTGGAAGGCGTGGGCGGGGCCAGGTCTTCCATGAACACTTTGAACAGCGTGATATCGCTGGAGCTGCTCGAAGCGTCGGTGCCGTCAGAGTGGGTGATGTCCTCCGGGTAGCCGACCCCGGCAAGGTTCAGGCAGTTCGACGGGAGTCCGGTTTGGCCGCTTCCACCATTGCCGTCTTCTCCCGGTAGTGGCCGGTCTTGTTGGAAGATCTCGTTGGTGATGCCCATTTCCACGTTGTAGGCTTCGCCGGCAAACAGCAGCAGCGATTTATTCTGCGCCTTCCAGCCAAAGCGGCTGATGGTGCCATCGTTACCGTTATGATTGAACGTCCCCGCTATGCCGAACGTATTGCCAGCCTGGTTTGCCTGATTTCTTAACAGGGTTGAGTCGTCAATGTTGTTCATCAAGCCCGAGCCAAACACCGGCGTGGGAATGCGGAAGATCAGGTTGTTGGCCGCAGCGGCCTGGGCAAAGCTGGGCTGCGTCAGGCTGCAAGAACCCGCATCGGCGCGGCCGGAAACCGTGAACAGGTCCTCGACGCCGCCATTCGGGTTATTGGTGTTGGCCGTGCCGTTGGCATTAAAGAAGAACGGGAAGCGGGCTTCGCGCACCGGGCCGTTGGCTGCAACGAAAGATGGGATGGTGTTGGTTGAGCCGCTTACTAAGCCGTTGACGATCGCCTGGCTCTGCGGATTGGGCCCCACGTTGGGAAAGACATTGGCGCTGGGGCTGGTTCCGCCGGGAGCCGGCTGAGAGTGGCATCCACCGCACCCGTCCAGGTTGAACCGTGGTCCGAGACCTGGGTTATCTCCAGTAACTGTCTGCTGTTCGTTGAACTGTGCGAGGCCGCTATTGAAAAAGGCCAGATCATTGGGATTGGCCGAAATGGATGCCAGCGGTTGGCCGGCATTGACTCCCGTCGAGCTTCGAACGCCGGGATCGTTGACTTGCGCAAACGCTGTTCCTGCTGCAGCCAGGAAAAACGCTGCGATTGTGATCGTTAAAACAGGGAATTTCCGCCTCGTCATTTGCGAGTTCCTCCTAAAAGGTTTTGAAATTTTGTCTTGTAGAGAGAATCTCTGCCGTACTGCAGACTATTGAGAATTGTCTGCCAAAGGTGAACGGTGCGAAAAACCGTGTGCGCTCTGCTGTCCCCTTGCGAACCGCGACAGCAGCGCTTCGAGAGGACGCAAACATACAGCAACTCGGAATCCAGAGTCAACGATTGAGCGAGAAAGCTTTAATCAAATCGACAGGATTTGTACCGTTTTGGGAACACCCTTGAGCTCGGTTGCATGCTCAACCTGAACTCAAAAAAAGAAAAGCGGCGAGACCCGAACGCGCATGGGCCTCGCCGCAACAACTCTTGCAGGAAAACTTACAGTGTTTACAGCGATTGCAGGAACGTGATCAGCTGGTTCTTCTGCTGGGTGGTGAGCGCGCGGTAGTTGTTGATCACTCCCGTGGCTTCGCCCGCGTGGCGCAGAATTGCCTCGTTCCTGGTAAAGGTAAGCAGATCATGCATGAGCCGGTCGCGCGTGCGCCCGCCCCACAGCGGCATGGTCCGCATCAGGTTGGCCGTAGCCTGGCCGCCGTTTTGCACAATGCCGTCGCCCGTACCTACGTTGTGCAGCAGGAAGTCGCTATATGGATGGATGATCTTGTTCCCCAGGGCAGCAGGCACAGTGAACGCGCCACCGTTGATCACGGTTCCTGCCGGAGCCGTGGTGATGGAGGTGACGTGACAGATGTTGCAGCCGATGGAATTGAATATCTGGGCGCCGGTTTGTGCATCCGCAGTGGCCGCCAGAATTGCATCGACTGGCGGAGCCTGCGAGGCGCGCATAAACCGGGCAAAGTGGTCGATGTCCGCCAGGCCGTTCGCGTCGGGATGGTCTTCTGGATCGGCCACTGTATCGCACACCGTCGTGCTTTCGTTGGGCTGCAGACGGCTGGTGATGCCCTGCTCATTTACGTATGCATCCGCGGCAAAGGAGAGCAGGCTGGCCTGCTGGTCCTTCCAGCCGAAACGTCCAGCTCGATTCTGGCCGGGCGCTTCCGATACCGGCACCTGGATCAGGGTGCCGGCAATCGCACCACCGCTCTGTCCGGGCTGCGCATTGGCGATCGCCAGCAGCGTGTTGCTGTCGATGGCCTCCACAAAGCCGTCACCCAGCACGTTGGTCGTCGCGCGCAATGCACGAATGTTTTCTGCTCCGGGAACGTTGGCGCTGTCCTGTGCGCAGATTGCACGGTCATTCACCAGCGAGCGATTAGGAATAGTGGTTTGCCCGTCATTGATGGTGATGCTGGGGTTTACAAAATTACCGTTGACGTCGTTGTGGCCTACACGCAGCTCAGTGACCTGGCTGGTGCCTCCCACGTTGGGTTGGACATGGCAATCGACACAGCTGCGCGTGTTGTAGACGGGGCCGAGACCGTCCCCGATATCTTCTTCTTCCATGAATACGGCTTCGTCGGCAGCGAAGGTTGTGTTGTCGGTGAAGCCGTTGCTTACTGCGCCGGACTGATTATTGTTGAGCGGTGTTGCAAAAGCCGCTGGTGCCTGTGTCGCTCCCTGGGCAATGCCTACGATTGCGCAAGCAATAGCCACGGCAGCGATGCACAGAAATAAGGGAAGTTTCCGCCTCGTCATTGCGTGTTTCTCCTGAATTTTGATGGAAATGCACTTTGCAGCAAGAACTCTGCCGTACTGCAGACGATCGCGACTGTCTGCCAAAAGTGGACGGGTAGGAAATAGATGCGCTCCGCCTCGCGTTGCCGAAGCAACGCCCGCGCAGCAGAATACGCGCGCAAAACATACAGCAACTCGGAATGCCGAGTCAACGCCAAACGAGCGATAAAGCCCTTATAGACACTGGTCAAATCCATCAGACGAAAGAACACCTGCGTTCCATTTCGGGAATGTTTCTGATCCATGGTTGAGACAGCAACTTCAATTCCGGAAGGAAAAGGGCGAGACCCGGATTACGGGTCCCGCCGCAACAACTCTTGCAGAAAAACTTGCAGAGCTTACAGCGATTGCAGGAACGTGATCAGCTGGTTCTTCTGCCAGGTGGTGAGAGCACGGTAATTGTTGATCACTCCCGTGGCTTCTCCGCCGTGGCGCAGAATCGCATCGTTCCTGGTAAACGAAAGCAGGTCATGCATCAGCCGGTCGCGCGTACGCCCGCCCCACAAGGGCATGGTACGCATCTTGTTGGCTGTCGCCTGTCCGCCGTTCTGCACAATGCCATCGCCCGTACCTACGTCGTGCAATAGGAAATCGCTATACGGGTGGATGATTTTGTTGCCCAGGGCCGCCGGCACCGTGAACGCGCCGCCATTGATCACCGTTCCGGCCGGAGCGGTGGTGATGGAGGTCACGTGGCAGATGTTGCAGCCGATGGAGTTGAATATCTGGGCTCCAGCTTGTGCCTCCGCCGTGGCTGCCAGAATGGCATCAACTGGCGGCGCCTGACTGGCGCGCATGAACCGGGCAAAGTGATCGATATCCGCAAGGCCATTCGCGTCGGGATGGTCCTCGGGATCCGCCACTGTGTCACACACCGTCGTGCTTTCGTTGGGCTGCAGGCGGCTGGTGATGCCCTGCTCATTCACGTATGCGTCCGCCGCGAAGGAGAGCAGGCTGGCCTGCTGGTTCTTCCAGCCGAAGCGTCCGCCGCGCACCTGACCAGGCGCTTCCGATACCGGCACTTGAATGAACTGGCCGGCAATCTGACCGCGGCTCTGTCCGGGCTGAGCATTGGCGATCGCCAGCAGCGTGTTGCTGTCAATGGATTCCACGTAACCATCGCCCAGCACGTTGGTTGTAGCGCGCAAAGCGCGGATATTTTCTGCTCCGGGAACGTTGGCGCTATCCTGAGCGCAGATCGCGCGATCATTGACCAACGAGCGGTTGGGAATCGTGGTTTGTCCGTCGTTAATGGTGAGACTCGGATTGACGAAATTGCCACTGGCATCGTCGTGGCCGACGCGCAGTTCGGTGACCTGGCTGGTGCCGCCGACATTGGGCTGTACATGGCAATCGACGCAGCTGCGCGTGTTATAAACCGGGCCCAGGCCGTCACCGATATCTTCTTCTTCCATGAAGACGCCTTCGTCAGCAGCGAAGGTCGCGTTGTCGGTGAAGCCGTTGCTTACTGCGCCCGATTGGTCATTGTTGAGTGGGGTGTTGAAACCAGTCACTGCTTGCGTGGCTGACTGTGCGATGCCGACGATGGCAAATGCTCCTGCCAGCGCAGCAATACACAGCAACAAGGGAAGTTTCCGCCTCTTCATTGCGTTCCTCCAGATTTCAAGTGAAACCGTGGCCCACGGTCGAGGATCTAGCCGCACTGCAGACGATTGGGGAATGTCTGCCAAAAGGTGACGGGTACGAAGATCGGCTTGCAGTTTGAAGTGGTCTTGCTGCTCACGCTTCCCGCGTTCGAAACGTCAAGCAGTGCGGAAAAATAACAGCATCTCTCAGCAGTGTCAATATGAAATTAATGATTTTTAATTATAGTTACACTAATGAAATCAATGGTTTATCCCTCTTGCAACTTGATTTTCTTAACTGTCCTTCGCTCAGGTTTTGCCTCTGCTGAGCTGGATTGCCATTTGTCCGTTTGGAATTTAGGATGTGCGGTTCCAAAACTATCGTTAGTCGAAGAGGGGTCACACCATGATCTGCGCTGCTTTGTTCGAAAAATCTCCTTTTGCTATGAATCGCCCTGTAAGAACCATGAGCCGGTGCTTTGTTGTGCTTCTTGTCGTCGCTCTCTGTTGCTCGTGCGCGTTGGCCCAGTCGAGCGGCAAGCAAAAGCAGTCAAACCCGTCGAGCAAAAAAGCACAGGCCGTGAGCAGTGAAAAATCCGCCGGCCAGCAGGAGAAAACGACTGAGAACGGCAACGCAGCATCGTCAGAAAATGACAAGGACGATCAACAGGAGGCCAAAGGTCCGTGGCATGGACTCACTTGGCGACTGGTTGGCCCTTACCGTGGCGGACGAGTGCTGGCAGTAAGCGGCGTGGTGGGCAATCCGCACACCTACTATTTTGGCGCCACCGGCGGCGGTGTTTGGAAGACCACGGATGGCGGGCTCACCTGGCATCCTATGACGGACAAGACAAAAGATATGTCGCCCTCGATCGGAGCCATCGCGGTGGCGCCTTCGGATCCCAACGTGATTTATGCCGGCACAGGCGAAGCCTGCATTCGCGGCGACATCATCAACGGAAACGGTGTTTATAAGTCGATCGACGGCGGCAAAACCTGGGCGTTCATGGGCCTCCGCGACACGCGCGCAATCGGACGCATTGCCGTGCATCCCAAGAATCCTGATATTGCTTATGTCGCGGCTTTCGGACATACCTTTGGACCGAACGCCGAGCGCGGAATCTTTCGCACCACCGACGGCGGCAAAACCTGGAGCAAAGTTCTCTACAAGGATGAAAACTCAGGCGGCATCGACCTCTCGCTCGATCCCAACAATCCCAACATCATCTTTGCTTCTCTGTGGCAGGCGCGTCGCTCGCCCTGGGGCATGGATAGCGGCGGCCCCGGCAGCGGCCTGTATCGCAGCACCGATGGCGGCACAACCTGGAAACATCTATCCGGCCACGGCCTGCCCGAAGGAACCCTGGGACGCATTGGCGTAGCCGTTGCCAACAGCGGCAATCGCGTGTGGGCACTGGTGGAAGCTGATAAGGGCGGTCTCTTCCGTTCCGATGACGGCGGTGATAGTTGGACGCTCACCAACAGCGACCGCCAGTATCGCCAGCGAGCTTTCTATTACACTCACGTTTTTGCCGATCCCGGCAGCAGCGACGGCGTTTATGTGCTCAACACCGGCATGTATCACTCCAATGACGGCGGGCGTACCTTCCGGCCGATCCGCGTGCCGCATGGCGACAATCACGGCCTCTGGATCGATCCCAACGACGCCAAACGCATGATCGAATCGAATGACGGCGGGGCTAACGTGAGCACCAACGGGGGCGCAAGCTGGACCAACCAAGCCAATCAACCGACAGCGCAGATCTACCACGTAACCACTGACAATCGCTTTCCTTATTATCTCTACGGCGCGCAGCAGGACAACTCATCCGTGGCCATCGCCAGCGCCGCGCCCGGTGGAATCGATCGCACCAGTTGGTACGCCGCAGGCGGCGGCGAGAGCGGCTACCTCGCCCCTGATCCGCGTGATCCGGAGGTCGTTTATGCCGGCTCGTATGGCGGAGAGATCACCCGCTATGACCATCGCACGGAGCAGGAAAAAAATATAACGCCATGGCCGATCAATCCCATAGGCGCAGCTGCGGCTGATCAGAAATACCGCTTTCAGTGGACCGAGCCGATCGTCTTCTCGCCGCACGATCCCAAAACTCTCTACTTTGCAGCGCAGGTTCTCTTCAAATCGTCCGACGAAGGTATGAGCTGGCAGATCATCAGCCCGGATCTGACACGCAATGACAAGGGCAAGCAGGTCGCGGCCGGTGGTCCGATCACCAAAGACAACACCGGCGTGGAAGTCTATGACACGATCTTTTCCGTGGTGGAGTCGCCCCTGCAAAAGGATCTGATTTGGGCCGGTTCGGACGATGGCCTGGTTCACGTGACCACGGATGGCGGGAAGAAGTGGTCCGACGTCACTCCCAAAGGCATGCCGGAGTGGGGAACGGTCGACATGATTGAGGCCTCGCCGCATGCTGCGGGCACGGCATACGTCGCGGTTCAGCGGCACAAGATGGACGATTTCGCGCCGTACATTTTCAAGACCACCGATTTCGGCAAAACCTGGACCAGCCTCACCCATGGCATTCCAGCAGATGCGTTCGTCCATGCCGTGCGCGAAGATCCCAGGCGTAAAGGCCTGCTCTATGCCGGCACGGAGCTTGGCGTGTTTTTCTCTTTTGATGACGGCGCGAACTGGCAGTCGTTGCAGGGAAATCTTCCCGTCTCACCTGTCTATGACCTCTACGTTCACGACAACGATCTGATCGCCGCCACACACGGCCGCTCATTCTGGATTCTGGATGATCTCTCGCCGCTGCAACAGTACAAAACTGAGAGCGCCAATGAGGACGTCCATCTGTATGCGCCGAGCCCGGCGAACCACACGACCTTCGGCGGTGGGTTTGGCGGAGGCGGAGGAGAACGAGGCCAGAATCCTCCTGCCGGTGCAGTGATTTATTACTCACTCAAAACGGCTTTGAAAAAGCCGGGCGAGAAGAAACCGGAAGAGAAAAAGGCTCAAGGCGCTGCCCCGGCCACCGGTGCAGAAGCCGCAGCAGGAAAAGAGCCGGGAGAATCGCATCCGGCAAACGCGCCTGTTCCGCCGAAGACTGAAACCGCGGGAAATGAGCCGGCCGAGAACGCGAAGAACTCGCCGATGACGCTCGAAATCGTGGACCAGAAAGGACAGGTTATCCGGAAATATCCGCCCAAGACTCAGCCAGGTGAAGGCCCTGGCGAGGAAGAAGGATTTGGCCGTCCGCAGGAACAGGGCTTGCCCACTGGGGCCGGCTTGAACCGCTTTGTCTGGGATATGCGTTACGAAGGCGCAACCCGAGTACCCCATTCCCCGCTTTGGGCCGGCAATACTGACGGTCCGGAGGCCCTGCCCGGAACGTACCAGGTGCGGCTTACCGTAAACGGCAAGCAGTACACCGCGCCGCTCGAAATTGTCCGCGATCCCCGGCTGAAAGTCACACAGCAGGACCTGGAAAAGGAGTTTGATCTGCTCCTCAAGATCCGCGACCGGGTCACCCAGGCGCATGAGACCGTAAACCAGATTCGCGACATCCGCGCTCAGATTACCGCGCTCAACAAGCGACTCGAAAATCAGCCTCAGGCGAAAGCCGTGGCCGACGCTGGCAAGCAGCTGGACAAGAAAATGACCGAGGTCGAAGAAGTACTGATCCAGACCAAGGCCAAAAGCGGCCAGGATGTGCTGAATTATCCCATTCGCCTGAACAATTACCTGGTAGCCCTGGGTGGGGTGGTAGAGAGTGCCGATTCAGCGCCCACGCAGGTTTCGTATGAAGTCTTTGACACGCTGAGCAAACAGTTAGACGAACAATTGGCGAAGTGGAAGCAGATTTTGGGCACTGACGTGCCGGCCTATAACGATCTTGTACGGAAACAGGAGGTGCCTGCGATCGTCCTTTCCGGAAAATCGGGTGAGAGCAGGCCGCCCGGAAACTAAAGAAATCACAGGTCAAAACGGGGTTAACGGGACCGCTCATTTTGTTTCGGGAAGCCAGAATTACTAAAGTGTTTACTGAGAACAATTTAAATTGACCTAAGGTTAACGCCAGGGGTAGATTGCATGTGAAGCAATTCTGAACGGAAAATGCCAACTTCTATGTTCGCCATCTGGATAGGATTGTCAGCAGGGTTGCTCCTTCTGTTGTTGTATGCCGCTTTCCTGAATGCTCGGAAACGGCACTCCAGGAAGGTGGACCTTGGGGAGCTGCTGCCGGCATTCCTTCCCGTGGATGTAGAGGTTTTGCGCGATCTGATCAGCCCGGCGCAGCAGCGCTATCTGCAGGAAACGTACGGTCAGGAAGAACTGCTTCGAATCTACCGCCAGCAGCTGGGTCTTACCATCGAGTGCCTGCACCGCATGAGCCACAATGCGACCCTCCTGCAACAGCTCGGTTATAGCCAGCTGCAGAGTGGAAACCAGTTGATCGCCTCGCTGGCTCAGGAAATGATCGATGCCGGCGTGCATGTTCGCCTGTATTCGTTTATGACGCTGATTGTCCTGCGCGTGAGGAATTGGTTTAGCTGGATACCCATGGTGGCCGCGCGGCGGTCGGCGCAGGTCCAGCACCTTCTTTCCTCGGGCCTGATTCCCGCCTACTCGCAGCTTAAAGACAAAGCCGACAACCTGACGTGCCTGAAGTTCTCCAGCCTGCACGACGCTCTGGCCCAGAGCCTGTAAGCTGAGAAGTTTTGACCTCGCGTCAGCGAGAAACCATTACAAGCGTTTGCCCGGCGTCAGAAAGTCTTTGAGAACATCTTCCCATCTTCTGGCTTGATGCAGCGCGTCCGGATCCAAGAGCACAGCTGTCGACTGAGGCTGCGGCAGATTCTTCTTGTTCGCGAACGTCCATAGCCAAATCAAGCAAGCGGCATCGAAAGCTACGGGTTCAAAGCGGTCCAGCGGCGTTGATGCATAGTGCATTTGCATACGTATTGCGGCATTGGCGAGAGCCACTGCCGATTGAATGCCGAAACCAGCCGCTATGCTGAATTCATATCCGCTGAATTGGCGACCCATCAGAAGAATGACAGCAACAAAGAAACCAATGACCGCCGAGCGAATGAAGTCCAGAACACGGGTGGTCATGTAGAAAGCGGTTCTGGTGTCATGGGAACGGACTGCGGACAAAAAACCCAATATGGCGATAATCACGGCTGCAGCGGGAAACAGATAACGATAAAACCGGACTGCCGCAAATCCGGGAAAAATGCGGCGTAGGAAGGTTTCATAGATGGCCAGAAGAGCCGCCAGGACGACCACCACATCTGACGCCCAAAAGACATAAAGATAAACGAGGCTCGAGCAGAGTTTGTAGACGACAAAGCGAATGACACCGACAAAAAAAGCCGTCAGCACATAGACAAGGAAAAGAGGGAACTTACGTTGCAGTCGTCGCCAGAAAATCACGGCTGCCAGCAAACCAAGCAGCGGCAGTGAAAGCCACGCCAGTAAGTCCCAGATCCAACTTGTCGGTGCCATTCATGAGTCAGCCTAAATCAGCTTCCTCTGGATTACCAAACAAAAGCATTTTGGGATCAGTTGACAGAAGGCCCTTGGGCTTGGGGTCCGGGAAACGAAACCGGCCCGGGACCGGGCGCCGGCCCCTGAGCACTCGCCCATGTTCCAGCAACTAGCACTAGCGCAAAAACCAAACGCGTGGCGATCTTCATTTCTTTGCTCCTCCAATTTGCATCTTCAGAAAAATATCTCCGGAAAAATTGTCCACTAGACTACATGAGAAAATCCTTAATGCCACAAGAATCGCATCTTGTTCCAAAAATCTAAACCTGGCTTTAACGAATCGAGTGTGCCAAGAAGCGACTCTGCTCAATTGGATTCCCCGTAACCCTCGCTTACCCACGAACAGATATTAATCAGTTTGGCTTTAGTCGCTTTAACTTTCTGTGCCATTCATCAACTTTCGGATACAAGATGAATAACTGTTACGTTGTTCTACTTTGCAGCTTTTTATCTCGCATGCAAGTTTTTGCAACGAAGCGCAAGAGATTGCTCATCCCGTCGTCTTTTGGACAGTCCTCTGCTGTTTACCGCGGCTGCCAACTTGAGCCGCGACCGGAATGAACTGAATGGAAAGCGATCCCCGAGAATCTAATTCTTTTTCATTATAAGCGCAATAGGTAAAAGCTTTTTGCCCTGGATAACCCTCCGGAGAGTGCGCTGCCGGATTTCAGGATGCAGCCTCAAGCTTCGGGTGCTGCAGATGGAAACCCGTAGCATCCTGATACGCCTTGGCCAGCGCCAGCATCTTCGCTTCGCCATAAAGTTGCCCCAGGAAGGTGAGGCTCAACGGAGTTCCCGGTCCGCCGCCATCCACTTCGCCATTTTCGCGCACCCGCGCTTTGGGCGCGTCGTCGCCACGCAATCCGTTGGGCAAAATCAACGCCGGATGTCCGGTCAGGTTCGTAATCAGCAATTGCGTGCTGAAAGTAGGCGCAACGATGACGTCGAACTCGGCAAAGACTTTGGCCACGATTTCCATCGCGGTAAGACGCGCGCGGCTGGCCTGCAGGTATTCGACGGCCGGGATGAAGCGCGCGCTGCGGAAGGTATTGGGCCAGTCATCGCGGGTCTGCTGCGTGAGCAGTTTGTCCCGCCCGCTGCGCGTGAGATCATCGAAGGCTGCCGCCGCCTCGGCTACCAGCATCGTGCGCATGGCCGGGTACGGAAACTTGGGAAACTCGACCGGAACCAGCTTCACGCCCATGGCCTGGAGCTTATCCAGCGCGGCCTGATCGAACTTGTGATCGTATTCGCGGCGCGCCATGGCTTCCACTCGATTCGTAGTTTCCTGCTCCCGCCGTTTCCTTTCTTCGTCGCTCAGCTCCTTCTGTTCCTTCGGAGGCTCGGGCTGTTGCGGCGGCTGGACCTCAAAATCCGCCTTCAGGTAACCGACACGCAATTTGCGCCAATCAAGATTTGCGTCCCAGTTGAAGGCTACCTCGCGCACCGTACGATCATGGCCGTCCGGCCCGTAGATGGCGCCCAACACGAGCGCGGTGTCCTCCACCGAGCGGCAGATTGGTCCCAGCTTATCCATGGTCCAGGAAAGCGCCATAGCGCCGGTGCGCGGTACCAGGCCGAAGGTTGGCCGCAAGCCGGTGGTGCCGCAACGCGTCGAGGGCGAAGAAATCGATCCCAGCGTCTCCGACCCGATCGCGAACGCCACGCAGCCGGATGCAGTGGCCGAAGCTGAACCCGCCGACGATCCGCTCGATCCCTGTTTCGTGTTCCAGGGATTGCGCGTCATTCCGCCAAACCATTTGTCACCCTGCGCCAGCGCGCCCAGCGTAAGCTTGGCGACCAGGACCGCACCGGCGGCGTCCAGCCGCTGCACGACGGTCGCATCTTCATCGAACTTTTGATCCTCAAATCCGCCCGCGCCCCACGTAGTGCGATACCCCTTCACAGACAGCAAGTCTTTGGCGCCCCAGGGCAAACCGTGCAGCGGCCCGCGGTACTTCCCCGCCGCAATCTCGCGGTCGGCTTCCTTCGCCTGTGCTTTCGCACGGTCTTCCGTCAACGTGATCACGAATTTCAGCGTCGGATCGTAGCGCTTCAGCCGGTCCAGGTACATCTCTGTTAAGGCCGTCGATGAAACCTTCTTCGTTCGCACCAGCTCCGCCAGCTGCCGGACAGAATAAAACGCTACATCCTCAAGGTTCTTTGGCGCTACGCCGGGAACGTTTGCCGCCGTTGAGACTCTGGCCGCGCGGCGCGCTGTCTCAAACTTCATTCCCGGCAGCACGGGATCAAAAATCATCGCGGGCGCTACTCCGTTCTTAATGTGCAACTGATAAATCGCGTCGAAGCTCTCGGTATAACCGTTCAGCCCCTCCAGCATCATGTCCTTGTCTTCGTCGGGAATCGGGACGTCGGCAATTCTTGCGGCGTTATCGATCATTTCGCGCGTGATCTTGGGTTTTTGATCCGCCATGGCCCAGAGCACTCCGGGCAGCAACGTTGAGGTGAGTCCAAGACGAGAGCAAACGGTCAGAAAGGCCCGGCGGTCAAGCATGAGGTCTCCAGTGATCAGAAATGCGGGACGCCATTATAGCGGGATAAGTTCTTCGCTACCACTTTCCCTGAACGGCACATTGACGCAAGGTCGCTCGAGTACCTGTAGAATTGCGCCCATGAATGTGCTTTTCCAGCTTCTGTCTGACCAGGAACTTCCCGCGCTGCTGGAGATGATGAGTGAATTCTACTCCCAGCAGGAAATGCGCTTTGACGAAAAAACCGCGCGCAAAGCCATCCACAGGCTTCTCGAAGCTCCGCAACATGGCCAGCTTTATCTCATCTTTCGCGGGCAAACGCTGGCGGGTTATTTCGCGCTCACATTCTGTTTCAGCCTGGAATTTCACGGCCGCTTTGCCTTGCTTGATGAGTTGTACCTCCGCGAGCCCTTTCGCCGCCAGAAGCTGGGCCAGGGCGTGGTTGGATTTGCCGAAGGCATCTGCCGCCGCGAAGGCGTTGCAGCCTTACGCCTTGAGGTAGGGCGTGAAAATCAGCCGGCACGAGCCTTATATCAAAAATCGGGCTTCGCAGAAGACGCGAGAACCTTGATGACCAAGTGGCTTTAACCAGCGGGCGAGGAAGCCCCATTCACGCGCAACGAGTGAATTAAGGTGAGTTGGTGGGCACAAGGCATCCGGCGGAGGATAAACATCCGCCGACGTGGGTCGCCAAGAACAACTCGCGGGCGCTTGGCTTATGCACCCGCGAGTTCGTGAGGAAGAAAGCTAGTTGTGGCCCTCGGGTTGAGAATCAAAGAACAGGAAGAAATTGGTCGGTTGGTCGGGAGCAGCCTGTCCGTTGGCCTGTGCCGCGCGCAAGGCGTCCAGAGAGTTAATCCCGGTCTTCCCGTCGGCGCTCGGCCACGCCGCGGGGTCCGTCACCAGTACGGAAATCACTTCCCACCACACCGGACCGAAACTCTTTCCGTCAATAATGTGGCTGTGGTTCAGCGTGGGAACCAGAACGCTGGTATTCGGTGGAACCTTTCCCAGCTTGGCCAGCGCTGGTCCCAGATCAGTCAGCGTGGTGTGCATGGTGCAGGTGCTGGGTGCGCCTGTATGCTGCGTCACCGGCGGACCGGGCTCGGGGCATTGCACCGGAACGGTGGGATGAGTCTTGAATGCTTCAGGGATGAATCCAAACAGACCCAGCAACGCCTGTCCGAGTTGCGGGGTGAAAGCGTCGTTCGGATTGGTGTCATTTCCGAAGAACGGCGCGATCACATACAGCTTGAGCGTGTTTTTGATCGGCCCACCGGTTGGATCAATGGTTGAGTTGCGTCCCACGGTACAGATGGTCCGCTGGAATTCAGCCGCATCCACCGCCGCCACGAGCCCATTGTGATCGAGATCGTCAAACGGCTCGTGGATACAATCAAAATTCTGGAAATAGGTAAATACCAGCAGTTGCCCTTGGGCAAATCCTTCGGTTTGGTTTACTGCGAGGGGCCTGACATTGTTGTCGTTGTTTTGGGCAGAGGCTCCAAGCGCCAGCAGGAGAACCACGGCTGTGCTTGCGATGATCAGTCTCAAAGCGCGGTAACGTTTCATGTCTTAACTTTCTCTTTTTCTCCCGGAAGCAAACCACCAGAATTGAGGGGCCCAGATGTCACCGATGGAGTCGACGATATATCGGGAAGTTACGTAGGAAAGTGAGAAACTTTAGAGAAAATGTGCCCGTCGCGACTATGGCAAATGGAATCTTGCGCTACCGATTTTTATTTTGCACACGGCCATTTTTACACAGGAGAGACCGGGCCTTTCGCATCAATATGATCCGTGCGTTTGCGACTCGTTGATTGCATGCTTCTACTTCCCCAAGACAAAGCAGCGGACAATAATTCCAGGTTCCGTTTTGGAACCACTCATAGTTGCTGGATATTACAGCACTGTCTGCAGACTATCTTGCACCATCACCAACTGTGCTTTGCGCCGAATGAAGCAGAAACCATTTCATTGGCGCCCTGACCGGCGGAGACGATCGCCCTCCCCAGTCGACCGCCATGTAGGGGCCGATACTCATGGCGTTCAGACACATCTTCCCTTGTTGGCCGCAATCGGTTAATCTTTTGCGTCCTTAGGAGAACCAGCCATGTTCCTGCGCGTTGCTTTGAAGCTGTTGTTGATTTCTACTTCGGTCGCTGCTTTTGCCGCCAACTATCCCGCTCCCCAGTCCTCGACCTTCGTAGTAAAGGATTTTCAATTCAAATCAGGCGAAAAGCTGCCCGAGGTCAAGCTGCACTACTACACGCTGGGCACGCCGCAAAAAGATTCCAGCGGAAAAGTCCGCAACGCCGTGCTGATCCTGCACGGAACCGGCGGCAGCGGCAGGCAGTTTCTGAGCCCCAACTTCGGCGGAGTTCTCTTCGGACCGGGCCAGCTTCTGGACGCCTCCAAGTACTTCATCATCCTGCCGGACAACATCGGCCACGGCGGTTCCAGCAAGCCCAGTGACGGCCTGCATATGCGCTTTCCGCACTACGAGTATGACGACATGATTGAGCTGCAGTACCGGCTGCTCACCGAAGGCCTCGGCGTGAACCACTTGCGCCTGGTGATGGGCACTTCCATGGGCGGTATGCACTCCTGGCTATGGGCAGAACAGCACCCTGACTTTATTGACGCCGCCATGCCTCTGGCCAGCCAACCCATAGAGATCGCCGGGCGTAACCGCATGATGCGCCGCATGATCATTGATGCCATCCGCACCGATCCCGAATGGAACAACGGCGAGTACAAAGAGCAGCCTCATGGCCTGGCTGCCGCGCTCGATATTCTGCTGATCATGGGCAGCGCTCCGTTGCGCATGCAGAAGGAAGAACCCACGCGCGATCAGGCTGACTCCTTCCTGGAAAAATACGTCGCCGACCGCATGAAGGCGACCGACGCCAATGACATGCTCTACTACTTTGACGCATCCAGAAATTACAACCCGGAGCCGCAACTGGAAAAAATTACTGCGCCGCTCACGGCCGTCAACTCGGCTGACGATCAGATCAACCCGCCGGAGTTGAAAGTCATCGATGTCGATATTCAGCGCGTGAAGAACGGCAAATACGTTCTGCTGCCGATCACCGACCAGACTCGCGGCCACGGCACTCACACCTGGCCGGCGATCTGGGGAAATCACCTGGAGGAATTGCTGAAGAGGTCACAGCACTGATGCTGCTCTGATCGCAGCAAGAGCAAATATGAAATGGGCTTCTTGAAAGAGATCACGAGCCGGCTGGACTCGATTAGGCTAGCGCCAGTTTCTTCTCGCGCGACAGCCGCTCTACCGTCTCTTCCAGCGTGATGTCAAACGAGTGGCCGCAGCGTGGACAGACAACTTGCTGCACTCCGGACGAAGGGCTGGCTGTTTTGCGCACCGGGAAGGAGTCCCCGTAAGGGCATTCAATGAAGGTGATATCTCCGGCGGCCATCGTCTTCGCTCCTGGATCAGCAGCATCTGCGCTGATCGACAATGACAACGATAAAGGCCGGAGAAACAGGTGAACAAGTTACTCTGGTGACGTTACGTTATAAACTCGATACTACCTCAAAGCCTATCCAGACCTAAAACGCCAGTAACAGCCATGATTTGCAGCGTACCAGCGCTAATTTTCGCCGTTTCCAGCGCCGCTCGCGGTGGTGACTGGAGTCACACTGACCTTCTCGCGCACCAGGATGGGAAGGCGCGGGAAGGTAAAGGTGCCGCCGGCATCGTCGATTACGTTGACCTGGCAGGTGTACAAGCCGGGCTTGAGCTGAGCCAGGCTCACGTCAAACTGGAAGACCGCCGCCTTGCGCTCGGGCGCGTTGAGCTGCCGCGCTTCAATCAGGGGAGTCTCAAACGCCTTCACCTTGCCGTTGAAGAACTGGATGCTGGTAATCACGTGGATCGGGTTCTTGACCGGGGTGACTTTTTCCCTGGCATCTTTGGCGTCAGCAGACGGCTCAGGCAGCTTGTCCTTGGCCGGATCATAGACCTCGTAGAAGAAATAGAGATGCTGATCGGGCGTAAAAACATGCGCGATGTTGGGAACCAGTTCATTGCCGTCGCGCACCAGCGGGTTCTGTGTCTTCCTGGTGTTGGGCTGGCGCTGGCTGGCCAGCACCACGGAACTCATCTTCAATGGCGCTTTCTTGATGTCGGGAACGACGAAATCGGTCTCAAATGATCCCAGCCGTCCGGTTTGGTTCTCGCGCACCACGAACTTGAAATGATATTTGCCCGGAACCAGCAGGAAGCCGGTGGAATACTGTACGTTTTTGCGTCGTACCTCCTGCGCGGCGTCGAGGGAGAGCTTCACCGTCTCGCGCACACTGCCTACCGGGCGCTTCAGTTCATCCAGGACTTCGCCGATGATGTCCAGCGTCGCCTTGTCCTTGTCGCCGCCCTTGAGGAATGGAATCTGCGATCCCGGCACCACCAGGGCGACCGGCACGTAAAAGCGATGGTCATCGATGCGGAAATAGGACGCCGCCATGTACAGCGCGACGTCGGTATTCGGCAGCTCAGACGACAGTTCATCCGTCATCTGCTGTTCTTTATCTTCCGAATTGAAGTGCTGGAAGTCCTTGGGCGCGTAATAGCCTTTGCGGAACTCCAGGTTCAGCCCCGGCCGGTTGACCTTGACCTGGATATGCCGGTATTTGCCGTCACGCAGCGCATTGCTGCTGCGGTAGCCAAGGACGTAGTAGACCGAGGTATCGCGCTGCACGCGATCGAAGACCAGACCCAGATCGTTTGTGTCCAGGAACGCCTTGCCCCCAGTGTCACCGGCGAGAGTGGTGAGGGTTTCCTGGCTGGCGAAGTTAGCGTCCAGGCGGCTCTCGACCGCGGCGCCGCTGTACATCGCCGTGCCGCGCAGGCTGGCGGTTGACGCCGAGCCTCCCGGCGGCTCCGCTTCCAATCCGCGCGAATCCGTGGTGTAAATGGCCACGTTGGCTTTGATCGCGGTGTTGACGGCGGCGCGCAGCGCCGTCTGGTTCTCAATGCCGGTCTGCATCATGCCGCTGCTGAAGTAGATGATCGACTTCTTCTGGTTGAACTTGGCCAGGATCTGGCACAGCGACTGCAACGCCTGCAGCTTGCGATCGGTATTGAACTGGTTGTATTCCGTCTCGTCGGGCGTGTAGGCATCGCCGGTTTCCTCGATGCCGTCCGCGTCGCCGGTGCTGCCGTTATCCATGCCCTGGCCTTCGGCATGCGTGTAGCGGTTCAGAACTCGCAGCAAACGCGCCTGATCTCCCGTGAAATCCTGATCCAGCCGCAATGAGGTGGCCAACGACACAATGGCAATCTGGTCAGCCGAGGTCATCTTCGTCTGCACGTATTTCTTGGCTGCCTGCACCGCACGGTCTGTCTCATCCGGGCTCATCGACGTAAGGTCAAAGAAGAGCACGATCACGCGCTTGTTACTCAGCGCCTGGTCTGCATCTTTGGTCGTGAGCAGCAGTTTTTCCTTGGTTGGAGCCGGCCCGCTTTTGCTCTCCTGCGACGGCCCGGCGGCGGCGGCCGCGGCCGCGGTTAGCGGCTGCAGGTCGAGGTTTTCAAAATCGAAGCTGGCGATCCTCTGCGCCTTGCCGTCTTCCAGGACCGTAAAATCATCCTGCTTGAGGTCCGTTACCGGCTTGCCTTGCTTGTCCCGAGCCACCACGTTCACCAGCACCAGTTCGCTTTCCACGCGAAGCTTATAAGCGCCCGGCTTGTCCTTGTCGTTCTGTGGCTGCTGGGCGGGTGTTGGTGCGCCCGCAAAAGGAAACGTCAGTACAAGGATCAGCGCGGCGGAAATCATCTGCTGCAGGCAGGAAAAGCCGGCCGTGTATTTGTGCGGCATCAGAACCTGAACCTCGCGCTGAGCTGGGCCTTGCGCATGGCGCCTGCGCCCACTACCTGGCCAAAGGTCGGCGAGCCAAATGTGGAATCGATGGAGGTGAAATGTACGGTATTGAAAACGTTGTTGGCGGAGAGACGGATCTCCAGGGCCTGCATCTCCTTGATCTGAATATTTTTGGAAACCGACATATCCACTTCCACGGTACCTGGACCAATAATACTGTTGCGTCCCGCCGTGCCAAAGACTCCCGCAGGCGTGGTAAAAGCCGCGGTATTGAACCATTCCCCGATGGTTGGATTGCCGAGCTGAATCGACTGCCCCGGCACCAGGTCAGGGCGCGCTGAGCCCGTGACACCGCGGCTCAGGTCAGTGGCGCGGCCAAAGAACTGTGGCGAGAACGGAGTGCCCGACGCCAGCGTCAGGTTCCCGCTGAACAGAAAGCCGCCAAAGATGTTCTGCGCCATGCCGCTGTTGTTCAGCCATTTTCTGTCTTTGCCGAACGGCAGATCGTACACATAATCGGCGACAAAGCGGTGCCGCTGGTCAAAGCTGGAGAGGCTGCGCTCCGCCGCGATGTCGAGATCGTTCTGCGCGACCACAGTTGCCCCGCCGCCGATCGAAGACGCGTCGTCAATCGATTTTGAATACGTGTAGGTTCCGCCAATGGAGAACCCATGCCGCATCCGCTTGCGCACCCGCAACGTCCCCTGATGCAGGATGGAGGAGCCTGCAGAAGACTCAAACAAGAAGGGCTGGATGCACTGCACGCTCGCCGGGGTAGTTGGCGCGCACGGCGTAAAGCGCGGACCGCCTGTGGGCAATTGATCGGGCGCGCGAACTATATCCAGGTGCGTGCCCTTGGAGCCCGTATAGCCGACGTTCACCACCACGCTGGTTTTGATCTCCTGCTGAATATTCAGGTTCCAGGACTGCACATACGGCAGCCGGTAGTCCGGATCCACGGCGTAGGTGTTCGTGATGTGCAGCGGGCTTGCCGCAATCGCCGCCGGAAAGCCGTTCTGCAGGGTAAGCGAGGTTGGGGTTTGCGCCGGGTTGGTTTGCGCCACGGCAAAAGGCGGCTGGAAGCCAAGCTGCGTTGCCATCAGGCCGTATTGGCTGATGTTGTAATTCACTCCATAGCCGGCGCGCACTACAGTCTTTGAGAATGGCTTCCACGCCACGCCCAGACGCGGCGCGAAGTTGTTGCGATCGGAGCTAATCAGCCCATTGGGAAATTTCTTGCCGGTAATCGGACCTACCTGCCCCGGCAACACAGGGGCAACATTGCTGAAATCGGAAGCCACGTCAAGATTTACCAGCTGGTCGTTCAACTCGGTGAACGGAGTGACGTACTCATAGCGCAGGCCCAGGTTCAGGGTCAGGTTCTTGCCCGCGCGCCAGTTGTCCTGGACGAAAAGATCAAAAGTATTGGCGCGGAAGTGGTAATCGACGGCGCCGGACTGCAATGACGTCAACTGGGCGAAGCCGAGAAGAAAGTCCGCGAATGGCAGCCCGGTTGAGACTGCCGGCAACCCCGTGGCGGCCCCGGTGAATGTGAACGTGCCGCGCGCATTGCCGGCATTGCTGGCGTCCACCAACTGGCGCCGAAAATCGCCACCCCAGGTGAACGAATGCTTCCCGCGCGACTGGCTCATCGAGTCGCTGATGGAGATATTCTGCGTTGTACGAAAAACCGGCGTGAGGTCCTGCAGGCTGCTGAACTGGGGGGCGAAGCTCAGGTTCGGCAAACCGAAATCTTGCGGGTTTTGTGACACGCCGCTGATCCCAAGCTGGCCTTCGATATTGGTGCGATTGGTAAAGTTATTCGCCGTGTTCACGCCGCTGCGGTTGTAGTTGAAGCGGAGCGAATTCAGGAAAAGCCCCTTGGTCGCCGTATGGCCAAAGCTGAAGTTGGCGTTATTGACGGATTGCTTGCCCCCCAGCCCCGGAAAGGGATTCAGCACGGTATTGCGGATGTTGTTGTAGATGAACATCCCGTTGATGCTCTGTGACCAGTGTTCCTTTTCCTTTTTCTGGTTCGGTTGCTGCTGCTGCCGGCGCTGGCGCGCGGCTGCGCCAGGTCCGCCAAAGGCGCCGAACATTCCCGGCTGCTGCGGACCAAAATTATGGTTGAAACGAATGAATCCGATATCGCTGTTGCTGGGACTGGCGGAGACAAAATGGAAATTCCTGGTCGTGCCCGGCAGATTCGGCGTGGGAAGGAACGATACGAGCTGGGCCGCCGCAGGGTTGATACTGGCGATCTGGTTGTTGACCAGCGGGGCGTGCGTTACCGGATCAAACAACTGCACCGGCTGAGCAGAAAAGTCACCGGCGCGCTCGGCTGCCGTCGGCACGGTGGAAAACACATCGTAGGGATTGGTGCTGCGCGATCCCGTGTAGCTGCCGAATAGAAATGTCCTGGTGCCACCGTTATAGATGTGGGGAATGTTCAGCGGTCCGCCGATCGTCACGCCAAAACGATTCTGGTTATAGCTGGCTTTGTTCTCCGGCTGGCCATTGAGCGAATACGGCTTGGCATCCAGGAAGGAGCCGCCGTAGTTATAAAAGATGGATCCGTGCGGCTTATTGGTATTGAAATTACGGAAGCCCCGTCCGCCTCCGCCGCCTCCCATCATGATGACCATCGGGCCACCACCGCCAAAGCCGCCACCTCCAAACCCGCCGCCTCCGCCAAACATCTGGACGTTGGCTGTGCCTCCACCCAGGGAGATCATGCCGCTACCTCCGCCCTGCCGTGAGAGTTGATCGCGCAGATCGGCAATCCGGTCCTGCATCTCACCGGGATCGAACATGTCCTGCTGAGCCCGGCCCTGCGTACCGGATATCGCAACCGATTCATTGCCGCCCTCAGCCGCAAGCCCGGCGTTGGGCAGGCCTGCGCCGGCCAATGACGCGGGATCATTGCCTGCGCTTCCAGCGCCGCCGAAATCGCCACCGCTCGACAACGAGAGCTGCTGCATGGCGCCGCCGTTGCGTCCGGCGTTGGCCAGTTGCTGCGCCACCTGCTGGCGCTGCTCCTGCTGCTCTTCCCGTTGCGCGCGAGAAAGCAGAACCATGGCCAGCTCAGCTTTGCCATTTCGGTTCTGGTCGTTGATCAAGACCTCTTGTGTCACCGGGGCGAAAGCTGAGAATTCAGCTCTCACTACATAACGGCCCTTGCCCGTAACCGCGATGTTGAAGGTGCCATCGATATCCGTTGAAGTCGAATACTTTTTGCCGCTCAGGGTATTTGCAGCGCTCACGGTAACGCCAGGGAGAGGTATGTTGCCCGACTTCACTACGCCAGTGATCTCGCCGTAAGGAGCTGTGACAGTTGTCGTCGTCGTACTTACCGGCTGCACAGCTTGTGGCGGCGCGCTTTGCGTTGATTGAGCCGGCGATGCGACAGGCTGAGCCTGCTGGCCCGGAAGTGGGGAGGATGCATCTTGCGCGCACAGTCCAGACGCACATACCAGCAGAAGGAGCCCGTAGATTGTGGAATAGCGGCGCATGATTGGTTGAAGTTATTTTGGCGGTGCAGCAGGCGCAGAAACGGCAGGAGCGGCGTTCTCCGGCTTCTTTACTTCTTCTGCCGGCCCACCCGGACCGCCCATCATGATTCTCATCTGCGGCCGGCCCACAATCAGCTCTTTGGGAACAAACACGCCGTCTTTCAATTCGCCGCGACCGTGTACAAAATCGCCAACCTTGATATCCGGCAGGGTAATGCTCTCCGCGCCTTTTTTGAACGAGGTGTTTTCGTCCACTTCAATGTCCTGTGACTGGCCGTCCGGACGCGCGATAGTGAGCTTGGTTTCATTGATGGCGGTGACTCTGCCGGCGATAAATTTCTTGCCCATATCGGCAGGATTGAAGCCGCCCATCATGCCGCCGCCTTGCTGCATACGCTCGACCATCTGTGGGTTCAACACGCCGACAATCGCCGCGTCCATGACGTTGGCGTTCAGCTTGCCGCGAGCAAAAATCGTGTCGTCCGTCTTGATGTCTTCGAGCTTCGCGGCCTGACGCTCCTTCATCACCCGCGTGCTGTCGCTGATTTTCACGGTAACCGCATCTCCACCGCCTATCGGCGAGACCGTAAGCGAGTCGTTGCTTACAGCGGTCACCTTGCCCATCACGTTTTCCCCAGGGGGCATGTTCCTGCCGCCGCGTTCCTGTACCTGGGCCATTGCAGCCACAAAGCTCGCGCTCAGCAGCGCCGCTACTAACAACCTATTTCGCATAGATGAGTCCTTGTTGTGGTTCCTTTGCTCGAGTTTCCTGGAAGCTTTCGGAAAGACACACCAAACTATAAGGTGAATGAAGTATAAGAGGAAGACGAAAGGCAAGCTGTAAAAAGATTGTAAACGCTTGGAAATGAGGTGCATTAAGAGAAAATCTACCAACTATGCGAAGAAGTCACGGTTCGTGTTGCTACAGCTGATCACCCTCACTTGTCCCCAGCCTGCGCCATCATCACGATGGCTTTCATCGCCTTGAGCAGCTCGGTGGTCGATCACAGGTTATTGTGCATCTAGCTTCCTCCGACACAGGCGTTTACGCACGTTCCTTTTTCGGGAATCGCTGCAAAACTTTTAACACAGTGCTGTATTTGTTTTGCTGCCCAGCCACTATCATGCGTCGTAGTTTTACGGGCCATAGCAAACCCTGGAGGGTAGAACGATGCAGCCTCTTCGCCGTCGTTGTTTGCTTCTGGTTGTAATCCTCATGGTTATTCCCTCGGCGCTGTTCGGCCAATGTGGAGTTGAACGCTGGTCAGTCAAAACCGGCACCGATGCTGACGCTGGCAAGGTCAACCTGAATGCTCCGACCAACACGACCATCGCGGCGATGCGCGCCTTCACCGCACCCAATCCAATTCCGCCGAACAACCGTATCACCGGCCCGGAAACAACACTGTGGGTCATCAACGCGACTCTGACTCTTTTCAAATTGGAGAGCGATTCCGACTATCACCTGGTAATTCAGGATGCGTCCGGCAACACGATGATCACGGAGATTCCTTCTCCCTCCTGCGTTGGCGCGGGCAGCCCATTTCTGGCCGGCATCACCAACGCGCGGTCGGAATTCGATGCCAAATTTACTGCCACCACCAGTTTTCAGACCGCAAACATTCCCGTGAAAGTTACCGGCGTCGGCATGTTTGATTTTCTCCACGGTCAAACCGGCGTCGCCCCGAACGGAATCGAATTGCATGCAGTGCTGGATATCGTCTTCAATCCGGGCACGACGGCGGATTTCGCGCTGAGCACAGCGGACACCAGTCTCTCCGTAACGCAAGGCAGCTCCGCGACCACGACGGTTTCTACTTCCGGCTCCGGAGGATTCAATTCAGCGGTCAGTCTCTCCGCTTCAGGCCTCCCCGCCGGCGTGACGGCCAGTTTCAGCCCCGCGTCCATTGCGGCGCCTGGAAGCGGCAATTCAACTCTCACGTTTACGGCAAGCAGCACCGCCACCGCCGGAACATCGAATGTGACAATCACGGCAACCGGCGGCGGAGTAACTCATACCACAACCGTGGCATTGACGGTGAATGCGGCTACGGCTCCCAATTTCGCGGTAAGCGTCTCTCCTGGCAGCCTGTCAGTGGCACAAGGCAGTTCCGGCAACACAACCGTTTCCACTACGGTCAGCGGTGGCTTTAATGCGGCAGTCGCTCTCTCCGCTTCAGGATTGCCTGCGGGAGTCACGGCCACGTTCAGTCCTGCCTCGATTGCAGCTCCCGGCAGCGGAACCTCGACCCTGACCTTCGCGGCGAGCAGCACTGCAGCCATCGGTACTTCCACCGTTACTATCACCGCCAGCGGCGGAGGCGTTACTCACACGGGCAGCGTGTCTTTGACTATCCCACAGACGAACATTCTGGGCATCACGCCCCCGGACCATGTAGTGATCGTCATCGAAGAAAATCATTCTTTCTCTTCGATCATCGGTTCGTCGTCCGCTCCGTTCATCAATAGTCTGGCCCAGCAGGGCGCTCTGTTCACCCAATCTTTTGCGGTTGAGCATCCCAGCCAGCCGAACTATCTTGATTTGTTTTCCGGAGCCAACCAGGGCGTGACCGATGACTCCTGTCCGCATACTTTCTCGGTCGAAAACCTGGCTACTGAGTTAACTGCGGCGGGTGAGACATTCACCGGATTTTCCGAAGACCTGCCCTCGGCCGGTTCCACGGTCTGCACCTCCGGGGCCTATGCCCGCAAGCACGCTCCATGGATCAATTTCACGAACGTGCCTGCCACTTCAAATCTGCCTTTCAGCAGCTTCCCGACAGACTTCACAACTCTGCCCACGGTCTCGATCATCGATCCAAACCTCAACGATGACATGCACGACGGCACAATTACCCAGGCCGACACCTGGCTGCAGCAGAACTTGAGCGGCTACATTCAGTTTGCTCAGACCCACAACAGCCTGCTGATCATTACCTGGGATGAAGATGACAATGCCAGCGGCAACCAGATTCCGACGATTTTTGTCGGGCCCATGGTGAAGCAGGGTCAGTTTGCCGAAACCATCAATCACTTCAATGTGCTGCGCACTATCGAGGATTTGTATGGTCTAACGCATGTGGGCGGCGCCGCAACGGCCACGCCTATTTCTGATGTCTGGAAACAGGCAACTCCCGATTTCAGCATCACGGCTTCGCCCGGGCTGCTCAGCGTGACCCAGGGCAGCTCAACCACAAGCACCATTTCAACTACGGTGAGCGGCGGCTTCAGCTCTGCTGTTGCCTTGTCGGCCTCAGGATTGCCTGCGGGTGTGACGGCCAGCTTCAGTCCGGCTTCCATCGCCGCACCCGGCAGCGGAAGTTCAACGCTTACTCTCACTGCCAGCAGCACGGCGACCACGGGCGCCGTGAACGTAACGGTGACAGCCACCGGAGGTAGCGTAACGCACACCACAGTCATCTCCCTCACGGTAAATGCGCCGGCTACGCCGGATTTCGCCGTCAGCGCTTCTCCGGCGACTCTCTCCATCACACAGGCGGGTTCCGGCAGCTCCACGATTTCGACCACGGTGAGCGGCGGCTTTAACTCCGCCATTTCTCTTTCGGCTTCAGGATTGCCGGCCGGCGTGACGGCCAGCTTCAGTCCAGCTTCCATCACCGCACCCGGCAGCGGCAGCTCTACTCTCACGCTTTCCGCCAGCAGCACGGCAACAACCGGAACGGCGAACGTGACCGTAACGGCCACCGGCGGCGGCGTTACGCACACAACCACAATTGCTCTCACGGTAACCGCCACTGGAGGCGGAGGCACGACACAAATTCTGGGCAATCCCGGATTTGAGAACGGCTCTGCGAATGCGGCCCCATGGACTGTGACTACCACTCAAACAACTAACAGGATCATCAACAGCACGAGCACCGAACCGCCGCATTCCGGCACGTGGGACGCCTGGCTCGATGGCCATGGCGCCACGACGACGGATTCGATCATGCAGCAGGTCAGCATCCCTGCGAATGCCAGTGCAGCTACCCTTACCTTCTGGCTGCACATCGATACGGCTGAAACCAGCACCACGACCGCTTTCGATACCTTGACCGTGCAGGTGCGCAACACCTCGGGAACGGTGCTCTCCACGCTGGCAACCTTTTCCAACCTGAATCACGCTACGGGTTATCAGCAAAAGACCTTTGATCTGACTTCATTTGCCGGTCAGACCATCCAGATCTTCCTGCAAGGCAAAGAGGATTTCGAGCTCCAGACCTCGTTCGTGGTGGATGATTTCGCATTGAATGTCACCACGCCCGGAGCTGATACCACGCCTCCAACAACGTCCATCACTGCGCCCGCCAACGGCGCAACCGTCTCCGGGACTGTGGCCGTCACCGCAACCGCCTCAGACAACGTGGGCGTAACCCAGATGCAGATTCTGATAGATGGCAGCGTCGTAGCCAGCAATACCAACGCTACTTCTCTTTCATTCAATTTCAATAGCACGACCGTAGCCAATGGCTCGCACACCATCGTTTCCAAAGCATTCGATGCTGCTGGAAACGTCGGCACATCGGCCACAGTGACGGTTACGGTATCCAACACCGGTGGCACAGTGACTGAGCTGATCGGCAACGGTGGCTTCGAAAATGGGGCGTCGAATCCGGCGCCATGGACGCTTACATCCACTCACACTCCGCAGGAGATCATCAACAGCTCCGCCTCCGAACCTCCACACACCGGCACATTTGACGCCTGGCTAGACGGCTTTGGCACCACGACCACTGACACCGTGTTGCAACAGGTTGTCCTGCCCGCCAATGCGACGGCTGCCACATTCAGCTTCTGGCTGCACATTGATACCGCGGAAACCTCAACCACCACGGCGTTTGACACGCTCCAGGTGCAGATCAGAAATTCGTCTGGTACGGTGCTGCAAACGCTGGCAACGTTCTCAAATCTCAACCATGCCACCGGATATCAGCAGCACACCTTCAATCTCGCGTCCTTTGCCGGACAAACGATTCAGGTATTTTTCGTCGGTAAGGAAGATTCCACGTTGCAGACTTCATTCGTACTGGACGACGTTTCACTCAAGGTGACCCAATAGGAGAGACTATGAAGAGACTCTTGTTTAGCACTCTGTTGTTTGCCGGTTTGGCATTACCGCTGCTCGCGATGCAACAGGCCACCAGGGTCCCGGATGCGCCTTCTTCCCCGGACCGTCCGGCGGAGCCTAATTTTGTTTTTGACGATGACGGCGGCAAAGCCCAGATCGTGCCCCCGGACTTTGCCGTAGCCGGGCCAAAGACATTTCACGGCGGCGCCGTTCTGGCTTCGGCTCAACAGGTAAGTATCTTTCTCGGCGCTGGCTGGGGCGACCAGCAATTCCGTGGTCGCGAAGCTGCCCTCTTCGATATCACGGCGGCTCCGAAAAACACGCACCTTGTCGAACTGCAAAAGCACAACGTCAAGACCCTGCGTGCCTCGTCCCGACTGGAGGATTTCAGCGACCTGAGCAAGACCACGGTCAACGATCTGACCATTCAGCAGAAGCTCTCTGATCTGCTGCAAAGCAAGGCCATCCCCACGCCGGGCGCGGGCACCGTCTATGTTGTCTTTCTCGCTCCGGGAATCGATTCAACACTGGGTGGAAATAAGGCCGGTACGGACTATGTCGCGTATCACAACTTCGTGAACCTGGAAGCAGGCGAGATTCATTACGTGGTCGTGCCGTTCCATCCCGACGCGCAGCAGCATACAGCGGCCGCAGCCCGGGCCTTCGCCGAAACAGCGCTGAATCCGAACGGACGAGGCTGGTTCTAGAGCGGCGGACGAAGTCTTACTTTATCGAAAGAGGGGAAGCTAGCGCTTCTCCTCCTCACCTTCCTCCTGGTCTGCTCCAGAATGCCTTTTGATCCACTGTTCTGCTCTCTGCCGATCTTGTTTCTTCTGTTGCGCGGTCAGCGTGCGTTCCAGCTTTTCCGCTTCTGTCTTGCTCTCGCTCGAGCCAAATCGCGCTCCAATCGTGAACCACGTGAAAGCCTGACTCTGGTTCGCGCCACATTGCTTGCTTAAGTAGAGGTTGCCGAGCTCATACATGGCCGTCGCCTGTCCATGGGTGGCTGCTTCCTGGTACCAGTGGATGGCCTGAGTGCAGTTTGCCCCTTCAGCGAATTTTCTGGCCAGCTCCAACTGCGCTGCTGGCTCGTGGCTTGCGGCCCTCGCATACCATTGGCTCGCCTCTCCGGGATTTTTTGCCACCCCGGCGCCTTGGTCGAGTGCCCGGGCAAGCTGCATCTGCGCCTCCGGCTGTCCCTGCGTTGCGGCCTTGCGGTTCCACTCCGCGGCTTGTGCTGGATCGGCCTGGACTCCAAATCCGCGCTCATACATGAATGCTAGATCCCTCTGGGCCCGCGGATCGCCCTGTTCAGCAGCTTTTCTCTCCCAAAGCAGCGCTTTGTCATAGTCCGCTGGGACGCCACGGCCATAGAGATAAATTCGCCCCAGTTCATACTGCGCCGGGCCATAACCCTGACCGGCTGCTTCCGTCAGCCAATGGATCGACTCTTTTCCATTGGGTTGCACATGCCGGCCCAGGTCATAGCACGAGGCCAGTGCGGTTTGGGCCACCGGGTCGTGCGCTTCAGCTTTTTTCTCGATCGCCGCAAAATCATCGGCATTGCCGGGGCAGACTTCAGGCCTGCCCGATTGTGCCGGCAAGGCAACGGCGTTCAACATTATCATCGCGACAAGGAATCCACCGTAACGCAGGTTCATCAGGTGCTCCGGAACGCAAGTATAGTTCTACCTTGCAACTGCCGGAATGAAACGTTGTCTCATTCGCCATTCTTTAACAATTACCGGAACCGGATGCAAAGCTGATATTGCTTCCAGGCGTATCCAGTGCCGGGCGAGACATTCCAGCCTTCGGCGAGTTACAATTTCCAGTTTCGTATATACGTTTTATTCCTTTCAGCACGTCATGGAGGCTCCTATGGACGATCTGCCTGACAAGCCTGCAAAAGACAACAAGCCTAAAGAATCCAAAGAGACGTCTTCCGGCACTGGAGTTTCACGCCGCGACTTCCTGAAGATTTCCGGCGTCGGCGCTGCCGTGCCTCTGGTGAGCCATGTGAGCGCGCTGGCGCTGGCCGAAGATCAGGCGGGTATCCAGGGACCGGGCAAGGTTCCTGTATCACTCACGGTAAACGGCAAGAAGCTCAACGCGCAGTTGGAGCCTCGTGTGACGCTGCTGGACGCTCTCCGCGATCAATTTGATCTTACGGGCGCCAAGCGCGTATGCGATCGGGGCACCTGCGGCGCGTGCACGGTTCTGCTCGACGGCAAAGCCGTCTACTCCTGTTCCGTGCTCGCCATCGACGCACAGAACCACGAGATCACCACGGTAGAAGGTCTGGGCGAGCCGGTGCGGCTGCATCCGATCCAGCAGGCGTTCGTCGACAATGACGCGCAGCAATGCGGATTCTGCACGCCCGGATTTGTCGTGGCAACCAAAGCCTTTCTTGATTCGCACCCCAATCCCACCCTTGAACAGATCAAGCACGGGCTGGGTGGAAATTTCTGTCGCTGCGGCACCTATGCCGGCATGCGCGCCGCCGTAATGCAGGCGGCAAAGACGAAAGGAGCCTGAGCCATGGCCGATGACAACACCAGATACGGATGGCCCGCAGCAGACGAGCGGTCATTGATCGGCAAGCGCCTCTCGCGCGTCGATGGCCCGGATAAAGTCTCAGGCCGCGCGAAGTACACCTATGACGTTCATCGTCCGGGAATGTTGTACGGCAAGGTGGTGCGCTGTCCGCACGCCCACGCCAAGGTCGTAAGCATTGATATCTCCGCAGCGGAAAAGATGCCGGGAGTGAAAGCGATCCACATCGTTCAGGATGCGGGCGCCGAAATTCACTGGGCAGGTGACGATATCGTGGTCGTAGCCGCGGTGGATGAAGGCGCCGCTGCCGATGCCGCGCGCGCCGTCAAGGTTGAATACCAGCCCCTGCCGCATTTTGTTGACGACTTTGCTCAGCCCAAGGATGTCGCGGAAAGCACTGATCCACTTACCCAGCGCGATCTCTTCACCATGTTCAACAATGATGCGCCTGACGAGCAGGTCATCGCAGCAGTCCAGAAACGGGGCTTGGCCTTCAAGGTGACGCCCGAAATGGCGCAGCGGATGAAGGACAACGAGGTCAGCGAGAACGTGATCAAGACCCTGCAGGCTGCTCCGGTGAAGCAGGCCGCGCCCGCGACGAACTCGCCATACAAAAAAGAGAGCGAGTCGGTTAAGGGCGATCCCGATACCGCCTTTAAAGAAGCGGAGGTAGTCTCCGAAGGCGTTTATGGTTGCCCGGTCATAACACATTGCTGCCTGGAGAGCCACGGCTCCATCGCAGAGTGGACTGACAGCGACCATCTCTTTTCTCACATCTCGACGCAGAACGTCTCCGGAGTTCCCGGCCAGTACGCCCAGGCGCTCAAGATTCCTGAAGCCAACGTCCACGTGCACCAGGACCACATTGGTGGAGGCTTTGGCAGCAAGTTTGGCATCGATCGCTGGGGCGCTTACACCGCACAGGTTTCAAAGAAGGCCGGGGGCAAGCCGGTGCGCGTGATGCTGGAACGCGACGCTGAGCTGGAAGTAGCCGGCTGCCGTCCATCGGCTTTTGCCAAGGTACGAATCGCGGCCAAAAAAGATGGCACTCTGACCGGATGGCAGTCCGACTCGTGGGGTACGGGAGGTCCGGGCGGCGGCGGCGCTCCACCGATGCCCTATGTCGTCATCATCCCCAACCAGCGCAAGCAGCATACGGCGATAGCCACGAATATCGGACCGGCCCGGGCGTGGCGAGCCCCCAACCATCCCCAGGGATGCCTCATCACCATGTCGGCGATTGAAGATGCTGCCGCCAAGCTCAACATGGATCCGCTGGACCTGATGCTGAAGAACATAGATCTTGCCGCTCCTCGCGCCGCGGTCTACCGCGAGGAACTGCAGATTGCCGCCGACCTGATCGCCTGGAAGCAGAACTGGCATCAACGCGGTCAGGGTTCTGGGGTAAACAAGCGCGGCCTGGGTCTGGCCATACATACCTGGGGCGGACGCGGCCATGACAGCAACTGCTCGTTCACCATACATCCAACCGGCGCAGTCGAGATCAAGATGGGAACCCAGGACCTGGGCGTGGGCACGCGCACGGCTATCTTGATCGTGGCCGGTGACACGCTGGGCTTGCCGATCAATCAAATCGATCTCAAGATCGGTGACAACCAATACCCCGCATCCGGCGGCTCCGGCGGAAGCACTACCATCGGCGGTGTGAGCTCTTCTACGCGACGTGCTGCCGTAGACGCCCGCGACCAGCTCTTCGCCAAAGTCGCCGGCGCGCTGAACGCAAAGCCGGAAGAACTGGAAGCTGTGGGCGGAAACATTCGCGTCAAGTCGGCTCCATCGCGCAGCATGAGCTGGAAAGACGCCTGCGCGCGGCTGGGCACGCAGCCAATCCAGGTCATCGGCAAAAACCCGGGCCCCGGCGATCTCATCTCGAGCGGCGTCGGCGGCGCCGTAATGGCCGATGTCTCGGTCGATACCGAAACCGGGATCGTGAAGATGAACAAAATGGTGTGCGTGCAGGATTGCGGGCTCATCATCAGCATGAAAACCGCTGAAAGCCAGGTGTACGGCGCCATGATCATGGGCATTGCCACAACGCTCTACGAAGAGAAAATCATGGACCGGAACACCGGGCAGATGCTCAATCCGAACATGGATTTTTACCGTCTGGCCGGCATCGGCGACGTCGGCGAGCTGGTGGTTCACATGATGACCGGCAAAGGCTATGACGAGCGTGGCCCTATCGGCCTGGGCGAGCCGCCCACAGTTGGCCCTATGGCGGCGATCGGCAACGCCGTAGCCAACGCCATCGGCGTGCGCGTTCCCTTCCTGCCCATAACGCCGGATCGCGTAGTGGCCGCGCTCAATCCTCAAGGAGGCAGCAATGCGACCGTTTGAATACACCAGTCCCACAAGCGCACAGCAGGTTCCAGCACTGCTGGGCAAGAGTTGGGGTGAAGTTGAAATCGTGGCCGGCGGCAGCGACTTGCTCTCCCTGATGAAAGATGACATCACCACGCCGCGGCGTCTGGTGAACATCAAGCAGGTGGCCGGACTTCATGCCATCGCCAATGAGGGCGGAGCGCTGCAGCTTGGCACGCTGGTTACGCTCGACCGGATTGGCGCCGCCCAGCAGATACAGCAGCACCATCCCATGCTTGCTGCAGCCGCAGGAGACGCCGCCAGCCCGCAGATACGCAATGTCGCTACCATCGGCGGAAACCTGTGCCAGCGCCCGCGCTGCTGGTACTTCCGCACCGGGCATGGTCTGCTGGCGCAAAAAGATGGGAAGTCAATGGTTCTCCAGGGCGACAATCGTTATCACGCGATTCTCGGCAATGACGGACCGGCGTTCTTCGTGAGCCCTTCAACGGTCGCACCGGTCTTGATTGCATATGAGGCGAAAGTCAGGATCATGGGGCCGCGCGGCTCGCGCGATATCCCGCTCGAAAAATTCTTTGTCATCCCCAAAACCGACCAGGAACGCGAGCATGATCTCCGGCCCGATGAGTTCATCACCCACGTCACCGTTCCGCCGGCGCCGGGCGTACGGGCAGCCCAGTATGAGGTCCGGCAGAAAGTGGCCTTTGACTGGCCTTATGCCACCGCCGCTGTCGCACTGAAGATGAATGGCAGCACCGTTCAGAGCGCGCGCATCGTGATGGGGCACGTTGCGCCCATACCGTGGCTCTCGATCGAAGCCGCGCAGGCTCTCCAGGGCAAAGCGGTAACCCCGGCCACGGCCGAGCAGGCAGCGCAAGCTGCCGTCGCCAAAGCCAAGAGCCTGGGCCACAACGCTCATAAAATTCAGCTCGCCCGTGTTGCGGTGAAGCGGGCCATCCTGGCAGCAGCCGGCAGTCCGGCGCAGGCTGCAGTGGAACGCAACGGCTTTGAAGGAGGTGCAGCATGAGCAACGTACCTGATCGTTTCAACACAGATCGTCCTGGACTCTGCTCCGCGCTGCACTGGAAAAGCCAGTACATTTGGTCGGAGCCTGATCCAACCGTCCCGCGTTCGGGCGACGGACTCTTCTGGTGCGCCATGACGCAGACCTGCATCGGACCAGACGGCCAGCTCGCCGAGCCCGGCAATTGCTGCTCCGGCGATCGCAAGTGCCACTGCGGCGCCAGCAAGTAAGTCGCAGCCCGAGCCATGACGTCGCCCGCTCGACCTTCGCTGCTGTCGCGCACAGCTCAGCTCTTTGCCGCCCAAGCGCGTGTCTACTGCCTGTCGGCCCTGGTCGCAGGCACCGTGGGAATTGCCGCCCTTACCGCCATCTCAGTCTCCATGGTTTCGAGCGTCGGTAACGGCGAGTTTGATGCCGTCGCAATCTGGCGGTCCATGTCGGGCTTTCGCCAGCTCATCACGATTCTCTCCATGATCCTTGGGCTGTGGACGCCTATCCTGCTCGCGGCGCGGGGTGTTTGCCGGATCACGACCATCCAGCTTCTGGGCCAGCCGGTTTCCCTGTCCAACGTTCTCCGCGATATGGCCAGGTTTATCCCCGCATCGCTCATTTATGCGCTGGTCATCGGGTTTCCTATGATGATAGGAACCAGCATCCTGATCCTGCCTGGAATCGTAGCCACCTCGATCTTTGCCCTTGTCGTCCCGACCAGCACCAATGAGCAGCTGGGGATTTTTGCCGCTCTCCGCCGCGGTATATCTCTGGGCATGCGGGTCTTTGGCAGGAGCCTTTTGCTCGCCCTGGGTTCTTGTGCGGTGCTGATAGTCCTTATCATCTGCCGGATCGCCCTGGTAGACCGTTTAATTCCCAGCACGCACACGTATTTATTTGCCATCCGATTCGGGCTGACGTACATACCCGCTCTTCTGGTCCTGATCCTGGCGAATATCAGCTTTACGCTGCTGTATCACGACGCGCGCGCCCTGGACGCCCCGGCTTTGCCTCCTCCTCCTGCTGGTGGCCCTGAAAACCAGGTACGGTCGCGCGTGTGAAGTAAATTGCCCCAAAAAATTTGCATTCACCCCGAACTCAGAGCGCCTAAAATAGAAATAGCAGGAGTTCACCCATGAGAAAGATGCTTGCGCTTTTCGCTCTGCTCACTCTGTCCACAGCTCTCTTTGCCGCTCCCAAGCCGCAGATTTCCGGCCAGTACGTTGAAACCCGCAGCGCTGACGTGTACGTCGGCCAGTGCTTCGCCAATAGCGAGATGAACCTGAGCGGCCAGGAAGCCATCGTGGCCTGGCACATCGGCAACGGTTCCTGGGACGGCGTTTCGCTTGACGGGTTGACTATTGTCGGGGCCATCAAAGCGCAGGCGACCCTGGGAGATCCCTACGGCAAACCGTATCCTGCCAAATCAGTTTTGATCGTCGACAAGCAGGCCACTCCGGAACAGCGCCAGGCCCTCATCAACTTCGCCCAGGAGATGGGCGGTGAATTGCTCCGCCACGTTGTCCGCGTGATCGACGCGCCCATTGATATGGAAGTTGCGGAAGGCCAACACAGCGTCCGCGCCCGGTTGCAGGCGGGAAATGTGGTTACGGTGGAGACGCGGGCCATCGGCGAAAAGGATCATCTCTGCGGCAATGAAGACACCTTTTACCAGCCGCTCACCCAGACCACCCACGCGATGGCCGCCGTCGCGATGACCGACCAATATACCGGCGACGATCTCAACGATACCTGGACGCTGCACGACAAACGCAGCGCATTTGTGGGAACGTTCGCGCGCTAAGCTCGAGCCTGAAACAAAAGTGTGGTCGGTGACAAGCATGATTTGCTCGAGGGGATCGTCTAATTCCGCCGTACCGCCTTTTGTAATCTGAAGAACATTCAGCTTCCGTGTTAAGCTTCTGCTTCCTCAATCTATGAACAGCCCACGTTTCTCGCACTTTGACCTTCAGGCGGCAGCAAAACAAATCATGCAGGAAAACGGTTTTGAGCCGGATTTTCCGCCCGAGGTCCAGCAACAGCTGGCACAAATCAAGACCAAGGCTCCGCAACCTCCGAACGGAAGTGTTCGCGACCTGCGCGGCCTGCTCTGGTCGTCGATTGACAATGACACCTCGCGCGACCTGGACCAGATTGAGGTTGCAGAAAAGCTGCCGGACGGCTCCATCAAGGTCATGATCGGCATTGCCGACGTGGATGCCTTCGTAGCCAAAGACACGCCGATCGACCGGCATGCCGCCCGGGAAACCACCACGGTCTATACCGGCGTACGCAACTTTCCCATGCTGCCGGAAGAGCTTTCCACCGGGACAACTTCATTGCTGGAGGTCGACGGAAAGCTGAGCGTGGTCACTGAATTCGTAGTCGATAGCGGTGGCCAGGTCGGAAAACACGATATCTATAGGGCGCTGGTGGTCAACAAAGCGCAGCTCACTTACAACGCGGTTGGGGCATGGCTGGAAGACCGCGGCCCGGCGCCGGCCAAGGTCGCCGTATCCCCAGAGTTGCAGGCGCAGCTGAAGCTGCAGAGCGAAGCGGCCCAGGCGCTCAAGAACGAACGTTACCGTCACGGAGCGCTGAATATTGAAACCGCCGAAGTCCATCCCATCGTGCTCAATGACCAGATGATCGACTTGCAGAAGCAGGAGAAAAACCACGCCACCGAGCTCATCGAGGATTTTATGATCGCCGCCAATGGAGTGGTGGCGCGTACGCTGGAGGAAGCCAAAATCTCATCGATTCGCCGCGTGGTGAAGACGCCCGAGCGCTGGGACCGCATTGTAGAGCTGGCCGCGCAGCAGGGCGGCAAGCTGCCCGCACAGCCGGATTCCAAGGCGCTCAACGATTTCCTGCAGACGCGAAAACAAGCCGATCCTGATCACTTCGCCGATCTCTCGTTGGCGGTGATCAAGCTGATGGGTCCAGGAGAATACGTCCTGGAACGCCCGGGCCAGCCTTCGCCCGGCCATTTCGGCCTGGCGGTGCAGGACTACACGCACTCCACTGCCCCGAACCGCCGCTTTGCCGATGTGGTTACCCAGCGGCTTATCAAGGCGTACCTCGCCAAGCAGAAGAGCCCGTACACTGACGATGCCCTGGACGCGATCGCAACCAACTGCACGGTAAAGGAAGATGCTGCGCGAAAAGTAGAACGCGCCATGTCCAAACGCATCGCCGCGGTCAGCATGAGCACCCACATCGGCCAGGTCTTCGATGCGATCGTAACCGGCGCCGGCACTAAAGGCACTTTCGTGCGCGTGCTCAAACCACATGTTGAAGGTATGTTGATGCAAGGGCACGGCGTTGATGTGGGCGATAAGCTGCGTGTCAAACTTGTGAATACCGATCCGCAGCACGGATACATTGATTTCGTCCGCGCCTAGTGAAGTCTTCGGCCCGATAGGAAGATAGCATTCCGGCCACGCGCCTTGTTTCGACGCCGCGTCATACGCGCGAAGGTTAGAATTTTTAATCCGGCAGGCCACGTACCAAAACGACATTACCGCACAAAAGTTTTTCTCGAAAACTGGCACTTGCTTTGCATATTTCTATATTTTCTGGGCCGTTTCTGACTCCTATATGACAAGAGAGTCAGACTAAAACAGGTGCTTATGTCCGGCGGTAGGCTCCTGAAAGGCTTGACCTTAGTGCTTGGCTCAAAAAAGTTCCAAATGCGGAAATGCTGATAATTGCTGGGTAATTCTTGCACGCATGGCGCGTAAGGAATTCACTCATTTGGAGACCCCCTTATGGACGACGATCAGAAATGGCTCGAAGCTGCCGCCGGTATTGAACAGGATATTCTGTATTTGAAAACCGCATCGCAGTCTGCCACCAGCTGCTTCGCGATCAGCCTGGCCAAGGATATTGAGCGGCTGCAAATCGTGCTTGCGGTTTACCAGAGGAACGCTTCCACCGGCGTACCCTGGCCCAGTCCTGATGATCTGTTCTGCATTAAATCTTTCTCCTCCCCCCAACAGGTTTCGACCGCGATGCGCCGGGACTTCAAGCTTGCGTGCTAGCTTTTGCAAGCGGCACAGGTTGGAGGCAAGAATGAAAAAGCTTAGGGTACTGCTGGGCGGAGATGAATCCATCCGGAATCTCAAAGACGTGTTGGAGTCTTGGGGCCTTGATGCGGTCGCCGTTGCCGACGGCAAACAGGCGTGTTCTGCGGTGTACACACACCGCTTTGATCTCTGCCTCCTCAATTGGGATTTGCCCAGGATGTCCGGGCTCGCGGCCTGCTCCTGGATTCGCGCAGTGAACTTGCCGGTGCAGCCGTACATCGTACTCATTACGCATCAGCCGGAACAAATTCAGGCGGCCTATTCGGCCGGCGCTGATGACTACATCTCCGGTTCCTTTCAGCTGGAGGATCTGCGATCACTTGTGGCGACCGTCGCCCAAAGGCTTTCCCGAACACGCTTTGACGATCAGGATTTCCGCTCCATGGACCCGCTGGAGCAGTATCGTCACGATCTCTCCGCTTCCGCCACTCTCCACGCGCGAACCTGAAGCGCAACAGCCTTGGGAGGCTGTTGCGCTTAGACGGGTAGTTCTCTATCCGTTGAATCCGTGCTCCAGGAGGGCTTTGCGCAGCTTTTCCAGGCAGCGGCCGCGAATGAAGCCGATTGAACCGGTCGCCAGCCCCAAACGACGAGCCACTTCAGCGTAAGGCAGCGCCGGCTGCTCAAAAAAGAGAAGTCGTACCAGCTCCCGGTGTCGCGGCGTAAGCTGTGACACTACTTCGCGTACAATCTGCTCCTGCTCCAGCTGCGCCAGCGTATCTGCATACGTGGTGCTGGCGATACCCTCCGCCGCGTCCCGCTCCATGGCATCGAGTTCCACGTGGTTCGCCTGCCGTTTCTTCCAGCGATACGACTGACGAATCGTCACCGTAATCAACCACGAGCGCAGAGATTGCGCGCTCTTAAGCTGGGGAAGGCTGTTGAGCACTTCAATGCATACAGCCTGGAAGACATCGGCAGCGTCATCGGGAGAAGCGCCGTACTTGATGGGAATTGAGAAGATCAACCTTTTGTACTTATCGATCAGTTCTTCCCATGCCCGTTGATCGCGTTGCAGACAGCCCTGGACGAGCCACTCGTCTTCGATCGCTTCAACGCCGTCATTGCAAGTACATGAGTCAACGGCAGGTTCATCCAGGAGAGCAGCCTGGGCCGCCCCAGGCGGAAAATTTGCGGTTTCAGGTTTATAGATTTCCGAGGATTTCATTGTCCCATTCCTTTTTCGTTCGTAAACGTCTGGCTGTCTCGTACCGGACCTGGGTTTTGGACCGGTGGCAGGATGCGACTGCAAGAGAGAACTCCACGCGAGGGTCGCGGGAATTAACTCCACTTACAGGCACACTTCGGGAATGGAAACCGGATCAGATACGTAAGGGAACAGCGAAGCTGGATAAATCCGCTTCGGGAACGGCATACTCCTGGGATCTACTGGCAAATGTTCGCGATGGGAGTAAGAATCCTGAACGCAATAGCGTGGGAAAGAGTGACAGCATGATGCCGGCAAAAACAAAAAACATGCCGGTCTCAAACAGCACAGAAATAATGTGCAGTTCTATATCACCGGTTGCCACCGGGAAGTTGTCCCAGCTATCCAGTTGCATGAACGGGGAAAAGACCGCCATCAGCACCATCAGGATAAGCACGATTTGTGGCAACTTGCGAAGCATTCTCTCTCTACCTAAAGGCACTAGCTCAACTCGGGCGGCTATTCGATGAAGATTCTTCGGCCCGCAATTTTTGAGGACTATAACATGAGCAAATTCCTGCACAAAATGCCTGCGTTCTTGGGATCACAAACAAAGTGTGACGCGCCTTCACATAGGCCATTAACTGTATGATTCCTTTGGACTTGTATAAGGCACCTGATCGAACGATTCTGCTTCGTTGTACCTGCATGGTTCCTAAGAATTTCTAACAGAAAATGGCCCTCTGGTAATGTCGAATTCGTTTCTGCCTATATTTTTTTCCGCACCGACCGCCACCATATTGGTAGTGGCCGCGCTTCGGGGAGTTTCGGCCATACGTTGGATGTCGCCTAACCGAGCGGGAGCGGTGGCTTTCCGAAACTCCAACCACTTTCTGTTTAGATCCAACCGACTGAGTTGGCTCAGGCAGGGACGGAAGAGCGGGAGAGCGAGTGGGGAAATTAGCGCGTTCTCCCGTGTCTTCCATTGATCGAAGATCAATACATGGGGAATGGAGAACTCTCCAGATCCAGTCCCAGCTGTAAGCGCGCACCCTCGGTCATTCTTCCTGGATGCCACGGGGGGTCGAATACCACGTCAACATTCAGTTCCTTTACCGTGGGCAGGCCTGAGAGCTTACGCTGGATATCTGCTTTCAACACATCTGACATGCCGCAGCCGGGCGCTGTCATCGTCATCTTGATATCGATCCTGTTGCCTTCGGCGACCGGCGAAATCTGGCAGGAATAAATCAGACCCAGGTCCACAACGTTGACCGGGATTTCCGGATCATAGACCGTCCGCAACTGCTCCCACACCAAATCTTCACTGAATTTGGCCGGTGCTTCTGCCGTTGCTGCGGCGGTTGGGGTCAGTCCTAAAGAGTCTGCGTCCTTGGCGTCAATGCGGGCCATGTAGCCGACCTCGGTCATCACGGTATAACTGCCGCCGAGCGACTGCATCAGCCGCACCCTTGTGCCTGCGGCCAGACGGTGCGGTATGCCGCTCGGAATCTGCGTGGCGTCTACCTCACGCGAAAGAACGATTTGTTCATTCCCTGCCATGTTTTATTCCGTTGAGACGGCCTGTTCTTCTCCTCGCAGGGCGGCGCGAAGCGCGTGCCAGGCGAGCGTTGCGCATTTTACCCGCAGCGGAAACTCTGAGACTCCGGCAAATACCGCCAGTTTTCCTAACTCTTCCTGGTTTCCCGTTGTCTGTCCCGTAACCAGGTCGTGGAAGCGGGTGAAGATACTCTCCGCTTCTGCAGCCGTCTTCCCTTTGAGCGTCTGCGTCATCATGGAAGCTGACGCTTTGGAGATGGCGCAGCCGCTTCCCTGAAATCCGATGTCGCTGATGGCGCCATCTTTCAGATCGAGGTAAACCGTGAAATGGTCGCCACAGAGCGGGTTGTAGCCCTCAGCCCTGTGATTGGCGCCCTCGAGCGCGCGATAGTTTCGCGGTTTCTTGCTGTGCTCCAGGATTACCTCCTGGTACAGCTCCCGCAGTTCAGACATCAGCCCATCACCTCGCGAACCTTGTGGATTCCGGCTACCAGGGCGTCCACTTCCTCGCGCGTGTTGTAGAGGCCAAACGAGGCGCGCGCCGTAGCAGGAATGTTGAAGCGCTGCATCACCGGCTGCGCGCAGTGATGGCCCGTACGCACGGCAATGCCTTCGCGATCAAGAATCGTGCCAATATCGTGCGGATGAATGTCGTCCATCACGAAGGAGAGCACGCCGGCCTTCTCCCTGGCTGTGCCAACGATCCGGACGCCGGGAATCGCCTCAACCTCGCGCGTTGCATACGTCAGCACGTCGGCCTCATGGCACTCAATCCTCTCCATGCCGAGCCCGTTCAGGTATTCGATGGCTGCCCCCAGACCGATCGTGTCGGCAATGTTGGGAGTACCGGCCTCAAACTTGTAAGGCAACCGGTTGTAAATCGTTTTGTCGAAAGTAACCGAGGCGATCATGTCGCCGCCGCCCTGGTACGGGGGCATGGCCTCAAGCAGCCTGGTCTTGCCGTACAGAACGCCAATTCCGGTGGGGGCATACATCTTGTGGCCGGAAATAGCATAGAAATCGCAATCCAGTTCCTGCACGTCCACAGGCATACGCGGCGCCGCCTGCGCTCCATCCACCAAAACAGGGATCTTATGCGCATGCGCCATGCGGACGATCTCACGAACCGGGTTGATCGTTCCCAAAGCGTTCGAAAGATGTCCCACGGCGACGATCTTCGTCTTCGGCCCCAACAGCTTCTCAAATTCCTCCAGCAACAGCTCACCGCGATCGTTGATCGGCGCAACTTTTAATTTTGCGCCTTTCTCGTCACACAGCAACTGCCAGGGCACGATGTTGGAGTGATGCTCCATCGCCGTGATCAAGACCTCGTCCCCCGCGCCTACGTTTTTGCGTCCGTAGGTCTGCGCCACCAGGTTGATGCCTTCCGTGGTACCGCGCACAAAGATGATCTCTTTGCTGTCCGCAGCGTTCAGGAATTTCTGGGCAGCGATGCGAACGTTTTCATACGCTTCGGTCGCCCGCTCTGACAGTGCATGCACGCCACGATGGATGTTGGAGTTGTCATGGCGATAGTAGTTCTCAATCGCTTCGATCACCCGCACCGGCTTCTGCGTCGTGGCGGCGTTATCCAGATACACCAGCGGCTTGCCATGCACTTTCTGGTTGAGAACCGGAAAATCCTTGCGGACCTTTTGCACATCGAATCCGCGGGCCACGTGGGTTTCTTGTGGCGTTTTGACAACCGTACTCATCCCACTTCCTCCCAATTCCGCTCTGGAGCGTTCCCAGAGCGCTCGCCGGCAAGCTGAGCTGACTCCGGCAGGCCTGCATTTACCAGCCGCTCCAGATGTTCGCGCACCTGGGGAGAATGCATGCGATCAAGACATTCGTTGGCGAAGGCCAGCAGCAGTACATGGCGCGCGGAAGCCTCATCCAGGCCCCGTGAACGCAGGTAGAATAGGGCGTTCTCATCCACCTGGCCAATGGTTGCGCCGTGCGTGCACTTTACGTCGTCGGCATAAATCTCCAGCTGTGGTTTGGTATCGATCTGCGCATCGTCGGAGAGCAAAAGATTGCGGTTGGTCTGCTTGGCGTCAGTCTTTTGCGCATCTTTGTGAACGATGATCCGGCCGTGAAACACGCCGTGCGAGTGTCCATTCAAAATGCCGTTATAAAACTGCCGGCTGTCGCAGTGCGGGCTGGCATGCTCAACCAGCATGTAGTTATCCATGTGCTGGCGGCCGTTGGCCATAAACAGACCGTTGATGAGGCATTCGCTTCCCTCGCCTGCCAGAACCGGATGCACGTTGTTGCGAATCAGCGCTCCGCCCAGCAGCAATGAATGCGTAGCTACGTTGGCGCTGCGTCCCTGCTGGATTCGCAGTGTAGAAAAGTTATAAGCGCCTGTTCCTTCACGTACAACCATGTAGTGGGAAACGTGCGCATTGTCACCCGCTATCAGTTCGGTCGCAGTATTGGAAAATGACGTTCCCTCGCCGAGCGAAACGTAATCCTCCACCAGCGTGACCTGGCTGTTCTCTCCGGCAACAATCAGGTTGCGTGGATGGTTCATCGTTGGGCTCGTCCCCGGAACTGTGATAAACAGGGCGTAAATCGGGGTTTCAACTGCGACGTCCGCCGGCACAGCAACATAAACACCGTCTTCCATGAACGCGGTATTCAGAGCTGCAAAAGCGTCGCGATCGGTATTCAGATAGCGGCCGAGGTGTGGTTCCACGCTCGCCGCCTCTTGCGCCATCTGGTCCGCGAGGCTTCCGATCTTCACGCGCTTTGCCGCTGACGGAAGAGTCGAAAGCTCTTTGGAAAACAGTCCATTGACGAAAACCAGGCGGCAGGCGAAGTCCGCGATGCCAAACGGTTCCAGCTGCTTTCTCTCTACGCTGGCCGGCTCTGCCAGGTCGAACGATGACCCGGAAACGGCAGACACGTTGGTAAAACGCCAGTCTTCGTCGTGCGTCGTCGGAAAGCCAACGTCAGAGAATCGCGCGAAGGCATCTTGCCGCAGCGATCGCAGCCAGCGCGGTTGCCCGCCGGTACGGCTCTCCGACTGCTCGAATATCTCCAGATACTTTTCCGGGACTTGGATTTCGGTAATCACCGTCTCGCTCCCGCCAGTTCGCGTTCGGTCCAGCTGTAGCCCTTCTGCTCCAGCTCCAATGCCAGCTCAGGCCCGCCGGACTTCACGATCCGTCCATTGACCAGCACGTGGACAAAATCCGGCACAATGTAGTCAAGCAGCCGCTGGTAGTGCGTGACCAGCACCATGGCGCGATCTTTGCTGCGCATGGCGTTCACGCCCTTAGCTACGATCTTCAGCGCGTCAATGTCGAGGCCGGAGTCAGTCTCATCCAGCACAGCCAGCCTGGGTTCCAGCACGGCCATCTGCACGATCTCATTGCGCTTCTTCTCGCCGCCAGAGAAGCCTTCGTTCACCGGGCGATTCAGGAAGCGCTCGTCCATCTCCAGCATGCGCATCTTCTCGCGCAGCAAGGGCAGAAAATCCATTGCATCCATCTCGTCTTCGCCACGATACTTGCGGAGCGCGTTCAGAGCCGCGCGCAAAAAATACGCGTTGCTGATGCCGGGAATCTCCACCGGATACTGGAAAGCCATGAAGAGCCCTTCGCAGGCCGCATCTTCCGGCTTCCTCTCCAGCAGGTCCTTGCCCGCGAAGGAGACGGAACCGCCGGTGACCTGGTAGCTCTCGCGGCGCGCCAGCACCTGGGCCAGCGTGCTCTTGCCCGATCCGTTCGGGCCCATGATGGAATGCACCTCGCCCGGATTCACCGTGAGGTCGATTCCCTTCAGAATCTCGTTGCCGTTTACACTTGCGTGCAGATTTTTGATTTCGAGCAAACTCATCGTTTATCCAACGCTCCCCTCAAGGCTGATGCTCAGCAGCTTCTGCGCTTCCACGGCAAACTCCATCGGCAGCTCTTTAAACACGGCCTTGCAGAAGCCATTGATGATCATGCTGACGGCCTCTTCCTTGGAGATGCCACGCTGCTGCAGGTAAAAAATCTGGTCCTCGCCGATCTTTGAAGTCGACGCTTCATGCTCCATGCGCGCGCTGGCGTTCTTGACTTCTATGTACGGAAAGGTATGGGCGCCGCACTTGTCGCCGATCAGCAGCGAATCGCACTGCGTGTAGTTGCGCGCTCCCTGCGCGCCCTTCAGGATCTTCACCATGCCGCGATACGTATTCTGACCGTGGCCGGCGGAGATGCCCTTCGATACCACCGTGCTCTTCGTGTTCTTGCCGATGTGAATCATCTTGGTGCCGGTATCGGCCTGCTGATAGTTGTTGGTCAGCGCAACGGAGTAGAACTCACCCACAGAGTTGTCGCCCTGCAGGATGCAGCTCGGATACTTCCAGGTGATGGCCGAACCGGTCTCCACCTGTGTCCAGCTGATCTTTGAGTTTTTACCCAGGGCCTTGCCGCGCTTGGTCACGAAGTTGTAAATCCCGCCCTTACCTTCCTTATCGCCCGGATACCAGTTCTGTACCGTCGAATACTTGATGGTCGCATTGTCATGTGCGATCAGCTCGACAACGGCTGCGTGCAGCTGGTTCTCATCGCGGATCGGCGCGGTGCAGCCTTCGAGATAGCTGACGTAAGCGCCCTCATCGGCGATGATCAACGTGCGCTCGAACTGTCCGGTGTTCTGCGCGTTGATGCGGAAGTAGGTCGAAAGCTCCATCGGGCAGCGCACGCCCTTGGGCACGTAGACGAACGAGCCGTCGCTAAAGACCGCTGAGTTCAGCGCGGCAAAGAAATTGTCAGTATGCGGCACCACCGAGCCCAGGTACTTCTTTACCAGCTCCGGATGGTTCTTGACCGCTTCAGAGAACGAGCAGAAGATCACGCCCGCTTCCGCCAGCTTCTCTTTAAACGTCGTGGCCACGGAGACGCTGTCAAATACCGCATCAACGGCCACTCCGGCCAGCAGTTTCTGCTCATGCAGCGGAATGCCGAGCTTGGTGTAGGTATCCAGGATCTCCGGATCGACTTCCTCCAGGCTCTTCAGTTCCTTTTTCTTCTTTGGCGCCGAATAATAGGAGATGGCCTGGTAGTCGATGGGCGCGAACTTCACATTGGCCCACTTGGGCTCGGCCTGCTTCTGCTCCTGCGACGCCCAGTAACGATAGGACTTCAGTCGCCATTCCAGCATGAATTCGGGCTCGCCCTTTTTGGCCGCGATCGCGCGAATCACGTCTTCGTTGAGCCCTGGAGGCAGCCGGTCCTCGTCCACCGAGGTCACAAAGCCCCACTTGTATTCCTGTTGTGTGAGGTCCTGAATTTGATTGACTGTGCTGCTCATCTCACTCCTTCCGCCACCCTGCCTGCCGGCTTGATGGAGGCGACAATCTGTTCCTGCTCGTGCTTGCGCTCATGCTGGGCCATTTGATGATTCAGATCAGCCAGCATCACGTGCTCCAGCGCGTCGCGCAGCGCATCGCCGATGATCTGGGAGTTGCTCTTGATGGCGCATGAGCGCTCCATATTGCAAAGTCCTTTGACCACGCTGCACTCGGTAAAGCCGATCGGCCCTTCCAGCGCCAGCACGATCTGCGCGACTGAAATTTCTGCAGCATCGCGGGCCAGGTTGTAGCCGCCCTTCACGCCACGATGCGAGCTTAAGAGCCCGCGTTCAGAAAGCTGGCGCAACAGCTTGCCCACGGTCGGCAACGGTATCCGCGTGGCCTTGGCCAGGCTGCGGGCTGTGTGCTGTGTCTCTTCCGGCGTGCGCGCCACGTGCGCCATCAGCACAATGCCGTAATCCGTTAATTTGTTCAGTCTGAACACAATACCTTTTCGGCTCATCCTGGCGGCCCAAAACGCACACAGGCCCCATAAGCCGGATACAATACTAATCCAGTATTATTTTATCGAAGCGGTGGGAGGAATACAAGACCGGAAAGGTCTTGATTCTGCACGAAAGGCACGTAATCATGGCAAATCGATTCTCCGCAAAGGTCGCGCTCATCGCCGGGGGCACAGGTGGCCTGGGCCGCGCTGTTACCCTCAGCTTCCTGCACGAAGGCGCATCCGTGATCGCCAGCTACATCAAAAAAGAAGAAGCTGACGCTCTGCATGACGCGGTTGGACCTAGCGCTCATTTGGAGCTGCTGCCCCTCGACGCCACGGACGAGACCGCATGCCGAACGCTGGTGGATGGAATCGCCGCTCGCCATGGCAGGCTCGATATCCTGGTTAACACCATTGGCGGCTATGCCGGCGGAAAGGCGCTGTGGGAAACCGATCCCAGGACCTTCCAACTCATGCTGGCGCTGAATCTGCAGGCGGGTTACAACCTGGCTCGAGCCGCGGTTCCGGCGATGTTGCGGCAGAAGAGCGGAACCATTGTGAACATCGCCGCCAAAGCGGCCTTTGATCACGCTGCCGGCGCAGCGGCATACGCGGCTTCCAAGTCGGCGGCGCTGGCGCTGTTTGACTCCCTCGCCCAGGACGTAAAAGGCAAAGGCGTGCGCGTAAACTCCGTGCTGCCCAGCATCATCGATACGGAAGCCAATCGCAAGGCCATGCCGGAAGCAGACTATTCCCAATGGCCGAAACCCGAAGAGATTGCTGAGGTCATTTTGTTTCTCTCGAGCGACCAAGCGAGGGTCGTCCATGGAGCGGCAATTCCGGTCTACGGAGAGAGCTGAAAGCGCGTGGTGCGGGAGAATTCGTGGATTTCTCTCGAAGATGCGTCCCCGTTAGTAAAGAACTGTTAACACAATCTTCGCGAATCTTCAGAGAGATGCTTTTGCACTAATAATATAATCAAGCTGAATCTCCGCATTGCGGTTTGGCGTCATACTATCTATGCTCGCGATTCTGCCGTGCTGACCGGTCGGCAATATTTAGCTCGACTTTTCTCCTTAAAGGACTAGCAGATGTGGATCGTACGTTTGGCCCTGCGGAGGCCATACACCTTTATCGTAATGGCGCTGCTGATCCTGATACTCACGCCGGTCGTTGTACTGCGCACGGCAGTCGATATTCTTCCTGAAATCAATATCCCGGTTATCAGCATCATCTGGCAGTTCACCGGCATGTCCGCCCAGGAGATGACGGACCGGATTGTGAGTAATACGGAGCGCGGGCTTACCACCACGGTCAATGACATTGAGCATGTGGAAACGCAGGCAATGGACGGCCGCGCTATCACCAAGGTTTTCTTCCATCCGACGGCCAATCTGCAGACGGCGCTTTCGCAGGTCACAGCCATTTCGCAAACGGCTGTGCGCAGCCTGCCTCCGGGCACGCAGCCGCCCTTGATCATCGTCTATTCCGCTTCCAGCGTTCCGATTGTGCAAATCGGAATCAGCAGCACGTCCCTTCCGGAACAGGCGCTCAACGATCTCTCAGTGAACTTCATCCGGCCGCAGATGACCACCGTACCCGGCGCCGCGATTCCCTACCCTTACGGCGGAAAACAACGCGTTGTCGCAGTCGACCTCGACACCTCCGCCATGCAGGCCAAAGGATTGACGCCGGTTGACGTGGTGAATGCCATCAACGCGCAAAACCTGATCCTGCCTTCAGGAACGGCCAAGATTGGCTCATTGCAATATGTCGTCAACATGAACGGCAGCCCGGACACGATCGCGGAGATCAATGCTCTGCCGGTCAGGACACAGAACGGTACCACCACTTATATCCGTGATGTGGCGCACGTGCGCGACGGCTACTCTCCGCAGACCAACATCGTGCGCAAAGACGGGCTTCGCGGGACTCTGATCACGGTCATGCGCAACGGCGGCGCATCCACGCTCGATATCGTCAACGACATGAAGGAGACGCTCAAGCGGGTGCAGGCCACGCTCCCTGATGGCGTCGATATCAAGCTGCTGTTTGATCAATCGCTGTTCGTGCGCGCTTCCATCGATGGCGTTGTGCGCGAGGCCATGATCGCCGCCTGCCTCACGGCGGCCATGATCCTTCTGTTCCTGGGAAATTGGCGCAGCACGCTGATCATCGCCATCTCCATTCCTTTATCCATTCTTTGTTCCGTCATCCTGTTGAGCGCCTTGGGCGAGACTTTCAACATCATGACCCTGGGAGGGTTGGCGCTGGCTGTCGGCATCCTTGTCGACGACGCAACCGTCGAAATAGAAAATATCGATCGCAACCTGGCCCAGGGAAAAGAGCTGAAACAGGCCATTCTGGATGGCGCCTCGCAGATCGCCGTACCGGCATTCGTCTCCACGCTGTCCATCTGCATCGTGTTTGTGCCCATGTTCTTCCTGACCGGCGTGGCGAAATTTCTTTTCGTGCCGCTGGCGGAGGCGGTGGTTTTCGCCATGCTGGCCTCGTATCTGCTTTCCCGGACCCTGGTGCCTACGCTGGTGATGTATCTGCTCCGCGGCCATGAGCATGAAGACAAATTCAGGATTGGAAGCGGTATCACCGCGCCGCTCAAGCGCTTCCAGATCGGCTTTGAGCGGCGGTTTGAGCGGCTTCGCCAAGGCTATCACCGCACCCTGCACTCGGCCATGGAGCACCGCAAATTGTTCGTCTCCGCTTTTCTGGCTTTCTGCGTGCTCTCCATGGGACTGGTATTTTTTCTTGGCCAGGATTTCTTCCCTGAAGTCGATGCCGGCATCTTCCGTATGCACGTGCGCGGCCGGGCCGGCCTGAGAATCGAAGAAACCGCGCGTCTTTGCGACGAAGTGGAAAACTACGTCCGCAGCCGGATTCCCAAAGACGAGCTTGTGACCGTGCTCGACAACATCGGGCTGCCCTATAGCTCGATCAACAACACCTACAGCACGGCCGGCAGCATCGGCACCTCTGACGCCGAGATCCTTTTCTCTTTGAACCAGGAGCATCACCATCCCACCGCGGGCTACGTGAAGCAGCTGCGCGAGGAGTTGCCGAAACAGTTCCCCGGGGTTGAGTTTTTCTTTCAGCCGGCGGACATTGTCAGCCAGATTCTGAACTTCGGCCTACCTTCGCCGATCGACATTCAAATTGTCGGCAAGAACCTGACACAGAATTACCAGCTTGGACAGGAGCTGGCCAACCAGCTTCGTCATGTACCAGGCGCCGCCGATGTCCACGTGCAGCAGCTCATGAGCTCTCCGGCACTAATGCTGAATGTTGATCGCACCAAGGCCCAGCAGGTCGGGCTGCAGCAGCGCGACGTGGCCCAGAACCTGCTGGTCACGCTGAGCGGCAGCTTCCAGACTGCTCCCACCTTCTGGCTGAACCGCGAAAATGGCGTCAGCTATAGCGTGTCGGTGCAGTCGCCGGAATACCGCGTCGATTCCCTGCAGGCGCTCATGAACATCCCGATTGCTGCACCGGGAGCCACACCACAGGTGTTAGGCAATCTGGCTACTGTTTCGCCGGCAGTGACTCCGGCGGTAATTTCGCACTACAACATCCAGCCGGTGATTGATGTTTATGGGGCCGTGCAGGGACGTGATCTCGGCGGCGTGGCCAAAGATACGCGCCGGATCGTCGCCGATTTCGAGAAAAAGCTGCCCAAGGGAACGACCATCGTGATGCGCGGGCAGGTAGAGACCATGACCAGCTCATTCGCCGGCCTTGGCATCGGCCTGATCATGTCGATTGTCCTCGTCTATCTGCTGATCGTGGTGAATTTTCAATCGTGGCTCGATCCGTTCATCATTATTACGGCCTTGCCGGGCGCGTTGGCCGGCATCGTGTGGATCCTGCTGCTGACCCACACCACGCTCAATGTGCCTTCCCTTATCGGATCAGTCATGTGCATGGGCGTGGCCACGGCCAACAGCATTCTGGTGATTTCATTCGCCCGCGAGCGCATGCGCGAAGGCCTTACTGCCATGGACGCCGCGCTCGAAGCCGGCTATACGCGTATGCGGCCGGTTATCATGACGGCTTTGGCTATGATTATCGGCATGGTGCCCATGGCGCTGGGAATGGGCGAGGGCGGCGAACAGAACGCTCCGCTGGGACGCGCGGTGATCGGTGGCCTGGTGTTTGCCACCGTCGCTACGTTGTTTTTTGTCCCCGTGATTTTCAGCGTGATCCACGGACACAGGGAGGCGAAGGCAGCCAGGTTCGCGGAAACGCGCCAGGAAGTTTACTCCGGGACCTAAGAGATTTATGACAGAGATGACGGAACAACGCACGTCGGCGCCACCCAAACCCGTCGCGCCAAACTCGAACCGGCAACAACCGGCGCCGAAGGGCGGCCGGCTCGCTCTGCTGGTGCTGGTGCTTTTGCTGTTGGCAGGCGCGTTTGCGGTTGCACGCCGCCTCAGCGAGCGCGGCGCCCTGGCCAAGGAAACCGAAAGGCTCGCCATTCCGACGGTTGGCGTTACCAAGCCTGGAATTGAGCCCGCGGCCGACCAACTGGTGCTGCCTGCCCAACTGCAGCCCTACGTTGACTCGCCAATCTTCGCGCGCACCAACGGTTATTTGCTGCGCTGGAACAAGGACATTGGCAGCCGCGTTACCAAGGGTGAGCTGCTCGCCGAAATCGATACTCCGGAAGTGGACCAGGAACTGATGCAGGCTAAAGCGGCCCGCCAGCAAACCGAGGCACAGTTGTCGCTGGCAAAATCCACGGCTGAGCGCTGGACCAACCTGCGCAAGACGGATTCGGTGTCGCAGCAGGAGGCCGATCAGCAGGTGAGCGCCTACGCCCAGGCGCAGGCCAATTTTGCCGCCGCTGATGCCAATGTACGCCGCCTGCAACAGCTTGAATCCTTCAAGCGCGTTTACGCGCCGATATCCGGCGTGCTCACCAGCAGAAATACTGACGTTGGCGCCCTCATTACCGCCGGCAGCGGCGGGCAGACCCGCCCGCTGTTCAACATCGCCCAGGTTGATCCTCTGCGCGTCTTCGTCAGCGTTCCGCAAATGAATGCCCCATCGATCCGCGCAGGGTTGCCGGCCTACATCGAACTCCGCGAATTCCCAGGTCAAAAATTTAGCGGCAAAGTAGTGCGCACTGCCGACGCAATCGATCTGGCAACACGCACTCTGCTCACGGAGATCGACGTGCCCAATCCGGGCAACCGTCTGCTGCCGGGCTCTTATGCGGAAGTCCATTTTGCCGTCCCTATTCCAACTACGCGGATGTCCGTGCCGGTAAACACCATACTTTTCCGCCCGGAAGGGCCGCGGGTAGCCGTGGTTGGCCCTGACCACAAAATCCGTTTGAAAGCCATCTCCATCGGACGGGATTTTGGCACTAGAATCGAAATTCTTAGCGGCCTGGATGCAAACGATCAGATCGTTTTGAACCCCGCTGATTCGATTGAGGAGGGCCAGGAAGTCAATGTCAAGGCCGGGGGCGGAGCGAAATCGTGAGGCTTGCCTTTCGGTCTGCAGTAGCTGCTGGCGCGTTCTTGTGTCTGGTTGGATGTACCGTTGGCCCCAACTATCATCGTCCGGATGTGGCCGTAGCCCCCACCTGGAAAGAACAGCCGCCCTGGCGCGTGGCTGATCCCAAAGACTCCATTCCCAAGGGCGACTGGTGGAGCATCTTTCCTGATTCTGAGCTTACGCAGTATGAGAAGCAGGCCATCAAGGCCAACCAGACCATTGAGGTGGCGCGTTACCAGTTGCAACAGGCGCGCGCCTCCGCGCGCATCACCCAATCTGGCCTGTTTCCTCAGTTAAACACGGGAGTTTCGGCGCAGCGTATACGTACCTCTGCCGGCAAGCCGACCACCAGCGGTATTCCTCTGGTTGGGCCTGCCACCACCAGCGACTTCGTGATTCCTTTCAACCTGACCTGGGAACCTGACATTTTTGGCGGCGTTCGCCGCAACGTCGAATCCGCCAACGCTGCATACCAGGCATCAGCGGCTGCCCTGGAGAACGTTCGCCTGGTGATCACTTCAGAACTGGCAGTCGACTATTTCAGCCTGCGCGAACTGGATGCCGAGATCGCGGTTGTCAATTCGTCGGTCGAATACCAGAGCAAATCATTAACCTTGGTGCAAAACCGGCATGCCGGAGGTGTCGCTTCCGGCCTTGATGTTGCCCAGCAGGAAACCCTGCTCGAATCCACTAAAACCCAGGCTATCTTGCTGCGCCAGCAGCGGGCGCAGTTTGAGCACGCCATCGCCGCGCTCGTTGGCGTACCTGCCTCCGGTTTCAGCGTTCCGGTAAAGCCGCTGGCTCTGCCTCCGCCAACCGTGCCCATCGGCGTTCCATCCGATATTCTGGAGCGCCGCCCGGACGTTGCCCAGGCCGAGCGGCAAATGGCCTCGCAGAACGCTCAGATCGGTGTTGCAAAGAGCGCATACTATCCGACGATTAATCTCTCTGGCGCAGTGGGCTATGAGAGCAGCGATCTCACCAATATCCTGAACGCGGCCAACGGTTTTTGGGCGCTGGGCGCCAACGTTGTCCAAACCATCTTCAGCGGAGGCCGCCGGCGCGCCCAGGTTGACTTTGCTACATCCGGCTACGGTGCTTCGGTCGCCAACTACCGTCAAACCGTCCTTACCGCCTTTCAGGAAGTCGAAGATTCGCTTTCAGGACTCGGCGTTTTGTCCCAGGCCGCGGAAACGCAGCAGCGCTCCGTGGAGGCGGCACAACGGGCGCTCAACATCGCCAATGACCGCTATACCGGTGGTCTGGTTACCTATCTTGACGTCGTCAATGCCCAGCAGACGCTGCTCGACAGCCAGCGACTGGCGACGCAGATTCTGGGTCAGCGCCTGGTGACATCGGTTAATCTGGTGAAAGCGTTAGGCGGTGGCTGGGATGCCGCCAGCCTCCAAGCCATCCAGGTGAAAACCACGCCCGGACAGGCCCTCCAGCCGTGAATATGCCAATCCAATCGCGCAAACTCGCCGTCTTGCTGCTTCTGGTTTGCGTCGCATCCAACCTTGTGGCCCAGAAGCACCGGGTACCGCCGCCAACGGACTATCTCGCGCTGATTGAGCGCTCCTCCGCCAATGAAATCAAGGCTCTTGAAAATCCTGTTCCATTTGAATTCACCGAGCGGCTGACCTGGAGTTGGGGATCGGAAACCCGATCCGTGATTGAGACCGCCGAAGGTCGAGCCGACCGCATTGTGCTCTTCCAGGATGAGCCTTTGCAGCCCGACCAACAGGCAAAGCAGCAGCACCGGCTGGAAAAGCTGCTTCGCGACCGTGACGCCGTAAAAGATGAGTTTCAGGACCAGAAAGCTGAGACCCAGCGGCGGATTAAGATGATTAAAGCCTTCCCCCAGGCGGTGCTCTTCCAATTTGCCGGCCACGAAAAAGGTTTAATGCGGTTCACCTTTCGTCCCAATCCGGAATTCTCGCCCAAAGACCGCGAGACGCAAATGTATCGCGGCATGGAAGGTTCTGTCTGGATTGAGCCGGAGCAGGAGCGCATAGTACGGGTGGAAGGGAGGCTGGTCAAGGATGTCTCTTTTGGCTGGGGGTTTCTGGGACACCTCAACAAGGGCGGCATCTATGAAATTGCCCAGGATGAGATAGTTCCAGGCATGTGGCGGATCACGACGCTGAATGTTGATGTGAAAGGTAAGATTTTTCTGATCAGCGGATTCCGGTTCTTCCGCGAAGAGCAGGACAGCAATTTCCGCCTTACTTCCGCGTCCATACACTATCGCGATGCCGTAGAGTCACTTTTGACCACGCAAGTTTCCCCACTGGCAAAAGATCGCGGACGATCGAAAACCAGAGCTGCGCGTTCCGATTTGGCACACCCCGCAACGAAAAATCGTTAGCGGAGTGGAGTCCCTCCAGATTTCGTCTATGGTTCTAAGACAAATTTAGGCATGCACGGAATCGCCGGCTTTCCCTTCTGCATCCAACTACCGGATGTTGAAGCGACTGGCAATGATCGCTGCAGGTTGGTTGCTCCTGTTCCTGGGAGCCGCGGGACTCTTTCTGCCGGTGCTTCCCGGTGTTCTTTTCCTGCTGATCGGCTTGTCCATTCTCTCCGTCGAGTATGATTGGGCCCGGCGCTGGGTTGCTGCTATTCGCCAGCGCTTTCCTGCCGCGGATCGCAAGCTTCATGAGATGCTGAGCAAACGCGCCAAACCTACCTCAGCCTAGTGATAACCATTACGGTTGATCCAAATCGAAACCAGCGTCGATTCTGGCGATCCACCCGGTATGAATGCTCGCAGGAGCCCTGAAGATGAGCAGAACAAACCCATACATAATTCTCGGGAGTGTGATTCTGGCCGGCCTGGCGGCAGCAGCCAACACGTTGGGACAAGAGCAAAACAAACCATCGCAGCAATCGCAGAGCCAGCGCCCACCGCGTTTACCAGCCTCTCTTAAGGGAGCCGATCTGTACCACGAATATTGCGCTTCCTGTCACGGCGTGGACGGCAAAGGCAACGGTCCTGTTGCTTCTTCTCTCAACACACACCCCGCCGACTTAACCAGAATTGCTGAGCGCAACGGCGGCATCTTCCCGCTGGAGCGGGTAAAGAAAATCATCGCCGGCGACCAACTGGTGTCCGCACACGGCTCCAGTGAGATGCCGGTGTGGGGGCCGATCTTTCATCAGGTAGAACGAGACCGCAACTACGGGTATGTCCGTTTGCAGAACCTTGCGGAATACCTGCAAACGCTGCAGACCTCGGAACCAAAGTAGCTCGTTCGCTCTCACCGGATCGTTCGAAGACATCGCCCGATCGTGCGGTGCAGTCACAGGGACTTCATGTAAGAATCAACAGCATGGCAAAGAGTCCCTTGTCAGCTTCTGAGCATCTCTCGCCGGCCGGCTTGGCTCAGATGGTCGAATCGGCAGCAACTCGCATCAGCCAATTTGTGCTGGAGACTCCGCTCGAAACGGTTCCCGAGCTTCTCCCCGGACACAGCGGAGAGATCTTCTTCAAGCTCGAAAATCTACAGCAGACCGGCTCCTTCAAGCTTCGTGGCGCCAGCAACAAAATTCTTTCTCTGGATCGCGCACAAGCTGCAAAAGGCGTAATCGCCGCCTCCAACGGCAATCATGGACTCGGTGTGGCGGCCGCCTCCGGCCGAGCAGGTATAGCCGCTGAAGTTTACGTCTCATCGCACGTATCTCCTGCGAAAGCCAAACGGATCGAAGAATACGGCGTACGCATTCATCGCGCCGGCGACGACCCGCTGGCAGCTGAACTCGCCGCCCGCGCGGCCGCCACCGAACAAAACAGGGTGTTTATTTCGCCCTACAACGATCTTGAAGTCATGGCCGGCCAGGGCACGATTGCCGTAGAGTTGCTTCGCCGGCAATCCCGGATTGACGCGATTTTTGTGGCTGTCGGCGGCGGAGGCCTGATCGGAGGAGTCGGCGCTTACATCAAGCACGCCGCGCCGCAAGTGGAAGTCATCGGCTGTTGGCCGGAAAACTCGCGCGTGCTTTACGAATCGATGAAAGTGGGTTCCATCATTGACGTGCCGGAACAACCTACACTTTCGGAAAGCACCGCGGGCGGCCTGGAGCCAGGATCGGTAACTCTCGATATCTGCCGTAGCGTGATTGATCGCTCCGTCATGGTGTCAGAAGAAGAGATATTGAGCGCCATGCGCCGCGTTCGCGACACGCGCGGATGGATCATTGAAGGCGCTGCGGGCGTGGCCGTGGCCGCATTTCTGAAAGAAGCAGATTACTATCGAGGAAAGAAGGTTGTGGTGCTAATTTGCGGCGGTAATCTTTCCGCCGAAGTTCGCCAGCGGCTCGGCTGAAAGAGCCAGGCTCAGCATTTGATCGTGCAGTAATAAATGGCACTGGTGAAAGGCGAACTGAATTTGCTGGTCTGAACAACCTGAAGAACCTGTCCATTGCCGGCTTTGACGATCCCTTCCACAGTTTTTTGCGGCAGTGACACCATTCGGATCGGACTCAGCTTCAGGCGTTCATAGGCGAAGGCGTGCGATACGCCCAGCGCGCGCAGAAAACGATAGGCGCGCCGTCGAAGTTGCAGCCGATTGCGCAAGGGAATCTCTAGCGGCATCTGGAACACCAGGAGTCCGCCCGGCGCAAGCACGCGAACCATGTCGGCGATCAGAGCCGCAGCGCGCCCGGCGTCGGGTTGGTGCTGCAAAACCATGGACGAATAGATCAGATCGGCATGCTGCACGGGAAAAGACTTCAGATCATTGGCCTGGCGAAAATGGCATTCCGGGGTCAGCCTTTGCGCCTGCTCAAGCATGTTCTGCGCGATATCAACGCCATAACATTCGGGAAAATATTTGAGCAAAGCCCGCGTCAGGCGGCCTATTCCACAGCCGAAATCGATGGCCCGGCGGCGCTGCCGGGGCAGGCCAAGCTGTTCGGCAGATCGCATCAGCGTGGCGATCTCCTCCTGGCCGGTGCTCAGGAATTCATCCAGTTCCCACTTGCCAAAGCGCTTTTCCGGGCTGGACAGGATGGCCCACAGCGGATCGATCGCCGCCATCTCTTCCCAATCACGCGCATGCAGTGGAGCGGTTCGCATAGGAGAAGTATAAATGAACCCTGAAGACCGACCGGGATCAGGCGCTGACGAGCCTTGCCTGCGCTTCCCGGCGAGCAAGATAGTTCTTGAGCTCGCTTTTCCAATCGCTGAAAACATTCAATGCTTTGCTCTTCAGGGCGGCATTTTCCAGCACGGAGTATTTTGGCCGCGGCACTTTGGCGGGAAATTCGCCCGGCCGCGCGCGTTCCAGCCGAACCTTGGTTCCGGTAAGCTCAAAAATCGCGGCAGCAAATTCATACCAGGAGCAGCTGCCCTCAGCGGTCGCATGGTAGAGACCATAGTGCGATGAGCGGCTCAGCTCCACCAACTGCTGTGCGATCTGTACCGTCGGTGTCGGGGTAACAAACTCATCGTCCACCACCCGCAACTCCGGCCGCTCGTGGGCGAGTTTGAGCATCAACTCCACAAAATTCAGCCCACCCTTGGCCCGACAGGGATTCTCCCCGTAAATCGCAGAAACGCGCACCACAAAATGCCGCGGATTAATCGAGCGTACGAAGTGCTCGCCGGAGAGCTTGCTGTTGCCATAGACATTCAGCGGATTCGCATTGTCGTCTTCGGTGTAAGGCGAGGCCTTCAAGCCGTCAAAAACATAATCCGTGCTCACGTGAATGAGCGTAGCTCCAAGGGCTTCCGTTACCTGGGCGACATTGCGGGCGCCGAGTCCGTTCACGGTAAATGCGAGCACCGGATCGGCCTCGCATTTTTCCACGTGATGAAAGGCCGCGCTGTTGATCACCACGTTCGGACGAATGCCCTCAAGCACAGCCCGGACAGGCTCAATGGAAGCGACTTCGATCTGATCGTGAGTAAGGCTGGTGACGTTGTTCTGCGCACTGAAAGCGGTTGCAATGTCGCGGCCCAGTTGGCCGTTCCCGCCAAGTACAACGACGTTCATCTGGACACGCCTGCGGACGAGGTCATGATCTTCTCGCCATTCCCCGATTCCAGCGTTTTAAAGACCTGGATGTTGTAGTAATTCGGGTTGTCCCAATCGCTGCACTTGGGCATGTGTTCAATCAGATTGCGGACTACCGCTTTGATGTCGTGGTGGGGATGAAAACTCAAAATGTTTTTCGCGCGCTCGATCGATACTTTGTAGTTCCTGATGTCCTGGATGTGCTTGATATCGAGCGCCGGGCTCTGGCCCAACTCTTCGCCCAGAGTAGTCTTCACCAGATCGGCGACCTCGCCCACCGTGTGATTGCCGGAGGCGATGTTGAATATCCCCGAGATGGCCGCATTGGCTTCGATGGCGCGAATGTAGGCCATGGCGGCATCGTTAATGCTCAGAATCGGACGCCAGGTGGCCGGATTGTTCACCCGGATCACCCCGTCCTGCATGGCGCATTTGAACATCGTATTGATAATCAGATCAAAGCGCATGCGCGGGCTGTAACCGGAAACCGTACCTTTGCGCAGCGCGATGACGGAGAAATCACTGTCGATCAGTTGCACCACGGCTCGCTCGCCCTGCAGTTTGGAGATGCCGTATGCGTAGGATGAAGAAACCGGGCGATCTTCGTCGAACAGTTCGTTTTCCGTATAGCCGTACACCGAGCAGGAGCTGGCATAAATATAGCGGCGAACCTTCGCCTGCTTGGCGATGTAAGCCAGATAAGCGGGCGCAGCCGCGTTGAAGACGAAATTCTTGCTCGGCGAAAACTCCGCCATAGGATCATTCGAAAGTCCGGCCAGAAAAACCACTTGCTCGTAGTCTTTCAGATCCCTGACCTGAAGATCGAAAAGGTCACGGTTGATAATGTTGACTTCGGCCGGAAGCGAATTGCCAAACCAGAACAGGTCAACGACGTCCACATCGTAACCGCGTTCCAACAGTCTTGGTATCAGAGCAGACCCTACGTAGCCGGCGCCGCCGGCAACAAGAATGCGCATGCAAAGAGCTCCTGCACGAAAGTTATAGCCTAAGAGGCTACCGCAAGTTTCCGGCGCCTGCTACAGCGCCAAAGTACGGGGTCTTTCGTCCCCGCAAATACTCCATCAAGAAAAACCAGCTGGTACTCACCTCACTATACAGGGCGTTTGAGGCAGGAATCCACTTATGCAATAGCGTTCTGAACACGCCAGGACTGGCGCGATCAAACCAACTTGCTGAGTACCTGATCCTGGGATATTGGAATCACTCGACACGCCAAATGTTGCATGGCGTCGTTTTTTGGCGCGATAGCTACTTTCCGTCCGATTTCGCTTCTGCAAGCAACCGCGCGTACAATTCTTCGAATTCCCTTACATATCTGGGCAATGCAAAAACATTGCAGGCGCGTGTTCTTCCCGCTGCGCCCATACACTCCCGCTTGTTTGGATCAGCCAGCAATGCTTCGATGGCTGCGGCCGTAGCCTGATAATCAGAAGGCTTGATCAGATATCCCGTCTCACCCTCGACTACGGTCTCCGTCGGGCCGCCGGGCGCCGTTGCCACCACCGGCTTGCCCGAAGCCATGGCTTCAAGCACCACCAGTCCGAAGGGTTCTGGCAGCGTAGAGGGCAGGACAAAGATATCGAACGCCGCAAAAACGTCGGGCATGTCGGCGCGAAAATCCTGGACAATGAAATTACCTTCGATGCCGAGCCCGCGCACCCGCGCTTTGAATTGCTCCATGTAAAAGATCTCAGTATCAAAGACCCCGCCGACGGCGGCAAATTTCACCTTCGCATGACGTTCGAGAATGAGTTTGGCCGTCTCGGCAAATACTTCCTGCCCCTTCCAGCGTGTGACCCGGCCGGCCATTCCAACCAGCAGTTCATCATCGGCCACACCCCATTCTCGCCGCACCCGCGAGCGTCCATCAGCCTGGAGAAATGGCTGCACATCAATCGCACCGAGGATAAATTCAAAGCGATCCGCATATCGGGGAGCATCTTTCAACATATGATCGCGCACGGCGCGGGAAACAGTGACAACCTTGGTCGATAACCGCGGGATCAGGAAGTGCAGCGAACCCCGCACCACGGCCGGCTCCAGCACCAGCTCATGAACGCTCCAGATGTGAGGCAGGCCTGCAATCCGCGCGGCCAGAGCGCCGGCAAGAATCGTGTTGGTATTGGTGTGGACGATCGCAATGTTTTTTTCCCGGATGATATTTGACAGCGCGCGTGTTCCGAGCAGCACTTCCCACCCGAAGCGCGGCAATCGCCAGGGCTTGAAGTAACGTCGCCGCAAAACTCCAAGAGGCAAAAAGCGGTATTCAATGCCCAGCTTCTCCAGTTCAGGAGAAAAACGGTTGATATGCCGCGTATCAGTGGGCAGAACAACAAAAGGGACAAACCGGGTGCGATCCAGGCGGCTGAGCAACTCCAACAGCACTTTGTCTCCACCGTACAGATCGTTGTTGTTGTGAACTACCAGAATGTGTTGCGGAGCGTCAGGTCCCATTCGTCTTAGCTCACCAGTCCGCGATAAATCGCGACGGTTTCCGCAGCTGTACGTTGCCAGCTGAATTTGCGAGCCCACGCCAAACCTCTGGCGCGCATATCGTCAGCCAGTGCGGGCTGGGATAGTACCTCCATGACCGCATCCGCCAGAGCACCTGTGTCCTGCGGTGAAACCAGGATCGCCGCGCTTCCTGCAACTTCGGGCAGGCTCGAAGTGTTGCCGGCGACGACCGGCGTGCCCGCCGCCATAGCCTCCAATATCGGGAATCCGAACCCTTCGTAGAGCGAAGGCATCACCAACAAGCTGGCCTGGGAGTACAAGCCCGGCAGATGCTCGTCGGCAACCCGACCCGGCAATACCACGGTCGCGGACAACTCAAGCTGCTGAATTGTATTGTGTATCTCATCAGCGCCCAACATCCCGGGCGCCGCGGCGCCGGCCAGCACAAGCTGCCTGTCGCCCCATTTACCCGCCGATCTCAGGTGCGCGACCGCACGAAGAAGAGCCGGAATATTTTTTCTGTACGACAACTCACCCACATGGAGAACATATCCTTCGCGAATGCCGGCTTGCCGTGCCCAATCCGCATTCAGGCATGTTCCGGGACGGAAGCGCTCATGATCCACGCCATAGGGCACCACATGTACCTTTCCCGGAGCGAGCTTGTACGCTGTGAGCAGGTCACGTTTGGAGTGCTCCGACCCGCAAATAATGGCGGCAGCCGACCGTACCGTCATGGGCACAACCGACTTCATGTAGGCCACCCACCAGCGCGCAAAATACGAAGGATAGAGCAGATAGGTGATGTCGTGCATGGTGATCACTACGGGACAGGGCGTTTTGACAGGCGCAACAAATGCCGGCGAGTGCAGCAGGTCGTAGCCGCCCTTCCACAAGCGAAAGGGCAGATCAAGATGCATCCACGCCATGTTACCGGCAAATTTCCAGCCTCGGCGCAAGATGCCTCCGCTCCGGGATGGTGCAGGCCAACCGTTAAACACCTTTACGTTTAATTCAGGCTGGCACGAAATGTGTTCCAACAGGCGAGCCGCATAGACGCCGGTTCCAGTCAGGTTGCGGCGGGCAAAACAATTGTCCCACGCCAGCCTGATGTGCTTCATGCTGTAGCCACACCGTCAGCCGTGGATGAAGGCTTCAGAAGCATTAACACCGTACGGTCGATTCCCTGCCGGCGCATCCCACCACGCTCGAATGAATCTGCGTTGGATTTTCACCTGCTGCCAGCTGATAGAAGAGCTCTTCGTACTGATCCGTAATCCTGTCCCAGCTATAGACCTCACGAATGCGGTCCGGCGCGCGACGGCGATAGTTTTCGGCAAGCTCGGGTTGGGTTTCGATAAGCTGGATTTTCCTGGCAAGATCATCCGCATCGCGGAACAGCAGTCCGTGCTCTCCCAGCACCTCGGCGCTGAATGGATTGTCATGGGCCAGGATGCAGTTGCCGAAGCCAAGCGCCTTCAGCAACGCGGGATTTGTGCCTCCCATCATGTGGCCGTGAATGTACGCATACGAATTGCAATGCAGTTCTTTTACGTGCTCAATGCTGTCCACATGCCCGAGAAACCGCACTTGATTGCCGGCGTTGGCCTTCAGATCGTCAATGAAGCTGCTGCGGTAGTTGGCGTCGCCGGCAATCGCCAACAGACGCCTGGTCGGCGCTTTCTTGAACCCTTCTACGATCAGCGCGGCATTGTTTTCCGGAACCAGACGGCTGGCAATCAGATAGTAATTGCCGGGCTCGAGCCCGTATTGATGCACGATCTCAGGATGAGTTGAGCATTCGATATTAGCGCCGTAAGCAATGCAGGCTGAAGGCGTTTTGAATTCCTCCAGGTACAGGGTTCGCATGGCATAGGCGTCAGTGATGATGCCCCGGGGAAGAATCTTTCCGCAGAGCCGCGCATTCCAGTGAAAATAGGCCTTACCTAATGCGCCCCACTTGCCTCTTTTCCATTCGATGCCGTCCACGTTCAGCGCGCAGTTCTGCCGGAACAGCCGGGGAATCACGCAGTGGAATGCGTTGGCCACGTTGGTCACCAGCATGGCATCAACGTCGCGACGAAGTACATCAATCATGCACGCCAGCGTATGGGTGAATGTGCCCAGATTCTTGCTTTCAATATTGGGCAAGTAGATCAGGCGAACACCCTCATAATGCGAAGGGCGTTCTTTGAACAACGCTTTGCGGCAGTAGACAATCACATCATGTCCGCGCTGTACCAGCCGCGGCGCCAGTTCAATGAAGAAGGTTTCAGTACCGCTGTAGGTTGAAGGTATGCCTCGGCCGCCGAAGAAGGCGAGACGAAGTTTGCGTTTATAAACTGGATGACTGTTTGCCGGTTCTCTCATGTCAATTCTGGATTGCCAGGCTTCCCGCAAAAGCCGTCCAGTCGGCCATCGGGCTGTTGCGGCATTGAACTATAGAATTGGGACTGCGATTTCCGGATCACGAGGATGCAAGCTCTCCGATTTCGTTTCCTTGCTTCTCCTGCCGCCCCATAATGGCGACAGCACATCCTATCAGTCCCACGTGAACCCAGGAAAATGCCAGCAAGGTCCCCTCCGTCGCCTGGAAGGTGACGCAGTACACAGCTCCTCCCGCCAAAAGCGCGATCAATTCCGGACTGGTTTCGCGCTTCAGGGTTTTGATCGCTTGCCATACCAATGATCCCAGAAAAATCACAAACGTGAGCAGGCCGACTGCTCCCGTATCATGGAGCACGCGCAACTCCGTGTTGCCGATCCATCCCTGGTTTTCCCAATCGGTGCCTAAAGCTTCCCAGTAAAAGACCAACTGAAAGCTGGCGGTGCCACCGCCAAAGATGGGATGTTTCATGATCTCATCGACAGCGGAAACGGTTTGCACCGCGCGCGTAAGCGTATTGGAGTCTGACATGGGATCTGAGAGCTCCACCGTGCTGAAACGCTCGGTATAGTGGCGCAAGATAAAAGGTGCGACCAGGAGCAGTGCGACCAGGCTTGCAGCGGCAAAGTTGACGGCGGCCTTCCAGGTGAGGCGCTTCCATATAAACGCTGTCAGTGCCGCGAGTGCCACCGCCATGAGCGTGGCGATCAGCGCCGCGCGGGAAAGGCTGATAGCCATGCCGATCAAGCCGAAAAAACTACAGCCGATCAGGTATCTTCGACGGCCTTCCCACAGATACATCACCAGCATCATGACCGCCAGCGCGCCGCTGTATGCGCCCAGAATGTTGGCTTCAAACTGCACACCGTAAGTTGCCGCCACGCCGCCTTCATACTGCTCCACCTCTACGCCCAGCGCCGTGCCGAAAAATGTATAAGAGTAAAAGCAAAGGATGGCATAGGCCGATGCCGCCGCACCCACGGCAAGCAACGCACGAAAAGCCCAGCGAAAGCGCTCGCGATCCGTAATGAGCACGCGGAGAATAAAATAGGGGACAATGCCGAGAGCTTGCTGTACCGCCCACTTGGTTGTCTGTTTCGGTTCAATGGACATCAAGACTGAGCTGACAAAAATGAGTGCAATATAGCCAAACAACCAGTAATCCGGCGTGATCCATTCCACCGGGCGTTCTCTCTTTCTCCGGAACAAGGGAACGAGGCAGAGCATTACACCGCCAACGATATGCTCCGGCCGGGCCTTCAGTCCGCCGATCTCGATAAAAATTCGTGGCATAGCTGAAGCCGCCAGCAAAGTCGCGATCGCCACCAGCGGGCTCTTCATCATGCCTACCATTGCAATGGGAATAGCAATGGCTCCGGCGACCACAAGCGCTGTCATGCCAACGGCATCGGGCCAGAGAAGAAGGGCAATTGCTGTGATGAGGAACAGAATCGGCGTCGGATTGGGAAGCGACGGAGCTGAAGAAACAGTTTTCATCCGAAGTCAGCGATGCTGTTGTGTAATCACCTTACCATATCCTATTTGGGGAGCCTGAAGGTACTCAGCGAGCAGCCCCCGGCCCGAACCGCGTCCACTCGAATCAACGCTCGAGGGGAGAAAGCTTTATCGTTCAAGCCCGTTATTGTGAACTGGAGCCTGTCCCGGCACGCGCTCCAGGACCGTCAGCCCGTTACAACGGGCCCAATGTCTTACCACCCACTGATTGATGGTGGTCACAAAATCTACACGTTCATTCAAGCGGGCGCCAAGAAAATCCTCGATCGCGCGAATCACACCCCGGTCATTGTCCCAGCCTCGCAGCAGAGTCCCGTCCATGCGACGGCCGAGCTTGCGCAGATTGGTATCGTGAAAAATCACCTTCGATTTCGGGTTCAAGTGGGAAAACCAGCCGCGAATCTCCTCTACCGTGTGATCGTACAAGTGGCTGGTATCGATAAACAAAACGTCGATGCCCAGCGAAACGCCATGCTCACCGCACCAGGCGGGAAACTCTTGCGCAAAAAGCACATCGTCGGCTTTCAAGAAATACCATTTCGAAGCCGGGCTGCAGGCAGCAGAGCAATCATCCATATCGACGCTGACCAGGAACGAATCGTTGAGCTTCGCCACTCTCTCAAAAACGAACCGGCTCTCGCCTCCGCGGACCCCGAGCTCGACAATCAAACGCGGCCGCATGGCGATGCTTTCCGAGAACAACGTCGGGAGATGGTCTGAAATATCACTTCGGAACCGGATCGCGCGGTCCTGTATCTCCCGAAGCTCAGGGGTTAAGGCCGCAGGTGTCGAATACGGCCACAGCAATTTGTGGGCCGCATTGTGGGCGCGAATCGCAAAATTGAGCAAGTTAGGCATCTCTTAAACCAAACGGAAAATCATTTTACTGCCGGGGGTAAAATCGTGGTTGAACAGCCGCTCCAAACGCCTTTATACAACGCCTTTAACCTGGGCATCTCAGCCTTGAGTACGTGCACGGCCGTCGCATACGCAAGGTATCTGGCTATGGATGCAAGATACAGCGGCCAGTATCTCGCCGGTAGATTCTTGCGCGCCACCAGGATACTGTTGCGGGTGTAATAGAAGTCACGCATCGGCAATCCCAGATTCTTCTCCGTATCTACCGAGACTTTGTGCCAGATAACGGCAGCCGGTACATAGATGGCCTTGTAGCCCGCACGCATGGCCCGAATGGATAAATCAAGATCCTCCACCCCCAGGAACAATTGCTCGTCGAGCAGACCAATCCGGCTTACAACTTCGTTCTTGATCAAAAATGCGCAGCCGGTAATAAATGATACTTCGTTGGCCGGCCCCTTCTCGTTCTGGTCCCGCTTGCGGTACTCGAGATGCTTCGGGAATGACCACCAGGTCTTGTGTTTCCCCCCGCCATACCAGATCAGATCCGGCGGCTCAAAGAAATAAATCTTGGGATTGAGAATTCCAATCTTGGCCTCGCTCTCGGCCACCCGGATCAACTCGGTCAGGCAATCCGGCGCAACCACGGTGTCGTTGTTGAGCAGCAGGAGGTAGTCCGTGCCTCTTTTCAGCGCATCTCTTATGCCAACGTTGTTGCCCCCGGTAAAACCGAGATTGGTTTCGTTGCGGATCACTCGAACCGGCGGGAACTCGGCTGCCAGCTTGTCCGCCGACCCATCCTTCGAACCATTATCCACCAGAACGATTTCAAAGTTCGTGTAGTCGGACTTTTCGAGCGAGGCCAGGCAGTCCTTGGTCACCTCATAGCTGTTCCAATTCAGAATGATCACGCTGACCTTGGGCCAGGCGGTCTCCGTTGCCCCCGGCGCAGTGTCGTTAGCGTTGCGCATCATTGCCTCCAAAACGCGTTTGCAAAAAGAGCCGCTCACGCGGCGAGAGCATCGAGCGCCAGGCAAATAGAAAGAAGGCTCCACAGAGTGCTGGGAGGAGAACAGCTTTTTCGGCGAACGGAATTTTGATGGTGCAGGCAGCAAACATCGCCAGAGCTCCGGCCAATTGCAGCGGAAATATTGTTTTCAGGAACTCGCTCCTTGGCAGCTTTTGGGCAGATAACCAGAACAGCAGCAATGCATCCAGGGCAACCCGAAGCAGCCACGCGAGTGCCGCTCCCTTGATGCCGAAAAACTTCACCAGGACCCACAAGCCGGCAATATAGAGCGGAAGTTCCACAAGATGAAGCTTGGCCGTCAAATCCGGCCGGCCGATTCCCTGCAGATAAGCAAATGGCACGTGAGCAAGGCTGTTCACGAACACGGCTATGGCCAGATACTGGACGACTCTGGTGCTGTTCTGGGCAAAATCCGCGCCGAGCCAGAAATGCAGGCCTTCCGAAGCGAGCCCAACCAGCATTACGCTCACAGGAAACACAATGATGAACATGTATTTGAGCGTGGAATCGAACAAGTCAGAGACGCGATTGCGATCGAGCGCGTGAGCCGTGGAGAATGCGGGAAACATCACCCCAGTGAGCGTGATGGGCAAAAACAGCAGCCGGGTAACGATCTCGGCCGGTACGGAATAATAGGCCACGGCGCTCACCGAGATTAATGCTCCGAGCGCAAACCGGTCGAAGGTGACCATCATGGGCCCAACAATGTTGGTCACCGTCATCCAGCCGCCGAAGTGAAGCATCGACTTCGCAAGCTGAGAGCCAAAGCCACCGTGGTGGCGTAAATCAGGCCATGCGATGAAGCAGGCCCACAAGTGCGCAAGACAGGCCAGAAAACGCCCAAGCGTCAAGACCGCGACGATCGCCACCAGGCTATGGGAAAAAGGAAGAACAACCACAGGTCCAAGAAAAGTGAAAATGCCCATCGGCACACGGATGGCGGTCGCCATGCGAAACCGCTGTAATGCTTCCAGCACTCCGCGGAGCGCAGCCGTGACGATCACAATGGGGATCGACACAGAAAGCCAATGAAAGGCTGTGAGTGTTTCCGAGTGCAGATAAGGCGGGACCTTAACGAATCGATTGACGATCACCGGCGAAATCAAAAAAGCGATCATGCCTCCCAATAGCCCAAGTGCGGTCATCAGGGACAATCCCGTCCATACCAGAGAAGGAATCTCAGCCTCTCGCGCCGAGCCCAATCGTTCTGAAACCAACTTGGTCAGAGCGCGGGACATGCCAAAATCGAAAACGCTGAAATATCCCACAACTACCCAGGCCAGGCTGATAACGCCAAGGCGGTCGGTCCCTAATGCGTTCTTGAGGATGGGAAGACAGAAGACGGCAACAATCGCGGGCAGACCGACGCCGGCAACGTTCCACAGAGCATTTCCGGCCAGCAGCCAGCCGCTTGTAAGCCGGGTAACGTTGCTCCCCTGAAAAGACTCCTGAGGGGGAGGCTCGACCGAGCTACTGACATCCACTGGCCTCATTGCCATGGTAGTTCTATGAAAAGCAACGCCGAGAAGTTGTCTTTTCCCATTTGATAATGCGATGCAAGAATGTCGACGCGCAAAAAGCAGGAAAACCACATAAAGGAACCGAATGGACCCGGTGCCCCTGATATTAAAGTCGTTTTTGAGCAGCCACTAGCACGCCATTGCATCAGGGATTCGCTTTTCACCGGTTACCAATATTATTTCGAGGTGCCGCGATTCGGACAAGTCCCGAGCTGGATGCGGCTGCATTCTGGGGGTAACACGGTATTATAGAGGACGGTGCGCATAGGTAGGCACAACCACGCATTCCATGGACAGCGAACTCCTCAATCAATGCAATCTGTGCGATAGCGCCCTGCTTGACGTCCTGGATGCAGATTGCAATATTGCGCAGTGCCGTTCCTGCGGCCATGTTTTCGATAATCCCAGGCCAACGCTGCAGGCGCTCATCGATTTTTACTCAAAGCCCGGAAAGTACGATTCCTGGCTCAATGAGCTTGGCCCGAGAGACCGGCTTTGGCGGCGAAGGTTGCGCAAGATCAGCTCAACCAGGAAGACCGGCACGCTATTGGACGTCGGGACAGGCATTGGACAGTTTTTGTTCCTGGCGCGAGATGCTTACAGCGAGGTCCACGGCACGGAGGTATCGACGACTGCCGTGGAGATCGCCCGGCAAAAATACGGCCTGGACCTCTTCCACGGCACGATTGATGACCTCGCTCCGCAAGGCAAAACGTTCGATAACGTAACCCTATTTCACGTCCTGGAGCACGTTCCTGACCCCAAGGCGATGCTGAAAACCTGTCACTCACTTCTGGCGCCCGGCGGAATTCTTGTGATCGCTGTTCCGAACGAAGTTGCGTCGCTGCGTGGATTCAAACGACGCCTATTTAGCAAGCTGCGAAAACCGACAAGCGGCGGCACGCTGGGACTTTCACGACTGACCCTGGACGGCAGCATCAGTGAGATTCATCTCTCGCATTTTTCTCCGCCGGTGCTGGCCCGCTTGCTCGAAAGCACCGGCTTCTCCATTCTGAAGAATACCCTGGATCCTTACTACGTCAGGACGGGACTTCGCCGCGCAAAAGCCGATTTCTTTTATTACTCCTGCCTTTTGTTTCGCAACATTTTTGGCGCAAATATCTACGACACCATCCTCATCATTGCCCGCAAGAACTAAGCCGCGTTGGCCGATTCCTGCTCATCCTGCCTCTAACGCCGGCCCCTTACTGTTTGTGGGGCTGTTCAAGCTCGGCCTGAGCAGGTGCGGAAGGGCTGGATGCTGCTGGCCCGGCCAGATTGCCACAAATAGCAGCGATCTGCCGCGCAAATTCCGTCCAATTGTATTTTGTGCGAACCAGGGTCATTCCGGCCTGGGCAACCCGGTTGCGTTCCTGCGGCTGATGAATGAGGTAGTGGATTTTTTGCGAGAGTGCATTTGGATCGCGAGCCGGAAACAGGAAAGCATTTTGGCCATCGGTAAGAACTTCGTGCACGGCCGCACCCTTTGACACCAGGACCGGACATCCGCACGCCATGGCCTCCAATACGGCCAGCCCCCAGGTTTGATTTTCATTGGGAAAAATGAAAGCATCGCAGGCGCAGTAAAAATCCCGTACTTCGTCGTCTTCCACTTTGCCGGCAAATGTCACCTTATCTGCGATTCCCAGCCGTGTCACCAGTTCCTGTAGAGAGTTGAAATATTCGGGAAAACTGCGTCCGGAGCCTGCCAGCAGCAACCTGATTTTGGAATCACGCAATCCCGGAAGGCTGATGGCCTCAATTGCGTCCTGCAGGCGCCGGTGCGGCATGAAGATCCCCAGCCAGAGAAGCACAAACTCATCTGGCTGAAACCTGAACCTGTTTCTGATCTTCTCCCGGTCTCCGCCGGGCGAAAACCGGTTCGGATCAGCGCCGCTTCGAACCACACATATGGGCCCGGAATAGATTGCTTTGAATTCGCTCTCAGCCCACTGGGAAAGAAACATGGTGAGATCCACTTTGCGGTTCTGGGCGCGATCATAAAAGTAATAAAGCCGGTGAACCGTCGCGCTGATCATGCCGGACTCGCGTTGCCGGGACTTCTCATACAGATTGGGGACGTCATTGCACATCCACAACACGGCGCCGCCAAGCTTGCGTTTGAGCCAGACCGCTGCCCATTGTGCCGGCCAGTGATGCGGATTCCAGATCTCGTGCCTGCGAGTCACCTTGCGCGCGAGGCGCCGCATGTCGAGATACCCGCGGAGGAATGCCGGCTTGCGCAATCCTGGCCAAAGTCCCCGGCCGAGGTCGACCACAGTAATGTCTTTGCAGATTTCCGGGAAGCAATTGACTGGATCGTAAGCCGAAGTATAGACCACAACCTGATGGCCTTGCCGGACGAGAGCGCGCGCCAGAGAGACACACTGTCGCTCACCGCCGCCCTCAACCAACAACTCATGCATCATCAGAGCAATGTTCATGAATGGGTGCGCTGAAGCAAACCATCAAACGCTATTCCTGTAGCTTATCAGCCGTAGAGGATCTCGCCATCGGGCGGCTCTCCCGCGGAGTGAAAACGAAACCCAATCAACTGGCACATCACCAGAAACAAGTAGGCGGGGCTGAGCAGCAGGTACCTCCGCCAGAGCCGGCGCGGCTCCGTGCACAGACGGAAGAGCCATTCCAGGCCGCGATCCTGCATCCATTGCGGCGCTTGTCGCAGTGTACCGGCCAGAAATGGGAAGGCTGCCCCCACAGCCAACAGCGGCATAGCCAGCCGGTCGTGAAATTCGTAGGCCCAGACCTCCTGGCGGGGACAGCCCAGGCCGACAAAGACAATTTGAGCGCCGGACTGTTTCACTGCGTTGGCGATCTGGGTCGCCTTTGCTGCACTGATTCTGGCAAAAGACGAAGGTTCAGTGCCGGCAATGATTAGCCCCGGGAACCGGTTTCGCATGTTCACGCACAGCAGGTTCAAGACTTCTTGCGTGCTGCCGTAAAAATACACAGGGATCTTTTCTCGAGAAGCTCGCAAAAGCACGGCCAGCATCAGGCTGGGTCCATAGACCCGTTCGCGCAGCCCGACCGAGTGCAGCAGATTCAAAGCCCAGCGTACAGGCTGCCCGTCCGCGACCACCAGTTCGAGATGATTTAGTCGATAGAGGTGTGCCGGATTCAGCACTCCCTCCATGACTCCATGAACGGCCAGGGGGGAAACGGCGTAAGGGCGGCCGGCCTGCGCCGCCTGTATGATCAGGTCAGCGGCAGACTCCAGATCCATTCCATCCACCAGGACGCCCAGCAGATTGTTCTTCTCAAGTGGTTTCATGCGTGGACAACTCGAGAAGTTTCCCTCCAGCGTTCCTTGTTTTTGTCATGAATTTCGCGCAGAATGGCACGGCTATCGAAGTGGACTTCATAACCGGGATAATGAGATTGAAACTTGGAGATATCGCTGATCCACCAGATATGGTCGCCCCGGCGATTTTCAGGCACATACTCCCATTCCATCTCGCGACCGGAGATCTCTTCGCATAGGGCAATGGCTTCGCGCAGAGAGCAATTGCTACACCGGCTGCCGCCTATGTTGTAAACCTCGCCAGACCTGGGCGCTTCAAAGAAACGGTCAAATGCCCGAATCAGATCTGAGCTATGGAGATTGTCACGCACCTGCTTGCCTTTATACCCGAAGACTTTGTACGACGTGCCGGTGACGTTGCAACGCATCAGGTAAGCCAGAAACCCGTGCAATTGTGCACCGGAATGGTTGGCGCCCGTAAGGCAGCCCGCCCGGAAACAGGCAGTGCGCAGGCCGAAATAGCGACCATATTCCTGGACCATCATATCCGCGGCAATCTTTGAGGCCCCGAAGAGGCTGTGCAGGGACTGGTCAATTGACATCCGCTCGGTAATTCCCTTCTTCGCGAACTCATGGCCCTCAGCCAGTTCCCAGCGCGATTCCTGTTCTACCAGAGGAAGAGAATTGGGTGAGTCGCCATACACCTTGTTCGTGGAGGTGAAAATGAAGGGGGCATCGGGAGCAAACTGTCGGGTTGCTTCAAGCAGGTTCAGGGTTCCGGTGGCATTCACGGAAAAATCGGTAAGCGGCTCCCGCGCAGCCCAATCGTGGGAAGGTTGGGCGGCGGTGTGGATGACCAGTGTTATGTCTCGTCCGCCGCGGCGGAAGATATCAAAAACAGCTTTTTGATCACGAATGTCAACGCTGTGGTGTTCATATCCGGGGATCGTCGCTTCCAGGTGCCTGCGCATCCATTCCGTAGACGCTTCCGGCCCAAAGAAGTACTTGCGCATATCGTTGTCGATGCCAATGACGTGCAAGCCCTTCGCGGCAAAAAAGCGGACAGCCTCGGATCCGACGAGCCCTGCGGACCCACTAACCAGTGCGATGCTCACGCTTCCCCCCACGGATCGAAAATCACGGGTAAAGATGCCTATCTGCTTTTTTTGATGAAATTTCTAGCCATCCGAGAATAGCACGGAATCCCTGTTCTTCCATGGGCTGTTTCCGCGCCACCGTCAACCTCAACTGTAGTATTGGTCCGTGTGTTCGGCTCCCTGTCGCCATTTCTGTCCCTTGAAGGCAGCCCGCTCCGCGATCCTTTCACGCCCGCTTCATTGCTTGCGTTTGCTCGGAATGCCGACGCAGGCTCTCCCGCGCCCGGCGGTAAATTGCCAAAAGCATTTCCGCGTTAGCCGGGCCTGCATACCTGGCAGCGAAAGTCTTTCTGGCCGCCTCCCGCAAGCGACGGATCTCTTGAACATTTTCGCTGCACCATTCAACCCGCCGGCGCAGCGCTGCAACATCAGCCGGAGGAAAATGAAAACCGGTTTCGCCATCAGCCACCATGGATGCGCCGGCGCCGATGTTCGAAGCAATCACCGGCGTGCCTACAGCAAAAGCTTCGATGATCGTCCGCGGCATGCCCTCGTACCACTCAGATGGAAACACCAGAAACTCCGCTCGCCGCATCAAGTCCAGGACTTCTTCCGGAGACCGGCGGCCCAGCCACTCCACAGATGGAAACGCGGCAGCAACAGCCTTTACCTGTTCCACGCAGGGCCCGTCGCCGACGATTTTCAACGGCATGGCGCTCCCAGCTGTCTTCCAGGCTTCCAGCATGGTGTTGATTCCTTTTTCACCGCTCAGGCGGCCGACAAAGAGCGCATAGTCACCGCCGCCGGCGCCGGGCAGCGGAGACGGGTGCACGAAGTTGGGCTTCACGACGATTTTTTCAGCTGGAAGTCCGCCGGCGATGTACTTGTCACGAGCGAAGTCCGTCAGCGCAATATAGGTCTGCACTTTCTTATTCCACGTTCCCATGAATTTATGAAGGCCGATCATCGAAGCAAGAACGATGCTGCCGGCGCGGCTTTCGCGATAACAGGCGTGCCGGATCCCGGACCACGGAACAGCCCGCCCTAAACAGTCCTCGCAGACGTGGTGGTCGCGAAACAGGTAGGCGTTCAGGCAGAGCAGCCGATAGTTCCTGAGCGTCTGCACCACGGGCACGCCGGAGCGGGCGGCCGCGTAGTAAACAGAGGGCGACCAAAGCGGAAAAAAATTCTGCACATGCAGTACATCAAATCCGCCCTGTTGCAGCCGGGCGAGAATTCGCTGAAAGGATTCTGAAGACCACAACGTCCTCGCGGCGGTCCTCACCTTGCCCAGGCTCTCGATCCTGCGATTGTCCTCTTCCAGCAACTCGACTTGGCACCCGTGCTCGGTCAGAAGCGCGGCTTCGGCGGCGGTGGACTGATCCTCTCCGCCGGGAACCAGATACCGATTGTGCAGCATCAGGATTTTCATGGCGGCTAGACCGGGCCACTCTTCTGGGCAACCGGGTTCGCTTGGGCGAGAACCCCCGCTGCAGCCGGCTGGGCGTCCAGCCAGTCCTGGAAGACCAGCACTGTCCACAACGCATAGTCCCAGTTAAGGTGACCCGAGAGATGTTCACGCCATTTTTTCCTGATCGGCTCAACAGCGAAGAAGCCGTCGCGCCGCAGACGATCGGGTGACAGCCGCTCTTCGGCCCACTCCCGCAGCGGCCCACGTAACCAGCGATCGATCGGCACGCTAAACCCCATCTTCGGACGCTCCACCAGTTCCGGCGGCACGTAACGGTACAGCACCTGCCTCAAGATCCATTTCTGTTTTCCGTTGCGGATCTTGAACCGCAGCGGCAGACGCCAGGCAAACTCAACTACGCGATGGTCCAGGATCGGCACCCGCGCCTCCAGGGAAACCGCCATGCTCGCGCGGTCTACCTTAGCCAGGATGTCGTACGGCAAATAATTGGCTGCGTCGGTCAGCATGGCCAACTCCTGAACGCTCGTGAGCCAGCCTTGTTCCGCCATAAATCCCGCGACCGTGGCTGGTTCGTGCGACCCTAACACGACCGCCTCAGGATCCGTCCATTGTGAAAGCGCGTTCAGGTAGATAGAAATTGGGTTGCGGAGCTGGAGGTAGTCGGCGAGCCGGTACAGCCTTCTCCCAGGCGACGGCTGCAGCTCTTGCGGTGTACGCGGCAAAATAGCAAAGAGCCAGTCAATGCTGCGCGGAGAAAGCATATGGATCAAACCCGCGGCGGCCCGGGCGGCCGGTCCAGGCATTCGATTCACGAAATTCCAAATTGCCTCCAGGCGCGAATAGCGGGTGTACCCGCCAAAAAGCTCATCGCCGCCATCGCCCGAGAGGCTGACGGTCACCTGGCCCCGCGCCAGCCGGGAGACAACATAGGTCGGGATCTGCGATGAGTCAGCAAAGGGTTCGTCGTACATCGCCGGCAGCAGAGGAATTACGCTGCGCGCTTCTTCCGGGGTCACGTACAGCTCGGTGTGATCGGTTCCCAGGTGCGCTGCAATTTTCCGCGCGTGAACCGCTTCATTGTGCGAGTCTTCATAAAAACCGATGCTGAATGTCTTTACCGGCCGGCTGCTCTGTTTCTGCATGAGGGCCACAACCGTGCTGGAGTCGATTCCGCCGGAAAGAAACGCACCCAGCGGAACATCGGCGATCATGCGCAGCCGGATCGCCGCCGCCAGCTTGTCTTCGAGTTCCTGAACCACGTCCTGGTCGGAGGCCTCAATTCGCTCGTGCAGCCCCTGCCGTGCGACCTCCACGGCCGACCAGTAGGCCCTGACTTCCGGCGATCCCTCAGGCCCGCGCAGAGAAAGAATGTGGCCGGGCGGCAATTGACGGATCCCGTCATAAATGCAGTGGGGCGCCGGCACGTAGCTGAAGCGCATGTACAAAGCAAGAACGTCGCGGTTGATCCTGGCTTGAAATCCGGGGAATCGGCGGATCGCCTTCAACTCTGAAGCAAAAACAAAGTTGGATCCGACCTGACCATAGTAGAGCGGCTTAATGCCTAGCCGGTCGCGGACCAGGTGAAGCTGCTTCTCCTGGCCATCCCACAGCGCAAAGGCGAACATGCCGACGAACCGTTTCAGCGCCGGCTCCAGCCCCCAGCGCTCGATCGCCTCCAGGATCACCTCAGTGTCGGAGTGGCCTCTCCATCGTCCGCCCGGCAGCTCCGTTCTGATTTCTTCAAAGTTGTAGACCTCGCCGTTGAAGATGATGACAAACCGGCCTGAGGCTGAGGTCATGGGCTGATGCCCTTCAGGTGACAGGTCAATGATGGAGAGCCGGCGAAAAGCCATGCCTAAGCCGGTGGCACTCTCGAAGAAACATCCGGAGTCGTCCGGCCCGCGATGCGCCAGTGCAGCACCCATCTGCCCGAGTATCTCTAGAGGGTGATCATCGAGCGCCTTGGTTTGCCAGAATCCTGTAATGCCGCACATGGAGTTTGCGCACCCGGAACAACCCGCCAGCTTTCCCCAGCCTGTCGGATTGAGAGTCCGGAAATGGGCCTTGATCTATTGGTGGCCAGCCTGATTATAGAGGATCGCCCGCCCGAGGGCCGCGCCCCGCGGTGGCTGGCGATCGCGAATTGGGGCACGCTATCCAGAAAATGAGGACGTAGTAGAATCAGCCCGATGCCAGGCGAAACATCCCAAACCGACTTATGGTCTCACTATCAAACCGGACGCCTTGAGGTTTTTGCAGGTTCAAAGACACGTCTCGATTATCTGGTTCGACTGGCGGGACGGCTTGCTGCCGGGCGCTCACTGCTGAATATCGGCTGTGGTGACGGCTACCTGGAGCGTAGGGCGCAACAGAAAAAGTGGACGGTCGTTTCCGTTGATCCCGACAGCGGCGCGGTCGGACGTCTGCAAACCCTGGGCGTGGATGCGCGCTGCGGATCCATTGAATCGCTTCCCGTGGATTCGCAATCCATCGACGTCGTGGTTTCGACAGAGGTATTCGAGCACCTCGCGCCGCACACTCTTGAAGGCGGACTGAGCGAGATCAAGCGCGTTCTAAAACCGCGCGGCCTGTTGATCGGCACCGTGCCGTACCGCGAAGATCTATCCCAGAATGAGGTATTTTGCCCCGACTGTAAAAAAACCTTTCATCGCTGGGGGCACCAGCAATCGTTTGACGAAGCCGGAATTCGTTCCCTGCTGGGCAGGTATTTTGAGGTTCGGAGGGCCAAGGCGATTTACCTTCCGACCTGGGACGTGGCCGATTGGAAGGGCAAACTCAGTATCTCCGCCCGCCTTGTCTTCTCGTGGATCGGGGTGCACAGTGCCATCTCCAATCTCCTTTTCGTGGCGGTGCAGCCGCCTGAGTCAGCAAGCAGAACTCTTAGCGCGAGCGGCCGCTAGGCTGCAGCGAATCAACCACGTGGAGAATGCGGAACGCCACTCTCGCTACAGTCGCTCGCAGGCGAACTCGCAGCGGAGCGCGCGAGAACATCAACTGTTTGTAGTATTCCGATGTCCCCTGGATGTTCTCTATTCTCAGGCGGCGTTGACGACTGGTGATGCTCTTTGTGTCACGCGGGTCCTGGTAGTAAATCCTGAGCGCTTCGTTGATCAAGCGCAGCCGATACAGCGAAAAGAGACGGTTCCACACCAGGCTTTCATCGCAATATTTTTCACCGGCAAATTCAGGATAGGGAAACTGGCGAAGAAGGTCGGTGCGCAGCACGGCCCATCCTTCGGGAACTTGAATAAAGCGATACTTCTCCTTGAGCGACGCCACTTCCTCCACTTCAAACCTCTTGCCGATGATCTTGCCATTCTCGTCCTGGCAGAGGCAGCCAATCCCGAAGTATTTGTCGGAATCAGCTAAGCGATCCCAGTGGTGCAAAAAGCGTTCGATAGTGTCGGGTATGCACTTGTCATCGGAATCAAGAATGAGTAACAATCCTCCGCGAGCTTCCCTGACACCCCGATTGACGGCAACATGCTTTCCACTGTTGCTTTGCCACAGATACCGTACGGCAAAAGTCGCCTCACGGCTCCAGCGGGATAACAGTGCGCGAGTATCGTCCTGTGACCCATCATCGATGACCAGCCATTCGAACTGACTATGTGAAGCCGTCTGCTGCAACAGGCTGTCATAGACTCGAGGCAAAGTTCGGGAGCGATTGTATGTGGGGGTCAAAACCGTGACCCTTGGATTCGTCATAGAACCGTCATCTTTTTGTGTAGCTCACATCATCTGGCGTGATTCCCGCGCCATCGCGCCCAAAGGCAGCGGCTGCAAGAGCAGACGATCCCTGCGGACGCAATCAGCGTTCATCGGTTCGTACAAACACGAAATTCGAAAATAGAAAAACATTGTTGATGGGCGCGAAGACATCCACGGGATGCCAACCTCCCGGCAACAGCTGGTAAGGCCGATAACCCGGCAATAACCGGCTGAAATGCCACAGAGTGTTTCCTACAAACATCTGGTGCCAGTTGAACTCCAACTGGATAAAAGCCGGCTTCAGCGTGTTGAGCGTGTGCTGCGCGCCCCGCAGCACCTTTTCCTCAAAACCTTCGGTGTCAATCTTGATGAAATCGAGTCGCGTCAACGACAGTTGGCGCACGATTTCGTCAACGGTCTGCACTGTAACATTCTGCTGGTTGGTGTTCTTTACATACGGTACCTGATTGGCTTCCGGGCTGAGGCTGGCATGCTCAGAATCAGCAGCGCCGTAGTAAATCACTGACTGGCCGTGCGCATCGCCAACCGCACAATTCATGGCAATGATTCTGTCCCGGTACTTCCTTTGAAGCCTTTGCAACTGCGAGTAAGCCTCGGTCAGGGGTTCAATGGCAATCACTGTTGCAGCCGTGGATTCGAGCACGAGCTCGGTAAAGGAGCCGGTATTAGCCCCGATATCCATGCAATGCACCGGATTCGCTGCGGCGAGCACGGTTTTAACAAAGGTTCTCTCTCCCGAAAGTGAATAATCCGAGTAATTGTTATAACCTCTGCCTCGGAGAGCCAGGGTGAAAAGGCCGTGATGGAACCACTGAAAGCCTTTTCGAGCGAAGAGGAATACATACAAGCGAATGAGGAGCAACGCCAGCCTTCGTCTCATCGATCCCCCTGGTGTGCAAGCCTTCGTGCTTAGAACAGCTCGCTGTATTCATTAACGACTTGTTGCACGCTGAACTTGCGCAAGACAGCATCATTTCGATCTCGCCAACGTTCTGCTTTTCCGTTCGGGCCGCACACATCCAGGATTGCTTTGGCAAGAGCCGCCGGGTTTTCGGGAGCAACCAGTACGAGTTGGCCCTCCGGCCCCCCGATTTCCCTCATCGCTCCGGGACAGTCCGCTACTACAGCCGGTGCCCCCAGAGCTAAGGCTTCCAGCAACGCATTGGGCAATCCCTCATAGCGTGAAGCCAGAACGAACATGTCGGCGTGCCTGAAGTAGGGCCAGGGATTCTGACGGAATCCCAGGAAATCTACCGCTTGAGATACACCTAACTGTTCCGCCCGCGCCTTCAATGCGGATTCCAGAGGTCCCTCGCCCAGAATGGAGAGCCGGGCTTGAGGAAGCGCCACAAGCACCGGACGCATAGATTCAAGAAGAAGATCAAAACCTTTTTCCCGCGCAAGCCGACCGGCTGTGACCAACTGGGGGCCCGGTCCGCGATACGGATTGCCATTTTCACCCGCCTGCACCCGTATCCAATCGAAATCGAGCGGATTGTAGATGCGGACAAGTTTCTCCCGCGGCAAGCCGAAGTGCTCGATCAGGTCTTCCACCATCGCATCCGAAAGGCAGACGATATGGTCAGCCCGGCGATGGAGCTTGCGGTATATCCATTTCCATATCCCTGGATGGCTGCGCTCCTGCTGCAGGAAAGTGCTGGCCATGGTCGATTCGCGGACAAGCATCCTGGTGCCGGCGGGAAGAAAGGGTTTGACCAGCAGTAATTGCAGATTCAAATAGACCAGCGTGGAGAGCACGGTTTGCGGCCGGACCTTCCAAACGATCCGGATAATGCTCGGTGCGGCATATCGAATTCGCGATACCTTCAGGTCATGGACAGTGACGTCTCCGGGAACATCTTTCATATACGGTCCCGCAGGCTGAAGGACGGCCAAATGGATTTCAAAGCGCGCGCGGTCCAAATGGCGAAGCAGCGTGGAAAATACCCGCTGCGCTCCTCCGGAAATCAATGACGGTACCAGGAAGAGCACTCTTTTGCGCTCAGAGGTCATGAGGGACCTTGCCGGGGACAGCGGTGAACAACATATTCGTTGTTTCCGAGGCCGCGTCCAGCGGTTTTGAGCTTACTGGTCTCGAAACCCTTACGCTGAAAGAATTCTACAATCATCTCTGGCTTTGCCACTTCGAATGGATAGCCGCCCAGCCAGTCGAGCCAATCCGTGAGATAAGACATGCCCCGCGATTTTTTGTATTCGCGATAGCGCTGCGTGGGGGCCTTCAGGGTGATCAGGTCCTTGATGAAACCGCGGGTGATGTAGAACGGAACAAAAACGGAAATGATAATCCCGCGCCAAATCCGGTTCCGGTTGTAGGCTTTCTTAATCGTCTTCCACCAGCGTGAACGGACACCCTGGTCGTTGTACAGCGCCAGGAACAACTTGCCGTCGGCGGCAACCGGGACAATCACATTCTCCAGCGCCTGCCACATGTCTCCGGTGTGGTGCAGGACTCCCCAGGCATAGACCACGTCATATTCCCCGAGCCGGGAAAGGAAATCTGCATCCAGCACGCTCCCTTGAAGAAGTCTCCAATGATCGGCTTCAGGGAAGTAGCGCTGCTTCAACGTCTGGCCGCAAGAGACGCTCTGCGGGTCATAGTCGAAAGAGCAGACCTTGCTCGCGCCCAGCCGCATGGCGGCCAGAGAAAAAAGGCCGCTGCCGCAGCCGACGTCGAGAAACGATTTGCCGGCCAGGTCTTCGATTTCCAGCATCGCTTTCAGCGATCTTTCCGCTTCGACAATCCGCTCCTCATCGAGGAGCGACAGGAAGCGTTGCCAGTTGCTGCCGAAGGCAAATCTGCTGTCGCCCTCGCCAGGACGGGTCTCCGGCTGCGCAGCTGCTATCGGCCTCATGGGGTGGCGCCGCCTGTGGTCACCGGAACAACCGCGGCAAACCGTTGCTGGGACAGAATCCTGACCGTAGAAACGACTACGAAAGTAAAGGACACAATGTAGACGAGCGAGGTGGAGAGGGCGATCCCGGTCACGCCGAAATACTTCATCAGAACCAGATTGAGCACGATGTCGACACCCAGATTAACAGCTGATGCGTACATCAGCAGGTCGTTGCGACGAATGGCGGAAAGAAAACGCACAAAGAGCATGCCGCAGATGTAAAACGGGACTTGGATGGCATAGCAGATAAGCACCCGGTGCACCAGTTCGGTATCGGCGCCTGTGAAAGCGCCGCGTTGAAAAAGCAACCTGATCAGCGTTCGGGAAAACAGCATCACCAGCACGGCCAAGGGCGTAGCCACCGCGATGACCAGGAGCGAAAAGCGTTTGAGCGTATGGCGGCAACCGTGCCAATCGCGGTCAGCGACCATTTTTGAAAAATAGGGCAACATCGCCGTGCCGAGCGCGGTAGCTCCTATGGCGAGAATAGCTCCCACGATTTTGTTGGCATAGCTCAGGGCAGCCACGCTGCCTCCGGGGAGCATGGCAGCCATTGACTGATCCACAACGGTCGTACTGCCCATCAAGAAAGCTCCCACCAGCATGGGCGCAAATTGGTGAATCACCGCGCGCACGTTGGCATCTACACCGGTCCATCTGAACGACAATGCGGTACCGTGGCGCCGGAGCAGGGCGCCCAGCCAGATCGCCTCCAGCACGCTGCCTGTCACTGTTCCGGCGACCAGGGAAAACGCTCCCCAACGATCAGCAGCAAGAGAAATGAACAGCGTAGTAAGAAGCGGTGTCGCGACCGGAACGGCTGCGGGGAGGGCGAACTTCTCTCCGGCGTTAAGCACGGATGCAATAAAGATCGCGATTCCATTGAAGACGATCCACGGCGACAAGGCATAGAGCAGTATCCGCGTCAGGTGCAGCTTTGCCGGGGAAAAGCTCGAGCCGAGATAGGGAAGATAGTAGGGAGCCAATAGAGCCAGGGCTAATGCGATCCCAATCAAAGCCAGAAGACCGAGGAGCGCCACACTCGACACAAGTCTTTGCGCCGATGCTTCGCCCTGCTTCTGGCGCGTTTCGACCAGCACCGGGATCAGGGCCGCTGCCAGCGCTCCCACCAACAGGTTCACCATGAAGTTAGGCAAAAGAAACGCGATGAGGTATGCGTCAAGAGTGTCACTACGGCCAAAGGACCGGGCAATGAGGAGTTCTTTGGCGGTGACGGCGGCCTTGGGCAGCAATCCGACGAGTCCGACAGTTAGTGCTGCGCGAAGTATTCTTTTGTTGGTCGAATCCGGTGTGTTTGCCTTAAGAAATTGAAATATTTCGGCCATTATGCATTTATTTTCAGAAACCAGAGCTAAACGGTCTCCAGAACCGGACAAGAAATCTTGGCAGCCATTATAGCCGACGCCTTAAGCCCTGGTTCGGCCGCCCGGCAGGAGGTAAGGCCAGCCTCGGCTGCGATGGGCTCTTCCCGCTGAAACGTTTGTCAGCCTCCCGCCTTATGGGTATGAGGGTTGGTGGATTTCTATTACCAAAGAGTGTGAATTTGCGGCCGAAAATGTGATACGGTTACGCGCGACTTACCACTACATCACAGGTTTCTCAAAGAACACCAATACCCCATTTTTGGAGCACAAGAAATCCCCTTTTGTGTCCCCCAGGCCAGGGAACTGTTCGGACTCTCAACTGTGATGTGCCTTGGGGGGCGAAACGAACTCAGATCTACCGATGACTCAAACGTCTTATCGCTGATAAGCAAATGAAAGGACCGTAGGAATGAGGAAAATGAACGCAGTTACGCTATTCGCGATTCTCGTTCTCGGAACGACGATCACGTATGGGCAGGCGTCTCGAACCTGGGTGTCAGGTGTGGGCGATGACGTCAACCCCTGTAGCCGGACCGCACCCTGCAAGACCTTCGCCGGCGCGATCTCAAAGACCGCCGCGGGAGGCGAGATAGACGCTCTGGATCCGGGTGGATTCGGTGCGGTAACCATTACCAAGGCTATCACCATCGATGGAGGTGGCGGGCAAGTGGCCTCCGTCCTGGTTGCCGGCACCAACGGCATCGTTGTGCAAGCGGGCGCGAACGATGTAGTCATTTTAAGAAACCTGCGGATTAACGGAATCGGTACGGGCCTCAACGGGATTCGATTCCTCGCCGGCCGGGACCTCAATGTCGAGAATGTTTACATCTTTGGTTTCATCCAGAACGGGGTCGACATTGCCTTGAATCAGGGCACGGCAGCTTCAGTGCACATTCTGAATTCCGTGATGAAAAACAATGGCGGGGTCGGCGTCCGGGCCGCCAATGCGGTCACGCCACCGGTTCAGGTGCTGGTCGATAACTCCGCGGCCATTCTGGATAACATCGGCATCGAGGCAGCACAACACAGCCGGATTATCGTGAACCGATCACTGGCCAACAAGGCTGCGTCTGACGGACTGAAAGCTGATGACGTAGCCACCGTGGATGCGCAGTTGTCGGTCGATCATTCGGAAATCACCGACAACAACAACGGTGTGACAGCGGCGACCGGGGGGTCGGTTGCTGTCGCCGATTGCAAGATTGCCAATAACAGTGGCACCGCATCGAACCAGTCCGGCGGGACCATCACTTTCTTCACGCAAACGAACCGAGTCCACAGCAACGGAGCCGCGGGAACGTTTGGCACAACAGGCCAGCAGTGAAACTTTTGCCGATAAACAGATAGGAGACTTTAAATGCATCGAATTTCATTCAAGCTGCTGGTGTTTTTTGCACTGGCGACAACCATGTTGTCGGCGCAGGCGACTCGAACCTGGGTATCCGGTGTAGGCGATGATGCCAATCCCTGCAGCCGCACGGCTCCCTGCAAAACCTGGGCCGGCGCCATTTCCAAGACCGCCGTGGGGGGCGAAATTGACGCTCTGGATCCAGGAGGGTTCGGCGCGGTAACGATCACCAAGGCCATTACTCTTGACGGGGGCGGAGGACAGGTGGGTTCAGTTCTGGTCGCTGGAACGAACGGAATCGTCGTCCAGGCCAATGCAGCCACCGACGTCGTGATTCTGCGCAACCTCAGGATCAACGGCATCGGGTCCGGTCTGAACGGCATCCGCTTTCTTGCCGGCAAGGATCTCAATGTAGAGAATTGCTTTATTTTTGGTTTCACGCAGAACGGTATCGATATTGCGCTGAACCAGGCAAACCAGGCCACCGTGCACGTACTCAATACGGTGCTTAAAAACAACAGCGGGGTGGGAATCAGAGCTACCAACGCGATCGCGCCCCCGGTTCAGGTCGTGGTTGACAACTCCGCAGCCATCCTCGACACCACCGGTATGGAAGCTGCCTCGCACAGCAGGATTACTCTCAGCCGGTCAGTGGTGGAGAACGCATCCGCGGATGGTGTGAAGGCAGATGATGCCGCCTCAGATGCTCAAATCACGATCGACCATTCTGATATCAGCTTCAACGTCAACGGAATTACCGCGTCGACCGGCGGTTCTATAGCCGTGGCCGACTCCAAGATCGCTTTCAACAGCGGCACGGCAATGAACCAGGCTGGCGGCGGTATTTCGTCGTATCAAACCAATCGCCTGCACAGCAACGGGGCCCTGGGAACCTTCACTCCAATTCCTCAGTTGTGAACTCTGAGCGGCCCCGGGCCGGCACGGCTTGGGGCCGACTCTTATCGCGTAGAAACCATGGGGTAGGCTCCCCGGCGGGCCATTTCTGATTTCGCAATTTCACGTTCTTCGCGCACCATTTCGGCTACCAGCTCGGCAAAGCTGGTCCGCGGCGTCCAGCCTAATTTCTCAGCCGCCTTGCCTGCGTGGCCCAGCAGCGTCTCCACTTCCGCAGGACGAATATAACGTGGATCAACGGCCACAATTCGTTTGCCGGTCTTGGCATCGAATCCTTCTTCCTTGCTCCCGCTTCCCTGCCAGCGAATAGCGCAACCCAGTTCCCGGGCAACGGCTTCAACAAAGTCCCGCACGGAATGCTGTTTGCCCGTGGCGATCACATAATCCTCCGGAAGGTCCTGCTGCAGCATGAGCCACATCGCTTCCACATAATCGCGGGCGTGACCCCAGTCTCGCTTGGCGTCAAGATTGCCCAGGTAGACGCAATCCTGCAAACCGAGCTGGATGCGAACCAGTGCGCGAACGATCTTGCGTGTGACAAAAGTTTCTCCACGGACCGGGGATTCGTGGTTAAAGAGAATTCCGCTGCAGGCGTAAATGCCGTAGGCCTCGCGATAGCACGCGGTGATCCAGTGCGCGTACAACTTGGCGATTCCGTACGGCGACCGGGGATAGAAAGGGGTCGTCTCGCGCTGCGGAATCTCCTGCACTTTACCGAACATTTCGGAAGTGGAAGCCTGGTAAAAACGCGATTTTCTCTCCAGTTGAAGGATTCTGATTGCCTCGAGCATACGCACGGGCCCCAGCGCATCTGATTCAACGGTGTACTCCGGCTGTTCGAACGAGACGGCTACATGGCTTTGTGCCGCAAGATTGTAAATCTCATCCGGCTGCACGATCTGGATAGTGCGAATGAGACTACTGTAATCGGTTACATCTCCATAATGGAGAAAGAAACGGCAGCCCGGCGTATGCGGATCCTGAATCAGCTGGTCGATTCTGCCCGTGTTAAATGAGGACGACCGGCGCCTGATGCCGTGGACTATATATCCTTTTTCGAGAAGAAGGGCGGCCAGGTAAGAGCCATCCTGTCCGGTTACACCAGTGATTAAAGCGCGTTTCGGCGCCATCTGTGCTCCATGTTGTATCAGTGTCCTGATCCGCGGAACACCACCGGAATTGTCATGAGCAGAATTTTTAAATCCAGCAGGACGTTCCAGTTCTCAATGTATTCGAGATCGAGAGAAACGTTCTTTTCAAAAGAGGGATCGTGGCGGGCAGTCACTTGCCAGAGGCCGGTAAGGCCGGGAGTGACGTCGAGCCGGCGAAAATGTTCCAGATCATATCTCTTAAAATCGTCTTCGGGATGAGGCCGCGGACCCACCACACACATGTCGCCTTTGAGGACATTGAAGAGCTGAGGCAATTCGTCAATGCTGTACTTGCGTAAAAAACGTCCCAGGCGGGTGATGCGGGGATCGTCAGTAATTTTGAAGGTGGCGCCATTGCGCTCATTCATGTGCATCAGGCCGTTCTTGCGTTCGTCTGCATCGACGCACATGGTGCGGAATTTGTAGCAGCGGAATTTGCGCCCTTTGCGTCCCACGCGCCAGGCCTTGTAAAGCATCGGCCCAGGTGAATCAAACTTGATGGCGATGGCGGTGAGCAGCATGATCGGCGCCGTGAGCACCAGCGTCGCGATGCTGATAAAAAGATCCATGATGCGCTTTACGAAAAGACCAAGAGCAGGAATGGGCTGGCGATTCAATTCCAGCACCGGCACCGAACCGATGTAATTCATTCCCGCGCCGATCGCCAGGCCGCCATAAAGATCGGGCACCACCTTAACGCCGATACGCTGCCGCCGCGCTTCCAAAGCGATGCGGACCACCAGATCGCGGCTGGTGGAAGGAGTAAAGTAAACCTCGTCAATAAAATTCTCAGTCAGAATGCGGGGCAGATCGTCAGGCGTGCCAAGACAGAATGGTCCGGGATGAGCTTCGCCATCGACAAAGCCACAAAATGTTTTTCCCAGATGGGTATGGCTTTGCAGATAACAACGGAAGGCCTGGCCGACTTCTCCGCTGCCCACGATCAACACGTGCTGATTGCCTATGCCGCGTTCAATGCGCTTCAGGTTGTAGCGCTCCATCACAGAGCGCAGGCAGACGACGCCGACCAGACTGAACAGGCTGGTGCTGGCAACCATGAGGCGGGGCACGGCTTTTTCTCCCGCGATAAAAACGATCATGATGGCCATCATGGAAGAAACCATGAAGCCCTTAAAAACTCTTGCACGAGCAACGCGGGCGGAGCGGATAGCAGCCTCAGAATACAGGTTCTGCGCGGCATTGCAGATCACTGTCAGACAAGCATAAGTAAGAAGAAAGACGAATAAACGCAGTGCGGGAGCTGTCGTAACGTCAGCGGCAGAGACTCCCAGCAGTTCACTTAGAAAACCGCGGCTAGAGTAGGCGCCGAGACCGGCCAGCACAACAATCAGGGCCTCCAACATGGCCACTGCCGCGCCCAGCCCCGTTCCCCTTTCGTGCGAAAGAGAGCGGTGGATCTGGGTCCCGGCAAAATGGGACACTTCCAAGAGATTGCCTTGCTCCTTCACTACCTCTTGTGTTGACACTAATAACCTCCTTGCTGGATATGGTTATAGTTGTGACATCTGGTCCGGTTTTGCCGTTCGCCGTCCGAAAATACCTCGTTTCGAAGCACTCCTGCCGGAGCCACCGTGCAGGATCTGTGTAATCAACATACGCCGCGGGTCATCCTGATCCCAGCGGTCCCACCAATCCTTTAAGAAATAACCCACACAAGCCAGGATCGTGAACATCGCCGTACCCGCAAGCGTCAACAACAGCCAGCTGGGCCGCTTGTGCTCGGGGGTTGAAGCCGTATCCAGCACTTTGACCGGGGTAGCGTCTTTGGCTTCCTGGATGCGTGCCATCTCGTATTGCTGGGTCAGGAGTTCAACCACGGTTTCGCTAATCTTCGTGTTGCGATACAGGTTTGTCCACTTAACGCCCAACAGTGGCAAACTCTTGACCGAGGGATAAGGATTAGAAGGGTCTTTTCCGCCCTGCGTTTGCTGCCCGGAATTGATTCTTCCAAGTTCCCGCTCCAGTTCCGCTACATGGGCCTGGGCGCTCTTTACCCGGATGTTCTCGTCTGTGTAAGTCTGCTTGAGAGCCTGTTCCTGGGCGCGTGCAGCAATCAATTCCCCCTGCAGCCTGCCGGCGGCTTCTACGGTTGCCTTCATTTGCTCCGGCACGTCCAGCGCCATGTTGGCGCTGGCAAACTGGCTGAATTGCTGCTCGGCGTCCTGCAGGTTCTTAGTTTCGTCGGCCAGCCTCTGTTCAATAAAGATGCGTTCCTGCTTGGCCGCGGAAGTGGAAACCCTCGCGGTGACGGTACTGAGTTCTTCGACATAGGCATTGGCCAGATCCATGGCCAATTTGGGATCACGGTCACGAACCGTAATAGCGATTACACCGCTTTTCTTATCTTCGACAATATCGGTGCGCGAGCCGAGCTTAAGACGAGTATCTTCCCAGAAGGTTGTCCCATAGTGCTTTTGTAGATCGAATCTCCTGATGAGGTCATCGCGCAAGCTGCGGCTCTCCAGCACTTTGCTGAAGACTGCGCTTGAGGTCTTAGCGCCGGTCAAATCTCCCGCCAAACCGGCCAACGCCGGCGATTTCGTCAGAGTGGGAAGGAGCGCCGCCAATCCGCTTCCGGAAGACCCGCTGTCGGGCGGCATGATCTGCACTGTGCTGTCGTACTTGGGGTACCGCAAGCCGACCATCAAAGACAGAACAAACCCTACAGCCACCCAACGGGCAATGCGCCAACGCTGTAACCAAAGGCGGAAGATGGCTTCAGTCCAGCCAAGCCACTGCGCAGGTTTGGGCAGTTGGCTGCTACTAGCTTCTCTGGTTAAAACTTCCCTCTCGGTCTCGCTCAGCGGCATCCGCCGGCCTCCCCCACGTTACTCAAAGCGAGCGGTACAAGTGCATTGTCTCCGTATTTGTGCGGATTCAGTTTAGGTACTCCCAACGAGAGTCTAGTCGCACTACCAATCATCTTAAACAGCTCGAGTCGCTCAAAGTTGCACATTATTCAAACGTCTTAGCACAACTTATCGATAGCCTTTTCGCAAAACTCAGGATCGCGCTGAATCGTACACACAATTCTCTCTTGGTTCGATTCATTCCTTCGTCCCCGAGATTACCGGGAAACGAACGTCCTCAGCGGCCTTTGCACCTGAGTAACCACTTAGCTTACTCCAAATTCCCCCACAACCTCACACCCCGGCAAAGAGGTTACGAATCCAGATTATAAACCCCTTACGCGGTGTCTCTAAGGTGATGGGGCCAAGCCTGCACACTAATTGGTCTTTCACTGTTGGTGTGTCGTACGGAGGCACTCATCCCCAGAACTGGGTTGAAAAACCACATGGCTGCAGATCGATCCTATGATTTTACTTTGCGTCTTTGCACGCGGTGGATGGAAGAAAATTTGCAAGAAGAGGTGTTTCCGAACTCAGATGGACAATGCACGACTGCGTGGAACTCTGATTTGACGACTGCGCAATTTAAATGGATACTGAATCTCAGTTAATCCCAGGCAACTGATGTTCGGGATATGTTAGCTTGGAGAAAAGCACGAAAAATGCAGATCTCTGTGATCGGTTCGGGCTATGTAGGTCTGGTTGCTGCGACTTGTTTAGCGGAGTTGGGTCACAATGTGGTATGCGTCGATAGTGATCCGGCTAAGATCGCGGCGCTCAAGGCCGGCGAAACACTGATTCATGAGGATTGCTTGCAGGAATTGCTCAGCCGCCATCGCGGCATGGGCCTTTCCTTCTCCACCTCCATCCATGAAGCCGTACGTCATGCGCGCGTGATTTTTATTGCGGTAGGCACGCCCTCCTGCGACGACGGTTCAGTCGATCTCTCCTGCGTTGAAAACGTAGCGCGTTCTCTGGCTGAATCCATTGACGGATACAAAGTCATTGTCGAGAAAAGCACCGTTCCGGTTTATACCAGCGACTGGATCCAAAACGCCCTGGCACGCAAAGACCGGAAAAGCCGGGAGTTCGATGTTGTCTCCAACCCCGAGTTTCTTCGCGAGGGCACCGCGGTTACAGATTTCCTCTACCCCGATCGCATCGTCGTAGGCACAAGCACAGATCGCGCCGCTGTCATTATGCGCGAGGTGTATGCCTCGCTGATCGATGGCTCGTATGCGCAGCAAGCCAGCGCGGTTCCCAAACCGGAACGGGCCCGCTTATTGCCGATGTACATCGAGACTTCGCAGCGCAGCGCCGAACTGATCAAGCACTCCTCGAACGCCTTCCTGGCGCTGAAGATTTCGTTTATCAACGCGGTCGCGAATTTTTGCGAGTCGGTGGGCGCTGACATTGAAGAAGTCTGCCAGGGCATCGGGAGTGACAGCCGGATTGGTTCCGACTTCCTGCGCGCCGGCATCGGTTATGGCGGTTCGTGCTTCCCCAAGGATGTGGCTGCATTTCGCGCCGTCACGCGCGAATATGGCTTTGAGTTTCCGCTCCTGGATGAAATCAAGCGCATCAACGAAGAACAGCGCGGGCGCTTCATCAGAAAAGTGCGGGGCGCGCTACGCAGCCTTAAGAACAAGAAGCTGGCCGTGCTCGGCTTGGCCTTCAAAGACGGCACGGACGACGTGCGCGAATCACCTGCTATCAAGGTCATTGATCTGCTGCTGCAAGAAAAATGCCAGATCGTAGCTTTTGATCCCGCGGCTATGGAACGGGCACAGCAGGTTCTCGGCAACAGAATCGCTTATGCGCGGAATCCCTACGCGGCAGCGGAAGGCGCCGATGCATTGCTCATCCTCACCGAGTGGAAGGAGTTTGCCAATCTGGATCTCCTCCGCATCAAGCGGCTGCTCCGCTCTCCGATTGTGCTCGATGGGCGCAATTTGTTTGACCGATCGGAGATGGCCGCGGCCGGCCTCACTTATCACAGTGTCGGACGCCCGGCCCAGGAAGTCTCACAGTCATTCCTGAGGAAGGGTCACATCACGCGATAAAGTAAAGATGGGGATCTCTCTTAGCCGGAGCTTGCCTCAACCAGCGGCGTTATCCCTTGTGTTTGAGGTAATTACATCTCATTGCTATAATCAATAAGCCTGTACGCACCAAGTCTGCAACGGTTCCCACCGAAGCTTCGCGTGTGCACAATCACGAGAGTATGGCCAGGTAGCTCAGTTGGTAGAGCGCAGCCCTGAAAAGGCTGGCGTCGGCGGTTCGATTCCGTCCCTGGCCACCACCTTTAACCACTCTGAAATCAACAGGTTAGCGGCAGCGTTCCGGCTGTGTACCTCCTATGTACCGCCGAACCGGTTTTCCTCTCCGAAAAATACCCTCCTCGAAGCTCGAGTTTGCGCGAGTTTTCGTTCGCCTCTACGCTCGGCGCTAATTTCAAAAATGCTCCAGGAAGGGCACAATGCTCCACGTCTACACCCGCCATCTCCCCGGCTGCGAACACGCCTGTGACCCTCACTGGCGCCGCTGTCACTGCCCGAAGTGGATTCGCGGCCTGCTCCTGAACGGCGAGAAGATTCGCCGCTCGGCGCAAACTCACAGCTGGGAAAATGCGGAAAAGCTGGCCCGCAAGCTCGAAGCCGACGTCGATCCGGAGCGCGTGAAGATCGAAGCCCGCCGCGAAGTGACGCTGCGGGAGGCGGTCGAAACCTTCCTCGGCGACCAGAAGGCGCGCGGCCTGGGGCTGGAGACGCAGAAAAAATACCGCGGCTTTCTCGAACGCCAGTTCTTGGTCTGGGCCGCAGCGCGAAAGATGAAGTTTCTGGCCGCTCTCTGCCCGGCAGAATTGACTCGCTTCCGCGCCGGCTGGAGCAATGGCGAGACCACCACGCATCGCAAGCACGAGATGCTGGCCTCCTTCTTTCGCTTCTGCCAGCGCAACGAGCTGATGGGAAAGAACCCGATGGATGCGCTCAAGAAACCGAAGACGCCCGACATCGTGCCCACTGACTACTTCCTTCCGGAAGAGTTTGAAAAGATCGTCGCCGCCACCCGCAAGTACGAGTTCGGCGGCGGGATTGACTGCCGCTTTCGCGGCCTGCGCCTACGGGCCATGGCGCTCTTGATGCGCTGGGCGGGACTCTCGATTCTGGACGCAACCAAACTGGAGCGCGCCGCCTTGTCCACAAATGAGGAAGGTGACGACGAGATCTTTCTCTATCGCGCCAAGACCGGGGTACCGGTGTATGTGGTGATCCCCCCGGATGTGGCCGAGCTGCTGCGCTCGCTCCCCAATTCCAATCCGCGCTACTTTTTCTGGTCGGGCAATGGCGATCCCAGAAGCGCGCGCAAGGCATTGCAGAGGTCCTTCTGGAAATTGTTCCAACTGGCGAACATTCGCCGCACGGACGGATCCAGCAAGCGCTGCCATCCCCACATGTTCCGCGACACCTTTGCGGTCGAACTCCTGCTCGCCGGCAACCCCATCGATCAAGTATCGCTGCTGCTCGGCCATTCTTCGGTCAAGATCACCGAGCGGCACTATGCGCCCTTTTGCAAGGCGCGCCAGCAACAGCTCACGGCGGCGGTGAAACGCAGCTGGGCCAGGCGCGAGACCCGGGCGGCCCCGGCACGGCATGCCCAACCGGGTCCCAGCCGTCCTCCGCTGCTGATTCAATAGTCAGCGCCTTTCATCAGGCGGACTTCGATAGGCGCTGGTGAACCCGGCGGACCACGCTCTCAGGAATCCGAAGCGTCACATAAGCGCGCTTGTGGCGCACTTCTTGCTCCCCAATCCTGACGACATCAGGCTCATCCTGGAACAGCCTTCGTATGGTCTGTTTGCTCAGGTTCCACAAGATCGCCAGCTCGTTCACCGAGTAGTGCCTTTCTTCGCAGGCAGTCTCTTCCTGTGATCCGGATCGCGCAAAAGTGCGGCTTGGCTGGATCGCTCTCAACATGGGTCCGAGCTTAAGACAACTTCGTTGCTCGGTCAAAAATCGGCCTGAAGGAGGAAATTTGACCGAATTCTACTTCGCCCCTACCTTCGTTGCGTCCCGATCACCGTTGCGCTGGTTGGGACAAGGAGTAGAAGTCTTTGTTTGCCTCGGCACAGGAAACGCTCCAAGCTCTGGCTTCGGCCGGCTACATCACTGATGAGATAACTGCCACGGTGGTATACCTGGCCGCCAGGCTGAACAAGCCCGTCCTCATTGAAGGGCCGCCAGGCAGCGGCAAAACCGAGCTCGCCTATGCCGTCGCCCGGGCCATCAAGACCGAGGTCGAGCGCCTGCAGTGTTTCCAGGGCATTAATGAGGAGAAGGCGATTGGCAGGTTCGATGAAGCCTTGCAACGGTTGGCCGTGGAACTGCAGTCGAGGTCCGGGCCGATCGAATGGGAGCAGCTCAAGCAGGAATTGCATGGCCTTAAATTCTTCACCGCCGGCCCCCTGTTGCGAGCCTTGCAATACCGGCGGCGTTGCGTGCTCCTGATCGACGAGCTGGACAAGGTCGATCCGGCATTTGAGGCCATGTTGCTCGAACTGCTCAGCGTATGGCAGTTGACGATACCCAAGCTCGGGGTGATCCAGGCCGAGACAATACCGCTTGTCATTCTGACCTCGAACGAAGAGCGTCGTATCGGCGATCCCCTTCGCAGACGCAGTTACTATCTGCGCATCGACCATCCCACGCCGCAACTCGAAGCCAGAATCCTGCGCCTGCGCACACGCGGGCAAAGCCATGAATTTCATCGCGGCTTGGCCGGGCTGGCCAAGGCGTTGCGGGGATGGAGTCTGGAGAAGCCGCCCTCGATCTCAGAGATGCTCGATCTTGCCCAGGCCTTAGCGGTCCTGGGGGAAGAGCGAATTACACCGGAAATGCGGGACACTCTGCTGCCGCTCTTGGCCAAGACGGAGGCTGACAGGCGAAAACTTTTATTGCGTGATGGCTGGGCAAGCCTGGTTTACGACGCCGGACAGTACAGTGCCGAGGCTGGCGAATCATGAAATGGTGTTGTCTCATCTTGGCGTTGCTGGCCGTGCCGGCCGTTTGGGCCGGAAACGGCGATGAGCAGAAGGAAGCCGATTACTACGTGACCGAGTACGCCAGACACTACCACGTACCGGTCGAATTGGTTCGTGCCGTGGTGGAGCAGGAGTCGGGATGGCACCGCTGCCCGGTCTCCTCGAAAGGCGCGGTCGGCCTGTTGCAACTCATGCCGCAGACGGCGAAACGGCTGAACGTCAAGAACCGGTGCGACCTCAGGCAAAACATCTCCGGTGGAGTGCGCTATCTGGCCTGGCTGATGACGAAGTTCCAGGGAGAGCTGCGCCTGGTTGCAGCCGCATATTACGCCGGGGAAACCCATGTTTTACGGCGCGGCCTCCGCTACGCCAATCCCGATGTAGTGAAATACGTGGCCAGCATCCGGGAACGGGTTGCGCGACAGCAGAAGTTAGGAGGCGCGCCGATTGAGCGCACTCCAGGGAGAAGCCAATGAAAGTGCACATCATCTTTACTGTCTATTTAACCGTTGGCATGGGCATGTCTCAGGCCCAAGAGGGCCAGCTGGTTCCCAACGTCAGCACCGCCCGGGTTGAAGACGGCGCTGTGACCGTCCTGCATCTTGCACCCGGCTACACCACCTCGGTCAGGCTGCCTGACGAGATCAGCTCGGTTGTCCTTGGCGATCCGGCGAGCTTCAAAGCCGAGCACGCCGAAGCCGAAGGGCGGTTGGTCTTCTTCAAACCGATCACCAGCCAGCCAGCCGAAAGCAATGCCTTCATCACTACAAAGTCTGGGCAGGCGATCAGTTTGCACCTGGTAAGCGCGGGCAAGGGCGCGGCGAATGCGCACGTCGACTTCATGGTTGAATACCGTACGGCACCGGGTATGTTGATCAGCCCTGAGCGAACAAGTTTCCTGATCGCTGATACTCGCCCGGTGCCCCCAGCATCCGAAGCTGATGGGTCTCTCCTGAAACAAAGGCCGGATTCTCTCGCCCTTCTGTTGGCGAAGCAGAAGAGCGTGTCTTCGCCTGCCTGGCAGGGCCAGAAGGTGCGCCTAGCTTTGGGTGATTCGCTCGAAAGAAACCATCAGACGGTGCTCAGTTTTTCCGTGTTGAATGATTCGACACGGGTGATCGAGCTCCTTCCGCCGCAACTGGAACTCACCGGCGCCGGGCGGCGAAACGCCAGCCGACGGATCAAAGCGGAACCCATTGCCATTGCCGAATACCGCCTGACGGCCGCGCGGCTGGAGCCGGGAGAGCGAGCCGACGGGGTGATCCTCTTTAGCCGCCCCGCATTCAAAGAGTCATCGGAAACGCTGCGGCTACAGTTGACGGAGGCGGAGCAGGTCGATCGGCCCACGACTTTGCCGGTTCCGTTTACAGCCAACGCTCACGGAGATACGCAATGAACAGGAACGACCCGAACGCAGCAGGCGTCGCGCAGCTTCTCGAAGAGCCATCACAGTCGCCATCGGTCGGCACCCCGCCATCGAGCGTGAACAGCACCAAGGCCTTCGTACCGAGCAAGCAAGGGCCAAGAACCCTCTTCAAGGAAAATAGCCGTCTCGTTTTCATCGGAGCAGGCATCGTCCTGGTGCTCCTGCTGCTGGCTTTTAATGGAATCTCACGCCACGCAGGCCCAACAAAAAAAGGTTCCTCGGCCAGCGGCCAGGTCGGTCAAAAAACTGGCGGATCTGTCACGGCGACCAGCGTGACACCCATACTGGACACCGCGCGCACGCCATTACCGGAAAGGGATGGCAGCCTGGTCAATGCGGAGCAGATCGGGCGCGCTGCAATCAAGGTGCAAACCCCAGGCCCCGCCTTCAGCCTCGGTGATGTCAGACCATTCGATAATTCGCAATGGTCACCCCCGCCCTACCAGCCGGGATCTCAACCGGTTGGCGGCAGTGATACAGCTCAGCACGGTGATACTACTTCAGCGCGGAACGAACATGATCTTCTCGATAAGGCATCGCTGATCTTCGTAAGAAGCGGTGCGTCACCTCCCGCCAGCCAAAAGGCGCAGGATATTGCTCCCGATATTTCGTGGAGGATTGGTCTACCGCCCGGAACGAGACTGCGTGCCCGGCTCGAATCCTGGATAAACACCGCTGCGCCGTCGCCCGTTGTCGCCGTCGTCGAGTACAACTACGAACAGGATGGAGAGATCGTCGTTCCCGCGGGTTCCAAGGTGCTCGGGCATTTGGAAAGCGCTGATCGTTCCGGCTATCTCGCTATCCACTTTGAAGCACTGCAAATGCCGGACGGATCGTCGCTTCCCCTCGAAGCCTTTGCTGCCGATCTTCAACTTCGACCGTTGCGAGGTAAGGTCGAGGGCAGGCATGCGGGTAAAAGCGTTTTGGTTCGTTCGCTTGCCGGCCTAGGAGGAATTGCAGCGGCATTGGTTGGAAGAGGCAGCCTCACCCAGCCATTGAGCGAGGCCGATATGTTGCGCGAGAGAGCCGCAAATAACATTGGACAGGTATCAGATCAGACGGTCACGAATTTGGCAGTCACCGAGCGAACTGTAGTCTGGCTGCCGGCGGATACGGAGATCTATGTCATCCTGCAGAAGGCAGCCAACGAGAATGCGCAGCCTTCCCGCGGCCAAGACTCGCCAGCGGAGAGCGGCAACATCGAGGAACTGCGGCAACTGCTGCAGCTGCAGCGGCAATTGAACCAGGGAGTTTCTAAACAAGCCGCGCAGTGAAATTCAGAGTCATTGGAGAAAAGCCTAAACATGCTGCCCAATGACATACTCCTCGCATCCAACAGCACTGGCATTGCAGTCCAGGAGCGAATCTTCGGTAGCTAACAGTCATGTTCCAAAACCCATGGCAAATATGGGGCGGGTAAACTCATTGAATTCTGAGCCACTTTCTGTGCCATAGGGGCGTTCCACAACTACATGTTTTCTGAACACTCGGTTGTAGCAGACGCCGCAGAGAGCTCGCGATCACAAAAACGGTTTTTTGATTGTTGCCACGATCCTTTCGCAAGTTGTGCCTACATTCGAACCCAATGTGTTGCGTCAGTCTCGCTGGATCGCACGCGCTATGCGCATGGCCGGTCCAAGGTAATGGTCCTGTACGAAGGTGATCCTTAGCTCACCTGATCAGTTCCAGGAAGCCCAGTAACAGCATGATTGTTGCCAGTGCTGTCATGTACAATCCCCGCTGGATCAACTCCGCTGAGCTGCGCAGTAAGGGCTGAACCGTTGGATTTGACGATATCTCCTCCCGAGATCTCAAAAGGAGAGATATGGTTTCATGGCAGCGATGAACAGTACGCCACCAACCCGCGAGGACAAAAATCGCAAACACGAGGGCGAGTGCGGTGGTCAAAGGCAATGATCCAGATCCCAATTTCCTTACAAACAGGATTGCGATCATCAGCATGTCTGAGCCTAGGAGAACGCTGCTCGTCACAAACTGAAATGATTGCCGCGCTGGTCGCAAGAAAAAGGTCGGGTCACCTATTGTATCCATCGTCATATTCTTCCTCCTCTGTGATTGCGGGTATAGCTTAGCCCTCTATTGACCTTGACAGGCGAGGTATAAAGCAATGCCTCCTGCTGCGAGTGCTAAGGCTACGCCCCCTACTGCGCAATGAGCATCAAAGGCGCGCTCTCCGGAAAGAGCCTGTCCCGAGGCAGCCGAGGAAGTGGAGGCACCCACGGTTTGGTTTATAAACTGAGAAGCGGAAGGGTGGCCCACTCAACGACCATAGTGGCGGCTCAAATGCACAAGTGCATTAAGCAACAGAGACAGAGCAGAGGTCAATACTCCGTAAAATATTGCGGTCAGGCTAGTCAACAGATATTGGAAATTCTCACTATATGCCGGGTCGAGGCCGCCGAGTTGTGTGCGCAATTTTCTACGAATTTGAAGAGCAGCGGCTAATGGAATGGCGACTAAGATTGGCAACAAGCAAACGGCATAGATGTCAAGGTGCATCTCACGTCTGCCCCAAAAATTGCTGAGCACAATAGCCTCTGATATCCCAAAGAGAATGAACATGACTATTGAAGATAGGCGATGCGCTCTGCGCATCGCCTCTACTTTCTTTGTCAAACCAGCACCCATATAAAGTTGTCCTATTTACAAATGTGAAGCTTATTCCCGACCAAACCAGCACCACCAAAAATACCGCCAAGCGCCATTAGTCCCCCACCAACGCCATTCGCTGTAAGGCCTTCCGGAGCCCCAACTACCGTAGCATCCGCGCCTAGACCGAACATGAATGTGACTCCACCTGTAACACCAAGGACGCCACCTTCGATCTCTAATATATCGCATGTGTTTAGAGATGGATCCGGCGGATGTGGAACCTCTGGCGGAGCATTGTCTCCCGGCAGCAGCCCGGCCGGCGGGGTCTGCTGCGGATCGCTGTTGCTACCCGGCTGAGTGCTGCTACCATCTTCGCTCGGATCTGTCGTTGAGCTCGTCGAGACATCGGGCGGAGCGCTTGCCGATTCTGGAGGAATCAAACTAACACTAACACAATCGCCATCACCTGACGGGACGCACTGCGGTGGCTGGTCCGGCAGGCAAGCGTGCCCCTCTGGGCATCCATCCCCATTATCGTTTTGGTCCTCGGAAGCACCTTCATCAGCAGCGCCGCCATCGATGTTGTTCCCACCAGCGTCAATCTGATCACTTGTCTCATTCGGGTCAACCCCTCCGAAGCCGTCACCGCCGCAGTCGCCAGTCTCGTCATCGCAGCCGTCCATGCCGGTGGGATCGGAAAAACTAACCGGGTTATTGTTTCCGTACGGATAACGGTTCCAGCTTTGTGGGTAGCGCTTATCGGAAGGGTACGGATCGAGTGACATGAACCGCCCCACCCTGGGGTTATGGAAGCGGGCCATGGCGTAGTTCAAGCCTGACTCTGAGTCGTTTTCATACGTCGTGTAGTCCCACTTGTCATGCGTTCCTGTTTCATACCATGTTTCGCCAAAGGGGTAATGCCCAAAGGTGCGAATCACTGTCCCGGAAGCACTGGCGTTCGCGCGGATTGAGAGATGGTCCCAATATGGATACGTAACCGCTGCGGCTGCAATGGTAGCAATCCGCTTCCCGCGACCGTAGATATATTCGGTGCTCGGAGACGCAGCGGCGGCGCCGTTCGTGTACTCTGCGATCACCTGCCCGCCGGAATAAATGTAGTAGTTTCCGTTGCGATTGACGCGTTTGCCGGCTCCGTCGTAAGCATACGTGTTTGCTGCTCCGTTCACATGCGTGATCCGGCTCTCCGCGTCAAATATGTAGGCATTGAGACCGTCATTGGTGACGTTTCCGTCGGCATCGTAAGTTGCGCTTGATATCCGGTTCGTTGTTGGATCGACCACAACCGAGTTCGAGGGCATGGCGGCGGTACCACCCGTGGGAGTTTGCGAAAGCCGATTGCCGTAGCGGTCATAAGCAAACTGCAATTGCCAAGTGCCGGCAGAGGTGAGATCCACTGTTTGGGCTGCCGTTAGTCGCTTTAGCTGATCGTATGTGTAGCTGGTCGAGCGGGAGGAAGTTAGATTGTCGGTAACGCCCAGAAGCAGGCCATCATCGCCCGCTCCACCCCAGTCATAAGAAAGATTCAAGGCAGGATTGGCGCCTCCTACGAGCAAGGACGCAATCTGCAATTGGTTGTTGTAGGTGTAGGAAGCCGGAACCCCATTACCGTACTGCAGGCCCAGAATCTGTCCGGCTGCGTTGTACGAATTGATGTTGAGAAGGCTGGCTCCGCCGGTTGCAACCTGCGTGAGGCGGCCAATACCATCGTACTGATTTGTTACGACTCGGCCGGAAGGGTACGTTGTGGACGCCACGCGCCCGTCAGACGTGTAGGAGTATGTTGTGACATAGGTGTTTGTGCCTAGGACACGGGTGCACTTGGTTTCGCGTCCCATTGAATCGTATTGGTAAGCCTCCGATCCAGCACCATCGGTTACTGTCGTCAGACGACCCGCAGTGAAGTTGGGGGCTCCCATCGCTCCGTATGCATACGTGACGGTTGGTGTCCCGTCAGAGTATTGCATGCTAGCAGGACGGCCTTGATTGTCATATCCATACGTCGTAGTGATGCCACGGGCATCGGTCCTGGTCGCGACCGCGCCGAAATCGGTATAGGTCATTGTTACAGCATGATTTACTTTTTCGGGTATCGACATGGAGGTCGTCCGGCCCAGGCTGTCGTATCCGAAACTGCGAATTTGCTGGCCTTGGTTGACTTGCAGCAAGTTGCCGAGAGCGCCGTAATTGTAATTGGTGACGTAGGGCGCGAAGATTCCAGCCGGATTTGTTCCTCCGGCAAGTGTCGTGCTTGTAGCGGTGAACGAAGTACTCGATCCGCCGCTCACGCTGTAGTTCGTGGCTGTTCCGACGCCTTTCGCTGTTAAATTGATGGTTGTGCCGCTGGCAATGGCCGTGACGGGGGAAGCAGAGACATTCAACGCGCTTGCCAATGCCGAAGCCAACGTCGTGGGCGTGCTGTTCAGGTTCTGGCTGTAGGAAACGGAAGCCTGGAAGCCGTTCACCGTAACCGTGACCGTGCCGGAGTCGTAGGTGGTGACGGGATAGACACCGCCAGTGAGAGCGCCGCCGGAGAGAGTTGCGCCAAAGGAAGCTCCACCGAAATCGGTGGGATCGTTGGTGGAGGAACTGGCGGAGAGCGGGTAGTTCGGACCGGGCTGGTCGGCGGTCAAGTTCGAGGCAGCTCCTGTGCCGGGACTGCTTCCGCTGACCGGACTCCCCGTCATCTGCGCGGCCAAAGAGTTGGCGATGCTGCTGGTGGTGCTGTTTAGCCCATAGCTAGCAGAATAGGTGACGCCGTTCACAATTACGCTGACCGTGCCGCTATCCCAGACAAACGGTCCGCGCACGCAAGTGTCATTGCAGATCCAGGTGCGCACGCCAGTTTCACCGCCCGTGATGGTGAACGATCCCGTAGCCCTGGTTCCGCTGGTGGTGCTGCTGTGCAGCGATCCAGAGATAGTGATGCTGCCGCTGCCTGGTGTCCCTGCAGCGTTGGCGCCCGGTCCCGGCTCATCCACCTCGACGAGCTGTCCGAGCGCATTGTAGTGTTCCTTTCGCTGTCCTCCCGTGGGATCAGTGAAAGTCGCAGTGTGCCCAATGTGCGCGATTTGAAAACCGCTCTGAGTGACACCGGCAGTCAAAGCTGGCGGTGTACGCTGTATTATGCGGCCCAGAGCATCGTAGGAATATATCGTGAAAACCGCGCTGTCCGATGGTCCGTACGGATTGCTTGTCTGTGTCACCCTACCAAGCGAATCGTAACTCGATGAAGTCGTAGTGACCAGCGTACTGCCGTTGTATAGCTTGTTGGTTAGTTCATGTCCATTGAAATCATTGACGATCACAGTTTGGCGAGAATCAGCGGTCGTTGAACTTGTCCAGCCAGGACTTGCGCTTGCGTCGTCATATGCTCTGCTATTGACAATCCCATCAGGCGTCTGTGTGCTGGTAATACGGTTGTTGGCGTCGTAACTGGTGGTCGTGACCTGTCCATTTACGTCAGTTGCGCTTGCGACCGTTCCGGAATTGAAGTTATAAGTAAAGCTCGTTGTAAGCTGGCTGCCAGCGGGTCCCGTTGAGACGGAATCGGGGTAGGCATATTGCGTCGTAACGGAATAGGTAGAACTTGCTTGCGTGCAACAGCCTGTTTGTGCACTGACCCTATTTCCGAGCACATCATATTTGAAAATGCTTTTGATTGGGCCCGATCCCAGTGCAGCATTGGTGTACACAGTTTTCGTCGTGAGATTTCCCCGTGCATTGGTTGGAGTGCTTGAGTAATTCGAGTCGTCATGCTGGACGGCTGCCGGGGTGACCGTCTGCAGTGGATAGCTACTGTATTCGTCGTATGCCAAGTCAGTCCGAGACACAATCCCATTCGCATCTTTGATCAGGATTTGCGAGGGACGATTCAATATGTGATTTCCGAGACTTGCATATGCCGTGACTGTTTCCCGAAGCAGCGGACCTGGCGCGCCTGCGGCGAAATCTGTCTCTTGCAAATCAGTCACGTTGCCGTTTGCGTCATAGGAGTAGCTCACGTTCGATTGGGTTCCATCATCGAGTTGCGTGACCACTAAAGCAATCCGCGGATTGACTGCTGACGTTCCAGTATCGGATGTCCAGGTCTTCGTCCGAGTACGCCATACTCTTCCGTTTACGTCTTTGACTTGTTCAATGATTGGCATGCCGTCTTTCCAATCACCGGCGGAAGAAAATGTCGTTGTCGTTGTGGTCCCAAGTGGGTCTGTTACAGCCGAAGATGTCACCATGCCTGATGCGTTTGTGGTGACGGAATAATTCCATAAAGATGTATTGACTCCGTCGAACACTGTTTGCTGAGTGAAGGCCGGTGCATCAGCCGATGCGCCGGCAGCAGAAGCCGGAAAGTTGTAGCTCACGTAAGCGCGCAGAGCCCCACTGGTGCTACGTCGCTCAATTCGATTGACGATACCCCAGTCACCGTAAAGAAAATTGACAGTTGTATTATCGGCAAACGTTACGCTGCTGAGAACGCTTTGCGTGCTCCCATTTGCAGGACTTGCGATCACAGCCGTCGAGAATTGATATTTCAACACGTAGGAGGTATTCCAACTGAATGTAATCGTCCGCGCGCCCTGGGTTATCTTTGTGAGGTGCCCCGTTGGATCATATGAAAAATTGATGGTGCGGCCGAGTGCGTCAGTGATGGTACTGAGACTCAATACAGTGCTGTTTGTGTACGTGATGCTGATGATGTTGCCATTTGTGTTTTCGATCTTATTGGGACGGAGAGGGCTCATCGAGTTGAAGGGGGCTGGCCCGAATTGTTCATAAAACACCTGCGTTCCATCCCGATACGTTACAACATTGGTGGAGCTGCTGAACTGAATGTACGTTGAATCCTGGGACTGATATAGCGCTGTCCCGCTGACGTTGATCAGCTCGCTCTTGTTTCCGTTTGGGCCGGTTAGTATCCAATCGGAATTGCTTACACTCCATTGCAAAAAGCCAAAATCCACACCTCGAAATCCAGGGCTCGGATTGTCGATATCAGCGTTGAACATCACGCCGTCTGCAGTACGAGACCAAACACGACTGTTATAAGTCAGGCTCAGATTTACATTCGTGCTATTTCGTCCGGCTAGTGACACCAAATTGATTGAGTAGTCATAGCTTTGGCTTCCCAAAATTGCTCTCACCAAAGGGGAACGAGCTACCACAATCGTTGGATTGGCCGGGGTGCGCTGATTCATGATCTTGGTTCTCGCCTGCACTGAGCGGTCGTACACAGGAGCAGTCGTCTGTGTCGGATCTGGACCACAAGTTGTATCGCAGAGCATCAGGCGTTGACCCAACGCACTTTGGGAGATTGTGAGCGCAATTAAGGCAACTAATAACCTGCAAATGACCACAGTAGTCCGAGTTCTTGACATGACAACACTTCTCCTCTTGCGGGCCCGAGTGAAGCGCTTGCGCGCATTTCCTGCCCTTAGTTTTTCTATTCGGTTGAAGTCAAATGCTTTTGGCGAGAGTGCAGTAGTGCATCAATCGGCCAACAAAAAGCTAATTGGGCCCGTGATACAACACTCCCCGGAACGGAGTGGATATGGACAAAAGTGTGTTAACGCCAAACTGGGCGTTTACTCGAGCGAGCGTACGACGAAGCAGCTAGCTAGGTCTCACGCACGCTCCACTATCAGAAGGAGCTATTGTTCTTTCTTCTGATTTCTGCAGGTTATACAGCAGCGAGAAACCTGCGACCGTATGACTTTCGGAAAAATGTGAAGGAACTACGGCGCAGTGGATCTCTCTATGCCCCGACAACTCTGGTAATTTTCTAGTCGGATGGCAACGAAATGGCGCCGGCTGCTGCAGCGCGCTATTGGTTAGGATCACTGTCTATGATTTGCACTTCAGGAAAGATATTCAACAACTCCTCAATGACGACAAGCTTCAAAAGAGGATGATTGGGAAGGGCATTTACGCTCAAGAAATTGGCGACAGAGAAATAGATCTGTCCGGCTTCATCCAAGTAGAAGCAGTCGTCCACTTGTCTTAGAGGAGTAGAAGTCATTGATGAGAAAGTAGCTTTTTAACGCCCATCTCAATACTGACCACTGTGCCTCCCGGATCTGAGCGTGGATTTTTCACCAGCATGCCCTTGACTTCGGCGGGCGTTCTGAACGTCTGAAGGCGCTCATACCGTCCGAGAAATGTTACGGAGTATTTCGGTTTGGCATTGGCGGTAAGCCACGACTCAAGTTCACAGGCCGCCTTAAAGGAGGACGTGGGCAGACAAATCAGATGTACGGCTCCGTTGCCAATATCAACTTGGAATGCAGCGATTTTCAAGTCTCTATCTCTAGAATCCGATTCTTGGGTGTCGTAGCACTTAGTTCGTACGGCATGATTTGTATTGCACTATCTAGGAAAGCACGGTGTGACGTGGTTTGGTCCACGCACGCCCCAAAGTCAGAAGGAGCTATCGTTATTTCTTCCGACTCTGGAGGTTACAGAGGGAGGGCCGAAAAGACCGTAGGGGTTTCGGAAAAAATTCAGTGAGATGCTCATGGCATCGCCCTGACCTGCAAACAACCGGCCCAGTCGCTTTAGCAACCAGACCCCTCAGCATTACTTAGTTTGCTGCGGGCCATGCGTGAACTGAACCCTCGGGAGAGCCGATCCAAAAATCACTCGGATAAAGCCTCAGAAGCTTTGGTATCGGGAGGTTCTGTTCAGCTTCGTGTAACAGCCTTTCGGGACCGACGAAGAAGAAAATTGATCTGGAAGATCGCTGTTGTTCTTGCCATTTTGATGCCAGGAGTACGCTAGCAACCGAAGGCAGGCCGGTATGCGTGATTTCCGATAACAAATCGGGATCTTTTCTAAGCCTCAAGATTGCTTCCGAAAAACGAGCAACTGCCTGGGGATCATTCCCATCGTAAATGTCTTTGGCGAGACCCTTGCCGCGGTCGGAAAACGAGGAAAGGGATCGTGGCACCGGAAAGGTTTGGTGCAGAGCATAGTCAACCAAGACCGGGTCGCGAAAGCTCGGAATCTTATCCGCAATCGCATTGACGAGGCTGATCAATCCCACAAGATCTGGGCTCCGATCAGCAGAGTACCAAATAAGCCTCCAGCCAGGATCACTGCTGACAGCATTGTTATATGCCAATCCTTCTTGCAGTGCCTTCATATACACCGTGTGGGGACCAGCGCCGGAGATAAGTTTACTGCCCAAAACCTGCAGTAGAGACTCACGATCAACCTGTGAGTACCCAGGGAATTCCGCAGAAAACATCAGACTCGCCGTTGAACTGGCGGGGTCTGCCACGCTTAAATACCATGGGAAACTACTCTCAGTCATGCCATATCGCTTTGCCGCCTTGGCCATGATTGGAAATGTGCTGCCTGTTACGATCTGCGGTTTGTCGGATTGCTGTTGCCCTTCCGGAAGAGACTTTAGAAACGTATCCAGAATGGGCCGCACTTGCTCAAGAAGCACCGGATCCAAAGTCACATCAACCTTAACTGTTCTGCGGCTCAGAACGATTTGCTGCAGTTCTTTCAGATCCTCAATGGTCTGACTAGGCCCTTGTCTAAGATCCTCTTCGACTTCTTTTGTCAGAGTTTGAAGCCCGTTGAGTAATTCGTTGTCCGCGAAGGAGGCGATATTTCTTTGCCAGTATTCAACCAGTTCTCGCTGCAAATCTTTCGCATTTGATTGAGACAGCCGGTCCGCAAATTCCTTGACCGTAAGGCCGGAAGAGGAGGCCAGCAACTCCTTTGCAAAAATATCCAGCCTATGAATCTCGTCGGCGGTCACTGGTTTGTGGACTAGCCATCTGAATCTGTCATTCCAGTGGGCCTGAGTAAAAAAAGAATGCAATGCGACGAACAACGGTCGATCTTGATAGCGCAACACGTAGGCCGGATTCTGGAACCAAGTCGACCCATTTCTCCTCCTGAAGCCATCGTCTCGTGCTAAGCGCTGACTTGCAAGGTCTCGCAGGCGATCGGAATTGGACACATCGAGGTAACTGTCGTGCAGCATCCGCTCGATGAGACTCAAGCCAGTTTGTAGTTCGTGCGCAGAAATAGCGGAGGCTCGAACCGTCAGGTCCGCACGGCCTGAAAAGGCGCTGTATTCATAGGCAACTGAAAAATTCTGCAGATCCTTCTGTGTTTCGGCCAGAAGGTCGGGGTAAAACGTCACCGTGTTCGCCTTCTTTAAGCCGAGAGAGTCCAGGCATCGTGGGAAGATCGGAAGATACTTGTAGTATTTCTCGGGAACATTCTGGAGATCAAACGACAATCCAACGTCAATCGTGGGCGCTCGATCAAAAAGCGCGGCAATCACTGGAACATTGTCGATTCGAAATTGTTTGTACCTGATGTCATCGTCCAGAGTCAGAGGAGGATGATTTGTAAATTGAGGCTGCCGAACCCTCGCGTCGATCTTATTGATCTCGTCGGTCTTGGCCGTCTCCTCCTTTTCGAACAGCCTCAGTGCTTCCGCTGTTTCCTTCACTCCAAAGCGAGCCATCAACCGCTGTTCTTCGTCCTCCGCGCGTTTCTGTCGAGCCGCCTCTATTTCCCGGACCAGACGGGGCGACGGAACAGAGCCAGTCGCGTAAGGAACATCTGAGAGGTGAAATTGTCGAATTAGATCGCGCCAAATGTTTTTCCCAGATTTTATGCGACGTTCGGCATCCTCCCAGGTTAAGGTATCCGAAAGCGATTGCACGTACGATGGGTCCATTTCTAGATAGCCGAGGCGCTCTTTCCAGTCCGTGTTGTAGTCCATTCCAAAAAGCGGCGCGCTCTTAATTGAGATGTTCTCTGAACGACGCTGTGCCTCGATCTGTGTTGCAACGAGTTGATTAAAGGCAGCGAGGGCAGGGGAATTATCAGCGTATCCTGCAATCTCTTCAATTTTATTCAGAACATGCTTCCTGATCCGTTCAACGCTGGCAACCGTAATCTGGTTGCCAGGAACCCCATGAATGCCAATGAACTCAACGGGAAAATGCGGCGAGTTCTCAAGAAACGCCCAAGTCTCAACATTCGTGGCACCCGACTCAAATTCGCGTGTTTTACTATCGATCAATTCCTTGTAGAGGAGCGACTGTTCCCCGTCCGACAGCCCCCCAAAAAACAGTTGCAGCAATTTAAGGTCAACACGCGAGTCTGTTTTTACTGCTTTCCATGCGAAGCAAACCTCGCCACGTTCGCTTTCGCTGGTGCTCGGAAACGGGTAAAGTTCGATCTCCGTGGTCGCCATGGGAGAAATTGGGTACTTTGGCCGTCCTGGTGTTGTCAAACCGTTCTGGGTTGCCGCTCCCTGTCTGGCGAGGTGCCGAAATTCCTCTGAGATACGGCGTAGAAAGGCAGCAACGTTCTCCTTTGGATCAATGACAAAGATGAAACCGGTTCCTGGTCCCAAGCGATAATGCTGCTCGTAAAACTTTCGGATTTCTTCCGGTTTGAGCTGCCGCATTTCATCTGGAACTCCACCAATCTCGAAAGCGAATGGATTCACCGCCCCAAACACTTGTCTTCTCAGTTGCAAATAGTAGTTGTCGACATCCTGCCCACCCAACATTTCGTTGTAAACAGCGCCTTGTTCAACCAGAGTTCTCTTGTGGCTGGAGGGCTCAGTAGCGACCCCAAAGTGATAAAATTCCCGTTCCACTTCGAGGTTGGTGAAATTTGGTTTATAAAGCGCATCGAGCCAGGCATGAAACTGCTCAAAGAAACCCGGCATGCCGCTGCCAGACGAAAAGCTGTAAAAGTTATAATCCCGATAACTGGCCTCTACACGTCGGCTCAGCCTCATTTCTGTCAACAGTGTGACGTAGCGCCCTTTCTGCCCCTTTGTCGGTAAGAGATGCTCCAACGCATGTGCGACACCGTTGTTTGAATCTACCGGGGCATCGACCCACATGAAGGCCTGGGGCACGGTTTCGATCTGAAAGATATAAACGGGTGCTCCACTGGGGTTATGCCAGAACTTGCCGCCAACGATCTTACCGTCGGAATCTGAATAGAGATTCGCGACGCGAAAATCCGCAATCGGCTGTTTCCTCTTCAGACCCGAAAGATCTTCAGCGGATCCGATGGCATAATGCAATGCCACAATGAAGAACACCAGTAAGAAACTAGGACGAGTAGTCATTGACTTTGCAGGGATTCTTGCACGTTCAACAAAAGGACGCAACACCGATGGCAATCTTTGACAATTTGCTTCCCACCAGGGGTGCTGTCGTGGTTGGGGTTAGGTCGAGGTTGGTGCGAATCAGTAAAAAATATTGAAACAAAACTTACAGGTGTGGATTCAATAGGTTAACAAAGCTAAAACTAAACTAATGGAGAAATTGACAAATAGAAAATGGCTTGTTACATTCTCACGGGCATTCACCTTAATCCATGCGTCCCGGAGATTCCTATGCTTGATATGCTGGTAATGCTGGTTGGCTTTCTCGCTGCTACTACGCATGACCCTAGTGGTCCAAACCCCGCTCCACCACCAACAAATCCCCCTCCCACTGGCCCCTCACCTGTTGGTTAACATGGACACCGCGTCACACGGCAGCTAAGCCATGACAAACACTTCGAGGGCTGAATGTAGACTCATTCAACCCTCAAACCCTTCTGACCGTTTAGCCCACGCATCTGGGCTCCGTTGTATCGCTATCCTTTACGGTCTCCTTGTGCTGCAGTCCTCTTTCGCACTTTGTCAGGCCCCATCTTCGCACCAGGACGGCCGCTCTGCTGCCGAGATGGGCCTCACTGTTGAGTCGGTAGAAAGGGGGAGCCAAGCCGATAAACAAGAGATTCGGCCTGGGGACAAATTGCTGCGGTGGAAGCTCGGCACTCTTCAGGGGCAGATTGAGTCGCCATTTGATCTCCCTTATCTCCGCTTTGAGTATGCGCCGCGAGCTATGGTGACTGTTTACGGCGTCAGTGGTAAGGAGCCCCGAATATGGCAGTTTGACTCCGACATCTGGGGCATGATGGTTCGACCTCCGCTCTCGGATAAACTCATGCCGATTTACAACCAGGCTGCAGAGCTTCTTGCCGCCGGTCAGCCGGTGCGTGCTGCCGAACGTTTCCAGACAGCCGTTCCCCTGGCGCGAAAACAAGGTCCCGCATGGCTTGCTCCTTGGTTCTTATCTCGGGCCAGCCAAGCCCTGTTCCAAGCAAGTGAGTGGGACCAGGCAGATGCAGTGTACGAACAGGCGATTCAAGAAGCTGCCACCGCCGGCCCAATAACCAGAGGAGAGTTGTTGCGGCAGCTCGCCTCGGGATTTGCTTATCGTGACGATTTCATCAATGCCGCAAAATATTACGACGCACTATTGTTGGAATGGCAGGACCGTAAGCCAAGCAGCCTGATTGTAGCGAATGCTCTTCTGGGGCTTGCCGAAATTAATTTTCGGCAGTTCGAGCTCGATCAAGCAGAAACTCGTCTGCAGCGAGCTTCTGCAATTGTCGGAACGCTCGCTCCTAACAGCGTCCAGATGGTGATAATTCTCGATGATTTTGGCATCCTCTTCGAACAGCGAGGCAATTTTGTCCGAGCTGATGCTTCCTATCGCAAGGCGCTGGCCATTGAAGAACGCGCGCGGCCGGGGAGCCGCACGCTGGCCAATATTCTAACCAATCTAGGCACGCTCGCTCATCAACAAGGCGACCTAAAGAGGGCAGAGGGATATCATCGTCGAGCATTGACCATTGCGGAAAAAATTGAAAGGGGCCAGGTTCAGCTCGCCGACATCCTCAGCAATCTTGGAGAGTGTCTCCTTGAACTCGGCGATCGTAACGGTGCAGCAAGATACCACCTACGTGCCTTATCGCTTAGACGAGAGATTGCGCCCACGAGTGTTTCCACTGCGTCCAGCCTCGCCAGCCTCGGGAAAATTGCCCGGATTAATGGAGACTTGCCTGAGGCACAAAAATACTATGAAGAAGCTTCGGAGATGGCCAGAAAGGCCGGCGCTCCTGCAGCGGAGATAGCAAGGTTCCGTTTCGGAGAAGCTGAAGTGCAGAAAGATCGCCGTGATTTCATCAAGGCCGAAGAATTATATCGTCAAGGGTTGAGTCTTCTCGAAAAAACCATCCCACGCAGCATTGCCTATGCGGAGGCCATGGCTCAACTCGCCGGAGTGCTTCACCAAGAGAAGCGTTTAGAGGATGCTGCTCAACTGTATGACAAAGCTTTGGAGATCCTCGCGAGGACATCTCATTTGGCTGGATATGGAAAGGAGCGATCACTCTACAGGGCGACACATTCGGAGTACCCCTATGAGTATGCTGAGGTGCTGCTTGAAATGGGTCGGCAGGATCTCGCATTTCAGATTTTGGATGCATCGCACGCTCAGACCTTGCGTGAGATGCTTCTCGAAACACAAGTGGACGTAAGGCAGCGCGGAAATCCAGCTCTGCTGAAACGCCAGCGCATATTACGAAGCCTAATTCGAGCGAAATCAGAGTATCAGACCCACCTAGCAAGCAATGTTAACGGACATGAACAGGTGTCTGCCGTCGACGGCGAAATTGATGACCTAGTCGCCCAATATGAAGAAGTGAGCGCTCAGCTCCGCGTACGCAGCCCCGATTATGCCGCCTTGACCGACCCCCAGCCCCTAAGCCTAAAAGACATCCAGGAGTTGCTTGACGATGACACGCTGCTTTTGGAGTACGCGTTAGGGAAGGAGCACAGCTATGTGTGGGCTGTTACGAGGAATACGCTGTCAGTACACGAACTGCCAACCCGAACCGAGATCGAGAAACTTGCACGCAACGTTTACGAGCTTCTAATTACTCCGCGCCACCAACCCCAAGATGAAACAATAGTTCAGGTAAGTTCCCGTCGCACCCAAAGCGAATTGAAATTGATCGAGAAATCTGCGGCGTTGAGCCAGGCTATTCTTGGGCCCGTAGCTCACATTCTGCAAAATCAGCGATTGCTCATCGTTTCGGACGGGCCTCTGCGATATATTCCGTTTGCTGCGTTGCCTGTGCCAAGCTCCACTAAGTCCAATGTTCCGCGCCAGACACGATATCTGTTATTGGACCATGAGATTGTGACTCTCCCCTCCGCCTCTGTCGTTCGAGAGTTGCGCCGACAACAAATGGGTAGGCCGCGGGCACCGTTAGATGTGGCTGTCTTCGCTGACCCTGTATTCGAGTCTTCCGATGAACGCATCTCGAGGAGCACACAGTTTGATAAACCCAGTCGATCGCAACAGCTTGCTCGCAACATTGTTCTAGAAGCTAAAAGCTTGTCGGATGATCGGCTTAGACGAGCGATATCTGACTTTGAAATCAATCGAGGCAATGGTTTCCATTTGAGTCGGCTGCTCTATACAAGGCGGGAGGCTGCAGCCATTATGGCAGTCGTCCAGAATGGAAGGGCGATGGAAGCCCTGGATTTTCAGGCTAACCGGAAAAGAGCCATGAGCCCAGCGATGTCCCGCTATCGTGTGATCCATTTCGCTACCCATGCCCTGCTGAACAATGAGCATCCGGAATTGTCCGGCCTTGTGCTGTCATTAGTGGACCAAATGGGACACCCTCAGGAGGGGTTCTTGGAGCTGCAGGACATTTATAACCTACGCCTGCCAGTGGACCTTGTAGTGCTGAGCGCGTGTGATACGGCGCTGGGTCAAGAAGTCAAGGGCGAGGGGCTGATCGGCCTGACCCGAGGTTTTATGTATGCTGGTGCAACGAGGGTGGTAGCAAGTCTATGGAGCGTCGATGACAGCGGCACCTCCGAATTGATGGCGCGGTTCTACAAGGCCATGGAGCGAGACCATTTACGTCCAGCAGCCGCGCTGAGGGTTGCTCAAATCCAAATGCTTCGGCAGCAGAGATGGAAATCCCCTTTTTATTGGGCAGCCTTTCAGATCCACGGCGATTGGCAGTAGCCGCCAATGTTTTTCAAAGCGGAAACTGTTGTAACTGCCCCAAAAGCTTAAGATTTTCCGAAAGTCCTACGCTGAAAAAGTTGCTTCTACTCGAGACTTGTACCTTGGCGGGGCTTCCGCGCTTACGCCCTAGTTTGGTCCGGCAATTGACAGCTTGACGGCAACAAGAAAGCAGAATGAGAGAGCGATCAGGAGCAGGAGTTAATGGACAGCAGCCCGGATCTGTTGAGAAAGGGTTTTCACCTCGCGCATTTCATCGTCTCAGATCGAGCGACCGCACTTCAGATCGCAGGTGATGCAACGGGCAAGCTTGAGGTCTACCGCAACCAAGAAAGGAAACGCAGCTATTGGAGGCACAAGCACCTCAAGAGAAAAATCACAAGGGTCATCCGCCAAGATGATGACATGTTTCAATGGCTCATTTATTTCGAGGCGGAAAGGCATGAGAAGCACCACGAACAAGCAGGTCGGTCGACGAGGGACGATCTCGTGATCCGCTATATTAAGCACCTGGCGCAGATCACCACGCCCATGTCATCGTTTTATGTCAATGTCGGGTTCCAGCGCCTGTTGCGCAACTATACCACCGCAGAAACCCGGAGCATTTATGAGCTGATGACCAACCACTTTCCGGGAAATGAGGAGTACCGAAAAGTAAAGACAATGTTGCTGAACCGGCTCAAGACTCGGTTCGGAAATTTGCTGAAGACGTGCCAATGCAATCGCGGGGAATTAAAGTTTGAGCCGTATGAGCGCCAGGAGGACCTTGCGGACCTGGTGGGGCGGTGCCTGAGCGAGTTTACGCCGTGGAGTACTTCTCAGACGTGCTGTCTATCAGCTCCGGTGGAGGAGGGTCTTTGGCCGGGGAACAAGAATCTGGCAGGTAAATCTGGGAATCGGAGCCTCGATGCTGTTGAGACGTACCGCTCTCACATCTTCATTCATTCCCCGTGCTTTACGAATCTCATCCAACATCTGGGATTGGATTCGTCCTGGGAGAGGTTTAGCGTGCCACGCTTTTTTCTCCATACGAATGGTGATCACGAAGGAACACCATCTGCTTCGAGGGAGCCAGCTCCAGACCTCACCGAACAAGAGAGACAGACAATTGCGGGACGTCTGAATCGTGAGGCACTGAAGCGTCAACAGATTGACCCCAAGAGGTTGCGGATTCTGGTGGATGGCCATGAAGTCGCGCAGATAGCCTTATCACACCGACACCCTATATGGCATGAGCTGCAAGAAGCAGCAAGATTGATTGAGGTCTGGACCGCGGACGGAGATGAGGACATACTCCTCGCAATGCACTGGATTGACCATTCGGAGCTGCACCGGTCGGTGAAAGCCGAAGCAAGAATCGATCTGGGGAGAACACACCAGCTTAGGATAAGCATCATTCCTGGTGATACTTCTGCTCGAATACGGCTTGATTTGCGCCGGAAGCGAGTCTTGACTCTTTGGAAGGGTCGTCCCGTTTTATCAAACTGGCGACAAGCGTGGCCGAAATATGCCCTGACGATGTCTGCAGTCCTTCTGATGGGCGCCGCGGGAGTTGTTATTGGGTATCGCGATCAAGCAGTGAAACAACGTCAAACGATCGACTCAATCAATAGAGAGCTCACTCAGGAGCGTGCTGCTCGCGCAGGCATTCAGCAGCAACCTTCAAATTCAGCTGAGCAATTGACTGCCTCTTTTCGGCTGCTGCCTGATCAGGTTGAGCCACGGGGTTCCCATGGGCAAGACGTACGCCGGCTGACAATTCCATTGCGTTCGAATCTGGTTAGTCTGGAGCTTCCCGTAAATAGCGACGCGCAAGAAAGATACCGCGTAAGGCTCAACTCATTCTCGGAAAACAAACCAATCCTTGAAGAGGATTCCCTAAAACCAATCAGCTTTGCGAACAATGATTCACACGTAGCATTTATGATCCCTGCAGCATTTCTAGTTCCCGATACATATTATGTGGTCATGTTGGAGATCCTCGATCCTCACGGAAAGCCGCTGCAGAGTCGCACGTTTACTTTTTCTGTCGCGTATAAGAAATAATTGCGCCGGAATGCAAGCTGGCGCCCGGTTTCCGCTTGCTCTGGGGCATGCGTCAGGAAATACCCCTTTCACGGAAAAATGCGAAGTTCCTCCTGGTCTTGCCTGCTCTCTCACCTTGCGGCGGGCCAGAACACTGTTCTGTGCCAGGTCGCGAGCACGGTTCTTTGCTGATCTTGCGATTGGAAATCTCGGTGCCAGTCCCCGCGCCGTTCCCGTGCCATTAAGGCAGAGGCCCACAACTTTCAGCTGGAGAAAACAGAGTACCAGCCTTCCCGCACCTGCTCCTCAGCTCGTGCACTAAAACACCTCCAATATACCTCGCCGAATCAGAAGCGGTTGTCACTGAGATGCGCTGAGGCGAACTTCCTCGGACCTTACACGTTGACGCACCTTGCCCTGTCCGCGCATATAAACATCTACTCGGAGCCTGAGCGATCTTGGCATAGCTCCCTTTTGTAGTTCTGAACGCGAATGATCAGAGTTGCCCAATGAATCCCCTGTTCAAACCACAATCGGTGTCTCACAGGGATTGAAATTGACAGTTATGGCAGAGCCGGCCTTCAGGGCTTTTAAGGCTAACACTTTGGAAAACGAACGATTGGGGTCCGAAATCGAACCGGCAATCTCTGTCCATGTGCCAGATTCCAGCCGATCCAATGCCACGTTGATGTCAAGGGCACGTTGCGACCCGTGGCATTCTGAACAATAAGAATCCTGAACTCTCAGGTCTCATTTTGTCGTTGGTCGACCGAAAAGGTCGTCCTCAGGAAGGTTTTTTGACGTTGCAAGATATCGACAATCGAAAGTTGTCGGCGGATCTGGTGTGTTGAGCGGATGCGAAAAAACTGGCTTGGGTGAGCAGATGAATGGAGACGGGTTAATTGGTTGGCGCGAGGGCTCATGTATTCCGGTGCAAACCGGGTAAACGCGAGCCTATGGAACGCATCCGACATGGCCACTGCGACACTCATGGGCGAGTCTTACCGAACGATGGAGCATGATAAGGTGCCTCCTGTTGCAGCTCTGCGAGCCGCCCAACTCCATTTGTGGAGACAAAAGAAACAGGAATCGGCGTATTACTGGGCTGCTTTCCAGATTCAAGGTGAATGACATTAGCCAAGGGAGCCTGTCTTGCCCGAAATGTGCTCTTTCGTCCCCTTCTGATCGACGCTGCTCCATGTTGCAAGAATTCACCACGTCGAATACTGCCACGGTCACATCCATCTGTGTCTTATAGAATGCAAGTCTCCAGTAGCTTGTTCTGGCTGACTCAGTAATGATCGAAGAACGACCGGGCCGAATCGCTTTTCCGCAAGGACCATATCGCGCGAGCGACCTCGCTTTGAATTGGGATGCTACGCGGGCAGACGCACCAGCCGAACTCTTTCACGTTGGATATGACCTTGCTTACCTGCTCACCTCTGATCGCACGGCCGCGATTGAGACGCTCGTTGCCGCATTGGAGAAAGTCCGGGTCAGCAGCCGACGGGAATTAAAAAGACTGTATTGGCGAGACAAACACGGCGAGCGTCCAGTGCGTCGCATCGCGCGTTCCGACCTCGACATGCTGCAATGGTTGGTCCTTTTCGAAGCCGACAAACATGAGAGGGCGCAAGAAAAAGTGGGCTGCGTCACACCGGAAACCATGATTGTCCGCTATATCAAGCAGCTAGTACAGCTCACAACTGCGCTGTCATCCTTTTATGTCAATGTCGGCGTCACCCGCATGCTTCATTGCTATACGACATCCGAAGCACAACGCGTATATGAGCTGCTGAGCTCCAAATACCTTGGCCCCGACGAGTACCGTCGGGCCAAGGCGGTCCTTATGGACAAATTGAGCCAGCGTTTCTCAACATTCCTGAGCACAGTTCGATCAGAGCACGGAGAACTGCGGTTCGCGACGGTCGAAAACCCCAGCAAATGGGCCGGGCTCGTCCGTGCCTGTCTGCAAGCATTCACACCCTGGAGCACTCAGTCTCGCTGTATTCAATTTGCCGCTATGGCGAGCACCGACACGGAAAGACCGCAAAGCAATCCAGGCTACTTTGATCAAAACGAAACCGAGCTACGATCCTGCCATGTCCTCATTGAACCCGATTGCTATTCTCGAATCACGCGTGAATTGGCGCTAGATTTGCCAGACAACAAGTTGGCGATACCGAGGTTTTCTATGCCTGATGAACGAGCGAGCAATGACAACCCGAATCTCGATCCGGCTGCACGCCAGCTTTCACAAGAGGATATCAATGAAATTCGACGACGATTGGCGCTGACATCCGAACGTCAACGAAAAGCCAACCAACGCGCCATTGTGCTGGTCGACGGCACCGAACACACCCGTTTGGATCTACTTCGTCAGAACGACGTTCAAATCGGGCTTGAAGTCGGCGCCAGCCTGGTTGAGATCAGGACAGAAGACGAGCACGGAGACTTCCCTGCCGTCACCCACATGATTTCGTACCTAGGCAACGAATTTGAGCCGGTTCATTCGGAGAACTCGCTCGCTAATGGGCGGTTAGCCTTCGATCTCACCCCCATGGCCAAGCGGCTGCCAGAATCGGCACGCGCGATTCTGGCTCTGAACTACCGCCCAAAATTACAATTTGCCCGGCCCGCCCAGATTTTGCAGGCCCTGGGAAGATCGGCTTATAACTTGTGGGGATACGCCCTGGCGTGCCTCGTCATGGCTGTCCTCACCTGGGGCGTGGCAAGCCTATTCTATTTGCACCAAATAAAGTCCCTGGAACAAAAGCTTCAAAACGCCCAGCACGAGCATGTATGGTCGCCGACCGCGGCTCGAGCCATCGTTTCATACGTGTTGGCCAGGGATGATGAAAGAGTCAGAGGAGTTGAAGACCAAGGCGTTCCGGAGATCTCCTTGGATCTCTATTCGCCAGCCATAGGCCTCGAACTTCCTCTCCGCGGGATTCCGGTGTCGCCGAGCTACGTCGCGGAGCTAAAAACCTTTGCCGAGGATCGCACGTTGATGACACAGAACTTTGTGCAAGCTGTTCGCACAGACCATGGCGCCTCAATTGAGATCATCGTTCCAACTGATCTCCTGCGGCCTGGATCTTATTACACGGTGGAACTTGGTTCTCCCGGCCGTAGCGACCCGTTTTCGTTCAAGGTAACCACCACTAAATAACGCTCTGTTCCTTTACTGCTCCGTATCAATTCAGATCTCCGTCCGATACTGCCACTGGTTTGTGCGCCAGGTTACGGTAAAAGATTACTGATGAATAATGATCATCAGGACACAAGCGGATCGCAGCTTCCGCAACGCGAGGACACACACAGCGCGTCTACGGCGCCGGTGTCTGGCGAGCAGAAACCCCGCCACAGCTATCGGTGGCCCAAAGAAGCGCGCGACCTGACCCGGACTAACCTCCATGCCAGCGGGCCGGCACTCACCCGGCTTATCGATCAGCTTGTACGACTGACTGCTTACCCACGTTGGGCCTGCCTCAGGTTCGCCCGGCGCATGGGCATTCACTCCAAAAAGCAACTCAGGGCCTGGACGACGCAGGAACAACAGCGACTCCTGAAGCTCATCGATCTGCAACCGGTCAAGGAGATTGCGAAACTCCTGCGGCGCTCCGAGAGTTCAATTTGGCACATGCTGTATCGAATGGGCGCCAGTGCCCAGATGGGAAAAGACAGCTTTACTAAATACACATTGGCGACAGCGCTCCACGTACGCCCGGAGAAGATCGAGGAGTGGATCTCGCTGGGATGGCTCGAAGTTCGCGAAATTCCGACCGGCGCCGGAAAGCGAACTATTATTGATGGTGAAGCATTTTGCGAGTTTTGCAGGAAGCACACAAAGGATGTAGTTGGGAATCGACTGAACAAGGAACGTATCGAGTTTGTCTACCACTACGCTTTTCCCGTGAACCATTCAGAGCTCTTACCGGTGCGCGCCAGCAAAAAGGAACGAAATGCGTATCTGGCGCAGGTGGAGCAACAGGACCAGGAGAATTCGTCGCTCGGCCAGCGCCGCAAGCAGCCACAAGGCCATCCAGATGATGATGACCAGGATCTCGGCTTGACTGGATGAGAATCCGTGTAATGCTTCCCAGAGGAGACCGGTGCACGTGGTAACCGAAACATCCGCTTTTCCCAGTGTGATTCGAAAGCCAAATGCCTTCTGCGCCCGGCTCATTGAATCCTACTGTTTCGGATGTGGACTGCTCATTGCGGCGAGCCCTCGGATAGGCATCCTCAGCGTCATGGAGAGACTACACACCTGCCCGGTCTATTTTCGCTACCCCAGGCGTGACTAGCCCTGAGGGCTTTCCTGAATCCCGCGCGACGCAGGTTGCGGATTACTTGTCTTTCTCTTGCGTCTTTTTAGGAGGCAAGCGCTTTTGCACAGGAAGCTTCGCCCAAATCTCTGATGGCGGTACCGCCAGTCCATGAGAAAGCTGCAAGACACCGTCAAAGGACACCGGCTGTTCACCACGTTCGATGCGCCCTATCTGATTCCGGTGATAGCCACACCTCTCCGCCAGCTTCTCCTGGGAGAGGCGCCGTTCAATCCTCAGCTTTTTGACCTGCTGGCCGAACAAAACCAATGCGCTGGACACGTGGTATAGGGTCTTCGGCAGGCGGCTCGGAATCTACATCCTGATTAGATAGCATCTTGATTAGGTGTATACTCGGGATCGATTGGCTCACCATCACGAGGACATCTGGTACTCGGCCTGTTTTACCGAGGACGACGGTATTTATTCGTGTGACCACAAGCACCCAACGCTTGCGGAGGCGATGAATTGTCTGGTTCCGGACGGGGGAGGCTTCATCCGCGCTTTTGATGGCGGGGTCTATCGGGCGCTGAACGAAGGTGAGTATAGCGATTTTCTTGAACAGCTGGAAAAAATGCCCTGGAGCAATCGCCACAGAAGCTCACTGCAGTCTGCGCGGAATGCTTGAGCAAACATCCACACAAGCCACGCCTGTCTCTGAGGCTTCGGCAATAAGGTCCGTTGCGCTGGCGTAAATCTCACTTCCAGGGTAGCGCTAAACGACCAGTTCATAGGCGTAGGTCTCCCAGAACTGGTCTGGTCATAGATCAGGGTGAAAGGTTCCCTTAGCGATCAATGATTACCTGAAATTATTGCACGAACGGCGTTACCAAATAGGTTCAATTGGTCGGTGGCATCTAAATCAGCTCGCCTTTGGTCCTGCTGGAATTGAAAGTTGCGAGGCACAGGAGGAAATAATTTACAACGCTCTGGTTAGTTGCCGCGACTTACGACGGCCATGCTTGAATGCGCCGACAGCCCGTATGACCTTCCTGCCACCATCGAACATGCTCGGTTCACTCTCACTGCTGTTAGGCATAACAGCATCCGGACCAAAGAAATGTCTCAAGTGGGCTTCTTGCCAACGACGGGATATGGCTTCCTCCGAATCAAGCACAGTCACCTGTTGAATTGCGCTGTCTTCAATCCCGTCGATGACGTCCAGCACGCTTTCGTTGGCGTCAGCCGTCACGCAAGAAACGCCAAAGAAGTGCCTCAAGTGTGCTCGTTGCCAACGACGGGCTATGGCTTCTTCCGGATCAAGTTTATTCATGTGTTTTAGATTGAACTCTCTCTGCGACGGTGCAAAGGCAGGACGTAGTAGGCCCGAAAGGCTACAGGCGTTGGCCGAGTCTTCCCCCTCTTCTCCGTTTTTGGATCTCAGCAGTTGTCATCAGACAACGCCCCAATGCGGTCCCCAAATTGCTGCGAAACTCATTTTGCAGCAACTCCGAATCACCCAGTAGCCGACGGCCGCAAGTGTGCTCGAGACTGATTCGACCGATTCGGCCATAGCCGGGACTCTCGATGTCCATACTGAGAATCAACCGCTGGGAAGGCGAAAGAACCCATGCCCTTTCAATGGTTTGAGTAGGCGGCGAGTCCACTTGTGCGGCAACCAGGAACCCGTCATCCAGCACAATTGAAAAACCGTTGAAGTCGCTGCGAAGGCTCTCTTCCAAGATGTCGGCAACCGCCGCCGTGTTGAAGGTGCGTTCCAACTGGAAGGCCGCTCTGCGGATTGCGATATTGGAATGCGCTACTTTCCTCTGTTGGCTCACCCGCAGGGCGAGCCTTCCAAATTCGGTAAACTCCTGATACCCGAGCTTGCGCACAAAGAAAAACACAAAAATAACAAATAAGGAAACTGCCGGGATCCAAACTAGCCGTGAGGGGTACAAAAAGGCAAAGCACAGCACCGTGCAACTGGCCGAAATCGCATAGAGAATGTAGACGGCCTGACGCTGGGTAAGGCCTGCCTCTAATAATTTATGGTGGATATGCTCCCGGTCAGCGCCAAACAGTGAATGACCGGATAGGAAGCGACGCACAACGGTCAGGCAAAGATCGGTAAGCGGAAGGGCCAGAGAGATGACCGGCACCAGAATCACACGCATAATGTTTGGCTGCTGTTGCGATTCTGACATAAGAAGGCCACTCAGCATAAAACCGATGAAAAGACTGCCGGAATCACCTAGAAAGATTGACGCTGGATTGAAATTGAAGACCAAAAACCCGATGTTCGCGCCGGCAAGGACCGCAATAATCAATGCAACTCCATGCCTCCCATCCACCAGGGAAAAGGCGAACAACGTGGCCATGGAGAAAAGCGTTGCCCCGGCCGCCAACCCGTCCAAGCCATCAATCAAATTGATGGCATTGCACACAATCACGACCCACAGAACGGTCAGAGCGAGACAGCCAGCCGTTGCCAAGAACGAAGTTCCGACTGCCGGATGGATGCATATGAGGCGCAAACCCGTTGCGTAGAGCGACACTCCGCCGATGATCTGAGCCGCCAACTTCCATTTGGCGCTCAAGCCTCTCAAGTCATCTACAAGTCCCACAACAAACAAGAGAGCACCGGGAAGAGTCAATTGCAAGAGCGTCGAATTCTTGGCCGCATGAACCAGCCCAAAGTGGCGGCAAAAATAATATGCTGAAAAAGCGATGATGAACGTCAGGAAAATGGCGACGCCGCCGAGCCGCGGCGTAGGCACTTTATGGATATGGCGCGTAGAGCTTGGACCAACAGCTAAGCCGTGCTTGCGCGCAAAATCGCGAATCAGCTTGGTCAAGCCCGCTGCCGCCAGCGCACTCAGAATAAGAGTAATAAAGTAGAACGACATCTACAGCCACCCTCAGTCAACAAGGAGTCCTGAGCACCCCTGGCTCCGCGCCAACCAGGGTTAATTTACTTATCGGAACGGTGCAAGAAATACTACACAAAATCCAGAAACTTGGGAATAAGACTTTTAGCACATCTCCTCTAAGGGGCTTTACTTTGAATGTTGAAGTATTGTTAAGACAAGTTCACAATCGAAGGGGAAATTCCACCCGTACACTAGGTAGGTTCGCCTATACTAAATCGCTCTCTCAGTGCGCACCTAGACATGTCGTCCCGCCGAAGGCCCAGACATCAGCGAGAATCTGTAGTTTGTTGCCGGTAAGGATACGCACTTTGGTGCACCTCGCAAGGCTCTGCATTGGAATTCATCGGCACGAGGTCTGACCGATTGGCGGCCTCTCAAACTTGATACTTCATCGCCTTGAAGCGCGGGGCCTGTGTTCTCCAAAGAGCGACAGTTGATTTAGCGTGGTAAAACGCGGGCATTCACTCCATAAGCCCGTTAAGACCGGTATTTATTTCTGATTCTTTTGGCCCCAGCCGCGCAACGGGCGGAAGCTTACCTGCAGCGCAGCGCTAACGTTGGTTTTTGGTACTGCCGAAAGCAGGGGGAAATTCCAATGTTCGTATTTGAAGGTCCCTGAAATGACCAGACCATAGACTTTCCCGAACGTCCCGGTGGCATCATAGTCGCGAAGATACCCTCCCTCTAGGAACTCCGGGTTAACATGCTGGCTTCGGTAATGTATCTGGATATTCGAAGTAGGGCTAAATCGGTATGTTGTCCAGGCATTGAGTCCACGCCCTTCCCGGCCGATTGCGTTGCCGATGATCTGACCATAGTTAGTGTAACCGCTTATATAGTGCGCGTTGGAGTACTCATTCCCAATGGCGTGCAAGTTGGGAATATCGGTATAGATCCCTTCGACGCGAAGGTCAAGCCTCGGTAGTTTTGGCAGTTGCGGCGCATACAAACCGGCGCGAAACGACGATTTGCGGGGGAACGAGACGGGCGAGATTTCGTCTTCGGTAAATGAGTCGCTGTACAACGTTAGCCATTTTCGGAGCCCGGGCAGTCGATAAGAAAAGTCAAAGGCGGAACGGCGATCTCCCGGATCAGCGGCGGCTCCAGGTATGGTATTTCCCGGTGAATAGCTTCGCAATAGAGAGTGCAGGGTCAGCGGAAAACCGGGGCCGCTAAAGATCGCAGTTTCATCAAAACCAAATTCGAGATTGCTTGTGGGTTTAAACGAGAATTTGGCGCCTTGCAAAGCAGGATGCGGGTGCAGGGCGGGCCCAATTACCTGGTTGTTCCCGGCGCTGTCTACAATCGACACGAACTCTTGTCCGCCCAATTGGCTCCAAAACGCTTCCAGCCGAATCGGGCCCATTAACCTGAAAAGCCAAGGCAGAACGAAGGGCGTCGCCCGGGAAATCCGCAGCATGGGGAGGGATTGCGCATTGTTGCTTGCCAGGAAAGGACCGTCCGCTCCCGGCCCCCACCACAGAGTTTGCTGGCCAAAAGAGATGATGTTGTTGTGAAAATTGAACGCGACATATGCATCCAGGAAGCGGAGCTGGTCAACTGATTGTGTGCGTTGCGGCGGAGCGAAGGGTAGGCTTTCAAGGTTGGCGATAGCTTGTTGTGCGGCCGCGGGCTGAGCCGCGAGGGTGCCCGCATGCTGGTATTCCCCGCGCACATAAAATGCTAATGGCCCCACCACTGCGCGGGTGGACACTCCGGCGATCGAATTGGCACCGGTTCCAAACGGCCGTCCGAAGTCATCTGTAAAAGTCTTTGCAAAATGGTAGTCATCAGCCAGGGGCTGACCGGATACATAACCAGCTCGGGTGTATATCTCATCAATACGATCGTAGGGTTGGTTCTGGCTGCCATCCAGTTCCACTGCAAATTCATTTGCGAGCGCACGAACCGTCGTTGCTGGCAGGTCATGCGCATCTGGATCGATGAATGTCTCGGCTTCGGCGACCAGGCGGGCGCATTCAGAACGTGTCCAGGGACGCAGGCCAGCCGCCCCGGAACGCACAAAGCCCAAGGCCGCCAGCTGGTCAAAAGCGGGATAAACCCAGCTGTCAATGGGGACAAAGGTAGTGCCCGTTTGTGGACCGGCAAACGGGTGTTTTTCTGATACGAAAGTGCCGTACGCACCCCCGTCGATGTCGGGGTCATGATGGGCGCGATAGACCTGCCGGCCAATCAACCAACCCAGAGCGGCACCAGCCACAACGTCAGATGGAAAATGCTCGCGACCTGTGACCCGTGCAACGCTCACCGCGCTGGCCGTACCGTACGCAAGCCCTTGGGATAGCCATCCGGGATATTCGTGCGCAATGATAGAGGCAGCCGTCCAGCTCAACATCGAGTGGTCTGAAGGAAATGACGGATTGCTGAACTGCTGGAAAAAGCGCCCTTGCCCATCGGTCGTCGTTGGCCGTTCTCGCCCCAACGCCCTACCGATGGCCTCATTGACAATCCAGCTGTTCACGAGCCCCTCGCCGGTCAACAGCCCTGTTTCTCTCCAGCGTGCAGATCCGTTCAGCGTTCCAAATACATACATTGTGGCTGGCACTCCAGCCAACGCAACTGTCCCGGCATTGGCAACATTGTTACTGAGACTGATCGCGCTCGCATCGGAGTGCAGGCGCAGCATGTTGCGTTCATCCGAAGCCACCAGCACACCAAGCGTTCCACCAAAAGGAACGAGCCACGTTGAATCGCTTGCTTTTAGACGAAACGGGGCTGTCCAGATTGTTTTTTGGTCACCCGGCAAATTAAGGAAGACACTCTTGAGCGACATGGGCTCCGCGTCCCCTACCTTCTTGTTCCTGGCAGGAGCGGCGGTCGGGTTCTGCGGTTGTGACGTGGTGGTCTCGTTCTGCTCTTGCGATGCTGCAATCTTGGGCTGGAGCAATTTGCCCACAAGAACAGCAGTCTGATCTTGAGCCATCAGCACGCTTGGCCCGAGGGCACCGGATAAGATACTCCAGATCAAGAATTGTCGCAGACGAGCGGTCAAGTTGATCACCATGATTCGAATGTTGGTTGCCAAGCGGGCTAGTCCTGTTGAAAATCCGATGCCGTTCGAGTGGAAGCGTTCGGCAAAAAGGACTTCCAACGATGAACACAACCTGGCAGCATAAGCTAGAAAACACACTGGTTGTAACGGTTGTTCGGGCAAAAGATCAGCTTTGTAGAGCCGACAATGAGCGACCGACTAACTCTTTGCGATACGATTCAACGGTCCGAGCCAAGCCTTCCTCGAACCCCACCAACCTTTGGTAGCCCATCGCCTTTTGCGCACGCGAGATGTCAGCCAGCGAGTCGCGGACATCGCCGTTTCTTGCAGGAGCAAATCGCGGAGATTTATAACATCCCGTCTGCTGTTGAAGTAGCGCATGCAGCTCCAAAAGAGAATAGTTCATCCCGCCAGCAATGTTAAATACTTTCCCAACCACCAAATCAGCCGGTGCTGTGCTGGCCAGTAGGTTGGCCGAAACAACGTTGTCAATATAAGTAAAATCGCGTTTCTGAAGGCCATCGCCAAAAATAGTTGCTTCCTCTTCGACGAGCATGGCGCCGATGAATTTTGGAATCACCGCAGCATATTGAGAGGTTGGGTGCTGACGAGGACCAAACACGTTGAAGTAGCGCAAGCTCACGGTTTCGAGCCCGAGTACCAGAGAAAAGCTCTGCGCATAGAGCTCCCCGGTCAATTTCGTCACAGCATAGGGAGAAATTGGGTGGGTGCCCATATCTTCCCGCTTGGGAAGCGTGGGTGTATTGCCGTAAACGGAAGATGAGCTCGCGAACACCACCCGTTTAACACCGGCTTCGCGAGCGGCTTGTAACACTTTCAGAGTACCTACGACATTCGCATGATTGCTCGCGACCGGGTCCGCAAACGATCTGGGAACAGAGCCGAGTGCCGCCTGGTGGAGTACATAATCTACACCCTTACAGGCTGAAGCAATGTCTTCCGTATTGGTGATGTCTGCCTGTCGAAAATCGATTTGCTGATCGACCCCAGACAGGTTTTCCATGCGCCCATGGCTCAAGTTGTCCATGCCTCGCACCTTATGCCCGAGACCAAGTAGCGCGTGGACGAGGTTTGAACCAATGAAGCCTGCCGCTCCGGTAACAAGATATTTCGCCATTAGCAACGCACCACTTTCTCCGACTTGATGCCCTTCGTCGCATTTCGGCTGTCGACCACCAATTGAGCTTCTGTAACGATCCTTCTATAGTCGTAGTCGGAATGGTCGGTGACAATCAGTACGCAATCGTACTGCCCTAAATTCTCCAAAGGTGCGCAGGTCATGTTCAAGTTGTATTTGCGGCCGTGACCCACGTTGGCAAAATACGGATCGTTGTAACAAACTTCTGCGCCTTGTTTTTGCAGTTCCTCGATGATGGTCAATGCAGGTGATTCCCGCAAGTCGTCGATGTCACGCTTGTAGGCTACTCCGAGCACCAGCACTCTGGTCCCTTTGAGTGCTTTCTTCCTTTCGTTGAGGGCGGCGGCAACAGACCTTACAACATGATATGGCATGGCAGTATTGATCTCGCCCGCCAGTTCTATGAAACGGGTATGGAAATCAAACTCTTTCGCCTTCCAAGACAAATAGAACGGATCGACTGGGATACAGTGTCCTCCCAGACCGGGCCCGGGATAGAAAGGTTGAAACCCGAACGGTTTAGTGGCAGCCGCACTGATTACCTCCCAGATATCGATCCCCATGTGCATGCACAGCATTTTCAGTTCATTTACCAGCGCAATATTGACGCAGCGGTAAATGTTTTCCAGCAACTTGGTCATTTCTGCAGCGGCCGGGCTAGAAACGGGTACAACTCGATTGAAGATGGAGTTGTAGAGGCTGCCGGCAAGCTGGGACGCGGCGGGATTCAGCCCGCCCACGACTTTAGGAATATCCTTACGGGCGACTGTGTCGTTGCCTGGATCTTCCCTTTCGGGCGAGAACGCCACGAGGAATGTCTTCTCGGGGTCTTCCTCATCGTTGCGCGCCGCTTTCAGACCATGTTTGTTACCACCTTCCAGGATTGGGACGAGGATCTCTTCGGTGGTCCCGGGATAAGTAGTGCTCTCAAGCACGATGAGCTGCCCGGCACGAAGATGCGGGGCAATGGCTCGGGCTGTCTTTTCGATGAAACTCAAGTCCGGCTCGCGATAATCATTCAGAGGCGTAGGCACGCAAATAATGATTGCGTCCATGGCACCCACGTGCCGGTAATCCGAGGTCGCCGAAAACCCGCTTTCGCGGGCGGCGGCAATATCTGTTTCCAGTATCCGGTAGATGTAAGATTTTCCTGTATTGAGCGCCTCCACTTTTTGGGCGTCAACATCAAATCCGGTAACCACGAATTTTTCCTCGCTGAATAGGAGCGCGAGCGGAAGTCCAACATAGCCGAGGCCCACGATCCCCACTTTTGCCGTGCGCGACTGATCTTTTGCAAGTCCAATGCTGTTTATTTGATCAACTGTATTTATTGCCATTTCTGTCTTAAAGCCCCTCACTTCGGTTTGTTATCTCTAATGCTGTTGATTCGCTGCCCAATACCGGCGCAGTCGCCAAAGTCTCAATCTTGGACGGTTCGTTTATCTGATTATGTTCGCTTGGACGCCGGCAAGATGCTGCCAGACTACTGTATAGTCGGCTCATCTCGGCAACCAGGCGGTCAACCGAGAAGTGGGTACAAACGAACGCATGACCAATCTCTCCCATGGTTCTTGCCGCCGTACGATCCCTAATTAGCTCTTCAGCACAATAGAAGAGCGCCTCAGGCGTCCGCGCCGCCAAGTACCCATTGCCTGCCCTGTGGCCCGCATCCTTCGGCATTTCGTGTAGTGGCAGCACACTCAGATCCCTCACAGCGCCTACGTTGGTGGCAAGGAAAGGAACCCGGGCGGCCATCGCCTCGATCAGGGCCGTCGGCGTGCCTTCATTGCGCGAGGTCAGAATAGCTGCATCAGCAGCGCACCAAATCCGATCCATATCGCGTCGCCAGCCTAGTAGTTTCACGTTATTGCAGCCTTGCACGATGGATTCGAGCCTTGGCTTCATTTCTCCGTCGCCAACCACCAAAAAATAGGCCTGGCTTGATTCTTTCGCAGCCATGCGAACGACCTCGCCCAGGAGTTCCACATCTTTCACGGGCGCCATCCTGGCGGCCCAGACAAAGACAAAGGCATTTTCGGCTATGCCCAGCTCTTTTCTCGCTTCGGTTCGTTCTCGGCCTGAGCAATCCTTGAAATCGAAACCATTTTGGATTACGACCGTTCGTTCACATGGAATTACGCGGTACACATTGCAGAGCTCTTCCCGTTGTGAGTTGGAGATGGCTACGACTTGAGTCGTGATTGAGCCCAATGCCTTCTCCACAGCACGATAAATCCTGGTTTTGGTCGGACTAAAATAACTGTGGAAGACGTGCCCGTGATAAGTGTGGACGATCACGGGGACGCCCGCTAACCACGCGGCAACGCGGCCCAGAGCACCCGCCTTTGCAGTATGCGTATGCACGATCTCGGGTTTTTCCCGACGCAGCAAAACAAACAGCTTCCAAAGCGCACGTACATCAGAAAAAAGTGAGACGCGGCGGCCCATTTCATCCACACGAACAATGTTCGCACTAGATGTTAGGAGGTAACTCATGTCATGTTCGCCCGGTGATAAACCACCAACTATCAGTCTTGTGTCAAACTGCGGTACAAGCCTTTCATGGAGTAAACAGGCGTGACGTGCAGGCCCCCCCGTCAGACGTCCGAGAATCCGCACTATCTTATGCTTGCGGCTGCGAGGGCCCGGGAATGTGTCGGTCAGAGTCGGCGTCATCGGTCTCTCGCGATTAACGAACCCTCATGAGATAGAACTTCAGCAATTGCGCCCGGTCAACAAACTGCGGATCACTCTTCAGCCGTTGAAAGCTCTCCAAAAGAAAAGCGATCACGACTGCCAGGATAAAGGCAAGGAAAAATGCCGTTAACACCAAAGTGGTGCGATGGGGTGATGAACGCAGTTCTGGAGACTCGGCCTTATCGAGAACCTGAACAATGGCCGCGTCTTTTGCCTCATCAATGCGTGCCATCTCGTATTGACGGGTGAGAAGATCAAGCAGTGTCTCACGATACTTAACTTCACGCAGTCGTCTGACGTACTCCAATCCAGCTTCTGGGATCTTTTTTACGGCGACGTCAGAAAGCGAGGTGCCTCCCTGGCCAGCCTCCATGCGCGATAGCTCGCCACGCATTGCGGCCAACTCGTGCTGGGTTCGCACCAGATCTGGATTCTCCGGTGTGGCATAAGCACGCATCGCCTCTAGTTGCGCTTCTTTCTCGGCAACCTGCGCATGAAGCGTGGTGAGGGCCTCGATCATGGCTTTCGATTGGCTATCGAGTTGGATTATGCCGGTAGCTTCTTGAGTCTTCTTTAAGGCCTGCTCTGCATTAGCGAGTTCTTCACCAGCGGTTTGCACTTCATGCTCAAAAAACAGTCTACGTTGACCAGCCTCAGTAACAGCCAGAGTGCGTGTCAACTTCAGCAGTTCCTCCACATAAGCGTTCGCGATCCCGGCGGCACGATTCTTATCCCGGTCGGCGACGGAAATCGAAATCACATTTTCTTTGCTGATCGTGATCCTTGTGTCGCTATCCAATCGCATCCGAGCATCAACGTGACGCTTTGCACCATAGACGCTCATCAAGGAGAAACGCTCGATCAACGCATCGGCTAGAGTCCTGCTATGGAGCATTGCTACGTACATGTCGCTGGTGCCATGCAAACTCAAATCTTTCCCATTCGTTGCCATACTGGCCAACGGCCCAAGCTGGTTCAGGATTCCAGTTGCGATGGAGCTGTTTTGGGGCGGAACAACCTTGGTCTCGGCGGTATAGATCGAGGGTAAAAGAAGCGCAGCAATAGCGGCAATTACGGAAATGACAACTGGCAGCCCGATCACCAATTTCTTGTGCTTGGCCAAAGTAACAAGCGGATCGAGGAAATGAGAGTCTCCCTTCCGATCCGCGCCCGCGGGTTGTGGATCGATCTTTTCCTCGCTGACGAGGCTGAGATCAGATATTTCATGTCGCGACATCACAATTTCTTGGAAGCCCACCAGCAGTGTACCGCAAAAGGGGGACTTTAAGCCCCCGCGATACAGCTTAGTAGAAATGGCAGCTTTGACTGAAACGGCACTATTCAATTTCGCTAAGGGTGTTACCTAGAAAGTAAACCATCCGTACGATTCCGGCCGTTTTTCGCTAAGAATTGTAAAGTCATGGTTACTAACGAGTCTAACTAAAGTCTTTAGCCTAGTTAGACTTACGCTGAATTCGTGGTAATAAACATTGTGTTGACTCATACAGAACCCCGGCAACAATTCGCCTCATGCCGGGTTTGCCAATGCGAACTTGGGTTGAATGCAGTGAGGTGCGCGGTACAGGGCCTATCTTTGGATCAGCTTTGATATTTACGTCTTTTAAAGGATGTCGGTACACATTAAATGGGGATCAAAAGGGCCATTTTTGTTGCCATCATTTTTTTGTCTTGTCGGACTCTGCCGTGTCAGGAGTTTAGAAGCACTAGCACAGTTACCGCCAATAGTCAGGCGGTAAACATCGATTTGTCCAATGTTGCCGATGTGACAGGCGCATCGATCACGATTCACAATTCATCGGGGACTGCCCTGACTGTTCCGCAGATTTCGGATGCGAGCGGCTTACGGCCACTGAGCACAGCTTCCATCTTGAGCCAGTTGCCGAGCGGATCCGACGATCAGCAAAGTGCAATCCAAGCCTGGCAGTTTGTCGTGAGCCGGACCTTTCACCTGTGCTCGAGCGGAGCCAAGCAAGACAACGGCGAGGCGCTGGATCCGTTGCGGCTCTTTGGTGCTTACGGATTCGGATGCTGCGAACAAACTTCCCAAGCGCTTATCTGGATTTGGCGACAGCTTGGTCATCAAGCTCGGTTGGCAGAAATGCCGTTTCATGCGGTGCCGGAAATCTTCTACGCGAATGCTTGGCACATGTTTGATCCCGACCATGACGTTTTTTATACCAAGGATGATGGAACGGTCGCGAGTGTTCAGGACATCATCGACAACCCCGACCTCGTTGCGAGGACGGAAGATGCGAATGGGAATGATCCGGTGGGGTGGCCAGCAGAAGAGATGGCTGAGCTATATGCCGAGAACGCATCCAGCCTAACCTATTACACGGGTGTTGGCTTCGGTGTTTTTCCTTCATCCACAATCATTCTTCGTCCTCACGAGAGCCTGACGCTTAACTCGGAAAATATCGAGGACGTCGTACATTCCTATTGGCCTGGGCCCGGCTACTTTGCGCCTTCGATGATGAGTGTGAATTCTGCGCAATTTGACTGGATGCTCAGTTTTTCCGATTCGGCCTGGCAGAGCCGGCCGCAGTCCTTCGCCGAGGTTGGTGTGATTGCAGATGAATTGGGATCGAAGTTTCTCGTGAATACCTCAAATACAAATGGCTATTTGATGTATCAGGAAGGTAGCCCGTTCCCAGTATCCTCGCTTGTGATCTCAGCTCAGCTTGGCCCCCGGAGCACAGGCACCCTAAAAGCCTATTTTTTCAATGGAACTAGCTGGTCGGACCCGATTCAATTTCAGGCGCCCGCCGATCAATCCTCGTTTGACAGCAGTGTCGACCTCACAAGCCTCGCTCGCGGCTACTACTCTTACTACATAAAAATTGAGCTGGACGGCGGAGTGCAGCTGCACAAACTGCGGATAACGCCAACCGTTCAAACTGCCAAAGCGATATTCCCGGTTTTACGTCCCAACTCGATCAATCAGCTCTCATATCATGACGAATCACCGTTGCAACAAAGTCGCGCGATAACTGTGACGGCAGCGATTCCCGCCGGCAAGCACCTTATACGTGGTGTCCATGCAGAGTCATTGGTGCCGGAAAGCCCCACGTACAGCCTTGCCCGGGATTATGGGGCTGCCAATCTTGTTGACGGTGATTCTGACAGCCTTGCCTATCCCGGCTCAACTCACTTGGACTATGTAATTCAATTGGGTGGTCCTTACGATGTCTCTGGCATCTCCATCGACTGGGGCTCTTTTGGCAGCGACCCGAGTTACATACACAGCTGGCAAATTCTAGGCCGCAGCGACAACGCAGCCTGGCAGCAACTGGCGAGTGGCGGGTTCCCAGGAAGAGAGACACTCGATGTTCCAGTGAGCGGAACGACAACGGAATTACGGATCGTGGCCGATTCAAGCAATTGGGCAGGAATTTATGATGTCCGCGTGTTTGGAAACGCTGTTGAACCCGCGTTAACCGCCAGCCTCGTCTCAGCGGAATCGAACATCCCGGAAGATCCCGTATATTCAGTCGCCCAGAATTATCAAGCGGCAAACCTCGTGGATGGGAACCCAGCGACTTTAGCATATCCGGGCTCTACCAACCTCGACTATGTGATTTCATTACCAGATGTGACTCACGTGTCTTCGGTCTTGATTACATGGGGCTATTTCGGGGTAACCCCGAATTACATTCAAAGCTGGTCTTTGTTGGGCAGGAACGGGCAAGGGCAGGATTGGACGACTCTGGCTCAGGGTGGATTTCCTAACAGCACTACCACACAAGCGAACTTCGATGCGATCGCAACGCAGCTTCGCTTGATTGCAACTTCTTCCGCAGATTGGATCGGCATCTTCGACGTCCAGATCAACGGATCTCCTCGGTTGCGCAACTTAACCGCTACAGCGAACATGCAAGAGGTTCCCAACCCGGAATTTGGTCCAGCATCGAACCTTGTGGAGGGCGATGAGTTCACAGATGCGTATCCGGGCAGTACTTCAATTGATTACACAATTGATCCTGGACAAGCGACCTTCATCGATTCGGTTGACATGAATTGGGACCATTTTGGCACCGACAGTTCCGGGCCTCACATCGAATCATGGCGCCTTTTGGGGCTGGCTCGCGACGGCTTCAGTTGGGAAGTTGTCGCAAGAGGCGGCTTCCCCAGTTCGACCGACACGGTTGTTTCGGTCAAAAACAAATACCGAAAATTGCGTGTTGCCGCTGAGAGTACCTCCTGGATTGGTATCGGTGACGTTCAAGTATTCGGGTCTAACCTAGCCACTGACACGACCTTTGCTGTGAAGTCAAATGTCAGCGAAGACCCGGTCTACTCGATTGGTCAGGGTTACCAAGCATCCAATCTGATTGATGGAAACATCGCGTCAATGGCCTATCCTGCTTCCACTCATCTTGATTATCAACTGTCGTCAAAAACGGCGGTACAAGTAACGCAAGCGGTGATCACTTGGGGATATTTTGGAACCAGCCCTGTGTATGTCCAAAGTTGGTCGCTGCTGGCGCGGGCTGCCGCGGACCAACCCTGGATCACACTGGCTCGTGGGGGATTTCCGAACAGCACAACCACGGTGCTAAGCCTTGACTACGCTGCGACAGAAGTGCGTATTGAGGCTGACTCGGGGAACTGGATCGGATTGTTCGAATTGCAGGTGCAAGGAATGCCTCTGCAATAAACCAAGGTCATCCAAAAGCGCGCACGATCGTGTGGCCCACGGCAATCACAACCAATGTTGCGTAGACAAATCGGGTTTTCGGGGCGAATTTTTGCCGCATCGGCCATGCCACGGCGGCGCACAAAATGAACACCCCATCGGTCATCATCCTTTGGCGCGACGCCCCTTGAAAAACGTAAATCTCGATTAGACCGTGCAGAATGAAAGTTGCAACCAGAAAGACTCCCACCGGTTCGAGGGTACGAATAGTCTTCCATAAGCCGACTGCAAAAAATGGAAAAAGGAAAAAAATGACATACATGCCTGGGTAGAAAATATAATTAATGGGATCATCGTTACCCCAAAAGACCCAGGGAAACGGACCGAGCAAGTATACAAAAACCGCCCTTGCAAAAGCCGAAACAAATTGCAAGTTGAAAGCAAATATCAACGGCGTCGCATCGCCCCCATCCCCCAAGCCAGCTAGTTGAACGGCCAGGACCCGTGCGAACTGGAATTGCTGAATAAACCATGGCACAAGGGCATAGAACAAGGATGCGCCAACCATAACTATTGTTAAGAAATAGGGCCAAGAGCTTCTTTTATTCCGCGATCCAAGCACGCGAGCAAGCCACGCAACGCTGGCAAGGATCATTGCAGCCACCCACACAAATACCGCGTAGAAGCGGAATAAATTGATCACATAGAGGGTGGGTAATACAATCAAGGCAAATTTATAAGAGCGCCGTTGGTACGTAGCAACAGTGGCCGCAACCAGGAAGGTAAAAAGTAGTTCCAAAATCGTGTCACGCAATAGGAATGCGGACCAAGCTATATCAAATGGGAAAAGAGCCGCCAACCACGCCGCCCTCCTTGGCAATCCGTTGTCATCACTATTCTCAAACTCAGAGGCGAGCCAATAAACTACAGGCGACAGCAATGCCCCAAAAAATGCATTTAACAACTTAGCTGAAAGAATGGAATGGCCACCAAGGAAATACACCGCCCCGACCAGCAACGGGTAAGCTATGTGCTGCGTTCCAAGCTGCCTAGACAGATCCTCCGTTCCCGAGACGGAAGGAATGAGATGGGCCAGGTAGCGCCCCTGCTCGTCGTAGCCACGATCATCCAGGAGAAATGTTCCGTCGGAAGAAAAGAGATGGAGTAGTAAAATCGCTCCTAAACGCAGCAGATAACCCACGATAAATGCCCACGCCAAGGCACCACGATCTCGGCTTGTCCTCGGCTGAAACAGCGCGATCAGCCCAAGGCCAACCAGAAATAACCCGAGATGCAAAATAACGTGAATCAAATAAAGCCCACTATCCAAGAGTCTGACAGGCCGAACGATTGCCGGCTTCGGGAATCACTCTCCTAGTGAGATTTTCTCCAAATTGAATAAAACCGTCCGGAGTGAACGTCCAATGCAACTGCAGGAAAGCAGGCAGTAAGCTCCTCAATCCTCTCCAGCCCAGGATTTTTTGCTGCAAAACATATCCAACAAATCATCAATGTCGAAAAACCTTGGCTTCTGTCTTTTGAGCAACGAACCCGCGGTTTTCTGAAATATAGGGGAGGCCGCGATCAAATGGAACAATTCTAAAGCGGCCAAATTGCCGAATCCAAAATTGAGCAAAACTGGCAAAACTCGGTAGTACGCCTTTTGTTTCACAGGGTTCGATTTGAATAAAGGGCGCACCAAAAAAAATCCGTTTACATGCCACACCGCAATCAGCAAATGCTCTGAAAATAACGGCATCAGTGTGCAGGGCGTGAACCTTCCATGATTCTGGCGACCAACGACGCCAAAGCCACGCGCCAGGACCCAGCATTTGGGGCATCGTCAGAATTACATAACCGCCCGGCTTGGCCAATTCGAGAGATCGCTCAATTAGGGGTCGTGGATCAATTTGATGCTCCAGCACGCCCCAATGAGTCACGAGGTCAAAGTGCGTTGTGGTGAGAGAGCGGTCGAAAAAATCCCCACAAATCAGTTGAATGTCGCACCCATTGTTGTGAAACATTTTCTTCGACCGAGCAAGACCAGTACGGGAATAATCGATAGCTGTGACGTTAGCATTCCGCCACTTGGCCATTGCAAGAAGTCTATTGGAGAGCGCTCCACCAAGCTCGACAACACTCTTAAGTTCGAGAGGCCCTGTGTGTTTTTCGATTGCCCTTAGGAAATAGCCATTTTGACCAATTTCAGTCCAGTGAGGACGGATCGGGGGATCGAGCGGCGCATCGTTTTGCCACCAGGAGTCCCAATAACTCGAGCCAGTTAGATCATTGCTCTTGGGCATTTGTGTGATTCTAACATGTCAGTGATGAGCGCAAAGAGCAGGATGGCCTCAACACATCGAGCCCTCAAGCGTACATTTGAGAGCGAGCTAAGGTCTACGTTTGGCGGACGCTGTCCATGGCACCTGAGCACAAATCGGGATGGGAGAGCTAGCCGATTGAAAGGCGAACAATGTCCCCCTCAAAAGTGGCCTCAGTGCGTTTTCACTGCAATAGCGGCCGTCATAGGAGGTAATGTCTCCACGTGTGGGCCCATTTTTACTGGAGCATTACCGCCTATATATACAATCGCTTCCGAGGTAATGGAGATTTGTTCAGTAGATTGACCGACATTCACGAATATCTCGCCGTGAGTAAATTTCCGGTGTAACAGACGAGAACTGCGCTCGGTTAAAGAGTTTACAGGATCGCCCAGGTCGGCGGGAGTTAGTTTCAAAAATAGGCCGAAGTGTCCGCCGTCCTGGTTTTTCCCTTCTTGATTCTCCCCTAAATTAGCGGCCCAAGCGAAACCGAAAACTTTAGCTACGGAAAAAGCAAACTGGGCCTCTTCAGCCGATTTCGGATAGGAGAGAGCGAGCAATTTGGGAGCTTTGTCAGCGGAAGCAGAATACAGGAAGCTTTGCTCAATCGTTTCTTTCCAGCGATTGTGTTGCCAGCCAGCATGGGAAGTGTAGCCATAGCTTTCCCATACGACATAGTCGGAAACGTCCCAAAGCGATGGCTTGCCCTCCGCGATTTTGTCGCTCCAAGCTGGCGACCCGGGGTTGGCAATAAGTATTGCCCGCGGGTTCTGTTGTCTCATCCTTTCTCTGACTGCCGCGAGAAGATCCACGTACGCGCGACCTCCGAGCGTATCCTGCTTGATGTGCGAATGAGGGGCGTTGCAGACTTCGTGGGCTGGAGGATCGAGAAATGTATTATCAATGAAGTAGCCATCAACGCCCGCCTTCAATGACGCATCCAAAAAGCGCGTTATTCGAGCCCGCAGTTCGATACTATTGGGACATAGTACATAGTTGTCCCTGCCGCCAAAAGCGCTCTGATCATAGGCCTTGCTGCTCTTGAACCCCACGTTGTTCAGGTCGGCGTCATTTTTCAAGAATTCTGTGCCAAAACCGCTTTGATAGTAAGTCACATATTGCAGTCCTCGTTTGCCGGCCTTGTGGATTTCGGGCAGGGCGTTTAGGGGCACACCGATAATCACGTTCGCTGGCTCGAGTTTGCGAATCGTCGCACCCGGCTGCCATGGCTCATACCAGAACGCAAAGCTGATATCCGGAGTACTTTGGGTCCGGACTTGTCCGTGAGATACGCAGAAAGACAATAGGAAACAGACCATGCCCAAAAAACATTTTGCTCTTTTGCCGATTTGGAGTTTACTGCCGAATAGAAAGCACACGTCAAGGATGGTTTTCTCCTGGGCATCAATACGGTTGTAAAAGAAATCAAGGGTCGGGCGATCAAGCGTGACCCAAGCATCAGTCAAATTATCGCGGAGAGATAGAAGGTGTCCAAATGGGTCTTGAAGGCTCTGCATGAAGCAAAGATTATATGCTCAGCAAAAGCCTAGTACGAGACTTTTGCTGTGTTCCGTGCCGCAGTAATCACGCCTAAGGATTTCCCCCGAATCTTGAACCCTGTCAATGAAGATATACTGGTATCACGAATGGTCCACGACTTCGTATCCAAAAGCATCGCTTGGCCTGTCCTTCGCCTGCAGCAGCGGCTCCGCCCGTCCAGGCGCGCTATTGCAGCGGCTCGTGACCATGCGCTCGGGTTTAGAACTGAATCACGTGATTGGCCAGACGCAAGAAAGCAAGAGTGGGTTCTACAACGATTGCGCACGGTAATCCGAGATGCGGTCTCTACGACGCCTTATTATGCAAAAGTGTTGAATGCTATCGGTTTCGACATCGCGAATTTCAGCTTCGACGATTTCGCGCGTGTGCCGGTTCTCGAGCGACGCGACATTTTGCGATCGCAAGACACAATGATCTCGAGAACCATAGACAAGGCACTTCTACGGCCAGACTCAAGCGGCGGAAGCACTGGGGAGCCGACCAAGATATGGGTTGGACCCGAAGAAGAGCTTTGGCACTCGACGGCGCGTGAGTTCTACATGCGACAGTTGGGTATCATTCCGGGCTCCAGGATTGCATATCTGTGGGGCCATCACCTTGATCCAGTTGCCAAAAACTCGTTCAAAGAGAAGATTTCAGGCCTCATCAATAATCACCGCTGGTTTGATTGCTTCCGACTTTCTCCTGAGATTTTGGGACGGTATCACGAAGAGATGGAGCGTTATCAGCCTGAGTGCATCGTGGCGTACGCTAGTGCCCTTGTCGCCCTTGCACAGTTCCTGTTCGAGAACAATCTTAGGCCTAGCTATCCAAGAAGATGCATCGTAACCGGAGCCGAGAAGCTTTATGACTCGCAACGCGAAGCGGCTGAGAACGTGTTTCGAAAGCCGATTTACGAGCGCTATGGCAGTCGCGACGCTGGCATGATCGGGATTCAACAGGAGATACCGCGCTCAAGAGACTTTATTGTGGATTGGCCAAACTTATTGGTCGAACCCGAAACGACGGCTCCCGACACTGCCATCCTGGTCACGAAGCTACACGCCGATGGGATGCCGATGATCCGCTACCGGACGGGTGACGTGGGTATGTTCCCGATGGGGAGCAACCCTGGGCATCCGGCATTTCGAATTCTCGGAGTGGTGGGAAGGGAAACCGAGAAGATCTGGTTGCCCAATGGATCGTTTATCCACGGCATCCAGTTTCCCCATCTTTTTAAGGAATTTCCTGTCCGTGAGTTTATGGTCTTGCAAGCCGAGGATTATTCAATAACGGTGCAAGTCGTTCCTGGCCCGAAATTCGCCCAGGATAGTAAGAGTTCCATCCTAGATATGATTTGCCGGAACTTGCCTGGTATTCCCGTAACAATCACCTTGGTGGACTACATTGCCAAAACCCAGGCAAATAAGTGGCGGCCAGTCGTTAGTCACGTTCCAGGGCGAACCGATTCTAAAAAATGAACAGCCTTTCCGATTTCTTAGAAAAGAGCGCGCCTGCTGTAGCAAGAGCTGGGCTCTCTGCATACTCGAATCCCAATGAGCTGCAGTCCATTCTCCGTTCTTTGGGGGAACAACTTGGCTGGGGTGACGCTGGTGGGATGTTCTCCAAAGTGATTCCTGCCAATGCTCGTGTGCTGGTAAAACCGAACCTTGTCTTGCACCAGAATATGGGGCCGTGGTCCTTTGACGCTGTGACAACACACCCCGCACTGGTGCAAGAAACAGTTATGGAGGTGTTACGCACGGGGATTTCTGAAGTCCATATAGGGGACGCACCGATTCAGAGTTGTGATTTCGATCGTTTGCTCCGTCGTACCGGGCTGGGTTCGTGGTCCCGGGACCTTGCCGCGAGAGAAAAACGTTTCAGTGGAATTCAAGACTTTCGCCGCACGATAGCAAGTTTTGAGCGTGGAATCCGGGTGGCACAAGAAGACAAAATTGATTTGGCTGAATACGTGCTGTTTGATTTAGGCCGTGAGAGCTTGTTGGAACCGGTTACGACCAATGAATCCCTCTTCCGGGTGACTTGCTATGATCCGAAATTCTTGGCCAAGACTCACTCGCCCGGCCGGCATCAATATCTGATCACCAAGGATGTCCTGGCGGCCGATGTGGTCATCAATCTTCCCAAGCTGAAAATGCACAAGAAGGCTGGGATCACTAATGCTTTGAAGAATTTAGTCGGCATCAACGGCAATAAGGAATATCTTCCCCATCACAGAATTGGTGGAGGTGGGTCTAAGGGTGATTGCTATCCGGGAAAAAGCCTGATCAAAGAGGCTATCGAGAGAATCTACGACTTCCAGAACGCATCGCCGGACGGATCTCGAGCAAGACTTGCTGCTCCGTTGCTGCGGCCTCTTTTAGGTTGGCTCTCCATTGCAGGTGATGAAACGGGCATCGAAGGCTCATGGTCAGGCAACGACACAGTTTGGCGCATGAGCCTTGATCTTAACCGGATCCTTGTTTATGGCAAAGTGGACGGAACTATGTCCGTTGAACCACAGCGCAGAGTGTTACACATTTGCGACGGGATCGTTGCTGGCCAAGGCAATGGTCCACTTGCTCCAGAGCCATTAAACCTGAATGTCCTTCTTGCTGGCGACAACCCCGCGGCGCTGGACTTTGTGGGGGCTTATATGCTGGGCTTAGATCCATTTAAGGTCCCGATCGTCCAGGGGGCCTTCGGGCAATTTTCATGGCCTTTAACTCATTTTTCTTCGGATGACGTTGTTGTTACTCTAGGAGGACAAACTCAATCACTGGAAGGCATAATAAAATCTCTAGGCTCAGAAGTACCGCAACGCTTCCCCGCCGGTTGGACATCGGTTGTCCGAGAGGACGTGATGGGTGCAGCCTTCAAATAGGCTGAGGCTTGGGACCTGTTAATCCATATGATTAAGCTTTTTGCCCAATTTGGCCGGCCTCCTGTTCGTTGTAGCGTTACGGTAATGAAGTATGCTGCTTCAAAGCGTCATGAAGGACACGAATGGCACCGTCCAACGTTCATCAGTCCTGAGTTGGGGAAATTGCGAACACTTTTACTTGTAAAAGGAAGTATCGTCAGGAACGACGGTTATCGAAACAACTTTTGCTCGTCGTCCTTTGGTCTGTGTTGGCACTTGACGGTGTGGTGCTAAATGGGTACTAGCGCAGTAGTGGAGCACGCCGGCGCGCGGAAGGTCGTCCGCGCGTCAGCCACATTTGCGCTGATTTCTTTGTTGGCATATCTTCTTTCTTTTGTTAAATCGCTTGTGGTTGCCCGCTACTTCGGGACGAGTGCACAGTTAGACGCTTTTACTCTGGCCGTATTGATTCCGAACCTTGTCGGCAGTTTGCTGACGGGTGGTTTCGCCATATCTCTGGTCCCCAGCTTAGCGTCCGCAGAGTTAAAAACCGGATTCGAGCGTGCCAATACCTTTCGGGCCGGTCTCCTGTTGTCCTCGGTAATCGCATGCATACCCGCTTTGTTGCTGGCGACTTTCGCGACAAGCGTGATGATTTTGGTTGCTCCCAAATTGGCCCCTGCCCAGCAAATGCTGGCGGCCACACTGCTTCGTTTGTGCGCGCCAATACTTCCGCTGACCTCTGTCTATGCATACTGCTCTGCCGAATTACTTTCGCGTAAAAAATACGTTGTCGTTGCAGCCGCGCCGATCATCACAACTGCGATTTCAATCGCAACCATACTGCTGTTCCCGTTCCTTGGAGTCGGGGCACTCGCGATTGGTCTAGCGCTCGGAATGTTTTTCCAAGCTCTAACCGTGGCGCTTCCCGCCTGGTTTGCTAACAAGTTGCCGACTTCACTTCGCTGGTGGTCGGATGGCGTGAAGGAGCTTGCGCGTCAGCAGATGCCTTTACTATTGATTTCCACTTTTGGCGTTGCAAACATATCAGTAGATCAGTTTATGGCCGGCTTGCTACCTTCGGGCAGCGCGGCAGCACTGAGCTTTGCAAGTAACTTGAATACTGTGGTAACGCAGGTGGTAGTAATGGCGGCGTCTTGGGTGATCCTGCCAGAGCTTTCAAAATTAGCTGCTGAACACGATTTTGCGGCATTAAAACGCAGAGTACAGGAAAACATCTCAGGTGTTGCCCTCGTAGCAATTCCGGTTGCGATTGGAATCCTGGTGTTTGGCGGGCCTACGGTTCGATTGTTATTTCAACACGGCCAATTCGACAGCAATTCGACCTATCAGGTGTCACGCATTTGGATTGGGTATACGATCGGCCTAGTCCCTTTTGCTTTTGGCATGATCCCTGTTCGCCTGCTTAACGCTTTGAAGGAAAATCATTTTCTAGTGCGTGTGGGGCTCACGGCATTGATCGTTAACGCCGTGTTGGACTATATACTCATGAGGTTGTTGGGACCTGTAGGAATCAGCGTTAGCACCTCATTGGTATATGTTTGTACTTCCATTTTGGTTTTTCGATTCATCCGCAAGCCTATGCCTGGCGTCCTTGAACGTAGCCTCCTGATCACCATCTTCCGTGCTCTTCTAGTTTGTGTGCCTTTGGGAGCAACCTTAGCTTTTTTCAGGCACCTTTTGACAGGCACCATAGGCCTTTTGATCGGCTACTTAATATTCAGTGGGGGTGTACTAGCACTCTATTATTGGGCCGGCGTTTTCCACATATTTCGAAGCTTCAGGGCGACTGCAACTGCATGAAAGCCAGGATCTGCTATCTAATTGGATCGCTAGGCAGTGGTGGCGCAGAAGGCCAGCTGCTGGAGCTTATTCGAGGATTGAATCGCGAGATGTTTGATCCCTCGTTGATCTTGGAAACAGCGATTGGTCTTACACGCGTCAAAGATTTGGAGGCGAATGTCAAGACGTTAGAGGTGGTTCCTCTCGCCGGAAGAAAAGTTGCGCCTCGCGGGTATTATGCTAGTCGCGCTTTGCGGCGGCTTTGTGCGCACATCAGTGAACTACGTCCGGATATTTTGCACGCATTCTTGCCTGCATGCGTCATATACGCAAGCGCGGCGCGGATGCTAAAGAGAGTCCCCTGCACCATCGCCAGCCGTCGATCTCTGGTTGATTGCTACCGACCGAATAGCCGACTGGCCGCTGTGGCAGACATGTTTGCGACACGGGCGGCTGATTTTGTCGTCGGCAACAGTGAAGCCATTATTCAAGAAGTGGTGGCGTTAGACCACGTGCCACACTTGCGCACACGGGTGATTTATAACGGCGTGGACACAAGAAGATTTTCGCCGCTGCAAAAACCTGGCTGGCGAAGCGCGCTAGGTTGGCATCACGGCCACTTGGTTTTCGGCATGGTTGCCAATTTCGCGCCGTATAAGCGCCATATAGACCTTGTGAAGGCAGCAAGTCTCATTCGCAATGAAATCCCACAGGCTCGCTTTCTTCTGGTGGGCGAGGACCGCGGAGAGATGATTCCTGTGCGACAAGCAATTGCGGAAGCAGGGCTAACTGATTACATCCAGATAGTGCCAGGGACAAACACACCAGAGCTGGCCTTCTCCACGATGGACGTTTACGTCTGCACGTCTGAATCAGAGGGCTTATCCAATGTGCTGCTAGAAGCAATGGCGACGGGCCTTCCGGTAATTGCGACAGATGTGGGTGGAAACCGGGAAGCCATCGCAGAAGGGCTAAATGGAATCTTGACACCGGCACACTCACCCGAATCAATCGCGCGCGCCGCAGTAGAGTTTGCTCAAGATCCGGGCCGGATTCGACGGTTTGCAGATAACTCCCTTCGGCGGGCAAGAGAGCTATTTTCACTAACACAAATGGTGAGGCAGCACGAAGATCTGTACACCTGCCTTCTCTCTCAGAAGCGAACTGCAACTTGGAAGCGGATCGCAGGCATAACATGATTCATTTGCCAACAAATTCGTCTTTCGTGCGGAATCGATTACAAAACGAATAACTGCCCTACCGCCGCCCTTTTATTTCAATTTGTGGCAGCTAGGCGCTTCCAGACAGGCGTTCGACGCTCCCTCAACAATCTCAGATAAAGTTGCTCGTGCGCAAGGACCATGCCGTGCAACGAGAACGTTTGTTCGGCATGGCGACGGGCAGCGATTGATAACTCCTTCAAGAGTGATGGGCGGCCAACAAGATCAATCGCGCTTTTAGCGATTTCCGCGGGGGCGCGCGGCGGCACCAAGTAGCCTGTGAAGCCATCTTTTATCGCTTCAGGGTTTCCTCCGACATGAGTAGCTATGACGGGCACACCAGAAGCCATTGCCTCAAGTAGCACATTGGATAACCCCTCGGTCTCCGAGGTGCAAAGATACACATCCATGGCAGCAAAAGCCAACTCAGGCGTGTTTGTGCCTGGCACAATTCGGACGTACTCAGACAGGCCTGCTTCCGCAATTGCTTGTCGCACAGGAATCATCTCTCCGCGGTCCTCGCCCACTAGCAAAAATCGAGCTTTTGGAATAGCAGCATGAATGAGGCTTGCTGCCTTCACGAAATCAATATGGCGCTTGTACGGAATAAAATTTGCCACATTGCCAAATACTGGATTGTCTTCGGTCCATTCGAATTGTTTGCGCCACCAGGGGTGATTGGCGGGTGAGAATCGGTTGACGTCTACTCCGTTGTATATTACTTCCGTGCGTTCGTCGGGTATTCTCTCAATGTTCCTCAATTCCTCTTTTATGGCCAAACTGTTGCCGATCACACAGTCGGACAAGCGCGTGGCTACTACATCTGCAAAAGACTTTGCCTTGCTTCGGCGGTATGCGTTCGTAAGAGATAGTCTGCTGGCAACAAAACACGGCACCTTCCAGAACAGCCTCGCGCAGGCGGCGGCGATGCAAGCCTCGGGTAGAAAAGCGTGCAGAACGTTCGGGCGGATCTCACCTAGGTGGATCCGCAGACGGTTCAGGGCCCACGCTGAATGGTAGGCCCTCTGTCCCGCTCCGACAGGCTTCTTTTCCCGGTCGCGAAGCAATTTCACTTCTTTTCTGAAAGCTCCTGCACGCTCGAGTCCTCGTGATGTGAACAAAATCAACGACAGCTCAAACTGCCCCCGGTCGATATGATTCATCATCTCTACGACTTGAGTTTCGGCCCCCCCGGTCTCCAAGGACCCAATGAGAAATGCAACTTTCGTCTTCATCGGACGCTGCGCCCAACGCGGTGATGAATTGTTGATGGCATTTTAACGTGCCGCACATGCCGAGGTTGTTGTTGAAGGCCAGGAAGCTGGGTACATATCCCCTCTGATCTGAGCCTCTATACGAAGGCTTGTGCAGTGAAAATACAGTGAGCGGAACCGCTTGCGGATACGCCGCAGGGACACATCAAGAGACGGGCTTCTCGATGTCAGTCACTTAGGGTTCATTTTAGCCGATAACATCGAGTGTACTCAACCGTTGATCGGAGGATTTCAGGCGAAGGGAAACTGAATGCCATCTCCCTTTGGAAGCACGAAAAGCACGGAATGGTGCGGTCGAGAATAGCAGTGCCAAGTCAAAATACTGCCTTGAAAGACAGCCACGTTCGTTCTCGTGATGCTACGATAAGAGAAATGTGCGGAATCGCGGGCTTTTGGACGAGAGAACCTCTGCTGCAGGATCCCTTGGAAGTTTTAAGGAGAATGGGCGATTCTATTGCTTATCGCGGACCAGATGATTCCGGATACTTCTTCGAAGATTCAGGTTTTGGGCTAGTTCACCGTCGGCTCTCGATACTTGACCTTTCTCCAGCCGGGCACCAGCCCATGACGTCAGCATCCGGCCGCTACGTCATTGTTTTTAACGGGGAAGTCTATAACTTCGAGGAACTGAGGAGCGAGTTGGGGCAAAAAATCTGGCGCGGGCACTCCGACACTGAGGTGATGTTAGAGGCGATCGAGCGGTGGGGCGTACAAGAAGCTCTTAAGAGGTTTGTGGGGATGTTCGCGTTTGCCCTTTGGGACCAAAAGGAAAGAAACCTTGTTTTGGCGCGCGACCGGTTGGGTATCAAACCTCTTTATTACGGCCACGCTGGACGACATTTTGTCTTTGCTTCGGAACTCAAAGCGATCGGTGCCTTTCCCGATTTCACAGGAACCATCGATCGCGATTCCCTAGCGTTGTACATGCGTCACAGCTACGTGCCCACACCGCATTGCGTTTACGAAGGCATACGCAAGTTGCAGGCAGGCTCGATTCTCATTGTTCGGGGCCCAGGGCTGGAGCCGGAAGAGCGCTGTTACTGGTCAGCGGCCGAAGTAGCCGAAGAAGGAATGCGGTCTCCGCTGGCTGGCAGCGATGCCGAGGTCACTGAACAACTGCGCGAAAAATTGCTTTCCGCTGTAAGGCTGCGGATGATTTCCGATGTTCCACTGGGGGCTTTCCTCTCCGGCGGTATTGATTCCAGCGCAGTAGTGGCTCTGATGCAGGCACAGAGCAGCCGACCAGTGAAAACTTTTACGATCGGTTTTCACGAGAACGGATATAACGAAGCCACGCATGCTAAGTCCATTGCTCAGCATTTGGGAACCGAACACACGGAGCTTTACGTTACGCCTGAAGAAGCGCTTGAGGTAGTTCCTCTGTTGCCCAGCATTTATGATGAGCCATTTGCCGATTCTTCGCAGATACCCACTTATCTTGTATCACGGCTCGCACGCAGGCACGTGACGGTAAGCCTATCAGGCGATGGGGGAGATGAGCTTTTTGGCGGGTATAACCGTTATTTGCTAACCAAAAAATTGTCGCATTCATTAAATCGATTCCCAGCTTCCGCGCGAGCGATGGCCGCAGGACTGATTCGTGGGATTCCACCTGCTGCTTATGATGCGATTTACAGCCGGTTGCAACCAATGATTCCCTCGAACAAGCGGTGGGCCGCAGTGGGAGACAAGGCCCACAAGTTAGCTCGGTTCTTCACGGCTGATGGCCCAGGCGCAATTTACTTGGCCGCTCTCTCGCAGTGCGAAGACCCATCAGATCTAGTGTTCGGGTCGCAAGAGCCTCAGACCGTGCGCAGGATCATTGCCGATTCAGCTTCGTTGCCTACGGTGGAAGAACAAATGATGCTGACAGACATTCGAGCTTACCTGCCAGATGACATCCTAACGAAAGTTGACCGGGCAAGCATGGCCGTCAGTCTCGAGGCCCGCGTGCCTATTCTGGACCATCGGGTGGTTGAATTGGCTTGGCGTGTTCCATTGCGAATGAAAATTCGTGAGGGACTGGGCAAGTGGGTGCTCCGACAGATTCTCTATGATTACGTTCCGAAAGAATTATTGGCGCGCCCCAAAATGGGCTTCGGTGTTCCGATTGAGCACTGGTTACGCGGGCCATTGAAGGATTGGGCCGAAGATCTGCTGTCAGAGGAAGCTCTGAAACAGCACCAGCTTCTAAATGTTGAAGCCATTCGGCAAAAATGGACGGAGCATTTGTCGGGTAGACGCAATTGGCAGTACATGCTATGGAATGTACTTGTATTTCAGAATTGGCATTGCCACGTGGCCAATAACGCTGGTGCAGCGGTTCGTAACACTGCGTGAGCTTCCTAGCGGACAATTTGGGGTATGGTCGTCAGACCAGCGGCGCGAAAACGCAACTTCAATTTCAGGACCGGCCCTATTATTCAAAATATCACAATGGCCGCCACTCTAGGTTGAAGGTCAACAACCGTCGGAACTGCCAGTGCCTGGTTTGTTTCTCCGAGGTAAAGATTTCCGGCCGGTACAGTTACTGACTGTACCGTGGCACTCGTATTAACGAAGACCTCGCCGTGCTCGAACATACGCTGAAGGACTGGGGCTTGAGGCGGCAATGAGCCAATCGGCTCACCCAGTCCAAAGGGGATACTATTGAGATAGTTGCCGAAGCTATTGTTGATGTTGCCGGTCCAGGTAAATCCAAAGAAGCGCGCGGCTGCAAATGCAAAGCGGGCTTCGGTCACACTTTTCACGTAAGAGAGCATCACCAACTGTGCGACCCGATCGGGATGCGTTGCTACCATTTGGTAGCTTAGAGGAATGTAGTTATTCCATTGATCATGCTGAGTCGCGGCCGTGTAACCCCACCCTTCCCACAATACATAGTCGGAGACGTCCCATAACGTCGGGCTGCCTGTCGCGATGCGGTCGAGCCAGAGGGGATTGCCAGGATTGGTCATGAGAATTGCTTCCGGGTTGTGCGCCTTGATTATTTGGCGAACCTCGGACACTAGGGTTATGTATGCGCGACCTCCTTCAGCCGAGGGATCAACATGCGCATGGGATCCATCGCAAACCAAGTGGGCAGGGGGGTCAAAAAAAGTATTATCTAAGAATAAGCCGTCATATCCAGAGCTGAGTGATTGCTGCACATATTGCTGAACACGTTTGTGCAGCACAACACTGTTCGGACATAGGACATAGCTGTTTGGGGGGTTCCCAAAAATATTGATCACAAATTGTTGATTGATCTCGAACCCTACATTGGTCAAATCTTGTGTGCTGTTTAATAGAAGAGAATTGGGCTCAGATTGGTAATATGTCTGATATTGCAGTGCTCGTTTACCGAGCGCATGGACTGTGGGCACTATAGATGGAGCGATCCCGATTACAACGTCGGCCGGTTTAATTGCAGCCGGTGTGATAGTAGGATCCCAAGGCGAGTACCAAAATGCAAATCTTGGCGTTTGCGCGCTACCTGGCGTTGTTGGTGCAGTTGGGGCACCGGGGCCTGATCCCCCCGCGACGGAATTCGCATTTACTCTAAGCCCTTCGCAACCTGTAAGCGCAACCAAGAGTACTAGCAAGAAAAGAATCAGTGCGCGCCAACGAAAAAGAACCATGGGTCACCCTGTGCGATGCTCTTCGAACGCAATGCGGTTGCGAATAGTGCGCTCAGGAATCGCGGCACACTTCCTGTTATTTCCGTGAATTCTATGAAGGTACTTGAGCTAAGAATTCACATTGCTGAAGGCAAGCACTTAAAGTTAGAGCAACACGGGACAGAGCAGGTTGTCATGCAGAGCTGGTGAATGCGCTATTTGATTTTCCGCAGGTGAACCAATGAGGGACTTTTTTTCTTATGGACCCAGCCAACCTTTGCCAAAGAGTTTGTCGTAGAGTTACGACGTTTCTACGGGAAGAGGACTTTCGCCGCAGCCGCCCCAATTATGAACGTGCCGACGATCTGTGTCCAATCCTTGAACCCACGCAGAACGGCGCCTTTGTCTAGCTTCTCCGGCACGACTATGGTGTCACCCGGCATCAAACGAGCCTCGCTGAAATTGTTGGTCAGCCAGCCTTTATGCCCCTGCGCGCTAAAGGTCGTTCCATCAGCCCGGATGATGAAGGAGCGGCCCTTGTCGCCATTGGTAGTTGCCCCGCCGGCCAGGCGCATGTAATCAGCCACGGTCTTTCCCCGTTTGAATATGAAGGAGTTGCTGTTGTACACCGAACCGATGACATTGACCGTTGCTGGCCGGAAGGGCACAAGCAAGCGGTCGCCATCTTCCAACGTGAAATCCGGCAAGGCATCCACTGCGTCTGCGTCCGGTCTTAATTCAAGGACGATGCGGCCATCCGCCTTGACCTCGCGCAATTTTTCCAGGAGCCGACGTTGACCCTCAAGCGTTTGCCGCTCAGCTACGGCTTCTTCACCGTTCAGGTTTCTCTGCGCACTGGCACTTCGCTCGATTTCCTTCTCGAGATCATCCCGGTATTGATCGAGCCGTTTCTGCTGCGCCTCTCGTGCTGATTCCCGGGTAAATTCGGAGCCGTACAGGTAAGCCTGAGGCGTAATGCCGCCGATACGGGCGATCAGATGGTGCAGGGTCTCGCCCTGCTCAACCTGGTAGACACCGGCAGAGTGGAACTCTCCCTCAAGACGCACGAACTTGCTCTGTTGCGCTTCGGGCACCTGCATGTCGTTTTGGGAGAAAATTGTGATCACATCTCCCGGTTCGAGCTGGAGGTTCTGACTCTCGTCACCGGCGATGGCCTTCCCCAAATTGAAGGGCAGCAGCCGCGTACTCAGATCTTCGGGAAGGATCCTCTGGACCACGGCGTATTCCCAATTTATCTCGGCGCCGGATCGCTTGATTTCGTTCTTGAGTTCTTCCTGCTTGATCCGCTGCGCCTCGGTCCGCCCAACCTGGGAGGCGAGATCCTGACTCGAGGGAACGGTGCCTTGCTGCCCCGGCTGTCCCGGCACATTCTGACCACGGTTTTGCGAGATCGTGGCGGGAGGATTTTGGCCTTGGGCCGGTGGATTCGGATTTGGCTGCTCACCGTACGTCTGGTTCTCAAGGGCGCGCTGGCGCTCCTGTTCGATCTCTTCGCGTGACTTGAAGGTCAGGCTTTCCGGATCGATGGCCAGGAGATTCTGTCTTTTCCAGAATTCCTGCGTGACCAGAAATTCGCGATTGGGAATCAGGTCCTTGATGCGCATTCCCGAGCGCCAGGGATAACGGCCGGGCACGGCAATGTTTCCGCGCAAGGTGATCGCGTTATCAAACCTTGGCGAGATGTGCAAAAACCGCACAATGTCGCCGTCCTTGAGCTCGGCCTGCATTCCCGTAGGGGAAAGCTCGAATTCCGCCGTGCGCCGGATTTGGTGATCATCGATGCGGTCGACATAGGCTCTTTGAGCGGCCGCGGTCGTGGTCAGACCGCCGGCATACTTGAGGACATCACCTAGGGTATCGTGATCCTTCAGTTCGTAAATGGCCGGCACATTCACGCTGCCCGCCAGTGCGACCAGCCTCCCCACCGGTGCCACATAAATGACGTCACCCGGAAGCAGCTGGGCGTCCTTGGTCTTGTCCCCGGAGGCGATCAGGTCATAGAAGTCAAAACTGGTGACTTCCCTGCCCTCACGCTTCAGAATAATGTGCCGCATGGAGCCCCGTTTTGAAGGCCCGCCGGAGGCAAACAGCGCGTTCACCAGGGTGCTGAGCGAGCTGACCGTGTATGAGCCGGGGCGGCGAACCTGCCCCACCACGAAGACCTGGATGGATCGCAGGCGGCCGAGGGTCACGTCGAGATCAAAGTTCTTGAACACACGCCCGATCGCCGACTTCAGACGTTCCTGAAGCTGGTCGTAGCGCACTCCCGATACGCTGATCGCGCCGACCTTGGGAAGGTAAATCATGCCGGTACGATCAACGACGGCCCGATAGTTGATATCGATCTGTCCCCATGCCCGCACCAGGAGCTCGTCGCCGGGCCCGACCAGGTAGTCTGGTGTGACCGGGACATGATCAAGCGGTGCAAACGTTGAAGGCACGTTGCGAAAGAGATTTTGTCCGAAGATCGGGAGCTTGTAGCCCAGGGAACTGGAGACGAAATCCTGATATTCGATGTCGGGTTCGGGCGGGAGATTGAGGTATTCCTGGGGCTGCTGCGCTCTGGGAAACTCTGCTCCTTCCCCTTGATTCTGACCTTCTCTTTGCGATTGACGATCAACGCTTCGCTGGTCAGCTTCAGCCGGAGCGTTTGAGATTTGAACACCAGTAGGAATCCGCTGGTTTTGCGGAGACGGCTGTTGTTGCATCTGGTCGCTTTGGGCTTCAGCAGCGGCAATGAGGATACAAAATAGAAAAATGGGCAGTATTATGCTTTTTCGCAAGTGAGTTTCTCTGGCCAACTTTGGTCCGCGAGGACCGGTGTGCAGGCAAACACCTCCACCCAGTCTAATTGGCGGAAGCCACGTCACCCATAGGAGATAAGTCCTAGGGATTTCAAGAGCTTGTGCTGAAAAAACTATACCTTAGGGAGTGACGGCTTGGCTAGAGCAGGCTCTTTATCGGCTGCGCTAGCCTTTCGAATACCCTTACTTTGGCATCCGTGGAGAAAAACCCCGACGTGGTGCCAGACACTTAGTCCTGATTCGCAACTACGCCAATAAAATTTCGACGCTCCCTGAGGTCATGGTAGCGAATGGCCACTGGACAAAAGCCAAAACGTTGTGCCAAGAACTTGCCAATGGGTTCAGATAGGGCCAAAGACTTGCCAACGAGGTCAATCTCGCTCCATTTACTGGGCTTACCGCCAAATCCTCTATCCTGATTTTTTTATTGAAAGCATCCAGCTGCCGCCATAGTCGCAGGTACCACCCCAATAAATTTTGCGCGAGTCTCTAACCAGTCCTATGTTCTCTCTGCGACATCACGAATGAGGACGTTCGCGAGAGGGCAATATGCAAGTTCTCCAGTCAGCAGGGTCGGCTACAAAGATTGCGACAGTATTTCTCGTCTTCATTATCCTCTTCCAGATCTCACCACTACTAATCTACGCGCAAAATCTCGGCGGTGCGCCGGCCACCAACAAGGCGGTTCAGGGCCAAACCGCGGCTCAGCCTGAAGGCGCCTTCCTCAATCTAGTGAATTGGGTGGGCAACGTCATTGCCCCTGTCGGAGCGGCGCTGTGCGTGGTGATGGCAATCATTAATTACACCCATGGCCGCGGTGTGGCGCGTTGGGCAATCGCCGCAGTCGGCTTATTGATGGTCTCAGGTCTGACCCGGCTGCTCGAATTCTGGATTCAGCAAGGCCAAGCGGGCGTCCAGTAGCGATGCCGGAGCTCTCTTTGGGATTGATCATGACAATACCTCAGCTACTGATCGACGTGATGCAACTGCTGTTCGACCTCGCTGTGCCGGCGGCAACATGCACCCTCGTGCTCGCCGGAGTGGCCTTGCGCCAGGAGAGCGGCGTCAATTTCGAAGTCGGGGGAAAATTCCAGCGCTGGATGCTGTGGTCGGTGATCCTGCTGACACTGCCGCAATTGCTCTCCTGGTTTGCCGCTCAGGGCATCAACGTGCCAGCCCAGAGCGCCGGAATTGCCGGAGGATGGCTGCGGGGTATAGAGACGAGCTTGGCCAGCTTTGTTTCCGATGTCGTCGTAGGCAAGCTGGGTCCGATCCTGGCGGCGTTTTTTGTGACCAAGGCGGCTCTGGATGCCTCGCAGGGTTCGAGCCCTCTTGGCTCCGTGGTAGCCGCAATTTTTCTCTTGAGCGTCACCGGTACCGCCAAGCTCATGCAGGGCTTCAATAGCGGCGGCACCTTCGCAACGGTCGATATGCTGGCCTCCCTCTGGAACTACCTCGCAGGCACGATCCTGCCGGAGGCAGCCGGCCTGGCGGTAGCCGGGACTGTCATCAACTATGCGCGCAAGAGGCCGTTCATGCCGCTGGTGTTTTCCGCATTGGCATTTCTGAGCGTTTCCGGGCTTTGGAAGCTTGTCCAGGCAATGGTCGGGTGAAGTGGAGATCGGAGGTGATCCATGTTTGAAAACGGGCTACTGAACCTGACCAACTGGACAGGCAACGTGATCATGCCGACCCTCGCGGGGTTATTTTTCGCCGCGGCGATCTATCAGTTCAGCAAAGCTCATCCCTATGCGCATTTGGCATGGGCAGGCTTTGCCGCGCTCATGTGCTCCGGTCTGCTGCGGGCGCTCGAGGCATTCGCCCAGCAGGCCGGCCCCAACGATCCGGACCGCTACTGGATATCCATTCTGACGCTGGTGAACTGGGTGGGAAACGTGATGCTGCCGCTTTACGGTGTCATCCAGATCGTGATGTTGGTCCTGCATTCGGCCGGCGTCCTGGAGCGGATGACCATCGGCGACGCCTGGGTCAGAAATTTGGTGGCCGCGATGATGTGCTTCGGCCTATCCGGACTCTTGCGGCTGGCCGAGTTTTGGATTCAGAACGGGACGGCAGGAGTGAGGTGATGGCGATGGCTTTAGACGTAACCCCCGTAAATCGCAACTTGCACACGCGCGTCACCTTTATGGCGCTTGAATTTGAGGATCTGTTTGTCGTGCTGGGGCTGGCGGCAGTAATGAACGTGGCCAGCCGCTTTGTCGGCGGTCAATGGGGCGCATACCTCCAGTATGGAGTTCCGCTGGCTGTCGTGCCGGTATTGATGATCTTCAAGTACGGCAAACCGCGTGGTTACTTGCGGGATTTGCTGAATTGGTACGTGAAGCCGAAAGCCTACTGTGCAGTAGCAAGCGACCGCCAGATGCGCCGCAGCTACGTGAACGAGGAGTTATGACCATGTTGATGCCATCACCCCTGACTCGCCAAGAGCACGAAAACCGGATGGATGATCCCGCCCTCTGTGAACAGCTTCCAGTCCGCGACTACCTCGATAACGTGCTGGTGCGCACGAATGGAGCCTTGGTTGCAGGCTATGAGCTCCGCGGCATCATCTCCTACTTCGCCAGCGATCAGGAGCGCGATCGTGCCAAGGTGATGCTCGGTGCTCTGCTCAAGTCTATTCCCGAACAGAGCATGCGGGTCCAGGTCCGCTATGAAGTTGTTGAAGACGCGGGCCGAGTCTTCGAGTTATACGCCGCTCAGGATCACTCCGAAAGCGATATGGGGAAGGCTCTTGACGGAGTAAGGCTGAATGCCTGGCAGGAGAGGGCAGCCTCCGGTCGCTATTTGCGGCACATCCTCCATCTCTACCTGATCTGGGACCCGGTGATCCATCATCGGGTTACCGGCAAGGCGACAAGACGCAGCGTTAACTGGAGTCTTTCTGCGAAGACCGCCATTGAACGGAACCGTCGTGAGCACCAGGAGTTGCTGGCCGAATTTGAAAGCCTGCTGCTGGGAATTGAGGCTACGATGCAGGCGGCAGAGCTCGGACCTCGCCGGTTCACCGATCAGGAATTGTTTCTTGAAGCCAAGCGAGCGCTCAATCCTCTCGAATCCGACATACGTCCTTACACTCCAGGCGAAGACCACTTGCAATACCGGAGTGCCCGCCAACAGCTGGCCAATACCAGCATCGTCGATGAAAGCGATAGTTATCTGAACATCGACGGAATTCTCTACTCTTTTGTCAGCCTCAAGGAACTTCCGGACGCGACGTTTCCAGGGATTCTGCGGGAACTAGTCGCATTGGGCTTTCCCATAGTAGTCAACGCCCAGCTGACGATTCCTGATCAAACCAGGGTCCTCAAAGGCTACAAAAGCCGGCTGAGAAAAATGCAGGCCGCCCAGCGGGACACACATGGCGGTTTCCGCGTCAATGTTGAAGCCCAGGTGGCCGAATCCCAGCTCTTTAAAGTTCAGCAGGAGATCATTGCCAGTTCGGTCAAGACAGCGAAGCTAAGCCTACTAATCTCTACCAGGACATCAAAGCCGGCGGTCACGCGCGGCGAGTTCGAAGAGGCAGAGCGGCTCGTCGCCAACCGGCGGCAGCAGCTTCTTCACGCCATCGCCAGGATGAACGGCGCCAGGGCCATTACTGAGACTCTGGCCAAGAGGCGCCTTTTCTTTTGTTCCCTGCCGGGTATGGCGGATGCCGACAAGCGGGAGCAGGACATGCTGACCACGAACGCGGCGGATCTGCTTCCGGTGGAAACTCCATGGCAGGGGACACCCCGTTCGCCGCTGCTCCTGCTTGAGACGCCATACCGGCAACTCATTCCCTTCTCGCCGTTTGATCCGGCACTCAGCGACGCCAACGTCTTGATCATGGCGAAGAGCGGCGGCGGCAAGACCTTCATGGTGCAGCAACTGCTTTCCATGGCCTCCCGCGCCAACCCTCTGGTCTCAATCATCGAGCGTGGGGATTCCTACCGGCCGCTAGTGGAATTGATGGGCGGCCGGATGATTGCGATGTCGCTCGATGCCGAGCAGACAATCAATCCCTGGGATCTGCCGCGGGGTGAACGTCAACCCAGCAAGGACCAGGCCGCCTTTCTCAAGAATCTGACCCGGCACATGCTGGGCGAGAACCCCGCCGAAGATACGGAGCTGCTGGACAGCCTGCTCACGGACGCAATTCTGCGCACCTACAAGCGCGCGGCGATCCGGCCCTCCAATCCCATTCCCACGTTTTCGGACTTGCGTGATGAGCTCGCGCAGTGGCGCGACGAAGATAGGAACCAGAGGGTGATGGACGAGGCCCACCTGGCGGCGATCAAGTTGCGCAGCTGGACGGGAGAAAAAGGAATCTACTCACGGCTCTTCGATCGTCCGACCACCATCTCGCTCGATCATCCCTGGCTCTTCTTTAACGTGGAGCAGCTCGCCGATGATCCGCGACTGGAAACCGCGATGAGCCTTCTGATCGCCCATGCCACAGCGCAGCGAGCCTCCGGCAAGGCCGGGCAGCCGAGCATCACGGTGCTCGATGAGTGCTGGTTTTTGCTTGACTCTCCCGTCCTCGCGCCGGAGGTTGTGCAGTTGTTCCGTACGGCCCGCAAGCGCAATGCGAGCGTTTGGGGAATCAGCCAGACGGCCGAGGACTTTGTCGGGTCGGAAGCGAAGCCGCGGGTTCACGGCGCCGGAATCGTCAAAAATTCCACCACCAAGATCGTAGGTCAACAGCCGGGCGATATGAGGGCTTTGCGGGAGCACCTGCATTTGAACGAGACCGCGCTCCACCAGATCAAGCACTTCAGCGCTCCCCGCAAGGGACGCAGCGCCGATGCCCTGATTGTGGTCGGCGAAAAAGCTGAAACCACCCACACCATCCGCATGGTGCCGACACCGCTCGACTATTGGATTACCACCACCTATGCGCGGGAGCGGACTTACCGGGCCTGGTGGATTTCACAGCAAAAGGATTTGCCGCTGCTCGAAGCTTACCGGCAATTGGCCACGAAGTATCCCTTCGGCCTGGCCGAGGTGGGCCCTCTTCCGGAGGAGCAATCGATGCTTGTGGCGAAAGGACTACCGAAATGAAGTGGTCATTCCCTGGAAAGCGCGTCTCTGTACTGTTTCTGCTGACCTTGCTGTTGTTGCTGCCGATGACGGCGAATGCCGGCATCGCCGACATCATCACCTTGCTCAACGCGATTATCGGGACGCTGCAGAATGGCATTGGCCAGGCTCTCAACAGCATTCAATCAATCCATACCGCCATCAGGGACTTCGAGCAGCAGGTGGTATGGCCGGTTGCGCTCATCAACCAGGCTCGCGCCGAGGTCGCCCAGGTTCGCTCCCAATTCACAACCCTTGCCACTCAAATTCAGAGCATTCCAACCAACAGCGCCAGCCTGGCGAACCCAAAGCAATTTGAATCGCTGCTCCGCAGCCGCCAATCCGGCAACCTCGGCCAACTGAGCTCTTCCTACATGCAGGTTTATCAAACGCTGCCCCCGGCGGATCAAACCACGGCCCGGCAAAGAGACCTCATGGATGTGGACGATGCTCTGGCTCTTGGAGCGCTCAAAACCGCTACGGCTTCAGATCAGGCGAGCCAGCAAATGCTGAATGTGGCCGATGGACTCGAGCAACAGTCCGCCGTCTCGGCACCCGGAAGCGCAGCCATGTTGACCGCGCAGGCTCAGGCCGCCAACCTGCAAAACCAGGCCATGCTGCAGCGGATGCTTGCGGCGGAGTTACGTCAGGAAGCAGCCAGGCTGGCGCATGCAAATGCCTTACGCAAGCAAAGCGCGGAGGCAAATCGGACGCTGCGGGACAATCTGCAGCAGATTTTGAGCAGGTAGAGGTGATTTATGACGATCGATCGGATAACGGATTTCTTGCACCGGGCTGGGGCTGAGATGAAGTGGAAAATCATTTTCGCCACGCTGCTGGTCGCTGGATTGATCTTGGCGCCTTTCACCGCGCGGGGCCAGCTTGGTCTTGATCCCTGCTGCGCAATCATCTCAGTCGGGCTGAATACGATCTCCGGTCTTCTGCAGAATGTGGTCGCCAAGCCTCTGTCGCAGATCCAGCAGCTCCAGCAGCAGGCAGCAAATTTCGAGCAGCAGGTGATCTATCCGACTGCCGCCATCAACAACGCGCGGGGTCTGGCTTCGCGACTCCAGAACCAGCTTCGTCAAATCACGCAGCTATATCGCCTGCCGGTGAACAGCGCCACGCTGCCGGTGCCGCAACAATTGGAACAGGCTCTCTTATCCCACAACCCCCAGTCCCTTGCCCAGCTAGGCCAGAGCTACGCAGCAGTCTACGGAACTGTGATGGCCCCGGCTGATGCTCCACAACCAATCCGCGATGTAGTGGACATGAACGACGCCGAGGCCCAGGCCGCACTCAAGAAGGCGGTTGAGCTGGATGCCCTGGCTGACGTTGAGTTGGCAGCGGCGGATCAGATCAACCAGCAGATTCAGAATGCGGCTCCCGGCAGCGCGCCGATCCTCGAAGCCCAGGCATCGGCGTGGCTGGTCCGGGCAAACGCCTACACCCAATCGGCAATGGCGGAGCTGATCCGCGTCCGGTCGATCGATCTGGCCAACTCCGGCGTGCAACTGAAGTTCAGCGCCACCGACATCAATACGTTGCGGAACAACACCACTCAAATCCTGCAGCGGGGGCCCCAATAGCCATGTTTTATTTCCAGCAGCTCCTTAATCAGGGCCTGAACGGAATTGACCAAACCGCAATGCTGCCGGCCGTGGTCGGCGTCGGATACACCATTTTGGTAATCGGGTTCCTGATTGGCCTTTATCAGGCGGCGATGCGGGGCGGCGATGCTCAGTCCCTGGCTGTGACCGGAGTCAAGTATCTGGTTGCAGCGATCATTCTGGCCAACTGGAGCACGGTTTTCCGTGAAGTCAACGGCTCTTTCAACCAGATCGCGCAGGTTATCGACAATTCTTCCGGCGCCGGCGATATGTTTCTGAGCTGGTCTGATCAGCTCAGGCAGCAGTTCAGCAATAACGGGTTTGGCACACTCCTTCCTGCCATCGATGGAAGCTTCGCCGCGGTCACCACTTCCCTGATGATCCTCATCGCCTACTTGATCTACGCCATGATGGTGGTGCTCTTCGCGTTCTTTTATGTCTTGTATGGCTGCCTGCTCTACGTGCTCGGCCCGTTGGTTTTGGCCTTGCTGCCGATGGCCGGGGTGGGCCAGCTGGCGAAGACCTTTGCCACGAACCTGATGATTTGGAATGCCTGGGGCATTCTCTACGCAACCTTCGGCTCGCTGATCACAGCCATTCAATTCAACCGTGTCGATGCGGTAGTTAACCGTGGGTTCCTGCAGGGATTTTTTCTGGGACGTTCGGACACGATCATACTTGGCATCGTCAGCATATTCTATGCCCTGGCTCTCGGCCTCATTCCTTTCATCGCGAAGAAATTGATCTCCGGAGATGTTGGATCTACCGCCGCCTCGCTGGTAAAAGCCGGAGCAACGGCAGCCGGCGCCTTTGTCTCGGCAGTTGCCGGCTTCTCCGCGGGAGCTGCAGCAGCGTCAGGAGTCGGCCCTGTAGCCGGCTCAGCAGGCGCGGGCTCCAGCACGGGAACCAGTGCGCTAGCGTCATCTTCCGCACCGCCCCCGCAGCCGAGTCTGGCCCAGACCATCCGCGGCGGCATCATGAGCGCCATACAAGGAACAGCGCCGGCGGAAGCTTCGTCCGGCGATCTCGCCACAGGTCAGCAGGCTGTCGCAGCCGGCGCAGGCGCTTCGGGTGCGGGCGGTCCTCCCCGCAGCTCGCAATCTTCCGGAGCATTTCGACCCATGGGAGTGACGCAGACGGCGGCCTTCCATGCCGCCCGGCTTGCCGGAGGCATGGTGCGCGGTAGCGGCAACAAGGACAGCCAGGCCGAGGAAAACGCATGAACAGTCACTTTTATCCAAGACCAATCTACGAGCCCACCGGCAGCCCCTTTCGCCCATGGAGTCTCGCCACCCTGATGGGATTTTTCATCGGCAGGCTCTTCGGCCGAATGTTTCGGAATAGGAGGAAGGATTATGTGGTTAAAGAAGGCAGACCGTAGCGACAAACGGCCGGCACCGGAGAAACTCGAATACAGCCGCTACTATGAGCACGATGGAGCCTTGCGCGCCTATGCCAACCGGGCAATGGTTCTCGCCCTCATCTCCCTCCCAACAGCCTTCTTGGCCGTTGCCCTCGCGGCATATGTGCGCTTGCAGCCGCCCACGGTAATCCGGATTGATTCGACCGGGTCAGCTTCTGTTGTGAAAGACAAGCGGGAAGGCGCACGGCCGCAGCTTAGCTCCCAAGGCTCAAATGCCGAGCCCAATGAGTTTGAAAGAAACGCTTACGTGAAATCGTTTCTCGAACACTATTTGAGTTTTTCTCCAGAGAGCGTGCGCCGGAACTGGGCCGACGGGCTGAACATGATGACCGCGAACCTGCGGCAGGCCACCCTGCTTTCCATCGACAAGAACAACCTGGTGGGAAAGATTCAGGATGAACAGATCACATCCGTCTTCCATTTGCGCTCGCTGGAACCGGCGCAAGACGATCCCCTGAGCTTCATTGCCTACGGAGTCAAAGACGTCCACCGCGTTCGCGATCACCAGGAGACCACCGACAAGCTGGTAGGCGAATTTCGTATTCGCCTGATTACCGAGCGCCGCTCGGAAACAAATCCCAGTGGCCTGCTGATCGCCGAGTACGGCGAACGGCTGATCGAAGGAGAGCGCAAGGACGCAATGGCGCGGGATACATCACTGGGTAATAGTCCGAATTGAGGTGCAACGTGGACACAGCAAAAACAGCCAATGAAAACGGGGCAGGAGCCTCCGAGAGGAATGGTCGCCGGCGGCGCTGGGAGATGACCAGCGAGAACGTTCGCTTCTTTCTGCCCAAGACAGGCAGCTCCCACGAAAAGCCGGAGCTCGGCGAGGAGATGGCCAATGAAGGAGAGGCATTGGTGCAGGCGTTCAGATCCGGCCAGGTCTTTTACACGCTCGTGGCATGGAAGGCGGTAACGGAAATAAACGGAAACGAACCAAAGATTGTGAAACAGGCTTTGTCCCGAAGCTGAACGGCCGCGGGATACAAGTTGGCACGAGTTTTCAAGAGAGACCAACCAGCCCGCCGGGCTCACGGTCCTTTGAAGACCCTACACGTTCATGTAGGGAGATGTGCTGACCCGGCTTTAGTCGGTGCCTGGCCAGAAACCCAAAACCAGGGAGGCCAGGCAGACAGAGTGTCCGGGGAGAGCAAAAAAAGCCCCTTAGTCAATGCCGGGTTTCCCGCAGCAACAACTAAGGAGCTTTTACTAATCATGGAAAAGTATAGCAACAAAACGAGCAAGACGCACAAGTTTTCCCTCGAGCAGGTTGTTACGCTTGACATCGATTCAACCGGAGGTGTGACGCAACGCCTCACCAACCTGGAGACGACGCTCGAGAAGACGCTTCTCAACGCGCTGTATCCGGGAATCAAAGTCGCGGTTGTGAATGTACCTACGGAGCCTCTGGACGCCTACGAGGAATCGCAGGTAGAAAACGCAATGGCCAACCTCAAATTCAAGAACACGCCTTACAAATTAGTTGGAGCAAGCGGTTCGTCCAAGGACGGCAAGTTTTACTTCGTGGACAAGGACCACAGCCCAACCATAGCGGAACGTTTTCAGCACTGGCCCCAGGCCGCCATCGTTTACTTCGGCATCCTGGTCTCCGCCTGCAAGGTGGTGATCGAGGAGCCGGAAATATCCGTGCTGGTGGTTGAAGATCACGTTTTGGGAACCAATGACTGCCGCGGCTGGATCCGGCGGTCTTTGTTTGCAAAACTTCAACTGCCGGAAAACTGCTTCTACCAGTTCCGGCTGGCGTTCGAAAAGACCCAAGCCAAGGGCTCCTTCAAGGTCATGGAGGACGATGCGGCGCAGCTGCTCGACGCCGATATTGTTCTTCCGGAAAGCGCGGTAAAGCCGGGATTGAAGGCGCCGGTGGTGATGTATTCGGTCTTCGGCAAGGGACGCAGGTTCCGTGGGCCGGTGGTGCTGGGAATTCGCGAATTCTCGCGCAAGCTTGAATTCGAGTCCAGCTACACCCTCATTGAGCACGCGCCCGATGACTCCATTCAGCTTGAGATCCTGCCTGAGGCGCTGGGGCAGGTCCGCAGGCTGAACGATTCGATCAGCGCGGGCCGTTACGCCGAACTGCTGGAACTCCTGGGCCTGGACGATGAGGAAAGGAGCCAGGACGAGGAGGTCAGAACCGTAGAAGCGGCGTTGCTGGCTGATACCAGCGGTCACATCGTCCGTTACCCCTACATCAACAATCAACTCAACCGTCTGCTCGCGCGCTGGGCGTTCAAAGCAGCGACCGGTGGAGGTTTCCGTCTGCCGGCCTTCGCCCTTGCCGACGACGGCTACCTGGCCGTTCGCGAGGGGAGGCTGTATGCGGGATCTGACTGGATCTCCAAGCAGCAAGCCATCACTTCACTCAACTCCAGGCGAGGTTTGTGCGTCCGTTATCCCATCCGCATGTGCGAAGACCTGTTGCCGATTGAGCACATCGGAGCTAACGACCTCATACTGCAGCTGAGTTGCAATCTGGACGAACAGGGCTGCCGAGAGGCGCACGAGCTAGCCGCTCAGATTGTTAGCCAACAACTGCTTCTGGAAAGCACTTACGTCCTCCATTCCGACGCCGCCAGGAAGAATGGTGGCGATTTCGACTTTGACTGGATCTGCATTCTGGAAGAAAAGCGCTTCCCGCGTTTCGTGCGGAAGCGATTCTCGCTCAGCAACGAATTTCACCAGCAGAAGATGAAGCTGCGCAAAGCCAAGTCTCCCTGGTGGAACCTGGAGCATGTGGCGATCAAAGCTCGGGGAAACCAGATCGGGATGATTACCGATCTGAAGACCTCGTGTCTGGCTGCAGGCAGGAGCGATCTGGCCTACCAGCTGGTCACAGAACTCCAGAAAGCCCTCGACAGCCTCAAACACGAGGTCCAACCCGATGCCAAGGTGATCGGCGAGATACGTCAACAGGTAAACCCGGCGCCGTGGCTCAAGTACAAGAATGAGTTCCGGATCTCGGATTTGCCGATTCACCTCGATGTGGATGAGAACGACCGCATCGGCAAACTTTATAACCACGTGCGCAAGGAGATTGAGGACCTGTTGACGGCGAAACTGCCCATAGAGGAGTTCAAAGGACTGGTCTCGGGGGAAACTGTGACCCGGGTGATGTTCGAGGAATGCCGCTATGTGAACAGCGTCTACGCAGCCGTCGTGGGGCGAGTCTCCGAGCGCCAGGACAGGTTGAAAGCCGATCTCGACCAGGCGCAGGCCGAATGGGAGGCTGTGCGCCAGGGTTCCAACAAGGAGCTGCGGAAGCAACGGCTCCAGGCTCGGCGCAAGGCCTTTTCCGCTCACCGTTACGGTGAGGAACGGGCCAGGCAGGAGATGAAGGCAATTATCTCCTATGTGCATGTCTGGGCTGCGAGCAAGACCGAGAACCGGATGGGTTGGTGCCAGGCTCTGAACCGCGTGGTATCGAGCGGCCAGGGCAGTGGCTCGATCCTCTTCCATGCCTTTCCGCAGGAACTTGTCGCCAAGCTGGCAGAGCAGACTGGTGGCAAGGCCGTACGCGTGGTCATGCCGGAGGTCTCCGGGATGGCGATCCACAGGGACGCTGAAGGGCGCAGTTTCCTGGTCGAGAAAATCGAAGGTGGAGAAAAGCAGACTTTCCTTTTTCAGTACAGGGATGGCCAGTTCTTCTTCGGATAGTTAACCAACAAAGCAGAACCGGGGAGACCCGGTTCTGCTTAAAAAGAAGGTTCAAGGAAGAGTATGAAGCGTGCTTTGGTATTGCTCCTGCTGCTGCAAATGGTTGTCGCCGCTGCCGACGAGCTGAAGGTCAAGCCAACCAACTCTGATGAAGTCATCCACGTCACAACCGCACTCGATCATCTGACAGTGCTGGAATTCGGCGAAGCGGTCACGATGGCGGCGGCCGGAAGTCCCCTGTTTCAGATCGAACGACATGAGAACAAGGTTTTTATCAAACCCCTGAAAGCAGGGGTTTCCACCGATCTGTTCGTCTGGACCGCATCGCGCCGCTTCGCTTATGAGCTTGAACCCCCAGGAGAGGTAAACAACATGAATTTCGCAGTGGATAGCCGCATTCCTGCGCCCGGACCAGCACCGGAAAGCGGGGCACAACTTGAAGAAACGGCCGACATGATGCTGACCCGGGCCTTGCTCGCCGCGGAGCGGGTCGACTCAAGCAGCATCAAAGATGGCAAGAACCAGATTACCGTCCGCATCCAGCAGTTATTTCAGTCCAGGAATACCCTTTACCTCCAATATTCGGTTCGGAACCAGTCACGCCGGCCATATCGGGTCACTGCACCTGCAGTCGTTCTTCTGCTGGCATCGCGGCCGACCATCTCGCTTCTGTCGTTTCACCGCACGCAAATTGAAACCCAGATCCTGAAGAAGTTTGGCCAGTTGCAGGAAAGGCCAGTGACCGTCTCCCGGGCCGAGATCCAAAAGGAAGACCTTCAGCCGGGCGAGCAAATCCAGGGCGTCATTGCTCTTCGCGAGCAGCTCTCAAGTCCGGCGATCCTGCAGCTGACATTTGGACCGGCGGAATCACACAAAGTACTGGCCACACTGAGCTTCTGAATATGCCTTCGCGCTACATCAACCAACAGGAAATGCGGGAGCTCCTCCGCAAGGCCTATTCGCAAGACCCGGAGAAGAGCCTGCTGAACGAGCTTAGGCGCTACATCTCGGATCCAGCCTCTCCGCGGGATGCCAACCACCGTAGCCGCATTCATCCGCTTTGGCTGAGCATAGGCTCGATTGCCCTATTCGTCGCCGCGGTCCTCCTGTATTTCAGCTTTATCAGATGATCAACCATAACAGCTACGAATACGGCCGCCGCGAGTACCATCGGACGCATGAGGACAACGCGGGGCTGGTTCTCCTTGTGTTCTTCTTCGCTCTGCTTGGTGTGGCCTTCTTTCTTCTGGTTTCTCGCTTTCATATACGGCGCCATCAAATCGTCGAATTTGGCCTCTACCTGATTGGCTTGGCCGGCGCTTTGGTGAGCCTCAGCTGGCATATCAAAACTCGAAAGGCCCGAATCGAGAACGCCTGGCCTCATCCGGCCGTTTTTATTCCCATGCTCCGGGATGGCGCTTATCTCGAAGAGGCTTTCGAGCAGAAAGCCATCGTTCCCGGTTACGACATCTACGGTCATCCATGGTTTTGGTCGGACGATTCCCGGCGCATGCAAACGGTCGTCGTCGGGCAGTCTGGTTCGGGCAAAACCACGTTATTGCACAATCTTGCCAGCCAGGACATCAGACGAAAGGTCGATGGCGGACACCTGCCGGTCATTCTTTTTGATGGCAAGGGCGATCAGCAATTTCTGCATGACCTCGTTCCCGAAATTGCTGCCGCTGGCCGGCTCCATCAACTTCGAATTCTTGATCCGTTCCGCCCTGAGATCTCAGTTCGCTTCAATCCCCTCTACAAGAAAGGCGGCTCCAGCCAGGAACTGGTAAACGCTTTCTTCGACTCCTTTATGCAACGGCAAGACTTCTTTCGGGGACATCAGGCCGCATACTTGAGTGATATCTGTCGGGTACTTGACTACACCGGAAACATCTACAACATCCACGATGTTTTGGTGATGGCAAGAGACGAATTGGTGCTCAAGGAGCAAATCCATCAAGCTTCACAGCGGATCAGCAATGGCTCTCATGTCTCGGTGCAGCAGCGTCAAAACTTTGAGATGTCAGCCAAGAACCTCTTGCAATCTCTCCAGGACCGGGAGCGTCTGCAGAAGATCCAGGGGTTGTTAAACGAGCTGGGGACGTTCACCGAAGACGACCTCTCGGTCATCACCAATGCCTATGACGATCTGCTGACACTCGATGAGATTGTGGAGCAGGAGCTGATTCTTTTTGTCTCCCTGAATACCAACAAGAACACCCGTGCCGTGACGGCTTTGGGGCGGATGCTGCTGCAAAATTTGCAGCTGCTGGTGGGCCAGCGCTACCTGAATGAGCAGGAACGGCGCGATGACAACCGGCCTATGGTCAGCGTTATCCTGGACGAGTTTGCTCCATTCGCTTATCCGAATTTCGCCCAGATCCTGCAAACCGCCCGTGGCAGCAACACCGCCCTGTTGTTCTCCCTGCAGTCCATTCCGCAGCTGCGGAGCGTCAGTCGCAGTTTCGGTGACGATGTAGCGTCAGCCCCGAATACCATCATGCTGCTGCGCACGCGCGATGAGGAAACCGCACGCTATTTCCTCAATGCTTCCGCGAGAGTGACCAGCGAAAGGCACACCATGACGGTCGAGAAGAAAGGCGTATTGCAGGAACGCTACGAAGAGATCGGCTTTGGCAGTGTAACCGAGATTGAGAAGACAAGAGCCGTTGATTTCGAGATCAAGAATCTTCCGGTAGGACAGATGCAGATCCTGACCACCGACAATCGTCTGGGCACGCTGCATATGCACATTCATGTGCGTCGCCCCCGGCACTGCTCGTTGGCCAGTTTTGAACCGGTGGTGTATCAGCGGTTGCACCGCATCACTGCGCACCATCGGGGAGCCAATCTGAGGTTCAAGAGTCCCGACCTGGCCAGACGTATGAACCGGATATTCGGAAAAGGCAGGGTTGCCTAAGCCATGGAACGCCTGGTTGTGTGTCTTCTGCTTTTATCCTGTTTGGCCGCGCGGAGTGAGCGGCCGGCCACCAAGCCTTCCGATAAGCAGGCAGGGCAAGAGCATCAGGAGTTCCTCGACTTTGCCGTGAAGCAAATCAATCCAGAGAATACCGACTACGGCTGCGTCATCGATGAACAGCGCAAGCTCGTCGTTGAAGCGACGGTCAAGAACCTCAATTCCTGGGCGCTTCTGGGTACAATGTCTCTCCTCTTGCTGTCGTTCTTCATACTGCTGCAGCAGCACGACGAACGGACCCGCCGAGAATTGATTGCTGCCGGCTTCCTAGCGCAGTATCACAACGCGTTGGTGGACGCTCGGGCCTATGCCGAGGAGGCAATTCGGCGGAACAACGAGCTTGTCAGCAATGCCCATGGCGCAGAAAATGCCTGGCGACCAATACTGCCGGCGGGTGATCTTCCGCAATCGACCGGCGGCGGGCCGGGCCTGAGCAGCGAGACAAAATCGAAGCCAACGGTGCCTTCCCTGGCCAAAGATACAGCTAAGGCTGCCGAAAACGATGCCGAACGCATTGGCGCATCGCAGAGGAACGAACCGGAAGGCTCTCTGATTGCGCAGATCAGCACCTTGCAGCAACAGTTGACCGCCTCCCACGAGCGCGAGCGAGCCCTGCAGACGGAGTTGGCCAAGGTGCAGCGCCGCACGCCACAAACAAGCCCACTGCGAGAGCGCCAGCGTAGTTCCGAAAGGAGTCTGGATAAATGAAAGACGATAGCCCGCAAAAGGAATTGCTCGAGGAAATGTCACAACTGTTGAAACGCTTTGATAAGAGCGGCGACCTTGCTCCGATCGAAGACCGTGAGGCTTGGGAGAAGCTGGTTGAATCCAGACCTCCACAAGAGCGCGAGCTGGTCAAAGAACTCGCACGGTTCGTAGACCTCTGGCGGTACTTCCAGGAGCGCAAAGAGAGCCTTGGCCTGGAAATCGTCGCCGCGATGAGCGAGGTGCACAGGCTGCCGGTCGCAGAACGGATTGCCCGGATCAGCGAGATCAATCAGAAGCTTTTGGAGAAGCTCGGAGATGCTGGTCCAGGTACTCAGTTTCGGCACTAATTGGTGGGCTCGTTTCGGAAAAGATCCGGACGACCCGCACCGCTTTACCCGCCACGCTGCGTATTACAACTCTACGGGTGTGAAGTGTGGCGGCAAGGTGAGGAGGCACTGGGTTACATCGGGATTGATTCGGTTCAATGGGGTCGGAGATTTCAATCCCCATCACCCGCAACGCGCCATCGGCCGTACTTTCGCTTGTGCAGATCTGACGCAGGCGTACGGTGGGAACCGGCTCCTATTCGGACGGAAGGCCGTCACATCTGCGATTCCCGATTGTTATCTGATCGCCGTATCAAGCCAGCTCCATGGGCAAATTGATTTCACTTCTGCTGCATGGAAATCAATTTTTAGCGAGGTCATTGCGGCGAGCCGACTGCGAGAAGAACAGGAAGCAATGTTGCTGATGAGACCGGGAGACTGGGTCCAGACCAGCAGCGGCTTCTGGCAATTAATTGCGCCGACCAACGCCCGCCAGCCAGGCAAACTGGTGCGCATCGGGGAGCGGATTTCGGCATAACACTATTCTCATGCGGTACCCCAAAGGGAGCATCGTGATAACTGGAGCAGGAGATATTCCCCTGCTACGCATGGTCCGCAATTGCCGGTTCGTCAGTCACCAGCAGTTGTTCGATCTCCTGCGGCACGATGCGGCTGAATCATCGCGCGGCAGCTTCAATTGGCGTATGCAACGTCTTCTCAGGGCCGGCCGCGTCGACCGGGTAAAAGATGTCTTCTGGGACGGATCTGCTGTGTACACGGTGAACCAAAAGGGACTTCTGGAGCTCGAAAGCCATCATGAATTTGCAATTGCTCTGCATTCAAGAACACACCAAATGCCTGATCGTGCCCAGGTGTTTCATGCACTGGAGCTCAATGCTATCAGGCTGTCTCTGGTCCGCAGATCCTTGCTGGTGAGCTGGCAATCCGAAGTCGAGATTACCTCGGAGAATTTGGTCTCCACAGCACCATATCAGAAGGATTATGACGCCATTGTGAAGGTCTGGCTGGGCAATGAAATACGTGAGTTTGCGGTGGAGTATGAGCATTCCCTCAAGAGTGCAAAGCAATATGAGAAAATTCGCGCAGCACTTGAGGCCGAACGCCGAGTTGGATGCATTCTGTACCTGGCAGTAAACCAGAACCTCATGAGTGCCATCTTGTACCAGCTGGCTCCGGTTTCAACCCGCACTGGATTTCTGACATCCCGAACGTTCCGCGAACTGCTTCTGAAGGCATCCGTCACCACCGGGAATGATCGGGCCATGGTAACTCTAGAGGAGTTTCTGCAATACTCGCATCCTTTATATATAGGCTCCTGGGCCGCCTCCTGATCTTTGCCTGCTGAGGCTTAGTTTTGACCTGTGTAAGAACACTTCATTGCCCTCGTTTTGCCCTCTCAACGGGCCCAGAAATCCCTACGGATCAAGCAAATACGCCTGACTATCCCTCTTGACACACTCCTGGAGTGGGATTGCTGAGGTTAGAGCGATTCACTTCCGTGTTGCCGTCCTGCCTAGAAAAATGGGTCTTTAGCTTTTGGCAAAGGAAATGCCTGATTATCCGGCGCACGTGAAATCGCCGGAAACGTCGCGGTGGCAAGTAGATTGTTCTGTCATTTTGCCGACCGATGTTGCTGAAAATCCTTGACAGTCACAGCCATCTTGACTATTTTAATGCGGCAACGCTGGATATGCGCGGTTAACCCCAACCGCCCGAGACGCTCGCATCCATCCTTGAAAGCGATAGTGCGTACTTTTCAAATTCAAGAGGACGTTTTAAATGCAAGGGATTTTCTTGCGTACGATCTCTCATCTCCCGATCCTGCTGTTCGTTGCTTTGCTGTGCAGCTGCGGATCCTCCGGCATCGCTTCCCCCGTCGTTCACGCCGCAGGTCCCTCCTCGCCTGGTACCTCTGACCCGATTCCTACACCCACGCCGACGCCAATACCAACGCCTACGCCAGTACCAACGCCGACACCAGTACCAGCACCGCCGCCTTTCCCGCCGCCGCAGCCTTTGACGTGTAGCGGGAGTCCGGAAACTGGAATGAGCTGCGATGAAAGCGATGGCGTCCACTACTACCGACATGACCAGTTCACGGTGGCCAGCCGCGCGGACGGTAATGGAACTTTTGAGATTATTGAAGAGCTGGGAATACAGCAGCAGACTGGACTGAGACAGATTCAATTTAGATTTCCGCAAGAGATGGATGTTCAAGAAGTCCACGGAACCCTACAGATAAACTCTTGGTGCGACGGAAATGGGGCACTCACTAAGTGGGAGGGCTACTCAGCGAGCAATGAGTTGAGCGAGGTGATTGGCGGCAAAGATTACAATTTCAAGGCTGGGGAGTCCATTTCCTTCGCGATTCCTCAAGTTGTTTTTCCGACACCGCTGCCGCTCCTGACTCTCCAGATGGACGCCTTTACTGACCTGTGCGGTAGCAGCACCTTGCACTGGATGCTTTACGGTTCGTTCGTCAAACAGCAGGTTAGCGCACCATGAGACTTAACATCCCTGTCCGCAGAAGTGAGCGGATACTCCATAAACCCTGTCGGGAGCGCGAAATGAGCACCAAGTCACAGGATTTCATGCCATCCGTTGGGGAAAGCTTGCGTGGTTTGAAAATGGCACTTTTGTTACTCGCCAATCCAGCTTGTCTGGGATTAAGCTCGCTCGCCATTAAATTTATCTCCGCGGTATCGCTTTGCTTTTGCATCGTGCTGTCTGGGTGCTCTGAATCGCTAAACCCTATCACTCCGCCCTCAGTTCATGCGACCAGTCCACCCCCTCACCCAATCAGCGCCGCTCATCAAATGTTAACTTGTCCGGAGTTTGCAATTTCTGGTAACTGCCCGGGGGGATACGTTGCCCAAGAGTCTCCAAGCAACTACCTTGCGTTGCGGATCGGTCCGCAAGTGGGCAACATCCCTGAAACGGAATATGTTTACACCCTCCCCTATGCTATGCACATCTCACAGATTGACGGCTGGGATGATACCGGCTATCAGAACGTAATCGAGCACGATTCGCACTTGCAGTTCCAGTTCCCAGATGGCTCGTTCACCGAGTACTACATCCAGTACGACAACCATTCAACAAGCTTGCCGGGAGAGAAGCAGCGCCTTTTCAATGTGAATCTTGACCTCCCGATTGGGACAAAGGTCATCATGTACCACAACCCGGTGAACTGTATTTCGCCGGCCAACCAATGCGGCTATGATGCGATTTGGCAGATGCGCTCGCACTGAGAAACGGGACTAAGCTTGTTTCATGGCCTCGTCCGTCTAGCGATTGCACTCACAAGATCGTGACGAGTGTAATGGCGATTTTTCGCCAGTTCCATTCCGGCACAGTCGCTTTGCAGATATGAACGTTTTCGAAACCAATGCAGCGGAACTCGAAAAGCTCAGGCAGCGAGTGCTTGATCTGTCTAGAAAACGCCGCGAAAGCCCAAAGCATGAGGCGGCGTGGCACGAAGCGGCACGCATCTTCCATGAGGCTTACGATACGCTTGCGTTTCCAGGCGGCCTCAGCCGCGAATTTGAGCTTTTGAGGATTGGGGATGCCGCAGCGATTGAAATGGCTGTTCAATTCCTTGAAGCGAATCCTTGGTATTTCCGATCCGGCTACTACAAAGCCGACATTCTCAGATTGCTTCGTAAGCATCCGCTGAACGAGGATCAGGGCGCCCGTATGCGCAAGCTAATCCTCGAACGTGTTCAGGGTCTTCCAGTTCGTGAGATACGCGCCTTCGCTCGGTTTACCCCGAAAGTTACTACCCCAGAATTCGAAGCAGAAATAGTCAACATCGCGGAAAATGCAAACCGTCAAGTCGCTCGCCACGCACAGTGGGTTCTCGATTGTTTGAAAAGCGATGGAAAGATACCTCGACAGGCGTGACTGTTGTAAACAGGCGTTTACACTCACAATCCCGCTATGGATGAGATGGCGATGTTACGCCAACTATAGAGTAGGATAGCAAGGCGTTTGATTGCGACAGGGAACTTTTACCTCTCGCCCGGACGCCCTTCTGGCGCAGGTGCCCTTTTGGGCGCGACGCTGCGCCACTTGGCGGCGGCTTTCGGCAAGAACGTAGTGATGGTTTCGTTGTGCGCCAAGGCCGTTCTGAGTAGCGGACGAATCACTGCCGCGATCTGGTCGAACTGCAGATAACGGTCGGAAGCCGGGGTGCTGCGCAATTGCATCTTCACGAGTTGTTCAATCAGAAGATCGCCCTGCTCACTATCAGCCGAGATGCCGGGATACAAAGCGTAAGCGATCCCCTCGTTGAGCGCCGTGAAGTCCAAGCCCGCCGTTTCAGCCGCCGACCGGATCGCAGCTTCTTGCGGCTTGAGCAACCAGTGAAGAGACTCGTGCAGCAATACGCCGATGGCGTCCGGTGACGGCACCTCAACAATCAGGCGTCCCCCGTTCGCTTGACCCCCGCCGTTGTGCTCTTCGGCGTTGGCCACCAGGAAGACTGCCACGGTCGGCGGATCCTTTACCTCCGCAAAATGCGCCAGCTGTACAACCAGCGGTGCCATCCGCGCCCGCTCGGCCACGAGTTGTTGTTCCAGGGCGACGATGTCGGCCTGGCGTTGCCGCAAGAGGGGCTGTAACTTCGGGGCAAAGTGCAGCAGGATGTCACGCTCGGCATTCGCCTCCTCGGGCGACAGCAGCTGTTTTGCAATGCCCTTAGCAGCGGCATCCTCGATGGAATCATCCACTAAGAACGTCTGTTCAAATCCATGCCCCTGGCCACGCTTTTTGAGCATTTCGGCGTGCTGTTGGAGCAATTCGCGGTCCCGTTGGTCGAGCAATTGGGTCTTGTCCGCCCAACGCACATATTCTTTGTGCGTATAGATGCTCCATTGCGAGAGCTGGTCCACGATGTGAAAGATCTGCGCCGTCGGTGAATCGGACACGGAAAGCACCAGCCCACCCAGATCCACACTCTTAGATGTGGCGTAACCAGTGGCCGAAAACAGCAAGGCGACGATTGCGAGTTTCGTACGCATAGAGTCTCAAGTTAGGGACCGTTTGATATTAGACGTGAGCCGATCATAGATGTTTACCCAGGGGACGATCGGAGGACTCGCCAATCGCTTTCGGCGGAATGACTGTTGTAATCAGGCGTTTTCACTCATAACCCGGTTGTGAGTGAAATGGCGATGTTACGCCAATCATCGAGATGGGTTGGGCCAAGGGACCACAGTTGCTCCGGGCTCCGTTTGAGCTCGACCTAGCGGAAGCGTCAACGGGACAGCGCCAGGATTACTTTTCTCATCTCACCCGAGAACCAAACCCCGGTGAGTTTGACGAAGCCGTTATAGCTTTCGGCAAGGGCGTGGTGGTTGCCATCTCCGTTGTACTCGTCTTCGATAGAAAGGATTTCAATATCTTTTAGTAAGAACTGCAATTGGTCATAGATATCGAACAGGTCTGCAGGCTGCCCTGCGTCGGATGCCCGATACTGGGCGATGTCTCGTTGGGCCTGTTGCGCTTCGTCTTTCAACTTCGCGACCATGTCGTGGCAGGTTTGGCGGAACTCCTTCGCACCCTGATCGCAGCGAATGCCAGGTGCCAGCACTTGCTGGAAATGAGCCAACGCCTCACTCTCACGGGCGAGGAGAAGGCTTATGTTTTCCTTCGTCGAACCTGATGAGGCGGCGGCGCTGGGTTTAGACTGGGCGGAGCTTGATGGAGCTCCGGTCCCGAACGCGACTAATAGCACACAAAGGAGTCCTCGTAAGGTCATGGCTGTTTCTCCCACCGGAAAAACTTCTTCCCCCAAGACTGCCAGCTCTTATTATGCACCGGACGTAGCTGTCGTTAACAGGCGATTACACTCACTATCCGATTGCGAGTGTAATGGCGATTTTTTCGACAGTTATTTGTTCACAAGCCACTCATACATCGTCTGCAGCTCTTTCGTTCGTGCTCTCGTCATTGCTTCCTTGCAGGAAAGATATGCTGGTGGCCCACCGCTGCCTCCGCCATAGAGGCCGCGCTCAGCCGCGCAATTCGCATCGCGGTATTGCAACCACAATCTTTCGGCATCACGTAGCCGCCCGACATCGTCGGGCCGACTATGGAGCGTTTCAAGCACCTTTTTGTAGAACGCATTGAGATTGGCGTCCGCCGATGTCTGCGCCTTGGACAAACACCCAACGAGATCAGCCGTGCCAGCGATTGAGGCACATGGTGAGTCCTTATCATTCATGTGCTGCGCGGGAGCAGGTACAGCCATTACTACGGCAGTAATGAGCAAGCTCAAACCGAGGGTCATTTTCATAGCTGACAATCATAACTGTTGTAATCAGGCGATTACACTCACTATCCGATTTGTGAGTGTAATGGCGATTTTACGCGAGCTAATACCGGGCTGCCCCGGTCTCCACTGGTACCTGCGCATAAAACTCCCACAAAAGCGTTCTGAAGATGCCCAGCCAGCCAAAACGGGTTGAGTAGGGCTAGACTGATGGAGGTTCGAGTCGAGGGTTCAGGGAGATTGATCATGCTGCGAGTCACCATGTATACGGTTGTGCTTTTTGTAGCGTTGCTGTCCTGCTCTTACGGGCAAACGCCTGCCTCAGGCAATAACGTCAGGCAGTCGGACGCCGCTCTGTTTACACAGGCAATGAAAGCGATAAAGAACTCCAATTATTCCGAGGCACGCACCCTTCTGAAAACGCTTATAACA